>SCUE01000001.1 GCA_004297775.1 Chloroflexota bacterium | reverse complement strand
TGGCCAAGCTCTACGAGCCCACAGAGGAGGTGATACCCTTGCCACTGCCCGCCGTCGGCTGAGCGCCGATGGCCGCGCGGACCGCGCACCCGCTTCTACACACGTCCAGGGACACGACCTGCGGGCGTTCCTTCGGGCGTTGGAACTCGTTCACCGCCCGGCTTGTACAGGGCGTGAACAGATGCGTCCATGAGCCAGATACCCCGCGCCTGGAGCGCGAGTAGCGTACCGACTTTCCACCGGAGGCGCGGCCCGATTTGCCTCCAAGCTTTGACTGTGGGGCGAATTCCGTCCGTCCCGGCGACGCAACCGAGAAGTCGCCAGAACTGGGGAGTGCCGTGATTCTTGAGTCCGACCGGAGCCCCCGATAGGAGGCTTCTTTCACCGTAGGCCAGGCAATACACGAGACGCACAAACTGAGCGGGGGCGGATCTAGCCGCCTGAGGCAGCGAACTCGCGTTGATGCTCAGAGCAACGTCATCGCGGGTGGTGTAGACGTGGGACTCCGCAAGCAGAACCAACTTCACCTTGTGTGGCATCCAGTGCCAACGGTGCTCCTCCACGGCAAGGGCAACGTCAACCGGCTCGGACTTGTCTCGAATCAGTCGCGCACCCGCGGCGTGCGCCTCCCGGATGCGGTCCCTCATTGCACTGTCGAGCTGCGCCAAACCGGCCTCCTAATTTCGGATCCTCGTTTTCTTCAGACACCAATGTATCAGGATATCCTGCACAACCTGCGAATTGACGACGCAAGTCACGGCCACGCATCGAGTACCGGATAGGCCCACCCGCGCCCAGCCGTACAATACGCGCCCAACGGAGGTGGCGATGGCTGGCAAGCGGTTCATCCGTCCCGACGATGTCGAGACGCAAGTTTTCGATTGGGGCACGATCAAGTGGCTCTCGGAGCCGCGTGTGACCGATGCCGATCGATTTAGCGCCGGGGCCGTGTTGCTCTCGCCGGGCAAGGGGCACACGCGACATAACCACCCGGGCGTCGAGGAGATCCTCTACGTCGTGTCGGGTACCGGCATCCAGATGGTCGAGGACGAGAACGGTCAGCCGGTCCGCGAACGGGTCGGACCGGGCGATTGCGTCCACATCCCGGCCGACGTCTACCACGAGACGATCAACGCTGGCTGGGAGCCGATGAAGCTCATCGCGATCTACTCGCCGTTCGGCCCCGAGGCGTTCCTGCGCACGATCGCGGACAGGATCATTCCGGCGGGACAGCTACCGACCTGACGCATCGACGGGCGGTCTCGCGTTCCGTGGAGCCGCGCCGACTCACCAAACCATCGGGAGGCACTCCGTCATGACCTATCGACTGGCCGTATCCAGCTACTCGTTCGATCGGTTCGGCGCCGGTCCAGAAGGCAAGGAGGCGCCGACGGTCTTCCAGATGATCGATCGGTGCGCCGCGCTCGGCGTCGAGGGCATCGAGATCCTCGGCTTCCATTTGCGCGATCTGAGCGAACGCGATCTGCTCGATCTGAAGGCGCACGCGTTTCGGCGCGGCGTCGAGATCGTGTCGATCTCGGCCAACCACAACTTCGTCGTGCCCGATCCGGCCGATCGCGAACGCGAGATCGATATCGTCGCCCGCTGGATCGACGCGGCGCACATCCTCGGCGCGCCGTCCGTGCGCGCGTTCGGCGGCCGCTGGACAACGCTCGAATGGGAGCAGTTCATGGCCGCCCAGGGCCACGAGCCGCCCCGGACGGGCTACACCGACGACGATGGCTTCGGCTGGAGCATCGAGGCGTTCAAGATCGTCTGCTACTACGCCGGACGCAAGGGCATCACCGTCGCGGTCGAGAACCACTGGGGGCTCACTGGCCGCGCCAGCGGCGTCATGCGGATCGTGGATGGCACGCAGTCGCGCTGGCTGGGCGTCGCGCTCGATACCGGGAACTTCCCGTTTGTTCCCGACATGTACGCCGAGATGGCGCTGCTCGCGCCGCGAGCGGTGATGGTGCACGCCAAGACCTACGTCGGCGGAGGCATGTACTACACAGTCGACGTCGACTATCGCCGTGTCGCCAGATTGCTTGTCGACGCTGGCTATCGTGGCTACGTCTCGATCGAGCACGAGGGCAAGGCGCTGCCGGAAGAGGGCATCGCGACCGCCGTGGCGAACCTACGCAGCGCGTTTGCCAACCTGTAAGAGGTTAGCCTCCAAACGCGGCTCGCCCAGTTACCGATCGCTTCCGCGCGCGTCCGATCATCGATCTCGCGTTGGACGGTTCCGCCGGACGTTCATCGGTGAAGCTGCGCCTTTCGCATTCAGCACGCGGTCGCCGCGCCTTCGGCGCACATCCCTGCGATGCGCCGCTCCCGCTCCGCACTGGCGAGTCGTCAGAGCCGGGCACGGCTCACGTACCGAAGTGACTAACCTCGCACGTCACTTTTCGGAGAAAGTGACTCGTCTGACGGGTCACTTTCACCATGTTATGGCTTGTAGGAAGCGTCGTGTCTCCTGACTGGAGATCAGTTCGCGATCGGCCACAATAGGGCGATGGCCGACGGGACCGACTGACCGTGCCGATCGTGAAGGCCGATCGGCGTCTCCGGGTCGGAATCGTCGGCCTCGGGCAGATCGCGCGCGCGGCGCATCTCGACGCCTGCGCCAAGGCGCGCAACGTCGAACTCGCGGCGGTGTGCGATGTCGCGGCGGACCTGGTCGACGCGGCCCATCGCGCATGGAATCCGAAGGCGGCCTATCACGGCTACGACGCCATGCTGGCCGATCCTCTGGTCGAGGCCGTCATCGTCGCGACGGCCGATCAGTTCCACGTGCCGCTGACACTGCGAGCCCTCGTGGCCGGCAAGCACGTCCTCCTCGAGAAGCCGATGGGCGTGACGGTCGAGGAGTGCGAGTCGTTGCGAGCCGCCGTCGAGGCGAGCGATAGCGTCGTTCAGATCGGCCACATGAAGCGGTTCGATCCCGGCATTGCCTACGCGCGAGAGTTCGCGCGCGCGGAGATCGGCGACATCCTGGCCGTCCGGGCCTGGTACTGCGATTCGGTCTATCGCTACACGATGACGGACAATCTCCAGCCGATCCCGATCGGCAGCGCCGCCTCGGCGCGGCCGGACGCGGACCCGCGGTCCGATCGCCAGCGCTATCTGCTGATGACGCACGGCTGCCATCTCATCGACACGGCGCGGTATCTCGGCGGCGAGATCGTGGCGGTTCGCGGGCGCCATCAGCATCGAGCCGACGCGCACTGCTGGTTCATCGAAACGGAACTGGCGAACGGCGCGCTGGGGCACCTCGAACTGACGGTCCCCGTGCGCGGCGACTTCGAAGAAGGTTTTCGCGTCTATGGTTCGGAAGGCAGCATCGTCGGACGCGTCTACCTGCCGTGGTTTCACAAATCGAGCGAGGTCGAATGCTTCTCGACCCGCGACCGCGTCTACCGACGGCCGCTCGGCGAGGACGCCCACACCTACAAGTTGCAGCTCGAGGGATTCGCCGACACCATCCTGGATGGTGGACCGCAGGTCGGCGCGAACGTCGAAGACGGCATCGCGAATACGCGCGCGCTGGTGGCGATCGCGCGTTCGTGCGCGGGCGGCGAATGGGTTAGGCTGGACGCCGTGACAGGAGGCGTGTGATGGAACTGGGAGCGTTCGACAAGGTGTTTCAGCGGCCGACGTTCGAGGACGCGCTCGACGCGCTGGTCGCCGTCGGTGGCCGGGCGATTCAGTTCCATCTCTCCTCGCTCGGGTTGGAGGACCTGCCATATGTGATCGGCCCGGCGCAAATTGCCCGCGCGAGGAAGGCATGCGAATCTCACGGCGTCGCCATGACGGCCGTGTCGGGGATGTTCAACATGGCGCACCCCGATCCGGCCGTGCGCGCTGACGGGTTGAAGCGGCTCGATGCGGTGTGCGCGGCCGGCGGCGGACTCGGCACCAGCGTCGTCGGCGTCTGCACCGGTTCGCGCAACACGACCAGCATGTGGCGCGCGCACCCGGACAACCGATCGCCCGAGGCGTGGCGCGATCTTGCAGCGACCATGGCGCCGGCCCTGGCGTCTGCGGAACGGTATGGCGTGATCCTGGCCATGGAGCCGGAAGTGAATAACGTCGTCGACTCTGGCCGCGCCGCCCGTCGCCTCATCGACGAGATGGGCTCGCGCAATCTCAAGGTCTGTATCGATGGCGCGAACATCTTTCATAGCGGCGAGTTGCCCCGGATGGATGCTGTCCTGGGCGAGTTGTTCGATCTGATCGGCGGCGACATCGCGTTCGCCCACGCGAAGGACCTCGACCACGACGGCGACGCCGGGCACCTGGCCCCCGGCCACGGGGTTCTCGACTTCGATCGATATCTGCGCCTGCTTGAGAAGAACGGCTACCGCGGCGCGATCATCATGCACGGATTGACCGAGCAGCAGGCGCCGCGCTGCTTCCACATTCTGGGCGAGAAGCTGGCCCGGCTGGGGCAGTAGCGGCCTTCTCTTCGGAAGGCGGGCGTTTCGCCCGCCCCCGGTCGGCCCGGCGAACTAATCGCTCCCTATATAGGGCCAGAGGGAAGCGTGTCCGGGTCGTACCTCAGCACGATGCTGACCGGCGAATAGAACCGCCGGGGGCTGAATGCCACCGTGCTGGCACTCACCTTCCCGACGAGCGTGTTGGTCGAGTTGGCTGCGCAAGCCGGGTTTGCCGCCATCCACCTGGATGGTGAGCACGGCGCTTTCACGCCTGAGTCAGTCAACGACATGTGTCGGGTCGCGAATGGGTACGGGATGTCTGTGTAGGCGCAAGTTCCGTCGATCGAGCCGTGGACGATCAACCGGTGGCTCGACCGCGAAGTGCAGGGGATCCTCGGGCCCCACGTGGAAACCCGCGAGGAGGCCCAGCGTCTGGTTGACGCCTATCTGCTGCCCCCAGAAGGCACGCGGGGATGGGGACTCGGGCGCGGCACGACGTTCAACGATGTGGTCTATTTGGCGAGGGCGCACGCCAGCAACCTCGACTACGGCCGTTGGGCGAACACGCAGATGCTGGTGACGGCGCAAGACGAAGAGGGGATACGATAACGCTGACGCGATCCTGGCCGTCAAAGGTGTCTGTACTATCGCCGGTGGCCCATATGACTTGGCCGAGTCCCTCGGCCACCCAGGCAAACCCGACCACTCTGAGCGGCGCCGACTTTCGAACGAGATCGACGAGCGCGTCCGGTCGGCGGGCAAATGGACGTTCTCCGACCGCCTCGCGATCCTCTGGGCAAACGAGATGATTCTGACTGGTTGCCGCCAATTCGTAGTAGAGCACGCCGGGGACACGGCTTGGGTCCGCCGCCCAAGATAGAGGGACCGGGAGCACGAGAGTTGGGTGGGGGTGCGCCGCAGAATCGGCTTCCGCGACTAACGCCACCGGGACGACCTTGTCCCGACCACTACCTTTACCTTCGCCCGCGCCCGGACGGCGCTGGACGCCCGGCTGCCGTCTCGGCGCGCGGACATCGCCTATCTGCGGGTGCTCAAGTTGGCGGCGACGACGCTGGAGATCGACCTCGAGCGGGCACTGGCCGAGGTGCTCGCGACGGGTGGGGCGTGGGACGACCGGACCATCGCCGCGGGGGTCCAGGCGGCACTCGCCGCTCCGGCAGCGCTCGCGACCGGTACGGTCGACCTGGCCGACTACGACGCGCTGCTCTGCAATCACTTGGAGGTCGACGATGACGCCGCTTGAGCGGGTCCGTGTGCAGTGCAAGGTGCTCTGGCTGCCGACGCTGGCTCAGATCGCCGAGGAGATCGTCGTCACCGCCGTGCGCGAGAACTGATCGCTGGAGGCCTTCGCCGCCGAGTTGCTCGGTCACGAGCTGGAGGGGCGCCATCAGCACCGCATCGAACGGCTATTCCAGGAGGCGCGCCTGCCGCCTGGCAAGACGCTGGACACGCTCGAGCAGCGACGCCGGCCGCTGCGCATCCAATGCGTCTTGCCCGAGCTCTGTGGCGGCGACTTCGTCGATCGGGCCGACAAACGTCTTGCTGTTCGGTCTGCCGGGCCTGGCGCACTGCCGATTCCGCCACGCGACGCCTATTCAATCCTTCCGTCGATCTTCGGCGAGGTACGCGTGTACAAGGCAGGCGATAACCTCGGTCATGGCGGCGATGCCGCGTTCCCCGAGCTCCCGGGACGCGGTCCGATGCGGCTTCGTGAATGGCGCGCCGATAGCCTCGTCGTCATCGAATGTGAGGATGCGATCCATCATCACGAGTTCCGGGCGCAGCGCCATCAGCAAGGACGTCTCCCAGGTCCCAGCGTGATCGCCCTTGTACCCCTGATCTGCGACGAGTTCTGCCTCGATGAACGGGTGGACTCGCGCCCGGCCGCGATACGTCTGTGCCGCGACACGAGCCGGCTCGATCAGCGGATAGTGTCCCGAAATCGGCAGTATCAGGCGGAATCCGAGCGTTTCGATCTCGTGGAACGCGTGCGTGAGGATCGTCTGATAGAGCGTCCACCCCCCTTCCTCCCTCTCACACCGCGCCGCGTCCTGAGCAAATGCCTCCGGCGTGAGGCCGAGCGCGTCGCAGATTGCCGGCCGATGATCGTACGGGAACGTCGGCCGGACCTCGGGGGCAAAGACGACTTCCGCCAGTATCCCCCGATGGTCTCCCCACCACACGGCCGGCATCACGACTCCGCCGGTTCGCTCCGCAAAGACGCAGGCGAGCGCTTCCGCCTTCACGCCATCGAACCCGTAGGGGAGGTGGCCGCCATGCCACTCCAGCGTGCCTAGCGGCAAATAGGCGACCGGCCTCGATGCGCGCGCGGCCACGAGTTCGTGAGGAAGCATCTCGGCAAATCGCACCTTTCCCATCGTGTTCCCTCCTCCGCTGTTGTCAGGCCTCGCCCCAAACGGCGCCACGACCGAGTTGACACCGCTCACGTCTGTTCGACGAAGCGCCTGTCTTGACGAGAGGCCGACAGCCTGATAGTATGCACACCTAAGACATCCGACAACTGACGTCTGGTGAGGAGATGTGCAGGCCCCGGTCGTGTACGCGGCGATCAAGCAGCCAAACCTCTGTGATCGCACCGTCGAGTACCTGATGGAGCTGATCCTCTCAGGGGAGTTGGCGCCCGGAGACTACCTGCCAGCCGAGCCGGAGCTGTGCAAGAACCTGAACGTCAGTCGGGCAACCGTCCGTGAGGCGGTCCGCATCCTCGAGGCGCGGGGGCTCGTCGAGCGTCGCCACGGTGTCGGCATCCTGATCGTCGATCGAAGCCGCCAGGCCGCGGCCTACTCCGTTGGCTTGATGCTCCAGCGCCACAAGAGCAGCATCCGCGACCTCTTCGAGGTCCGACTGGGACTGGAGTGCCAAGCCGCCGCTCTCGCCGCCACGAGGGCAACTGACTCCGACATCCAGCTTATGGCTCAAGCCATCGAGACGATGCGTCGCCAGTCGTCAACGGTCGAGGAATACGTCGAAGCGGACCTCAATTTCCACCTCAGGCTCGCCGAGAGCACGCATAATTCCGTCCTAGTCGCTCTGACTGACACCGTTCACGATCTCCTCCTCGAGACGGTTCGATCGACCTACGTGCTGGACGGGCGCACCGCCCGTCGCCTTCGCGACCACTCACGTGTGCTCGAGGCGATCGCGAGTCATGGTCCGCTCGGCGCTGAGGCGGCGATGCGCGCACACATGCGGAGCACAGAGGCGATGCTTCGACGCATCGGGCTTCTGGACCTGCCCGATGGCGTTGCCGTTCAGCGCGGAGTGGCCGGCGTGTCCGTTGCTCACCCCAACGAAGCCTCGGGCGGAGCCGGCGCGTGACAACGGTACGTGCGATTGCCCCGTCGAGCCATCGGACCGTTCGCGACCTTAACGGAGTCTGGCTCTTTGCGCCGGACCCAGCCAATGTCGGCAAGGACGAGCGCTGGATGTCGGGACCAGAACGAGCACCCTCGAGTCGCGAGGTAGTCGTCCCCAGTGTTTGGGAAGAGACCCTGCCCGATTACGACGGTGTGGCGTGGTACTGGCGCGACTTCACGCTAGAGCAGGCAGAACTCCGATCGGCGTCTCGACTTCGGTTCGGCGCAGTGAGCTACTTCGCCGAGGTCTGGCTGAATGGCGAGTTCGTCGGTAGCCACGAGGGTGGGTTCACGCCCTTCGAGTTGGGCGTCGCGGCGTGCCTGCGGTCTGGCACTAATCGCATAACTGTTCGTGTAGTCAGCCCTCCGAAGGACGAGCGCGGCATCGATGGTTTCGTGCTCAAGGAGACGCCTTGTTGGCGCCAGCTGGAGAGCTTCAATTTCGGCGGGATCTGGCAGGACGTCGAACTGCATCTCCTGCCGGCGTACCACATTCTCGACTGCTTCGTGCGACCTCATAGAGACTCGGGCGCGGTCGACGTCCATCTGGAGATTGCGAATTCCACCGGCGCTGCTGCGACCGGCGCCGTGAGGGTCCAGGTCCTCCACGCTCTCGCGGCCGAGGTTGAGACAGAAGCCTTCGCGTCGGCGACGTGCCCGGCCGGTATCAGCCATCACACCCTCCGGCTGTCCTTGCCCCACCCCCAGCTCTGGTCGCCGGCGTCGCCCACGTTGTACGTCGCCACTGCGCTGCTCAGCGTGACGGAGCGCGTGGATGGGTATCAGGTTCGGTTCGGGATCCGAGATTTAGACCTCAGCCAGGATGGATTCCGTCTGAACGGCGTGCCCATCTTCGTGAAGGGCGGGTTCCACGAGGGGATCTATCCGGGCACCATCGTGCGACCGCACGATGAGGCGATCGTGCGAAAAGAGCTCGCCGAGGCCAAGGCGGCCGGCCTGAACCTGCTGCGCTTCTGGCAGATCCCGGCCCATCCCCGGGTGCTCGACCTGGCCGATGAGATGGGCGTGATGCTCAGCGAGGGGCCGCCAATCGGGTGGCTGACGGATTCACCAGCGGCGGAGCGCCGCTGTCGCCAGGAGGTCCGCGATCTCGTTCGACGGGATCGCAATCGACCCAGCGTCGTACTGTGGGAGATCCTCAATGAGGGCGGTATCTTGCCGGACTTCACCCGCACGTCGCCCGCTGAGTTCACGCCCGATCAATGGGTCCATTCCACGCCGCAGCGACTGCGCAAGGAGCTCTGCCTGGAGGCGCGGGCGCTCGATCCATCTCGCCTGATCATCGACGACTCGGGCGGCTGGGTCACCGGGGCCAACATGTACGCACCGGATTCCGTCGAGCCGGTCTCCATCAACGACATCCACATCTATCGTGGCGCGCCTGTAACCGAGGCCACGTATGACGAGCTGGCGACTCTGGGCGGGCGCGACGCGCCATGGGCACCCCTCCCATACACCGTGGTGAATGGCGGGAAACCTACCTATGTCTCCGAGTTCGGATATGGAAGCTTTGCCGATTTCCCGCGCTTGTTATCCGCCTATCGAGCCAACGGGGTGCCCGAAGACGCGGAAGACTTCGTCCAAGTTCAGCGCGTGCACGACAGCCTGGCCTCGGCGTTCGAGAAGCTGCGGCTCAAAGACCTGTTCCCCTCCCTGTCGGCCGTCTGTGAGGCAACGCAAGCGCTCCAGGCTGACGGCAATCGCCTTCAGATGGAGGCTCTGCGAAGTAACCCGAACGTAGCCGGTTACGTCATCCACGCTTTCTCGGCGGGTGGATTGGTCCTCTGCGGCGAAATGGTCGATCTCTGGCGGGAACCCAAGCCCGTTTGTGCTGCGGCGGCGCTGGTTCACCGGGAGCTCCATCCGGTGATTCGGGTGTGGCCGCGAGTCGTTCGCGTGAATCGTCCCATGCCGATTCAGGTGACCGTTGTTAGCGATCACGTTCCGTTCGGTCCCGCCGAGGTTGAGACGCGATTAATCGGAACTGACGGCGAGCGCGTGATCGCAACGGTTCCGTTCACAGCGACTGCGCGTGTAACGCCTCTGAGGTCGGTCTCCGCAGGCCCGCTCCAGACTCCGGGAGGCTACATCGTTCGAGTGAGCGTCCGACGAGGTCGCGCGAAGTCGACTTCGGCCGAACTGACTGTGCTGGTCGTCGACGAGCCGCCCTGGTCGACAGTAGGTGGCGCGGTACGAGTCATCGAGCCGTCTGATGATCGCCGCTTTTCGTTCTTCCTGGTGTCCAGAGGGGTGGCCCTGTCCGACGACACGCGGTGCATCGTGGTGGCTGTGCCAGCGAAGCACTGGGGACACGAGCCGTATCGCGAGCAGATAGAAGGTGCGCTGGCGGCGGTCGACGCCGGTGCCACCGTGCTGTTCGTGACGCCGATCGAGGTCGACGACGCACCGGTTGCGCGGGAATATCTGCCGTGGATTGGTGAGATTCATCCCGCGATCGGACACTGGATCCCCGTTGCACATTACGTTCGAGCTCACGCGCTTTTCGCCGAGCTGCCGGGTCCCGGCCTGATGGAATGGCCGTACGCGAATACCTCGCCGTCCGCTGCCTTGGTTGACCCCTCCGTGGATGAGATCCCCGCTGGCTGTCTCTCTCTGCACGCCACCATTTGGGAGAGACCAGAGCGCGCTTGGGCCGGCGCCGATGTCGCTATCCGGCGCCAGGGCCAGGGTCGTGTCTTGTTGTCCCAGATGCGCATCCTCGGCAATCTGGCGGCCGACCCGATTGCCGATCGCCTGCTTTTCAACTACCTCGTGTGGGGTGTCGGCGGTTGAGTTCGATGTGACGCAGCCGCGTCTGTGGCGGCGAGAGGAGGATGCCACTTCGATGAGGCGCTGACACTGGTTCCGTCGTTCAAACGGCTTCAATCGATAAGGAAGGGCCCTAGATGAGGCGAAACAGCGATCACGCAACGTCGCGGCCTGTGAGCAGAAGGCGACTCCTTCGAGCAGCATACGGCGCCGCGGCCATCGCCCTGCTCGGGGCATGCGCTCCGGCCCCGACGCCGGTTCCCACGCAGGCGCCGGCGCCAACCCAGGCCGCCACCAAGGCGCCCGCGCCGGCCGCGGCTCCACCGACGACCAAAGAAGCCATCACGCTGTCATGGCTGGGAGCCACCGTTTTCGAGCGCCCCCACCAGATGGCCGGAGAGGCCTTCGAGCAGGAGACCGGCATCAAGGTGCGGTTCCTCTTCTTGCCGTACGGCGAGATGGTCAATAAGCAGCAGCTCGCCATCACGGCGAAGTCCGCCGACTACGACCTGATGGTGGCCGAGGCGCTTCTGGTCCCTGGTTACATCAAGAGCGGGTTCTTCACCCCAATCGACGATTTCACCAAGACCGCGTCGCTTGGAGACGCCGCGCTCGACGACGTGTTCCCCGCGGCGCTCGACGTCTTCAAGGCAGAGGGCAAGCTGTACGGCATTCCGTACCAGACGTCGACCCAACTCCTCTACTACCGAACGGATTTATTCGAATCGGCGGGTCTCAAGCCACCCAAGACGCTCCAGGAAATGAGCGAGCAGGCCCGGAAGCTGAAGCAAGGCGACGTTTTCGGCTACGCCACTCCCACGGCTCCCGGCATCTTCGCGATCAACATGTACTCGGGCTTCCTCTGGTCGTTTGGCGGCGACTTCTTCGACGCCAAATGGCAGCCGATCTTCAATGGCACCGCCGGGGTGCAGGCGCTGGAGTACTTCGTCGACATCGTTCGATCGGCCGGACCACCGGGATCCGACATCTGGCACAACGGACAGGTGGCCGAGGCGATGCAAAAAGGTCTCGTTGCCATGAGTCAGAACTGGGCCCCCAACATCGCGTCAGTCATGAACGACCCGAAGTTGTCTACCGTCGCCGGGAAGGTGGGCTTCGCCACGGTTCCGCCGGGACCAGCCGGTCGCGGCGTGCGCCTTGTGGCTTGGAGCGATATGATCGTCGCCGGAACCAAGCATCGCGAGGCTGCCTATCGTTGGCTGCGTTACGCCGGGTCCGCCGAGTACTACCGGAAGTTCGGCGCCCCAACCGGCCTCATATTCGCTCGGAAGTCGGTCGGCGCGGACGCCGCGCTGGCAAAGAGCTACCCGTATTTCCCACCGGTCGCTGAGATGCTCCAGTCGGCGCGACTGGTACCGGTGATTCCAGAAACAAACGAGTTCACGACTGTGATCGGCGATCAAGTAAACGCGGCGATCGTAGGCAAGACGAAGCCGAAGGACGCTCTAGACGCGGCTGCCGCGAGCGTTCGAGACATCTTGAAGCGCGGCGGCTATTACCCGTGAAGCTGGCCCGCAGAGCAATCCGATGGCAGGTGATCTCGACCGCGATCCACGCAGGGCCTCCCCGATCGTCAGTCGACCTGGGGTGGCGGTGATTGCCGTCCGGCCAGGGCTTGGACGCCGAATGACTGGCCTTCAGCGAAGTCTGATCCCCTATCTGTTTCTCGCGCCTTCGGCTTTGGTTCTGCTGTTGGTAGTCGCGGTTCCAATCGGCTACGCCGTGACGTTGAGCTTCGTGCAATGGGATCTACTGAGACCGGAGCGGGGGCTGCAGTTTGCCGGCTTACTGAACTACGCCGAGTTGATAGTTTCTGACGTTTTCCGCGAAGCGCTGGTCGTCACACTGATCTTCGTTGCCGGATCGCTGACGCTCCAGATGCCCTTGGGGCTGGCGTTGGCACTCCTCGTGAACCGCGAATTCCATTTCAAATACACCGTTCAGTCGCTACTTCTGATGCCCCTCATGGTCATGCCGGTGGCCGTGTCCATGTATTGGCGGCACATGCTCGAGCCATCGACCGGGGTAATCAACCACTTGCTCCGCCTCATCGGCGTCCCGGTACAGTCGTGGCTCAGCGACCTCAACTGGGCGCTGGTCGCCCTAGTCATAGTCGACACGTGTCGTGCCACACCCTTCGTCTTCATCCTATGTCTCGCGGGCCTACAGGCGATTCCGCGAGAGCTGCCGGAGGCCGCTCGCGTCGACGGGGCATCTGCGCTGGCTCTGTTACGCCATATCACCCTGCCGCTGCTCGCGCCGGTTTTGCTGGTCGCCCTGTTGCTTCGACTCATGGACGCTATTCGCGTCTTCGACCTCATCGTCGCACTGACACTCGGCGGCCCTGGTGGCGCGACGCGCACCCTGATCTACCTGAACTACGAGATCGCATTCAGCTACTTCCAGATCGGACGAGCCGCTGCCCTGTCGGTCCTGATCGTTCTGCTCATTACTCTGCTGAGCGTCAACCTGATCCGCCGCATGCAGCGAGAAGTGATGGCGAGCCGTGACTAGGTCGATGCGCCGACGGTTGATCGTCTCGTCAAGACGCGCGATGTTCTGGACCGCGGTCCTGCTCGCTCTGGCCATCGTCGTGTTCCCCATCTTTTGGCTTTTCCTCAGTTCGCTCAAGACGAAGCTTCAGATCGATTCCCGGACGCCACTCTTCATCTTCGAGCCGTCGTTCGTGAACTACGTCGACGTATTTCAGAGAACCGATCTGGCGAGGTTTCTGTTCAACTCGGTCATCGTTGCCGGCGGGACGACGGCATTGGCGCTTTTGATCGGCCCACCGGCTGCATACGGACTCACCCGGTTTCGTTTCCCGGGCGCCGAGACGTTCCTCGCAGGAGTCTTGTTGACGCGCATGTTTCCGGCAGTGGCGATTGGGATGCCGCTCTATCTCATCGCGAGCAACCTGAAAATAATGGACACGCTGCCTCTTCTGATTGCCGCCAAAACGAGCGGCATCCTACCCCTCACCATTTGGCTCATGACCGGCTTCTTCGCGCGGATCCCCACAGACCTCGACGACGCCGCTCGCGCCGATGGATGCTCGTGGTTCGGAGCATACCGGCGGGTCGTATTGCCGTTGACGGCGCCCGGCCTCGCCGCGACCGGCATTCTCGCATTCCTTTACGGCTGGAACGAGCTGTTCTTTCCGCTCACGCTCGGGCCGGATCGAGCGAGAACAGGGCCGGTGTTCATCATCCTTTATATAGACGCCACGATCCAGGTCAGCTGGGGCTCCGTGGCGGCTGGCGCGATGGTGCTGATCGTGCTGCCGCTCGTCCTGGGATTCGTTGCTCAGCGTTACCTCGTGGATGCGCTGACTGCCGGCGCCGTCAAGGGTTAGTAGGAGGTAGATCATGCCCGAACGTACCAACATCATCATCATCCTCTGCGACGAGCTTCGAGCCGACGTACTGGGCTGTTATGGCAACCCTCTTGTCCGGACTCCCAACATCGATCGCCTCGCCGCCCAGTCGGTTCGCTTCGACCGCGCGTACGTCCAGAGCCCGGTCTGCCTCCCATCTCGGGTCAGCTTCGCCACGGGCCGCTATATGCGCAGTCACGGTGCCTTCGACAACTACTTTCGGCCCAGCGAAGGCGAGATCTCGCTCTATGAAGTATTGCGTCGACAAGGTTACCGGACGATCAACTACGGCAAATGGCACAAAGGTGTTTCCCCTGGCGAGTTCGGCATAGACGAGTCCAGTGATTTCGACGATGGGACGACTGCCTTTGGAATCGTCGATCCGGTGGAGCGTCGGTCGGTGCCGCACAAGCGCAGCCCGGGATCCCTGCCGCTCGTCATCTATGGACGACATCCGCGGTCCGCCACCCGCACCAAAGCCGCGCAAGTCGCGGACGCCTCTATTTCACGGCTACGAGAACTTGCCAGCCAGGACCAGGGACCGTTCTTGCTCCGAGCGTCCTTCAACGAGCCACACACCCCGATCCTGCCGCCCCGGCCTTTTGACGAGCTCTACGACCCGGAGTCCATCGATCTCCCCGCGTCTTTTAACGTCTCCTTGACGACCAAGCCCGTTGTGCAGCAGTACTATGCGCGTGCGCGCCGCTTCGAAGAACTGACAGAGGAAGACTTCCGCCGTTGCCGGGCCGCCTACTTTGGCCTCGTCAGCTTCGTCGACACCCAGGTCGGCCGCATCCTCGACGCTATCGACGAGCTCAGGCTGTTCGAGACGTCCATCGTCCTCTTCCTGGCAGATCATGGCGCGATGCTCGGTGAGCAGCGAATGATCGAGAAATGGGGCCACTTCTACGAGCCAGTCGTGCGCGTCCCGCTCCTGATGCGCTTTCCCGACCGTCGCGCCGCGGGCTCGGTCTGCCGTGACCTCGTCGAGGAAATTGATGTCATGCCAACGGTCTTCGATTTTCTTCAGTTGCCTGTGCCGGACCGCGTGCAGGGTCGCAGCTTGCTCGCTCTGATCGATGGCGCCTCGGACCAGGACCGAACCCGCGTGATCAGCGAGTGGTACGCCGGCGGTTTGCTCGATCAGCCGATAAGCATGGTCCGGACTAAGCGCTGGAAGCTGACGTCGTACCCGGCGCAAGAGAGAATCGACGCTCGTTTGCCGCTGGATCATCCACTCAAGTACAGCGATCTCTTCGACGACCCTCTCGTCGAAGGGGAGCTTTACGATCTGGCGAATGATCCGGGCGAGACCCGGAACCGATTCGACGATCCCGACGTTCGCGACGTGCGCGCCGGCCTCGAGGCGGACCTCGCAGCCTGGTCGAGCGCACAGGCCGCAGCCGACTTCCGCGCCACGCAGCCCCGAGAAGGCTGGTGGTGGGGCTACTTCAAGCTCGAACAGGGCGATTGGCTCGCACGTCTGCAGGCGGCCGGCGGGAACGATATGGCCTCGGCCCCACGGCGCCGGGCGGATCTGGA
The DNA here is from genome assembly GCA_004297775.1 of Chloroflexota bacterium. Classification (GTDB taxonomy): domain Bacteria; phylum Chloroflexota; class UBA6077; order FW602-bin22; family FW602-bin22; genus FW602-bin22. The sequence goes on along the minus strand of SCUE01000001.1, from coordinate 26,456 downwards.
TTGAGGCTGGCTCTCGAGGTGCGTGGCTCGGTCTCAGCCGACCAGACCAGAGTTCGCGCCCGGATGCCCGGTGCAGTGGCGGTAGCTAGGTCCCGTTTGAGGAGGCGCGTGTCATGAAGATCACCGACGTCAAGACGATGATTCTCCAGGCTCCTCTCGAGCAGGAGCTCGGCTTCTCTCAGGCGTACTTTGGCACCCGAACGTCTCTGATCGTCCAGGTCTCGACCGACGAAGGCATCTCCGGCGTCGGCGAGAGCTTCGGCGCAGGGAACGTTGCCTACGCGAACCAGGCGATCATCGAGCGCGTCCTCAAGCCGATCGTCGTCGGCCACGATCCGTTCGCGGTCGAGGTACTCTGGCACAAGATGTACAACGGCATTCGCGACCACGGTCAGAAGGGTATGCCGTTACAGAGCATCTCCGGTGTCGATGTCGCGCTCTGGGACATCATCGGAAAGACGACCGGCCAGCCGCTGTATAGGCTGCTCGGTGGCAAGTTTCGCGAGCAGATCGTGCCCTACGCGTACGGCATGCTCTTTCGACGTGTCCCCGATCTCGAAGCCGATTTCGCTCGGGAAGCGGAGGGTCTTGTGAAAAAGGGCTTCCGGGCCCTCAAGATGAAGATCGGAATGACTCCTGCAGACGATGTGCGCCTGGTCAAAGCCGTCAGGGAGGCGATCGGACCAGAGGTGCGGCTCATGGCCGACGCGAATCACGCATATACGCCCCAGGTGGCGATTCCGTTGGGACGGCGTCTCGAAGAGCTGGGTCTCTACTGGTTCGAGGAGCCGATTGCTCCCGAAGACTACGAGGGGTACATCGAGGTGAAGAGCGCGCTCGACATCCCGATCGCTGGTGGGGAGTGCGAATACACCCGATGGGGTTTCCGCGAGCTGATTTCACGTCGGTGCGTCGACATCGTGCAGGCCGAGCTCCTCGGTCTCGGCGGCGTGACGGAGTTTCGCAAAGTGCTTGCCTTGGCCACCACCTGGGGTATCCCGATCATCCCTCACGTGTGGGGATCCTCGGTTGCCGTTGCGCTCAGCCTGCACGTCGTGGCCGCGCTGCCCGATTACCCTGGTGCGCTGATTCCAGTTCAGCCGCTTCTCGAGCTCGACACCACGCCCAACCCGTTGAGAGAGCAGGTGGCGAAGGAGCCGCTCTGCGTCGAGGCGCAGGTCGCGCGGCAGGGCTTCGTTTCGGTGCCTGAGGGGCCAGGTCTCGGCGTCGAACTGGATCACGACACGATCAGGCGCTACCAGGTCGCCTGACCTGCTCAGCCGACCGGACGATTACGTCCGCAGGTGCTCTGTCCAGCTGTGAGCCGGTCAGAATCCGATGCAGCGCTCCGCCTTCGCCGCGCTGATCAGAGACTGACGTCCCACGAGCCTCGCGGCAAGATCGGCGAGGTCCGGTCGCAGACGCTCAACCATCTCGCGCGAGTCTTCGAGCGACCACGTGTCCGCGGCGTTCACGAAAAAGGCCTCGAACGTGGGCAGTGACTGGGCTGCTTCCAGGCAGAGGCGGAAGGCATGGGCGGCATCCCGGATATCGATGTAGCCGTTCACGGCGCTACTCCAATCGCCGACCAGTTCGTATCCGCGCGCGTGCTCCGCCAGTCGTTCGACGCGCAGAATTGCCGTGGGTCGGATCGCGTAGCAGCGCATCTCGTGCGCCCGGACGAACGTGCGAAGAAGGTCTTCGCCGACGTGCTTCGGGAGGCTGTAGCCGTCCTCGACGTCGGTTGGATGCTCTTCGTCGAGCGGCAGGTACTGGATCGGGAACGGCCTGCCGCCGAGGTGGACGACGGCCTGCGATCCGGCCATGGCTCGCGCACATGCATCCTCGTCTGCCAGATCGCCGACGATGACGGGATGCTCGATTGGGTACTGGTAGCGAATTGAGCCGGCCGCCACACGATCGAAGAGGGTCAGCTCATGCATCGGCGCGAGCTCCCTGATCACGTAATCCGCGAGCATCCCAGTGCCGCCCGTGATCGTGACTCGCACGTCAGTCGTGACAGTCGTCAGCCCGCGACGTGTACCCCGCCAACCAAGTCGTCCTTCCGGTCCGCCGCATACGCCACGAGCACACTGGCAGACCACCCCTGCGGCACAGGTGCTCACTGGGAACTTAGCCATGAGGCCAATCATGTTCTGGTGATACCGGCGCCACGTTCCCACGGCCAGGGATTGGCGGCAGCAACGCGCCTCGCCGCTACGTCGATGCCATCGCGGCATTCGGGTCGGGGCCGGGATCGCCCCCGGCGGCGACCGTTGCCAGCCGAGCCAGGTAGTGCGTCCACCCCTTGGTGTGATCCGCGTGTGTGTCCGCGACGAGCCCTGAGTGAACCAGCCGGAGTAGGGTGCCAGTTCCGCGCGGTGTGAGAGTGATTTCCACTTGCGACGAGCCGGGCGGCACGGTCGGCGTGTCCTCCCATCCCCAGGTGAAGACGACTCGCGTTGGAGGTTCGACGTGCACGAACGCGCCGCGCGCACGGTACTTTTCGTTGATATCGACGCTCCAGACTCCGCCTGGACGAGGATCGAGCGTCGCGGTGGCGCCCATCCACTGGCACATGCGGTCGGGATCGATCAGAAACGGGAACACCGTCTCCGGCCGGGCCGCGATTTCGATTTCCTGAACAATTGCGCCCGGTGGCTCAGTCAACCGCGGTTCTCCCATCGCGCTCGGCCGCCTCGGCGGCGGCCTTCAGCAGATTCAATCGTCCCGACCAGAAGCCGGCCAGATATTCCTGGATCTCGGACAGACCCTCGAGACGCAGGCGATAGAGCCGGCGCGTTCCGGCGCGTCGTTCTTCAACGAGACCGGCGTCGGCCAGGATGCGCAGGTGCTGCGAGATAGCCGGCCGCGACACCGAGAAGTGGGACGCGATCTCGCCAGCCGGGACCTCGTTCGGCCCGATCAGCCGAAGGATTTCACGCCGCCGAGGTTCGGCGATCGCGCGTAACGCCGCGTCCACGCACGTAAAGTTAGCGATTGCTTACGCTGTGCGCAAGCCCAGACTGAAGTGCGTCGATCAGGCGCCGACGATGCTGGGGCGGCCGCGCCAGCGATACCGCGGATTCAGGGTCGCGATCACGATCGCGGCGGTGATTGCGCCCAGACCGTTGCCAACCAGCGCGACCGCCGGCCCGAGGATAGATACGATTGCACCAACTTGCAGTAGACCGATCACGTTCAGGCCGATGCTGAACACCCAGACTCCGGTGGCGCGGCCTCGCTCGCGATCGGGCACGGCCATCTGCGCGATCGTCTGCTGCAGGACGTCGATCGCCGAGGCGCACGCGCCAACGCCGAGCATGAACGCGAGTGCAAGCCAGGGCGCGGACGTGAGGCCGAGGCCAGCCAGGGTGACTCCCCAGATCGCCAGCGTCAACGTCAGTAGCGGTGGGCGCGCGGTCGTCGCCGGAATGACGGACAGGACCACGACGGAGATCGTCGCGCCGATCGACGCCGCGGCTGTCAGCGCGCCCAGGCCCTCGGGACCGATCGCCAGCGCGTCGCGGGCCAGCGACGGCAGCGCGGCCTGATGCGAGTAGCCGAACAGTTCGGACGCGACCGACGCGATCACCACCATCCGTACAGCCGGGTTCCGCCAGATGAGACGCGCCGTTCCGGCGACCATCCCGGCGAGTGGTTCCGTCAACACGTCGGCGCGCGCGGTTCGGGCGGTCGGACGCACTACCACGACGAGCGCCGCCGAGAGGAGGAACAATCCGGCGACGACGACGTATCCCCAAGCTGATCCGAGCGTCGGTATCACGATGCCGCCGGCAAACGCGCCGACGGCGCCGAAGAATCGGAGGCCGACCGCGTTCAGCGCGATCGCCGGCGCGGCGTGCTCGCGTCCGACCAGATCGACCGCGAATGCGCCTCGCGAGGTCAGGTCGAAGACCTGAATGACGCCGGTCACGAATCCGATGACAATGAGGAGAACGAGCGTTACCTGATCGCGCGCGAGAAACGCCGCCAACGACAGGTTGACGAGCGCGGCCGCGATCGCGACGGTGATGAGGATCCACCGGCGCGAGAACCGATCGGCGACGCTACCGGCGACCAATCCGAACACGACGAACGGGACCAATCGCGCGGCCAGAACGACGCCAACCGCGAAGGCGTCGCCGCCCAGACCGAGCGCCAGCCAACCGGTGATGACGCGCTCCATCCACTGCGCGGCCGAGTACGCAAGGGTCGCGACCCAGAACGTCGCGAACCCGCGATCGCGAAAGAGCGCGACGTTTCGGAACACGGACTCGCCTCACCCGGTCCGGTCGCGCCGGCTCACGCCGGGGGCGGCCGGTATTCGCGTAGCCGATCCGCGATCAGTTCGGCCGTGTGTCGCACGCGGGTCGCTTTTCCGGCCGCATGGAGCGCGCCGCGCATATGGCCGATGCAGCCGGGGTTGTCAGCCACGACCGTCGCGACGCCGGTGGCGGCGATATTGGCGAGCTTGCGTCCGGTCACGTGGCGGGCGACCCGCGGATGATCGAGTGCGAACGAGCCGCCGAACCCACAGCAGACGCCGGACTCCTCCATTTCAACCAGCTCGAAGCCGAGGACATCGCGGATGAGCGCGCGCGGCTCGTCGCGCAGCATCAGGACGTTCTGCGCGCCGCAGAAGTTGTGCAGCGTGACCGGATGGCGCGGAAGATGAGCGAATTGGCCGCTCGGAACGCGCGCGACCTTCGTCAGGAACGACGTGAGGTCGGCGGTCCGCTGGCCGATCCGCCGGGCGCGTTCGAGCCAGTCCGGCTCGTCGGCCAGCAGGCGCGGGTAGTCGTGAACGATCGCGATCGCGCAACTGGTCGCGCCGGTGACGATCCAGTCGGCCTGACCGCGTTCGAGCGTTTCGATCGTCGCCTTGGCCAGCGCGACCGCGCCGGCGCGATCGCCGGAATCGTCCGCCATCAGGCCGCAGCAATGCTGATCGGTCGGAACGACGACCTGCGCGGCGCAGGCGGCGATGACGGCGACCGCTGCCTGGGCCATCTCGGGATAGAGGCGATCGGTCAGGCACTGGATGAAGTAAGCGACGCGCGTCCCGGCTGCCGCGCTGTCCGCGAACGGTCCGGCCTTCGCCGGCGGCGGAACCTTCAGGGAATCGCGCGCCGGCCGGCGGGCCGGCGCCGGCGGCGTGCGCCAGGACTGGTCATCGCCCAGTGGCAGCCGCGTCAGCAGGCGGCCGTGCGTCGGATCGTCGGTTGCAAGCGGCGCCGCCAGGGCGCCGGCGATACGCGCGGCGCGATCGAAAATGCGTGGCTCCCGCCACACCGCCAGCGCGGCGCGCTTCAGCGGTGGCATCCCAGCCACGTCGGCGACGCGCTCGCGCAGGCTGAGAATCTGTCGCGGCAGCGGAATCTCGACCGGGCAGACGGTCGCGCAGGCGTTGCACTGCAAGCAGAGCCCCTGCGCGTCGGCCACGTTTTCGAGCCCGTGGTGGAACGCGGTCGTGACGAGGCCGATCGCGCCGGCGTAGATGTAGCCGAAGGCGTGGCCGGCGACGACGCCGTACGGTGGGCAGACATTGGCGCAGGCGCCACAGCGGATGCAGCGCAGGGCCGACGCGACGGCCGGATCCTCCCGCAACTTCGAGCGCCCGTTGTCGAGCAGGACGATATGCACCTCCCGCTCGGGTGCGTCCGGACCGTTGACGAACGTCGTGTAGACGGACTGCGTCTGGCCGGTACCGGAGCGCGCGAGGAGGCGCACCTGGAGCATCGCGGCGGCCATGTCCGGCACGATCTTCTCGGGGCCGCAGATCGCGACGTGGACGCGCGGCAGGCTTGTGACGAGGCGAGCGTTGCCCTCGTTGGTCACGAGCATGATCGCCCCGGACGAGGAAATGAGCGCGTTTGCGCCACTGATGCCGAGATCGGCTTCGAGGAAGGCCCGTCGAATTTGCTGCCGCGCGATCGAAGCGAGTTCGCCGATATCCTCGCCGGTCGTGGCAACGCCGGTGCCCTTGGAGATGACGGCGCCGACCTCGTACCGATTCTTGTGCGCGATCGGCGAGATCATGTGCCCCGGCCGATCGTGGTCTAGCTGGACGATCCATTCGCCGAAGTCGGTTTCGACGACCGCGATGTCGGCGTCTTCCAGCGCGTGGTTCAGATGCATCTCCTCCGAGACCATCGATTTGCTCTTGATCGCGCGACGAAGTCCGTGACGCCGAGCGAGCTCGACGACGTATCGATTGGCGTCGGCCGCGTCGGCCGCTTCGTAGACCGTGATGCCGTTCGCCTCGGCCGCGCGCCGAAACGTGGCGACGTGATCGTCCATCCGGGCGATGACGTCATCCTTGATCGCGGCCAACCGATGGCGACCGGCCTGGAAGCCGGCATCGATCGCCTCGTCAGCGCGTGGCGCGTCGTCGGCGACCACGGTCGGTCCGAGTTCGGCGTAGGCATTGTCCCGCTGGACGCGCCAGGTCGTCTGGTAGTAGAGGAGGTTCTTGCGCAGTTGCTCGGTGTCGAGCGCGAGATCGAGGCGAGTGGCGAATGCGCGGTGGGCCGAGGCGAGGCGATTCGGCATCTCGCCGGCTGGCGGCTCGCCGTGCGGCCCGCGCTGATTCGGGGTGAGGGGTGACGGATCGTCGGTCAATGGCCCGGCCCGGTACGGCGTGCCGATGGACTGGGGCGACGCGGTCCGCCTTTCCTTACGCGCGGCCTGGGTGACGACGCCGAGGCCGGCGCTGAAGAGCGCCGCGATCGCGGAGCGCTCCGACGACGTCATGCCGGCGAGCAATCGCGCCGCCGCGATGCCGCCGCCAGCCGCGCCGAGCATGACGGCCAGTCGAGCCAGCGTGGTCGCTATCACTGCCTCAACCTTGTTGACGCGCCGCCACGTAAGCGCCGCCGCGATTCCGGGCCGGTCATGGCCGGCCGTCGAGCCATCGTCGCCGCCATCACTGCCTCAATCTTCGCCGACCAGGATGATGTGAACCTCGCGCGGTCCGTGGACGCCGACCGCGAGTGTCTTCTCTACGTCGGCGGTTCGGCTCGGCCCGGCGACCAGCGAGGCGATGCGCGCGCCGTTGCGCAGCGCCGACTCCAGTCGCTCGCCAGCCTCGTCGAGCGTCGGCACGATGTCCGACTCGCGGAGGATGGCGATGTGCACGGGCGGTAGCATCGTGGCGAATCGCGCCAGGCGGTCGCGTCCGACAACCGCGATCGAGCCCGACTCAGCGACCGCGAACGCGGCGCCGGTGACGCCGAGATCCATCGACTCGACCTCGGCCGCCCTCGTGCCGTCGAGGATCGCGACGCCGCTCGCTTCCAGCGCGGCGACGATGCATCCGCGTTCGGGGCCGACGTCGGCGGACACGACGGCCCGACGCGCGCTCACGGCCGCGGCGATCCGAGCGACCGCCGATGCGATGTCGCCCGGCATCGTATGGGTCACGCTGACGCCCAGGCGAGCCGACCGGTCGACGAACCGCTCGGTATGAGTCACGGTTGCCGCTTCACCCACGCGCGGCAGGATAGTGGCGCCGGGCACTGTGACGCCATGCCGCGACGAATTGCCGGCCGCCGCCGGGCCGGTCCGATCGCATCGATCGGACCGCTGAGTGCGTGCGAGGACACGTTTCTTGAGCGATGCCGACGGCCGCGTGAACCGTTCGGTAAGGGGACCGATGTATCCTCCATCTTGTCCTCAGGGATTCGTGTTGACGTAAGTGGAGCGATGACATGCGAACCGGCTTGATCGGCCTTGGCACGATGGGCAGTCGATTCGCGCGCCGGCTGGTCGGCGGCGGATTCCCGCCGGCCGTGTTCGATATCGATCGCGCGACCGTCGAGCGGGTCGTCGCGGTTGGCGGCCACGCCGCGACCTCGGTGTCCGATGTCGTCGCGCGGGCAGACGTGATCTTCACGAGCCTACCGATGCCTGGCGATGTCGAGTCCGTGGTAGTAAGCGCGCTGGGTGACGCCCGTCCGAACCACATCTTCGTCGATCTCAGCACGATCGATCCGGCCACGGCGCGGCGACTGGCCGAAAAGCTAGCCGAGCGCGGCGCGGCGTTTCTCGATGCGCCTGTGTCGGGCGGTCCGGGCGGCGCCGAGGCTGGCACGCTGGCGGTGATGGTCGGCGGCTCGGCGGAGGCGTTCGCGCGGGCGCGGCCCTGCTTCGAGACGTTTTCCGGTCGGCTCGTCCATTGCGGGTCGGTCGGCTCAGGATCGGTCGTGAAGCTGGCGAACCAGATGCTCGTCGGCGCGCACGTCGTCGCCGCCGCCGAGGCCGTTCGGTTCGCGCGCGAGAGCGGCATCGCGCCGGAGACGCTGCTCGAAGTCGTCAGCGCCGCGACTGGCGACAGCGCCATGCTGCGCCGGACGATCAAGGACTACGTCCTGACGGACGACTTCACTCCGACCTTCGCGCTACGCCTCTTGATGAAAGACCTGCGCCTGTACGCCGCTGAGTCCCGCTCGCTCGGGACGATCGGGCCGGCTGGCAAGGCCGCCGTTGCCGCCTACGAGGAAGCGATGGCGCGCGGCCTGGCCGGCCTCGACTACGCGGCGGTCATCAAGACGTTTCTGGATGGCGCGTAACGGTGTTCGACGGAGTCGGACTGCCCGCGCCGACGGCGGTCTAGACGTTGTAGATATCAAGCTCTGGAATGCGCCCAAAGGGTCGGACATTGAAGGTCAGCAACGTGAGGCCGTAGTGGAGTGCGGTCGCCGCAACCAAGAGATCGAAGTCCGGAATGAGTTGGCCGCGAGCGCGTAGGTCGGACCTGATACGGGCGAAATGCTCAAGTGCCCCACCGTGTAACGGCAGGACCGGAACTGGGGCCAGGAACCGGCGGTACGTCGCGAGGTGAGCCTGGTGGTCAGAAACTCCGAACGCACCCTCGTACACTTCGGCGATCGTCACCGGACAGATGGCGAGCCCTTGGTCTGCCAGGGCTGGCAATAGCGAAACAACCGGTTCACGCCCGCGGAGCGCCTGGATCACCCAATCGGCGTCGAGCAGGTAGGACATCAGGGGCGATCGACCGGCCTCGACCCCTCCTCGCGGGCGCGGTAGAGATCGGCGATCATCTTGTCGGTGTCCAGGTCGCGCCAACTGCCCATAGTCGCGGCGAATGCGGCGCGGACGCGGTCGGGGTCGTAACCAGACCAGATACGATGAGGATCGTCCAAGATCGTCGGCGTATCGTGGTCGTGCACGGGCATCACGATCGCGAGTTTTTCACTGTCCCGGCGGAGCACGCGCGGTCGTCCGGTGCGTCGAACCTCATCGGCGACCCGTTCCAGGTCCGGGACATCGCGAACGTTGATGCTGTCCATTCTTGGCTAATGTACTCTCGGTTCGATCATACCATTCGGCACCCGCTGTGAGACCTCTGACTGCTTCGGCGAATGATCGATCCACCAACGCCTGGGCGAGTCGGCGCCGCACGCGCTCCGCCGCCAATCGTCGTACCATCCTCCGCGCCCGATCGGGCAAGGAGCGTCCAGTGGCCGAAGTCGCAATGCGTCGAAAACTGCTTGAAGGCAAGACCGTCAGCGTCATCAGCGGGCATCACAGCCCCGACATGACCGAATACCTGGCGCAGTTTGGCGCCGACGGCATCTGGTTCGAAGGCGAACATGGTCCGGTCGATTGGGACGATATCGGCGATCTGTCGCGCGCCTGCGATCTGTGGGGCGTGGCGTCGATCGTTCGCATCAGCGCCGGCGAGCCGTGGATGATCACCCGCGCGCTCGATCGCGGTGCCTCAGGCATCGTGGTGCCGCACGTGTGCACGGCGGAAGCCGCCCGTCAAGTCGGCGAGGCAGCCCGCTTCGGCCCGCTCGGACTGCGCGGCATGTTCAGCGGCCGACGCTCGTACGGCGTCAAGAACTACTTCCAGAAGGCGAACGAGGAAGTCCTCGTCACGGTCCTGATCGAGGAGATTGAGGCGATCCGCAACCTCGACGAGATCCTGAAGGAAGAGCGGATCGACGTCTTCTTCGTCGCGCCGTCCGACCTCGCGCAGACGATGGGACACACCGGACACCACGAGCATCCCGAGGTGCAGGAGACGATCGACGGCGCGATTCGAAAGATCGTCTCGGCCGGCCGCATCGCCGGCACGCTCGTGAACGATGCGAGCCGCGAGCGATACCTCGATCTGGGCGTGCGCTTCGTCTTCACGAGCTGGCTACCGTGGGTGGCGCAGGGCCTCACGACGCTTCAGTCCGCGATCGCGGCCCGAAACCGGTAGAGACTCAGGCTGGCTCGGGGCGCTCCGGTTCGTCGCTGGTCGCCGCGTCTGGCTCGTTCGACGCAGTCACCGTGCCCGGAACCGATGACGTCTCAGGCTGGCTCGGGCGCTCCGGCGGATCGCAGGAGTGTCGCGACTGATGCGTTGGCGGCCTTGATCGCGACCCGTAGCGGCGTCTTGCCGTCGAATCGAGGTGTATCGAGTCGCGGACCCTGCGCAAGTACCCAGGACGTCATCTCGGCGCTGCCGGACGCGACCGCCGCATGCAAGACCTGGTCCATATCGGCATTCGGACTGCACGCGTAGATCGCGTCGGCAATCTGCGTGTGCCCGCCGATCGCGGCGTGGAACAGCGCGCTCATCCCGTGAACGCCGGGCCGACCAGCCAGCGATGGATCGCGCCGCAGCATTGCGATCACAGCGTTCTTACGGCCGAGCATCGCCGCGGCGTGGATCGTCATCGTCGCGCCCCGCTCGAGGAGGAACTCGACGATCGCGCGGTTCCCGACGTGGCTGGCAGCGTCGAGGGCCGACTCGTCGTTCGCTTCAAACCGCGCGTTCAGCAGGCTCGGATCCTCGGCCAGCATCGATTGGACGGCCGCGAGGTTGCCGTGCCCGGCCAGGACGAAGTCGCGTACCCGTGTTTCTCGCGTGTCCGCCATCGTCGTGCCTTGCCTAGCGGATGAGGCCGAACCGGCCGCCGAGATCGACGAACCAGATCACGAGCGCCAGACTGGTCGCGAACCCGGCGATGACCTGCCGGCCGGTGTGCTTGCCGAGGTACCAGCGGCTCCATCCGGTCGCGATCGCGATCGCGCCGAGCGGCAGCGCGAGCGACATCCCCCCGAGATACCAACCGGTGATCGCGAGACTGCTGACCCCAGCCGAGTGGTAGCTCACCTTCGATCGCAGCGTGATGAGGTCGACGACGAAGAGTTGAAGGCAGATGCCGGCGGCGACCGCGATCAGGGTGCTGGCTGCCCCGAGTGCCATCAAGGCGACTACGCCGGTGAGCGCCGAAAGGAGCGATATCGTCGCGACGACGACGCGGGGTTCGCGCTCCGGCAGTCCGAGATCGCTGACGTACCCGGCACGATAGGCACCATACACGACCAGCACTGGCAGAATCGCGAGCGCGACGACGAAGGCGGTCATGTCGATGGCGCGGATTTCCTGGCCGCCGAACACCGTCACGATGGACCCGAGTGCCAGGACCACCAGTGGCGGACCGCAAAGGATCCCCAGCGCGCGAGCGACACGGCCGATCATTCAAGACAGTATGCGCGGTCAGCCATCAGGCGTCCAATGAAATGCGCGTCGGGCGCGCGCCGAATCAGCCTACCGCCATCGAACGGACGGGTAGACTTGCCGTATGGCTTCCGAATCGCGACGCCCCAGTCCGACTGATTCTCGACCGCACCCGGCCCGGAGTCTCTGGCTCCGCTTCGAACTCTGGATCATGTCGGCACTCCTGGGCGAGGTCGCCGATGAACACGCGATGCACGCGGTTGTCCTGCGGGTCGTTCAGCCGGCCCTGGCCGGACTCATGGATGGTTCCGTGTCCACGCTCGCGCCACTCTTCGCGACCGCGATCGCGACTCAGAATCCGCACACGACCTTCGTCGTTGGACTCGCCGCGGCGGTCGGCGCGGGCATCAGCATGGGCTTCTCGGAGGGCCTCTCCGACTCGGGCGAGCTGACCGGGCGCGGTCACCCGTTTCGTCGCGGCGTCATCACTGGCTTCGCGACGCTCGTTGGCGGCGTCCTGCACACGCTGCCGTTCTTGATCGAGAACTACCAGCTCGGACTCGCGATCGCGATGGCGATCGTCGCGGTCGAACTACTCGTCATCGCCTGGATTCGCAACAAGTACTTCGGCACGCCGCTCGGCCGGTCGATCTTCCACGTCGTCGTCGGTGGCGCCCTGGTTTTCGCGGCGGGGGTCTTCTTCGGCTTCGCCTGACCGCCGCTCGCGTCAGCATTAATCGCCGTCCGAATCACACAAGGAGCGCAGAGTGAAGATCACAAGGATCACCAACCAGTTCATGCGCGTCGCCCGGCAGAACTGGCATTTCGTACGGGTCGAGACCGACGAAGGGCTGGTTGGGATTGGCGAGGCGTCGCTGGAAGGGCGCGAGCTGACCGTCGCGTCGGCGGTCGACGATCTGGCGCGCCGCATCGTCGGTCTCGATCCGGGCGAGATCGTGTCCATCTGGCAGCGCATCCACCGTCACGGGTTCTGGCGCGGCGGCGTCATCCTGAACTCGGCCCTGTCCGGCATCGAGCAGGCGCTCTGGGATATCAAGGGCAAGAAGCTCGGCGTGCCGGTCTACGACCTGCTCGGCGGCCCGACGATCAATCGCGTGCGCCTCTACACTCACTCCGGCGGCCGGACACCGGAGGCCGCGGCCGAGAACGCGCTGATGATGGTCGAGCGCGGGTTCACGGCGCTGAAGACGGGACCGAGTCCGCGCGAGTATGTCGACGAGCGGCAGATGATCCGTGATCTGGCCGCGAAGCTGGAGAAGGTACGCCTGGCGGTCGGACCGGACATCGATCTGATGGTCGATAACCACGGTCGGATGGCGCCGACCTATGCGATCGAGATGATGCGCGCGCTGGCGCCGTTCAACCTCCTCTTCTTCGAGGAGCCGATCCCACCTGACAACACCAAGGCGATGGCGAAGGTGGCGGAGGCGAAGGGCACGATGCCGCTCGCGACCGGCGAGCGGTTGTTCTCGAAGTGGGAGTATCGCGAACTCCTCGAAAGCCAGATCGTGGACGTGATCCAGCCCGACATCTGTCACGCTGGCGGCGTCCTCGAACTTCGATCGATCGCGGCGATGGCCGAGACGTACTACGTGAAGGTCGCGCCGCACAATCCGAACGGCCCGGTCGCGACGGCCGCCTCGGCCCATCTGGCGGCGTCGATTCCGAACTTCATGATCCTCGAGTACGCCTGGAGCGAGCCGCACCGGACCGAGGCGATCAAATCAGGGCCGAGGGTCGAGAAGGGCTGGATGGAGTTGCCGCGCACACCGGGCCTCGGCATCGAGCTCGACGATGCCGCGATCGCGCGCTATCCGTACGGACCGCACGACTACTCCTCGGCGTTCCACGCCGACGGCTCGGTCGCAGATATTTAGGTACGTTGGTGAGGCAGCTTTGCTGCCTCACCAACGGGGGAGCGTGCTGTCAGTCGGCTCGGTCGCACGGTTCGGGCTGGCAGGCCGGGCGCTTTCGCGGCTCGACGAAGGCAAGGCGATCGGTTCGTCGGCTCGGTCGCGCGCGGGGTCGCCGACATGCTAGAACACCAGTTCTATGACCGAAAAGCTCGAACGCATGGCGCGGCGGTTGTTGAGCGATCCGGCGCTGTTTTCGCGCTACATCGTCGGCCGCGCGCTGCGGCCGTATCAACTGCGACCCGCAAGGGCGATCCTTGATTCCGTGATCGGTCGCCGCGGCGACACGATCTCGGTGATGATGGCCCGGCAGGCTGGCAAGAACGAAGTCTCGGCCCAGGTCGAAGCGTATCTCATGAATCTGTTTTCGGGCATCGGTGGACAGATCGTGAAGGCGGCCCCGACGCGCGCGCCGCAGGCGTTGGCGAGTCGCGCCCGTCTCGAAGAGATCCTCGAGAACCCGCTGAATCGCGGTGAATGGCGCCGCGAGATGGGCGCCCTGAGGCTCGGCAAGGCTCGGTGCCACTTCCTGTCCGCCGAGCCAGGCGCGAACGTCGTCGGCGCGACGGCATCGCTGCTCCTGGAGATCGACGAGGCACAGGATGTCGCGACCGAGAAATACGATCGCGATTTCGCGCCGATGGCCGCCTCGACAAACGCGACGCGCGTGTTCTACGGCACCGCCTGGGCCGATGACGACCTCCTCCAGCGAGCGCGTCGACGCAACGTCGAACTGGAGAGGGCCGATGGTCGGCAGCGGCACTTCGAAGTTCCGTGGGAGGTCGTGGCCGAGACGAACCCGGCCTATGCGCGACACGTCGAGGGCGAGCGGGCGAGGCTCGGCGAGTCGCATCCGCTATTCCAGACACAATACTGCCTGCGCGCAGTCAGCGGTCAGAGCGCGCTGCTGTCCGGCGCTCAGCGAGCGATGATCGTCGGCGATCATCTCCGGCGCCACCTCCCGGACGAAGATGCGACGTACGTCGCGGGAATCGACGTCGGTGGTGGCTCTGTGGCGAGTGATGGTCGCGACAGCGACCGCGATCGCGATCGCGATGCGACCGTCGTGACGATCGCCCGGGTGTGGCCCCTCGAGATCGTGCTCGGGATCGTCGAGTCGCGCGTCGAGATCGTCGACCATCTCCGGTGGATCGGTCAGAGCCAGGCGTCACAATACGAGGCGATGCTCGTGGCGATTCGGGATCGCTGGCGCTGCTCGCGTGTTGTCATCGACGCGACCGGTCTCGGCGCCGGCGTGAGCGATTTCCTGTGCGCGGCGCTCGGCGACATCGTTCGGCCCTTCGTCTTCACGGCCGAATCGAAGAGTCGGTTGGGATTCCATCTTCTGGCCGCGATCAACGGCGGACGGTTTCGCATGTACCGTGAGGACTCGCCAGCCGATGATTGCGCGGCCGAATTCTGGCGGCAGTTCACGGCCTGCCGGGCGACAGTCGCGCCGAATCAGCGGCTTGGGTTCAGGGTTCCGGAGGCCGAGGGTCACGACGACTTCGTCATGTCGGGCGCGCTCTGTGCCTGGGCGGCACGCGGCGCGACGATCGTGCCGGCCGCCGCGATAACCTACGCCCCGATCGAGTTCGCCGACGGTCGATACTGAGGCGGGGCTACGACTTCGTGTTCTTCAGGTGGCGCCCGACGTAGCCGACGACGATGACGCGCAGCTCGCGATCGGGATGGACGTGGATGGAGAGGCACGTGTTCGGCGACCTCGCGCCGATCGTCACGTGTGCGGCGAAGACGACGTCCTTGCCGAGGTATTTGAAGGTGTAGTTCCGGCCCCATTTCGCCTGAGCCGTCTGCGAAATGTGGCTCTTGAAGTCGGCAACGCCGTACCGCGCCATCTCCTGACGAAGATCCCCGCCGAGTGACGCGCCCGGCGGAGCCGATGCCCAGGCTTCGGCCGTCTTGCCAAGGGCCCAGAGACTTCGGTAGATCTCCTCCGGACGGACAAACGGCGCGTCGCCCGCCGACTCATAGGCCGACTGAAGGAAGAGGAGACGCTCCGGAAACTCGGCCGCGGCGCGCTCGACCGCGTCGGTCACGGTCTTGACCGGCGGGTTCGACGGTGGAGGTCCGAGCGGCGGCAAGGTCGGCTCTTCGGCCGACGCGCCATCGGTCTCGCCATCGGCCGTCGAAATTGGGTCGGTCCTGGCCGAGGAATCCGAAATGGTGGATGCCCGGGATGCCTTCCGGCCGCGCGCGGGTGGGGACTCGCGCGCCGCGAGGCTTTGGTTTTCGTGCGTGAGCCGGGCGTTCTCGCTGTCGAGCCGTTCGATCTGAGCATTCAGCCGCTCAATGTCGCGATCGCGCTTCGACACCTCGTCGGCTAACCGTTCGCGTTCGCGGTCGAGCGCCTCGTGCTGTGCCCAGAGATCGCGGTGCTCCTTCTCCAACCGGCGGAACTCCGAGTCACCGATTTTGCGGCCGGCCGCGACGCCGCTTCCGCTCGCATTCGGATCGAGGAGTTCGCCCAGTCGGCCGGCGATCCGCGCAATCGCGTCCGCGGTCTCGCCGAGGCGGCGATGGTGCTCGGCGAGGCCGCGGACCGGAATTTCGCGTCGTCCGGCCTCGAGGGCGTAGGCATCGACACGCGCCGCGAGGTCGCGCGCGAGAGCGATCGCGGCGGCGAGGTTTTCGCGACGGCAGCGATCGGCCGACCAATCCTCGGCGACATCGAGGGTGAACTGACCGGCGCCAAGGTGATTGAGTTGGTCGAGGATCCGCGACAACTCGCCGCGCAGCACCCGTTCAGCCGCGGCCGGGCCATCGATCGCCGCCGCGGCCCGTGCGAACTCGGCCAACACCGACCACTCGGCGGCAGCGACCGGGAGCGCGGCCAGTTCCGCCAGCCAGGCGGTGAATCGATCGAGTCCGATCGCTCGCAACGGGCGGGCGCTGAGTCCCGCCGCCGCGGCGGGCTGCGTGGCCGGCGCGGCGACGGTCGCGTCCGTTGAGGGAGGATTGTTCGTTTCTTCGGTCGGCGCGGCGTGGGAGCGCTGCGTGGTCGTAGCGTCTGGGATCGCGCCCGTATCGTCGGTCGCCCTGACCGACGATACGCTCGGAGTCATCGGTTCGCGGCGCTTCGGCCGCTTGTCGCGCCGTTGGGATCGTGGCAGCGGAGCCGCCGCCTGGTCGGAGACGGGTCCGGCGGTCGATTCCTCTGGGTGGGCGGCGGAATCCTTCTTCGGTGCGTCGCCATTGAGATCCGAGTCTCCCAGGCCCGCGACCGCGCCCAGCGCGAGTATCGCGACCTCGTCAGTCAGGTCGGGTACCGCGGCCGCGATTTCCCGTGGCAGTTCCCGCGCGACGGTGTCGAATCTGGCATCGGCATCGATCGGTTCAACGACGTGTTCGGCGGCGGTCTGACCGTCGCTCGAGTTGGCGAGAGATCCCATCGGCGGCTCGCCCTCGCCCGCTTCTTTCTCGGACACAGCGGTCGGCGTCTCATCGGACCCACCATCCAGCGCGATTCTCTGCGCATCGAGGTAGGCGCGCACCGTGGCAACGATCGGACGATTGAGCGTGCCCCATGCAACCAGCAAGAGAGGGGTGACGATCGCATCAGTGGCCAGTTCGCGGATGGGCGCCACGAGCAGTACCGCCGGCGCCTTCTCGGGATGGGCGAAACCGCGCGGTTCTTGCTTTCGGCGCAGGACCTCGGTGATTACCAGGCGCTCGACCCGGCGGATACGTCCGAAGTCGCGCGCGAGATCGCTCGCCAACCGCCCGCGAGCGCACTCATCCGCGCCGACCGCCGCCGCGATCGACGCCAAGGCGCGATTTTCCTTCAGTCCGCCGCCGCGCCCCACCACGGTTGAATTATGGTCGATCTATCCGATGGCTACATGCTTGAGCCGGTTGGATTTCGCCGCGACGCTCGACCCTAGAATACGGCGCATCGCCGATCTGGCGACGTGAGGGTTTGAATGGCGGGCGCGGAACGGCGCGTGCTGATGGTGGTGCACGCTCACCCAGACGACGAGTCGATCGGAACGGGCGGCATTCTGGCGCACTACAGCGCGCTCGGATCGCGGACGGTCGTCGTGGCGTGCACGCTGGGTGACTGTGGTGAGATCAGCGACCCGGCGTTTGCGACGCCGGAGAACCTGGCGGATGTCCGCTCGGCCGAATTGGCCTCGGCGGCCAACATTCTTGGCATCAGTCGCACCGTTCACCTCGGCTATCGCGATTCGGGGATGGACGGCCGTCCGACGAACGACGATCCGCGCAGTTTTCACCAGGCGCCGCTCGATGAAGCCGCCGGACGGTTGGTTCGGCTCGTTCGTGAAGAGCGTCCGGACGTGATCGTGACATACGACGCGACCGGCACCTACGGCCATCCCGACCACATCAAGGCGCATCGGACGACAGTCGCGGCCTTCACCGCCGCCGGCGACTGGCGGGCGTACCCGGACACGGGGGAACCGTGGTCGCCGAGCAAGCTGTACTTCACCGGCGCAACCCGCGCAACGTTCACGCGGCTGGCCCAGGCGATGGCGGACGCCGGCATCGAGTCGCCGTACGGGCGCGGTGGCGGCCCGAATCTTGCCGAGCGCATCGAGCGCTTCGCGATCCCCGACGAACGGGTCACGACCGTCGTCGACATCTCGCCATATGCCGATATGAAGCGCGCCGCGCTCCTGGCGCACCGCACGCAGTTCGGTACTCAGAGCGTCTTCGCGCGGCTCCCACCGGCGGCCCTGCGCGCCATCTGGGCGACCGAGAGCTTTGTTCGTGTCGTTGGACCCGGACCGCGGCGGGAACGGGATCTATTCGAGGGACTGGCGTAGCCGGAAACCCGTGCTCGGTTTGAGCACGGGTTTCCCGAACTTAGCGTCCGGTCGCCGCCGGCGTCTTCGGCCGGGAGCCACTCAGGTAGCGCAGTAGTTCGCTCTCGGACGAGAGCACGACGGTGGTGCCACTGTTCAGGAACTTCTCGTACGCCTCGAGACTGCGCACGAAGGCGTAGAACTCGGGGTCTTGACCGAAGGCGTTCGCGTAGATCGCGGCTGCCAACG
Organism: Chloroflexota bacterium; assembly: GCA_004297775.1. Lineage (GTDB taxonomy): Bacteria > Chloroflexota > UBA6077 > FW602-bin22 > FW602-bin22 > FW602-bin22. Next base: position 8,004 of record SCUE01000001.1, on the reverse strand, counting down.
CGTCGCCCTCGCCATTCAGCTTCTGAGCCGCCTCGTAGGCGCCGGCGAGCAAGATCGTGCGCTGCTTGTCGGCCTCGGCGCGAACTTTGGCCGACTCCTCGGCGCCCTCGGAACGATACCGCTGCGAGACCTGGGTGCGCTCGGCGTTCATGCGCGCGAAGACGCTCGCCTGGACCTCGGTGGGTAGATCGGTGCGCCGGATACGCACGTCGATCACCTCGAGGCCGAAGGCCTTGCCGCGCTCGAACGAACGGCGCGAGGTTTCCTCCTCGATAGCCTCGCGTTTCTTGTCCACCACGTCGATGAAGTTATTCTGCGCAATCTCCTCGCGCATCGCTGACAGGGCGATGTCATCCAGCCGCGCGCGAGCGCCGGACTCGTCACGGACTGTGATAAAGAAGGTGAACGGGTCGACAATCCGCCAGCGGGTAATCGGATCGACGACGATGCGTTTCTTGTCCAGCGTCAGGTACTCGGCCGGGGCGTTGTCGGTGACGAGGATGCGGCGATCGAAGTACGTCAGGCTCTGATAGAAGGGTAGCTTGACGTAGAGGCCAGGCTGCTGGTCGGTGCGGATGTACTCTCCGACCTGTGTCACAATCGCCTGGTTCGTCTCGTCGACCACGTAGAGCGTCTCGCGAAGGCCGACGATGGCCACCAGCGCGATCAAGACTCCGATCGCGCCCAAACTGCGTGGGAACTTCATCTGTCGCTCCTGCCTACGGCTTGGCTGGCGCTGGCTTGGCTGGGGCCGATGGGCCGGGCTTGGCCGGCGCGGCTGGCTGCGCAACCGGCGCCGGCGCCGGCGCCGGTTGCGTGACCTGGGTGGCCCCTGCCGGCCGAACGCCCTCCTGCAGGCCGCGGAGCGGCAGGAACGGCAGCACGTTTCCGTTCGCCGCGCCATCGAGGACGACCTTGTCGACGCGCACGAGCACCCGCTCGATGGTCTCGATGTAGAGCCGCTCGCGGGTGACGTCCTTCGACTTGACATACTCCTGGAGCACGGCTACGAAGCGAGCCACGTCGCCATTCGCTTGCAGACGGCGTTGCTCCTTGTACCCTTCAGCCTCACGGGTGACCTGCTGGGCTTGGCCGCGTGCTTTCGGCAGGATATCCTCTCGATAAGCGCGCGATTCGTTGATCAAGCGCTCGCGGTCCTCGCGCGCACGCACGACCTCCTGGAAGGCATCCTTGACTTGCTCGGGCGGGTCGACCACCTGCAGCTTTACGTCGGTGACGTGGATGCCCGACTGATAGCTATCGAGCAGTCGCTGCAGGAAGATGCGGGTTGCCTCCTGGACGTCGGAGCGACCAGTCGTCAGTAAGTCGTCGATCTTCGACTTGCCGGCGGCGCTACGCATTGCGACTTCGGTGGCGGCCCGGAGAGCCTCATCCGGATCCTCGAGCCGGAACAGATACTTCGTGGGATCGCTGACGCGGTATTGAACGATCAATTGGGTGTCGACGATGTTCTCGTCGCCCGTTAACATGTGTGCCTCGGTGGCGACGCGTTTGGGAACGCCGTCCTGGGTGCGGAAGCCGATCTCGGCGCGGCGGATCGCCTCGACATTGACGGCGTCGATCCGCTGGACCGGCCATGGCAACCGGTAATGCAGACCCGGTCCGGTGCGGGCGATCTCGCGTCCGAAATGGCGCACGATGCCGACCTCGCCGGGCTGGATCGTGTAGACGCCGGAGGCGAGCCAGAGCCCGACCGCCGCGACAATCGCGATGGGCGCGACGCGGCGCACGATCGAAGTAAGTTGTTCGCGGGCTTGCCTCAACTGTGCCTCGACATCGGCCTGGTCGGGTCCGCGCCGTCTTCCTGGGAAATCGTCCATCGACACGCATGTCCTCCTCGCGCAGACAAAAAGAGGCCGTCCTTAGACAGCCTCCTCCAATTCCCGGTGGGTAACGGGCACCGGGAGGCCCAGCCTATGTTGTTGTCAGCCAGTGGTCATTGTTGCACAGGCTGGTGGTGCAGGACAAATAGCCGGTCCTGAAGTTGCCCGGTTCGGTTGATACCGGACACGAGGCGAACGCCCGACCGGATGAGATGACTCCCGGCCCTATTCCGGGTCGGCCAAGATCGCGCCAGTGTTGGCGCTGGTGACCAGCGCCCGGTAACGGCGCAGCCAGCGACTCGTCAGCGGTCGATCCGGTGGCTGCGCCTCCGCGACGCGGTCGGCGATCTCGGAATCGCTCAACTCGACGTCGATTCGACGAGCCTCGATATCAACGTGGATGATGTCGCCGTCGCGGATCGCCGCGATTGGTCCACCGCTGGCCGCTTCGGGCGAGATGTGGCCGATCGAGAGCCCACGGCTGCCGCCGCTGAACCGGCCGTCGGTGATGAGCGCGCAGGACGTGCCGAGGCCCATGCCGGTGAGGGCGCCAGTCGGCGACAGCATCTCCTGCATTCCGGGTCCGCCCTTTGGCCCCTCGTACCGGATGACGATCGCGTCGCCAGCCTCGACCTCTCGGTTCAGGATCGCCGCCAGCGCCTCATCCTGGCTCTCGAACACGCGGGCCGGTCCGCGGAAGTTCCAGGCCGATCGATCGATCGCGCCCGACTTGACGACCGCGCCGTCCGGAGCGAGGTTGCCGAACAGCACTGTCAGACCGCCGCGCGATTGGAACGGCTCTTCGAGTGTGCGGATCACCGAAGTGTCGAGCACCGGCGTGTCGGCGACGTTCTCGCCGAGCGTCTTGCCGGTGACGGTCAAGGCGTCCAAATGGAGGATGCCTGGTCTGCGCGACAACTCGTGCAGGATTGCGCTGATGCCACCGGCGCGGTGGACATCCTCGATATGTACGTTCGGCGAGGCTGGCGAGACCTTGCAGATGTACGGCACGCGCTCGGCGACCTCGTTCAGTCGCCCCAATTCGTAGGGGATGCCGCCCTCGTTCAGAAGCGCCAGCGTGTGGAGGACGGTGTTCGTCGAGCCACCCATCGCCATGTCGAGTGCGAAGGAGTTGTCGATCGCCTCGGCGGTGACGATCGAACTCGGGCGGATGTCCCGGTCGATCAAATCGAGCAGACGCCGGGCCGATCGTTCGTAGTGGGCGTCGCGCTCGGGCGTTCGGGCCAGGATCGTCCCGTTGCCGGGGAGCGCCATTCCGAGCGCTTCGCAGAGGCAGTTCATCGAGTTGGCGGTGAACATGCCGGAGCAGGAGCCGCAACTCGGGCACGCCTTCATCTCAAGTTCCAGAAGCTGCTCGTCGGTGACCCGACCCGAGGCGTATCCGCCGACCGCCTCGAAGACCGTGATGAGGTCGGCCTTCTTGCCGTTCGAGAGTCGCCCGGCGGCCATTGGACCGCCGGAGCAGAAGATCGTTGGGACATCGAGCCGCATCGTCGCCATCAGCATGCCCGGCACGATCTTGTCGCAGTTCGGGATACAGATCATGCCGTCGAACGCGTGCGCCGCGACCATCGTTTCGACGCAGTCGGCGATCAACTCGCGGCTCGGCAAAGAGTACTTCATGCCGACGTGCCCCATCGCGATGCCGTCGTCGACGCCAATCGTGTTGAACTCGAACGGGATGCCGCCAGCGGCGCGAATCGCCTGCTTTACGACCTTGCCGACTTCCTGGAGGTGGGCGTGGCCGGGGATGATATCGACATAACTATTGACGACCGCGATGAACGGCTTCTTGAAATCGTCCTCGTTCTGGATGACGCCGGTGGCGCGCAGCAGCGAACGGTGTGGCGCCTTCTCGAAACCGCGCTTGATGATGTCGGAACGCATTGCACGCGGCTGACTAACTGTCACGAGTCCTCCCCCAAACGACGCAGACTCTACTACAGCCTCGCGGAGCGCCAGCGCGCGGCCCGGTAGAATCCCTCAACGTGGCAGGCACGAGTGAGTCGCCGGCGTGCATTCTGTACGTCGACGCTGATCGCTTCTTCTTCAGCGTCGAGGCGATCGAGCAGCCGGGTCTGGCGGACGATCCTCGGCCGGTCATCATCTCGCAGGATCCGCGGGAGGCGCCGCGCGCGGTCGTCACGACCGCGAATGACGCTGCGCGGCGACTCGGTATCAACAGCGCGATGAGCGCGGCGATGGCACTGCGTCGCGCGCCGGACGCCGTGTTCCTTCCGCCGCGCCACGAACTGTACGTCGCGCACTCGCGCCGACTGATGGCCCTGCTACGCGAAGAGAGTCCGCTCGTTCAGCAGAACTCGATCGACGAGGCCGCGTGCGACTGGCGCCATCGTGGGTTCGATCCGACCGCCGCGACCGCGCTCCGCGAGCGTGTCCTCGCCGAATTGCGGCTGTCGATCACGCTCGGCATCGCGACCTCACCACTGGTCGGCAAGATCGCCAGCGAATCGGCGAAGTCAGATCCGACGCACCTGCGCGTCGTTCCGCCGGGGACCGAGGCCGCGTTTCTGAACCCGCTGCCGATCCGCGCGCTCGTCGGCGTCGGTCCGAAGTCCGAGCGGCGCCTGCTCGCCGCCGGAATCGACACGATCGGGGCGCTGGCGAGTCGGACACTGGTCGAACTCATCGCGTCGCACGGTCAGGCGTACGGAACGTACTTGCATCGGGCGTCACACGGTGAGGCCGACGCGACGTTGAGTGAAGAGCGGGTCGCGAAGTCGGTCAGCGCCGAGCGGACGTTCAGCGAAGATACGGCCGATCGTCGGCGCCTCTGGCGCGAGATCCAGGAGCAGGCCGACGAGATTTCCGAGCGTCTGCGGAAGGAGAACCTGCTCGCCGGCGAGGTCGCGATCAAGATCCGGTATGGCAACTGGCAAACGCTGACTCGTCAGAGCCGGCTCAGCATTCCGTCCAACGCCGCGACCACTGTGGCGACCGTCGCGGCGAACCTCATGCGTCTCCACTGGGATCGCACCCGACCGCTGCGTCTGCTCGGCGTGCGCGCCGGTCGCCTCGTTTCGGCCGCCGAGGCCCAGCCGTCGTTGCCGCTGACGATTGAAAGCGACGTGGCGTGACGCGCATCCGGATCATCCTGAATCCGGCCGCTCGCGGCGGTCAGTCCACTCGCGCGCTTCAGCGAGTGATGCCGATTCTCGAACGTGCCGGACTCCGCGCCGACGTCGCGATGAGCCGCGATCTCGCCGATCTGCGGCGCCTCGCGCTGGAGGCGAGCGACGATCGCGACGTGGGTTTGGTCGCCATGTGCGGCGGCGACGGCACGTCGACGGCCGCGGCGCAAGTCATGGTCCACGCGGACACGCCGATGGCGGTGATTCCGGCCGGGACCGGCAACGATTTCGCGCGCGGCCTCGGCATCCCGATCGATGCGCGCGCGGCCGCCAGAGTGATCGTCGATGGATTCGACCGGACGGTCGATCTCGCTCAGGCGACCGATCTCACCAGCGGCGAAACGCGACGTTTCGCCTGCGTGGCCGGACTCGGCCTCGATCTGATCGCGCTCCAGGCGCTTCGCGATGTTCCCTGGCTGACCGGCCCGCTGAAATACACGTACGGCGGACTGCGCGGCCTACTCGGCTACCGGCCGCGTTGGTGTCGCGTGATCGTTGGAGACCGTGTCTTCGATGGCGACGCGATGCTGGTCGCGATCACCAACACTCCGACCTACGGCGGCGGGATGCGCATCAATCCGGCGGCCAGACTCGATGACGGCGAGCTCGACGTCTGCGTCGTCCGCGCGACGTCGCGCGCCAATCTGGTGGTCAAGTATCCGCTCGTCTACCTCGGAAAGCACGTCGGGCTGCCGGAGATCTGGCAGGCGCACGGCTCGCGCGTGAAAGTCGAAGCCGAACAACCGATGACGCTCTGCCTCGATGGAGAGATCACGTCGCTCGCGTCGCCACTATTGGTGGAGGCGATCCCGATGGCGCTGAAAGTACGAGTTCCGGCCGGCCGCTGACGCCGTCGTCGCCCTTGGAAGCGCGGGCGTCTCGCCCGCCCTGGCCAGGCGTTGACTACGGCGGCGCTGAATGGACGCGTTTCGGCCGGCCGCTGACTACGGCGCGGCGACTGCCCGGAGCGGCGCCAGATGATCGTCGAACCCGTGTCGAACCAGCGTACCGCGCCCGAGATCGGGGTCCCAGACGACCTCGCTGAGACTGGCATTCGGCACATACCAGTCTCGCCAGTTTACGACCGACTGGTTGTGCAAGATCGTCAGGAAGTACGAGATGACGCCGCCGTGCGTGACGATCGCGACCGATTGTCCCGCATGGGCGCGCGAAATGTCGTCGATCGCGCTACGAACCCGGCCGCGGAACGTCTGGCGTGATTCGCCTTCGGGCCAGGCGAACTCACGGGCGAGATCATCCTCGGCCTTGAGGATTTCGGGATGCTCGGCTTCGACGCGCTCGAGCGGCCAGCCTTCGAAACGGCCGAAGTGCATTTCGCGGAGATCCTCGCGCTGGCGCGGTACCTCGCCGATCAGGCGACCGATCGCCTCCGCGGTGCGCAGCGCCCTCGTCAGCGTGCTGCTGTAGAGCGCCGCGACCTCGTGCGACCGCTGAAAGTGCTCGGCCAGGTACAGGGTTTGGGATTCTCCGAGCGCGCTGAGCGCCGAATCGGTCCAGCCGGAGAGTCTCGACCCGACGTTGTCGTCCGTCTGCGCGTGCCGGACGAACAGCAGCAGCGTGTCCACGAGGGCATGAGGCTAGCGGTCGGAGGCTGGCGGAACAAGCGACCGGTTAACGCGTGCGACCAATACGGTTCCGTGCCGCGCGTTCACGATGACGCACGGGGAGTAGAATGGCGGGCGATGGGAAACCACGTCGTCGCCGACCCGCGCATTTGCCACGGGCAGTTGACCTTCAAGGGCACGCGCATCCTGGTCGGCGATGTTCTGGAGCAGGTGGCCCACGGCGAGTCCTGGGACACCATTTCCAGGAGTTGGCGCGGAAAGGTTTCCGCTGAGGCAATCGCCGAGGCCATCGTAATGGCACGCGAAGCGCTGCTGGCGGGAGAACAAGTCGCCGCGCACGGATGATGAATGCAGACGGGACGCCTCCGGCGACGCGGATTGCCTGCTTCACGACGCACCTAACCTCTTGAAGGTGCGCGTGGCCGGGGGGTGATGAACTATTCGCTCGCTACGGCCTTCCGCGGAGCCGGGCTTCGGCCCGAGCGACGTCACGCGCCAAATCTTCTGGCGTGTCGGGCGGAACGCCGATCGGCCAGTCAGGCGCATTTGGGCCGGACCGAGCTCCCAGCATCAGTGAATCGCCGATCGTCGCGTCCACGATCACATAGTGCCATTTGCGGCTCGCAGGATCCGGCGTCGGCGCGTACGGAGGGAGTGATGGCCGTGGCCCCTGGCCCGGCTCGGTCTTGGCTACGACGAGCCAGACTTCACGATCGGAGTAGACGTCAACATCTTCGCCTTGCTCCCCGACAGCGCGAAGCGCATCAGCGTAGGTGGTCAAATACGCACGGACCTTGTGAGCAACGGCTGCCCCGATGCCGACCCGCTCCGCCTGGTCTCGAGTAATACGCGCAGCCCCGGACGGTTTTCTGGCGTCGTCGGTCATCGTAACTCGGTTGGTGCAGGGATCGAAATTGCGCGGGATCGGGTGCCCCGGATTGCTAATTGGTGTGCCGATCGCTGGTACGTGCTGCCGACATCGACTCTGCGCGTCGGCGTCTCCTGGTCTAGACCCGAACCAGCCCACGGCGGCGATCACCAGAACGGCGCCAATGCCCAGTCCGATCTTTCCGCGATTGCCAATTCCCATTCTCACCACATGCCTCCGACGCGGTTCCATGCGCTGATCTCGCTCGAACCGGCGGCGAATCAAGGTGCGGCCACGGCAAGGCTATCGTACGGTACCGACCAATCTCCACCTAATCTCCGGAGAAGTCATATGAAATGCAATTGTTCGGATACCTGGGATTCCAGTATCCGATTGTACTTAGGAACTAGCAAGGGTCGTGTCCCCGGATGTGTGTAGAAGCGGAGGCCGTTGACAGACGGCCACCGCGCGGTTCTCATTGGGATGCTTGATTTCGCCAAGAGGAGAACCGACACGATGACCGACACGCTCAG
>SCUE01000025.1 GCA_004297775.1 Chloroflexota bacterium | reverse complement strand
GAGCGTGTCGGTCATCGTGTCGGTTCTCCTCTTGGCGAAATCAAGCATCCCAATGAGAACCGCGCGGTGGCCGTCTGTCAACGGCCTCCGCTTCTACACACATCCGGGGACACGACCTCCCCTTACGAGGCATAGTCTCACATCGAGTCCTCGATTTCGCTCAGGAGGTTCGACTGGCCGTTGACCAATTGGGCGGAGGATCTCGTCTTTGGCGCCGCAGATCGTTGGTGGCGAGCGGCTCGTGAATAATGTGTTCTCCCTGGCCGCCGCAATATCACCCCGGGACCGAACGGTGGGTTTCGCCGATGGCAGACCTGGCGCATCAGATCATATGTTCGTCTTTGAACCAGTGTCAATCTGTGATGGCAACAGAAGCATAGAGAGTCAGCAATGACCCGCGCTGTCAAGCGAAGGCGAGCCGGGACACTTCGTCGCTCGGGACCTGCCCGTGAGAACTGACGAGGCGTCTCGGTGGCCGAAACCTATGTCGACTCTTGGGCTGGCGTTGTCGGCGGCTCGCGGAGTGTTCTCACGGGGGAGAAGAGTAGGAGAACGGGGCCGCTCAATAGACCAACGACAGCGATGGCGAGGGTAGTTCGCAGCCCCAACGCCTCTCCAAGAATGCCGCCGACGGCCGATCCGAGCGGCAGCGCGGCACCATTGAGAAGTTGTTGACTGGCGCCCACCCTCCCCTGGAGACGGTCTGGCGTGATTGCCTGCCGGAGACTCACCTGGTTGACGACATAGATCACCGTGGCGACGCCGAAGAGGAACTGCCCGACAAAGAGCAACGGCACGAGAACTTCCGGTTCCCCATACGCAAGCGGTACCACGGCCTGCGCCAGGGTCCCGAGCGCGGCCGCCGCGATGACCGTAAGTCCCAGGCCATAACGCCGCGAGATCCGCCCGGCGAGCGTCGCGCCGAGCAACGCGCCTGGCCCAATTCCGGTGAGCGTTAGGCCGAGTAGCGCTGGCCGTAAGCCCAACTCGCGCACCGCGTAGATCGCGAAGAGAACCATCATCATTTCAGTGAAGAACGAGAGAAGCGCGGTCGTCACGGCGAACACGCGCAGAAGTTTGTCGCGCATCACCCATTCGAGTCCCTCTCGGATCTCGACCCAAAGCGAGCGTCGCGCGTGGGAAGCGTTCTCGGGCTCCGCGACCCGAACCCCGACCCACAGGAGGATCGCTGATGCAAGGAAGGAAATTGCGTCAACCAGAACGACCAAGGGTCCAGTAAAGGCTTGAACGAGGGCTCCTCCCGCACTCGGGCCGACGATCTGGGTGGCGGAGTAGCTCACCTGAAGCTTGCTATTCGCCTCGACGAGCTGTGGCCGCCCGACGAGGATGGGGACGAACGATGATTGCGCGACGTTATAGAAATTCGTGCCGATTCCGGCGAGAAAGGCGATGACGAAGAGGTGTTCGATTCGCAATACCTGTCAAGCAGCCGCGACTGGAATCGAAAGCAGCAGCGCTGCCCGCGCGAGGTCCGCAGCAATCATGATTGGACGTCGAGGCAGCCGATCGACCAGCGCACCGGCGAATAGGGACACGAATAGTTGCGGAAGAAACCGGGCTGCTCCGAGCACACCCATCTGCGCCGGCGTAGCGTTCAGGATAAGGATGGCCGTGAGCGTCAACGCCAGCGCGCCGACGTGAGTACCCATGTGTGAGATCGTCTGTGCAGCCCAGAGCGCCACGAATCGCGGGTGGGTCCAAAGCCCAGTCGATAACCCGCGCATCACGGCCTGGCTAGCCATCTCTATTCGAGACATCCCACAGAACTCCTGAGTGCCACGCAATGTATGCGGCCATATGGCGGCGGGGGCGTGATCGTATTACAGAAACACGGTGGTTGTCGTCCGTCGAGATAGAGGCTCGCGGATTACCTCTGATTGAGATCCCATCTGGGACCACCGCGTCCCGCGTTTAGAGCCATCGCGACTTATCGACGACGTTGACGAATGTCTTTCCGGCAACGAAGCACCGGGTGTTGTCGAGCAAGACGGCTTGCCGGGGGCGACGGTGCGCCGGCTGTCAGAGGCTGGTCGGATCCTCTGGCAGAGGAATGATCCGTCGCTCCTCGGCCGATCGGTAGGCGCCGCGAATCACCTGCAGCGTGCGCGCGGCGTGATGCCAGCTTGCCCGCGATGTCGCACCGTCGAGCAGGACATCCAGGAAATGCGTGACCTCGCGGACGTACGTTTCGCCGTGGACGGTGTCCCAACTTCGCTCGGCGGCACTCGCCCAACCGTGGGCGGCGTGAACGAGGCTCGTCACATTGCCGGCGAGTGTGCCGTGCTGACCAGCGACCTCGAACTGCCAGTTCGGCATGGGTCCGCCGAAGGCCCAACTGGTGACCAGCACACCCTGAGCGCCGGAAGCGAAACGCACCAGCACCGAGGCGGTGTCTTCGCCCGGCAGGAGCTCGGTCATGTAGTAGTTGCTCAGCAACGCCACGACCTCGACCGGCCGATCTTCCTGTTCGTCGTTCGCCGCCGCCGCGAGGGCGAGCATGCGATAGGCGCCGTGCCAGCCGGTATCGAGGAGTTCGGCGCCGCCCATTCGGGCCGGATCGAGCCTCCAGGCGAAGGTGCTCTCCCCGGCAGCGAGGCGAACCGGCGCATGACGCGTTCGCATCGAACTGTTTCGCCCCACCTCGTTCGATCGGATGTGGTGGAGTCGTCCGAGGACGCCCTCACCGATCATTCGGCGCGCCTCGATGAGCGGAAGCGCGAAGAGGTTATTGTGCGCGGCGACGAACGTGACGCCGGCATCGTCGATCGCGCGCCGGATCAACTTCAATTCGTCGAATGTGAGGCAGATCGGCTTCTCGCACATGACGTGCTTGCCGGCATTGGCCGCGCGGACGACCGCGTCGGCGTGAAGGTGGTGCGGCAGACAGATATCGATGGCGTCGATCTCGGGATCGGCCAGCAGGCTGCCAAGATCGCGGTACACGCGCGCCTTGCCACCGGTGTGCTGGTCTGACAGTGCGCGAGCGCGCTCCTCGGACACGTCGAAGACGGCGGTAATGTGTCCTCGCGGCGCGTTGGCCGTCCACGATCGCGCGTGAACGTGGCCCATCCAGCCGGCCCCGACGAGGCCGGCGCGGATGTTCGTGGCCAGGTTCGGCGCCTTAGCGGCTGCGGGCGGCCCGAGCGGCAGCGCGGGCGGCGCGGCGCGCGGCCTTGCGCGCGGCCTTGCGCGCGGCGATGCGCAGTTTCTCCGGCTTCGGAACGAAGTAGCGGTGCTCGCGCGCTTCTTTCAGGATTCCGCTACGCTGAACGCCCTTGGTAAAGCGCCCGAGGAGAGCCTCTTGCGTCTCTCCATCGCGCAGAGCCACGTGCATCGAGTGTCTGCCTCCTCCGGTGCCTGACGGGTCAAAAAGAAACCCGCCCGCAACGGACGGATGAAGCGACTATACACCTGTCAGGTTCACCTCGCCACATCATCCGACAGCCTTTCAGCCGACGCGGCCATCTCCAGCTTGACCCGACGTGTTCCCCGATTGCGGCACAATAGGCCGCGTGACCGGACAGGCGACCGACGAACGGATCGTCATCAATCGTCGTGCGCTCAAGCGCGCCTGCGCTCGCGCCGCCGAGGCAAGCCTTGCCCGCGGCGGCGTCTACGATCTGCGCGGTTCGGCACTCGTCATCTGGGGCAAACCACGGCCGGCACTACCGCCGACGCCGGCGGGCGATCCGATTGGCCTCATCTCCTGGGACTGGGGTGTTCCGACGCCGGCGTTCGCCACGATCACGCGCATCGAGGCTGCCAACGGACACACACGCGAGTCAATCCTGGCCCATCTCCATCGCTTGCTCGAACCGACCCGCGGCGCGCTGGCGCCGGGCGACGAGTACCTGTAATCGGCAACGCCAAGCGCCGCGCCGGCGAATCATCCGCGCGACGCGAGGCCACTATTCCAATACGATTTCGTCGGTCGTCGACGGCGCGCCGCCGACATCGAGAGCGCGCGACCGACGCCCGCTTGTGCTTTCGTACATTCCGACGTAGACCTTCGCGCCGGCGAGGCTCTCGCCTGGCCTCGGTTCGATTCGGCGACGATCGATCGCGATGTCGCCCGTTTGCCAGCGCGTCGTCGGGACGGAACCGTCGAGCGGTGGGCCATCGCGCTGCCCCACGACTCGGTCGCCGATGCGCGCCTGCACGAAGATGGTGTACTCGACGGTCGGCCGCCGAACGGCCAGCCACCGGGTCGTTGCCTCAGGGGCGACGCCCGAGCGATCGAGGGTCGCATCGAGCAGACCGATACCGTTCTCAAGCGTCCAGCGTGGTGTCGGGGTCGCGGGGATAGTGGCGAGCCGCAATATCCAGAGGAGCGGAGCGGAAGGATCGCGCGCGGTCAGAATGGGTTCTGGCTTCGTCGGCCCGGGCAGAAGCGCGCCGATGCGATCGGCCGCCGCGCTGTCCTCCCCCGGGAAGAGGTAGAGGGCGCTACCGGCGCCGGTCGGCACGATCGCGCCGGCCCCGGTCGCAAACGTCTCCGGGGGACGTCTCCGCGCGAGAAACTCGACGCCGAAGTCTCGCGCCCAGAGCGGCGCGAGGAACACGCGCGTCTCCGGCGCCGATACGGCCACGGCCGCGGCCTCAGCCTTGTCCACCATCGCGCCGCGATAGGCGTACGTGTTTCCCCAGACGATGAAATAGTCGTAGGCGGTCCAGGTGGCGCTGCCGAGACCCAGGAGCACGATGCCGACAGTCATACTCGACGGGGCAACACGTCGCGCCAGTGTCGCCCAGCCGGCGCCCACGATGATCGTCAGTGGCACGATCGCGCCGCTGATCCGGACGAATGCCGGAACCGGTAAGGCAAGAGCCATCGGGAACGTCATCACGGCGAACCAGATCGCAACGAAGCCAGCCGCGAGCCACGCGCCCGACTTCCTGCGCCGCTGGCGACCCAGCGAGGCGATCGTCGCGACGATTCCCACGAGGAGGCCCAGCGCCCCGAGTGGATCGAGCAGGGCACGGCCGGGGAGGTTTTCGCCGGCATTCGGATCGCCGCGCCAGACGAACGAGACGACCGTCGCCGTCACACCCCGCGCGGCCGCCGAGATCGTCCCGCCACCCGGATTGGCCGGATTGAGAAACGACGTGTCCCAGGTGTGTGTCGTGAGATCGCCGGGATGGCCGGCGAAGTGAAGCGCAAGCGGGCTTACCGTCACGACGCTCGCCAGAATCAGCGCCGCGAGCGCGACGACGTAGGCGCGACGGCGATCGAGCGTCCACGCCAATACGAATGAGGCCACAAGGGCGATCGGCGCCAGGCGCGCGCCGGTGTAGCTATCGAGTGCCAATCCGAGCGTGGCGCCGGAGATGATCGCCGACGCGAGGTACCGGCTCTCGCCGCGACGGATCTCTCCGATCGTCCGCGCGGCGAAACCCATCGCAAGCGCGAGGAAGAATGGAATCGCGGCGGTGCGTAATCCAAAGCGGTCGAAATGCGTCCCCCACTACAGCGTCGCGACGACCATCGCCGCGGCACACGAGGCGTGACCGATGAGGCGGCTGCCAGTCGGGCGGGCGATCAGCAGAATCTGGCGCGCGGCATAGGCTGTCGCCGCGACCGAGAGGATGCCAAGGAGCGCCGTGACGAGTCAGGCCGCGAACGGAGTCAGGCCGATCGCGGCTGCGCTGACCGCCTGCATATAAACGATGAGTGGCTCGCGTCCGTTGTTGCGCGTGAAATAGACGGACCGTGTGCCTCGGTCCAGAATGTCGGCGACATCGAGCAGGTTGGCGCCGAGATCGAAGTGGAGACCGCCGGGGAGTCGATCGAGGTCGAACAGCCGGAGCGCGGCCGCGACCGCGAGGGCGAAAGTCAGCGCCGCGATGGGCGCTCGGCGATCGTCCGACCCATCCACCGTGGCGTCCGGCGGAACGGCCGGCCGCGTCACGCCAGGCCGTGCGCCGCGCGCACCGCGTCCAGGATCGGATCGACCGACCGAATCGGGAAGGAGCGTGGCGGTGGTCCGAGCGGATCGCTCCACGGGACACCCAAAAGCGATCGGCTGACCGCGATGACGCCGAACGCGAGCGCTTCCAGGTTGTAGCCGCCTTCGAGGACGAGGGCGAGCCGACCGCCGCACAGGGCGTTCGCGGCGGACGAGAGTCGCTCGATCATCGCGACGTGACCGCTGGTCGTCACGTGCATCGACGCGAGCGGATCCGCCCAGTGGGCATCGAACCCGGCCGAGACGAGCAGTAGGTCCGGTCGAAACCGTTCCAGCGCCGGAATCGCGACCCGGTCGATCGCGGCGAGGTACGTGGCGTCGCCGTGTCCGGCCGGAAGCGGGATGTTGATCGTGGCACGCGCACCGGCGTCACCGCCGATTTCGCCGATCGCGCCTGAGCCGGGATAGAACGGGTACTGGTGCGTTGAAATGAAGAGGACGCTCGGATCCTCCCAGAAGCTCTCCTGGGTGCCGTTGCCGTGGTGGACGTCGATATCGACGATCGCGACGCGATCGACGCCACGTGAGGTTCGGGCGTGTTGTGCCGCGATGGCGACGTTGTTGAAGAGGCAGAAGCCCATCGCCGCGCCGGGACGAGCGTGGTGCCCCGGCGGACGACCGAGCGCGAACGCCTGCCGCGCCGTGCCCGTGAGAACGGCGTCGGCCGCGGCGATGGCGCCACCAGCCGCGCGCGTCGCGGCGTGATACGAACCGGCCGACAGCGCCGTGTCGATGTCGAGTTGCCCGCCGCCGCGACGCGACACCTCCGCGATCGACTCGATGTAGCGGCGATCGTGGACGAGCGCGATCTCGTCGACCGTGGCTGACTCGAACGCACGGAGCGAAGCGAGATCGAACAGTCCATCATCGCGGCCAGCTTGCTCGATCGCGCGCAGGCGCGCCGCGCGCTCGGGATGCGAACCGGTGTCGTGCTCGTAGCTGTCGGCGTGGAAGAAGAGGGCGAGGTCGTCCACGGCGCGGAGTCTAGATGAGGCATCGCGAGCAGGCACATGCGAAGGCGCGGACCGCTGGCGCTCAGCGACCTACGACACCAGAGCCGAAATCACCTTGGCGAATCGATCGCGCCTTGACCGTGGCGCAGCGCTTGACCCGATGCTGCCTTCGATTGGGTCGCAATCCAATTGCGTACTTGCTGTAGCTTCCAAGTGTCAGCGGCATCGCGTGCAAGATCCGGTCGCACGAACCGATCCGGCGTTTCGGCTGGATCGCGGCGATTCTCGATTGCGGTTTCGAGTTCAAACAACTGATCGATGTCGAGCACTTCGCAAAGCCTTTGAAACCTTGCGAGATCTCGGTCAGTCCTGGCCGGATGATCAAGCACATCGTCAATCAGCGACCTCAGATCGGAAACCGGCAGTTCGAACT
This sequence comes from Chloroflexota bacterium, assembly GCA_004297775.1. Taxonomy (GTDB): domain Bacteria; phylum Chloroflexota; class UBA6077; order FW602-bin22; family FW602-bin22; genus FW602-bin22. Next base: position 58,687 of record SCUE01000025.1, on the reverse strand, counting down.
CGACATCACCCTCCGGTGGCGATTCGAATCGAACTCGGAGGATCTGGTCGCCGCCAACACCAAGGTGACCGCGATCTTCAACCGCGAAGTAGGTCAACCGATCGATTTCTCGCGGACCATTGAAAAGCGGTCGGGCGATGTCGCCTGAGGCTGAAACAATCCGTTCGCGACGCGGCCCAGCCTGGCCGACACCGCCGCGACCCAATGCTAGAATCGCGCCCGCCGCCGCTATCGACTAACCATTGAATAGTGACGCGCGCGCCGGAGGGCCGTCCCGCATGCACCTGACCAACAGTTTTGGGCTTCGTAAAGAGGAGTTCAAGCCACGCGACGGCCACGTCGGCATGTACGTCTGCGGCGTTACGCCGTACGACACGACCCACGCCGGACATGCCTTCACCTACATCTCGTTCGACGTGCTGATTCGCTACCTGCGCTATCAAGGCGTGCGTGTCACCTACGTCCAGAACGTGACCGACATCGACGACGACATCCTGCGCAAGGCGAAACTCGTGGGGATGACCTGGCTCGAGCTCGGCCAGAGCGAGACGGCCCGGTTTCGGCAGGACATGGATGCCCTCAATTGGATGGCGCCCGATCACTACCCACTCGCAACCCAGGAAGTGCCGGGCATCCTCCGGATCGCGACCGGACTAATCAGCAAGGGCTACGCCTACGTGAAGGATGGCAGCGTCTACTTCGAGGCCCGCAAGGATCCCGAGTTCGGACAGCTGGCCGGCCTTGGCTACGACGAGGCGCTGGCGATCGCCAACGAGCGCGGCAACTTCCCGGACGACCCCAAGAAGCGCGATCCGCTCGATTTCGTGCTCTGGCAGGCTGCCCAGCCCGGAGAACCGACCTGGGAGAGCCCCTGGGGCCCCGGTCGACCCGGCTGGCACATCGAATGCAGCGCGATGTCGACGCACTACCTGGGCGACATCGTCGATATCCACGGCGGCGGCTCCGATTTGCTCTTTCCCCACCATTCGTGCGAAATCTCCCAGACCGAGCACTACAGCGGCGTCAAGCCGTTCGTGCGCTGCTGGATGCACACCGCGATGGTGCAACTCGACGGCGTCAAGATGTCGAAATCACTGGGCAACCTCGTGATGGCGCGAGAGGTGCTCGGACGCGCCTCGTCCGACGCCATGCGCCTCTATCTATCCAGCCATCACTATCGCCAGGTGTGGGACTGGAGGGAGCCCGAGTTCGCCGAGGCGATCGGCTGGGCGCGCGCGATCGCGGCCGCCGCGACCGGGACCGATAGCGCGGCCGGGAAGCCCGAGTTCGACGCCTCGTCCTATCGATCGCGCTTCATCAACGCGTTGGAGGACGACCTCGCCACGCCAGCCGCGATCCAGACGCTGCGCGAACTGGCCGATACGATCGATTCCAGCCGCGCGACGCGGGATGTCGGTTCGGCGCGCGCGACCCTGATCGACCTCGGCGGTCGGGTGATGGGGCTGACCTTCAAGCCGTAGCTTCTGCGCCGGATGTCTCAAATCGCTCCGCGGGAACTGCGATGTGGTCTTGTTCGAGGGCCAAAATGTATCCACGGATGGCCTCCCGAATATTCTCGATCGCTTCGTCGCGCGTTGTGCCTTGACTGACGCACCCAGGAAGGCTCGGACACTCGGCAATCCACAATCCATCCTCGCCCGGATAGATCACGACCTGGCGCATCCACTCACCTCGTGTGCCTATGCTATCAGCGGTCGCCCGGCTGGACCCTCAGCGGCTCACCAGCGTAAGCCGCTCGCGATCGGCCGCGTAGGCGAGACAGGCTTGAATATCGTCCGCCGTCAAGTACGGGAATTCCTCAAGGATTTCCCGAGGCTGCATTCCCGCGGTCAGGTACGACAGCACGTCATAGACCGTGATCCGCATACCGCGAACGCACGGCTTACCGCCGCGCTTGCCCGGTTCGATTGTGATGACCGACGTGTTCGCGACGCTCATCGGTCGCCCCAATACTTCGGATCGTTGACCCACGATCCTTCGCAGCCACGCGCCATTATCGCACGCTGATACGATCCGGCATCGACGATCGGCATTTGTGGTCCGACGAAGCGCGTTCGATGGAGAGAATGACGACATGAAACTGGGCATCGTGCTGGCCGGGGTTCTCGGGTCGCGGGCGGATTTCGCGGAGCTCTGTCGTTGGGCGGTCGCGAACGGGTACGGCGCGATCGATACGCCGACGAATCGGTCCGATGGCGCAGCCGTTGCTCGACAGCATAGGCTCGAGGTCGCGTCCGGCGGCGGTATGCCGCAGCTGTTCATCGCCGACCCGGCCGAGCGCGCGCGAAATGTCGCGTCCGCGATCGCGCGCATCGAGGTCCTCGCCGACACCGGGCACGAGCTCATCCAGATCCTGCACGCCCGACCGGCTGGCGCGAGCGACGACGAGACACTCGAGTACGCGCGGCTCGGACTGACGCCGGTCGCCAAACGGGCCGAGGAGCGCGGAGTGAAGCTCGTGATCGAGCACTGGCACGGCCGCGGCAACAACTTCGCCGTGTCGCCGCGCAACTGGCGGCGACTTTTCGAGGCGGTTCCGTCGCCGGCGCTCGGGCTCTGCTTCGACCCCTCGCACCTGGTCGTGCTCGGCATCGACTACCTGCGCGCGCTGCGGGAGTTCGGCGACCGCGTCTACTACGCCCACGCCAAGGACACCGAACTTCTCTCGGAAGGCCTCTATGACGGTGGCATCATGGCGCCGGATTTCGGCCAACGCGCGATCGGCGGCGAAACCGGCTGGTGGCGCTACACCCTCCCCGGGCGCGGCGTCGTCGACTGGGGTCGCTACATCGGCACGCTGCGGGAGATTGGCTACGACGGCGTCCTGGCGGTCGAGCACGAGGACGACACGTACGGCTGGCGCGAGGACGTTCCGACGACGCTCGAAGGCCTGGCCTTGGCGGGGCGATTTCTGCGGCAGTACGTCTGACCCAGCGCGGCGCGGGTTGGGGCAAGCCCATCGTGGAGCCAATGCCAATATCGATCAGGCTGCCGCTCGCTGCCGGCGCAGCCCGCTCCGCGCCACACTCATTCCCGTTTGGCCAACCATCGATCGCGGTCGATAGTATGGCGACTGCATTCCGCGGACGGAACAGAGGAGGACGGAAATGCCAAAACCGGAAAGACTGACGCATCTGAAGGTCGCTGGTTTCCGATCCTTCCGCCAGCTCGATCTGAAGCTCGCAGACTTAACTGTCTTAGTCGGAGCAAATGGCTCTGGCAAATCGAACTTGGTCGACTTCTTCGAAATGCTGAGCTTCATGTTATCTGGAAGTCTCCAGTTGTACATTGGACGGAAGGGTGGTGGAAGTTCAGTTCTGCATTACGGCCCAAAGCGATCTCAGGATTTGACGGCGGAACTCACCTTTGAAGGTACTACTCGGACTAGCAATTACGCTATGTCTTTGTCTTTCGCGGCGCCAGATCGGTTGATATTCACTCGAGAAGAGGTTGCATTCCAGCGCACGGACGATCTACGACCGTATAAAGATCTTCTCGGCGTGGGGCAACTGGAGACCGATCTTCTCCAGTACGCGCGAGAGAAAGGCGATTCAGCTCGCCACACAGTATCTCGTGTGTTCCGTATGAGATTGCGAGATTTACAGGTCTATCATTTCCACGATACATCGGCAACCGCTCATATGCGGACGTCTCAGGACATCGATCGCAATGCTTATCTGATGAGTGACGGCGGTAACATTGCGTCATTTCTCCATATGCTGCAGTCTGTCCACCCGATCCATTTCGAACGCATCATGTCGACTGTGCGGCTGGCCGTTCCATACCTACAAGAGTTCGAGCTGACCCCGAATCCTCTAAACCCTGGGTCGATCTCGCTTCGGTGGCGCGATCGCAATCCAGACTATGAGTTTGGCCCGCATCAGCTTTCCGATGGATCGCTGCGCGCGATCGCATTGATCACCGCGCTCTTGCAGCCTGAGGAACTGCTCCCATCGCTCATCGTCATCGACGAACCCGAGCTAGGGCTGCATCCGAACGCGGTTGGATTGATTGGCCAATTGATTCGCGCGGTGGCCGAGAAGCGGCAGGTACTCGTCGCGACGCAGTCGCCACGGCTCCTGTCCGAGTTCGAGCCAGGAGACGTGGTCGTCGTCGAGCGTGACGAGGACGAGATGGGATACGGGGGAGTCGAACCTCAGGCAGCTTTCCGCCGAAGACCTGGGATCTTGGCTCGAAGACTTCGATATCGGCGCGCTCTATGAAATGAACGTGACAGGTGGCGCGCCCCGGTGAGAGCGGTCGAACTCACGGTTCTTTGTGAAGGCCCGACCGAGCAGAACTTCGTCAGCCAGGTGCTCGGCCCATATCTGCGAGGTCATCGTGTTTTCGCCAAGGGGACGACTCTCACGGCCAGGCCTTCTGTTAGCGGTGTCGTCTCGTTCGAGACGATGCGGGGGGCTATCAAGAACGACCTCGGCCGACGCCGCGATCACCAGTATGTCACGACGATGGTCGATCTCTACGGGCTCCGAGGATTCCCTGACCAGGATAAGAGAGCTGGCGAGCCGGCCTACGATCGCGTCGCCCGAATCGAAAAGGCAATGGCCACCGGCCTGCCCAGCCATGGATTCATCCCGTACGTTCAGGTCCACGAGTTCGAGGCTCTTGTGCTGGTTGATCTGGATCAGTTGCCGCGCGAGTTCCCCGATAGCAATGTGTCGGGCACGCTTCGGAATCTGCGACGCGAGATCGGGAGCTTCGCTTCCGAGGAAGTGGATGATGGCATCCGCACCGCACCGTCAAAGCGACTCATCCGACACATCCCCGACTATGAGCGTCTCAAGGCGATCGCTGGCCCCGCGATTTGTGGCCACATAGGCATCGAGCGACTACGGGCGGCTTGCCCTCATTTTAGCGAGTTGATCGAGCATCTCCAAGGACTCGCGCGCGGCATAGCTGTTTGATCGCGATACGCGATTCATTGAAGTACGATTGAAGTCACTCGCCGGTGTCGCTTGCATGGCTGGCGAATTGTCCGCCCGTGGCCCGCTACCTCGCCGCGGCCGGCACGAACGTCTGCAGCCGCTTGCTCGTCATCCTCGGCAGCAGCGAGCCGTGCGCGTCGATGAGGTCGTCGACCATGTGCCAGATCTCATCCAGCGTCAGCATCGACGATGTGTGCGGATCGAGCATGGCCGCGTGGTAGACGTGGTCGCGGTTGCCGGTGACCGCCGCTTCGACGACGAGCTGCTGCGTGGCGATGTTGGTGCGATTGAGGCCGGCCAACTGCGGCGGCAGCGCGCCGACGTGGCACGGCTGTAGCCCCGCGGCGTTGACGAGGATCGGCACCTCGACGACGGTGTCAGACGGGAGATTGTCGATCAGGCCGCGATTCAGGACGTTGCCGTGGAACGACCAGTCCTTGTTCGCGACGATCGAATGAATGATGTAGGCGGCGAACTCGTCGCTCTTCTTGACCTCGACCGCCTCGCCACGATCGAGGCGCGCACGCTCCTCTTCGGCCCGGTTGAGATTACGCTCGGAGCGGCGGATGTACTCGTCGATCGGGATGTTCAGCCGATCGACCTCGGACTGCCGCTTGATGAAGTACGGCAGGTACTCCGACATATGCTCGCTCGACTCGGTGACGAAGTAGCCGAGCCGCCGCATCATCTCGAAGCGGACCGCGTCCTTGCCAAAGCGGGCCGGATCATCCAACGCTTCCCAGAGGCGCGGGTAGAGGTCCTCGCCGTTCCGACGGCGGAAATCAAGGAACCAGCTCATGTGGTTGATGCCGGCGACGCGATACCAGACATCGTCTCGCGCGACGCCGGCGAAGTCGGCCAGGACGCGCGCGGTGTGTTGCACGGAGTGGCAGAGACCGACGACCGGCACGCCGCCGAAGCGCTCGACCGCCAGGCAGAGCATCACCATCGGGTTCGTGTAATTGAGGAGCAGCGCGTCCGGACACTCGGCGCGCATGTCGGCGCAGATGTCGAGCATCACCGGGATCGTTCGTAGCGCCCGGAAGATGCCGCCGATGCCGAGCGTGTCGGCGATCGTCTGACGCAGGCCGTATTTCTTCGGAATGTCGAAATCGCGCAGCGTCGCGTCGTGGCCACCGACCTGGATCGAGTTGATGACGTAGTCGGCATCGCGCAGGGCGGCCTTGCGATCGAGCGAACTGACGATCGTCGGGTTGGCCCCGAGCGTCTTCGCGACCGATCGAACCATCATCTCGGCCGTCTCGAGACGTCGCCGATCGATGTCGTGCAATCGAATCTGGGCATTGGCGAGTTCAGGGAACGATAGAATGTCGCTCGTCAGGGCACGGGCGAATACGACCGACCCGGCGCCAATCATCGCAATGCGTGGTCCGCTCATCGGGGCTCCTCTATAATCGCCAAGTTCACTCGAACCCCCGGAGGGTACTTAGTCGTGTACGCAGTCGTCCAGACCGGTGGCCAACAGCACAAGGTCGCCGTCGGACAGACCATTCTGGTCAATTTGATCGATGGCGCGTCCGAAACCGGCGCGACGGTCGAGCTCGATCAGGTGCTGGCGATCGGTCACGATGACGCGACCGTGATCGGCCGCCCGACTGTGCCGGGCGCGAAGGTCGTGACCGAGGTCGTCGATCCCGACGCCAAGGGCAAGAAACTCATCATCTTCAAGTACAAGTCGAAGACGCGATATCGCCGGAAGACCGGCCATCGCCAGCACTACACGCAGCTCGTCGTCAAGGAGATCGTCGCCGGCGAGTAGCCGGTACGACGATCGTCAACTCAGTTCGGAGGCGGACATGGCTCACAAGAAAGGCGTCGGCAGCTCGAGAAACGGGCGCGACAGCAATGCTCAGCGGCTCGGCGTCAAGCGATTTGGCGGCGAGGCGGTGCGCGCCGGTACGATCATCATTCGACAGCGCGGCACGAAGGTGCATCCGGGCACGAATGTTGGCTGCGGCAAGGATCACACGCTGTATTCGCTGATCGACGGCGAGGTGAAGTTCGAGTGGTATCGCAAGCCGGACCAAAAGAAAGTCAGCGTCTATGCGGCGGCTCAGCCGGTCCTCGCGGCGGCGGGATAACTCCGTGAAGAAGGGCATCCACCCCGAGTGGCACGAGGCCGCGGTCACGTGCGTCTGCGGCGAATCGTTCACCAGCCACGCGACGAAGCCGGTATTGCGCGTCGAGCTTTGCTCGAAGTGCCACCCCTTCTACACCGGTAATATGCGTATCGTCGACACCGCCGGCCAGGTCGAGCGGTTCATGCGGCGAATGCGGCAGCGCCAGACCGCCTCGCCGACGTAGGGATAACTCACTGGCAAACGTCTACGGCGGCCAGGCGGTCATCGAGGGTGTGATGATGCGCGGTCGCCGCAACATCGCGGTGGCGTGCCGGGCGCCGAACGGGCAGACGATTGTCCACTGCGAGCCGCTCGTCGGCGCGATCTACACGAGCCGTCTGACGCGCATTCCCCTCTTGCGCGGCGCCCTGATGATCTGGGACACACTCGCGCTCGGCGTTCGCGCGCTCATGTTCGCGGCCGACATCGCGGCGCGCGATCCGGATGATACCGCGACGACCAGCGAGGGCGGCCTGCCGAAGGTCGCGATGTGGACGACCATGATCGTGGCGGTCGGTGGCGCGCTCGGCCTGTTCTTCGTGGTGCCGGTCCTGGCGATGGGCTGGCTCGACCAGTTCATCGCCTCCGACATCGTCAGCAACCTGGTCGAGAAGGTGATCCGCTTGGGGATGATCCTCGGCTACATGGCGCTGATCGGCCAGATGGACGAAATCCGGCGGGTGTTCCAGTATCACGGCGCCGAGCACAAGACGATCAACGCCTACGAGGCCGGCGCGCCGCTGACGCCCGAGTCGGTGAAGCGGTTCCCGCTCGAGCACCCGCGCTGCGGGACGACGTTCCTCATCATCGTCGTGATCATCTCGTTCGTCGTCTTCTCGCTGCTGGGTCGGCCGGCCATCGAATTGCGGATCGCCTCGCGGATCCTGCTGATTCCACTGATCGCCGGAATCGCCTACGAGTTCATTCGCTGGGCCGGCGCGCGGTACGCCACGAACGCGGCGATCCGTGCCCTGATGGCACCCGGACTGATCGTGCAGCGACTGACGACGCGCGAGCCGGATCTGGCGCAGATCGCGGTCGCGATCGCGGCGCTATCGCCGATCCTGGAGGCCGAGGAGAATCGCGCCCCGGTTGAGGCAAACGCGCGCCTGGAGCCACTTCCCGCGGGGTAACCCGCCGGCATCCTGGCGAACCGCGGACCCGACTGGGACAGTGGGTATCGCGCCGCGGGCAAGATACCCGCGTCCCCCAGGGATGATCTTGCACCGGACCCAGTCCGGACGCCGCATTCCGAACGCTCGGCGAGCACAATCGTGATTGTGACAATCACGATTGTGCGCGATATACGAGGACCGGCCGCCGGAACCGTTGACAAATGACAATCACGATTGTCACAATCACGATTGTGCAAATGAAGCGGGCAACGTTCCTCGATCGAGCCGCGGAGACGCGCTGGCTGAACGAGGGTTGGAACGGACAGCCACAGTTTCGCATCCTGTACGGGCGTCGCCGAATTGGGAAGTCAGCGCTGATCGACGCGTTCGCGGCCGGGCGCCGCTCGATCGTCTACCAGGCGGCCGAGGGAACCACCGCCGACCACCTGCGCGACCTGACCGCCACGCTCGCCGAATTCGCCGACGACCCGGTTCTGCGCGCCGGACCGTTGCCGAATTGGTCGGCCGCGCTCGCCTACGTCGCGCGCCTGGCCGCGCGCGAGCCGCTCCTCTTCGTCATCGACGAGTACCAGTACGCGGCCGAGGCCGACGATTCGCTGGCAAGCGTGGTCCAGCGGTGGTGGTCGCGCGAGATCGAGGCCGGGCCGATTCCGCTCTACTTCGTCATCTGCGGGAGCTACGTCCGCCTCTTCGAGCGGAAGGTGCTGAACGGGCCGATGTACGGGCGGAACACCGGGATCTGGAAGCTCTCACCGCTCAAATGCGCCGATGCCAGCCTATTCTTTCCCGCCTGGAGCGCCGAGGATCGCATTCGCGCGTACGCCGTGCTGGGCGGGATTCCGTACTACCTGAGTCAGTTCGATCTATCGCGCGGCCTGGCGTGGAACATCGCCAACCGAGTCACGCGGAAGGGCGCCGCGCTTTTCGAAGAGGCCGAACTCGTCGTCCGCGAGGAACTGCGCGATCCCGGACTCTACTTCTCGATCTTGCGCGCGATCGACGATGGGTGCACGGAATACGGGCAGATTCTCAGTCGCGTGCGCCCGGGGAACGAGCCGGGGAATATCACGGCCTACCTCAAGATGCTGGTTGCGCTCGGATTCGCCGAGTCGCACACCTCGATCGTCGGCAAGAGCCGACCGGTCTGGCGTATCACGGATCCGTACCTGCGCTTCTGGTTCCGCTACGTTCTGCCGCGCCAGGCGCGATTCGAGCGCGCGACCGATCCCGATCGCGCCTATGCCGAGATGGTCGCGCCGACGCTCGACCACTTCGTGTCGCGGCCGGCATTCGAGGAGATTTGCCGCGACTGGGTGCTGGCACAGGCCGATCGAGGGCGGTGGCGGAGCCCGATCGACGATGTCGGATCCTGGTGGGGGAAGATTCCGGATTCGGCCGACGCCGGGCCGCGGGCGACGGTCAGTCGCGAGTTAGAGGTCGTCGCCGTGCGCGGAAAGGACGTCGTGCTCGTCGGAGAGGCGAAATGGTCGAACGGGCCGGTCGGGTTCTCGGCCCTGAATCGCCTGCGCGAAACCGTTCGGCACGTACCCGGGGTGAGCGCGGAGACGCAACTCGTTCTCTTCGGCCGCCGCTTCGACCGGCGTCTGCGCGAGCACGCCTCGGCCGAAGGCGTCACGCTGATCGAGCCAGCGGATCTGATCGCGTAGTCGAGCGCCGCTCGGTTCGGTATCCACGCGCGCCGTCGATCGCGGGCGCGCCGAAGTGCACGAGCTACAGGAGCCCTTCCTGCCGCGCAATCGCGACCGCTTCGCCGCGCCCCTTGGCGTGCAGCTTGGCCAGCACGTTGCCGACGTGGAACTCGGCGGTCCGTTCCGACATACCCAGCGCATCCCCGATCTGGTTGTTTCGATAGCCGCCGGCCAGGAGAGTCAGGACCTGCCGTTCTCGCTCGGTGAGCGCGACGATTGGCCCATCCTCCTCGCCGCGCTGGCGAACGATCTGTCGCCGCCCGAACGCGGCCTCGCGGACCGCCATGACGATCTCGCGCGCGGTCGACGTCTTATCCAGAATCGCCACGATCCGAAGCTTCGCCAATTCGGTGGCGTACGTCTCCGTGTTGTGTCCCGTCAGCACGATCACGGCCGAGCGGGGCGCCGCGTCGCGCAATTGACGAGCCACCTCGACGCCGCTGACGTCCGGTAGCTGAATATCGAGCAGGACGACATCGGGTCCCAGCTTCGTGGCCAGACTGATGGCCTCGGCGCCGGTCGTTGCTTCGCCGACGACCTCGATGTCGGAGGCGCCGCCGAAGAATGCGCGCGTGCCGGCTCTCAGCGACGGGTGGTCGTCGACGATCACGACGCGTATCGTCATGTCGGTGCGGCCGTGTGACGAAACCAATCGAAGCGGATCCTGGCTTCGACGACCGTGCCGCCCAACGGCCCCGGCCGAACGTCGACCGAGCCGTTCCACGGCCGCACACGCGCGCGCATGCCCAGCAGTCCGTAGCCGGCGCGCTTGCCGGACGATGCTTCGTCGAGTTCGGCGATCCCGCGCCCATCGTCCTCGACCCGGACGACAACGGTCGAACGGTCACCGCCCAGCGTGACGATCGCGCGACGGGCATTGGCGTGCTTCATCGTATTGTTCAGCGCTTCCTGTACGACGCGGTACAGAGCCAGTCGCATTTCCGATGTCTCATCGGTGTGTCGTTCGGAACCGGCGTCTGGCAGGTTGACATCGACTTCTAATTCAGATCGCGCTCGACAATCGTTCGCCAATTGCTGGAGTCCCCCCGCCAGCCCGATATCATCGAGCACCGTCGGCCAGAGTCCCGAGCAGATGGCCCGGAGCGACGCGACGATGTCTTCTGCCTCGCGCCGCAGTTCAGCCACACCGGGCAGCGTCACGGCGTCGATCTGCCGCGCCAACGTGATCGTTCGCTGGAGCGCGTCGTCGTGCAGGTCGAGCGCGAGCGCCCGCCGCTCGTCGTCCTGCACTTTCTGGAAACGCTCGCCTAGCTTCTCCAGCGCCTCCTCGCGCTCTTTCAGCGCCGCGACCTGGCGTTCGAGGCGCTCCACCAGCAGGGCGTTCCGAAGCGTCGTCGCGATGAGTGGCACGATCGCGGCGAGAAGCGAGTCGTCGGTTGCCGAGAGCTGCACGTCGTGCCGCTTCGGTCCCAGTTCCAGCGAGCCCACCGGAGTTGCCTCGCTGATGAGGTCGACGACCCTTCGGTCCGGTACCTCCAGACCTGGATGCGCCGTCCATTCGCCGCCGGCGGTCTCGGATGACGCCGGCCCGGCTGCCATAGACGGCGCGGAGCCTCCGACCTCGGCACTCCATTCGAAGCGGGCGACGATGTCACCACTTTTCAACAAGAGCGATGCCCACTTGAGATCGAGGACCTGCCCGAGCTGCTTCAGAACGTACGTGGCGATGCGCTCCATGCCGGTCATGCGCGAAAGATCCGCCCCAAGCCGCTGAACCGTCTCGGCGTAGTCGTAGACGTCGCGAAAGAGCAGGCGCTCGGTCTGGAACCGGAGCCGCGACTGCAACGGCCAGAACGCGGCTGTCACGAATGCCGTCACGACGAGCGACCACAAGGGACCCTCTCCGAGCAATCGATCAAACGGACCGTGCGCGGCTTCGATCGCGACCGTGAAGAGCCCGATGAGAATGAGCCAGACCGCGATCGCGATGGTGCCGCGTCGAACCAATCGATCGATCCCCAGGAACTGTCGGCTCAAGATGGCTCCACCGAAAACGAGCGGAATCAAGGCGAGACCGATCGCGGCCGCTTCTGGCGGCACGATCTCGGCCTGGGCGATTGCGCGTGGCAGCAGACTGAGAATGCTGAGAGGTGCGATACCCGCGATCGTGCCAATCACGATGATGCTCAGGGAGCGGCGGCCGCGGCCGCGCCGACGGGCGCTGAGTAGGGCCGTCACCCCGAAGAATCCCGCGCCGACCAATTCCAGGCCGACGAGCCCGAACATCGTGCGCCGGCCAAACTCATAGAAGGCCGGCGTCACAAAAGCGATGACTCGCAATGCGAATTGGACCGCTGTGAGAGCGCCCGCGAGCAAGACGATCGACCGTCCCCAGGCGGTCGCGGTGCGATCGATCGGAAATACCATCGCGAATAGGACGCTGAAGAACCCGAACGTGAGCACCGACAAGAACGTCGCGGCGGTTGCCCACTCCACGCCGAACGGCGTCGCGATCGCGGCCGTCAGCGCCATCGCGGCTGAGTACGACATCCCGAAGAAGATGAACCCGATACCCGGTTGGCGCGAAAGCGCATAGACGGCCACGCCGACACCAGCGATGGCCATAGCGATCAAGAGGAATGTGAGCCGGTAGGTCCAGCCTGCCAGTGCGTGCGGCTGCTCGACCGAGACGCGCGTGAGGGCGCCATCGGTCGATCGGAGCGTTAACGCGCGCGCCGATTCGATTGCCGCGGACGATGTATCGGTTCCGATCGCCCGATCCTCGATCGTAACGACGCGATCACCGGGTCGGGCTCCCTGATCCCACGCCGCGGCTCCCGGCACCACCCACGCCAGCGTCGGGGACGAATCGGCGATCGCCACGCGAATGCCCAGCACCGCCGGGCGCGTCGTGGCTTCGAACGCGGTGTCGACGGCGACCAGAAGGAGCAAGACCGCGATCACCGCGATCGCCGGTCTACCAGCCGCGCGCCGCCAGATCGACGCGGGACTTTCCACGCGCAGTTTCATCGGTCAATCAACCTGACCCGACAGCCTACAACGTTCCGCTTCATTCTTGGTCGGCGATTCTCGGCACGCCGCGGAGCGAAGATTGAAAACGGTGTCGCGGTGTTCGTCCGACATCGCTTGCCCGCGCGACGGCTGCGCGCCGTTCACGCGTCAGCTTTCGCGCGCACGACTCCTCCGGTCAGGTCAGGGAGCAGCCGCCGCAAGTGCTGGATGTCGCGCCGACCAGTTGCGCGTGTCAACCTGCTGAGAATGCGTAGCGCCTCGCGCCGATGCGCGTCGGCGACGACCCAGGCGTAGTGATGGCCGCCGAGTTCCTGGATGGCGGCGGCGACCGCCGATTCGGTCGCGTGCCCATCAGCCAGGCCGTACCAGGCCAGAATTGGCGAGACGCCCTCGGCTTCGGCGCAGCGGAGCGCGTACGCGACGGGGAGCGTCTTCTTGCGCCGCGCCAGGTCGCTACCGCGCGCCGACTCCAGGATGGCGATACCGGCGATGTCGTTGACGACTTGCGCGACGATCCCGACGCGGCGACCAAACGCGCCACACTGCTCGATCACGCCGCGGTCATCGGTGGCGATCGCGGCGCCAACCTGAAACGCCATCGATATCAGCTCGCCCGACTTCCGGGATGTCATGTCCAGCGCGATTTCTTCGGTAGTCGTCGGATCGTCTTCGAGCCGAATGTCGAGATCCTCGCCGGCCGCGGCCGCGGTCAACGATCCGGACAGGATCGCGGCGATGCGCGCCGCGCGTTCCGATCCGAGGCGATCGGCGAGTCCGAAGGCGCGCATCTGCGCGAGGGACGTGAGAGCGAGGGTCGCGTTCAGGGCGCGATGCGCATCGCGTGGCGGGCCGTTCCAGTCGTCGTCGACCAGATCGTCGACCACGTCGGCTGCCGCCGCAATCAGGTCGACTGCGGCCGCCGCTTCGACCGCGGCGTCAAGATCGCCCCCAAGGACGAGGCACGTGTCAAGCACGAACGCCGGCCACTTTGGCGCGCCATTCGGCGCAAGCACACGTCCGGGGCGCGCGAGGAGCACGGCCAGCAACTCTCGAAACGGCGCCAGATCGGTCGCGTCAGTCAGTGTTGCGCGGACGCGCTCCCGAACGTCGGGCAGTCGCGCGTCCGCGCCAAACCAAGTCCTAGGCCGGGGCGGCAACGCCTTCGGGTGGAGCTACCCAGATGAAGGCCATCGTCGGTGGCACGAGTCGCGCCGGCGAGCCGGCCGCCCGAGCCTTGCGCTGCCAGGCCACGATCGCGGCCCGATCGGCACCCTTCACGGTTGACGATGCATCGCCGCCGCGAACAGCGGCCCGAACGGCATGCCGGAGTGCAACTGTGTCCATTCGCCTGTCCTCCCTCGGGGTATCGCCACGCGAGACCCGCTGATCATCAGCGTGGGCGAATCTTCGCGTAATTCTGCCGACCTGTGTACTGGGGAAAGTACGAGGTTTCATACCCCTGATGCCCATGGAAAGCAATCCGAATGTTCGCGGGTTCGCAAGGCACCCGCATCGCGTCGCTGACGCGGCCTAAGCTTGCGCCATGCCGATCTTCTGGCGAATCTTCCTGACGAATCTCGTCTGCGTCATGGGTGGTGGCTGGCTCGCGACCGAGATCACGACTCGGTTCCTCCAGCCGGGCGCGATCACGACCGCGATGCATCTCACCTTGATTGGCTTTGCCCTGGCGGTCAGTGCTCTCGTGACGTGGAGGGGCATCGAGTACACATTCCGCCCATTGCGCGATCTCCGCGTCGCGATCGACCGATTTCGGTCGAACGGCGCGGACATGGTTCTGCCATCGGGCGCCGGCGGCGATCCGGACACGCGCGCGGTCGCTCGCGCGGTCGGCGATCTCTGGACCGCGCTCAGTCAAGCGAATGCGCGCGTCGCCGAGCAGAACGACCGGCTGCGGGTCCTGGCGACCGAGGTCATCGCCGCGCAAGAGGCCGAACGACAGCGCATCTCGCGGGAGCTGCACGATGAGGCCGGCCAGGCCCTGACCGCGCTGATCATCGGTCTCGAACGCGGCGAGAACGAGATGCGTGGCGACCATCTGGCCGACGCCCGCGCGAATGTCCGACGTCTCCGCGACATGGCTATCGCGACGCTCGATGAGATTCGCAATCTCGCGATCGATCTGCGTCCGTCAGTTCTCGACGATCTCGGTCTGGTCGCGGCGATTCGCTCCTACGCGCGAGCGGTCATGGCCCGGTCCGGATTGGCGATCGAGTTCGTCGTCGTCGGCGTCGATGAGAGCGAACGATTCGGCGTCGACATCGAAATCGCGCTGTTCCGGGTCGTCCAGGAGGCGCTCACAAACGTCGTGAAGCATGCCGCGGCCACCGGCGTGACGATCCGTCTCGCGCGTGATGCCGATCGACTCGTCGCTCTGGTCGAGGACGATGGTCGGGGAATAGCGCCGGTCGAGGGAGATCGCGCTGACACGCGGCGACTCGGCCTCTTCGGCATCGCCGAGCGCGCGTATCTCCTGAACGGTGAGTTCGAAATCGGCCCGCGGGCGGTGGGCGGCACGCGTCTGCGCTTCTCGATCCCGGCCGACGCCCACCGCGATGGCGTTTCGGTGAAGACCGCCCACAACGGGTCAGAGCGCGTCCTCGCTTCGGCGTCGTCGAAATGACTGGCCGGTGAGCGCGCGGATTCGCGTCGCGATCGCGGACGATCACACGCTGGTGCGAGAGGGGATTCGGGCCTGCCTCACCTCGCTCGGCGACATGGACGTCGTCGGTGAGGCGGCCGACGGACGGGGCGCGGTCGACTTGGTGGCTCGTCTGGCGCCGGACGTCATTCTCATGGACGTCAGTATGCCCGGCATGAACGGCATCGACGCGACGGCTGAGATCCGTCGATCCCACCCGGCGACCCGCGTCATCGGCCTCAGCGTGCACGATAACCAGGAGTACGTCACGCGCCTCCTGCGTGCCGGAGCGAGCGGCTACGTCCTGAAGCGAACCGCCACCTCGGAGCTTGGCACGGCCATTCGCGCCGCCCATGCCGGCGAGGCTTTCCTGTACCCGTCGATCGCGCGCCGTGTCATCGACGACTACCTGAAGCGGCTCGATGACGCGCCGACCGGCGTCACGCTAACCGCGCGCGAGCGCGAGGTGCTGGGCCACATCGCCGACGGCCTGACCAATCGCGCGATCGCCGATCGCCTGACACTCAGCGTCAAGACGGTCGAGAACCATCGCGCGAACCTCATGGCCAAGCTCGACGTTCACGACCGCGAGCAACTGGTCCACGCGGCCGAGGAACATGGCTTGATCGCCCGTCCCTAGCTCCGAATTGGGGGTCATCCCCGCCCGAACATGAGGACTACCCAGCGAGAGTCTGGGTACCACCTCAGCCGTAGCATTCGCGACTGGTGCTCGAACGTCTCACGCTGCGCGCGATCGACCTGCGCGCCTTCGATGCGATCGAGCGCGATCGGGTCGCGGGCGACGTTGGGGACGCCGCGGCGCTCCTAGCGTCGGTCCAGGGCGCGGTCGATGAGGCGTTCGCGCTGGTGACCTGCCACCGCGTCGAGCTGTACACGCTCGCGTCTCGTGGCGGAACGACGCCAGCCGCGGCGATCACCTGGAACCGCGCCTCACACCGCGTCTCCGGGCTCGACGTAGCCGAGCACCTGATGGCGGTCGCGGCGGGGCTCGAGTCCGAACTGGTCGGCGAGCCGGAAATCCTCGGTCAAATAGCCCACGCACGCGCCATCGCGCGCGAGCGCGGCGCGCTTGGGCCGGTTCTGGATGCGCTCGCCACCGAGGCGATCCGCGCCGGCCGGGCCGCTCGCGCAACAACCGGCATCGCGCGAGGCCCGGCCTCGATTGGCGCGGCCGCGCTGGCCGTGACGCGGCAACACGTTGCGGGTCCGATCGACCACGCCCTCGTCGTGGGCGCCGGGCATACCGGCACGCTCATCGCGGCCGGGCTGCGCCGACTCGGCGTTCCGCGGATCGACATCGCGAATCGCTCACTGGATCGCGCCGTTGCCGTCGCGCGGGCGCCCGGTCGCGCCCTCGGGCTCGACGACCTCTCGGCCGCCGTTGCCCTGGCCACTGTCGTCATCACGGCGACGTCGGCGCCGTCGTGGGTTCTGGATCGCGATCTCGTCGCTCGATCGATGGCGCGACGCGGCGCGCGTCCTCTATTGATCGTCGACCTGGCGGTCCCGCGCGATACCGATCCAGACATCGGCGCACTGCCGGGTGTGACGTTAATCGACCTCGACGCCGTCCACGCGCTGGCCGCGGAGACGTCGCGCGAACGCATGATCGATGCGCCGGCGGTCCGTGCGATTGTGGCCGATCACGTCGCGGCCTTCGCCACCCGGACGCGCGTCCTGGCCGCGGCTTCGACGATCGCGGCCCTCCACACGGCGGCTGAGACCAGACGCGCGGCCATCGCCCGCCGCGCGTCACGCAATCTGTCTCCCGAGGGTCGCGCGGCGGTCGATCGAGCGACGCGGCAGGTCGCGGCGTCGCTGCTGCATCTCCCGAGTGTCGCCCTGCGCGGCGGATCCGGTCACGACCTCGGAACCGGCCCAATGCTGAACCCACGCGAGCGCGCAATCCGCATTGGCACGCGACGGAGCGCGCTCGCCCGCGCGCAGACCGACATCGTCGTCGAACTCATCCGGCGCGCCCGGCCCGGTCTGACTGTCACGATCGTGCCGCTCTCCTCGGTCGGCGATCGCCAGTCCGAGGCGCCGATTCGAGAAATCGGCGGCGTCGGCGCGTTTGTGACCGAGATCGAGAACGCGCTACGCGACGGTCGCGTCGACATCGCGGTCCACAGTCTGAAAGACGTTCCCGCCGGCGAGCGCCCCGGACTGGTCTTCGCGGCGTTTCCGCGTCGCGGCGATCCGCGCGATGCCCTCGCGCTACGGCCGGATGCGCGCGATCTCGGCGGTCCGGCGCCGTGGCCCGAACTGCCGCGTGGCGCGATCGTCGGAACCGGTTCGCCCCGCCGTGCCAGCCATCTTCGCGCGATTCGACCCGATCTCCGTCTGGTCGAGATTCGCGGCAACGTCGATACCCGACTGACCAAGCTCGATCGCGGCGATGTGGACGGGCTGATCCTGGCGATGGCCGGCCTCGAACGGCTCGGGCGGCTCGATCGCGTCACCTATCCGATCGACGCCGAGCGTCTCGTGCCGATGGTCGGGCAGGGCGCACTCGGCATTCAGTGCCGGGCCGACGACTGGACTGTTCGCGAAATCCTCGGGCGCATCGACGACGGCTCGACACGGCGCTGTGTCGAAGCCGAGCGCGCATTCCTTTTGGCGATGGGCGCGGGTTGTGAGCTCGGCGTCGGCGCCTATGCCCGAATCAATCGCGAGTCGATGCACGTGCGCGCGTTCGCGGCCGACGGCGATCGGCGCGCGACGATCGTTGTCGATGGGGCGGCGGACGACGGCTTCCGCCTCGGGGTCACGGCGGCGGCGCGCGTTATCGCGGCCCTTGCCACGCCTTGCGGCTGCTTCGCGACCAACGTGGAGGTAACTCCGTGACGAGAGAATCCGGTCAGTACATTCTGATCGCGCGCCCGCGCGGCCGCGCCCGGCATCTGGTCGATGCGCTCGGCGATCGGGGCGTCGAGGCGCGCTGCCTGAGTGTTCTCGATGTGTCGCCACCGAGCGATCCATCGCAACTGGTCGACGTCGCGACGCGGCTCGCCGAGTTCGACTGGATCGTGTTCACCAGCGTCAACGCGGTCGCGGCGTTTCGGCCGTACGCCAACGGATCGTCCCGCGAAACGCGCGTCGCAGCGGTCGGTCCGGCGACCGCGCGCGCGGCCAGACGCGCCGGATGGACCGACATCTGGACGCCGCGACGAGCGACCGGCGTCAGCCTGGCCGAGACGATGCCGATCGACGAACGGGAGTCGATCCTTCTTCCACGCGGCGATCGCGCCGACGATCAAGTGCCGAGCATCCTCGTCCGACGTGGCGCGACCGTACACGCGATCGAGGCGTACCGCACGACCGTACGCGCGCGAAAATCACCCAGGTTTCGACGCGATCTGCTCGCCGATCGCGTGCGGGCGATCGTCGTGTCGAGTCCGAGCGCCGTTCGCGGCCTCATCGTCGCGGTCGGGCACGATGCCTGCTGTCGCGCGCCGATCGTCGCGATCGGCCCGACCACCGGAGCGGCCGCGATCGAGCTGGGTCTCCCGCCGGCGCGCGTGTCTCGGTCGGTCGATCTGCACGGATTCCTCGACGCGGTCGCGCCGTTTCTACCGCCGAGTGAGGCGCTCGCGACGTGACCGAGCAACTCGATCTGATCCATCGACCGCGCCGACTTCGACGAACGGCCGCGCTACGCAACCTGATCGCCGAGGTCGACATCGCGCCGCGCAATCTCATCCGGCCGCTCTTCATCGATGAGGCCGCCAGTGGAACGCGCCCAATCACATCGATGCCCGGCGTCGAACGCTGGTCGCTCGCGGCACTTCCGCGCATTGTCGAGGCCGCCGCCAATGCCGGTATCGGCGCGGTGCTCCTGTTTGGTGTGCCCGATGAGAAGCACGACGATGGTCGCGGGGCCTGGGACGACGCCGGTGTCGTCCAACGGGCGGTCCGTCGGATCAAACAGGTTGCGCCCGATCTGGTCGTCATCACCGACGTGTGCCTCTGCGAGTACACCAGCCACGGGCACTGCGGATTCGTTCCCGACGGAGCGCCGGAGAACCCGGTCAATGACGCGAGCGTGGCGGCGCTCTGTCGGGTCGCGACGAGTCACGCCGCCGCCGGGGCCGATCTCATCGCGCCATCGGACATGTTCGACGGTCGCATCGGCGCGATTCGCCGCTCGCTCGACGGCGCCGGATTCAGCCATCTTCCGATCGTCTCGTACGCCGCCAAGTTCGCCTCCGCCTTCTACGGTCCGTTTCGTGAAGCGGCCGGATCCGCACCGACGTTCGGCGATCGGCGGTCGCACCAGATGGATCCCCGCAACGGGCGCGAGGCGCTTCGCGAGATCGAACTCGACATCGAGCAGGGCGCCGACATCGTCCTCGTCAAGCCGGGTCTCGCCTACCTGGATGTGCTGGCGCGCGCGCGCGATCGCTTCGACGTACCTCTGGCCGCGTACTCCGTCAGCGGCGAGTACGCGATGGTCAAGGCCGCCGCCGCGAACGGCTGGATCGACGAGCGCAGCATCGTTCTCGAGAGTCTGACGGCATTTCGACGGGCCGGCGCGGACCTCATCGTCACCTACCACGCACTGGAGGCAGCGTCATGGCTTCGCTCGCGGTAACGACTCAGTCCGCAAAGCTCTTCGCGCGCGCTTGCGCGGTCACGCCCGGGGGTGTGAACAGCCCGGTCCGCGCGTTCCGATCGGTTGGCGGCATGCCACGCTTCATCGCGCGCGGCAAGGGCGCTCGAATCTGGGATGAGGATGGCAACAGCTTCATCGACTTCGTGATGTCGTGGGGTCCGCTCATCCTCGGCCACGCGCCACCGGAAGTGGTCGACGCGATCATGGGCGCGGCGTCCACCGGCACGACGTTTGGCGCCCCGACCGCGCGTGAGGTCGCCCTGGCCGAGGTCATCACGCGGGCGATGCCATCCGTCGAGATGGTGAGATTCGTCAATTCCGGCACCGAGGCGTCGATGAGCGCGCTGCGGCTCGCGCGTGCCTTCACCGGGCGCGACCGCGTCGTCAAGTTTGCCGGCTGCTACCACGGCCACGTCGACGCGCTGCTCGTCCAGGCCGGATCGGGCGTCGCGACGCTTGCCCTGCCGGATTCGCCGGGGGTTCCGGCTCACTGGGCGGCCGACACGCTCGTCGCGCCGTACAACGATCTGGCCGCGGTCGAGGCGATCTTCGCCGAGCGCGGCTCCACGATCGCCGCGATCATCGTTGAGCCGATCGCCGGAAACATGGGCGTCGTCCCACCGGCGGAAGGATTCCTCGCCGGCCTGCGGTCGATCTGCGATCGACACGGCGCACTGCTCATCTTCGACGAGGTCATCACCGGCTTCCGGATCGGCCGCGGCGGCGCGCAGGCGCGGTGTGGGGTCCGACCGGATTTGACGTTGCTCGGCAAGATCGTCGGCGGTGGCCTGCCGGTCGGCGCCTACGGCGGACGCCGCGACATCATGTCGCTTGTTGCGCCGTCGGGAAGTGTCTACCAGGCCGGGACGCTCTCGGGCAATCCGCTGGCGATGGCGGCCGGCCTCGCGACACTGAACGCGCTCGACGACGCGCTCTACGCTGAGCTCGATCGACGCACGGCTCGTCTGACCAGCGCGCTCGCCGAGGCGGCTCATTCCAACGGCCACCCGGTTCAGATCAATCGCGTCGGATCGATGGCGACGATGTTCTTCACGAACGAACCAGTCGTCGATTACGCGTCGGCGATGCGGGCCAGCCGTGAGACGTATGCCAAGTTCTTCCAGCGGATGCTCTCGGCCGGGACTTACCTCGCCCCGGCCGCGTTCGAGGCGTTCTTCGTCTCGCGCGCGCACGACGACGCGACGATCGACGAGGCGATCGACCACGCTCGGAGAGGATTTGCCCAACTGTGACACTCTCACCGACGACGACCGACGCCGAGCGTATGCTGGCGGCCTGTCGTGTCGCGAAAACCGACACGACCCCGGTCTGGTTCATGCGGCAGGCGGGACGCTGTCTCCCCGACTACCGGAAGTTACGCCAGAGGCACGCGATTCTCGAGATCGCGCGAACGCCGGAACTGGCGGCGCGGGTCAGCCTTATGCCGGTCGAGCAGCTCGGCGTCGATGGCGCGGTCATCTTCGCCGACATCGTTCTGCCGATCGCGGGAATGGGCGTCGGGGTCGACATCGTTGCCGACGTTGGCCCGGTCATCGAGCGGCCGATCCGGTCGATCGCCGACGTCGAGCGACTGCGCCCGCTCAACCCTGAAGCTGATGTCCCATTCGTGCTCGACGCGATTCGGATGATCCGGCAGGAACTGAACGGTCGGGCGGCGGTGATCGGATTCGCCGGCGCGCCATTTACGCTGGCCTGCTACCTGATCGAGGGGCGGCCGTCCCGCGATTTCACAGCCGCGCGCGCGATGATGTTCGGCCAGCCGGATCTGTGGGTCGCGCTGATGGACCGCCTGACCGACGCAACGATCGTCTACTTGAAGGCGCAGGTGACCGCCGGGGCGCAGGTCGTTCAGCTCTTCGATAGCTGGGGTGGCTCGCTCAGCCCGGCCGACTACGCGCGGTCGGTCCTGCCGTGGAACAGGCGGATCTTCGACGCCGTGCGTGAGACGGGTGTCCCGAGCGTGTCGTTCGCGACCGCCAACGCCCACTTGCTCGACCTGACGCGGATGGCCGGCAGCGACGTCGTCTCGATCGACTGGCGGGTTGACTTCGAGGATGCGTGGCGCCGGTTTGGCTACGACCGCGCGATTCAGGGAAATCTCGACTCGGCGCGCCCAGTGGCCGGTTGGGAACCGACGCTGGTCGGCGCGCGCGAGCTGATGTCGACGGTCGCCGGACGTCCCGGCCACATCTTCAATCTCGGCCACGGGGTCATGCCGGATACCGACCCGGATGTCCTCCGCCGCCTCGTCGATTTCGTTCACACGGAGGGTGCGCGGTCGTGAGCACGTACGGTGTTCTGCTGATGACCTACGGATCGCCCGCCAACGACGATGACGTCGCGTCGTACATGACCCGCGTTCGCGGCGGTCGCGTGCCGGCTGACGAGACCGTCGCCGACTTCCGCCGTCGCTATCAGATCATCGGCGGGTCGCCGCTGATTCGGATCACCCAGGCCCAGGCCGCCAGGGTCGAGCGCATCCTCGATGGCGAAGCCGTCGCTGGCGCGGGCATGCGCTTCTCCGATCCGTCGATCCTGGAGGTCGCCCGCTCGCTGGTGGCGCGCGGCGCGACATCGATCGTCGGCATCATCATCTCACCACAGTATTCGCCGATCATCATGGGTGGCTACGACGCGGCTCTCAAGGCCGTCTCGGACGAACTGGGCGTGCCCGCCCGCGTCGTGCCAGGCTGGCACCGCGAACCAGCGTTCATCGCCGCGATGGCGCGCCGCGTCATCGCTGGCCTCGAACGCTTCCCGGTCGAGGCACGCGATCGCGTGCCGGTCCTGATGACGGCGCACAGCCTGCCGAAGCGGGTCGTCGATCGCGAGCCGGGATTCGTCGACGATCTCAGGGAAACCGCCCAGCTCATCGCCTCCGCGGCCGGATTACCCAGAGAACGCTGGCACTTCTGCTACCAGAGCGCCGGACACTCACCCGAGGAATGGCTCAAGCCCGACATGCTCGCGGTGCTGCCGGAACTCGCATCGCGCGGTCATCGCCATGCGCTGGTCGCGCCGGTCCAGTTCTTCGGCGATCATCTCGAGACGCTCTACGATATCGACATCGCGGGCAAGGAACAGGCCGAGGCGGGTGGAATCACGCACTTCGCCCGTGTCCCGGCGCCGAACTCCGACGACGACATCTGCCAGGCGCTGGCATCGGTCGCGCGCGAGTTCGCGGACCAGTGGCTGGCGACGCCGGCCGGAGCGACGCGATGACGGCGACCGAACGACTCACGCCCGAAACCGCCGGTCAGCCTCAGGCAGATCGTCCGAAAGGCGCGCGACAGATCGTTTCGTTCGCGTTCTTTCGTCTCGACCCCACCTGGCGGCGGCTTCCGACGGATCTCCGCGCGGATCAGGCGCGCGCGTTCCGCGACGTCGCTGAGGCACCGCCGGAGGGTCTGGTCACGCGTGCCTATTCCACGATGGGTCTGCGCGGCGACGTTGATTTCCTCCTCTGGCAGGTCGCGCCGACGCTGGAAGCGCTGCGCGACTACGCCTCGGCCCTGGCCGCGACCGATCTGGGCGCCTACCTGACCAGCCCGCACCGCTACCTCGCGATCACACGGCGCTCGATGTACATCGACAGCCATCGTCACGAGGGACAGGATGGCCGTCGCGAGCGAGTCACACCGGCCGGCGCACCGTACCTCTTCGTCTACCCGTTCGTGAAGACGCACGCCTGGTATCAGCTCCCGTTCCCCGAGCGGCAGCGGATGATGGACGAACACATCAAGGTCGGCCATGAGTTCCCGAGCATCAAGATCAACACGACCTACTCGTTTGGTCTCGACGACCAGGAGTTCGTCGTCGCCTTTGAGGCGTCCGATCCCGGCGAATTCGTCGATCTGGTGATGAAGCTGCGTTCGGCTGAGCAGCGCCCGTACACCGAGCGCGATACGCCGATCTTCTCGTGCGTCGCGGGATCGATCGCCGATGTGTTGTCGGGCGTGACCGGAGTTCGGCTCGACTGACCCCCGTATTCACGGCCGCGGCGCCGGCGCGTCGTTACAATGTTTTGAGGCATTCCGACAGAGAGGTCGTAGTGGGACACGAGCATCCCGAGTTTCGCCAGCCGGCGCCGCGCGTCGCGGTTCTGCGCACCCGACCGGAGACAGTCGTCGATGACTACCGGCGACTCATGCATCTGGCGAACTATCAGGACACCATCTCGCCCGAGCGTGACACGCTCATCAAGCTGAATCTATCCTGGACCAAGTACTTCCCGGCCTGTTCGAGCGAGCCGTGGCAGGTCGACGGCGTCGTCGGCACGCTGGTCGGCGACGGCTACCGTCGCGACCGGCTGATTCCGATCGAGAACAAGACGGTCGTCACCGACCCGTGGAAGGGCGCCGAAAACAATCGATGGCTGCCGGTGCTGGAGAAGCACGGCTTGAAGTTCCAGCCGCTGACCGAGGTCGAGTGGGCCGTCCACACATTCGCGACGCCCCTGACCGTCATCGATCGCATCTTCCCCGAGGGAATCAACGTCCCCAGCATGTTCAAGGATCGCCAGATCATCCACCTTCCGACGGTCAAGACGCACGGCCACGCCACGACGACCGGCGCGATCAAGAACGCGTTCGGCGGCCTGCTGCGCGAGGTCCGTCACCATTGCCACAAGCACATGCACGAAGTCCTGGTCGATCTCGTGTTGATGCAGCGCGAGCTGCACCCGGCGATGTT
This sequence comes from Chloroflexota bacterium, assembly GCA_004297775.1. Taxonomy (GTDB): domain Bacteria; phylum Chloroflexota; class UBA6077; order FW602-bin22; family FW602-bin22; genus FW602-bin22. The sequence continues at coordinate 33,732 of SCUE01000025.1, read as the reverse complement.
CGCGGTGATGGATGGGACCGTCGCCGGCGACGGCGCCGGTCCGCGCACGATGATTCCGCGGATCGGTAACGTGATCCTGGCCTCGGCCGATCAGGTCGCGATCGACGCGATCGCCGCCAAAATCATGGGCTTCGACCCGATGGAGATCCCGTATCTGCGGATGTGCCACGAGCGCGGGCTCGGAGTGGCCGATCCGCGCCAGATCGAGATCGTCGGCGACGAGGTCCCCGAGATGAATCCAAAGTTCGTCGTCAAGAAGTCGCTCGTCATCTGGGGCGATCAGATGCTGCGGAAGGGGCGCCTGCGCTTCCTGGAGAAGATCGCGCTGCACTCGCCGCTGATGGTGTGGGCGCCGTTCGCGTCGAACTTCTACCACGACGCGCTCTGGTATCCGACCGTCGGCCAGCGGATGATCCGCGCCTTCGAGCGCACCGCCTGGGGTGGCCTCTTCCGCGATTACGGCCGCCCGAGCGGACCGACCCCGCGCCCAACGACGCTTCAGCCGAATCCGACGTAGGCGCCGCGCGGGCGGTTACGCCGCGCGAGCCAGACCGATCTCGCGATGCGCCTGATTGAAGCGACGGGCGGCCACGCGCGCCTCGGCCAGCATGCGAGCAGCCAGACCGATCTGACTCGTTTCGCCGTTCAGGCCGATGCGGGCCAGGGAGTCACAGGCGGCCAGATGGCGCTCGAGCCAGGCATCGAACGCGTCGACGCAAGGACGGGCCGTCATCGGCGCCGGTACGACGCGGAGCGCGATCCGGAGCTGTTCGAAGAGGCGTCCGTACTCGACGCCAAGCCGACGAGCGCGCGTCGCGGCCAGGGCCGGCTCGGCATCGAGCCGGGCGAACTGGGCCAGGAAATCCTGGCGCGCCCGCATCGCCTCGTGCGTTACCTGCCCGAGTTGTCGCGCAAAATGCTGGAGCTGTCGAGTCTCGATCGCCGCCTGCCGCCGCGTCGCTCGATCGGCCGCGTTTCGGTGCGACTCCAAACGTGGCGGCCTCGCATGCGTTGCCATCCGTGGAATCTCCCCGCGTCCTTGCTGTTGCCATAATCGACAGGTTCGGCGCCGCGACGCAGTGGGAAAACCACCCAATCACCATAATTGGCTACTGCTGAGCGAGCACCACGTGGGACTGGGAAGCAGTCACTCTTCACCGGCGGACGAGCGGATTACGTATCGACAGGTGTGGGAAGCGATTGATGTCGCGATCGGCGGTCCACATTTCCCGGACACCGTGGTGCCGACACAAGGCCGCGATACGCGCGTCATGGACGGCCGCACCGGCGGACTGGCCAGTGGTCAAATTCGATTTGAGCTCTACCCAGTAGTCTCCGTCTTCCGATAGTGTGACCAGTGACGGTGACTCGAACCAGGCGTCGATCTGGGCGATCGCGTCGGCGAGTGGTGTGGGCGGCGCATAGATCCGAGGATTGGTCACGACGGCCAGGAATTCGTGAATGCAGGGCCACGGAATCGCCCAGGGAGTCCACCCTTGGGCGAGTTCACGCACAGATCGGGCCGCGGCCTCGTGCCACTCCGACTCGAATCGATGCGCATAGACAAGAATATTGGTGTCGATCGCGATCACGCGCCCCGACCCTGGTAGATCAGGTCGCGGATCGTCTCCCACGATCCTTCCTTGATGCCGGGCTGCAATCCGTTCCCACGAAACGAAGCATCGCGCAGGCAAAAGCCTGGCCGCCGACCACGGCGTGATTCGAGTGAGACGCGAAGCCCTTGCTCGATCAGATCGCGCAAGGTCGTGCCCTCGGCCGCGGCCACGGTCCTGGCCTCCTGAAGGAGCGCGTCAGCAATATTGACGGTCGTCTTCATATGGGTAACTGTATCACGCAGAGCGCGCTTCCGGCCATTGAGGTGACGATGCGGAGCGCCCGCCGGGACTACGCCTCCGCCGGCGCGAATCGCGGCACTGACCGGCCCTCGAGCGTGACGTTCTCCAGGAACATTGCCTTCGGGCGAACCCAGAGTGAGTCCGGGCCGAACTGAGGCGAGATGTAGAGCGCCCGGTACACCACCAGCTCTTCGAGCGTCTCGCTGTGGCGCGCGACGCCGATCACCTCGTACGGATTCCCCTTGTAGTGTCGGTATCGGCCGAGCTTCACTGTTCCTTCCGCCACCAGACGATCCCCGATCTCAGAATGTGCCGCGCGAAAGCCACGCCATCCGGCGTCGTCGTCAGCGTCGGCTCGATCACCTCACGCACGAGCGCGTCGATGCCGTCGCCCTCCGGGTTGAGCACCTCCTGGCGCGATTGCGCGACCGCGTCGTCCAGGTCGCGGAACTGACGCCAGGTGCGGGTCGGCGTCACCTCGAAGTTCGACGCGTACCCGAGCGAATGCGCGACGTTGAACAGGTCGATCGCGTTCGGCGCGAGGCGACGTGGCTCGTTCCATACCCGCGCGAAGAGATCGAGCCACGGTCCATCGCGCTGGCCGAGCCACATCTGGACGAATACCGCGACCCTGGCGGCGCGATCGAGCGCGCGGATGAACGGCTCGACCTCGCTGGTCCCGTACAGCGCGTGCGAGCAGATCACGACATCGGCGATTCCGGCCGCGTCCGCGACATCCGGCCAGCCGCCCTCGACGATGTCGACGTTCGTCAATTCCTCGCGCGCGACATTCTCGCGCAGCAAGGCGAGCATAGATGGCGAGGTATCGAGGGCGATAACCCGGCGCGCGACCCGCGCCAACGGAAGCGTGTGGCGTCCCGGTCCGGATCCCACGTCGAGAACGACCGCGTCTTTCGCGAGCGCGATCGCGTGTCGCAAGATCGGATCGTCGGTGTTCGACTCGCGAGCGTGGGCGCTGAACCGCGCCGCGCGCCCGCCACCCCAGACATCCGGCCGACCGTGCGCGCGATCGAGCCGCTGTCCTTGCTCGTGCCGCGCCTCGACCAGCGCCCGCCAGCGCGCGACCCAATCGATCTCCGTCATCATACGGTGAGGATACCTGGCAAACGGCGCGCTCGTCGCGAACGGCGTCACATTGGTAGCTGGCCTCGGTCCGCTTCGGCTGGGGTACGAGCGGCCGCCCGCGGCGATACCCGTGGCGGATGGTCCCAGATTTCGCCATTACGTCGTCTCGGTGGGACTTTGCAGTTCTTCCTGTCGCGCATCTCGAAAACGGGCGGTCCGCTCAGCGGACTATGCGGTTCTACCTGTCACGGGTCACGCCTGGCGTCCGGCTCGGCCGCTCACTGGGCCGTCGAGTCGTCCAGCGCGCCCGCGACAGACCGACTACGGAAGGGCCGGTCGCACTTCGATGAATCCGGCGGCCGAAAAATCGCCGTCGAACGCCATTGCCTCCAGCAGTCTGTGCCGCCGCATGAATCCAAAGCTGACCGCGTCGACGAATGAGAACTCGCGCTCGTCGTGCCGGCGCAGCCAGTCCCAGGCCTCTCGCTCGATCCCTTCATCCGCGTGTCGGACGATGAGTCCAGCGGTCGTCGGTACGCGGTCGACGAACGCCGTTGCGGCGGCGAATCCGAGCCGACGCCGGAGGAACGTCCACGTCTCGCCGATCACGTGGTTCGTCGTAATGAGACCGTCGGATCGTCCGTTCCAGATCCGTTCCGCTGCTTCATGATGTGCATCGCGCACGAACTGCAACGCGACCCAGAACGACGTATCGACGAACTTCACCTTCCGTAGACTACTTCGTCGATCGATCCGGGCGCCTCATCGTAGGCGCCAACGAGGTCGTCTAGCGTTCCGGAGTCAACTCTGGGAAACCCTATGCGTTCGGCAACGTATCGACGGATCAGTGCGGCTTTCGATATTCGCTCGCGTGCGGCGGCTGCAGCGAGGGCGCGATCCATCTCGGGCTCGATATAGATCTGTACACGCTTCACGAGATCAATATACACCACCACCAGCGGCGTATACACCACCTTCCAGGCGGGCCATGCCGCCTCCGGCCTTGGCGCCGTGTCCGAGCGACGATGCGATCATCGGACGTGCGGTCGGCTACCCTCCCGCTACACTGAACCTCTCCTCCAGATCCCGGTACGAGTCAGGTATCGGGCGTCCTGTCAAGCGGTAGGGTCAGCTGTCCGAGCATTCGCGGTTCCTCGACCGGAATCGGCAGGTCTGTCCGACCGGTCAACGGTCCGTCCCAGGCGAGCACGACATCGCATTCGGCTCGGATCGCCGTCGCCCGGTGAACCGCGTCGCCCGGAGCGATGCCGAAGTCACGGGCAATCTGGTTGGCGCGCTCGCCGATTTCTCGGTCGAGCTCAATCAGCGCGATGAACTCCTGCTCGAAGAACCGCAGAATGGTCTGGTCCTGTTCGGTTTCCAGAAGTCGGAAATGCCGTTTCTTGTGAACTTCAGCCATCGTCCAGGTCGACGTATGAATCTTGAAGACGCCCGACTGAGCCACAACGAGAAGGTGCCGCGCGATGTCGGCCCGGTTCACCCCATCGATGACCTCGCCCATGACCCACGCGATCCACACCGACGAGTCGAAGTACGGCGCGCGATAGGAAACGCGCGGGTCAGGCACCGCGCATTTCTTGCAGGTATGCTTCGGTTCGAACGCCGCCCGTGAATTGCGGATCGCTCCCGGTCAAGTCGGCGATCGAAGGCAATTCATCCGTGGTTCCCAGCCTGCGCAGGCGCTTTACCTCGATGCTGACAGGTTCGCCTCGACCGTTATCGGCTACGATGCCCGCAACGTAGACACGCTGTCCGAGGGCGGCCTTCGCCACCTCCAGAAGTTGCGTCTGGTCGAAGCGACAGGTGATCGCCTTGCGCGTTCGACTTTCATAGACGATGAACCGCGGGGGACCGTGGACGGAGATCGTGTCGAGCCTTCCCTCGATAGAGCCAATGCCTCGGCGCCGAACCTTCAGGAGATCGTCGACGTTGGCGCGAGCGCTGGCGGTGAGTTCGACAGTTTCCTGCAAGTCGGAAATGCGCAATCCGCGCGTGCCATTTGCGCCGACTACTTTGATGAGTCGCTTGGCATAGGTAAGGCCCGCTTGGCTGAGATACGGTGGAGTGGTTCCATCGACCTCGATTTGCCGCATCCCTTCGACGAAGGCACGCGCGACTTCTGGCCCGGGATCACGATCGTCGGCGCGACTGAAAGAGCGAGCCTCGATGATGAGACTGCCCGCGGTGAGATCACTGATTTTCCACTCAAGGAGACCGCCGTGTTCGCGGGAGATGGCCGCATCCAACTCGGTGACGATCTTCAAGGAGCTATTCACGACCGTGACGAAGGAGTGAAAGGAGATGTTGCCGGGGTCGCCTTCGAGTATCAGTCGTATGGTTGCCACGATTCCGCCCCCCTTTCGCCTGACTCGGCACGCTCCTCGGTTCGCGACCATAGTATCGGGTACCGACGGAACCGGCTACAGATTCGGATGCTCGGTCAATCGTGGCGACGAAGTTCCGGTGTCTGAATCGCGGACCGAAGCGAAGACAGGTCGTGATCCTCGTCAGCGCTCCAGCATGTCGTCGAGGAACTCCGACGCCGGGCCGCCGCTCGTCACGAGCAGATGGTCGCGCGCGGGCGAGAGCGTCGCCATCTGGCTGATGTCTTGGAGCGGCGGAGATCACTACTGCCACGGCGTCGGCCGGGCAGCAGCACGGGATCCGTTCGGTTCAGAGATGACTCCCTCGTCACGACTAGCATATGGGTTATCGAGGGTGAGCCACCCTGTGGCCCCAGCCAAGAGCGAACGGAGCGGACCTAATGGGCAGTTACGCGGAGCTTTACGTCGGCGCTTTCCAGGTGTGGTCGTGGAAGTCTTACGTTGACCGAAGCGGGACCTCCCTGTTCCTCGAAAGTGACCGGCGTGTCTACGAGCGCGGGGGTGGGGACCAGCCGAACCGCGTGGTCGAACCCGACCACGCCGACGAGCCCGAGACCGCCCACAAGTATGTTGCGACAGTGCGGCAGATCATCGACCGCCTGGATATCATGGGCTTCACCCTGCCACGAGTCAGGCAGTTGTTTCAGCGCGCGAAGCGCGAGCAGCTTGCGCACTACGAACGCATGCAGTTCGGCTTCGGGTGGTATCAAACCGACGCGGCTGTCCTGCGCAGGCTGACCTTCGGGCGATGGATCGAAGGGGCACGGGCCGTCCTGACCCAGGACGTAGCGGCATTGAGCTCCCCAGCCCGGCTGCCTAACTTGCGCTGGTTTCACACCGAGGGCAGCGCATTCGGTGACCCAGACGCGCCGGACGAGCGGTTCTTTCTCCGGGCGCTACTTGAGGCCGCCACTCCCGATGCACTCGTCGTGCTCGACTACACCGACCTGGTCGGGAGCGGGTATTACGACCCGGCGGCGAGGCTCACTTGGGAGCCACCACCTCGCCCTGGCGGCTATCTGGCCGACGACGTGATCATCATCCTGACCGAGGGCACGAGCGACGCCGCCCTGATCGCCAAGAGCATCGCCCTGCGGTACCCGCATCTGGCGGGATACTACCGCTTCCCGGACTTCGCCGCCGGGAAGGCGCCCGGCGGCGCAGCGGCGCTCGTGAACACCATCAAGGCGTTCGTAGCGGCCGGGGTTCGCAATCCCGTGATCGGCCTCTTCGACAATGACACCGCTGGGAAGGTGGCTTTGCAGGCGCTCGAACCTGTGCATCTCCCGCCGAACGTGCAGGTGCGCCGTCTGCCGGACCTGAAGCTGGCGCGTCGCTACCCGAGGGTTGGTGCCCAAGGCAGCCTGACAATGAACGTGAACGGCCGGGCCGCGGGCGTCGAGCTTTACTTCGGGGCAGACGTGCTTCGGGGCCCTGACGGATCCCTCGATCCGATCGAGTGGGGTGGACAGGATCGCGGGTCACGGGAGTACCAGGGCGAGCTTCGGGACAAGCACGCCGTCCAATCCCGGTACTCGGACCTGCTGGACGGCATCGTGGCGGGCTCCGTGGACTCCTCCACTCACGACTGGACCGGGATCGATGCTCTGTGCGCGATGCTGTTCCGCGTGTTCAGCTCGGACCCGCCGTTACCGGTTCGTCCTCGCCCCAGACGCGCGCGAGGGTGGCCTGAATCTTCTTCTCGAAGCGGGCGATCAGTTCGCGGTTGGCATTGACCAGCGCTTGCTCGGCCTCGATCTCGGCGACGATGGCTTGCTGCGTGGCGAGGGGTGCGAGGGGGATCGGAGTGCGTTCAACAATGGATTGATTGATCTTCGGCATACTCCCCGCCGCACCGACAGCGTTTCTCATGAGGTAGTCGCGCACCGGCTGACTCTGCAACGCCGTCAAGAGGTAACGGCTGTCGACCTTGCTCTCGTCAGCGCGAACTCGAATCATCAAATCGGGATAGATGTAGTTAGTTTCGTCAACGTCGAATAAGACTGCTGTGCCGACCAACTCCGCAGTGTTTCCGCGCTGTAGGTAGATATCACCCTTTCGGCAGCGACATCCAGCTCCGGGCGGAATGTCTTCGTCCAGATACTTGTGCTTGCTGAGGTCGAGCCTGCCCGGCGTTGTCGCGCTGAGAGTCAGAACCTTTAGAGGCGTGACGCGATCGACAGGCTTGCCGGAGTAGCCGTTCTTCGGCTTGTCTTTGATGACCGTCGCTAGGTCTACTGTCGGCCAGTCGGGGTGGATGGGAATGTGGGGGCGGTAGTTGTCGAGGACGCCGCGGGCGCCGTCGATGACTTTCTGGTAGCCCTCGATCTCCGCCACGATCTCCTGCTGCACCTCCAGAGGCGGCAGGGGTATTTCAAAATCCTCGACGAATCGGCGGGGTACGCGTTGCAGGCCGCCCGTGCCTGTCATTTGCGCGATGGCGGATCCCCGGAAAGTTGGGTGAGTCACACAAAAGTAGAGCCATTCGGACAGCACCGATTCCGACGATCGCAGGACATAGAACTCGCTGGAGCCAAACCCGAGGCCATTTGTGAGGTCTCTCGCGATTCCTGCCTTGCCGTTCTCAAAGCAAGGCGTCACCTTCGCGAGTAATACATCGTTGTTCATGAAGAACGTGTAGCTTGCGGAAATCTCCGAAATGCGGTTCTCCGCGCGAGGTTTGAACGACATCCGATTCTGATCGAGGTCTGCCATCGGTACGAACGAGACTCGCGTATCCGAAGGAAGTTCCCGCACCTCGCTCTTGGGCGGGTTGATCGCGCAAATGCTGCCGATGCGCATTCGCGGAAAAGCGAGCGGCCTATCGCTGATCTCGCGATAGCGCTCTCCGCTGAGGTTGTACTCCCCGTTCGCGGCAATCTTCGCCTTGGAAACGATCAGGCCGAGGGTCGGCTGGAAACCGTCAAGCGATTCACGAGCGCGCAGGCGGCGGAGATAGTCAGCAATCTCGGCTCGTGCCTGTGGCAGATCGTTCTTCTCGACCGCGCGGCGCTGGGCGCCGAGGCCGAAGCCGTCGTTCTCGATCTTGAAGAAGCCGATCGTGTCGCTCTGCCGGGCGATCGACCTGTCGAGGATAAGGATCGAGGTCTTCACGCCAGAGTAGGGATTGAACACGCCAGCCGGCAGCGACACGACCGCGACGAGGTAGTTCTCGACCAGCATGCGGCGCAGGTCCGTGTGTGCCGTCTGACTCTGGAAGATGACGCCTTCCGGGACGATGATCCCGGCGCGCCCCTGGGATGTTAGATGCTCGGCCATGTAATCCACGAACAGCACTTCGCTGCGTTTGGACTGCACCGAAAAGCGGTTGTGCGGTTGGATGCCGCCCTTCGGCGACATGAAGGGCGGATTCGCGAGGATGACGTCGGCGTGCTCATTCCACTTTTCCTGCGACGTGAGCGTGTCGTACTCGGCGATGTGCGGGGCGATGAAGCCGTGCAGGTAGAGGTTCACCTGCGATAGGCGCACCATGTCCGGTGAGATGTCGTAGCCGCTGAAGTTCTGCGCGAGGCGGCCCTTGTCGTCGGGCGTCAGCGTGCTGTTTCCCCTGGCGTCGGTGTTGGCCTTGAGGATGTGCTTATAGGACGAGATGAGGAACCCGGCGGTACCGCAGGCGGGGTCGAGCACCCGCTCGTTCTTCTTCGGGTCGATGATGGCGACCATGAAGTCGATGATGTGGCGTGGGGTCCGGAATTGCCCGGCGTCGCCCTGCGAGCCAAGGACGGAGAGCAGGTACTCGAAGGCGTCGCCCAGGCGTTCGGAGTGGTCGTATTCGAACTCGTCGATGATCTTGAGGAAGGCGCGCAGAGTCTCCGGGTCGCGGTACGGCAAATAGGCGTTCTTGAAAATGTCGCGGAAGAGTGGTGGGATGCCGGGGTTCTCCGGCATCTTGCCGATCGCCTCAGCGTAAAGGTTCAGCGTCTCGAACCCGCCGAGGCGGGAGCGCATGAGCTTGGCCCAGCCGTAGCGGGCAAAGTCGTCGGCGAAGAATTTGCGCTGGCCGCCGAGTTCTTCGGATTCGGCGTCGATGTCATCCATGAACTTGTAGATCAGCGCGATCGTGATCTGCTCGACCTGAGACTTGGGGTCCGGCACCTTGCCGACGAGGATGTCGCGGGCCGTATCTATGCGGCGCTTGGTATCGGTATCGAGCACGTGGTCTCCTTCAAGCGGCGAACTGGTGCAAGGAGACATAGTCCTTAACGTAATCCGGAACGAGCGTTCGGTATCTCCTGGGCACGGCCTTGAAGTCACGAGACGAGAACGCCGCATTCGTGGCGAGATCGGTGAATGATCGATCCTCAATAATGTGACGCACCTGATTGCTGGTGACGTACGCCTTGAAGTACGTCTTGATCGCCGGAATTGCCTCCGCCTCTTCGGGTCTGACATTCGAGATGAACTTGCTGAACTCGTCCTCGAGCAATTCATCCTTGGATTTGAACCGAGGTATCAGGCCGAAGACCTTCTCCAGGATCTCACGAAGCGTGAGGCGCCGGTCGACGGCCGCGGCCTTCCGCAGCTTGTCGAGCGTGTAGTACTCCTCCGGCTTCTCGAACACTTCGCGATTCACGTAGTCGATGACGCGGTCCCATTGACCGGCTTCGACAGCGGTGGCGATCACATCGTTCGTGCGCACGGTGTCCTCGAACTTCTCGAAGAACATGCGGTCGATCTTCATTCCGCCGTAGTCGACCGTGTGTTCCTTGACTGATGCGAGGATGTCGGCACCGAGGTGCTCGTAGGTTCCCCCGAAGGGCGGTGGGGGCTGATCCCCGTCGCCCTTTCTTCCGATCGGTGGGAGTTTCAACACCTCGTCGTAGTCGAACTCCTCTTCGAAATACTCGCAGTTGGCGAAGTAGTCGAAGAGCTTAAACGCCGTCTTGATCGGGTTTCGGACGCCGTCGCGGAGGCTGTCATCGAAGAGCTGTTCCAGGAAGTTGTGTCGGCGCGTGCCGCGCCCCTTGATCTGGATGAAATCGGTCGGCGAAAAGATCGGGCGGAACAGGCCGAGATTGAGAATGTCCGTGCAGTCGTAGCCGGTGGTCATCATGCCGACCGTCACGCAGACGCGCGCCTTGCTCGTCTTGTACGCGGCGATGAAGTTGCCCGATCCAAGCAAGTTGTTGTTGCTGAAGTTGCCGGTGAACTGCTGCGCGTCGGGAATCTGCGAGGTCACCTGCACGGCGAAGTCCGACTGGTACTTGCCAGGAAACATGCGGTCGGCCATCTGGTTGAGGATCTGCGCCAACTTGGCGGCGTGGTCCTGGCTGACCGCGAAGACGATCGCCTTGCCGATCTCACCGCTGACCGGATCGCGCAATGCGTTTTCGAGAAAGGTCTTGCAGAGAAGCTGGTTGGTGGCTTCGGCGAAGAAGCGCTTCTCGAACTCGCGCTGCTTGAAAGTCTGTTCTTGATCCTCACCGGTGTCGTCCGTGAACGAGACGACGAATCCGTCCTTGGAAAGAAGGTCGGTCGTGATCTCGGTACGGGCGTCCACCACCGTGGGATTGATGAGGAAGCCGTCCTTCACGCCATCGAGCAGCGAGTACCGGAAGGTAGGCTGACTGTCTTCGCAGCCAAACGTGCGGTACGTGTCCAGGAGTAGGCGGCGCTCCGCCTCACGCGGATCGCGACTGGTCGGATTGGACTTGTCGAAACGCCTGAGGTAGTCGCGCGGCGTAGCGGTCAGTCCGAGCTTGTACCCGACGAAATAGTCGAAGACGGCGCGGGCATTGCCGCCGATCGAGCGGTGAGCTTCGTCGGAGATGATCAGGTCGAAATCGGTCGGCGAGAAGAGCCCCCGATACTTGTTGTTGACGAGCAGCGACTGCACCGTGGTGACGACGATCTCGGCACGACGCCAGTCGTCTCGCTTCTCCTTGTAGACCACGGTCTTGAAATCGGCCGACAGCAGGGCGATGAATTGCTTCTTTGTCTGGTCCTCCAGCTCGAGTCGATCCACCAGGAACAGGACGCGCGTTGCGTTGCTGGAACGTAGAAAGAGCTTGATGACAGCGGCGGCGACGAGGGTCTTGCCAGTTCCGGTCGCCATTTCGAAAAGAAAGCGATCCTTGCCCTCCTTGACGGCGGCCCGCAGGCTTTGGATGGCCTGCAGTTGATACGGCCGAAGGAAGCGAAGCTTGTTGGCCTGGATGTACCCGGAGCGCTCGGCTTCGTTTCGCCATCCGGCCTCAGATCGGTAGGTCGGACGCTGGGTCAGTGCGATGTAGTCGTGATCGACATGCTCCTCGATGAGACGCTGTGGATTGGGTGTGACCTTCTGATACCCGATGACCGACGCGGGTGTCGGGAACGTGGTGATGATGTAGGGGCTTCCGCGTTCGAGATCCCAGAAATAGTGCAGGTTGCCGTTCGACAGGATGATGAATCGACAGTTCAGGGAGCGGGCGTATTTTCGGGTCTGCTCTTTCGCGGAAAGAGGGTTCTTGTCCTCCGCCTTGGCCTCGAGGACGATCAGCGGGAAGCCCTTCGTATCGAGCAGCAGGAAGTCGACGAAACCCTTGCCGGCTTTCTCGAAGTTGTCACCGAGCGCGTCGAGGTCGGATTTCTTGATCGTGATATGGGACTCAAGGCGAATGTTGGCGGGCGCGACGCCGTCGGCGAAGAATCGCCAGCCGGCCGCTTCGAGAAGCTTGTTGATCTTGATCCGGGCGACGGCTTCCTTCTCGGCCATTCAGTGCCCCCGTTCAGCCGCTATGGTCACGCGACGTTGCGTCCGCGCCGAACGTCGCCGCCTGAGCGCTGTCGATTACAGTCGCTCGCCGCGCCGCCGCGACAGAGTTCATTCTCCATCCCAACGGTCATTGTGTCACATGACGGAGGGCGTTCGCGTTGGGACATCGTGGCTCGCGCGGTGGTATCCTGCGTCTTGACTGCGCGCGCTCGGCAATGTTCCCGCATCGGATGAGAGAAAGACGCAAGGTGGCTGAGGCGAACCGCGACGGTGGCCCACTGCGGGTGGATCTTCGATCGGAGAAGGCGTACACGATCGGTCAGGCTGCGAGACTGGCTGGAATCAGTGCCGCCACGGCTCGGCGGTGGCTGGCCGCGATCGGGCGCGATCACGCCGAGGTGCGTGATCCCGATCTGTTGCTTTCGTTCTTTGAGTTGATTGAACTAGTCGTCTTCGCTCGCTTCCGTGCCCAGCCGAATCCGGTCAAGGTCGAGCGCATCGCGCGCGCACATGCCTTTGCTGGCACCGAGTTCGGAACGCTGCACCCGTTTGCAAGCCTGAAGCTGCTTCAGCTTGGCGGCCACGTACTCCATCATTTCGACATCGAGACCGCCGTTCACGTGGCGGACTGGATAGCGCTGGACATGGCGGGTCACCCAACCCTGCCGGGACTTGTGCAGAGTGAGCTAGATCGGAATGTGGATTACCGCGACGGGTTCGCGGGCGTCTGGCACCCACGCGGGCGCGGCGTGCCCATCATTGTCGATCCCTACATAGCGGGTGGTCGGCCGGTGCTCGAAGGGCATGGAATCACGATTGAGACCATGCAGCGGCGCTGGGCGGCTGGTGAGTCGTTCGATGAACTCGCGGTCGATTACGATCTGTCGCGAGCTGCGATCGAGAGAGCGGTGCAGGCGGTCTCCAGGGCCGCGTGAAACTGTTCGTCGACGAAGACACCGGAGCCAGCGTCGGTCGCGCTCTCCGACAGGTTGGAGTCGACTGTGCGTTGGTTGCGCGCGATGGGTTTGTGACGCCGGGGACTCCAGATATCGAGTGGATTCCGCGCATCACTCGCGAAAACCGGCTTATCCTGTCGCGCAACAGTCAAATGCTCGCGCCGCGGTTCGAGCGCCAGATCCTGATTGAGAACAAGGCGGCGCTGGTTCTGCTTCCCCAACACCTCTCCGCATTGGCGTTACTGAGGTTGATCCTGTCCCGCTGGGACTGTCTCGAATTGGCGTGGCAGACCGAGACCCGACCCTTCGCGTTCCGGGTCGCCCTGAACGGCCACCTGAAGCGTGAGGATCTGTCGCTGGATTCGGTACGTCACCGATCCAGCGCGGCTCCCCGCCGACCGCGGGTGCGAAGGCTCAGGACTGCCAGAGGTAAGAATCAGATGGTCGAGAACGATTGGATCAGCGATGTCGATGATCGTCACGGGGTCGGCGAATCGGAAGCGGTGCGCGATCAGGTCGCTCTTGCCCTTGCGGCGGAGGAAATCGCGGACGCGATCCGAAAACTCCACGTTCGTGACGGCATCGATGACGTGTTCGGCAAGCTGCCCGTTGTGGCGGCCGATGAGGACGAGGCCGATCGTCTCTGATTCCACGGTCCTGACTTCGCGACTTGAAGGAGGTGCCAGCAATTCAACGCTCAATTGCGAGTGGGCAACTCCCTGGCAGGAGCGCTGACACCACGTGAACTACGGCTTCGTCTTCCCCTACGGTGATCCGCGATGGCTGTCCGAGGCGGCTCGCATCGCCGAGGATCACGGCTGGGATGGCGTTTTCATTCCGGACTGCATTCACATAACGGTCGCGAACGGCCCGACGTTCGATCCGTGGGTGGCGCTCGCGGCGATGGCGATGCGGACCGAACGCGTGCGACTCGGGCCGATGCGGACGCCGCTCTCCCGTCGCCGCCCGTGGAAGGTCGCGCGCGAAACGATGAGCCTCGATCATCTGTCGAACGGGCGCCTCATCCTCTCGGTCGGCCTCGGCGCGCTCGATGACGCCGGGTTCGGCGCCGTCGGCGAGGCGACCGATCGGCGGACTCGCGCGGAGATGCTCGATGAGTCGCTCGCAATCATCACCGGCCTCTGGACCGGTCACCCGTTCTCGTTCTCGGGCCAGCACTTTCAGGTCGGCGAGATGACGTTCCTGCCACCGATCGTCCAGCGCCCGCGTATTCCGATCTGGGTCGCGGGGATCTGGAGCAGCCAGCGCTCGCTCGCCCGCGCGCTGCGCTGGGATGGACTGCTACCGAATCGGGTCGAATCCGACGCCGACTGGCGCGGTCTGGACCCGATTCTCGCCGCGCGGCGCCAGGAAGGTCCGTTCGACTACGTCGTCGAGGGTCGGACGCCTGGCGACGATCGGGCCGCCGCGGCCGCGACCGTCACGCCATTCGTATTGCGCGGAGCGACCTGGTGGCTCGAAGCGATGTGGCTTGCGCCGAATGGTCCGGACGACATTCTTCGGCGAGTGCGGCAGGGACCGCCACGCTTCGTGTAGCCTGTCGAGAATGAGTCCGAAGGTCTGACGACTCGCGCGCGATTGGGTCGTGACAGTCGACTGGATGGTCTTGTCCGCGTTCCTCGCCGGGGACGGTGCGGGGTGGATTGAGGCGGGAGCTGCAAGTGTGTCAACCATCGGCTACCCTCCCGCGACCGTGAACCTCTCCCCGGACGACCAGGCGATTCTCGGCGGCGAGGCGGGGCCGGCCGTGCGGCGCGCGCTGGCGATGCAGCGGTCGGTCGGCGAGTTCTTCGACGCTCTCGATTTCGTGCCGGTCGCGTCGGCGCACATGATGGCCGAGATCGAGTCGATGGGCGAGGCGGGCTTGCGTTTCGTCGAGGCGATGGCCGAACTCGGCGCGCAGGTCCGCGTGCCAACGACGTGCAACCCACGCAGCGTCGATCCGGCCATCTGGCGCGATCTCGGTCAGGACGAGGCGCAGGTCGTCAGCGAGGAGCGGTTGACGCGCGCGCTGGAAGCGTGCGGCGTCGCGGTCGCGAACACGTGCATCAATTACCAGACGATTCAGCCGCCGCGCTTCGGCGAGCACCACGCCTGGGGCGACACCGGCACGGTCATCTTCGCCAACAGCGTCGCCGGCGCCCGAACGAATTTCGAGGGCGGCCCGGTCGCACTCGCGGCCGGCATCACCGGTCGGACCGCGCGCTACGGCTACCACCTCGACGAGCAGCGACGCGGCACCGTTCTGGTCGACGTGACCGCGGCCCCGCGATCCCGCGCCGATTGGAGCGCGCTCGGCTGCGCGATCGGGCGCAAGGTGAGCGATTACTGGCAGGTACCGGTCCTGGATGGTCTGGCCGCGCTCCGCCCGACAAGCGAGGATCTGAAGCATCTCGGCGCCGCGCTCGCCAGCTACGGCTCGCTGGCGATGTTTCATATGGTCGGCGTCACGCCCGAGGCGCCGACGGTCGCGGCCGCGTTCGATGGAGCACCGCCGTCGCGTCGCTTTGCGATCGCGCCGCGCGACATCGACGACACGTACCGATCGTTCGTGGCCGAACGCGAGAAGCCCGACCTGGTCGTCTTCAGCGCCCCGCAATATTCGCTCTTCGAGTTGCGCGACCTGGCGAATGCGCTGCGCGGCCGGCGCGTCCAGGCCGACGTGACGCTCATCGTGACGACGAACGATCAGAACTGCGCGCTGGCCGAGAAGCTCGGCTACCTCGCGACGATCCGCCGAGCTGGCGGCATCGTCGCCGCGGGGACCTGCTTCTATCTCATGACGCCGCGCGAACTGCGCGAGAAGCACGGCTGGCGCGTCATCTTGACCGACTCCTCCAAGCTGGCCAACATCATCGCCGGGTACGACTACAACCCGGTCTTCCGCCCGACCGAGGTGTGCATCGACGCGGCCGTTACCGGGCGGCTGGCGTGGTGATCCTGCGCGGCCATCCCGGTGTCGGCGCGCCGGTCGAGGCCGAGGCGCTCGTCTGCGACGACAATTTCAGTGCGCGCTACGACGTCAATCGCCGCACCGGGGTGTTCTCGCGCGAGTCGCACGCGCTCTTCGGCGTCAGTCTGGTCGGCAAGGTCTGCGTGTTCAACACCGCCAAGGGTGGCGTCGCGACGGCCTGGGCACTGCTCGACATGAAAGCGCGTGGCGTCGCGCCGGCGGGACTGATCTTCCGCGTGACGAACCCGATCATGGTGCAGGGCGCGGTGCTGGCCGGCATTGCGCTCATGGATCGGCTCGATCCCGACCCGGTGACGACGATTCGCACCGGCGACCGCGTTCGCGTCTCGCCAGCCGACGGCACGGTCGAGATCGTCGAGCGCGGGGCGACTCCGCGCTGAGGGGTCGCTGCCGTTGAAATTCGGATTCGTCTTCCCCGGCGGCGATCCTCGTTGTTGGCTGGCCGAGGCGGCGCGTAGCGCCAGACTACCGTAGGCCGTCAGTCCAACTGGCGCATTCGCACGTTACGATAGGCGACCGGACCGTGATCGCCCTGTAGCCGCAGCGGTCCGCGCGCCACGTCGATCGGCTTCCACGATCCGCGCGTCGGGCCCGTGCACTCGACGTCGCGATGGATGAGAGTTCCATTGAACAGCACCCGCTCGAACCGCGCGTTGGCGATCTTGCGGCCGTACCCATCGAAACGCGGCCCATGAAATGTCACGTCGAAGCTCTGCCATTCGCCGCTTGGTTGTGAGGCGTTCAGAAGCGGCGGGTGGCCGTCGTACGGCAGCTTCGTTTCCTCGACCCAGCGCGCGTAGATGCCGCCGCAGGAGCCCGACTTGAGATCGCAGTCGGCGAGGCCGTACGAGTCGACGACCTGAATCTCGTACTGTCCCATGAGATAGACGCCCGAATTCGATTTGGCCGGAATCAGAAACTCGACGTGAAGCTCGCAACTGCCGTGTTCGATCGTCGTGTGGATGTCGGCCGTCCGCCCGCGCGCGCCGTTCGCGAAGGCGCCGATCCCGGCCTGGGGGATCAACTCGCGGTTCTCCTCGCCACCGGGACGGGCGTCGGCCACGACCGTCCAGTTATGCTCGCTGGCCGGAATCCAGGCGCCGTCGCGGCGCGTCTTGAACGCCCAGCCGGCCAGCGTCGTGCCGTCGAACAGATTGGCCGGCTCGGTCATCGTTACCTCAGTGGCCGTGGTGGTGGCCGTTCGCCTCGCGGTAGTGCGCGGCCAGGACGTCTTCGCCCCAGTCGCCGTCCCATTCGCGCCAGACGGAGTGAATATGGTTGCCGTTGTTCTGTACGTTGTCGTACTCGATCATGAATGTCGGCCCGCTGATCGCGTAGTAGTGGCCGGCGCCCCGCGCCTCGGGTCCAGACCAGGCGAAGGTCACGCCATCGAGTCCGGCGCGCTCGGCCTTCGCCCAGGCCACGTTGGCGATCTCGTCGCTGGCGCGGCCCATGTAGACGCGAATGAGATCCGAGAGGCCGCGCCGCTGGGGCTCGGCCATCTCGCCCATTCGTAGCCCGCGCGGGATGACGCCCGGCCAGACGCGGCGGTTGACGTCGGTCAGAATGTCGCGCGGCGCGATCGGACTGATGACCGCCTGCGCCTTCCGCGGCGTGTCGAGCGAGCCAACCAGGGCGCGGGCCATGTCCTCTTCGTCCGGCAGGATGCGGTCGCCGATGTTCGGCGGCAGCCGGCTCTCGGCTGGGTTGGCGCCCAGGAAGAACGGCGTTGCCGAGACGAGGTCGCCGCCAACGATCGTGAAGTGCAACCCCAGGTGGTGTCCGCTGACGCGCCAGCCCCACGGCTCGTGGTCACCGGGCTCGCCGAAGACGCTCCACCAATACAACTCAGGATCGCGAATCAACATGGAAACCATTCCGTCGGCGCGTTCGTGTTCGCGCAACGTCGTTTCGCGACCCATGATCCGAATCGATCGATCGTTGCCGCGCGCGCTCGTACCGGATTCGAGGAGCGCCAACGCGGCGCGCCTCTGCTCGGCGGTCATCGCGATGAGCCAGAGGCCGTTGCGCGGCATGTTCTCCAGCGGGCGGTAGTTCCACTTGTAGCGTTCGTCGCCGAACAATGGGAAGGTCGCCGCCTTCCGCTGCGCTTCGTTCAGCGTGGCTAGGAATGCCCGCGCCGCCTCGGCCATGCGCCGAGCGGTTGCCGGTGCGCGTGATGTCGCTTCGATCTCGACTGCCATGCACCTTCCTCCCGAACGGTCCGGCCACGCCCTCATCCAAACCTTCTCCCAGAGGGAGAAGGGACGTCGCCGGCGCAGAGTATGACAGGGACCGATGGGTTATGGCGCCGGCGATGGGTTACCAGCATCTCACGATCGGAACGGGGTACGCCGCGAAGACGCGGTCGCTGGTGACGATCGTCAATCCATCGGCGATGGCCTCGGCAATCAGCAGGCGATCAAACGGATCGCCGTGGTGTCGCGGTAGGTGTTCGACGGCCAGGACATGCCGAAGTTCGACGCTCCGGCTCGTGAAGCGATGCACGAAGAGCGCGGATGGCAGCCACGTGGCCACGTCCCGTGGCGCGTGTAGCCGCCCGCTCGAGACTTTGATGGCAATCTCCCATCCCGACACGATGCTGACGTACACGTCATTGTTGGGGTCGGTGATCGCGTCCCGAACATCGGCGGTGAGACGATCCGGCTGATAGAGGCACCAGAGGAGCGCGTTCGTGTCGAGCAGCAGCCTCAACGTGTGATCCCAAAGTCTTCGATCGGCTTGTCTTCGCCGTAAAACATCGCGAGCCACTCCGGGTCCATCGGCGCATCGAAATCGTCGGACATCCAGATCAGACCTTCCATCCCGCCCAGCGGACGACGCGGCTCCAGCGATTTCAGAGGCATGAGTCGCGCCATCGGGCGACCAGCCTTTGCGATGATGATCTCTTCGCCGGCGGCGGCGCGTTCAACCAGGCGGGACAGATGCGTCTTCGCTTCGTGGATATTGATCGACATGGCCGATTCACCTCCGGTGAACTAATGTTAGTCCACTGAGGCTCTCCGGGTCGCGCCTTGGCGTGCAGGAAACGGCGCGCTCACGACACCAGCGTCGCGACCGCGATCGAAAGCTCAGGTAGCGCGCGCGGCGCGAGTGACGCGCCGGGCAGTGTCACCTGCCGCAGCCGATACCCCTTCGGTCCCGGCTCGCGAAACGACACCACCCACCGGTCGACGAGATCGAGGACCCAGTACTCCGGGACGCCGGCGCGCCCGTAGAGATCGGCTTTGAACTGCAGGTCGTAGGCGCGCGAGGCGTCGGCGACCTCCACCAGCAGGAGTACGTCGCGCGACCGCGGCTCGGGCGCCGGCTCGCGAGCCGGTTTCGGCAACACAATCAGATCGACGCGCGCCTCGTCGTTGGCGCTCAGTCGCAGCCAGCCGTCACGCCAGGCGAGGGTGTGAAGCGCCTCCGGCCGACGAAACTGATCGATGAGCGTATCGAGCCGCGTCAGGTGGCGTCGTCCCGGCGCGGTCGCCATCACGATCTCGCCGCCGATGAGCTCGACCCGCGCATCGGCCGGCAGCGCGCCGCTCTCACCCAGTTTCCGAAAGTGATTGACCGTCCATCGCCACCGTTCGATTTCCGGCGGCGCGGCGATATCGCGGGCTTGAACCATTTCCCGGCGATTGTACGGATGCGACTTCGCGGAAGCCGTGGCCGTCGCGCAGAGTGACGCGATCTCACAATGCCTCGCCTCAGGTGTCCGACTCTTCGCCGCCGCCGGCTCCGCCGAGTCCTCACCTGGGATAAGCTCTCGCGAACATTCTGGGAGGGCGTCAGGTGAAGGTTTCGGCCGCGATCGCACAGATTCTCAAGAAAGAGGGTGTCGAGTTCCTGATCGGCTACCCGGTCAACCCGATCATCGAGGCGGCCGCCGAGGCCGACATCCGCACGATCATGGTTCGGCAGGAGCGTACCGGCCTCCATATGGCCGACGCGGTCAGTCGCGTCACCTCGGCCGACAAGATCGGCGTCTTCACGATGCAGAGCGGTCCAGGCACCGAGAACGCTTTCGGCGGCGTCGCTCAGGCGTACAGCGAGTCGGTCCCGATCGTCGTCCTGCCGGGGGGCTACCCGCGCCACATCAATAGTCTGCCGCCGAACTTCAGCGCCTACCTCAACTTCCAGCACACGGCCAAGTGGGTCGAGCAGGTCAATCTGGCCTCGGTCGTTCCGGATGCGATGCGCCGCGCCTTCACGCAGGTGAAAAACGGCCGCCCGCGGCCGGCCGTCATCGAAATCCCGAGCGACGTGTACGGCGAGGACATCCCCGAGCCGACCGACTACGTCCCGTCACAGCGCCACCGCTTCGGCCCGGATCCCCTCGAGGTCGATCGCGTCGCAGCGGTGCTGGTTGGCGCGAAGCGGCTCGTCATCTACGCCGGCCAGGGCGTCCACTATGCCAAGGGTTGGGACGCGCTACGCGAGCTGGCCGAGCTACTCGAAGCGCCGGTCACGACCAGCCTCGAAGGCAAGAGCGCCTTCCCGGAGAATCACCCGCTCGCGCTTGGCTCGGGCGGTCGCGCAATGCCAGCGGCCGTCTACCAGTTCCTCCAGGAATCAGACGTCATCTTCGGAATCGGCTGCAGCTTATCGCGAACGAACTTCGGCATTCAGTTCCCGAAGGGTAAGACCTACGTCCACGCGACGCTCGATCCGGCCGACCTCAACAAGGACATTCCGGCCGATCACGCGCTCATCGGCGATGCGCGCCTGACGCTCGAAGCGCTGATCGCGGCCATCCGCGACCGCATCAAGAAGCCGCGCGGCAACGCCGCCGCGGTCGCCGGCGAGATCGCCCGCATCAATGGCGCGTGGATGGCCAAGTGGATGTCGAAGCTCACGAAGGATTCCGAGCCGCTCTCGCCGTACCGCGTCATCTGGGACCTGATGCACACGCTCGACGTGCCAAACACGATCATCACGCACGATGCCGGCAGCCCGCGCGACCAGATTTCGCCCTTCTGGCAGCCGACGACACCGCTCTCGTACATCGGCTGGGGCAAGACGACGCAGCTTGGCTACGGCCTCGGACTGGCCATGGGCGCGAAGCTGGCGCATCCGAACAAGACCTGCGTCAACGTCTGGGGCGACGCCGCGATCGGTTTCACCGGGATGGATTTCGAGACCGCCGCGCGCGAGCGCATTCCGATCCTCTCCATTCTCATGAACAACTTCTGCATGGCGATCGAGTTGCCGATCATGCAGACGGCGACCGCCAAGTACCGCTCCACCGACATCAGTGGCGACTACGCGGCGATGGCGCGCGCGTTCGGCGGGCATGGCGAGCGCATTACGGAGCCCGGGCAGATCGTTCCGGCGATCCATCGCGGACTGGCGGCGAACCAGGATGGAAAGCCGGCGCTCCTCGAATTCATTACGGAAAAGGAGATCGAGGCGTCGATCTTCCGGTAGTCGCGGAATTGTTGCGGTATCGTTGCAGATCCCATCAATCGATTGACGGACCCGATTTCCAGCGCATAGGGTCCGGGGATGGGGTCACCTGACTCGGTGGGGTTGTTGCGCGCGCTGATCGACGCGACGCGCGTGGTCGCGGCCTCGACCGGTGGCGCGCTCGACGGCGTGCTTGATGTCGTGTCCGAGCAAGTGCGCGGATTGGTCGGCGCCGACGGCGTGTCGCTTCACGTTGCGGTTCCCGGAACGAACACGCTGATCATTCGCAAGGGCAATCAGCTATCGCGTTCTGGCTCGCCGCACGCCCAGGCCGGCAAGGTGCTCCAATCCAGCCGCTTCATGACCGAGGCGATCGCCACCCGGCGCGCGCTCTTCGCGCGCGACTTCCAGGGCGATTCACGCGTGCCGGCATCGATGAAGGCCGATTTCCCAACCGTCGTGTCGTCGCTGGCGGTGCCGTTGCTCGGGCCAGGGGCCGATCTTTCGCTCGTCGGCGTGATGTTCGCCGACTGGACGACCGAGCGAAACCTTCATCCGGATGAACTGGCAGCCATCGAGGCACTCGCCAGCCATGCCGCGATCGTCATCAGCACCAATCGCCTGATTGAGGAGAGTCGGGCCGCCACCGAGCAGCTCGAAGCGGTCTTCGAGGCGGCGACCGATGTGATCCTACTCATCGGAGCGTCCGGCGAGTTGCTGCGCGCGAACGGCGCGGCGCGTGGATGGCTTGCCAGCCACCTCGGGTACGTCCCGGCGTCGTTCGCGGCGTTTCGCGAGTTCTTCCGTCCATCGCGAACCGCCAGCGAGGATACCGATATCATCGGCCGCGCCCTGGCCGGCAGCGCGTCAATCGGCGATCTCGATCTCGTCACCGCCGATGGCTCGCGTCGCCACCTGCACGTCAGCGCCGCGCCGGTCATCGAGGGTGGTCAGATCGCCGCGGTCGTGATCGCGCGCGACATCACCGATCTCCGTCGCGGCATCGCCGATGCCGCCCGCCTCGATGGCGCGGTCAAGACCGCCCGGCGCGTGTCGCACGAACTGAACAATCGTCTCTCGTTGGTCGTCGGCTACGGCGAGCTGCTGACGAATCTCGTCGACGGCCCGGCTAGCGAGATGGCCGAACGTGTCCAGGTCGGCGCTCTCCGGGCCAGCGAGACCCTCCATCTGCTTCAGCGCATCATCCGATTCGAGGAAGTCGAGTTCGGCGGTCAGATGATGCTCGACTTGCAGGCGTCCACCGGCGACGCCGATTCCGACGCCACCCCGGTCGAGACTGTCGGCTGATTCCTCGGTGGGCGGAGCCCGTTCGCGGACGACGTCGCCGGATCGGTGCTGGCGTCAGTAGATGGAGATGAGCTGGGCGTCGCTGGCGTCTCCGGGGTTGGGGAAGACGACGAGGCAGGCGCGGCCGGCGGTCATATCCGCGGCGAGAATGGCGCGGTTGACGGGGATGGACGTGGCGTAGCTGGAGCGGCTCTCGTGGAGCTGGACGGTGGCGGTGTGGGTTCCGGCGTCGTAGGCGCGGAGGGTACCGCGCGAGATTTCGGCCATGCTGGTGTCCTTTCGGTGCAGTGGGGCGCCGACGGTTCTCGATTATCGCCGACACGAAACGAAAAGTCGGTCGCATTGGATCGCGGGCGATCAGCTCGCGCGCGTGAAGGTGATGTGGATCGGGAAGCACGGGATGATGCAGAGGTAGATCCCGCGCTGGCGGTCCCAATAGACGCCGATCCAGAGGTCGCGAGGCTCGAACAGGATGTGTACTTTCATGGCTGGTCCTTTCATTGCTGGTCTTCGATCAGAGGGCGGCGAGGTCGTAGCGGCTGGTGGCGTGTGGGCGGTTGCCGATGCGGACGACGCTGATGCGCTGGCCGACGATGACGTAGAGGGCGGCGGAGAGACCGGCGCGGGCGGACGTGATGGCGATGGTGTCGCCGATCTCCTGCGCCGGGTTGAGCGGTACCTCGAGACTATCGCCTTCGTCGGCGGCCTGGTCCTGGCGCAAGGCGGCGTCGCCGGCGGTCTGGACATTGGCGAGGGAGCCGATGCGTCGATCGACGAGGGCGCTCGTCAACCGGCGCCACCATCGGCGGATGGCGGTGTGATCGTGGCTATCGGTGAGGTAGGGGCCGGCGGTGGCGCCCGCGGCGGCCACGTGGTTGATTCTTTGGCCGCCCAGGGTGGCGGTGAGGGCGAGGATGGGGTGATCGGTGCCGTAGGTGTAGGTGGAGGCCTGGGCGGTCGTTTCGAGGGCCTGGGCGAGCGCGCTGGCCCAACCCGCGCCGTCGGTGGCGGCCTGGTCGGTGCGGAAGCGGAGGCGCGTGCCGGCGAGGTCGAGCAGCTCGCGGGCGATGTCGGCGAAGTTTCGCGAGGGGTTCCAGATGGCGCCCGACAAAGAGATGTTGAGGCTTGTCGGGGTCGTCGGGGCGACGGCGACGACGCGCCAGAGGATGCGCTCCAACAGGGCTTGAATCGTGGTGGCGGCGGTGAACTGCGTGGTGATGGCGGGGTGCAAGCGATCGAGGATGGACCAGGCGTCGATCGCGCGGATATCGAGCCACCAGCGATCGTCGGCGAACACATGATCGACGCGATCGATCCAGAGGGGCGCTTGCCAGATACCCTCGGCGCCGGCGGATGTGCGGTAGCCGAGCTTGATGGAGAGGCGCGAGCCCGGGCGGACGATCTTTGTGGCGCCGCTCACTGCCGCCGTGGTGTAGGTGCCGCGATCGTCGAGCCTGACGTGGGCCGTGGTCGGTCCGTTCGCGCGGGCGGTGTCAATGCGGATCGAGGCAACGTCGGCCGAAACGTCGACGCGGTTGGCGGCGAGGGTGATGGCGTCGGACGGGGCGCGGTGGACGTACTTGGCGCCGACGAGGTACCAGACAGCGGCCGCGGCGCGGAGCAGGTCGAAGCCGTACTGTGTGGCCTGGTCCCAGGGGACCCATTCGGGAAACCAGAGACGCGAGGGTGAGAGACAGAGCATGGGCCGCTCGTAGGCCGGGGTCGCGCCCGAGCCGGCGTATGACTCGACCCAGGTGAGGGCGTGGCGCGGTGACGCGGTGGTCGGCATGGCCAGGCGCGGGCGGCGGAAGTCGAACCCGGACCCGCTGCTGTGCTTGATGATGGCGGATGACGCGGCGGTCCAGGTGTTGCCGACGGTATCGAAGGTGGCGACGGAGAGACGCCGTTCGAGGCCGTTGGTACCCTCGCCGTCGGCAACGACGACGTGGATATCGGTGAGACCTTCTCCCCTGGCGGCGCCGATGCCGTTGCAGTTGTATCGGGCGGTGGCCTGTAGAACGCGCGTTCCCCACACGGCGGCGACGCGCTCGATGGACACGAGGAACTCATCGGGCGCGCCGGACTGCTGATCGAGCACGTAGACGCAATGAATCTCGCCGGCGGTGAGGACACCGGCGACGTGGCGGACCTGGTAGGCGGCGTTCTCGACGATGACGACTTCGTTCGTCCAGGTGACGCCATCGGTGGAGACGGAGGCGCGGATGGTGCGGCCGTCGGTGGAATCGACCCAGAAGACGTAGACGCTATCGGTGCCGAGGGTGGGATCGCTGGCGATGGCGACGCCGGGGGTCGCGGTTCCTGACGTGGCGATGGTGATCCATGTGGATCCGGTCCAGTCGGCGACGGCGGAGGGATCGGCGATGCGGCGGGCCTTGACGGTGGAGCCGTCGAGGCGGACCTGGTAGAGGGCGCCGGATGGGGCGATGGTGGAGCCGTGGGCTGTGTCGGCGAGGGCGTCGGTGTGGAGGGCGGCGAACTCCCATCCGTGGGCTTCGGGCGGCTGGCCGGTGACGATCGCGGAGAGTGCGAGGGTGCGCGATGGCTTGCGGATCTCTGTCTGAAGGGTGGATGTGAGGGTGTGCAATCAGATGCCTCGGCTACGGGGTGCGAGCGCGACCGACGCGAGCGTTGGGCGGTGGGGCTGTATTGATGGGGCCGCGGCGGCGCCGGTGATCAGTCGTTCCACTACGTGGGACGGCCGGCGTCGCCACGGCTTTCTGTGGGGGTGGTAAATCGCGGCGGTGAAGCGGTGAGGCTTTCCAGGTAGTTCTTCAGCCATATGGTGGCGCAGGCCTTGCAGAACGGCCCGACGCTGCCGGGAAGGTAGTCGAGTCGGATCGCGTAGGACGCGCCGACGCGCGCGCATTCGGTGCACAGGTGTCGGGTGATTTGCGCGTCTGTCATCAGACCGTGACGGTTCCGGTGATGGCGACGGGGGCGGATGTCGGCGCGCGGCCGGCGTCGCGGATGGCCCTGGCGGCCGCGACGAGGGCGAGCTTCTTCTGCGCCATTGTGAGGTTCGAGAAGGCGACGGCGCCGGCGAAGGTGGGCGCGACCGGCTGGCCGGTGGCGGGGTCGATCAGCTGGTCGAGGGCGATGGTTCCGATGTACTCGACCGCGGCGGGCGCGCCGTTGCTGTCGGTGGTGTCGGCTTCGACGCGGATGGCGATGTGGGCGGCGTTTCGGTCCTGCCAGGAAGTGACGATCTTGGCTGATGGCATTGGTTGGTAGCCTCCTTATAACCGGCCCCGGTGAAGGTTTTCGACTTGCTTACAGGACGTGCGTCGTGGCTAGACGAGCAGGGCGTAGCCGACGGAGTAGGTCCACGAATCGGCGAGTGTGTGGGCGATCTGGACCTTGAAGGTTCGGGGGAGGGATCCGGAGTTGCGGACGGTGAGGTTTCCGGAGCCGCCGCCGAGCGCGGCGGTATCGGCGCCGGGTCGCAGTTCGTAGGCGTAGAGGCCGGTCGCGGAGATGAGGCCGGATTGAAGGAGGATGGTTGATCCGGCGCCGACGGGATCGACGGCGATGATTTGCGTTGTGAGTCCGCCGGATGCGCCGGCGATTGTGATGTTCAGGAAGACGATGAGTCCCTGGGCGTTGTGGTTGGTCTGCGCGGCGGTGGCGGTCGTGGCCGCGCGCGCGGCGCTGGCGAGCAGGGTGCCTTCGGTGTTGCCGCGTCGGCGATCGGAATTGGTGCCGTTGTAGAGGCGCTCGCCGACGGCGAGGGCGAACTCGAGAGAGAGGCCGTCGGTGTTTGCGGCCTGGACGCTGCGGTTGGTGCCGTCGGATCCCTGGACGACGAGACCGGCGTTGACGCGCGCGACGCCGGCTGTTTCCGGGGTTGCGCCGTTGAGGTAGGCGGCGGCGGTCCGGATCATGTCGAGGGTGGCGCCGTTGTAGCCGAGCAGGGTGGCGAGGACGTCGATGGTGGTGGGTAGGGCGAGGTTGTCGGCGGCGAGGCGCTTGGCGGGGAAGAGCGGGGCGCCGTTGGGTCCGTAGAGCTCGACCGGGAAGCGGTTGCCGGCCGCGACCGGCTGGCCATCCTGGGTCGCGATGATCGTCACGAGCGTCCTCCTTCGGAAACTGGGTTGGTCATCTGCGCTGGCACTGCCGCCGACGTGGATCGTGATGCCACGCCGACGCATTACCGAGGCAACCGCCACGACGGTCGCCACATCGGCGTCGCCGAGCGCAACCGGAGCGCCGCGAGCGCGGCGGAGAATCGGGCGGCGCGCGCCTCGGCTAGCGCTTCGTACAGAGCGGGCGCGTCACGCCCGACGAGCTTCGGCGCGAGGTCGACCGCCTGATCGGTCAGGGCGAAAACGGCCGCGCCATCGAGCACCATTGGGTCGTACTCGGTCGGCATGTCGCTCGACCCGGCCGAGACGGTGAACGGTCGCGCGTACCAGACACGGATGTCCTCACCGGACGCGGGCACTTCTTCCGCAAGAAGAAACATAACCCGCGAAGGCTCCTCGCGAAACGGCAGCCACTGCCGCGGATAGCAGTCGAGCGGATACTCGATCGCGTCGAACCAGAGATGTGCGCTTTCGGAGATCAGCGAAGACAGGTTCAGGCGCGGACTGGCCGGGTTCGGCATCGTCGCGATGATGCTGACGATCGTCGGCGCGGCGGCCTGCGTTTCGGCGATTGCGCGCTGGAGGTGTCGATCCAGGATGGTGTCCGGCCAGGTGTATGCCGCGGTATCCTCGTCGCGCAGTTCCTGACGGAGCGACGCGCGCAATTGCGCCAGCGTGCTGCCCATCGATCGTGCCCCCGTTCATCGGCCGCGTCTTGGCCGCGCGATGCTTTCGTCGCCGGCGGTGGGTGGGTAGCGTGTGCGCGGGCGGACACGACGGACGCGCCAGCCCGCGGCAAACGTCAAACTGACGGCGTGGCTGACGACAGAGCGATGACGCCGCATCGATCAGCGCGCGGAGGTTATCGGCGCCCGATCGCGGCGAGTTCGGTAGACTCCCTATCGTTTGAGTAGTGGCGACGAATGTCGCGACGCGCTGACATTTGAAGGAGGATCCGGCGGTGGACGTTCATGACGCGGTTCGCACGATGCTGGCCGTGCGCGCCTACCAGGATCGACCGGTGCCGGCCGAAGCGATTCGACGGATCGTCGATGCGGGCCGAATGACCGGCAGCGCGCGCAACGCGCAGCCATGGCATTTCGTCGTCGTCGAGAACCGAGACAGGCTCCGCGAGATCGCCGCGCTCTCGGGACGCGCGTTTGTCGGAGACGCAGCGTTCGCGATTGCCGTCGCGGTCGTTGACAACCGCTTCGGCGTTTCGGATGGGAGCCGCGCCATTCAGTCGATGATGCTGGCCGCCTGGTCGGAAGGGATCGGATCGAACTGGGCTGGCTTCGCCGGGATGCTCGACCCGGTCAAGGCCCCGCTCGCTATCCCAGCCGAACTATCGGTCCTGGCGCTGGTGGCGTTTGGCTACCCGGTCGCGTCGCTCGGGAGGGGCAAGAAGAAGCGGAAGGCGCTCGGCGAGGTTGCGTCGCGCGAGCGGTACGGAGCGCGGCTGGAATGAGCGAAACGACTGCGCTAGCGTCAGCCAGGGTCGCGCAGACGATCCCAATGCCGGCGTTTGTTCTCAATCTCGGCACGGACGCGCTCGTCGAACGGTTGGCACGTATCGCCTCAGGAGACGGCATTGAGCCCACGAAGTCAGTCAGCCTGGCGCTGAGTTTCCGGGTTGAGGCAGCCGCGATCGCCGGCTCGGCCGCGCCGGGGATCCGTTTGGGCTCCCAAATCATTCCGGCAGCGCCTCTGGAGCCTGGTATCTTGGCGTGATCGCGAGGCCGCGAACGTGGTCGGCGATCTCTTCGCAGCGCGCGAACCAAACGCCGTCGTGCTGGCGAATGTACGCGACGAGTCGATCGAGTGTGATCGCGCGCGCCGGGCGTCCGCTGAACCGCGGATGGCAGACCGGCATATAGAAACCGGTCATCGCGTAGGCGGCATCGAACTCCTCCTTCCAGAGCCCAAGCACGGTCTCGGCCGAACTGATGCGCGCGCTGTTGTGCCCGTAGAACACCGCGTCGTCGAGCTGCCACGTCCACGGTAGTTCGACAATGGCATCGCGCGGCCGATCCGCCGTCACGGCCATGTGGTACGGCACGTCCTCGTCGCCAAAGGAGCTGTCGTATCGATAACCCGCGTCGAGAAGCAGCGGGAGGGTCGCGGTCGTCGTCAAGCCGCCGGGGGAGCGCCACCCGCGCGGCACGCGGCCGAGGACCGCCGCGAGCGCGTCGGTCGTGCGCGCGATGAGCGCCTGTTCTTGTTTGGGCTCAAGCTTGTCCCATGTTTCGTGCATCCAGCCGTGGGCGCCGACTTCGTGACCGCGTTCGGCCACGTTGCGCAAGAGGTAGGCGTACTTACGCGCGTTCCATCCTTCGACGAAGAATGTCCCCGGGATGCCGTGTCGATCGAGGATGTCGAGGATGCGCTCGACGCCTCGACGCGGCGCGTAGACGCCATCAGCCAGGGCGCCGCCGGCGTGGCCGAACTTCAGCAGATCGAGCGATTCGCCGAAGTTGTCGAAGGTGAGCGCGACGGCGCAGCGCGCGCCGTTCGGCCATGTCATACGCTCGAATGGCATCGAATCCTCCTGGCGGTGCGGCCGCCCGGGCATCTTACCCGGTCGTCATCTGGTTCTTTCGCAGAGTGTCAGTCCGAAGAACGACCGCGTCGGCGAAATCGACCGCGCCGGCCAGGGGTCCGGCGTTGTCTGTCTCGGAGTTGTACCAGTCGGTCCGCCAAATCCGGAGCGCGTCCGCGATCGTCGGCGCGTGGTCGGGCATAGCG
Organism: Chloroflexota bacterium; assembly: GCA_004297775.1. GTDB lineage: Bacteria > Chloroflexota > UBA6077 > FW602-bin22 > FW602-bin22 > FW602-bin22. The sequence goes on along the minus strand of SCUE01000025.1, from coordinate 4,142 downwards.
TCCATCGCCCACGCGGCGGCGCGCCTCTTCGACGTGAATGCGCGGAGCGTGACGCTGTGAAGTGCGCGACAGCCGGTCAGGACCATGTAGACGCCGGGATTGCGGCGTGTCACCGTGCGCACCCGACCGGCCAGATCGCGCGCGATGCCGATCGCGGCGTCGACCAGATCATCGGTCGTGAACGGTTCGAGAAACGCGGCGGGTGAAGGGCCACGGACGGCGATGCCGCGCGTGCGCAGCAGATACCAGTTGATGAGCCAGTCGGTGCCGGCCTCGAGGGTGTGAAACGGCTCGCCTGGGCTGACAACCGCGAGGGTGTACCGCTCGACGCGAAAGGTTTGAAGCGCTTCACGCGTCACGTAGATGACCTCGACCCGGTTATCCCAGATCGGATGAGCCGCCGCGATCGCCCGGTGCATCCGATGAAGATCGGTCAACTCGTCGTTCGGGATCTCGGTCGCGGCCACCGCGATGAGGTCGATATCGCTGACGTGGTGATCGAAATCGCCGGTCACGAGCGAGCCGACAAGATAGAGGCCGACCAGCCGCGGGCCGAGCACCCGCGCGATTTCGGAATCGAGCGTGTCGATCAGCGCATTCACGTCGCGGTAGGGTGTGAAGCCCACGCGCCATGTATATCAGCGCGGTTCACGTGAGCCGCCACCGAGCCGGCGCCTGTTCTCTGGAGCATCCTTCGCCGCCGTTCGCGGCCGGCGCGCGGCTGTCAGCCTGATGGTTGCGGAGTCCCAGTCGATATCATCGCTTGATGACGCCAGCCAGGACCGCGTCCAAGTCGGTCGGAACCGTCATGGTCGGGTCTGACCGGGCGATGCGATCAGATGCGCGTGAGAAGGCAGGACTTTGAGTTCGTCGCACGTCGACTTCACTGGCCACTGGGCCGGTCTCCTGTCCGTGGCCGTGTTCGTCGTCGCCTATGTCGCGATCATGGCCGAGGAACAGTTGCACCTGCGCAAGTCGGTCCCGGCGTTGGCCGCGGCCGGTGTCATGTGGTTGCTCGTCGGATCGGTCCTCGCGTGGGAAGGGGCGACCGCGGTCACCGTCGAGGCCGCCCGTCACACGATCCTCGACTTCGCCGAGCTGTTTCTCTTCCTCCTCGTCGCCATCACCTACATCAATACGCTGACGGAGCGCGGCGTCTTCGCGGCCGTTCACGGACGGCTCGTTGAGTCGGGACTATCGTGGCGCGGTCTCTTCTGGGTGACCGGTTTGATCGCGTTTGCGATTTCGGCGGTCGCACCGAATCTGACCGTCGCCCTCGTGCTCGGGTCGGTCGTCGTGGCGCTTGGCCGGAGCAATCCGCGCTTCGCGGCGCTCGCCTGCATCAACGTCGTCGTCGCGTCGAACGCTGGCGGCGTCTTCAGCCCGTTTGGCGACATCACGACGCTTCTCGTCTGGCAGAGTGGTCGGATCCCCTTCGAGGGATTCCTGCCGCTGTTCGTTCCGTCGCTGGTGAACTGGCTCGTCCCGGCGATCGCGATGTCGGTCACGATCGGACCCGGCGCGCCGCCGCGCTTGCGCGAGCGCACCGAGATGGAGGACGGCGCGATCGCGGTCATCGCTCTGTTCCTCGGCACGATCGCGCTGACCGTCGCTCTGCAGAATGTCCTGCATCTGCCGCCAGCGTTGGGCATGATGTTTGGCCTCGGTCTCTTGAAGCTTTACAGCTACGGATTCAACCGCTCAGGCTACCAGGTAACGGATCTCGCGAACGAACTCGACAATGTGTTCGCGACGCCGGCGATCGACGAGCGTGCGCGTGATAGACCGGAAACCGTGGTAACCGAGGCCGACTCGGGGCCTATTGCTCACGCCATCGGCGGCACCGTGAACCTACTGGAGCCCGCGCCCGGCGGCATCACCCAGAGCGTCGCGCGTATTGCGAGCACGCCGGAGCCTCAGCGAGGGCGTTTCTCGAGAGCGCGCCGGCCGCTGGAAACGTTCCAACTGATGGAGAAGATCGAGTGGGACACGCTCATCTTCTTCTACGGCGTCATCATGGCGGTCGGGGCGCTCGGTGTGCTCGGCTACCTCGCACTCGCGTCGACAGCGCTGTACGTCGGCCTGGGACCCTTGACGGCGAACATCCTGGTCGGTCTCGCGTCAGCGATCATCGACAACGTGCCAGTCATGTTTGCCGTCCTCGGCATGGGGCCGACGATGTCGACTGGACAGTGGTTGCTTCTGACGCTTACGACCGGCGTCGGCGGATCGCTGCTCTCAATCGGCAGCGCCGCCGGCATCGCGCTCATGGGCCAGGCTCGCGGCAGCTACACGTTCGTCGCCCACCTGAAATGGACCTGGGCGATCGCGCTCGGCTATGTCGCCTCGATCGCGACGCATCTCCTGCTGAACCAGCGTCTGATGTAGAGGCGCAGTTCCTTTCGCTCCAAGTTGGCCTCCTGGCGCCTACTGGCGCGCACCGCGTGGCCCTCCCTCGCGCCTTTCGATACGTCCATCTGTGTGGATCACGTGGACGAATGGGCGCGGCACCGTCGCGGCGATTTCTTGAATCCGATCTCAGGCGGCGAGAATCGTGTCAAGTTTCTCACGCCAGCTTTGGTTGTTGTTCGCCAGATAGAAGTATCCGACATCGCTGGCGACGATGGCATCGTGTTCGCACGGCCGGTTACGAACTTTCTTAATCGACGCTGATGACGATGCAACCATGTTGTCCGACGATGGGCAGCCAGGTCGCGTCCTCCTCGTCGTGCGGGAAGTGGGCCCAGTGTGCCTCCACGGTCAGACCGCGACGACGCAACTCCTCAGGGACGCGCTTCCCAATCGCGCGGTCGAAGAAGACGGTAGTTACGCGATGTTCCGCGTGAGGCCCTCCAAAGCGAGTGCGTCGGTGAGTTCATCGAGAGGAATGTCGAAGTCGTCAGCGGTCACCTCGACGGCCTCTCCAGCCAGAAAGCGTCCACGAAGGACGTAGGTCGAGACGCCCTGCACCGAAGGTGAGCCGAATGACACCCGTGGGTTCACGACCACGGCGCTGTCACGACCGCGTGGGTGCCACTTGACCGCCACACCTGCCTCGTAGTCGAATTGTTCGGCCCGCCGGGCGATCGCCCCGATCCGCGGCAGCGCGCCGTGAAAGGCCGCGTACTCGAAGACGAGGGTGGGCGTCGGCGCCGGCGGCACATCAATCGGCAACCGCGCGAAAGCGAAAGAGCGCGGGTCGGGATCGTCGTCGCCGTAGGGCGGCGAGACTTCGCGGACGCCTCTCGGCGGCCCACCTACCTTATCGTCGGCGCCGTAGGGTTGAAGGGTTCGCCGCGCCATCGGTGCCAGCGTGGCGTTCCGTTCCGCTCGCTCGGACGAGGCAGAGATTTCATTCTGGGCGAGATCGGGCGTCGATCGATCGACGTCACGACCACCGCTCGATTGACCTCTTTCGGCGGCGAGAATTCGCTCGTGTGCGTTGGCGATGGCTGCCCAATCCATTCCGTCGCGCCGCAACGTCACGGCGAACGCCAACTCAACGAGGTCGAGGAAGCACAGCCCGTCGCGACCGTAATCACGGCGGACAGGATGCGTCCAGTCGGCGGGTTCGGCGTCGCGATGAAGCCAGCGCCCCACGATCGAAGGCGATGCTTCTACGAGCCGTGTGGCTTCCGCGATCGAGTAGGCCGAGTCCGTCAGGTACGCGCGGGTTTCATTTCGTCCGAAAGCGCTCACCTCATCCGGGAGTCTCCGTCGCCAGAATACACGATGGCGGTTTCGGTGATCGTTATTCGCGGTTTCCGTCGCGAGACGGACGAAGGTCTGAAATCGAGCTAGCGCCCCACGCGCGCGCTCCGAGGGCCGGCGGAAAGGCACCGGGCAGCGATGGTACGTTGCCGCGAATAGACAATCTCCTCAGCGCATAGTCCGTACCATAATCGGGGTGGCGTGCAGCACGTGACGCAGAATCAGCGCGAGAGCACCTGAGATGAAATTGCCGCCGATTCAGTTTGATCTCGACCGAAAAGGCAAGAAGAGCCACTTCACGCTGCTCGGCTGGAGGTCGTGTCCCCGGATGTGTGTAGAAGCGGAGGCCGTTGACAGACGGCCACCGCGCGGTTCTCATTGGGATGCTTGATTTCGCCAAGAGGAGAACCGACACGATGACCGACACGCTC
>SCUE01000024.1 GCA_004297775.1 Chloroflexota bacterium | reverse complement strand
AGCATCTTTCAACTCGGCCTTCAGGCAATTCTGCGCGGCTTCACCAACGACACCGCGCTCCACTGCACCTTCCATCTCCTCCCCCTCACCCGCCCAACATTAAAACTGTCGTGATGTCAGTGGGAGAGGGTCGTGGTGAGGGCGTCCCGAGCCGTGGTATTCACGCGGGGAGCGCATAAGGAAGAGGTTCTGACTCAGACTCATCGTGCCGTCGTGAGCGGAATCCGGGCGAGCCGTGTGTAGCGCGGTCCGCCCGGGCCGAGGTCGCTCCGCATGAGCGCGATCGCGTCGACCGCGAACGCGACCGGCGACGGCGGCCAGATCGCGCCGTACGCGATGCCGATCGCGCGCCGTTCGGCCGATCGCGCATCGTCGCGCGCGCGCGCAATCGTGACGTGCGGCGCAAATCCCCGGGTGTCCGGCGGCCATCCGAGCGGGACCAGAGTGTTCTGCACTTCGCTCCGTAGCGAGCCAAGCGCATCGCGTTCGCCGTCGAGGCCAATCCACAGAACACGCGGCGATCGCGGTCCGGGAAACGCGCCGAGGCCACCCGACGCCAGGTGAACCGGGCCGCGATGTCGGACATGGTCGAGCGCGTCGACGATCTCGTCGATCCGCGACTCCGGCGTCGCGCCCAGAAACGCCAGGGTCAAGTGAGCCCCGGTCACATCGACCCAGCGCAGCAGCGACGCACGCTCACCGATATCGTCCCGAAGGCGCGACTGGATGCTTCCGACCAGCGCCGTCAGGTTCTCCGGTAACTCGATCGCGACGAAGAGCCGCGCTCGCGGTCCGGGATCGGTCGGTTCGGCGCTGGCGAGGATCGGCTCGGTGGCCGAGCCGGTTGACCCAGCGTCCACCCGCGGCGACTCCCGATCGGGCGGGATCGAGTCCGTCATGGCGCGGCCACGCCAACCTGACCGTAGACCGTCCGCGCGTTGTTGCCTAGAACGGCGGCGCGCTCGGCGGCGTCGAGGCTCGAGCGTTCGACCTGTCGCGCCGCGCGATCGATCGGTAGCAGCGCGTAGTCGCTGCCGAAGAGCACCCGATCGGCGCCGACGAGGTCAACTCCAATCCGAAAGACGCGCCGGTCATAGAGATAGGGCGACGCCGCGCTATCGAACCAGGTATTCGCGAGGGCGCGTCGAACCTCGGGCATCAGGGCGTAGAATGGCAGCCCACCGCCCCAGTGCGCCGCGATGAAGCGAGTACCTGGATATGCCATCGCGAGCGCCAGGAACCCGGCCGGCGAATCATCGCCCTTGCCGGGGTAGACATGTCCGACCGGCTCGCTGACGTGCGTCAGAATCGGCACGCGGCATGCTTCGGCCACCTCGACCAACGCCGCAATTCGTGCGCGCCTGCCGGGTGCCCTCACCCTCTGGGAGGACGTCCCCTCTCCCAGCCCCCGGCGTTGGGAGAGGGCCAGGGTGAGGGCGTCCCCTACTCCATCATCAAGCCGATACCCCTGTCCGTGCGGCATGAGTTCGCCGATTCCGCGCAATCCCGCGGCGAGCGCGTCGCCGACGCGGGCCAGGTCTTCCGGCGAATCGTCTGGGTGGGCGGCGGCCAGGCAAATGATGCGGTCCGGATAGCGACGCGCCACATCGACCATGTACGCGTTCTGCTCTCGTCGCAGCGCCGAATCGCGCCAACCCCACGCCACCGCGACCGCGCCGGAGAATCCCACACGATCGAGCTCCGCAATCAGGTCTTCGGCCGTGGCCAGACCTGCCTTCGGATCGGCGTACAGATCGGCGAAATACGGATCGCGCGCGCGATACCGCTCCCGATCCGCCGCGACCTCGGGCGGGAAGATGTGAACGTGGGCGTCGATCATGCGCACGCGGCATCACTCTCCACCCGGGGATCGCCGCGACCGACCGCTAGCGAACCAGCGAACCGGCCAGCGCCGGCGATGACGCGTACTCAGCCTGATGCGGTCCGGTGATGGCGTGGCAGGCGACCGTGTGCCCGGATCCGGCCTCGACGAACGGCGGCAAGGCGCTCCGGCAGATCTCCCGCGCGACCGGGCAGCGCGTGTGGAAGGGGCATCCACTCGGCGGATTGATCGGACTCGGCACATCGCCGGTCAGCACGATCCGCCGCCGACCATCCGCGCCGACGACGCCGTTCGCGCCCATGATGCGCCGGGTCGGATCCGGCTCGGGGATCGCCGAGAGGAGCGCCTGCGTGTACGGATGAAGCGGCCGAGCGAAAATCTCCTTCGTCTCAGCCAGTTCAACGATCTTGCCGAGGTACATGACCCCGATGCGGTCGGAGATGTACTTCACAACCGCCAGGTTGTGGGCGATGAAGAGGTACGTCAGGCCGAACTCCTGCTGCAAATCGCGCAGCAGGTTCAGAATCTGGCTCTGAATCGATACGTCGAGCGCCGACACGGGCTCGTCGCAGACGACGAAACGCGGTCGCAGGATGAGGGCGCGCGCGATGCCAATACGCTGCCGTTGGCCGCCGGAGAACTCATGCGGATATCGACGCGCATACTGTCCCCGTAGGCCGACGCGCGCCATGACCTCGTGGACTCGCTCCTCGCGCTCCTTCTTGTTGCCGATGCCGTGGACGAGCAAGCCTTCGCCGACGATCTCGCCAACCGGCATACGCGGGTCGAGCGATGAGTATGGATCCTGAAAGATGATCTGCATGTCCCGGCGGAGATGCTTGAGTTGTCCGCCACCCATCGAAAAGAGATCCTTGCCGTCGAACGTGACCGACCCGCTCGTGGCCGGCACGAGGCGCAGAAGCGTGCGACCGACGGTCGTCTTGCCGCAACCCGATTCGCCGACCAGCCCGAACGTCTCACCCGGCTTGATCGCGAACGACACATCGTCGACCGCGCGGACCTGCGCGACGGTGCGGTGAAGCAGACCGCCTCGGACCGGGTAGAACTTGACGAGGTTGTCGACCGAGACGAGCGGCGCGCCATTCGCGCTCACGACGCGACTCCCGTCGCCATGCCCGCGGTCGCGGCTGGCGAGTACAGGTGGCAGCGAACGCGCCGGCCGGCCTCGACGTCGATGAGATCTGGCTCGCGTTCACGACAGATGTCCATCACATGCGGGCAGCGCGCGGCAAAACGGCAGCCGGCCGGCAGTCGGAGTAGATTCGGCACCGTGCCCTGGATGACGTTCAGGCGCTCATCGGTATCACTCGCGAGTGTCGGGATCGACGCCAGCAATCCCTGCGTATACGGATGCTTCGGCTCGCGGAAAAGAGCGAACACGTCGGCCTGTTCGACGATTTGGCCGGCGTACATCACCGCGACCTCATCGCACATTTCGGCGACGACGCCGAGGTCGTGGGTGATGAGCAACAGCGCCATCTGCGTCTTGTCGCGCAGATCCTTCATCAATTCGAGGATCTGCGCCTGAATCGTCACGTCAAGCGCGGTCGTCGGCTCGTCGGCGATCAGGACGCGCGGAGAGCATGACAGAGCCATGGCGATCATGACGCGCTGGCGCATTCCGCCCGACAACTCGTGCGGGTAGGCATCATAGCGTTGTTGCGGCTGGGGAATGCCCACCAGTCCGAGCGCTTCGATCGCGCGCTTCTTGGCGATCTCTTTGGAGACCTTCTGATGGACCAGAACCGCCTCACTGATCTGATCCCCGATCGTGAAGACCGGGTTCAGCGATGTCATCGGTTCCTGGAAGATCATCGAGACGTGATTGCCTCGCACCTCGTACATCTGTTCCTCGGTCAGGTCGAGCAGGTTCGCGCCGTCGAGCGTGATTTCCCCTTCGACGACCTTGCCGGGCGGCGCGATCAGTCGCATGATCGAAAGCGACGTCACCGACTTTCCACAGCCGGACTCGCCGACCAGCCCCATAGTCTGGCCGCGCTTGATGACGAAATCGATGCCATCGACCGCGCGCACGACGCCATCGGCCGTGAAGAAATGGGTCTTCAGGCCGGAGACACGCAGCAGGACGCCGTCATCCGCCGACGTGCCACCGTTCGCGCGTTCTGTCATGTCTACCTCTGCCGACCTCTGCCGAATTGTCGCGGCATCATACCATCGCTGTCAGCCACGCGCCCATCGAGCGGCATTCCAGGTAATGCCGATCCCGGAACCCGAGATGCGCGGTCCCAGGAGCGAGGTCGCCCGGACGATGGCGCGCGGATAGACATATAGCCTGGCCTCGAACAGGCGCTCAGCCGCCAGGGCGTCGGCATCGGTCAGGATCGCCTGTCGCTCGGTTCCTTCGAGCGCGATCTCGGCGCGCGCGCGCAAACCGGTCAGGCGCGAATCCGGGCGATTGGCCGATTCCGCGGTCAGGCGATCGAGCATGTCGGACAACCGGTCTCCGGTCGATGCCACTCCGTAGATGGCCAGATCGAACGCGCTCCGCGCGAGCGGACCGCCCGGCGCGAACAGCGCGTCCGCCGCGACGCGCGTCGGCGTGACGTGGATGCCATACGGCGCCAGCGTTGACTCGATGAGCGCCGCTTGCCGAGAACGCGCTGGATCGGCCGTCGTCAGAAGACGGAGCGTCGGCCGCTCGACGCCACGGGACGGCACATCGACGTTGCCGATTTGCCATCCCGCCTCGCGAAGAAGTTGGCGCGCTCGCTCGGGATCGTTCCTCGTGACCGCTCCGATGGCATCCTCGACCAGCGCCGCGCTGGCGGCTCGCTCGGTAAATCGATCGACCGCCAGCGCGCGCCGATCGATCGCGTGCAGGATCGCGCGCCGAATGCGCGCGTCGCGGAGAGCCGGCGACGCCGTGTTGAAACGAACCACTTCTTCGTCGTCGGTCGGAATCGGGCCATCGACCATCAGGCCCTGGGCGCGCTGCAATCCGACGCCCGCGGCGGCGTCATCGCCTTCGAACACGGCGAGGTCGAACTGGCCATTGACGAGTCCGATCGCGCGTTCGGCCGGGGTCGTCACTCGGGCGACGATCGCTGGGAACGTCGGTTTGCCACCATGAAAGTCGGTTCGAGCCCGCAATCGGATCTCATCTCCCTGCCACCGCTCGATGCCGTACGGTCCGGCGCCAACCGGCCGACGATCGAAGCCAGTCCGCGCGAGCAGTGCGTCGAGAGGCTCGTCCGCGCCACCGCCGCCGAGCAGGTGGCGCGGGTAGATCCACGAGTCCGGCAACCCGTAGGACATGCGCGGGTCGAGGGTCGGACCCCATTGCCCGAGAAGGAAGCCGAGCCGATTCGGCGCGCCAATCGCGGCCGCGCGTGCCGATGAGTGCGAGTAGTAGGCAAATGCGACCGTTCGATCGTCGATCGCGGTGACTCGTTCGATCCGTTGGGCGGTGTCGACCACGACGCCCTCACCGGTCGGCCGACGCGCCAATTGCCACGAGAACACGACATCGGCGCTCGTGACGTCCTTACCGTCGCTCCAGCGCGCGTTCGAGCGCAGGCGGAACCGGACAGTCATTCGGCGCTCCGCGCCTTCGCCGTCGAACCGCGCTCCACCGTTCGCCAGCGTCGGGACAGATTCGGCGAGATCGGTCTCCGGCTGGCCGGCGTCGTTCCGCTTGACGAGTTGGGCCATCACCAGGTTGTCGATCACGCGTTCGGCGCGCCCGATCGGATCGGATGCGAAGCGCGGCGCCAGGCCGAGTCGCCGTGGGGCGCCGTCCAGCGCTACGCGAACGATGCCATCGCCGAGCCGTGGCGTCGCCGTCGCGCTACCCGACGGGTCGGGGTCACCGGGCGCGACTGTCGCCGGCGTGCACGCGGCGATCGTACAGAACAACACGAATATCGCTAGCGCGACGATTCGGCGCGGGATCATAGCGCGTGGCTCGGACGCGTTGGGAAGATCGTCAGAACAGCTTGCCGCCGAGCGGAGCATCCCGCTCGGGATGGATGTCCACGCGATCGAAGTCGGCGTAGGTGATCGTCTCCGCCATTCAGCTTGCCAACCGCTCGACGATGAAACGCTCGGCACGGGCGGGGTCGAGGTCGAGCGCGACATGGGCATTGGCCGGAGCCGCGTCCGTTGGCGAACGCATGAGCGTCGCGCCGATGGCGTGCTCGCCGCCGAGTTCGACATCGACACGCAGGCGCGTCCATCCGAGCACGTCGCGCCGCACGACCGATGCGACCGCCAGCGGGTCGTGGAGGAACGTCGAACCGGTGTCGCGGAAGCGCGGATACCGTGCCAGTTGGTCGGCGACCGCGTGGTGATAGGCGTCACCGCGCGCGCGAATCGTCGCGAGATCAGCTTCGCGTGCGACCGTTCGCAGCGTGACATCCAGCGGCACCAGCGACATCGGCGCGCCGCTGGAGAGAACGATGTGCGCAGCCTCCGGATCGCACTTGATGTTGTGCTCGGCGTAGGCGGTGTCGAGCCGGCTCGGACCGCGGAGGACGCCGCCCATGATCGTGAGGTGCGCGAGTGCCTTCGCCAGTCCTGGTTCGCGCAGGAACGCCAGCGCGACGTTCGTGAGCGGACCAATCGCGATCAGGTGGATCTGGCCGGGATTCGTCATGACGTGGCGGACGATGTAATCGACCGCGTGCTCGTCGGCCGGATGGCGGCGGTGGCGCCCACCATCCAGCAAACCCTGACCTTCGTGACCGGCCCAGTAGATCGGGCGCTTGCCGAGCAGCGGCGAACGCGCGCCGAGGAACACTGGCACGTCGTCGCGCCCGCGTAGCGCCAGTAGTTCGATCACTATCCGGGCGCGCAGCGCGACATCGCCGTAGACGCACGTTACGCCATCGAGCTGCAATTCCGGCGACGCCAGAATGACCGAGAGTGCCAGGCAATCATCGACGTCGGTGCCGATGTCGGTATCGAGAATGACGCGGGTTGTCATCGCGATCTCCCAGTGTGTGCGCTCTCGTGGGCGCGCGTGAAGTGGCTCGCTCACGCCGCGCATCGTATCCGGTCGGTTGCCCTATTGATACGAAGCGCCGATGCCGGTATTGTGAGGAGCGTTAGCCTTACTGCCGGTCGACGCCGCGGACGCCCGTGGCCAGGTTGACACGCGAACGGTGCCGCGTGATCGCGGCGTAGGAGGAGCGCGGTGAAGGTCGGTCTTTACAGCATTACCTATCTCGGCGTGTGGTACCAGGGGAGAGCGCTGACGCCGGCCGAGGTCGTCGAGCGGGCCGTCTCGCTGGGTTACGACGGCGTCGAGATCGACGGCAAGCGGCCGCACGGGAACCCGATGGACTGGTCGGCCAACGATCGAGCCGCGTTCCGGGATCTGTGCGCCGCGCGCGGCATCGAGATCGTTGGCGTCGCCTCGAACAACGACTTCGCCAGCCTCGTTCCCGAGCACCGCGAGGCGCAGTTGCTCATGGTGCGCGAACAGATTGGGCTCTGCCGCGATCTTGGCGGCAAGGTGGTCCGGCTGTTCTTCGCCTGGCCGGGCGTGACGATCGACGAGACAGGGCTCGCGAGCTACGAGGTGGCGCGTCCGCTCTGGAACCACATCAGTCAGTTCAGCACGCGCCAGCAGAAGTGGGTGTGGGTCCGCGAAAGCCTGAAGGAAGCGGCGATGATGGCGGCCGACGCCGGCATCACGGTCGCGCTGCAGAACCACACCCCGCTGTTGCGGCACTATCGCGACATGCTGGACATGATCGGCGACGTTGATATGCCATCGTTGCGCGCTTGCCTCGACGTGCCGATTCTGGAGCGCCAGGACAATGAGTACGTCCGGCAGGCCGTCATGGATACCGGCAAACTTCAGGTCCACTCGCACTTCGGCGGTGAGTTCCGTCGCGGCGAGGATGGCTCGGTCCGCCAACATATCTTCGACTTCGGCCGCTCTCGGACGAACTATGTCGAATTCATTCGCGCGCTACGCGAAACCGGCTACGACGGCTACTTCTGCTACGAGTTCTGCCATCCATCGGTCGCGGGCAGCCACAAGCCAGCCGATCTCGACTACATCGACGAACAAGCTCGGCTGGCGCGGGATTACCTGCGCGATCTGCTGATCGCCGAGAACGCCTACACCGGCGCACGGGCGGCCGCGGCACACTGATACTGTTCGCGCTTGATCGCGCGGCGGGCGCCGCGCGATCAATGCCTCAACCTTGCGCGACCACCGTGAGCGCCACGATTCAGATACCTGTAGAGTTCTGACAGACACTGCGGGCGTATCAAGCTGGCTTTCGTGGGAGGTCGGCGTCACTGCATGGCCTTGTTCGGACGCCTCTTGGGACTGGCCGCACTGCTCACCGTCGCCTTGGTGTTCACACTCTGGGCTCCGACCGGCGCGCAGCTCGCTGAACGCATCTGGCTTCCGGTCGTCTTTGAAGACGGCAGTTTCCTGACGCCGACCTTTACGCCCACGCCCACGCCAACACCCACCAAGACGATGACGCCCACAAACACGTCGTCACCGACGGCCACGCCATCATCTACACCTACGGTGACGCGCACCGCTACGCGAACTTCTACGGCGACTCGGACGATAACGCCCACGCTGACGCCCACCAGTACGCCGGCGCCACTGTTCGTCGACAACTTCGACTATGGCGTGTGGCGGCGTCAGGGAACCGTGCTCACCGGATCGGCACCTCACGAAGGAGGGAACGCATACGAACCGACGGTGCTCTATGAGGGTTCGCCGCGCATTCTGGGCGGCGACCTCGTTTACAAGATGTGGTACACGGGCGGCTGGGGATCGGCGTCCATCAACTACGCTGAGTCATTCGACGGTGTTGTCTGGACGAAATACGCCGGCAATCCGGTAATCGCCGGGCACAGTCGATCGTACGTCCTGAGAGTTGACGATACGTACTACGGCTACGCCGCAAACGGACCGAACTCTCAGATCGACCTGTACACGTCGCGCGATGGCGTTTCTTGGATCTTGGACACCGCGGCGGCGCTTCCTCGTGGCCCAGTTCCAGGTTGGGACGATGGCGCAGTCGCCAACATCTCAGTGTTGAACGAGGGACCAGGCGTCTGGAAGATGCTGTACGATGCCCTCGGAACCGGGAGCGGGTGGCAGATCGGACTGGCGACATCATCGGACGGGCGCGTTTGGACGAGGTACGCGACTAACCCCGTGCTCTCTGCGGGTCTGACCGGTGGTCGCGGCGGACCGTGGCTTCGCAAGGACGGATCGCGATACTTCGCGTGGGTTCACGGGTCACCGCCGGGTGGCCTTCCAACTGAGTTCCAGCGCTACACGTCAACAGACCTCGTGAATTGGAGTGCGTCACCGTCTGGGGCGACGCTCGGCCGTGAGACCGTTGACGAAGGATCAGCGACGACGGTTGGGCAGGTTGCCGACGCGACCCTAATCGAAGTAGCGGGGCAGACAAGGTTGTATTACGCGGCCTCCACGGACGGCGCTGATCCGAACGCGGGACAGCACATCAAGTTGGCGACGGCGCCGTTCTCGCTGTCGGCGCTGCAGTCGACGAGGGAGAATGCTCTATCGACAAGATGGACTCCGCGTGGCTTCGTCTCACTTTCCTCGGATGGAGCGATGTTGATCCCATCGGGCTCAACGTCCCTCGGCAGTCCGACGTTCGTGAACTCATTCCGAGCGGGCCAGTACACGCTTTCATTTACGGCCACGATTCTCGGCGGCGCCCGTCGATTCGCCGTGGTCGCCGCGTACATCGACGACACCCGTTGGGCATCGTTCATCACACGCGATGGCGCGATCGACTACCAGGAGGCCGTGCCCGGAGGCGGGCGCTCGGTCCTCCTCGCGAACACCAGTTCGGTCAATCTGGCCCAGCACGATTGGCGAATCCTCCGGCGACCAACAACTGTAGAACTGTGGATCGACGGAATGAAGATCGGCGCAACTCAGACACTGAGTTCGACGTTCCTTGCGCAGACCACCATCGGCTTCGGCGCAACGGCGACGCAGATCGCGATTCGGTCTGTCCTCGTCAGCTAGCGCCTTCGTCCAAGCGCCGCCTCCGGATCGCAATACGCGCTACGCGAGAACCGTCAGGTGTAGCGGCTTCAGCGCCTCGGCGACTCTGGCCGCCTGAGACACATCGCTCAGATCGATTCCGTCGCTGACGTAGAGAAACTCGACGCCGATCGCGCCACCGTCGGCGTCGTAGTCGATGTTCCGATAATCGTCCAGTTCCTCGGTTCGGGCATAGCGCCCGTCGTTGAGTCGGACATATGCGGCGTCGGCGTCAGGGTCAAATTCAACGGTAATCTCGTTCGTGCCCGCCTCCTCCGGGCGTCGAATCGCCCAGATCTCTGACGAAGGTTTAGGCTCCGGTCGGCTCAGCGACCGGAGCGGCTGGCTCGGCGACGGGCGCCGATTCGACTGGCACCGGCGCACGATCGGGCACTCCGGCCGGACCCGGTGTGAACTGCCGAGGCGGCGGGCGATTGCCATACGCGGCCGACTGCGGTCCGCCGAACCCCTGTGGGGCCTGGTTGAACGCGGGCCGAGAACCGAACTCCCCAGGAGCCGACCCACCGCCGGCACCGCCAAACGACGGCGCGCTCCCGAATGATGGCGCGCCACCAAACGATGGTGCGCCAGTCGGTGGTCCTATTCGCCGCGTCGACGCCGGCGCCTTCGGCATAGCAACCTTCTTCTTGCGTCCACCGCCGCGCTTCGCCTTGACGATCATGCGGGCAATCGGCGCCTTCAAGAGAACATACCCGGTAAACCTTCTTTCATCACGCGCGCGACGCTCACGACAGTCGCGAGTTAGCACAATACCGTATTGGTCCAAGCAAACCAGCCGCGCTTGAGCTTGGCTAGACACCATTACTTTAGTTGACCGTCCAGCGACCCGTGGCGAATCGCCCAAAGTTTGCGCGTGTGCGACTCCCGCGACGGTGCAAGGACCGCTCGCGGAAGCGGCCACCGCCATCACACCGGCCGTACACTCACGTCGTGGCGATCTTCTCACGAGCTGCTCAAGCGGCCGGGTTCGCGCGCGCACTGGCGGCGGTCGATCCAACCGCAATCGTCCTTCAGTCGATGCGCGACGTCGCGATCGCACTGGCGGGATCGTCGTCGTCGGCCTATCGCGAGGTCCGCGACACGCTGCTCGGAGCCTCCCCATCGGCACGACCGGCCGGCGTCTACGTCGATCTGGTCGACATCAACGGAAGATCATCTCCGCCGCCAACCGACCTACATATCGTCGTCGTCGACCCCGACCGTGTCCGCGACGAGGCGATCCGCGACTACCTCGCGACGATTCACGCCCGCAAGGGCCGCGTCATTGCCGTGCTGGCTCGCGATCCCGGTCATCCGCGCTTGGAAGGCTCGATCGCGTCCGGCGAGCGCGCAGCCGCCGAGGCCGCGCTCGGGTTGCCCTCCGACACCATCGCCGTCTTCCAGGCTTCGGACTCGGCGCGTTCGACCAGACATCTTGCCGCCGCGATTACATCGGGCCTGCCAGATCGCCAACTCACGCTGGCTCGTGGATTGCCTGGCTTGCGTGAAGCGATCGCTCATCGCATGATCCTCGACGCCGCAATTGCGAACGGCCAGTTCGCGCTTGTGGCTTCTCTGCCGGCCCTCATTCCGCTCGTCGGCGGACTGGTCGCGATCGGCGCCGACACCATCATACTCACACGGAATCAGGCCACGCTCGTCTTCCAGCTCGCCGCGATTCATGGCCGGCGGCTCGACCGCCGGGCACAACTGGTCGCGGAAATCGCGCCCGTCATCGGCGGGGCATTCGTCTGGCGAACCGTCGCGCGAGCGCTGGCGGGTTTTCTACCAGGCGCGGTCGGCGCCCTCCCACGCGGCGCGATCGCGTTCGCCGGAACGTACGTCGTCGGTCAGATCGCAAACGAGTACTACCGATCGGGACGACGGCCAGACCCGGACACGATCGAGCGCTTCGGCCGCGAGGCGGCGCAACTGGCGATTCGCCGCGCGAGCGCGATGACGGGCGGACTCAGTGGTTGGCGGAGAGTTCTCGCTCGCGTTCCAGGTCGGCGTCGACCATCAGGCTGACGAGTTCCTCGAACGTGACGCTGGGGATCCAACCGAGAACCGACTTCGCCCGTGCCGGATTCGCGGTCAGGCCGTGGGTGTTGGCGCCGCGCGCCATGCTCTGGTCGATCGTCACGTGCTCGTCTGGATTCAAACCCGCGCGATCGAACGCCGCCCGGAGAAACTCTCCGACCGAGTGCGTCTCGCCGGTGCCGATCACGTAGTCGCTCGGCTCCTTCGCGCGTGCCATGAGCGCCATCGCCCGAACGAAATCGGGGGCATAGCCCCAGTCGCGCTGGGATTCGAGGCTGCCGAGGGTCACGTCACGATCGAGGCCGAGCTTGATCCGCGCCGCCGCCCGTGTGATCTTTCGCGTCACGAACTGGGTACCGCGGCGCGGCGATTCGTGGTTGTACATGATCGCCGAGCAGGCGAAGATACCATATCTCTCGCGGTAGAAACCGACCATCTGGTGCGCATATGCCTTCGCGGCGCCGTATGGACTGGTCGGGCATGGCGCCACGCTCTCGTCCTGCGGATTGGACGCCCGCGGCCCGAAAATCTCCGACGTGCTCGCCTGCACGAAGCGAATCCGCGGATCGTACCCCCGGATGACCTCCAGGAGTCGCAGGGGGCCAAGACTGTTGACGTTCGCGCTCGCCTCGGCGTCGGTCCAGGCGCGAGATGGCTCCGAGAACGATGCGAGGTTGTACACCTCGGTCGGTCGCGCACGCGTCATCGCGCGCTCGAGCGATGCGCGATCGCGCATGTCGCCATCGATGAGTTCGACGCCGCGCAGTTGCGGCAGCGCGCGCGTCCGGGCCAGCCCAATCTCGCCGTGGACCAGTCCGGCGACAACGTAACCCTCGCTGAGGAGCATTTCAGCCAGGTAGCCTCCGTCCTGCCCGCCGACGCCCGTGATGAGGGCGCGCCTCGGCTCGGGACTAGAAGGTGTCGTCGCCGCCATCGCCACCGTCAGCGGAGCCGCCGTCACCCGTCTCATCTGGCATCTCGCCGGCCTCCATGCGGTCGACCATTTCGTCGAAATCCTCGCCGAGGTCCTCCCCGAGCGAGTCGCCCATGCGTCGCGCCCATTTCGCGACGCTGCGCGGATCGTTCTCGTCGAGATCGCCGAAGCTCGCTGGATCGGCCATATCGTCGAGGCGCGAGTCCTGCGACTTCATCACCGCGAAGCGCGAGACGAGCTTCCGCAGCGACTGCTTTCCGCACTTCGGGCAGGCCGGCTCGACGTAGCGCGCCAGCGATAGAACCAGTTCCTGATGGTAGGCACGGCAGGCGGTGCACCGGTACTCGTAAATTGGCACGGCAAACGATTGTACTGTCCGCGTCGCGCGACCGGTTCGTCGCGCTCGGTCCCACCCTCAGGTCGGGTGAGAGCCATCGTCGAACCGGCCATTGAACCGGTAATCGACACTCTCGGATTGCTGTTGGCAGAGTGAGGGCGAGCCCTGTCGCCAGGCGAACTGATCAGGCCTTACGCTTGCCAGGTGGAGCTAGCTGTCGTCGCCTGGTTCGCGCTGGGGGTGTTCGCCGGATCGGTCGCCTACCGGCTGGCCGACTACCTCCTCGAACGACGCTCGGCCGATCCACCTGGCGCCTCGTTCACGCCACGCTGTCCGCGCTGCGGCGCGACGCGCCGCCTGCTCGCAAATGTGGCCACGATCGCGAGACCGCTCCGGCAACGGTGTCGGGAGTGCGGCTTCTTGCCCGGGTTCGATCAGATCGCCTGGGAAATCGGCGTCGGCGTCGCGTTCGCGATCCTCGCGGCGATCGCGCCGACCGCGGTCGAGGCAGCCTGGGCCGCGATCGTCACGTTGACTCTCGTCGTCGCGACGCTGACCGATCTACGCGCGCGCATCATTCCGAACGCGCTCACCTTCCCGATGAGTGCGGCGGCGATGGTCGCGTCGTTCTTGCCGGGTGGTGTCGGCATCGTCGCGGCCGCGCTCGGCGGCGCGATGGGCTTCGGTCTAGCGATGGGCATCTGGCTGCTCGGCCGACTGCTCTATCGTCGCGGTGACGTGTTCGGTCTCGGCGACGTGAAGCTGGCGATGTTCATCGGCGCCGCGCTCGGTTCACAGGACGTCGTCCGCGCGCTCGTCTACGGCATCCTGGCCGGTGGCGCGTCGGCGGTGGCATTACTGTTTCTCGGCCGATCGCGCAAGACGACCATGCCATACGGACCGGCCATGGCGCTGGGCGCGTTCGCGGCGCTGGTGACGCGCTGATGGACTACTCCGCCCTGCGCTCGGCCGCCACGACGCTCGGCCCTCACGCGGCATCCTTGTCGCGACAGGCCGCGGATCGATGACGGATTACTCGGCCCTCCGCGCCGCCGCCGCGACGCTCGGCGTGCCGCTCTCAGCTGAGGCGATCGAGCGCTTCGCGCGCTTTGCGGAGATCCTGCGCGAGTGGAACGCGCGTTTGAACCTTACCGCGATCGACGATCTGACCGCGATCGAGCGCCTTCATTTCATTGACGCGCTGGTCGGCTTGCGGGCGATACCGTCCGAGCAAGGCCCGCGCGTGATCGACGTTGGTACCGGCGGCGGTCTTCCCGGCCTGGCGCTCCGCATCGCGCGGCCGGACATTCGTTTGACACTGCTCGATGCGACCGCCAAGAAAGCCCGCTATCTCGAAGTGGTTCGCGATGAGCTCGGACTCGGCTCCAGCCCGGTCGATGACGAAAGTCCGGCCGGGATTCTCGGCGACGGCGCGGTCGACCGCGGTAATCCGGTTGAGATTCTCGTCGGGCGCGCCGAGGACCTCGGCCGCGATCCGCGCTACCGGGAATCGTGGGACGTCGCGCTCGCCCGCGCGCTTGCGCCGATGCCGGTACTCGTCGAGCTGTGCCTTCCGCTCGTACGCATCGGCGGACGCGTCATCGCCTGGAAGAAGCGCGATCAGGACGACGAGCTACAGGTTTCTGGCCGCGCAGTCAGCATCCTCGGCGGGCGCCGGCTCCCGATCGTAAGTGCCGATCTAGCCGAGTTACCGGCCGATCGGGCGTTGTTCGTCGTCGCGAAAGAGCGGCCGACGCCGAAGGGCTATCCGCGTTTGCCAGGGGTGCCGAAGAAGATGCCCCTGGTATAGCGCTAACCGGCCACGGGACGCGGCCGGGCGGCTCAACCGACGCGTCGCCGGTCTTCCGTTCAGGCGCATAAATCGGGCAGTCTACGACACTCATCAGAGATGATGGCGAAGCGCGGAGGACCGGAATGCGGGTGCTCGTGACCGGCGCGGCTGGGAAGCTGGGGTCAAACCTGACGCGGCGGCTGCGCGAACACGGACACGAGGGCGCGACCGCCACGTCGCCGTTGACAACAGGTCGGCGTACTGTGCCCTCATCCTTGCGACGAGTACAATGGCTTGACAAGGACGGGTGCGCTGCGTACAGTCCCGTGCGCAGAATCATCACGGATGATGGGTGGAGGAGTGCCACGGACCTCGGACGGGGCGGTATCGCTGTCGCAATGCCGCCCCGCGTCGCCCCGGCAACCGGCACTGGGTGCCGCGTCGCGTTGCGCCTCCGCGGCGAGCCGGCCGACGGTCCCGCGCTCGCGGCGGATGACGGCTCGGAGTTCGGTAGCCCGTCCGGCGCGCCGATCATCACTTCTCTCGAGTTCGAGCACGCGATACTCCATCTGCTCGACGCCAAGCAGGGTCCCGTCGGCTCGGGCTCGCTCATGGAGCAACTCGAAGACCTGGGTTTCCACGTCAGCGAGCCGACCGTCGGGCGTTTTCTCCGCACGCTCGATCGTCGCGGCCTGACCGCGCGCATCTCGAACAAGGGTCGTGGTCTGACCGAGGCCGGCCAGGAGCGCCTCGCGCAGTTTTGTGAGGCCGAGTCGCGAGTTTTCTACGAGCGCGAGCTCTTGCGGACGATCCGCGGCAACACGATGGAGGACATCCTCGACGTTCTGGTTGCCCGTCGCGCCCTCGAACGCGAGACGGCACGGCTCGCCGCCGAGCGCGCCACGCCCGAGGATGTCGAGCGGCTTGAGGGCGCCATCCGCGAGCAGCGCCGACTTCTTGAGACAGGCGGCTTCGCGGCCGACGCCGACGTCAAGTACCACGCCTTTGTCGCCCACGCCGCACACAACCGCGTGCTCGCCGCCGCGATCGACCTGATCCGGCGCGACAAGCAAGTCACGGTCTTGCTAGAGGCGATGCTGCGGCGAACGACCCACAAGTGGGTCGTCGGGCACGAGAAGATCCTGGACGCGATCAAGCGTCGGGCGCCCGACGATGCCGAGCGCGCGATGATCGAGCACATCAACGTGGTCATCGCCGACGCGAAGCGGTACCACAGTCGAGCCCGGAGCGACGGGTAGCGCGCGTGCGCGCTCGGCCTCAACACCAGCTATTGGAGCAACACCTGTGAAGTTCGCGGTTCCCGACAATTATCCCGTCGTGTACACCGAGGACCATTCCGCGCTGGCGCCGCTGCGCGAGCGAGGCGAGGTGGTGATTCACTCGTCGCGCCACAACGGCGGCGACGAGCTCGTCGAGCGGATGCGTGGCGCAATCGCCGCAATCAATGTCCGCGCCTACTCGAAGTTCACCGACGAGGTGTTCGCCGCCCTTCCGGAGTTGAAGTTCCTGACCGTGATGGGCACCGGCACCGACAACATCGACCTTGATGCGGCCAAGCGCCGAGGAATCGTCGTCAGCAACACGCCCACCGCGCCAACCATCTCGGTCGCCGAGCACACTCTCGCGCTCACGCTCGCGCTGACCAAGAACCTGATGCCGATGCACAATGCGCTCAAGGGCGGCGAGTGGAGGCATGTGCCCGGTATCGAGCTGCGCGGGAAGACGTTCGGATTCCTCGGACTTGGGCTCATCCCAGCCGAGATCGCCCCTGTCGTCCACGCGCTCGGCATGCGGGTGATCGGCTGGAGTCTCACCCGCGACGAGGAGCGCGCGAAGCGTCTCGGCGTCCAGTTGCTCGAAAAGGACGACGTCATTCGCCAGTCCGACGTGCTCTCGCTCCTGCTACGCGCCTCGCCGAAGACCCACCACATCGTCGGCAAGCGTGAGCTGGAACTGATGAAGCCCTCGGCCTACCTCATTAATACGGGTCGTGGCGCGTTGGTCGACGAGAAGGCGCTCTACGAGCACCTGAAGGCGCGCCGGATCGCCGGCGCGGCGATCGACGTCTACCAAACCGAACCGCTGCCGTCCGACTCGCCGCTGCTCACGCTCGACAACGTCGTTGTGACGCCGCACGTCGCCTGGGTGACCGACCAGGGCACGGCGCGCATGGCCGCGCACCCGGTCGAGAACGTGCTCGCCTTCCTCGAGGGCAAGCCAAAGTTCGTCGTGAACCGATGAACGCGGTCGGAGCGACGATCCGGCGGCTGGTCGACTTCGCCTCGACCGTCGAGTTCGCATCGCTGCCAGCCGACGTTCAACAGATCACACGCGGCCTCACACTCGACGTCCTCGGCGCCATCGCCCAGGCCTCATCGCCGCGTTACTCGGCCGGCCGCATGCTCATGGAACTCGCCCGGATCGAGGGCGGCAATCCCCACGCCTCGATCGCGGGCGGCGGCTTCAAGACCTCCTGCGCCCAGGCCGCACTCGTCAACGGCACGCTCGGCTACTACTGCGACGTCGAGCCGCACCACCCCGGCGCGATCATGCACGGGATGGCCATCGTCGCCCCGACGGCGCTGGCCATCGGCGAGCGCGAACACTCGAGCGGCGCCGAGTTCATGAGCGCGATCGTCGCCGGCATCGATGTCGCCTGCCGCGTCGCGAACGCGATCGACCCGACCGCGCTCTACCGCCGCGGTATGCACCCGAGCTGTCTGGCCGGGAGCTTCGGCGCCTGCGCGGCGGCCGCGCGGCTGCTGAAGCTCGACGAGACGCGCTTTCGCCACGCACTCGGTCTCTGCGGCACTCAGGCCTCCGGCCTGCTCGCCTGGGAGACCGACCAGACGGAGCACTCTCGTCCCTTCAACCCCGGCATCGCCGCCCGCAACGGCACGACCGCGGCGCTTCTCGCCTCGCTCGGCTACGGCGGCCCGCCCGACATCTTCGAAGGCCGCTTCAACATCTTCGGCGCCTTCTCGGAGAAACAGCCCGACGGCTCCTGGGGCCGGCCGGCCGAACTCACGCGCGAGCTTGGTGAGGACTTCCTGATCAGCGGCTTTGCGGTCAAGCTGTACTCCTGCTGCGCATTCCTCCACCCGGGGCTCGACGCGCTGCTGAGCATCCTCCAGATGAACCCGCTGCGGCCCGAGGAGATCGACCAGATCGACCTCCGCTTCCCGACTAACGGCACGAAGCTGATCGACGACAACGAGCTCAAGTCGCACTGCGCGCAGTACGTGCTGCCGATCGCGGTCAAAGAGCGCCGCGTCACGATCGACGACATCCTGCAGGACCGGCGCACCGACCCCGAGATCGGCGCGCTCTCGGGCCGCGTCCGCGTCGTCGCCGACGACGACCTCGACCGCACGTTCCCCGAGCGATACGCCACGATCGTCGAGGTGACGACCCGCGACGGCCGGATGCTGAGCGAGCGCGTCGACTACGCCCGCGGCTGCCCCGAGAACCCCGTCACCTACGCCGAGATCTCCGCCAAGTTCGATACCCTCGCCCGCCCCGCCCTCGGCGCAATCCGCGCCACCCACGTCAAAGAGATGGTCGACGCCGTCGAGCGCGTCCCCGATGTCGGCGCCCTCGCCGACGCCCTCCGCGATCCGACCGCCGGGTAGGAGAGACACTGTGCCAATTCTGGACGGAGCCCGAATCGCGATCCTGGTTGCTCACGAGTTCGAGGACATCGAGCTGCTCTACCCGATCATGCGGCTGAGCGAGGAGGGCGCGAGCGTCGTCGTCGGCACGCTGCCGCTCTCGACACCGGCCCACTTCCACACGCGGCCCTGGTTCGCCGATAAGCCCGTGACCGGCCGGTTCGGCTCGACCGTTCCGATCCTAGTGCTCGCCGAGGGGCGCCGCTACACCCATCGGCCGATTCCCGATTTGCGCGGCGACGACTTCGACGCCATCATCTTCCCAGGCGGCTTCTCGCCCGACTACTTACGGACCGATCCCACAACTCTTGATCTGGCCGCGGCGGCCTACCGCGCCGGCAAGGTCGTCGCGGCGATCTGCCACGGTCCGCAGGTGCTGATCTCGGTCGACCGTCGCCGCGGCACGGACATCGTGCGCGGTCGTCGTGTGACTGGCTACGCCGCGACCGAGGACGACCTACGTAACGCCGGCGGCGACTATGAGGACGTGCCGGCGGTGCGGGTCGGCAACGTCGTGACCGGCCGATGCCCGGACGACCTGCCGGAGTTCTGTCAGGAGGTCGTCGCGGCGCTGGCGAGCGTTCCGGTGCGCTGAGCCTCGTGGCCAGGTTCCGCCGGTCACGCGCTGAACGCGTCGAGTCGCACACGCGCGCCGCCGCGGCGGTTGGACTCGACCGTCGCCACGATGAGCCTCAGCGCGCGCAGGGCGTCCCGACGAGTCGACACGCCCAACTCGCCAGTCTCGATTTAGCCGAACTAGCTCGATCAACCCGGCCAGTATGCCGCTCGCCCGAGGGTCTACGCCTCCTTGTCCGGTGGGGGGAAGCTCTCACGCGCCCAGTACTCGAGCATGTGGCCGTCGGGATCCATGAAGTCGACGTGCATCTCGCCCTTCTTGTTGTAGCGGGGGCCGAAGTACTTCACGCGGTGCTTCTTGAGGTTCTCGAGGGCGGCGTCGGCGTCATTCTTGTGGATCCAGAAGTTGAAATGCTGGCGGTTCCCGCCGCCGAGCGCCATCGGCTGCGAGTTGTCGCTCGGCGGAACCTTCCATGCGCCGGGCAGCCATAGCCCGATGAGGCCGTCACCGCTCCGCAGCGAGGCGCTAGCCGCCTCACATCCCAAAATCGGCATGCCGAGCACCTCGTTGTAGAAGCGAACACTTCGATCGAGATCCGTCACGACGACGGCCACCTCGGCGATCTGGACGATAGGGACGGCCATTCGGATCCTCCTCACTAATGGCTGATCATCGCCCCATCTACGCAGTCGCCGTCCGCCGCGGCAGGGCACTGTCTGTCAAGACGATCTCTTCCATGAGACGCACAAGCAGATCCTTCTTCAGTGCTTCATAGCTGGCGTCGCCCCAAAAGTTTCGCGTCTCCATCGGGTCAGAGGCCCGGTCAAACAACTCGCCGTAGGGCTGCCCCGGGTAGGCCGTGATCTGGAACTGCTCAGTAACCAGTGTCCGCACCCGCAGGCCAAGGTAGTCCTCGTCGTTTTCGACGATCAGTTGCTCGTGTACCTGGGTCGCCTCTCCCATCAAGAGGGGGGCGAGTGAAACGCCGGGCCATGGTGGCGGCTGCTCTGACGCGATTGGTGGGTCGACTGTGGTGCCTTCTGGGATTGGGACGCCAGCGACGTCGAGGACGGTCGGCGCGAAGTCCAGGTGGCCGACCAGCGCGCCCACGACGCTGCCTTCCGCGAAACGCCCCGGCCAGCTCCAGATCATCGGCGTACGAAGCAGGCCGTCGAAGTGGAACGGCCCTTTATGTAGCATCCAATGGTCGCCCATCATGTCGCCGTGGTCGGACAGGAGCACAACCACTGTATCGTCTCGGAGGCCGAGGCGGTCGACCTCGGCCATGACACGCCCGACCTCATGGTCGACCATAGAAACCATGCCGTAGGTGAGGGCGATGATGTCGCGCATCTGGTCATCCCGGATGCGCGTTGCGTTCCGGCGTCCCGAGACGCGGCCACCGGTTCCTTCAAAGAGCATCCGGAAGTGTGGCGGTAAGTCATCAAGTTCTCCGTCCCGACGGTTCGGCAGGGCCACCGCCTCCGGACGGTATATATCGGCCCAGGGACGGGGAGGGCAATACGGATAGTGAGGATCGGGGAAGGAGCACCAGAGGAAGAACGGTCGCTCCGAGCCCCTTTGGCGACGCAGGAAAGCGATGGTCCGCTCAGCGACCCAGGTGTTGTAGTGGAGGTCGGCCGGCAGCGCCATCGTCCAGGACTCCTCCGCTCCCGACGCGGGGACGTCACCCGCCGCCTGCGTGAGCAGCCGCGGGCCGTCCGGATCCTGACCGCGCAGCCAGGTCAGATAGTCGCCGAAGATCAAGGGACCGTGCTGGCCCGCGAAGTCAGTCGTCTCGAGTCCCTCGTAGTTGGGTGGCAGCGATCCAATCCTGCCCGCCTGCCACATTGCGCGGGACTCGAGAGCGTGATCCATCTCCGCTTCGTTCGCAGCTGCGCCCGGCGACTGCCCGCTGTAATTACGCAGGTGGAGCTTGCCGACGGCATGCGTGCGATAACCGCCGCGCCGCAACGCGTCGGGCATCGTCGGGATCGCCGGGTTGAGCGGGATGCCGTTGGTGCGGACGCCGTGGCCTCTGGCGGTCAGCCCGGTGAAGAGGGTCGCGCGTGCCGGTTGGCAGAGCGGGTTGTTGACGTAGCATCGGTCGAAACGGACACCGCGGCGCGCCAGATCGTCAATGTTCGGAGTCAGGACGACGCGGTTGCCCGCGCAGCCGAGGTGATCGGCCCGCTGCTCGTCGGTCACGAAAACGAGGAAGTTCGGCCGCCGCGCCGGTCTACCCTCCTGCCGACGCGCAGGTGGCTCTGTCGCCGCGCCACTCACGATCGACTCAGCCGAAACACCGTCTCGGTGCGCTAAGCCACTCGCCGGATTCCGGCGCTCACCCATTGATCTCCTCGATCTTCACCCGAGCACCGCCGCGGCGATTCGACTCGACCGTCGCCAGGATGAGCTTCAGCGCGCGAATGGCGTCCTGAGCAGTCGACACGCCCTCCTCGCCCGTCTCGATCAGCCGGGTCAATTCGATCAACGCTGCCAGAATACCGCTGGCCTGGTACGACGGGTGCGGCAGCGGCTCCATCACCAGTGGGCCGCCGTCGACAGTCTGTGTCCAGAGCTCTGCGCTCCGGTCGTCGACGCGCAGTCGGCCGCGGCTGCCGAACAACTCTACCTGGTAGCCATTGGGGAG
This sequence comes from Chloroflexota bacterium, assembly GCA_004297775.1. Classification (GTDB taxonomy): domain Bacteria; phylum Chloroflexota; class UBA6077; order FW602-bin22; family FW602-bin22; genus FW602-bin22. The sequence goes on along the minus strand of SCUE01000024.1, from coordinate 87,478 downwards.
TCTACGCGAGCAGTGGATCGAGGCGCGCACGCCGTTCGCAAAGCGAACGTAAGCATCGCCGCCGGGCTCCGCTTCCGGATCCCTGGGCACGCCGGCACGCCAGGCGACATGGTTCTCGTAACCCTCATCCAAATCCCCGGTCAGCCACAGTGGCTCGGCGTCGGCAAAGAATCCGGTCAAGTCGAACAGGTGGCCGCCGGCGCGGTAGAGCCACGCCATCGGGCCGCCGCGCGTCGCGACGATCAGCCGCAGGTCGCCGATTCGTCCCTGGCGAACAAGCGCCCGCGCTTGCTGGTAGTCGGGCGACCAGCGCCGGGTCACGTCGACGCTGAAAGCGACTCCGTGGGCGGCCACGGCCGCGATCATACACTCGGCATCGGCGAGGTTTGTCGCCAGCGGTTTCTCGCACAGGATGCCGCGGGCGCCGGCCTCTGCCGCGGCGACTACGACCGGCGCGTGCCGGTCGTCCGGCGTGCAAACGCTGACGATGTCGGGCCGTTCCTCCGCCAGCAAGCGGCGGTAATCCGTGTACGTCCGCAGGCGCGGCCACCGACCGCCCCAAGCCGCCGTGAACCGGGCCAGCGCCTCTGCCGATAGATCGCACACCGCGACCAGATCGATCTCAGGCATGGCCGCGTAGGCCGCGGCGTGCGATGGCGGCATCGGATCGCGGAGGGCAGGGTCGATCGACGACGTCGCCGGGTCGGTCGCAATCCAACTGCAGCCGACGATCGCCGCCCGGTACGCTGGCCGCGTTACAGGCCTGCCCGGAATCACTCCCAGTCGTTCAGGTACCGCGTCTCCTCCAGGTCCGGAATCAGATCGTCGGTGAGAGCCTACGCCTCCCTGTCGGGTGGGGGGCCAAAGCTCTCGCGCGCCCAGTACTCCAGCATATGGCCGTCGGGGTCAATGAAATCGACGTGCATCTCGCCCTTCTTGTTATAGCGCGGGCCGAAGTACTTCACGCCATGCTTCTTGAGGTTCTCGACCGCTGCTTCGGCGTCCTTCTTGTGGATCCAGAAGTTGAAGTGCTGGCGATTTCCGCCGTCGAGCGCCATTGCCTCAGAGTTTTCGCCTGGCGGGGCCTTCCAAGCACCGGGCAGCCATAGCCCGATGAAACCATTGCCGATCCGCACCGTGGCGTGATCCTTCTCACGCTCCCAGATCGGCATGCCGAGCACCTCGTTGTAGAAGCGAACGCTTCGATCGAGATCCGTCACGACGACGGCGACCTCGGCGATTTGGACGATAGGGACGGACATGTAAGCTCCTCCTTACTAGAGCGCGCCGGGACTAGATATCGGCGACCGAGCCATCGAGTAGTGGACTACTCGGTCATGCATGGCGGCGTAGGGATGCCGCGTCACGGCGGCGTGGTCCAACTCGACACCGACGCCCGTCCGCCGCGGCAGCTCGATCCAGCCCTGATTGATCTCGAGCCCAACAGCCTGCGACTCGTCGAGGAACGGGTGGCCGATCGCGGACTCAAGTATCAAGGAATTGGGAATCGTCGCCGCGAGATGGACCGACGCGGCGGTGGCAACCGGACCGTTCGGATTGTGGGGAGCGACACGGATTGAGTACGTCTCTGCCTGCGACGCGATCCGCCGGCACTCTGCGATGCCGCCGGCATGGCAAACGTCCGGCTGCTCCGTCAGGCACGGGACCTCGTCTTGCGGTATGCCGTTCTCAATCACCATCGTAGTGCTTCCCGGGTGACGCCGATGTACATACTCATCCGTGATGAGTATAGCGGTAATCGTATCGCCGGTCCGAACCGCCTGTCAAGTGTTGGCATCATCAATGATGAGTGCGATACTCCCGGTCCATGAGCGACAGTTGGCACCTGACCGGGCGGCTCCTTGGGTTACTGCGAGGATACCGGTGGGCGATGGCGATCGCGGTCGTCTGCGGCCTCCTTTACACATTCCTCAGTCTGGTGCCACCGCTGGTCGTTCGCGAGGTGATCCGGCGCCTGGTCGACCAGAGCGACGGCTCGGCCGAGCAGCTCGGCGGGCTGGCACTGCTGCTCGCGGGGGCGGCGCTGCTGCGTGGATCGGCCCGCTTCATTGAGGCGGTCGTCTCGCATGTCGTGGCCTACCGCATCCTGCACGATCTCGCGGTGCAGGTCTACGCGCATCTGCAGCGGCTGCCGCAGCGTTTCTTCGCCGACCGACGCTCCGGCGAGCTCGCCGGACGCATTGTCATCGACTCGGCCGAGGTCGAAGCCTTCCTGGCCCACGCAATCACCCAGACGACTCAGGCGGTGCTGGTCCCGCTGGCGATGATCGCGGTCCTCTTCGTCCTGAACTGGCAACTTGCGCTGATCGCTCTCGTGCCGCTGCCATTCGCGGGCTGGCTCGCGATGATCTTCTGGCCGCCGGCGCGTCGCCGCTGGCAGCGCATGCGAGCGCAGCTCGGCGAGCTCGGCGCGGTGGTCCAGGAGGGCATCGCCGGCGTGACCGTGATCAAGGCGTTCGGCCGCGAGCGCGAGCGCCTAGCCGTGGTCGACGGTCTGAGTGCGCGTGTACGCGACGAAATCATCGCCGCGAACCGCTGGACGCTCGTCCCGATCTCCTTCCTCGAGGCCCTGGCAGGGGTGGGTGTGGCGCTTGTGATCTGGCAGGGTGGCGTGCGCGCTTACGGCGGAGCTCTTGCGACGGCGGATCTCTTCGTCTTCGTGTTCTATGTCACGCAGATCTACCAGCCACTGCTGCACCTAACTGCCCTCAATGAGGCGATCCAGAACGCGATGGCGGCCGCCGAGCGTGTCTTCGCCGTCCTCGACGCGCAGCCCGACGTTGTCGACGCGCCGCACGCCAGCGCGCCCAGCACGATCCGCTGGACGGTCGCGTACGATCAGGTGGTCTTCAGCTACGACCCGCTGCTGCCGCCGGTGCTGCGCGGACTGAGTTTTGAGGTCGGCGAGGGTGAGACGGTCGCGCTCGTCGGCATGACCGGCGCGGGCAAGAGCACGACGAGTAGCCTGTTGCCCCGCTTCTACGACGTGCAGGCCGGCGCAATTCGGATCGGCGGCCACGACGTGCGGGATCTGCCAGTCGCGTTCGTGCGCGGCAGCGTCGCGATGGTGCTGCAGGACGTCTTCCTGTTCCACGGCACAGTACGCGACAACCTGCTGCTCGGCCGGCCGGAGGCGACCGACGCCGAGTTGATCGCGGCAGCGCGCGCGGCTAACGCCCACGACTTCATCGTCCAGATCTCCGGCGGATACGACGGACTGATCGGCGAGCGCGGCGCGCGCCTCTCCGGCGGCGAAAAGCAGCGCATCTCGATCGCGCGGGCGCTCCTCAAGGATGCGCCGATCTTGGTCCTCGACGAGGCCACGTCGGCGATCGACGCTGAGACCGAGGAGCTGATCCAGGAGGCGCTGGCGCGATTGACCGCGAACCGGACGACGCTCGTGATCGCGCACCGGCTCTCGACCATCCGAACGGCAGACCGCATCGTCGTCCTCGAGAGCGGCCGTGCCGCGGAGATCGGCACACATGACGAACTGGTCACGCTCGGCGGCCTGTACGCCGCGATGGAGCGGGCCCACCGTAGCAGCCGGCAGTGGACCGTGCCGGGTCATCAGCACGCCCCGATGGGGCTCCCGCCCGCGGCGACACGCGCAGACTGAAGAGGGCCCGCGCTCACTCGACCCCGAGTACTTCCGCCACGAATCGGCCGGCTGGATCCCACGCGGAATTCACCGCTGCATCACACCGGCCGCGCTCGACGCGTGGCTGACTGCGCTCGAGAGCGGCTCGACACGCCGGTTGGACCGCAGCCAGGTCGGCCGCGTGATGCCCGCACTACGGTGGTCGGACCACTCCATCAAGGTCCCGACGGAGCTCTTCCCAGTCGCTCAGATACAGCGGCTGTTGCTCCTTCGGTGGTAGCCGGTCATCGGGGATCGGCTCTCCCTCAAGAGGGGCGAAGAACTCGAGGTGGTTGCCGTCCAGGTCGTTGAACGAAAACGATGCCGCTGGAATCCAGTTGTGTACAATCGGTTCGATTGGAGCTTTGCCGAAGTCCGCGAACGGCGCAATCCCGTTCTGTTCGAGCCACGCCTTTGCCGCACGGACTCTGTTCAGCTCTACGCCAAAGGCGACGTGCTGTTGGCAGAACGGACGCGCCGCGCTCGGCAGCCACAGAGTGATCTGCTGACGATGCGCGGCGTTCACCCAGAGGAAGGTCCGGCTCCGCTCCGGATTCCGGTAGGCGATCTCGAGCCCGAGGCGAACGTAGAACTCAACTGATCGTTCCATGTCCCGCACGCACACGTACGTCTTGACCAGCGACTCGACGACCATGGCGGACACCGCTTAACCCTTGATGCCCGTGAGCGCGATGCCGCGCACGAAGTGCTTCTGGGCCAAGAAGAACGCCACAATCATCGGCGCGGTCATCAGGAGCGCGCCGGCCATCAGCAAGTGGAACTCCGTGCCGTGCCGACCGGTGAACCAGCGCAGGCCAACCGCAAGGGTAAGGTTCTCGGGCGTGAACAGATAGATCACCGGCTCCAGGAAGTCGTTCCAGCGGTTCATGAACGAGAAGACCGCCACGGTCGCGATCGCGGGACCAGAGAGTGGGACGACGATGCGCAGAAGGATCTGCAGCCGGTTGGCGCCGTCAATCTCGGCGGCGTCGTCAAGCTCCCTCGGCAGCGCGAGGAAGAACTGCCGAAGGATGAAGATGTAGAAGGCGGTTCCGAAGAATCGCGGCACTATCAGCGGCCAGAAAGTATTTATCCAGCCCAGCGATTGGTAGAGGATGAACTGAGGGACGAGCGTGACTGTGGTGGGCAGCATCATCGTCGCCAGCACGCCGTAGAATAGCTTGTCGCGCCCCCGGAAGTGCGTCCGGGCAAAGCCGAAGGCGACTAGCGTGCTCGTGATGGTCTCGGCTAGGACGCTGATGACGGTGATCTGCGTCGAGTTGGCGAGCCAGCGGGGGATCGGCACCTCCTCCCACAGGATCACGTAGTTCTCCCAGTAGGGCGGCCAGGGGAAGAGCACGGGTGGATCGGCCATCAGCATCCCCACCGGGGTGAGCGAGGTACGGAGCATCAGCAGCAGAGGAAAGGCGTAGACGAGGCTACCCACGACGAGCATGGCGTAGACGACCAGCCGCCAGAGGCGGCGTGACGCCTCGCGGCGGGCCCGGCCGGCCGCGGCGGCGTCAGTCGCGGTCGCCGTACTCATAGTACACCCACCTCTTCGCGATCCGGAACTGCATTAGCGTGAGCGTGAGAATGATCGCGACCAGCACCCAGGCCATGGCCGCCGCGTAGCCCATCCGATACGAGATCCAGGCATTGTTGTAAAGATGTAGCAATACGAAGAGCGTCGCGTTGTCGGGACCGCCGTTGGTCATGATCAGCGCCGTCGTGAAGACCTGGAACGACCCGATGATGTTCAGGATGACCGACAGGAAGATATACGGCGTCATCATCGGGATGGCGATGTGGCGTACGCGCGCCCACCAACCACCCCCGTCGACCTCGACCGCCTCGTAGAGTTGCAAGGGGATGCCCTGCAGCCCGGCCAGAAAGAGCACCATCGTGGTACCAATGGTCCAGAAACTCATGAGGATGAGCGCCGGCATCGCCCACTCTGGTGCGAACAGCCAGTTGGGGCCCTGGATGCCCGCCAGCCCCATCAACCCGTTGATGACGCCGTTGGGTGCCAAGAGCCAGATCCAGATCAGCGCCATGCCGACGCCAGAGGTCACGGATGGCAGGTAGAACATCGTCCGATAGATCGGGAGCCCCTTGACCTGGACGTTGAGCAGGCCAGCGATCGCGAAAGCAACCATGACCGTTCCGGGCACATGGAACACCGTGTAGTACAGGGTGTTCCAGAGGCTCAGACGGAAGAGGTCGTCCTCGAAGAGTAGGTAGGCGAAGTTCCGCAACCCGACGAACTCGATCGTCCGTCCCAAGTCCCAGCGCATGAACGCCAGGAACATGGACGCCAGGTACGGGACGGCGGTGAAGAGGACGAATCCGATCACCCAGGGCGAAATAAAGAGCCAGCCTTCCAACTCGCGCCGGAAGGCGCGTCGGGAGCGCCGTACGGCCGCAATCTGCTCGGCGGCGCCAGCCGACACCGAAGCAGCAGCGCCCACCGGAAAAACGCTCATCGGACCGTAACCTCCGGTAGCGGTGGGCGGATCGTAACGCCCACCCGACTGCGGCATACTAGATCTTCTTCGCCAGAACCTTGTCTCCCTCTGCGACCGCCGCGGCGAACGTCGCGACCGGATCCTCGCCGCCGATCAGGGCGCGGTCCTCGATCTTCTTGGCGACCGCCTGGTACCACTCGAACCCCAGCGGCGACGACCCCGTGCCGCTCAGGTACTTGCTGCTGTCAAGGCCGGTCTTCAGCGCCTCCGCGGCCATCTCGGAGAATGACTCCATACCAGGAGCAGCCTTCAGGAACTCCGGGCTGTTCCACCACTTTCGGTGCGGTGGGACGACCGGTATGTTTTCAGCCTGGAACTTGCCCATCTTGTCGTCGATCCAGAAGTAGCCCAGATCGAAGGCCTCGGCCTCGTGACCTCGGGCACCCACATCCTTGTTGACCGAGATGTAGGAGAAATTGGTGTAATAGCCGCGGCGACCGCTGTAAGGTGACTTCGGAGGCCAGAGCGCTTGGTAGCGGAAGCGACCTCCCACAAGCTCCTTGACGACGCCCGCCTGGTTGAACGGGAACCACGACATGGCGATCTTGCCGGAAACCCAGACCAAGGAGCTGGCGAGGCCGCCGGTCGCCCCGGCCGACCGTGCCACCTGAAGAAGCGCGGCTGTCTCTGCCGGTTTGGGCGCGATGCCTTCCTTCCAGACCAAACCCCACCAGTCGGCAAACATCTTCACCGGATCACCGCCATCCCTGCCGACCTGGATAGCCGACTTGAGGGTCTGCCGGTTGTAGAATTCGGCGCCCTCGCTCGCGAGCCGATCGGCCCAGCCACCATACGGCCCAGTGGTGCGTTCGTAACCCCAAACGTCGGTGGTTTTCAGTTGACGGGCGAGTTTGATCAGCTCGTCAAAGCCCCAGTCCTTCGGGGGGAGCTTGGCCCCGGCCTTCTCGAACAGGTCGAGGTTGACGCTGGCACCAGAGAAGTACGCCCCGAACGGGATGCTGTAAATGCTTCCGTCCACCTCGTGCGCGTACTCACTCCACCAGTAGTCCTCCTTCTTGAAGTTCTTGCCCTTCAAGTACGAGTCCCAGTTGGCGTAAACTTCCTTCGGTCGCCACCACATCTCGGTGATAACCGTTGGACCTGTGCCGGTCAGTAGCATCGTCTGAATCGTCGGGTCGTAGTTCGCCTGGGTCATGCCACCGCTGCCGATGTGCCAGACCTCGACAGTGACGTTCGGATGCTCCTTCTTGAACTCCGCAGCCCAGAATTCCATTGTCTTGCGGCGGATCCCGACATTCCAGTCGGTCGAGATGGTGAGCTTGATCGGCGCCTTGACCTGAGGCGCGGCAGTGGCCGTGATGACCTTCTCGACGACCCGATCGACCGGCTTCTCCACCACGCGATCGACGGTCCGCTCGACGACCTGAGTGACGACCCTTTCGACTTCCTTGGTAATGACCTGCGGCGTCGGCGCAGCCGGTGCGGATCCGGCGCACGCCTGGAGCAGGGGACCGGCCGCGGCGAGTGCCGTAGATCCCATGAGAACCCGCAGAAGGCCGCGACGGCTAAACATGCGCCTACGCTCTCCCAACATTTCTCAGCCTCTCTCTTCGCTTCCTCATCATGGATGATGAGTGCGTGCTTTATACCACAGGACCTGGCCGACCGCAACAGCCAATGATGGACGCTCGGGAAGAACTGCGCGGCTCCTGGCTCACTTGACAGTCGATGACTCATCGTCGATGATGGTCGAGCCGTGCAGTCAATCGGCGAGGCATTAGCGGCCGTCGTCCCGGCTGTGCTATGCGCGCGCCTGCGCGAGGGTCCCGGGTGGCGGGCCGAATCCGGAGGCGTGGCGCTGGCCTGGACCGAGCGGAGCTCCTCCGCCCCGGATGGGGGCGTCGCGTGGACGTTGACTCATCCATCCGGCCTACGGGCCGAGTGCTCGGTCGAAATCGATCGTCCACTGAACGCCGCCCGCGTGCGGGTGGCGCTGATCAATGATGGCGGCGAGTTGAGTCCGCCGCTCTCTGCCATCAAGCCGCTCTACCTGATCTGGCAGGAGCTCGGGCGAGACGGCGTCACAGTCCGCGCCGTGTCGGGCGGCGTCCACGCCGGCTACTACCCCCCACACGCCTTCCGCGACCACGCGGCGGCGTTCCTGCCAAGCACCACTGGCCCCGGCCGGGTTGAGGGCGGCCCGCTCCGTATCGAGTCGGGTCCGGACGGACGCTCCTCGAACGGACACCTGCCCATCCTGCAGATGCGCATCGGAGATGCGGGACTCGTGGCGGCGCTCGAGTGGTCAGGTCTCTGGTACCAGCAGATCGGCAGCGCCCGGTGGGACCAGGATCTGGTGTGGGAGGCGGGAATTCCGGTTCGGGATCTCGTACTTGCGCCGAACGAGCGTCTCGATCTGCCGACGGTGCACCTCATCGCCTTCCGCGGTGATGACGACGACGGCGGCAACGCTTGCCGTCGATACGTCTATGACCGTATCTGTCCCGATCTTGATGGCTATCGTCCGGTTCCGCCGCTGAGTTACGACCACTGGTTTGGCATCTTCAACGAGTTCGACGAGCCACTGATGCGCCGCCAGGCAGACCGAGCCGCCGAGCTAGGTCTCGAATACTTCGCAGTCGACGCAGGCTGGTTCGCCGGGTGCGGCGCCGGGAGCGATTTCTCCTCCGGCGTCGGAAACCTCGGCCGCGTCGACCGCAACAAGTTTCCCCACGGGTTAGAGCCGCTCGCCAATTACTCCCGCGACCGCGGCCTGAAGTTCGGCCTCTGGTTCGAGCTCGAGCGTGCCCACCGCGATTCCGATCTGGCGCGCGAGCACCCGGAGTGGATGATCGACGTCGGAGCACCATTCCTTCACGCCAACTTCGGGCTCAGCGCAGTGCAAGACCACGCGATCGAGCTAGTGTCCGGCTGGATCGAACGGCTGGGTCTGGAATGGGGACGATGGGACTACAACTTTGGCCCCCGCGTATATTGGGAGCGGGCGGATCCCACCGGCAAGATCCAGTTCGCGTACCTGTCCGGGCTCTACCGCGTGCTCGACACGTTGATGGCGCGTCACCCGCGCTGGCTGATCGAGGCTTGCGCCGGCGGCGGCCGCCGCATCGACTTCGGCACGCTCCGCCGCTCCCACACGACCTGGTTCTCGGATTATACCGGCGACGCACCAGTTTGTCGAACGATGCAGAGCGGTGCCAACCGCTTCTTGCCCGGTCACCTGCTCAACAGCGCCGTCTGCGTCTGGCGGGGCGCCGGCGGTGCCGCAGTCAGCACATCCGAGGTGCTTAGCCGGATGTGCGGTGCCCTGTCGTTCAACGGCGACATCGCCGACTGGTCAAGCGAGACCGCCGCGCGCATAGCTGAGTGCGTCGCCGCCTACCGTGACTTCCGCCACTTGCTCGTTGCTGACTTCTATCCGCTGACGCCGCAGCCCACCAGGCCGGAGGACGGGGAGAGCGTCCAATTCTGCAGCCGGGATGGTGCCGAAGCGATCGTCTTCTCCTTCGCTGGCATCACGCCCACGACCCGGATGACTGTCCGGCTGCGCGGCGTCGTGGCCGAGGACCAGTACCTGGTCTGGGACCCGTTTGGGAGCGAGGAGATCCGCCGCCAAGGTCACGAGCTCCTCAGTGAGGGGCTAACGCTGCCTCTCCTAAGCGGTGCCGCCGTGCGCCGTCTTCGGCGCGTCGACTGACGCGGCTGGTGGCGGACCTGTTATTGAAACACGGTCACGCGTCGGGCAGCGAGGCGCGCAAGGTCTCCCACTCGCTGAGGTAGAGAAAGTGTTTGTCGGGCGGCGGAAGGTGCTCGGCGGGGATCGGCCGGCCGGGAAGGCGGGCGGACAACTCGATGTGATTACCGTCGGGATCGCGGAACGACAAGCTAGCCGCCGGGATCCAGTTGTGGACGACGGCCTCGACCGGCTCGCGGCCGAAGTCGCTGATGAACACAGTGACACCGCGCTCCTCGAGCCATGCCCTCATCCCGCGCAGCGTCTCCAGGTCGACATCGAAGGCGTGGTGGCTCATAAACCATGGCTGTTGTTCGGTCGTCTGGGCGAGCACCAAGAGCTGGGTGTGGCCCGGGTCAATCCACAGCCAGTGACGCGTGGGTCGCGGGTCTCCCGGTGCGTGCTCAAACCCGAGACGGTGGAAGAACGCCGCTGCCCGCGGCAGGTCGTTGACGCGCATGAATGTTTTGAAGAACCTTTTGTCCATGCTCTCCTCTTCGCGTTAGCCAGCCGCCAGGCGACGAACAAGCTCTTCGTCCACGTCGATGCCGAGGCCGGGACCATCGGGCACCGATATCTCGCCGTTCACGACCGCGATCGGAGTCCTGAGGATCGGCCAGCGATCGCGAACGGCGACCGGCTCGATATTGTACTCCTGCGGGTAAGAAGCCGCGGCCTGAACGGCGCAGAAATGCAGGTGCGCGGCTGTCCCGATTGTGGGCTGCAGGTTATGGACCATGATCGGTCGGTGGAAAGTCGAAGCGACAACCGCGATCTTAAGCAGCTCAGTGAGTCCGCCAACTTTGGTCACGTTCGGTTGCACGATGTCGACCCGACCGCGGACGATCAGCTCGTGGAAATCCCAACGGGTGAAGCGGAACTCGCCCGAAGCGATTGGGATCGTCAGCGCGTCAGCGACCCGTGCCAGACCCTCTAGGTCTTCGGGCGGTACCGGGTCCTCGAACTGGAATACGCCCAGATCCTCGAGTTGTCGGCCGATCTCGATCGCGTGGTGGACCGAGAAGGCCCCGTTCACGTCGACCATGAGTTGGATGTGGTCGCCGACCGCGCCGCGAATCGCGCGCACCGTCTCGATTGTGCGATCCGATGGGTGGTCGATGTGGTTCGGCAGCGCGCTGTGCATCTTGTAGGCGCGGTAGCCGGCCTCGACGAGCGAGACGACCCGTCGCGCTTCCTCGTCCGGGGGCATGTCACGGCGGAGCGAGCTGGCGTAGAACGTGACCGTCTCGCGCTCCTTGCCGCCGAGCAGGCGCCAGATCGGCACACCGAGTGCCTTCCCTTTGATGTCCCAGAGCGCGATGTCGACGCCGGCCACAGCTGGCCCGAGTGCCCCGAGCGGCCCAACCGACGTGCCGAGGCGCATCATTCGCCGGTGGAGCACCTCGTTGTCGAAAGGGTCGGCGCCGAGCAACAATGGCCGCAAGAGTTGCTCGACGGTCGCCTTCGAGACGGCCGGTGCCCGGCGGTAACACTCACCCCAGCCCACCACGCCCTCGTCGGTCGCGACCCGCACGAGCGGGCAGTCGGGATCGACGACGAAGCATGCGACGTCGACGATCTTCATTTCGGAGCCCCAATCTCTTGTCAGTGATGTGCGATCATTATGGCCTGCCGGCGTGGCTGCCGGTCGCACGCCGCGACGTCAACCACATTGTCGAGGAGATGCAATGGTCGTCGATTCTTCCGCCTCCGCTCGGCTGCGGAGACGTCGCCTCGGCCGGACGCATATGGAGGTCACCGAGGTCGCCTGCGGTGGCGTCGCGCTGGGCTCGCACGTGCCCGGCGAGGAGGTCGACGACGCAACCGCGGTCGAGGTTGTTCGGCAGGCGCTCGCGTCGGGCATCAACTACCTGGATACCTCGCCGCATTACCGCGAGAGCGAGCGTCGCGTCGGCCTGGCACTGCGCGCTCTCGGCGGCCGGCCGGATGGGCTCTACCTCTCGACCAAGACCGGCACCCACCCGCTACGCGATCGCGACTACTCAGCTGCAGCCACCCGCTGGTCGGTCGAGAACAGCCTGCGACTGCTGGGGGTCGACTCGGTCGATCTCCTGCTGGTCCACGACGCGGAAGCATCGCTCGAGCCCGTCTTCGCTCCGGACGGCGCGCTGGCCGAGCTCGAGCGCATGCGCGACGAGGGCAAGCTGCGCGCGATCGGCCTCGGGGTCCGCTCCCACGAACGCCACCGTGAGGCGATCCGGAGTGGCCGCTTCAACGCGATCCTGACGTACGCCGATTACAGCCTGGTGAGCCAGACCGCCGCTTCCCTGATCGACGAGGCGCACGACGCGGGCGTCGGCGTGATCGTCGCCCAGGTCCTCCTGGCCGGGCTGCTCGCCGGTCCCGACCCGTCGGACCGCGAGCGCTTCCGGCGTATGCCTGAGATCGGCCTGGCCGGCGGCTGGTGGCGCTGGGCCAACGAGCGAGGCGTGCCGCTTCAGGCCGTCGCCACTCAGTGGGTGCTGCGCAACCCGAAGGTCGACTGCGTCCTGATCGGCCCCCGCACCGCCGCCGAGGCCGAGGAGAACGTGCATTTAGCGACGACGCAGCTTCCGGCCGTGATTTGGGATGAGGTCGAGAGGCGGATCGCCGAGCAGTCGACGAAAGGCAGCGCGGGCGACTGACGTCACATTCTTTCGACCGACGGCTCTGGATCGAACCTCCCGCTCAGGCGCGGAACCCCGAGCGGGGTGCCCCGCTTACTAAGAGGGGACGGATGCGCGAAGGCGCTCCCACTCGCTGAGGTACATCGGCTGCTGCTCCGGCGGCGGCATGTGCTCGGCCGGGATCGGTCGGCCGGGCAGGCAGGCCGAGAACTCGATGTGGTTCCCGTCTGGATCGCGCACCGAGATACACGCCGCCGGTATCCAGTTGTGGACGATCGGCTCGCGTGGCTCCCTGCCGAAGTCCGTGATGAAGTTGGTGGCGCCTCGCGACTCGAGCCACGCTTTCATGTCGCGCAGCGTCTCAAGATCGACGCCGAAAGCGTGGTGGCTCATGGACCACGGCTGCTGCTCGGTCGCCAGTGCGAGGACGAGGAGTTGGGTGCGCTCGCGGTCGATCCACAGCCAGTGACGGCTCGGTCGCGGGTCCCCAGCGCGTCCTCGAAGCCGAGATTGTGGAAGAAAGCCGCCCCGCGCGCGATGTCATTCACTCGCATGAAAGTCTTTGAAGAACCGCCGGTTCACCGTTCCCCCTACGCTCGGTCGCACCGAGTTACATCATCACTGATGAGTGTCCTATCATAGCTGGCGCACGACGCGCCCGGAGGTGGCATCGCCATGGACACGACTTACACGGACCGGCTGAGCCGCTACGCGGCCGGCTTCCGTTACGAGCATTTGCCGCGCGAGGCGGTCGACGGCGCCAAGATCGTTGTCCTCGACACGATCGGCGCGATCCTAGCCGGCTCGCTGCCCCGTTTCGGCGGCAGCCGCTACACCGGCGATCTCGCCAGGCTCCTCGGCGGCGTGCCCGAGTGCACCGTGATCGGGCGTGGCTTCAAGACCAACGTCGCCAACGCCGCGCTCGCCAATGGCACGATGGGCTACGCCGCCGACGTCGAGGGCGGCGGGATCTCGCGCCAGCACATCTCGGCCGTACTCGTACCGGTCATGCTGTCGGTCGGCGAGCGCCAACACGCCGATGGGCGGACGATGATCGCGTCGCTCAACCTTGGCTATGACATCGCGGGGCGCATCGACATGGCGGCCGACCCGAAGACCCACTATCCGCATTCGTTCCACCCTTCGGCCGTGTTCGGGCACTTCGCGGCCGCGGCCACGACCGGCCACTTCCTCGGCCTCAGCCGGGAGCAGTTCGCGAACGCGCTCGGCCTGGCCGGCATCAACGCCGGCGGCCTGATGGTCTGGGTCAACGACCCGACCGAAGACTCGCGCCCGTACGTCATCGGCATGGCCGCGCATTGCGGTGTTATCTCCGCTCTGCTGGCACAGATGGGTATGGGCGGTCCGCTCGGGATCGTCGACAAGGGCAAGTACTCGATTTACGACGCCTTCTCGGGCGAGATGGAGCCAAGGCTGGCGGAGGCCACCGCCGACCTCGGCGACGTATTCTTGATGGCGCGACGACACGGGTTCAAGCGCCATGCGTGCTGCGGCGACATCCACTCGGGCATCGACGGGCTGGTCAAGATCGTGACTGAGAACGACCTGGGGCCCGACGACCTCGCCGAGATCGTCCACCACACCCATCCCGCGCGCGCGAAGGTGATCGACAACAATCCGCTGAAGTCGCACAACGCGCAGTACATCATGTCGGTCGTGGCGGTCCACCGCGGCGTCCCGCCGGACGCAATCGTCGTCGACTACCGGGAGACCGACCCGCGCGTGCGCGCGGTGAGCCAGCGAACCCGGATGATCGGCGACATAACCGACGCCGACCTGGGATTGGGCGCCGCGATTGTCGATGTTCGCACGCGCGACGGCCGAACCTTCAGGGAGCGGGTTCCGCGATGGCGAGGCCACCAGGATAACCCGTTCACCCGTGCCGAGATCGAGGAGAAGTTCTTCCGGCTCGCGACCATGCGCATCCCGCAAACAGCCGCGGAGCAGGTGATGGCGATCTGCGACGACCTGGAGAACCTCGACGATTGCGCCCGCCTCGCCGCGCTGCTTGCCGTGCCCGAAGAAAAGATTTGAATCGCACGATGATGCGTCCTGCCACCGACGACGCTTGAGGACCGATTCACAGAGGAGGACCGATTTCGATGCCAGCAGACCCGGACTTCGCGGATGCCCTTCGGATATTCCACCGTCTCAGCGCCTCGCCAGCGTTCGTTCACCTGAGTGCTGAGCCGAATGCGGTTGGCCACGATCAGGCCGATGCGGCGTCACTGCTCCGCTCGCGCGGTGTCCACCTGCCGGTGGAAGTGACCCGGGTGGAGGGGAAGCGGCGCCACCCAACCCAAGCCGAATGGGACCGTGAGTGGCGGACTGGCGGCATTGAGTGGCGCTTCTTCATCGAGACGGGCGGCAAGTGCTTCCGCCTGATGTACGTCTGCGATCCGTGGGCGCGTGAGATCCGAGGCACGGCGACAGAGAGTGCCGTCCCCAGGGTGAAGGATCCTGTCTGCGGCATGGACATCGATCCGGCGACCGCGCGCCATACGAGCGCGCACGAGGGTCAGACGTACTACTTCTGTGCGCCGGGCTGCAAGAGAGCCTTCGACGGGGAACCGGACAAATACCTCGATCCCGCATACCAGCCGTCGATGTAGCGGCTGCGAGCGGCGGAGGTCAGATCGCCATGCAGATCACGATCACGGGCAGCGCGGGGAGCTTCGCCACGTACCTGATCAAGGAGCTCGAACCCGCCTACGACCTCGTCCTGTTCGACCGGGTTAGGCCAGATGGGAACCGGCTCGCCGGCGAGAACCGCCACTCGATCGTCGTCGGCGACCTGACCTGCTTCGAGGACTGTCAGCGCGCTGTTGCGGGCTCGCACGCGATCATGCACATCGGCGCGATCCCGTTCGCGGCTGAACTCCCGTGGGCGCGCGCCGCGATGGAGAGCGGCCGGATGCCGCTGCTGCCGCTAGACGAGACGATGCGGGTCAACACGATGGGCACGTACTACCTGCTGGAGGCCGCGCGCCGTGCCGCCGTGGCGACCGTGGTCATGGCGTCGTCGGGTGCCGTGCTCGGCCTCGGCGCGCGGCCGAGCGGCACCCACTTCACGCCGGCGTACCTTCCCGTCGACGAGGCGCATCCGCTGGCGCCCGAAGACACTTACGCGCTGTCGAAGGTCTTCGGCGAAGAGATGCTGGCCGCGTTCAGCCGCGGCTACGGGCTGCGCGGCTACGCGCTGCGACTGGCCGGAATCCTGCGCCCCGGACTGACGCCCGAGTTCGTCCGCGAGCACGCCGCGCCGACGGGCTGGAACAACTGGCTTTACAATTACATCGACGCGCGGGACGCGGCACGGGCCTTCCGCATGTGTCTGGACGCGGCCGAGAGGCTGCCGGCTTTCGACGTCTTCTTCGTCACCGCGCCGGACAGTTTTCTGATCGAGACGACCCGCGAATTGTTGGCCCGGCTTCGGCCCGACCTCGTCGGGATGGCGGCCGGATTGGGAGTTCACCAGGCGCTGATCAGTCCGGACAAGGCCGAACGCTCCTTCGGGTTCCGAGCCGAGCACAGGTGGACCGAGTTGCTGGCCGAGGCGCCGGCCCGATGACGCGAAAGGTTAAGGTCGGTCTGGTCGGACTGGGCGCGGCGTTGTCGCGCGCCCATGCGCACGGCGGCTGGTGAGATGGCCGGGTGGCCGAATCCACAGAGGAGATAACGACGATGCCCGCGGACACTGAACGATTTCGCCGCACACGGGAGGCGCTCCAGGCGGCAAAGCTCGACGCCGTCGTCTGCCGCTTGGCCGAGAACGTGGTGCTTCTGAGCGGCTACTACCCGATGGTCGGGGCCTCGGTCGTCTTCTTCCCGGCCGAGGGTGAGCCGATCCTCCTCGCACCGCGCTTCGAGCAAGAGTACTTCCCGCGCAGCGGCGTGACGGACATACGCGTGTTCGACACCTGGCAGAACCGCTACCCGCTGCCGAACGACAACCTGGCACGGCTGCTCGGCCAGATCGCCGACGAGCGCAAGTTGAAGGGTATGCGGATCGGCTTCGAAGGCAGTTTCGAGGCGATCGCGCCCAACGGAATGATCGGCGAGCCGACCGCGGCCGGGGCGCCGACTCGCAAGATCGTCGGCGACGCCTTCGGCGACGGCGTCGTCGATGCGACGGACCTGCTCTACGAGTTGCGCGCACTCAAGACGCCGATGGAGATCGAGAAGCTCCGCATCGCCAGCGAGGTCGCCTCGTTGAGCCTACGCGCCTTCAAAGAGCAAGCCGTCGAGGGCCGCCGCGAGGTCGAGGTTGCCGCCGCGGTCGACTACGCGATCACCGTCGACGGTACCGGCTACAAGGGCGCCCGCTTCGCGCGCGGCTTCGCCCAGGTCACCTCCGGTGCGGCCACGACGGCCGGCAACTGGAACTTCCCGACCGCGTCCGACCGCAAGCTCGAACGCGGCGACTTCGTGATGATCGAGCTCGGCTGCGTGGTCGACGGCTACTGGTCGGACCTGACCCGTACCGTCACGGTCGGCAAGGCGAGCAATCAGCAGCGTGAGATCTACGACACGATCAAGGCGGCGCACGCCGCGTCGATCGCCGCGGTCCGCCCCGGCGCGTCGGGAATGGAGGTCGACTTGGCCGGGCGGGCGATCATCGTGGCGGCCGGGTACGGCGACGCCTTCGTCCACCACACCGGCCACGGGATCGGCTTCCGCTACCACGAGCCGATCCCGTTCGTCGCTCCGCACTCGCCGCACGTGCTCGCCGAGGGGCATGTCCACTCGGTCGAGCCGGGCATCTACCTGGAGGGCGTCGGCGGCTGCCGGCTGGAGGACATCGTCGCGGTGACGGCGAGAGGCGGCGACACTCTGTCGAAGACAGACTTTGGTCTGGACTGAGCGGATGACGAGCGCATGCCGCGTCACGGTCGGTCGGCTGAGCGACCGCGGTCCCGGCTCCGGGTTCGAGGCGGTGACGCTCGAGAACGAGCGGATGCTGGTCGTCGTCCTGCCCGGCAAGGGCGCCGGCGTCTACCGCCTGATCTACAAGCCGCGCGGGGTCGACGTGCTGTGGAAGTCGCCCTGGGGTCTCCGACCGCCCGGCCAGACCGTCGCGACCGCGACGAACTCGGCCACGGCCTGGTTCGATCACTACGAAGGGGGCTGGCAGGAGATCTTCCCGTCCGGCGGCGGGCCGTCGGTCGTCGACGGCGCTGAGCTCTCTTTCCACGGCGAGAGCAGCGTCGTGCCGTGGGAGTACGAAGTGCTCGAAGAGGCCGGGTCGCGTTGCGCAGTCCGCTTCCGCGTCACGCTGGGCCGCAGTCCGCTCTCGCTCGAGCGAACCATGAGCCTGTCCGCTGACAGCGCCGTGCTGACCCTCCAGGAGCGGATGATCAACGAGAGCGCCGACCCGTTCGAAACGATGTGGGGCCACCACCCGGCGTTGGGCGCACCGTTCCTCGATGGCGGCTGCATCATCGACGCGCCGGCGACAACCTTCATCGCCCACGACCCGCAGCTCAGCGCCGATACGCTGCTGCCCGACGGCGGTGAGTTCACCTGGCCGCACGTCACCGGCCGGGACGGCACGCAGATCGATCTGAGCCGCGTGCCGCCGCGCGAGCGACGGCTGGCGCACTTCGGCTGCCTGGCTGGCCTCCGGGACGGCTGGTACGCGATGCCGAACCCGAAGCTCGGGTTCGGGTTCGGCATGACGTTTCCGACCGACATATTCAAGTACCTCTGGTTCTGGCAGGAACTCGGCGGGTCTCCGGGCTACCCGTGGTTTCGGCGCGCCTACGTCATGGCGGTCGAGCCATGGACCAGCTTCGCGCTTGATGGTCTGGCCGGCGCGCGCGAGCGCAAGACGGCGCTGCCGCTCGGAGTTGGCGAGGCCCGCGAGGCGACGATCCGTTTCGTCTTCTTCGACGGCGCCGACGGCGTCGCGGCCATCTCGCCCGAGGGAGAAGTCCAGCTCAAGCAGGGAGGAATCAGCCGATGAAGCTCGACGGCAAGGTTGCGATCGTCACGGGGGCCGCCTCCGGGATCGGCCGAGCGTCGGCAATTGAGTTCGCGCGCGAGGGCGCGCGCGTCCTCGTGTGCGACGTCGACGAAGAAGGCGGCCGACAGACGGTCGCGACCATGCGGGCGGCCAGCGGCACGGCCGAGTTCCAGCGCGCGGACGTCGCGCGCGGAGAAGAGGTGGCCGCGATGGTCGCCGCGGCGGTGCGTGCGTACGGTGGGCTGGACATCATGTTCAACAACGCCGGAATCATCTTCTCCGGCAGCGCCGTCGATACGACCGAAGAGCAGTGGGACCGACTCATGGGCGTCAACTTACGCGGGGTGTGGCTGGGGATCAAACACGCCGCGCCAGAGATCAGGAGACGCGGCGGCGGTGCGATCATCAACACCGCCTCGGTCCAC
This sequence comes from Chloroflexota bacterium, assembly GCA_004297775.1. GTDB lineage: Bacteria > Chloroflexota > UBA6077 > FW602-bin22 > FW602-bin22 > FW602-bin22. Next base: position 68,539 of record SCUE01000024.1, on the reverse strand, counting down.
GGCATGGCTACGGTCGCCGGCGTCGCGGCCTACGCGACCTCGAAACATGCGGTCATCGGGCTGACCCGCGCGGCTGCGCTCGAGCTGGCGCCCTGGAACATCCGCGTCAACGCGATCCTGCCCGGCGCGATCGACACGGCGCTGATGCGCTCGAACCTGCGCGACGCCGGCGATGAAGAGGAAGGGTTCAAGGCACTGTCGGCGCTCGAACCGATCGGCCGGATCGGCCGACCCGAGGAGATCGCGCGCGCGGCCGTCTTCCTGGCCAGCGACGACAGCAGCTTCGTGACCGGCGCGCCCTTCGCTGTCGACGGCGGCCTGCTGGCCAAGCTGATGTAGGCGGCCGGTCGTCCCCGCGTGGGACGACGGATCCGATCAGCCGCACGATGCGCGGTCACGCGTCCGTCAGCACGTCCATGGCCCAGCCGTGCATCGACGGCGTGACCGCACCTTGAAGTAGCCGGTCGCCAGTCTGGCGCATCCAGTCGCGCAGCTTCCGGAGGGTTCGAGGCCGAGCCGGGAGAGGCCAGCGAGGACGCGACCGATCGCCATTCATCGGAATGCGCGGTGCAGAAAGCGTTCGTGAAGAGCACGCCATCAGCGGCGTGCGCGTCGAGGTGCGGTGTGCGCACGGTCGGCAGGTCGTAGCAACCGAGGTAGCGGCCGAGATCATCGCAGGTGATGAGGAGGATGTTCGGCGGGCGGACGGACATCAGAAGTGCGCCGGCGACCGGTACGGGTTGCGCGTGAGGTCTTCGCGGTCGGGCTCGACGCCGAATCCAGGGCCGGTCGGCAGCTCGCTGAACATGGAGAACGTCGCGAAGCACCCGTGGCGGACGCCCCGTCACTTCTAAGTGGCGTCTCCGTGCTGGCTCACGGTCACCGAACGGTGCGTGCCCATCAGAGCGTCTCCATCAAACGGCGCGCCTCATCCGCGCGATCGAGCAGGAACGGCCGAATCTCCGCCCGCCGTTCGGCCAGTTTCTCCCAGGAGTGCCCGAATTTCTGGAGCGCCATGGCGTTCCACATCGCCTCGACCGGTCGGCCGGGACCGGTGTTCCGGCGCGCCTCGTCGGGCGCCATCGTTCCGACGGCGTTGAAGAGGTTCCTCAGCGCGGCGTGCGCGGCGTAGGCGAATCGCACCGATCGCTCGTCGCCACGCCAACCTACGTCGCGGAGCCCGGCCAGATAACCGTCGAAGAGCGTCTCATCCAGCGCCGGCAGTTCCGCCGGCTCGATGTCGTAGAACGCGCTGGCGACCGAAAGCGTCTGGCCAACTTCCTCGCCAAGCGCGTAGTAGCCCGCAAACTCCCAGTCGATCGCGACAAGTTCCTCCGCGCCGGAGGCTGAGTTTCGAAAGAACAGATTCCGCCGGATGGCATCCCCGTGGCCGAACGCCTGAGGCAGCCGCTCCAGAACTTCGCAGAACGCGTCCCGTTCATCCCAGAGCCGAAGAACGGCATCCACGATCGGCCGCGGCCACCAATGCCGAACGGCTGGATTGTCTGGCGCGGTCGCGATCCGCGCGACGAGCGGTTCGTGGCGTTCCAGCCCGGTGCGCAGCCGCCGACCGCCGAGCCATGGCGCGGGGGGAAGAGCCGGATTCCTGTCCGCTGGCGCGGCCAGGTACGCGCCGTTGAATCGGCCCAGGTATCGCGCCGCCAGCGCCCAGCGCGCGATCGGCCAGACCCGCTCCCCATCCTCCGCGACATGCTCGAGCCAGAGCCAGGTGATGTCGCCCTCCAACTCGTCGCACTTGTAGCAGCGCGGCGCGCGCAGACCGGCCGACAGATCGTCCCGCAGCTTCGAGCCGTACAGCAGCGCTTCGCGCTTCCAGTAGCCGATATGCGCCGGATCGTCCTTGCCAGCCGCCGGCGCGAGAACCTTGAGGACCACGCTCCATGGGCGCTCGACGTCACCCGCGCGGGCGATCCCATCGAACACGAGCAGCGAGCCGCCAACATCAAGCGCACTCGGACCGCCCTTTGGCGATCTCGAAGTCCAGGTGACGACCGCCACGCTCGAGTCCGCCAGCGCCATCCGTACCACTTCCGGGAGCCGCTTCGCCAGGATCTCGGCGAATCGATCCCGGGCGTCCGTGGCCGCCGCTCCCGTGTCACTGACCTCGTTTGCCGACGTCGTCATCGCCCGGTCTCGTGCGCGCGACGCGGCTGACTCATGACCGCGAGTAACCGTAATCGAAGCGCCCGGACTCGATGCGACGCGGTGCTCAGCCAACGCTCAGCTTCGGCTCAGGCGCGCCTCAGTCATGGATGCGATCAATCGGTATCCGGCTCGCGCGACACTCGACGAGATCCTCAGGAGAAGTACGCTTGCGAAAAGCAGCCCTGTCGTTGGCCGCCACTCTGGCCGTCGCGTGGGTGAGTCCCATATTCGCCGGCGCGGGGCTACCGCGCCTCGGCGACCTTCGCGCCGGCCCCTACGCCGCGACGCTCAGCAATGATTCGCCGACACTGGTCGTGGGACGCAACACTCTTACACTCGAGCTACCGCCCGAGATTGGGACACGAACCGTTCGGCTCGCCTTGCTCGGGCCCCACGGCCAGACACTCATTGTGCCACTGCGACCGGTTGCGGTTCTCGGTCGTGCCGGGGATACGAACGGCGGCGAGGCGGACTCCCATAGCGAGGCCAAGGCTGACCACGGACAGATGGTGTCGGGCGGACACGACGCCATGAAGATCGATGACCATCGCGCACCGAACACCGCGGACGATCAGGGACCGCCGGCATCGGTCGCGCACGACGCCATGAAGATCGATGACCATCGCGCACCGAACGCCGCGAACGATCAGGGACCGCCGGCATCGGTCGCGCACGAGGCTATGAAGATCGATGACCATCGCGCACCGAACACCGCGGACGACCACTCCGCGCCGCCGGACACCCACGCCGCCGCTGAGGCTGTCTTGCTTCGCGGCCCGGTCGATCTGCCAATCGCGGGATCCTGGCACGCGCGTATGAGCGTTGCCGATTCCGGCGGCGTGGTCCACGAAGCAGCAGCGATATTCGACGCCGTCGAGGCCGGACCGAGCCGTCCCTACGTCCTCGCGACAGGTTCGCTGATGGTCGGCGCGCTCGCGGTCGGCGCCATTGGGCGACGTCGCTCCACCGCGACTCCACCGACGAGGTAACACCATGAGGATTTCACGAGAGACACGTCCCACTTCTCCCCCGACCGTCCACCCAAACGGAGTCAGCCCCAACGGTGTGGCCCACCCGCTCGGCGTCGCGGCGGCCGTCGCGCCGGTTTCACGCGGGCTGCTTGACAATCGCCATCTCCTGGCCTTCGCGCGAAGCCGTCTGTGGCCAGCGATCCTCGCCTACCCGACTCTGGTCGTGTTCGGGTACATCCTCGTCGCGCTGCTGGTCGGACCGGGCGCGGCCTCGGCCAACCTCGGTACCGGGCTGACGTGGGTGCTGTGGTGGCCACTCATCCCGTTGGCGATGTTCGCGACCGGACGACTCTGGTGCGCGATCTGCCCATTCGGCACCCTCATCGACCTGGTGCAACGGGTGGCCGGGCTGGGTCGTCCGGTGCCGCCGTTCCTGAAGAAGTACGGCATCTGGATCATCGACGCTACGTTCCTGGGGATTACCTGGGCGGATCACGCCTTCGGCATCGTCGAGTCGCCGCGCGGATCGGGTTACCTGCTTGGGCTGCTCGTGACCGCGTCGGTCGTCAGCGCCGTCGTCTTTGAGCGACGGGCGTGGTGCCGATACCTCTGCTTTCTCGGCGGATTATCAGGCAACTACTCACGCGCCTCGGGTTTGCAGCTCCGGGCAACTCCCGAGATCTGCCGCTCGTGCACAGTTCAGTACTGCTACAAGGGGAATGGCAACGTGGCGGGGTGCCCGATCTTCGAGGTCCCGCGCGCGATGACCTCGATGGCGAACTGCAACCTGTGCGCCAACTGCATCAAGAGCTGCCCCAATGGCTCCATTCGGCTGCTCTGGCGCAAGCCGACCAGCGAGTTGTGGTTCATCGCCAAGCCGAAACTCTCCGAAGCTTTCCTGGCGGTGGCGATCGTCGGAATCGTCCTGGTGCAGAACATCACGATGCTCTCGTTCTGGGAACCTCTGATGGCGACACTTGGCGGTTGGCTCTTCGGCAGCCGCGTGGCGGCGTTCACGGCTGTGTTCCTGGTCGCGATGGCCTTGCCCTTCGGGCTCGTCCTCGCGGCGGCCCGTTACAGCCACGGTGAGCGGCGCGAGAGGCTGTTCGAGAACTTCGCTCGATTCGGCTACGCCGTCATCCCGCTCGACCTGGCCGGCCACCTCGCCCACAATCTCTTCCACCTGCTCGCGGAGAGCGGCACACTCGTCTACAACGCCATCGGCCTGGTGGGTGTCTACACAACCGGACCGGCCGGCGTGCTGCCGACGCCGACGATCCAGGCACTTCAGTTCGGCTTGTTGGCGCTGGGAATCGGCGGGTCGCTCTTCACCGCGTGGAAGATCGCTGGTCGGACCCCAAGCGGATTCGGTCCGGCGCGCGGTCTGATCCCGCATATAGTCGTGCTGGCGCTCTTCGGGGCAGTGAACGTCTACCTCTTCACCCTGCCGATGGCGCATCGCGTCTGAGCGCCTCGATCAACTCCGCCGCCGCTTCGCCAGCCGGGCACGGCGGACGGCGTACAGCGCGGTCGCCGTGGCGAGCGCCGACACCGCGACGATCGCGAAAGCGCGGCCGGGACCGGTCGCGACCGCCGGCGCGACGATCCACAGCACAATGAGGATGAAAATCCCGCCGATGGAGCCGAGCGCGCAGCCGGAGACGCTCCACGAGAGCGATTCTTCGACCTTAGCGTTCGCGACGCACTCGGCGCACCATTCCGGGCGCGGCGCCTCGCCGCGATGCCGCTCGCAGTACGGCTGCAGACAGAGCTCGCACTCGGCAACGGGAGAACCGCCACAGGCGTGGCACACCGGCGGGCGACGCTCTACCGCCTCGTCATCGCCGGCTTGATAGCGCGCGCTACGCCTCGGAGTGGTCGTACCGCTCCCTGATATCCGCGACCACCGCCGGATCGGTCAAGGTCGTCGTATCGCCGAGGACGCGCCCTTCGGCGATGTCCCGCAGCAAACGACGCATGATCTTTGCCGACCGCGTCTTCGGAAGCTCGGCCGTGAAGTAGATCTGGTCCGGACGCGCGATCGCGCCAATGGTCGTCGCGACGTGCTTCTTTAGCGTATCGGCCAGGGCGTCGTCCGGCGTGATCCCGAATCGCGGCGTCACGAACGCCGCCAGCGCCTGTCCCTTGATCTCGTGAGCAACGCCGATGACGGCCGCTTCGGCGACCGACGGATGGGACACGAGCGCGCTTTCGACCTCCATCGTCCCGATTCGGTGTCCGGCGACGTTCAGCACGTCGTCGACGCGTCCGAGCAGCCAGATATACCCATCTTCGTCACGCCGAGCGCCGTCGCCGGTGAAGTACAGCCCCGGGAACCGGCTCCAGTACGTCTGCTGAAACCGCTCGTCGTCGCCCCAGAGCGTGCGGGCCATCGCTGGCCACGGTCGCCGCAGGACGAGGTATCCACCCGAGCCGAGCGGCACGCTCTGCCCACTCTCATCGACGACATCGGCGTCGATGCCGGGGAAAGCGAACGTGGCCGAACCCGGCCTCGTCGTCGTTACGCCGGGCAGTGGCGTGATCAGAATCATGCCAGTCTCGGTCTGCCACCATGTATCGACGATCGGACAGCGACCGCCGCCGATGTTCTCGTGGTACCAGATCCACGCCTCCGGGTTGATCGGTTCGCCAACGGTTCCGAGCAACCGGAGTGCCGACATGTCGTGCCGCTTCGGATAGTCGGTGCCGAACCGCATGAACGACCGAATCGCGGTCGGGGCGGTATAGAGGATTGACACGCGGTACTTGGCGATGATCTGCCAGAAGCGATCCTTATCCGGCCAGTCCGGCGCGCCCTCATACATGACACAGGTCGCGCCGTTCGCGAGCGGCCCGTAGACCAGATAGCTGTGTCCGGTCACCCAGCCGACGTCGGCGGTACACCAGAAGACATCATCGTCTTTCAGATCGAAGACGTACTTCGCGCTCGCCATCGTGCCGACGAGATAGCCGCCGGTCGTGTGCAGCATCCCCTTCGGCTTGCCGGTCGTCCCGGACGTATAGAGGATGTAGAGCGGGTGCTCCGCGTCGACCATCACCGGTTCGAGCGGCGTCGGCGGCGCGGCGTCGAGCGCATCGTGCCACCAGACATCGCGGCCGGGGGTCAGTGTGACCGGGCGGACCGATTCGCCGACTCGGCGCAGCACCAGGACGTGCGTGACGCCCGGCGTTCCCTCGACGGCCTTGGCAACGTTGTCGTACAGAGGAATCACGTTGCCGCGACGGTATCCGCCGTCAGCGGTGATGACGAGCTTCGCGCCCGAGTCGTTGACGCGATCGCGAATCGCCTCGGGGGCGAAGCCACCGAAGATGACCGTGTGCGCGGCGCCGAGCCGAGCGCAGGCGAGCATCGCGATCGCCGCCTCGGGCACCATTGGCATGTAGATCGCGACGCGATCGCCCTTCTCGATTCCGAGCGCGCGAATCGCGTGGGCGGCCCGGTTCACCTCGCGATAGAGGTCGCCGTAGGTCAGGACTCGAGTCTCACCACCGAGGTTGCCGGCGACATGCGGTTCGCCTTCCCAGATCAGGGCGGCCTTGTTCCGCCGAGCGCCGAGCGCGTGCCGATCGACGCAGCTCACCGACGCGTTCAGCGTGCCGCCGACGAACCACTTCGCCCAGGGCACATTCCAGTCGAGCACCTTCGTGAAAGGTGTCGCCCAGTCGATGCCACCAGCCATCTCAGCCCAGAACGCAAGCGGATCCTTGGCCGCCCGCTCATACAGGTCCGCCTTGCCGTTCGCCGTCGCTGCCAGCGCCGGCGGCGGCGGAAAACGTCGTTCTTCCTGGAGCAGCGCCGAGATCATGCCGCTCGATGATGGCGTGTCCGACATGGGGCCTCCCGCGACGAAGTTGCGGAATGATACCCAGTCGGAGAGCCTCGGCGCGTCCGGCGCAAATCGCTTGATAGACTCGGGTGCCGATGCGCCACACGTCGATCGTCGCCGCGCTGCTCGACCACGCCGCCCGTGCGCCGAACCGGACGCTGGTTCACTTCGACGACACGACGTACTCCCGCGCGGCGATTTGCAGCGCAGCGGCCGCCTGGGCCGGCGCCTACCGCGCCACCGGGATCGAACCTGGCGATCGCATCGCGCTCTTCCTCGAAAACAGCCCGGACTTCATCGCGGCGTACTTCGGCGCGCACATGGCCGGCGCGATCGTCGTGCTCGTCAACACGCAGTACCGGCGGGTCGAACTTCAGCACATCCTGCGCGATAGTGGCGCACGCCTGTGCGTCACCGATCAGGCGCGTCAGGTCGAGATCGCTCGCCTGGCCGACGAGCCCGAAGGCATGCCGCCAATGCTCGAACGCGTCGTGGTCGCGGGCGTGAACGACGCGGCATTCCTGGCGGCGTCGAAACCAGTCGAGCCGATCGCGCCCGATCCGGAATCGGTCGCCATCATTGGCTACACCTCCGGGACAACCGGGCGCGCCAAGGGGGCGATGATCCGGCACCGGAATCTGGCCGCCAATGCCTGGGCCGTGACGACGGCCTGGCACTGGACCGAGCCCGATCGCTTGCTGCTCGCCCTGCCGCTTTTCCACGCGCACGGCCTCTGTGTCGGCCTGCACGGCACCGTGTACGCCGGCGCCGAGGTCGATGTGCGGCGGCGGTTCGAGGTCGGCGACGCTCTCTCGACGATCGCCGGCGGCGCGACGACGATGTTCTTCGGCGTGCCGACGATGTACACGCGCCTCATCGCCGAGGCGCGGCAGCGCGCAGTCACACCGCCGCCACTTCGGCTGTACGTGTCCGGTTCGGCGCCTTTGGCGGTCCAGACGTTCGAGGAGTTCGCGGAACTCTTCGGCCAGCCGATCCTCGAACGGTACGGCATGACCGAGACGATCATGAACACGACGAATCCGTACGTCGGCGAGCGGCGCGCTGGCACGGTCGGTCAGCCGTTCCCCGGTCAGGAAGCGCGGATCGTCGATGTCGTGTCTCGACGGCCAATCGACGACGAGGCGCCCGGCGAGATTCAGGTGCGCGGTCCACACGTGTTCGCCGGCTACTGGGACAACGAAGCCGCCACGGCCGAGGCGTTCGACGCCGAGGGATGGTTCAATACCGGCGACCTGGGTTGGCGCTCGTCCGACGGCTACATCACGATCTCTGGTCGCGCTCGCGAACTGATCATCAGCGGCGGTTTCAACATCTATCCGCGCGAGATCGAAGAAGTCCTCGTCACTCACCCTTCGGTCGCCGAGGCAGCCGTGTTCGGCGCGCCGGACCCGGAGTTCGGCGAGCGGGTCGTTGCCGTGATCGTGCCGACAGCCGCGGACGCCGCGACGGAAGACGACATCGTCGCCTACTGTCGCGACCGACTGGCTAGCTACAAGAAGCCACGAGTCGTTCGGTTCGTCGCGGGTCTGCCGCGCAACGCGATGGCGAAGGTCCAGAAGCACGTCCTGCGGGACGACTTCCTCGCCGGCGCGCTCGGCTAGCTGAACATTCCCTGGTCGTCCCCTCGCAGAAGAAGGCGCGGCAGGAGCAGCGCCGCCATCAGGCCGACGATGATGTTTCGCGGCACAGTCACGTAGATGAGGCCGGGCACGGCGCCGAACAGCGCCGGCATCGCCGTGAGGACGCCGAGGACGATGCACGTGAACCCGACGATGCGCGTCGCGTCGGACCGCCCAAACAGGGCGCGCGCGAGGAATGCGCCGAGCAGGCAAATGCCAAGCGCCGTGAAGACAATCGGTAGCATCCCCGGATCGGGCAGCAACTGCTGGATCTGGCCTTCGAGGATCGGCGTGGCGATGATCGAGGCCGATAGCGCGACCACGATCGACAGAATCGCCGCGATCGCGGCCGCGAGAAAGGTCTCCTTGCCGGTCGGACGCCGCGGAATGAAGGCCATCGCGTTCAGTCTATCGCCCGACAGCGGATATCGCCCGCCTTCGAAAGGATTGATGTGTTTCGCCTGGTGGCTTCGCCCCCAACGCCCCTGGATCTTTCTTTTCGCCGACGGCTTCGCCCTCGGACTCCCAGGGATCGGCGGACGGTGATCGCGTCGCGTTCACCGTCCGAATCGGCAGTCCCCCCGATCGGAACGGCGCAATCGCGGCCATATACTTCGGCCCATGCACGACGTGAAGCCGCGCCCTCGCCGAACGATGGCTGAGCGGCGCGCGCTGGCCGAGCGGCTGATCGAGATCGTCGGAGCGGAGAGCGTCCTCTGGGACGACTACGACCTGATGATCTATGAGTACGATGCCTCGGTCGACCAGGCCGCGCCGGACGCGGTCGCGCTGCCCAGCAGCGCCGAGCAGGTCGCCGCGATCGTACGGCTCTGCATTCGCGAGAGCGTCCCGTATGTTGCCCGCGGCGCGGGGACCGGACTCTCCGGCGGTTCGATTCCGCTCGATGGCGGTGTCGTCATCGGATTCTCGAAGCTGAATCGGATCCTCGAAATCGATCTCGAGAACATGCGCGCGATCGTCGAGCCGGGCGTCGTCAATCTCCATATTTCGAACGCTTTGGCGCGCGACGGCCTCTACTACGTGCCCGATCCGTCCAGCCAGAAGGCTTCGACGATCGGCGGCAACGTCGGTGAGAACTCGGGCGGACCCCACACCCTTATGTATGGCGTGACGGTGAACCACGTCCTCGGCCTCGAAATCGTCACCCCCGACGGCGAGATCATTCACACCGGTGGGAAAGCCGTCGACGCGCCGGGCTACGACCTGACCGGACTCTTCTGCGGCTCCGAGGGCACGATGGGTATCGTCACGAAGGTCATCGTCAAGATCACGCCCGTGACCGAGGAAGTCAAGACGCTGCTCGGCGTCTTCGAGACGGTCGAGGACGCCTCGCAGACCGTCTCGGACATCATCGCCTCCGGCGTCATCCCGGCCGCGCTCGAAATGATGGACCAGCTATCGCTCCAGGCGGTCGAACAGGCGACGCGGGCGGGGTACCCAACCGATGCCGGCGCGGTCCTGCTCGTCGAACTCGAAGGCATGCGCGAGGGCATGGAGGATCAGATCGAGGGCATCCGCGCGATCTGCGGCCGGAACCGCGCGCGCGAGGTCCGCGTCGCGCAGTCGGCACGCGAGCGCCAGTTGCTCTGGGCCGGCCGAAAGAACGCCTTCAGCGCAATGGGCAGAATCTCGCCCGACTTCTACGTGATGGATGGCGTCATCCCTCGCACTCGCTTGCCCGAGGTGCTGCGGGGAATCAAGGCCGTGTCGGAGAAGTACGGACTGCGGGTGGCGAACGTGTTCCATGCCGGCGATGGCAATCTCCATCCGCTCTGCTTGTTCGATGGCGACATTCCCGGGCAGATGGATCTCGCCCGGCAGATCGGCGCCGAAATCCTGAAGATCTGCGCCGACGCCGGCGGCGCGTTGACCGGCGAGCACGGCATCGGGGTCGAGAAGCGCGATCTCATGCCGCTCGTCTACCGCGAGGCCGATCTCGACGTGATGCGCCGCGTGAAGCGGGCATGGGATCCGCGGGGCCTCTGCAATCCGGGCAAGGTGATCCCGACGCCGGGCGGATGTGTCGACGTGACGGAAACCCGCCACGGTCGCGCCGTCCTGGTGGGCTGGTAGGCGGCTGATGGCGGTGGCAACCGGAGCTCGGCCCGACGTCAAAGAACTCGGCAAGAAGGGTTCACGGGCGAACACCGTCGATGGGATCGCGCCGCGGTACGCAATCGAGCCGGCAAACGAAAACGAATGCGGCGAGGCGCTGGCATGGGCGTCCCGAGAACGATTCGCCGTCATCCCGCGTGGCGGCGGCACGCGACTGCACATCGGCAACGTGCCGCGCGCGTATGACGTGGCGCTTTCGACCGCCGAGATGTCTGGCATCGTCGAGTACGAGCCGGCCGATCTGACGATCACCGTCCGAGCCGGGACGCCGCTCGCGCGGGTCCAGGCCACGCTGGCCGAGCGCCGCCAGTTCCTACCGCTCGATCCGGATGCTCGCCACGGATCGACGATCGGCGGCGTCATCGCGGCCAACGCGAGCGGACCGCTTCGGCTCCGCCACGGCACGGTTCGCGACTCCCTGCTCGGTACGCGGGTCGCGACGACCGACGGCGTCGTGGCGAAGGCCGGCGGCAAGGTCGTCAAGAACGTCACCGGCTACGACCTGAATAAGCTGTACGTCGGGTCGTTCGGCACGCTGGCGGTCATCACCGAAGTTACATTGAAGGTTGCGCCTTTCCCCGACGTCGAGCGGACGATCGCGGCCCGGTTCGCCGACTATCGGGCGGCGGCTCGGGCAACGTACCGCGTCCTTCGCTCGCCGCTGACGCCGAGCGCCATCGAGCTGACGCGAGACGACCGAGGCATTCTGTTCCTCGCCCATGTGGCGGGATTCCCGAGGCCGGTCGCGCGGATGGTCGACGACCTGTCCGCGTTCGCGCGCGACGAGGGGGCGACCGGCGTCGACCCGTTGGATGATGTTGCCGCGCGCGACGCATGGTCCGCCGCGCGCCGGGGACCCGAGATCGCTGATGGCGGAACGCTGGCGCGCGTAGCCGTGCCGATCGGACAGATCGCCTGGGCGTGTGAAACGGCCGAGGTCGTGGCGGGCCGCCACGACCTGCCGGTAACACTTTGGGCCAGCGCCGGAGTTGGTGTTATCCGGGTTGGACTCGGCGAAAGTCCGCGCGCGCTCGAGGCGATCCGCGCGCTTCGCGCGGCATTGCGCGAACATCTCGGCACACTCGTCGTCGAGGAGTGCCCGCTCGACGTGAAGCGCGAGATTGACGTGTTCGGCGAGCCGGGCAACAGTCAGGAGATCGCGCGACGCTTGAAGACGACCTACGACCCGGCCGGTGTCATGGCGCCCGGTCGTTTCCTGGGTCGCCTGTGAGCGCGACCACGAGTAACCCACCCGTGAAAGCACACGCGAACCCGCGCCTGGAAGTGCCGCGCGACGTCATCAAGCGATGCGTCCATTGCGGCCTCTGCCTCGATTTCTGTCCGACCTACCGCCTGCTCGGCAACGAGCTCGACTCTCCGCGCGGACGGATTTACCAGATCCGGGCGTTCAGCGAGGGACGGATCGCGGCCGACGATCCGAGGTTTCGTCTTCACATGTACCGCTGCCTCGATTGCCGCGCTTGCGAGACCGCCTGCCCCTCGGGCGTCGACTACGGGCGGCTGATCGAGGCAGCGCGGGCCGAGATCCGCGCGACCGAGATGGGCGAGAAGGTCACCCGCCAGGTCGTCCTCGGCGGGATCTTCACGTCGAACGCGGCGCTTGATGCCGCCGGCACAGCGACACGCGTCTACCAGAAGAGCGGCCTCCAGAAGGTCGTCCGAGGCTCCGGCCTGCTGAAGATCTTGCCGGGGCCGTTCAAGAAGCTTGGCGAGATGGAGTCGATGCTGCCGGACTTGCCAGGCGGGTTCATCGCCGCTCGGCTGCCGGAACACGTCATACCGACCGACGGCGCGCCAACCCATCGTGTCGCGTTCATTTCCGGCTGTATCGCGGCGCGCTTCTTCGACACGACGAACGAGGCGACGCTGCGCGTCCTGGCGCGGAACGGTTGCGAGATCATCGTTCCACGCGGCCAGAAGTGCTGTGGCGCGCTGCACGTCCACGCCGGCGAACGCGACCGGGCCCGCCAATTGGCCCGCCACAACATCGTTGAATTCGAGCGCACGGGCGCGTCCGTCTACATCATCAACGCGGCCGGCTGCGGATCGACGCTGAAAGAGTACGGCGAACTCCTCGATGATGATCCAATCTGGCGCGAGCGCGCCCACGAGTTCGCTGGCCGGATACGCGATATCAATGAATTCATCGCCGCGATCGGTCCGCGCGGACCGCTCGGGCGAATCGACCGCGTCGTGACGTACCAGGACGCCTGCCATCTGGCCCACGGACAGAAGATTCGCGAGCAGCCGCGCGCGCTCATCAAGGCGATTCCGGGCATCAAGCTGGTCGAGATGCGCGAGTCCGACTTCTGCTGCGGTTCAGCCGGGATCTACAACATCACCCAGCCCGAGATGGCGAACCAGTTACTCGAACTGAAGATGGACGCGATCGTCGAAACGGGCGCCGACGCCGTGATCGCGCCGAACCCCGGCTGCATCATCCAGATCGCGGCCGGGATCCGCAAGCGCGGCCTCACCATGGACGTCATCCACCCGATCGATTTACTCGATCAGGCGTACCGAATCGCCGAGGGAAGCTGAGCCCAATTATTCAGTCGCGGGCGAACTCAACGCGCGTGCCGTCCGCGTTCTCGATAGTGGCACTGAGGACACGTCTTCGGAGCATCTGCGCCACGGGATACAGAATCTGCTCGTTGGCGTTGGCGACAACAATGCGCTGGCCAGGAAGATCGAGCGAGAGTTTCGCGACAACCTCGTCGGCGAAGGAAAAGCCGGACGCGCGCACTCCGTCGAAGTCGAGGACGACCTCATCCGTCGCCGGCGTCTCTGACACCACGCGGCAGATCTCTCGTCGAATAACCGCGGCGCGTTCGCGCGCGCCGAACACCTGGCCGTGCTGCCCCAGCCAGTACCGAAGAGCCGTCATGGCGTCGAATCCACTCTCAGAGAATCATCGGTCTGCTCGGCTCGGATGCGCAACTGCGCCAGCGTGCCGCGAATCTCGGCATTATCGTTCCTGAACATCGGACGCCGCGATGCGCCGACGATCTGCACCCTGCCCGCGCCACGGCCGGAACGGATGGTCAACTCGCCGCGACCCGTGCGCCCAGCCTCTTCGATGATCGTCTCGAACCCCCACCCACGATTGTCGCTCGTCCCAGTCGCACCGGCCTCAAGTGAGTGCCGGATCGCGCCGGCATCCGCGTCGAGATCAGCGTGCCTAATCGGTTGCCGAAGTCGTGAGCGCCTTCACAATCATTCGCTTCGCCGCGACATTCACACTGACGTTGTCGCGTTCGGCGAGTTCGGCCAGGCGAGCCTGCTCGATACGATTCACCCACACATGAACGACTCTTCCGCCGGCGGACGCCGATTTCTTCGCCGATCGCGGCGTACAAGCTCGAGGTCCGCGTCAGCTTCCAACTGGTTGACACTCGCAACTTCAGCCGGGTCATCTATGGTAATGTCGCCCAAGGTGCGATAGCTCCCTCGCTCAGCCATCAGTCCTCCTCTCGATCGAAGCACGAAATCACGAGAACGTTCGTCGACGTCGCGTGGCCGTGCGACCAGGTCCAGTACAGACCATGGGTTTCGGTATAGGACTCAAAGCGACGATGCCGGGAGTCCTCAAGGTGCGCGGGGTAACTGGCATCCCAGAACCTCACCGACCCCGTTCGCGCTTCTCGATCAGTCGATGGGTGCTCGCTGCTTACCAAGTAGATCCTGACGATGCTCAACGAAGTTGACACGCGCGCAGTCGACCATCACCATGCGCCCGTCGGCTCCTCGGAAAGCCGGCGACTCGCCGCCCAAGGTCTCGGATAGCGAGCACCCACCGTGAGATTCGGATTCGCAGTGACACCTAAGTTTCACTGGCAGCGCCAGCCATGCCAGGTCCTATTTCCGTCGCCTCGCGACCGCCCTGTCTGCCGCTTTGGCGTGTTTCGTCAGCAACTTTGTGAACTCTGACCAGTCTTTGTGTCCGCCGGCACGGGTGTAGAACGACTCCACGAACGAGATACTTCGGAGGACGCACCATTCGGCGCAGCCAAACCCCAGGAGCTGATTGGGGTAGAACACCGCCTTGGGCCAAGTAAGCTGGTTCTCGCGAAACCGTCCCCTAAACTGGGTCTCGAACCGGTGACGGCTCTTACCTGTGCCGGTCGACGCGACCTCAACCCACTGTGCCTTAGTGTGAACCAACTCGTTTCGCAGTTTGATGATCAAGGCTATGGACTGGTAAGGGTCGCTTCCGTGATCGAACGCGGCATTGCCCGCCATCAACAACGCCAGATCGTACTTGTCGAGACAACTCGTTCTCTCAAAGTCCGGTAGTTTCCAAGCGCCATCCAATCTGGATAGGACCTCCGGCGCAAGAACTGTGATGTCGCGGTCGGTCAGAATACCCTGGCTTACTTGACCGGCGTCGAAGTAGAAGCGGTTGATGGTGCTCTCAAGGAACGAGTGTGTGGCGTGGATACATCCGATTACGTACGCCAGGTTCTGGAAGCCGATCTCAGGTTTCGTGGCGTTCCGTGGATTGGCTTCGATCCTGGCACTTCGGCCCGCGAAGAACACCGCCGACCTGAGGTGTTCTCGCGGCCAATGCATAAGTGTTCTTGCCACTTCGGCCTCCCTCTGTGGCGCCTCGTGGTTCGGCGCTCAACCACGAAATCCTACGTGGCGTCGAGTGGACAAGGCGCGTTCTCCGACAACAACGCCGGCAGCACGTCGAACCCCTCCCGGCCTGCCGCGGCGCGCAGGCGCCGATCGAGGCACACGAAGCCGGACCCGGCCGGACGCTCGCGCGTCCAAACCAGCGCGGCCGCCAGTTGGAGCGCGTCGGCCGCTCGAAGGTCGTGGACGTCGACCAGGCGGATTGCGCGATCGCGAACGATTACGGAAGGCGGGATCTCCTGAGCTTGACTGAACAGTGCCTCAAACGCCCGATGGGCCGCGACTGCGTTGCCGGTCAGCAACGACCCCTCTCGTTCCCGCCGGGCCAGGACCGAGCGACACTCGACGGGCGTGCCCCACCAGATTGCAATTGCTGGATCCGCGGCGGCGACCTCATTCAAGATGCCTGTCATCGCCTCTCGCACCAGTAGCGAGGCGAGGGCCGAGGCGTCCCAGAACTTCACCACCCCTGTTCGCGCTCCTCGATGATCGCCGCGACGAGACTCGCGCCGGGGGCAATCGGCCGCTGCAACGCCCTTACCTTGTCGAGCCAGTTCGGATCGCGCGGCAGCTTCGGCGGGGACACGAGACCGGCCGCAACCAGTTCATCCATCTCGGCATCGGTTGGACCGCCGGTGCGTGCGATCGGCGCGAGTCGGGCGATGGGGCGTCCGTGATCCGTGACGATCACCTCCTCGCCAGCCTTGACCAGCCGCAGGTACTCACTCAGCGACGCCTTCAACTCCGCGACTCCGGCTCTTACCATGCGGCCTCCCGACTATTCCTGACCATTATAGTCATTGGAGGGTCGGCGCCTCCTCCGTTACGTACGTCGCCGTGTCATCGTATCCGCTCGTCGCCCTCCCCCGTCGGCGACCGATTCCGCGACAATGGGCGCTTCACGCGCAGATAGAGGAGCAACTGAATGCCATTCAAAGTCGTCATCACGGCCTTCGGTCCGGTGAGCAATACGACACACGAGAACGAGGGACTCAAGCCGATCGACACGACCGCGTTCGTTTCGAAGGCGACCACCGAGGACGAATACATCGCCGATGTAAAGGACGCGGACGCCATCATTACCGGGCGCTTCGCGATCAACGAGCGCGTGCTCTCTTCCCTGACCAAGTGCAAGGTCGTATCGACGAACGGCGTCGGTGTCGATCGGATCGACCTCGACGGGGCGACCAGGCACAACATCGTCGTCACGAACGTTCCGGATGTGTTCATCGAAGAGGTCTCGGTCCACGCGTTCATGCTTCTTCTCGCGCTGGCCAAGAAGACGGTCGTGCTCGACCGGCTGGTTCGCGAAGGCCGATGGCGCGAGCAGCGCAGCCATATGTCCCCGATGCCGCGGGTGGTCGGCGATACGCTCGGTCTGGTCGCCTTCGGCAACATTCCCCGCCTCGTTACCGAGAAGGCGAATGGGTTCAAGATGAACGTCATCGCCTGGGACCCGTATCAGCCCGATGACGTGTTCAGGCAGCACGGCGTCGAGCGCGTGACCGACCTCATCGAGCTATTCCGCCGCTCCGACTTCGTGTCGGCGCACCTGCCGTTGAATGCCGGCACGAAGGGCCTGCTGAACTACGCCTGCTTCAGCGCGATGAAGCCGACCGGCTACTTCATCAACACGGGACGTGGGCCGACCCACAACGAGGCCGACTTGATCCGCGCCCTGCGGGAGAAGAAGCTGGCCGGCGCCGGTCTCGATGTCATGGAGATCGAGCCAACGCTGCCGGACAACCCACTGCACACGATGGAGAATGTCGTGCTGATGCCGCACTCGGCGTCGGTCTCCGACTGGTCGGACGTGGCGCGTCGCAAGCGCGTGGGCGAAGAGATCGCCGACGTGTTGCGTGGGCGCATGCCACGCTTCGTCGTCAACAAGGATGTGCTCAAGACCGTCTCGCTCGCCGAACTCGTCCGCGCCTGAACTCGATGGCGACGCGCCAAGCCCGCGCCCATTGCGCGCTCGCCGCGTCGGGAGAGGGATTGGGGTGAAGGTCGCTCGTGGACCGGCGCCTCCGGTCGAGGCCGCGATGGCCGAACTCGCCACGATGGGCGATCCGGCCAGGGTGGCGGGACGAACTCGCGTCGGCATTCGTGCCGGTGCGAGCTATGGCGTCTCGCTGCCGGACATCCGGGCGATGGCGCGCAGACTCGGGCGGGACCAAGCGCTCGCCCGAGCGCTCTGGGTTACCGGCAACCACGATGCCCGCTTGCTGGCGCCGATGGTGGCGGATCCGCGTGAGACGACCGAGGAGGACGCCGAGCTCTGGGCGCTCGACTTCGCCTCCTGGGATGTCGTCGATACCTGCGCGATCAACCTTCTCCGAAAGACGCCGTTTGCCTGGGCGCTCGTCGAGCGATGGAGCGCGCGCGAGGAGGAGTACATTCGCCGCGCCGCGTTCGCTCTGGCGGCGACGCTGACGGTTCACGATCGCGGGACCGACGACGCGCCCTTCCGCCGAGTTCTGATGCTCGCGGAGAGCGCGGCAACGGACGACCGGAGCTTCGTCAAGAAGGCCGTCTCGTGGGCGCTTCGCGATATCGGCGGACGGCGACCGGGACTCCGCGGCGAGGCAATCGCCCTGGCCGAGCGGTTACGCGACTCGCCCTCACGCGCCGCGCGCTGGGTCGGGAATGACGCGCTGAAGGAGTTTCAGAAGTCGAGGCGGTGACCGATCGTACCGCGCCGGTCTTCGCGCGTCGCTACGTCCACGGCAGCCGCGCCGATCGCTCCCGGTAGCGGGCGGCCGAACGGCGTAGCGCGTCGTGGGCGCCCGATGCGAGTACGCGGTCGGGCCAACTCGAGTAGATGCGGTCGAAGCGATGGCCAAGCAGCGTCGTCGTGATCCGATCGACCTCGACGGGCGGCATCGGGATCAGGTTCGGGTAGCTGTACATGAAACTGAGCCAATCGCGGTCGGCGACGACCATCGGCATGTCGCCGCAGAAGAGAGCTCCGCGACCGGCCGCGCCGGCCGGCCAGACGAGCGCGGTACAGCCGGGGAAGTGGCCGCCGACCTGGACCAATCGCAGGCCTGAACCGGGCAGCGGATCGCCCTCGGGGCCATGCCAGCGTCGGATCGCTCGATCCGGGCGCTTGACCCAGTCGCGGTCGCTCGCGTGTAGCCAGATCGGCGCATCGAACGCGTGGCTCCATTCGACCATCGCCGAGTAGAAGTGCGGATGCGAAATCGCGATCGCGGCGATGCCGCCGAGTTCGCGAATGCGGACGATCGCCGCGTCGTCGATCAGGCTCTGCGAATCCCAGAGCAGATTGCCGACTGGGGTCTGAATCAGGACGGCTCGCTGGCCGATCGCAATCGTCGGCTTCGTCTCGATCGACCAGGCGCCAGACTCGTCGGGAAGGGGCGTGACCTCGATTTTCCGACTCGCGCGCAGGTCGTCGAGCGTCGTCCAGCGCTGACCGCGCCACCCGACGTACTGCCGCTCATCCGAACAGATCGCACAGGAGTCCGGCGGTACCCCCGGATCATCCGCGCGCGCGGCGTGCTGGACGCCGCAGGTCTCGCAGATGAACTCGGTCACACCGCGCCCTGGGTGACGAACCGTGGGACCGACGGACGCGGGAAGTCGAAGCCAGCCGTGAACTCGATCAGCACCGGCTCGGCCGCCGCCAGCGCGTCAGCCCACGCGCCAGCGATCTCCGACGGCTCGCGCACGCGAATACTGCGCACGCCGGCGGCCTCGGCCATCTTGACGAGATCGACGTCGCCGATTTCGACCGCGTACGGCTCGCGACCTGCCTGACGCTGCATGTAATCGATCATGCCGATGCGGCCGTCCTTGTGAACCGCCATCACGATCGGCAGTTTCAGTTGGGCCAGCGTGACGAGATCGTTCGACGACATCAGGAACGACGTATCGCCGGCAAGTGCGACGACCTTCTGACCGGGTCGCGCCAGCGCCGCGCCGATCGCGGCCGGGAGTGCATAGCCCATCGTTCCCCACGACCCGGATTGCAGGTGCGACGCGGGGCCGAACGCGCGGACGAGCAGCGGAACCCACAACTTGATATTGCTCACGTCACTGGTAACGATCGCGTCCGGCGTCATCCGACGATCGAGCTCCCGCAGCGCGAGTCCGATGTGCCACGGCCGCGTCGCGGCGTGCCGTACCAATTCGACCTCGATGCCACGCGCGAGCGCCCGTTGCGCCATCGCGCACGCCTCGATCGCTTCCGCGGCGGATGGAGTCCGCGAAATGCGTTTGGCGAGCGCATCGAGCGTCGCGACGAGCGACGGCACCGACAGGATGACCGGGCCATCGTGCGGATTCGGCACGTCGGCCGCGCCCAGAACCGTGAGCCGCTCACCGACAGCTTCCTGGACGGCGCGATGGGCCTCGATGCCGGGGCGCAGCCCGACACCCAGGACGAGATCGGCGCGCGCGATTGCGGCGTCCACCGCCGGATGTGTCCCCATCAACCGAAACGGTCCCAGCGCGAGGGGATGCATCGTCGGCATCGCGCCGTGGCCTTCCCAGGTCCAGGCAACCGGCGCGCCGAGCGCCTCGGCGAACCGCACGAGGGCGGCGCTGGCTGTCGGGTACCAGGCGCCCTTGCCGGCGATAATGAGCGGATTGCGCGCGGCGCGCATTCGCGCGAGAGTCGCGTCGAGATCGCCGGCTGGCGAAGCCGATGGCGCCGGCTCCGGGCGAGATGGCGCGACGACACGGGCCGGTGATTCGAGCAGATCGCGCGTGATCTCGACGTGAACCGGCGCCGGCCGGCCATCCACCGCCAGGCGGAACGCGCGATTGATCGTCGGCACGATCGAAGCGGCATCGGTGACGCGCGTGGACCATTTCGTGACCGGCGCGAACATCCGCTCCGTGAAATCGACCTCGTCGACGCCATGAAACGTCTCGAGCGCGGCCGTCGTCGGAACCGCGCCGGAAAGATGCACGATCGGCGCGCCCGACGCGTAGGCGCTGGCGATACCCGAAATCGAGTTAAGTGCCCCGGGACCGGCCGTCACGACGACGACGCCCGGCCGCTCGCTGAGCCGACCATACGCCTCGGCGGCCAGGGCGGCGTTGTTCTCGTGCTTCACGATCACGTGTCGGATCGACGGTGTGTCGGCGAGGCCCTCGTACAGCTTGAGGACGTGGTCGCCATTCAGGCCGAACACGACCGTCGTGCCGTTGATTCGAAGAGCCTCGATCGCGGCCTGGCCTGGCGCAAGGAAGGTTTGCTCGTGCGAGACGACTTGACTCATGGCCGGTAGTGTACCGGGCGTCGTCGAGGCCAGAGGGCGCCGATCGAAGCAATCGTGATGACGAACACCACCGGCCATCCGACACGAGGTGTCTGGCCGATCAACCAGAGGATCGACGCGCCGCCGAGGCCAAGGAGCGGTGCCGGCAGACGCGTGGCGGAGCGTCCGATCCGGTCGGCCAGCCTTCCGATCGCGAGCGCGGCCACCAGCCAACCGGCCGAGAGCAGGACGATCGCGACCGCGCCACCGATGACTCCGGCAGCGGTGCCCACGACCGACAGCGTCAGTAGCGGCGTCGCGAGTGTGAAGACAACGATGATTGCCAGACCGAGCGCGACCGATGCGAAGGGCCGCCGGCTGAGGCAGTCGAGCAGATTTGCACCGGCCGCCGGGTACGCCCAGCCGGCAACTGTCGCCGCGACCAGCGACGCAACGAGAGCGCCATCGATCGCGAGTCGCCAGGCGTTGCGCCAGATCATGAGAGCGCGTTCGACGGTCGGGAAACGGCGTGGTGGCTCGACGATCTCGGCGACGACCCTGGCGCCGGGCGATCGAATCGCGGCCGCATCGCTCCGTAATTCGAGCCGATCGATCGTCGCGGCTCGCCCGAGCGTCAGCGACTCAGTCGCCAGGCGGGTGACACCGCCCACGTGGCCATCGATGGCGATGCGCTCGGCCGAGATCGTCGCGCCGCGTTCGACCCTGCCGCCGAGCGTTACGGACGCCGCTCGGGCGGTCAGGCGGCCCCCGATCGCGCCGGGCGAAATCTGCGTAAGGTCGCGCGCCGCGACGAGGGCGTTCTGGCTAATCGGCGCGACGGTCACGAGCCGATTCGCCACGGCGCGGAGGTTACCGGCGATCGCTGAGCTAAGCTGAATCGAGTCGCCCAGCGCGATCACATCACCATCGACCCGACCGGCGATCTGCACGGATTGACCGATCGCGATCACGTCGCCGCGGACGTGGCCGTGCATCGCAATCGTGGCGCCGACGATCAGGAGATCGTCATCAACGACCTCGCCGGGCTCGACGATCGCGATGTCATCCTGATGAATCTCGAGCGCTGCCGCGCGCCCTGGCAAGCCGAGCGCCACCGCGGTCAGACACCAGACGAATACCGGAAAGACTCTGGCCAGCGGCCCGCCGCCCGCGGGTCGCGCTCGCCCGGTATAGTCGGCCGTGCCCGTGAGCGGTTGGATGCGCGTGCCCGACTTCAGCCGCAATCTCTGGCTGCTGCTCGCCCAGAACGTCGCGGTCTTCCTCGGTATCGCGCTCCAGGCGCTGGTGCTCAACCTGTATCTCGTTCTGCTCGGCTACCGCGAAGACTTCATCGGCACGCTGGTGTTCGCCCAGACGGCCGCGATCGGCCTGGCGGCGCTACCGGCCAGCTGGCTTGCGCCGCGCATCGGGCATCGCCTCTGCCTGTTGATCGCAACCGCGACGCTGTCGATCTCGTTCGCGGCAATGGCGCTGATCGAGCAAGCGATTCCATTGATCGCGGCATCGATTCTCAATGGCGTCAGCATGGCACTCATTTTCGTTCCTTCGGCGCCCTTCCTTATGGAGAACTCGCGACCGGATCAGCGCCGGGCAGCATTCTCGGCGAACTGCGCCGCGCTATCCGTGGCATCGGTGCTTGGCAGCGCACTGGGCGGGCAGATGCCGCGCATGGTTGGCGGTGGCGAACTCGAGGCGTATCGCGTCGCCCTCCTGGCCGGCGCGGCCCTCACGCTTCTCGGCGTGCCGCCACTGCTGATGGCGAACGACCGCCGAGTGGCAGAAACGACGGTGCCGACCGCGCCGGATGCAACCCCTGGCCGGGCGCGAGGCACTCGCCGTGACTTCCTGATGATGGTCATCTCGACCGGTCTTCTCGCCGCGTCGACCGGCCTGGTCGTGGCCTTCTTCAACGTGTACTTGCGCGACATCATCGGCAGCGGCACCGAGACGATCGGGACCGTCTTCGCAATTGCCTCGCTGGTCATGGCCCCGGCCAGCCTGGGCGCTCCGGCGCTGGCGCGGCGCTGGGGGCCAGTGCCCGTGATCGCGTTGACTCGCATCGCCTGCGTGCCGCTCATCCTGTTCATGATCGTGTGGTCGAATCTGTGGGTCGCTTCGACGGTCTACATCGTGCGCTCCGCGCTCATGGGCGTTGGCCAGCCGCTCGACAACGCCTCGCTCATGGACTTCTTCGGTCCGCGCGAACGGGCACGGGTCGCGGCCGGCCGTACGCTGGCGTGGAACTTAGGCTGGGCGGTCGCGACGTTCCTGGGTGGACTCGCGATCGTCTCATTCGGCTACGGTACGATCTTCGCCGCCGCGATGGTGCTAACGGTCGGATCGGTCGCAACACACTTTTTCACGTTTCGCGGCCGACTGACGTGATGGCGACCGTGGTACGCTAGCCACGACCAAGGGGGAGCACAATGAAGATCGAGCGATTGAGCAAGGAGAGCCGGATTGCACACGGCGGTCCTCTTTTCATCGGCGCGGTGCAGCGACAGCCGATCGTCGGCGAGGAAGACAGCCAGACCATTCGCGTGACGAACGTCAGCTTCTATGACGGCGCGATCAACAAGTTCCACTCGCACAGCTTCGATCAGGTTCTCGTCATGACCGAGGGCGAGGGGATCGTCCAGGTGCAGGGCGAGCCCGAGCGGCGCATCACTGTCGGCGACATCGTCTTCTTCAAGGCCGGCGAGGTGCACTGGCACGGTGCCGCGCCAGGTCAGAACATGAGCCATCTCGCCATCGGCGGTCCGGGTTCGACGCAGATCGCGTAGCGGTGGTTTACGCGACGAGCGAGGGTAAGTAGACCCAGCGCAGGCTTGAGAATTGCGGTCGTAGACGATGGCGCCACGTCTCGTCGCACGTGACGATCGCATCACAGCCAGCGATCAATCCAGACGCGATGATAATGGCATCGGGCATTTGAAGATTGTGCTTCGCCCGGAGATTCGCGGCTCGGACCGCTGTGTTGAAGTCAGTCGTCAAGACGTGGAAGTTTGGAAACGCGCTCAGGAAGGCGTGCACGTGCGCGTAGGCTATCGCGCTGGTCCGAATTGGGCGAACCAGGACTTCGGCCGCGCTGACGACCGAAAAGAAGCCGGTCAAGGGATCAGACGCATCTTCGATGCGGCGAAACAGGTGCCTGGCTAAGGCATGGGTGCGCTCCGCCGCGGTGTGAAACCCGATGATCGCGGATGAATCGACCAGGACGCGTTGGCTGTCGCCTAGCGCCTCATCGAGCGCAGCACTTGACACCGCCTAGTCGTCCGACCATGAGGCGCGTTCGCCGCGGAGATACTCGGCGACGCTCTCGTGATCGCCAAAAACATCGGTCAGCCGGCCGGCGTAGGTATCGGTCCAACTCTCTGGCCGGCGCACGAGTACGACGACATCGGGTGCGAGCCGCTGTACCAACAGACGATCGCCGGCGTGCCAATCCAGGCTTCGAAGGCCGCGCGCGGGCAGCGTAACCTGACCTCGACCCGTGATCGTCGTCTCACCCATCGCCGTCGTTTCGTCGATCCGAACTCGCTCGCTCACCTTCGCCACGTCGTAACCTCCGCGCATGGGACGATTCTATGGTCCTGGCGTCCCCGCTGCAAGGCATATATCTTCAAATGCCTTGCGTCGACGGAGTCCCCCGAGGCCACTCCGCGCGATGCTCGATGCCGGACTAGACGACATTGCCTTGATGTGTCCGACGCTCGTGAGCAGTTTCCCAGTGACGCGACCGTGATTCGGCCGGTCAGCGCTATGGCGATCGTTCGTGCAAGACCATCACCTCACGCCGGGTAGAATGCGCCCCGACACGAAACGTGTAGGAGGGCGGAGCGATGGCTGGCACTCAGGTCGCGGTTGAAGCGGACGTTCGGGTATCGACCGAGGCGCTACGGCAGTACGCGGTCGAGGCACTGACGAAGGCCGGTCTGCCGGATGATGGCGCGGCGGCCGTCGCGGAGGTCCAGCTCGAGGCGCAACTACGCGGACAGCCGACCCATAACGTCGGCGCGATCCCTGGGTACGCCAAGCGAATCACCGAAGGTCACTTGAATCGTCGACCACAGATGAAAGCGCTCCGCGAGACGATGGTCCACGTCCAACTCGACGGTGACGAAGCCCCGGGTCAGTGGGTGTCTGTCGAAGCCACGCGCCGGGCGATTGCCAAGGCGAAGCAATCCGGCGTCGGCGTCGTCGGCGTCGTGCGCTCCAATCACTTCGGCGCGGCCGGTCACTACGCCTGGATGTGCGCCGAGGCTGGCGTGATCGGCCTCTGCACGACCAACGGCGGCCTGGTTCTGGCGCCGTGGGGCGGCGTGACGCCGATGTTCGGCAACAATCCACTCGGCATCGGCGTGCCGGCCGGGCGCCACTACCCGATCGTCCTCGACATCGCAATGAGCGTGGTCGCCCAGGGAAAGACCGCTCTGGCGATCGCCGAGGGAAAGCCAATCCCGCTCGGATGGCTCATGGATAAGCGCGGTCGTATGACGACGAACCCAGCCGACTTCCGCGAGGGCCTCGGTGTGCCGATCGCGGAGCACAAGGGCTACGGCCTGGCGATGATCATGGAAATCCTGTCCGGCGCGTTGACCGGAGCCGGATTCTGCCTCGACCACAAGTACGCCGAAGGGCGTGGCCAGGGCAAGCCACCCGAGTCGGGTCACTTCTTCCTCGCCATCAACCCGGAGATGTTCATGCCGATCGCCGACTTCCGCGCCCAGATCGACCGGATGATCGATCAGATCAAGTCGTCGGACCTGGCTGAGGGGTCGCGCGGCATTCTCATCGCGGGCGAAATCGAAATGCGCAACCGCGCCGCGAATATCGCGGCCGGATCGTGCCCGGTCCTGCCGTCGACCTATCGCGCACTCACGAACTACGCGAAGGAGGCCAGCCTGAAGACGCCGCTCGATCCGATTCGTGGATAGCGCTCGACAAATCCGGCCTGGCGCGGCGACGAATATCGGAGGAACGACCGGCACCTCGGTTCCGGCCCCGAGCGGAGAATAGGGCACATTGTGGCCGATCAACCGAATCCAGGACTGACCTTCGATGCACTCATTCCGGCCGAAATGGCTCGCCGCGCCGAAGCGATCGGCGTCGTCAAGTCGGCGTCGCCGACGCTCCCGATGTTCACGCTGGCGGTCCTGGCGGGCGCGTTCATTGCGCTCGGCGCGATGTTCGCGACGACGACATCGGCCGGGCTGGCCGGCGCCGTTCCGTACGGTCTGGCCCGCCTCGCGGTGGGGTTCGTCTTCACCCTCGGACTCGCCCTCGTCGTCGTCGGCGGCGCAGAACTCTTTACCGGTAACAACCTCATCATCATGGCGTGGGTCAGCCGCAAGGTCACGACGCGTCAGATCATCCGCAACTGGATCGTCGTGTACGCGGGCAACTTCGTCGGCGCTATCGGCACCGCTCTCCTCGTCTTCGTGAGCGGCCAATACCAATTCGGCAACGGCACCGTCGGCGCGAGCGCACTGATCATCGGCGAATCGAAGCTCGGCTATGGCTTCGTGCAGGCGGTCGCGCTCGGGATTCTCTGCAATGCGCTCGTGTGTCTGGCGATATGGCTGACCTACAGCGGGCGCACGCTTATCGATCGGATCGTCGCGCTGGTGCCGCCGATTACCGCGTTCGTCGCGGCTGGATTCGAGCACTCGATCGCGAACATGTATTTCATTCCGTTTGCGCTCCTGATCAAGTACGCGGCGCCGGACTCCTATTGGACGACGATCGGAACGACCGCCGCGGCGTATCCACGTCTCGCGATCGACAGTTTTCTGCTCGGAAACCTCCTGCCGGTCACGATCGGCAACATCATCGGCGGCTCCGGGCTGGTCGGTCTCGTCTACTGGCTCGCATACTTGCGCCCGTCGCCGATCCAGCCAGGGGCGCCGACCATCATCGCCGCCGAGGCGACGCCGGACGGCCCAGCGCCACGGCCCGAATCGGCTCGACGATGAGCCCGCGCCCATCGCTGAAGTCGCTCCGCAAGCATGTCTACCGGCCCGATCTCGCCGACGACGGGATGTCGCCGGAGCTTGCGCGCATCCTCGATCCCCATCGCGGACACGCCGATGCGCTTATCACCGTGCTCGCCGAGATCCAGAACCACTACGGATACTTGCCGCGTCGCGAGATGGAGCACGTCGCGGACACCTTGGCATTCCCGCTCAGTCGCGTCTTCGGCGTGGCGACGTTCTACAACCTGTTTCGACTCTCGCCGCCCGGTCGCAACACCGTTCGCGTCTGTCGCGGCACCGCCTGCCACGTCAACGGCTCGGCGGCAATTCTCGACCACGTGAAGACGACCCTCGGCATCGTGGAAGACGAGACGACTCTCGATGGCGCGATCACGCTGCAGACCGTCGCGTGTGTTGGCGCGTGTAGCCTTGCCCCGGTCATCGTGGTGAACGACGCGGTCCACGGCCGGATGACCTCGGACAAAGCGGATGCGGCCCTGACAGCACTGCGCGCGGAATCGGCGGGGGCGGTCCGAGCATGACCGCGACGATCCGGGTCGGCGCCGCGACGTGTGGTCTCGCCGCTGGCGCCGAGGCGACCGCGGACGCGATCGGTCGGTTCCTGGTTGATCGCGGCATCGACGCGCGCCTCGAACGCGTCGGCTGCCTGGGCGCCTGCCATCGCGAGCCACTGGTCGAGATCCTGCGCAATGGCACGTCGACCCTGCTGGGACCGCTGACTGCCGAAGGCGTCCCCGGCGCGTTCGATGTCCTGTTTCGTGGGAGGCCGGTCGATGGAGTAGCGGACGCGATCGTATCGCGTCGCCAGGATCGCGCCGACTACCCGTTCCTCGGACGGCAGCGAAAGGTCTCGACCCGCCTCTGCGGCGCGATCGATCCGGAATCGCTCGACGCCTTTCTCGCCAACGATGGCTATCGCGCGCTGCGGGCCGCGCTGGCGATGGAGCCGGAAGCAATCGTCGCGGCGGTGCGCGACGCCCATCTGCGCGGTCGTGGCGGCGCGGGTTTTCCCACCGCCACGAAGTGGGATATGGCGCGACGGTCGCCGGGCCAACCGAAGTACCTCGTCTGCAACGCGGATGAAGGCGACCCTGGTGCATTCATGGATCGCGCCATCATCGAGGGCGATCCGCATCGCATCCTCGAAGGCATGCTCATCGCTGGACGCGCGATCGGCGCCTCGACCGGCTACATCTACGTGCGAGCCGAGTACCCGCTGGCCGTGCGACGCCTCCGAAACGCGATCGAGCAAGCCGATCGGCACGGTGTCGTCGGAAGGAACATCCTCGGTTCCGATTTCGACTTCTCGTTCGTCATCAAGGAGGGTGCCGGCGCGTTCGTCTGCGGCGAAGAGACGGCGCTGATGCGCTCGATCGAGGGCTATCGCGGCACTCCGTCGATGCGCCCACCGTACCCGACCGCGCGCGGTCTCTGGGGACATCCGACCACGATCAACAACGTCGAGACTCTTGCACTCGTCCCGTCGATCCTTCTCAACGGTCCGGCCTGGTTCGCCGCGATGGGAACGGAGCGCAGCGGCGGCACCAAGGCGTTCGCGCTGAGCGGATCGATCGCTCGGCCCGGACTGGTCGAGGTGCCGATCGGAATTCCGCTACGCGAATTGCTGTACGACATCGGCGGTGGCGGACGCGATGGTCGGGACTTGAAGGCCGTCCAACTCGGCGGACCATCCGGCGGCTGCGTGCCGGCGGCGCTCTTCGACACGCGCGTCGACTACGAGGACCTGCGCCAGACCGGTGCGATCATGGGTTCGGGCGGAATGGTCGCGGTCGATGAGAGCGCCTGCATGGTCGATCTGGCGCGATTCTTCCTGCGTTTCACCCAGGAGGAATCGTGCGGCAAGTGCGTTCCCTGCCGGATCGGCACGCGCAAGATGCTGTCGATCGTCTCGCGGGTTTCCGCCGGCCAGGCCTCCCTGGATGACATCGCCCGGCTCGAGTCGCTCTGCGCGACGGTTCGCGACGGTTCCCTCTGCGGACTCGGACAGACCGCGCCGAACCCCGTTCTGACGACACTGCGCTACTACCGCGACGAGTACGAGGCACACATCCGCGATCGAACCTGTCGGACAGGTTCGTGCCGGATTGGCGAACCAGTGGTGGCGGGACGCTGATGGCACGCTTCACGATCGACGGACGCGCGGTCGAGGCCGCGCCGGGCGCGACCATTCTCGAGACCGCGCTCGCGAACGGCATCGACATCCCGCGGCTCTGCCACCATCCCGATCTCAAGCCGACCGGCTCTTGCCGCCTCTGCCTGGTCGAGATCGACGGCCGGCCCGCGCCGGCGTCATCCTGCGGACTCGTGGCGGCTGACGGCATGGTCGTGCGGACCAGGGGTGACCGCCTGACCGCCCTACGACGTGACGTGATCGACCTGCTGGTGTCGGATCATCCCCTCACGTGCGTCACCTGCGACAAGAACGGCGCGTGCGACCTTCAGACCTACGCCTACGAGTTCGGCGTGTCCGAAACGTCCTACGGGGTCGAGCTGTCGCGCGCAACAAGACTGGATGACAACGCCTTCTTCGTGCGCGACTACCAGTACTGCATCCTCTGCGGCAAGTGCACGCGCGTCTGTGATGAGGTCGTCGGGGCGAACGCGATCGAGATCGTCGGCCGTGGCTTTGGCGCGCGTGTCGCGACGCCGTTCGATGTGCCGATGGCCGAATCGGGCTGCGTCTTCTGCGGATCGTGCGTCCAGGTGTGTCCGACCGCCGCGCTCCTGCCGCGGCTGCGTGTCGGCCAGGGACGCGACTGGGAGTTCACGCGCAAGCGAACGACCTGCGGCTACTGTGGGGTCGGCTGCGGCATCGAACTATCGATGCGCAACGGGAAGATCTTCTCGGCGAGCGGCTTTCACGACGCGCCGGCAAATGGCGAGTTCCTCTGCGTCAAGGGACGCTACGGCTGGGATTTCGCGACGAGTCCCGATCGCCTGACGACTCCAATTGCCCGGCGCGAGATCGCCGTCGCGCGTGGCATCCAGCCTCTGAATGACGCTGGCACGTTGCCGAAGGGCGCCGACGAATTCGCTCCGATCTCTTGGGACGATGCGCTCGACCTGATCGCCGATCGGCTCGTTGAGATCGTCAAACGTGACGGACCGAACGCGGTGGCGGGTCTCGCCTCGGCGCGCTGCACGAACGAGGAGAACTACCTCTTCCAACGGTTGATGCGCGCGTCACTCGGCACGAACAACGTCGATCACTGCGCGCGGCTGTGCCATTCGTCGAGCGTGACCGGGCTCGGCGAGGCGTTCGGCTCCGGCGCGATGACCAATCCGATTCGCGACATTCGCGATGCCGACTGCGTGCTGATCACCGGCTCAAACACCCTCGAATCGCACCCGGTGATCGGCTACGAGGTCGTGCGGGCGAGTAAGGCCGGCGCGAACGTGATCGTGATCGACCCACGACGAATACCGATGGTCGAGCACGCGACGCTGTTTCTCCAGCCGCGACCGGGCACGGACGGCTACGTCTTCCAGGCGATGATGCACGCGATTATCGCCGAGGGTTGGGCCGACGAGGAATTTATCGGCGAGCGAACCGAGGGGTATGAGTCCTTTGCCGCCTCAGTCGCGGCGATGACGCCCGAGGCAGCCGAACTGGCATCCGGCGTGCCGGCCGACCTGGTCGTCCAAGCGGCCCGTGCCTTCTCGCTGGGCGAAAGGGCATCGGGCACGAGCCAATATGCCGACCCACGCGGCCACGCGACCATCCTGTACGCGATGGGGATCACCCAGCGCTCGAACGGAACCGATCTCGTGCGGACGCTGGCGAACCTGTCAATGCTGACCGGACAGATCGGCAAGCCATCGACCGGCGTCAATCCACTGCGCGGCCAGTCGAACGTCCAGGGCGCCTGCGACGTCGGAGCACTGCCGAACGTCTTGCCGGGCTATCGGGCGGTGACGGATCAGACCGCACGAGACACCGCCGCGGCCGCGTGGAAGTCACCTTCCCTGCCGATCGACGAAGGTTTGACGGTCGTCGAGATGACTCACGCCGCGATCGCGGGCACTCTTCGCGCGATCTACGTGATGGGCGAGAACCCGATGCTTTCGGATCCAAACCTCAGCCACGTCGAGGAGGGTCTGCGCGCGCTCGAGTTCCTGGCCGTGCAGGACATCTTCTTCTCCGAAACGGCCGCGCTCGCGCACGTGGTGCTCCCGGCCGCGTCGTGGCTGGAAAAGGATGGGACGTTCACCAGCACGGAGCGGCGCATTCAGATGATCCATCCGGCGCTGCCGGCGCCCGGTGAGGCGCGGCCCGATTGGGCGATCGTGTCGGAGCTCGGTCGACGCATCGACGCGCGCCGCAACAAACACGGCGCGGGCGGTGCCGACGCCGGAAGTAACGCTGGCATCGAGCGATGGGACTTCGTTGACCCATCGGCGATCATGGACGAACTGGCCAGCGTCACGCCGATCTACGGCGGCGTTCGGCATACGCGATTGAACGGCGCCGGTCTCGTCTGGCCGTGCTCGACGATCGACCACCCGGGGACGCCGCGGCTGCACGAGACGCGATTCACGCGTGGTCTCGGGCGATTCTCGGCCGTGCCACCCGGCGGACCGGCCGAGACGACCGACGATGAGTACCCGCTCTATCTGACGACCGGGCGCATTCTGTACCACTACCACACCGGCACGATGACGCGGCGGTCGGTCGGCCTCGACTGGCGCGAGCCGCGCGGTTACGCCGAAATCAGCGCCGATGACGCGCAGAACGCCGGCGTGCGTGACGGCGGACCGATCGTGATTCGCAGCCGTCGCGGCCAGGTGCGCACGCAGGCCCGTGTCACCGACCGTGTACCGACCGGGACGCTGTTCCTGTCGTTTCACTGGCGCGAGTCGCCGGCCAACGCCCTGACGCAGGACTTTCGCCTTGACCCGATCGCGAAGATCCCCGAGTACAAAGTCTGTGCCGTGCGCATCGAGAGCGCGCGGGAGCGAGGGTAGCGGCGCTGTCCGCCGGCGCGGCCTCGGGGGTGCACCCTCTGCTGGAATCGCCGAATCTGGGTAGCCGGTCCCGCATGGTGCCGGAGGCCCGCATTGCGCGATACCCCGGCGCGTCATCACAGCGATAGGTCTGCCTGCCATCCGCTGATGGCGCATTGCCGCATCCCCAACTCTCCGCGAATTCTTCGTTGCGCGTGCCCGTGGACAGGCCTATACTGTGTAAGTCCCATGTGGGACTTTGGAGGACGGAATGGCCATCGATGTCCAGACCGATCGCGTCGCCGAGGCGATTCATCGCCTTCACGAGCGTCGGCGCCAGCTGCTCGACTGGGTCCAGACCGAGGAGACCAGCCGCGAAGGCGCGCACGAGTGGAAGGCCGCGGTTCTGCGGGGCCGCCTGCAGGAGATCGAGTACGCGCTCGAACTCCTCGAACCGTAGACAGACAGTGAGGTGGTGTCCCGAAGGGACACCACCTCACACGCGAGTTCTCGCCGACGCGCCGCCTACCAGGGCATCGTCCGGTTCGTGAACTTGCGCCCGATCTCGGCCACCGCGACGCCCTCGCGGCTGGTCGGGAAGTTGACGCCGGCCTTGATCTGTTCGACCACGTCGTGCTTGTAGACGCCGCTGAGGAACGCGACTCCGTTCGACTTGCAGGCCGCAAACACTCGTGTGCGCGCATCGACCATCTCCGGCGGGTACGGCTCGTCGTGGTTGTCCGGGAACCCGAGCGACATGCCCATGTCGCCCGGGCCCCATTCGGCGAACGAGATGCCGGGCACCCGCATCGTCGCCTCGACGTTCGACAGAGCCCGCTTGTTCTCGATCTTGAGCCCGAGCAACAGTTCGCCGTTCGGATTCAGCGGCCACGGATCGGCGATGTCCAGGTACTCGCGCGTCGGCACGCCCCAGACCGTCGCGGCATGCGCCTGACCACCGCCACCGCGCCGACCGTCGCCGAGGCCTCGTCCGTTTCCGATCGTGTTGAACGGGTAGCGCGAGCACTCGACGAACGCCCGAACCGCGTCCGGCGTCTCGGCATGGCAGAGCAGCAGACCGTGTACACCGGTCGCGAGCACCTGCTTGATGATCCAGGAATTGGCGCGCACCGCCGCCTCGGTGATGCCATCGAACGGCAGCGTGACGATGACCGGCGCGCAACGATGACCGCTCTTGGTCGGACCGCCGTCGATCAGACCGCGGACGAACTCGTACAACGCGTTCATGTCGAACGGAGAGTGTTCGATGTCGTAGACGATGTAGTCGCCCCACGTCTGAGCCATCTCTCGACCGCCGTCGTAGCCGCGCTTGCTTGGTCCGATCGGATAGACGGGCTGGCCCTCGGCGAGCAACTGCGCGGCGCGATTCACCTTTGGCACGGGACAACTCCTCGTGGAAGATCGGCCGGCAGTCTACTACCATCGCCGCCATGACATTTGAAGCCAAGCTCGCCCCGGGGAACAACCACACCGCGTTCTGGGTTCGTGATCTCGAAGCGATCGAGAAGTTCTATGTCGAGGTCGTCGGCCTTCGGATCGTCAGCCAACGACGCAATAGTCCGCGCAACCCGGACGCGACGTTTTTCACCGGTTTGCAGTTGCTGCGCGCGCCGACCGGCCGCGATGTGTCAACCAAGGGTGTGCTCGATCACGTCGGGATCAACGTGGCGAACATGGATCAGATCATCGCCAATCTGGCCGCGAACGGCGTCGGGCTCGATGGCTCAATCAACGTCGCCAATCCGGGCGGCAACGGCGTGCCGCGCGTGCGCACGGCGTTTTTCGCCGATCCCGAGGGCAATCGCATCGAGTTGATCGAGCGCGGCCAAGTTTAGCCGACCGGCGGCGCTGAGGCAGTGACTCAGAACGCGATGATCGCCGCCGCGTGAGCCGTTCGAGGGCGCGAACTCGGCGACGACTGAAGCGGTGCGCGCCGACCTACTCGAACAGCAGCGCGCCGAGTTGCTCGACCGGCGCATAGTCGTCGGTCAAGATCCTTGGCCCAGGCGCGGCGATCCAACGCTCTCGCGCGGCCGGCGGCGCGACCTCGCTGAGCGTCGGGAACGGGCCATTCGCGGTGTAGCGTCGCGTTGCGCGCAAGCGCGCCGGATCGATCGGGGTTCGCGATCCGACGACCGACCAAGTGCGCGAGACCGGCGAATTCCACCGAACCCCCGGGCCGGACGCCAGGACATCGGCCGACCCGAACACCGATGACATCGTGCGGAACGCCGCTGGCATCAAACGCCCACGGTCGGCGCTGTCGTGAACCAGAGCCACGTAGGTGCCATCGGGTGTCAACCGCTCGCGCACGATCGCGTCGAACTCCGCCGTCACGAGTTGGTACGGCACGACGACATCGGCGAACGCGTCGAGGACGATCACGTCGTATCGACGCGCGGCCGGCAGTTCGCCGATGACCGAGCGGGCATCGCCGTGATGGATCGAGATTGGCGCGTCAGCGCGCAAGCCGAGTCGATCCCGCGCGACCGCGGTCACGGCCGGATCGATCTCGATCACATCGACAATCGCACCGGGATAGATCGCCGCGAAATAGCGAGCCAGACTGTAGCCGCCGCCGCCAATGATCAACACGGCCGGCGGCGGACCGCCGACTGGCCGCAGATAGGCCGCGACCTCAGCCGCCGGCGCCAGGTAATCGTGCACGAGCGCCATCGGATCGTCGACCGCGACGTGCGCATGCGGCAGACCGTCGAGGTACAGGACTCGGACGCGCTGTCCGTCCAGCATCGTCTCCTCATCGACCCGTAGGCACTGGTACGCGCTTTCGACCAGGCAGCCGCGGGGAATGAACGCCGCCAGCGCGACGCATCCCGCGAGGATGACCGCGGCGCCACGCGACTCACTTCGCCGCGCGACCACGGCGACGAGCATCAAAGCCCACACCAACGCCGCGCCACGCGTGCCGAGACAGGGAATCAAGACAACTCCGGTCGCCCACGTGCCGACGAGCCCACCGGCGGTCGTCGCTGCGCCGATCGCGCCAAGACGTCGGCCAGCCGACGCGAGTGTCAGGGTCGCCAGGCGCGCCAACGGCGGCGCGGCCAGCCCAAGCATCGCCGCCGGCACGAATCCGATCAGGGCAACGACGATGGCTAATCGCGATACGCGCGGCACGGTAGCCAACGCCCGGACGATCGGCTCGGCCGTCAGCACGATTGTCACGGCGACTGCCGTCAGACCGGCCGCGATGGCGGCGCGGCGGATCTGATCTTCGGCGCCGTCACGCCCACCCGCGTCAACTCGATGCGCCGCGATGAGATTCCCGACCGCCAGCCCGGCCAGCACCGCGCCAATCACGCCGGTCCAGGCGTACAGCGCGACGCCGACGTTCATCGCGACCACCCGGGCCGCGACCAACTCAAACCCGATCGTCGCCGCGCCGATCGCGAACGCCTGGAGGTACAGAACGGCGTCAGGCCTCCGACGCGCTATCGGTCGAACATCCAGAGAATGGTGCCAACGAGGATCACGCCGATCGTGCCAGGCCGAACCCAGGCGGCATCGATATCGAGATCGTACGCCAGGCGTCCAACGACGTCCGTCTGGAACCACAGTCCATCGATCGCAAGCGTCAACAGGAGAATCGAGAGAATGACTTGGCCGATCGTCCAGAGTCCAACATGTTTGCGGTGAATCGCGCGAACGAGTTCGATCGCGGCATAGACGCCGACCGCCAACTGCACGATCAGCAGGATCGTCGGCAGGTTCACTCGCGTCGCGCCACTACGCCGGTGAGGATAACCGGCGCGACTACGAACGCGTCCCCGACGCCTGGCTCGCCAACGTACGCGCCTGGCTATCGGCCGGCGCGACCGCTCCGTATTCCCAGACCCACCAGCGGCCGGCCGCGGTTAGGACGATCGAGGCGTCGGACGGCCAGGCGCTAGCAAGCTCGATCGCCTCGCCACCTTCGATGGCAGCGGCGGCGTCGGGATGGTGCCGATCGAGCACCACCGCCATGGGACCACCGGCCACGTCCAGTCCGAAGCCGCGCCGGCGCAAGCTTCTCCGCACGATCGCGATCGCGCTATCTTCACCCCAAGCCGGGCTGCTCGTGGTGGGAATGGCAACGAGCATCGGCCCGTCGTCGACCATCCGCACCAAGTCGACGGAAGCGCTTTTCGAGACGGCTCGCGCGGTCGGTCCGCCCGCGCAGGCTGCGCCGGTAACGGCCAGTGCCAACGCAACGCTGAAAACAGCGTACCGCCGCGGAACGCATCGCGCCGCGCGAGCCATCCCTCGGTCCGGCCCGTGCGCCCTACCGCTCAGGCGTGGAGCGCCCGGTCACTCGTCGAGCCACCGGTCGATCGTCATTCCCGGCGCGCCGAGACGCGTGAAGAGCGCCGCCTCCTTCGCCCGTACGATCATCGCCTGCTCGTACACCTTGTCGGCGTCGGCACGTGGGATCGCCAGGACGCCGTTGGCGTCGGCGTGGATGATGTCGCCCGGATTGACCGTGACGCCATCGACCATCACCGGACTACCGACGTCGAGCCAGCGAATCCTGCCGTGCATCGGCGATAGCCCGGCCGCCCAGCACGGCAAGGGCACGCCACGCACACCCTCGATATCGCGGATCGACCCGTTGGTCACGTATCCAACCGCGCCGGCCATTCGCATGATCGTCCCCATGCCATCGCCGATCGTGACCGTGTAGCGCGGACGTGGTCCCACCGACTCGATCACCGCGATGACCGGCACTCCATCCTTCCCGGCCGCCTCGTGCATGAGCCGAATCCAGTCCTTGAAGAGGCTCTTCGGGTTGTCCATTCCGGCTGAGGTCGTGTCCATACGCGCCGTCACCGCGATCCCGACGCGCACGCCCATGTCGGGCATGAGCGCGCGCACGTCCGGTCCGCAGTAGCCGATCGATGGGTCGCGCGTGCCAAGCAATTCGAGCCCGTTGGCAACGGTCGGCGTGTCGAATTCAGTCAGCGCCTTGATCTTCTGCCAGTCCATTGTGGTTCCTCCGATGTGGCGGCCGCGAATCGCGAGCGGCCGCGGTCGGCAGCCATACTACCAGCCATTGTGATCGTTCGCCGCCTCGAACTCGCCGACGTTCCAGGATTCCTCGATCTGATCGACGGTCTTGCCGACTACGAGAAACTGCCCCGGCCAACCAGTGACGCGCGCGAACGAATGGCCCGCGATGCGACGCGCGACGATCCGCCGTTCCGTACCCTGGTCGCCGAGGTCGCGGTCGATGGATCGACGACGCTGGTCGGGTACGCGGTCTACTTCTTCACCTACTCGACGTTCCTCGCCCAGCCGACGCTATACCTCGAAGACATCTTCGTCGACCCGGATCACCGCGGACGCGGCGCCGGTCGAGCCCTGTTCGCGGCCTGCGCGCGTGAGGCGGCCGCGCGCGAGTGCGGGCGCATGGAATGGCAGGTGCTTGATTGGAACGAGCCAGCGATCGCGTTCTACAAGCGATCCGGCGCGCGCGTCCATCCCGAGTGGCGGCTGTGTCGATTGACCGGCGATGAATTGGCGGCGGCCGGAGCGTAAGCCAACCGTGGGCCGCTGTCCGCCGCGACGGCTCGACGTCGGATCGGAGAACCACGCCAACCTATCGCGTGCCAAGCCTGGATTGATCGGCGGAGGCCAGTCGCCGGACGCGAGGATCAGAGACCGAGCGTCACTCGCAGACGCTCGACGCCGAGTCGTGGACTCGTTAGGACAGGCACGTGCCGACTGCCGACCTCGACGTCGGTCGCGCCGGCCAACGCGCGCGCCATCGACGCCTGCGCCAGAACGACGACATCCGACGTCAGCGCGAGCTCGCGCAGCGTCGCCATCACGCGGCGATCGTGTTCGTCACCCCGCCCCGCTCGCAACGCATCGAACGCGCCGTCGGCCAATCCAACGCGAACCTCGACATCGCGGCCAACCTCGGCGGCGGCACGGCGAACGAGGTCGGATGTCGCGCCGAGCGTGGTCTGGACGGTCGCGGCGACGCCGATCCGGGTTCCCAGGGTCACAGCGCGGTCGGCCATCGCGCGATCGACCCGCTGGACCTCGGTCCCATCGGCGGCCGGACCGACCGACGAGCAGGTCAGCATCACGGCATCCGGGGCTGACGCCAGCGCCGTGGCCGCATGTCCGGCGAACCGCTGACGCACCGCGTCGGTCAGTTCGCCAGCCTGCAGCGTATCGCGCAGCAGCGACTCGTCGACGACGTGCTCGATCTCGACGCCCGGCAGCAGTTCATCGCAGAGCGCGCCAAACGTCGCCGGCAAGGACGCGACCGTGTGGATCA
Organism: Chloroflexota bacterium; assembly: GCA_004297775.1. Lineage (GTDB taxonomy): Bacteria > Chloroflexota > UBA6077 > FW602-bin22 > FW602-bin22 > FW602-bin22. Next base: position 30,602 of record SCUE01000024.1, on the reverse strand, counting down.
TGACGACGCGAGTCATTGAGCCTCCTCAGGCCAGAACGATTTCTGTGGGATGAACGCCGACGAGAAATCTATCTGAAGCTGACGCGCGACAGTGCCGACATCGCGCGATCCTCGCGGGCGAGACGCCCGCACTCCAGGACGATTTGTCACGGGCAAGATGCCCACGCTCCCAGCCTGGCATCGTCGTCGATGAGGTGCCTGAGCGCTTCTATGCCGCCGCCAGGGTTCTTCCGCGATACTGGCGGAATGCTCGCGGACATCGACGAAATCGTCGAGGCGCTTCGCTCGGGCGAGTGCATCGCGATCGGACATTCCGACGCCGGCGTCCGACAGCGGTTTCTCGCGCGCATCGAGCGGTCCCTTTCCGGACTCGGCCGAGAGGTCATCACGATCGACCTGAACGGCATCACCAGCGGCCATCAGATTGCCGGACGATTCGTCGAGGCCGTCTTGCCATTCCTCGATCCCGAAGAACTCGGCGACATCCTGGAGGCCCTTCCCGGCCGCGGCCGCCTCGACGTCGAGGTGCTGGCGGCATTGCTCCTCCTGCCGGAGCGGGTCGCCGAGAGTCGAGGACGCCGAGTCATCGCCGTGCTCGATGGTTTCGAGGCAATCGAGATGTCAACCGGGTTTGCCGGACTGGGTGCAGTGCGCGACGCGCTCGAAGCCCGCTCCCGGACGACCTACCTCTTCGCCGGCAATCGCAGGGTCCCCACTCTCTTCGCCCGTCGCGGTTCGCCATTACACGGCATCGCGCGATCGATCGATCGCGATTCGCCGGCCGAGTCGCGCCGCGCACCAGCAACTGGACCTCCGCCGCCGACGCGCGTGCCCGTCACCGGCGATCCACTCGCGTCCGCGCTCATCGCCTGGGCGAGCCCACCGCCGGTCAAGTCACGCGAGAAGGCGGAATCGCCTCGTGACGCCTGGCGACGCCTGCTCGAGGAGGAGGAAGCGGCGCGGCGCTGGCTCGACGCCAATTTCGACGAGCCGGACGACGATGACCGAGGGGATCGCCGCCGACGGCGACGCCGCTGAGGGCTCGTCGCTGAATAACCGTTTTCGGGATCGACGCGCTCGGGTTTCGCTGGAATCGCGGCCATGCCATCAATCTTGACGGACGACCCCTACGTCCGCGCGGTGTCGAGCTCCCGAACGGTGACGCCCAGGCTACGCAGCGCGTCGAAGTAACCCGGGAACGTCTTGGCGACGCAGCCCGGATCCGCGATCCGCACGCCCGGCGCCCGTAGGCCGATCAGCGAGAACGCCATCGCCATCCGGTGGTCATCGTAGGTCTTGATGGTCGCGGGTCTGATCGGCCGGGGCGAGACGCGAAACCAGTCGGGGCCTTCTTCGACATCTTGTCCCAGGCGGCGCAACTCAGCCACGACCGCCGCGACGCGGTCAGTCTCTTTGACACGCATACTCGCCACGTTGCGCACCGTGGTCGGACCGCTCGCGAACGGCGCGATCGCGGCGATCGTCTGCGCCACGTCGGGGAACGCGTTCGCATCGACATCGATGCCGCGCAGTTCGGTCGGACCGCGCACGGTCACGGTGTCGCCCTCGCGCGTGACTACCGCGCCTATCCGTTCGAGAACTTCGAGGAACCGAAGGTCGCCCTGGATCGAGTCGGCCGGCAACGCCGGCACGCGGACGGTTCCGCCGAGGATCGCGGCCGCGGCAAAGAAATACGAGGCGTTCGACGCGTCGGACTCCATTTCCCACGAGCCGGCGCGATATCGCTGCCCACCGGGGACGACGATCTCGCTTTCGCCGCGCCACTCCGCCGTGGCGCCGGCCCGACCCATCTGCCGCAACGTCATGTCGATGTAGGGCCGCGAGACGATCGCGCCGGTCAAACGAAGCGTGACGCCTCGCTCGGTCACCGGCGCGACCATTAACAGCGCCGAGACAAATTGGCTGCTGATCGAGGCATCCATCGTCGCCTCGCCACCGCGCATCGGTCCGCCCGAGACCCGGGCCGGCGGGCAACCGGTGCCATTGACGCTCGTCGCCCGCGCGCCGAGATCCCGAATCGCGGCCAGCAACGGCTCGATCGGACGCTCCCGCATACGCGGAACGCCGTCGATTGTGTAGACGCCGCTCCCCAGGCCCACCAGCGCGGTCAGAAATCGGGCGCAGGTTCCAGATGCTCCGACCATCAGATCGGCGCGCGCGGCTGGTATCCGTCTACCCAGTCCGACGACGCTCATCGTCTCGGTGGCCGAATCGGAGGAAACGTCGAATCCGAGCCGCTGCAGGCAATCGACCATCCGATCGGTGTCATCGGACGTGAGCGCGTGCGCGATCGTGACCGGACCATCGACCAGCGCCGCCAGGATGAGCGCCCGGTTGGTCATGCTCTTCGATCCGGGCACGCGGGCCACGGCGTCGAGCGGCCGGTCGAGTGGAATGATCTCGACAACGTCGGCCATTGCGAGCCCGATTGTAGGGACGGCTACCGCCGAACCGTCGGTGTGCGCGAGGGTGTCGGCGTGCGAGCCGGAGTCGCTGTGCGCGTCGGGGTGGAACTGCGCGCCGGCGTCCGCGTCAGCGTCGGGGTGCGCGTCACGGAGCGAGTGGCGGTCGACATCTCGGTCGCCGATGGCGCGACGGTCGCCGTGGGTGTCGCCACCGCGGTTGGCGCGGCGGATGCCGTGGCCAGTACCGGAGTACCGCTCGCGGCCGAGACGGCCGCCGTGGCGCCCGGGGGTGGGGCGGCGCGGGTTGGCGGTACGGCGGTCGCGGTTTGGGTCGGCGGCGCCGGCGTACCGGTCAGCGTCGGCGTGTGCGTCAGCGACGGCACCCGCGTCACGGTCTCGGTTGGCGTCTCGGTCGGGGTACGGGTCCAAGGACCGCCGAGAAGCGGCGTCGCGCGGGGGGTATTCGTCGGCGTGCGCGGCAGCGGCTCGACCGCGCACGCCGTCAGCGCGATCGCGACAAACGCGATCGCGCCCAGGAACCCGAGCCTAGGCGACGCCCGACTCGCGCGCGATCTTGTGCCACTTGGCGACCGAATCGACGATGAGGTCACCGCCGACCTCCAAGCACCAGTACCAGTCGTACCCCACTTCCTTCAGCGCCGCGAACACTCGTTTGTAGTCGATCCCGTCGCTGAGGGCACTCGAATGCAGGGCGCATATGCGCTTCCCGGCCTCGCGGATGTCTTTGACCTGCTGATCGGTATCTCTCTGAGGATGGACGTAGATTTGCAGGTTCGGCGACCCGATATCATCGACCATCTTGCAGAGCGTGTCCTGGCCGCCGAGACCGGTTCGGAACCAGATGCTGCCCTCGAATCCGAAAACGACGTTCTGCTTCGCGGCGTGCTCGGCCGCGCGGGTGAGCAGTCGCTGTGCCTGGCTCCACGTGCCGGTCGATGTGCCGAAGTGAATGAGGATCGAGCGTGCCCCGACATCGTGCGCGAACTTCGCGTCCTCGGCCAGGATCTCAACGCCCCGATCCCACATGCTCAGGTCGGGGTTGAAATCAGCGTATCCCCAGGCCCAGTCGCTGGAGAGCGTCGGGATCTGCAAGCTAAGCGATGCTGCCTTGTCAACCAGACGCGCGCGACCCTCGGCGTCGTACTCGGCGTACCAGGCGCCCCGACCCGATGTGCGCGGCCGGCCGACCCGCGTCGCGGTCATGCACAACTCGACCCCGTCGTAGCCGAGCTCCTTGATGCGCGGCAATGACCAATCGATGAGCGGGTGATCGGCGACCGGCTCGCGAAAGCCAGACTCGCGAACGCTGAGTTTCATAGCCTTGTTCACTCCTTGCGCGATTGGATGTGCGGTTGCGATCTCGTGATTTCCGGCAGACAGTTGGAGTATGGCCAAAAGGACAGCGCGGTCCGGTCATTCGTCGGATGACGGGCGCCATGTGAAATCATACGGTTCACACTATGGACCCGCGACAGAACGAGTCGGACCGCCCGCGATCGATCTGCGCCGTGTTCGGTCCACGCGTGACGCTCCTCGACGTCCCGGATCCCGGACCGGGCGGCCGCCGATTCGACGGCGACCTCTCGGCATTCGACCGAGTCGTCTCGATCACGTTCGCCGATCCGAGCGACGTGGCGAACTAGACCGCCGCCCAGGCCTTCTCGAGCGTTGCCTTCGAGTGGGCCAGGATGCCCTCGGACGTGTCGTCCGCGTGGACGCCGTGCGGGCGAACCTCGAACGCGACGATGTTCTTGCTTCCCGGTTTGATGTAGTCGATCTCGATCAGCCCGCGCAGGAACTCCGTCAGCTCGGCGACGCCGTTCTCGCCGCCTTCACAGCCGAAATGCGGATGAAGGTCGCCATACAGCTTGTGACCCTGCTTCAGAACGCAGTTGCCCATGTGCGCGTGAATGATGTGGTCCTTGGCGACGCGGAGCGCATCCATCGTCTTCTCGAACTGCAGCGGAAAGTGGCTCAGGTCGAGCATGAGACCGAAGCCCGGGTGCTTCGCGCGAACGCGCTTCGAAAGCTCGACACCCTCACTGTTCGGCCCGATCAACGACTTCTTGTCGACCGTCCGGTCGAAGGTCTCGATCGCGAAGCTGTCGATTCCCTTGCCGTGCGCGTGGGCGCAGAGCTGATCGATCGAATCGACGAGCGCCTCGAAGGCCGCTCGACGCTTCTCCGGCCCCGGATCCGGCCCCGAAAGGATCGCCACGCGTGTCGAGCCGATCTCGGCGGCTTGATCGATGCCATCCTTCACGCGGGAAACCGCGGCGGCGCGGGTCGGGTCGTCGAGCGCGTTCAGGTCGAGCTTGTTGGCGAGCTCAATCGGCTGGCAGCCGAATCCAATCTGAAAGCCCTTCCGCTTCAGAAGCTCGCGCACCTCTCGCCGCGTACCCGCGTCCGCCATCTGGCCGACCTCGATCGCGCCGAAGAAAGGATCGTCGGCGATGGTCTGGATCGACTCGACGAGCGGTCCCGAGCCGCCCATCGTCTGTGGAAACGCCATGAAATGGACGATGCCGACTGCCATGTAATCCTGTGGTTTGCCGTTCACGCGGGCCTCCTCTGGTCTGGTCGGATTATTGCACGGCCGGCGGCGAGACCACGGCAGATCGGCACGTGACGACGCGAGCGGTATACTGGCCTTGGGAATGGATGCCCCGGTAGCGAGCACGATCGCCGGCGACCCGCGCGAGGCTGTCGATCCCGGCGAGGAACTCCGGCAGCGAATCGCGACGCTTCTCGGCGACGAGGAGCGCGCACGGGTCGAGCGAGCTTACCAGTTCGCCGCGAGCGCGCACGCTGGGCAAGACCGCAAGTCCGGCGAGCCGTACATCATTCACCCAGTCGCGGTCGCGACGATTCTGGCCGACCTTCGTCTCGACGCCGACGCGCTCTGCGCGGCGCTCCTGCACGATGTCGCCGAAGACACTCAGGTCGGTATCAAGGCGATCGAGCAAGAGTTCGGCCCGGAGATCGGCGCCCTGGTCGATGGTGTCACGCGCCTGCGCGAGGCGGAAGGACGGCTCGTCGATCCGGCGCAGAGCATCGCCGCGCGCGACGAGGGCGCCGCCGAGGGCGTTCGCAAGATGTTCCTCGCGATGGCTCAGGACATCCGCGTCGTCCTCATTCGCCTGGCCGACCGGCTCCACAACATGCGCACGCTCGACCACATGCCGACGCCGAAGAAGCGCCGCATCGCGCAGGAGACGCTCGATATCTACGCGCCGCTCGCCAGCCGCCTCGGCATCTGGCAGATCAAGTGGGAGCTCGAGGATCTCTCGTTTCGGCATCTCGATCCGGAGACATACCGCGACATCGCCCGGCGGCTGAAGGAACGGCGCGTCCAGCGCGAGCGAGACATCGCCCAGGCGAAGGCCCTGTTGGCAGACCTCATGCGTCAGGCCGGAATCGCCGCCGAGATCGTCGGTCGGCCAAAGCACATCTACAGCATCTGGCGGAAAATGCAGAGCCGCGGCGTCGAGTTCGAGAACATCTACGACCTGCTCGCGGTGCGTGTCATCGTCGAAACGAACGCGGACTGCTACCACGCGCTCGGCATCGTCCATCATCTGTGGCCACCGATCACAGGCCAGTTCGACGACTACATCGCGATGCCGAAAGACAGCATGTACCAGTCTCTCCACACGACAGTCATAGGCCCTTCGGGGCGCCCGCTCGAAATCCAGATCCGCACGCATGAAATGCACCGGCTCGCCGAATACGGCATCGCGGCGCATTGGCGGTATAAGGAGGGCGGCCGGCGCGACGAGAAGTATGAGAACAAGATCGCCTGGGTTCGTCAGTTGCTCGACTGGCAGAGCGATGTCGTCGGAGGGGCTCAGGAGTTCGTCGAGAGCCTCAAGACCGATGTCTTCCGCGACCAGGTCTACGTGTTCACGCCGAAAGGCGAGATTCGCGAGCTGCCGGCCGGGGCCACGCCACTCGACTTCGCCTATCGCATTCACACCGACATCGGTCACCGTTGCGTCGGCGCAAAGGTCAATGGCCGTATCGTGCCGCTTGATTACACGCTCAAGAACGGTGAGATCCTCGAAATCCTCACGTCGAAGAACCCGAAGGGCCCCAGTCGCGACTGGCTGAATTCAAACCTCAACTTCATTCACACCGCCCACGCGCGCGACAAGATTCGGCAGTGGTTCCATCGCCAGCAGCGGGACGAGAATCTCGCGCGCGGTCGCGAGGTGCTCGACAAGGAACTGGCTCGACTCGGCCTGTCAAAGACGCGTCACGAGGAGCTCGCGACGCTCTTCAAGTTCGAGCGCGTCGACGATTTCCTGGTCGCGATCGGGTGCGGCGAGATCAGTCCTCAGTCGGTCGCGCTCAAGCTGCTCGACGACCACACCGAGTCGGCGACCGAGAGCACCGTTGCGCAGCCGACGCCACGCTCGACGATCGCGCCGGTCGGACTCGAGGTCGGCGGCGTTGGGAATCTCCTGACCCGAGTCGCGCGGTGCTGCAACCCGGTGCCCGGCGAGCCGATCATCGGCTACACCACCCGCGGCACCGGCATCACGGTTCACCGCGCGGATTGCCCGAACATCGCGGCTGAGGACGAGCGCGAGCGGCTCGTCGCGGTCGACTGGGGACGCGGCAAGATGACCTACCCGGTCAAGATTCGACTCGAAGCATGGGACCGCGATGGGCTGTTACGCGATGTCGCCACAGTCGTGGCGGAAGACAAGATCAATATGACGAATGTCGTGTCGCAGTCGCACCGCGACCAAACCTGCACGATTCGCGCCACGCTCGAGATATCGGACATCGGGACCCTTGGCCGGATCTTCTCGAAACTGGAGGGCGTCCGCGGCGTCAGCACCGTGACGCGCGACGTCAGTTAAGGGCTCGTCCCCGAATAACCACAGCAGATGCCGGGCCGGATCGATCTCGTGGCGAGCGCGAGTCCGACACGGTTATTGCGGGACGAGCCCTAAGGCAGTTCCTTCGCCGTCGTCGTCCCCTCTCCCTGCGCAGTTCCTGCGCAATGGGAGAGGGCCAGCGTGAGGGCGTCCAAGGGCGAGTTTTTCGCGCAGGGCGTCCCCGAACGAAAACTACTCGGCAAGCAACTGCACCCCGGTTACCAACGATTCGAACTCCCACCCACTGCCCTCGACTTCGATCCAGAGGATGTGGGCCGGGCGCGGCTGGACCTGCTGAACGTCGAACAGGTCGATCGTGATCGGCAGCCACTGCTTCGCCGGCACGGCCAGACCGTACGTCGTCGGGCGTCCGTCCGGGTTCGATACGTACAGACCGCGCACGATCGAGTTCTCGCTACCGAACGCGTCGCGATAGCGTACGCGGACCATCAGCGGATACTCGCTGCCGAGAACGCCGCCGCCCGAGAGCGATTGGCTGACCACCTTGGCATCGAGCGTCAGTCGGAGGATTGACTCGTCCCGCACGTCGCGATTGACCGCTTGGTGGATGAAGGCCTCGCCGTGCCGCCGGCTGCCGGAGCGGCGAAGCCGCACGGCGTACCGGCCCTCTTCCTCGACGATCTGCGTCTGCCCAAACACGCCGTCTTCCTCGTTGCGGCTGCCACGTTGCCAGGTTTCGAACCCGAGACGGAAGTCGCCGTTCTGGATCAGATTGCGCAGCGCCGCGCCCGGCGTCGTCGGAGTGGCGTTCGGGAGGACGACGGTGCGCTCCTGCCGCAGCACCTCGACCGACTCGTCGCGCCCTGTCACGGTCGCCGAACCCGAGCGCACGGCGATCTCGCTCCCCCAGCCGCTGACCTCGACCCGGTAGTTCCCTTCACGCAGAAGCGCCCGGCCGTGCGGCGTGATGAGCTCAAAGCGACGTTCGAGGGTCGGTGTCAACGCGACATCGAATCGCGCGTGGCCATTCAGCAGCACGAGGACGATCGCGGTGTTGTTGGCCGTGTAGGTCGACGAGCGCAACTGGCGAACCTGAATCGCCGTCTCGGGCCAGAGGCGAATGACCGATCCGTCCGGGAGCGACACGAGCGCCTGGCCGTCACCGGCGGTGCGTAGGCGATCGCCGTCCTGCAGCTTCTGGCCCTTCGCCGCGACTGCCTCGCGCACGAGTTGTTCCGATTGGTACAGGACAGTGCCGCCGATGATCTCGTCCAGGCTGGCCGATCGCGCCGTCATCGCGGCTTCCCGATACCAGGCCGCGCCGCCGACAACCGCCACGACAAACGCCACGAACAGCGCGGCCGCGCTCAACAGGATCGCCCACGCCACGCGCTCGCGACGCCGCAATTCCCGCGCGGTGTCATGCTGGCGGGCCTCGGAAATCACGGCCGGAACCTGCCCGGCGGCTGATCCGGGCCCCCGGACCTCAACCGACACGTCTCGACATTATATGGCGCGCTCGCGTCGCGCCATTACCAGGATCGCCGCCAGCGCGGTCGAGATCGCGGCGCCGCGAAATGGCCACTCCATTCCATAGACGGTCAGTTGCCCCATCACGGCCGGACCGATCGCGAATCCGAGCATGCTTGTGCTGGCCAGGAGCGCGAATCCGCCGCCGCCGGTCGCGTGCCGACCGAGCCAGCCGAACACGCACGGTGAGAGCGCTCCGCCGGTGACACCGAGAAGGGTCCAGATCACGATCAGTTCTGGGAGGCCGTCCGTCAGCGGGATCGAGGCGGCCAGAAGGCAGGCAATCGGCAGTGTCACGCGCAGGATCGAGCGCGGATGGGCGCGTCGCGCCACCCGGCCGACGACGATGGCCGAGAGGACGCCGCCGCCCGTCACGAGCGTCGCGACGAGTCCGGTCACCGCCGCCACGACCGACGGATTGTCGCCGACGCGGGAGGCGATCACGACCGGGATCAGCGGACGCAGTCCCTGGATTCCAGAATCACCGACGACCAGAAGCGCCATGAGCCAACGCTGTCGAGGATCGACCAACGCGGCGCGAATCCCGCCGGACGTGGCGCGGGTGCGCGCCGACCGATCATCCGGAGTGACAAACGAGAGGATCAGGATCGCCGAGAAGGCGGAAATCGCCAGTGACGTGACGAACGCCGCGCCAACCCCGAACTGGCTCGCGACGAATCCACCGAGAAGTGGGCCGAGCGTGGCGCCGAGTTGTCCCGCCGCTTGGAGATCGCCGATCGCCCGGCCGACGTCCGACGGCGCCGCGCGCATCGCGACGAGCGCCATGTAGTGGGGGTAGTTGCCGCCGAGCGCGCCGAGCATGGCGCCGGCGCCGATGAGTTCGAGCGGCACGCGCGCCAGGCCGATCGCGGCCATCGCCGCGCCCATGCCCAGGTGCGCGCGGATGATCTGGCGGCGGTAGCCGTATCGCTCGCCGAGGAGGCTCCACCACGGCGCCAGGAACGCGGTGATGAGCTGCGATCCGCCGGCCAGGAAGCCGGATACGCGGGCCACCTCGGCCAGGCTGCCGACGCCGAGCTCCTGCACCCGCAACGGCAGGAACGGCCAGCAGACGTTCCAGGCGAACGAGCCGAGAAAGAACCCGGCGAGCAACGCCAATCGCTCGCGGGCCATTGCGTCGGCGATGGTAGCAGCGGATACGACCATCGCCGGACCGTCGACCAGGGTTAACCCCTACCTGGCGCGCGCTTACCGTAAGGCCAACCGATGTTGCGACTTCGGTCATCCTTCGGCGGTACCTTACGACCACGGTGGTCGGTTCGCGGTTCAGTAATGCTCGAAGTAGTACAGGGTCCCGAACGCGAGAACAAGCGTGACGGTCGAGAGCGCGAGCGGTCGCGCGGTTCGCAGAGGCCGGGTCCAATCCGCAGTGGAGACGAAAAGTAAGGTCGTCGGGACCAACGCCACGATCAATAGCTGAAAAATATGTGCCCCCGTGCCTTCATCCGATTGGCGAAACGGGTTGGGATCGCCAATCACCGCAACCAGCGCGCCGGTAAGCACCGTAAGCAACGCCGAAAGGGACAGACCGATCATTCCTACGCTGCTGGCCCGGTTGACGTGCTCCGCGCGCATGCCGTCACTTCCTCTCGTGTTTGTCGTCGCATGTAGCTCCGTCGCCGCTGTTTGGTTGCGCCACGACAGACGCTCAGGCACATCCCGTTCTGAGGTACTCACCCTCCTGTCGGTAACGTTCTCTTGAGGCACTTCGCCCGGTTGACTCCCGCAATCGCCGGCTGATAGAGTCGCCCTCAATCGCATCGATTCGCGTCGATGGGGAGTAGTAGAGAGTCTCGCGCCGATAGAGAGTCGGGGTTGGTGGAAACCCGGCGGCGAAAGGTTTTCGAACTCGCCCCGGAGCGGCCCGCGAGGGCGACTGGCGTCCGTTAGAACGCCGCTGAGCGGGCTGTCGCGCAGGCGACGGTCAACCAGGGTGGCACCGCGGGATTCTTTCGGAACCCGTCCCTTTTCGGGACGGGTTTTTTTCATGCGCGAGACGGGGGAGTAGGCACAATGGCGATTTCTCATCCACCACAGCCAGAGATCCATCAGAAAGGCCGCAACGAGGGCCAGCGCCTCTCCGGCGCGCGCATCCTCTGCGAATCGCTGATTCGCGAAGGCTGCGACACGATCTTCGGCATCCCCGGCGGCGTCGTACTCCCCCTTTACAACGTACTCCTCGACTACCCGGAGATTCGCCACATCCTGGTGCGCCACGAGCAGGCCGGCGCACACGCGGCCGACGGCTACGCCCGCGCCTCTGGCCGGGTCGGCGTCTGCCTGGCCACCTCCGGACCAGCCGCGACGAACCTCGTCACCGGCATCTGCTCGGCGATGATGGACTCCGTCGCGATGGTCGCCATCACCGGCAACGTCTCAACGACCGTCCTCGGCAAGGACGCCTTCCAGGAAACCGACATCGTCGGCATCACGATGCCGATCACCAAGCACAACTACCTCGTGACCCGGGTCGAGGATCTGGCGCGCGTCGTCAAGGAAGCCTTCCACATCGCCTCGACCGGCCGTCCCGGACCAGTTCTCATCGACATTCCGAAGGACGTGTTCCAAGCTGAGACGACCTTCCACTACCCGGACAAGGTCGATCTGCCCGGCTTCAAGCCGAATCTGACCGGCAACGCGAAGCAGATTCGCGCGGCGGCGGCGCTGATCGACCACGCGCGAAAGCCGATCATCCTGGCCGGACAGGGTGTCACGATTTCGGGCGGACAGACGGAATTGCTCCGATTGGCCGAGAAGATCGAAGCGCCGGTCATCTGCACCCTGCTCGGCCTGAGCGCGTTTCCAGAATCGCATCCGCTCTCGCTGGCGATGCCGGGCATGCACGGCGCGGGTTACTCCAACAAAGCCATCGACGAATGTGATGTTCTGATCGGGGTCGGCCAGCGATTCGACGACCGCGTCACCGGGAAGGTCTTGTCGTTCGCCCCGAACGCGAAGATCATCCACATCGACATCGACCCGGCCGAGATCGGAAAAAACGTTCAAACTGACGTACCGATCGTCGGCGACGCGAAACGCGTGCTGGCAAGCTTGGCCGATGAGGTTCGGCCAAACCAGCACACCGAATGGCTGGCCGAGGTTGAGGAATGGAAGCGGCAGATGCCGCTGACGCATATCCGAACGACCAGCCAGTTCCTGCCGCAAGCCGCCATACGGATGATCTGGGAGGCGACGAAGGGCGACGCGATCATCGTGACCGATGTCGGCCAGCATCAGATGTGGGCGGCGCAGCACTTCTGGTACGACAAGCCGAGCAGCTTCATTTCGTCCGGCGGTCTCGGGGCGATGGGCTTCGGCGTACCGGCCGCGATGGGCGCGAAGGTCGCCAAGCCGAACGACACTGTCTGGGCGATCGTCGGCGACGGCGGCTTCCAGATGACCTCGCAGGAGCTCGCCACGATCGCCGAGGAGCGCATCGGTGTGAAGATCGCGCTGATGAACAACGGCTATCTCGGAATGATCCGGCAGTGGCAAGAGATCTTCTACGAGAAGCGCTACTCGTCGTCCTACCTGGGCGGCCCGGACTTCGTAAAGCTGGCCGAGGCGTACGGCATCAAGGCGCTGCGCGCGACGACGCCCGAGGAGGGCCGTAGGGTCATCGCCGAGGCGCAGGCGTTCGACGGCCCGGTGTTGTGCGATCTCCAGGTCATCGCCGAGGAGAACGTGTACCCGATGATTCCACCCGGAGGCTCGATCGCGAACATGATGCTCGAACCCTCCGATCGCGATTAGGACAGGAGCAGCCTACGTGAAGCACACCGTCGTCGCGATGATGGAGGACAAGCCCGGCGTCTTGAACCGGGTCGTCAACATGTTCTCCCGCCGCGCGTTCAACATCGAGAGCCTGACCGTCGGTCACACCGAATTGCCTCACGTCTCGCGCATGACTGTCGTGGTCGACGGGTCGGCCAACGACGTCGAGCAGGTCGTCAAGCAGCTCTACAAGATCATCGACATCTTGAAGGTCAGCGACCTGACGGGCGACAAGACGATCCTGCGCGACCTGGCGCTCATCAAGGTCGCGGCCAACCGCGATACACGCGCCGAGATCGTCCAGATTGCCGGAATCGTCGGCGCTCAGATCGTCGACATCGTCCACGACTCCGTCGTCGTCCAGATGGCGGATGACGAAGAGAAGATCGACGACTTCACACGCCTGCTCCGGCCGTTCGGCATCAAGGAGATGGTCCGGACCGGACGCGTCGCGATGGCACGCGGCGCAGTCAACGTCGAGCGCGCACCCGACGCGGCCGAGCTGGCGACCGGACACCCGCACCGACGCGCCGATGGCCAACGGCGCGAAGCTCCAAGCAAGAAGGCCACGATTGATCTCACAGGAGAAGCTGGATAAATGACCGACCGACTTCGCATCTACTACGACGCCGACGCGGACCTGAACCGGCTCAAAGGCAAGCGCATCGCCGTGATCGGCTACGGCAGCCAGGGCCACGCGCACTCGCTCAACCTGAAGGACAGCGGACTCGACGTCGTCGTCGGCCTCTACAAGGGGTCGAAATCGTGGGATCGCGCCCGTGACGCCGGCCTGAACGTCACGACCGTCGCCGAGGCGGCCGAGCAGGCCGACTTCGTGATGATGCTCGTGCCCGATCAGACCCAGGGATCGCTGTACCAGAGCGAGATCCGTCCGCGGATGAGGGCTGGCAAGACTCTGTTATTCGCGCACGGCTTCACGATCCACTTCGGCCAGATCCAGGCGCCGGACGACGTGGACGTCGCGATGATCGCGCCGAAGGGTCCGGGCCACATCGTCCGCGAGATGTTCACCCAGGGAGTCGGCACGCCGACGCTGGTGGCGATTCACCAGAACGCCAGCGGCAACGCCCTGCCGAACGCGCTCGCCTACGCCAAGGGCATCGGCGGCACCAGTGCCGGCGTCATCGAGACGACGTTCCGCGACGAAACCGAGACCGACCTCTTCGGCGAGCAGGCCGTCCTCTGCGGCGGCATATCCGCCCTCATCAAGGCTGGCTTCGAGACGCTCGTCGAGGCGGGATACCCGCCCGAGATGGCGTATTTCGAGTGCCTGCACGAGACGAAGTTGATCGTCGATCTCATCTACCAGGGCGGTCTCAGTTACATGCGCTATTCGGTATCGGACACGGCCGAGTTCGGCGACTACACGGCTGGCCCAAAAATCATCACCGCCGAAGTGCGCGAGAACATGCGAACCATCCTGCGCGACATTCAGGATGGCACCTGGGCGAAGAACTGGCTCCTCGAGAACCAGGTCGGCCGACCGAACTTCATGGCCACGCGTCGCCAGAACGCGGATCACCAAATCGAAACGATCGGCAAGGAGCTACGGGCGATGATGCCGTGGCTCAAGAAGCGCGCCTAGCACGCGAACGCATACGAGGCACGGCATTCGGTCGTGCCTCGCGACAAGAGAGTGAGGAATACGAGGATGGGCGATCACGTACGGATTTTCGACACGACGCTGCGGGATGGCGAGCAGTCGCCCGGCGCGACGCTCAACGTCGAGGAGAAGCTCGAGATCGCCCTACAGCTCGAACGACTCGGCGTCGACACTATTGAGGCCGGGTTTCCCATCACGTCGCAGGGCGATTTCGACGCCGTCAGCTTGATCGCCGACAAGATCAAGAATGCCGGTGTCGCCGGTCTGGCGCGCGGCGTGGCCGCGGACATCGATCGATGCTGGGATGCCGTCAAGAAGGCCGAGAGCCCCCGCATCCACGTCTTCGTCTCGTCGTCCGACATCCACCTGGCGCATCAGATGCGGAAGTCGCGCGACGAAGTGCTCGACATGACCCGCGCGATGGTCGGGCGCGCGGCAAAGTACCTCAGCGACGTCGAGTTCTCGCCGATGGACGCCAGCCGGTCCGATCCGGCCTATCTCTTCGAGATGCTGTCGATCGCGATCGAGGCCGGGGCGCGCACGCTGAATATTCCCGACACGGTCGGGTACGCCTATCCCGAGGAGTACGGAAACCTGATCCGCGCGATCCTCGCGAACGTCCGTGACATCGACAAGGCGGTCATCTCAGTCCACTGTCACGACGATCTGGGACTCGCGACCGCGAACTCCCTGGCGGCGGTCAAGGCTGGCGCGCGTCAGATCGAGTGCACGATCAACGGTATCGGCGAGCGCGCCGGAAACACCTCCCTCGAGGAAGTCGTGATGGCGCTGCGGACGCGCCGCGATGTCTTCGGCGTCGACACACGCATCGACGCGACTCAGATCTATCGCACCAGCCGCCTCGTCTCGAGCCGGACCGGCATGGTCGTCCAGCCGAACAAGGCGATCGTCGGCGCAAACGCGTTCGCGCATATGTCTGGCATCCACCAGGATGGCGTCCTGAAGGAGCGGACGACATTCGAGATCATGGATCCGAAGGACGTCGGTCTGGCCGAGTCGGCGATCGTTCTCGGCAAGCTGTCCGGTCGGCACGGGTTCAAGCAGCGGCTGGAAGAACTCGGATACCACCTGGACACCGAGGACCTCAACCGCGCATTTATGCGGTTCAAGCAGCTCGCCGATCAGAAGCGCGACATCACCGATCGCGACATCGAGGCCCTGGTATCGGATCAGATGCGGACCGATGACGAGACATTCCGCCTCGATCACATCCAGGTCATCTGCGGCGATCACGCGGTGCCGACCGCGACGGTGCGCATGATTGCGCCGGATGGATCGGTCGTCACGCGGAGCGCGACCGGCACCGGCCCGGTCGACGCGGCGTACAAGGCAATCGACGGGATCGTCGGCGTCCAGGTGCGGCTCAACGAATACGTCGTGCAGGCGGTCACGGCCGGCATCGACGCCTTGGGCGAAGTGACCGTGCGAATACAGCATGAGGGCCGCGTCTACAGCGGCCAATCCGCAAATACCGACGTCGTAGTCGCCAGCGCGCGAGCCTATGTGACGGCGCTCAATCGCCTCCGCGACCACAGCGCGGACCTGGGATCCGAGTACGCCCACGCGCAGGCCGCGACCGTCTGATTCGCCGGGCTGGTGCCTGCTTGCGCGCCCAGCGCGAAGGCGCCGCCCAGCAAGACGCCGCAGTGGCGGATTCATCTACCGTCATTTCCGCTTCCCTCGATCCTGCCGCTAGATCGCCTTGACGGTGATGAGGGCGTCCAGACCCACAAAGTCCTGGGGATTGCGCGTGTAGAGCGGCAGGCTGTTCGCGTGGGCGACGGCCGCGATCAGCAGGTCGGCGACGCGCGAACGATGCGATCGACCAGCCGCCGTGACGGCGGCCACCACCTGACCGAAACTCCGCGCGGCCGCGATGTCGAAGCCCAGGGGGTCGAAGAGCGATTCGACCTGCTGCAGGCGCGTCTGGCGGCGGGCTCTCTCCAGCGGGTCGCGCGCCAGATGGGGTCCAGCCGCGAGTTCGGCCAGGGTGATGGTCGAGATCGCCACCATGTCGGGCAGCGCCACGAGCACGGCTGGTTTATCCCAGTCGATGATGATCGACGTATCGGCCAGCCCGTCACTCACGGACCAGCCCCTGGTCGATCGCAGTGTCGAGATCGCGTCGGAACGCCGCTGCGTCGATACGGGGACCCGCCGCCGCCGATGCGGCGATGTCGGCCCGCGAAACGAAGAGGCGCCGGCCTCGCGTCAGTGGGCGCAACTCGGCCACCGGTGTGCCATTGCGCGTCACGACGAAGCTGGCTCCCGCCTCGACAGCCGCGAGTATCTGAGCGTTCTGGTTTCGCAAGTCACGCTGGGCGATGACCCGGTTCATTTCCCAGAGTGTAGCGTATCGTGCTACAGGCCGCTACACTCTTGCCGTCATCGTCTCGGCCTCGCGCCGGCGTACGTCACCGCGCTCAATCGCCTCCGCGATTACAGCGCGAACCTGGGATCCGAGTACGGCAACGCGCAGGCAGCTTCAGTCTCATCGCCGCGATGCGCTGTTACGCGCCGATCGAGGCGGTGACGCGTGACAGCGCAGTCAGCTCGATCGCCAGTATGCGATCGATCTCGGGATCGTACGGGTCTGTCAACTGGTAGCAACACTGTGAAAGTAGCGCTTGCCAGTCACTTTATTTCAACGGCAGTATGAGTCGCGATGGCGGGCGACGTGACGCTGCGTGATACGGATCTGGTCGTCCGGCCGTCGACCGGCCCGCCACGATCCTAGCGGCTAGCCAGAGCAACGTAGGAGAAGCAGATGGTCCGCGCAAGTATCGTGTCCTCGCTCGGTTGTCCGACCTCGCGCCGTGCGCTGCTCGCCGGCGCTCAGCGCCGGCGCGGCCGTACTGGCGGCCTGCACGCCGGCGGCCAACCCGACACCGGTCCCCAAGCCGACCGAGGCGCCGAAGCCGGCTGCCGCCGCGATCAAGCCGGCCGAAGCCGCGAAGCCGACTGAAGTTCCTAAGCCGGTCGCCGCCGCGCCGGCCCCCGGCAAGGCCGTGACCGAGATCACCTACGCCAACTATTCGGCCGGCGCCGATCGTCCACTCTGGGAGAAGGTCGGCGGCGATTTCAGCCAGAAGTTCCCGCAGTACACCGTCAAGTACACGCCGATCGCCGGCGACAGTTGGGGCGAGTACTTCGACAAGCTCGCGACGCAGATCGCGGGCGGCAACCCGCCGGACGTCGTGCGCGTCGCGATCGAGGGTACGCTCCTCTTTGTCTCCAAGGGGCTGGCCCTGCCCTACGACGATCTGATGAAGGGCGACAAGGAGATCGACGAGTTCAAGAAGGACGTCAACCAGCGGCTGCTCGACACGTTCGTGGTCGAGGGGAAGACCTATGAGTTTCCGCTCGACTGGAACAACATGGTGATCTTCTACAATGTCGGGCACTTCAAGGAAGCTGGAATCCCCGAGCCGAAGGGCGACTGGACGTTCGACCAGTTCCTCGACACGGCCAAGAAGCTGACGAAGCGGCCGCCCGGCGGCGGCGACCCCGAACGCTATGGCTTCGGCTTCGCGATCCAGTACTTCGCGGCCGCGATGCCTTGGATCTTCAACTCGGGCTCGAACTTGCTCAGCGACGACTGGGCGAAGTCGAACGCCAACGACCCGAAACTGATCGAGGCAATCACGTTCATGCGCGACTTGGTCTGGGAGCACAAAGTCTCACCCAAGCCGCCGAACAACAACAACGACAATCAGAACCTGTTCGTGAGCGGCAAGATCTCGATGATGGGCGGCGGCCGATGGCCGGTCCTCTACCTCGACCAGCAGAAGTTCAGCGGCGAGTACAACGTCGTCGCCTGGCCGAAGGGCCGAGAACAGGTCACCGAGTTCGGCGTCGGCGGTTTCCCGATCATGAAGGCGACCAAGAAGCAGGACGCGGCCTGGGCCTGGGTGAAGTACCTGACCAACAAGGAGGTGTTCGAGTACTTCGCCGAGTTGGGATCGAGTATTCCTGGCCGCCGGTCGGTCGCCTACGACGAGAAGTCCATGGCCAAACGCCCGCCCAAGAACTGGAAGCTCTACTACGACTCGATTGAGGCCCCGAACGCGCGACCCGTCCCGTCGCCGCCGGAGTACAACGTCGTCGAGTCGATCTTCCGTCGCTACCTCGGCGTCGTGTTAGCGAACGAGCAGCCGGCGAAGAACGCGATGGAGGCGGCGCACAAGGAGATCTCGGACACGCTGGCCAAGCGGCCCAAGGAGTGGAACGTCAAGAGCGCGCTGCTGAAGTAGGCGCGGTGGCCGTGACGGCGCGGCGGCGGCCTCGGCTCGCGCGAGCCGAGGCCGCCGCTGGCTATCTCTTTCTCTTCCCGACCGCGGTCGGGTTCCTGGTCTTCGTGGCCGGGCCGCTAGTGGCCGCGATTGGGCTGTCGCTGTTTGACTACGACATCCTTTCGCCGCCCCGCTTCGCCGGGCTGGCTAATTTCGAGAGCGCGTTCGAGGACGCGCGGCTGCGCGTCGTCTACCGGAACACGCTGACCTACGTGGTTGCCTGGGCGCTGATTGACGTGCTGCTCGCGCTCGCGCTAGCGGTCGCGATCAACCGACCCATGCACGCCGTCTTCCGCTACCTGCTCCGCACCGCCTACTTCTTCCCGGTCCTGACCTCGACCGCCTCGGTCGCAATCATCTGGACGTTCCTGTACAACACCGACCTGGGGATCGTGAACTACTACCTCTCCCAGCTCGGCTTGCCGAAGGTGCCCTGGCTGACCTCGAGCGCCTGGGCGATCTGGTCGATCGTGATCCTACAGGTCTGGAAGGCGGTCGGCTTCAACTTCGTGCTCTTCGTGGCCGGCCTGCAGAACGTCCCGCGCCACCTCTACGAGGCCGCCGCGATCGACGGCGCGGGCGGCTGGGCTAGTTTCCGCTGGATCACCCTGCCGATGCTTTCGAGCACCATGTTCTTCGCCGTGATCATCAGCATGATCAACGGCTTCCAGATCTTCGACGCCGCCTTCATCATGACCACCGGCGGGCCCGGCGACGCCAGTCGCACCGTCGTGATGTACATCTACGAGAATGGCTTCCGCTTCTTCCGTATGGGCTACGCCTCCACGGTCGCCCTATCACTATTCCTCGTCATTCTGCTTTTGACCATCGTGCAGTTTCGGCTCGGTCGCGCGTGGGTGCACTACCAGTGAGTTCCGTACCGATCGCCCAGGACGCCGCGCGCGGACGGGCCGAATCGCGAGTGCCGATGGTCGACGTGGTCGTGGTCGGCATCCTGCTGGTCGGCGCGGTCCTGATGATGATGCCGTTCGTATGGATGTTCTCGACCTCGCTGCGCGACGCTGGCGAGTCGTTCTCGATTCCGCCGCGCTGGCTGCCGACTCGGATCCATTTCGAGAATTACCGGGCAGTGATGGACCAACTACCGTTCGTGCAGTTCGCGATCAACAGTCTCAAGATTGCGACCGTGATCACGCTCGGGCAGTTGGCGACTTGCTCACTGGCCGCGTTCGCCTTCGCGCGGCTGCGCTTCCCGGGGCGTGACCTGCTGTTCATTGTCTTGCTCTCGTCGCTGATGGTGCCGATCCAGGTCACGATCATCCCGATCTTCATCCTGATTCGCTTGCTCGGGCTGCTCGACACGCATGAGTCAATCATCGTCCCGTCGCTCGTCAGCGCCTTCGGGGTCTTCCTGCTGCGGCAGTTCTTTCTCACGATCCCGAGCGAGCTTGAGGACGCGGCCCGGATTGACGGCGCCGGTTTCTTCACGATCTTCCGCCGCATCTTCCTACCCTTGGCCGGGCCGGCTCTCTCGACGCTGGCGATCTTCGCCTTCAACTTCCATTGGAACGAGTTCTTCCGGCCGTTGCTCTTCCTCTCAAACTGGGAGCAGATGACACTGCCGGTCGGGCTCACGATCCTGCGAGGCTACATGGGGACCGGGAACATCTCGGCGATCATGGCCGGGATCTCGCTCGCGATCTTGCCGGTGCTGATCCTGTTTCTGGTCGCCCAGCGGTATTTGATCGAGGGAATCACGTTGACCGGCCTCAAGGGATGACCGCGCCAACGGACGGGACCTACGTGGCGGTGTGCATCCGGCAGTTGCGCGACGAGGTGGGAACTCTGCTGATGGCGACGTTGCTGGCACTCGGACTGGCGCTTCCGTGGCTGGCGGCCGTGGCGCTCGGGGCCGAGGGCGTGGCGCCGCTGCTGTGCGCGCTCGCGGGCGCGCCGGCCTGGGTCGGCCTACTCGAAGTGGCCGGACGCGTGGCGCGCGACGAGGCCGCCTCGCCGGTCGGGGTCGTCTCGGCCGCGCGGCGCCTCTACGGGCACGCGGCGCTGCTCGGCGGCGCGACGGCCGGCTTCGCGTGGGCGTTCGAGCGCACGCTGCGCGCGGCCGGCGATGGCGAGGCCGGCGGCGTGCCGCTCCTTGCGCTCGCGACCGCCGGGCTGCTCGCCCTGCTGGCGGCGGATGTGTACGCGTTTCCCCTGCTGGCGCTCGGCGACCTGCGCGTGCCCGAGGCGGCGCGGGTCGGCCTGGGACTCGCGGCGGCCGCGCCGGGCGCGACGCTCGGGATGCTCGGCGCGGGCGCGCTCGCGCTGGTCGCCCTGACCTGGCTCGGGCCCGGCACGCTGCTGGCTACGCTGCCGGCTCTGGCCGTGCTAACCGCCAACAACACCTTGCTGCAACTAGGCCGGCTCGATGGCCGGCGCCGCGCCAATCCCAACTGATCCGGAGGACGACCATGCCGAACGCAGCCACTGCCGACGTAACCACCCGCGCCCGCGCGTACATGGGCGCGGCCCTCAAGGAGATCGCCTTCCCGCTCGGCGGTATCGGCACCGGTACCGTCTCCCTCGGCGGACGCGGCGATCTCCGCGACTGGGAGATCTTCAACCGCCCGGCCAAGGGGCGGAACCTGCCCTGCACGTTCTTCGCGCTCTGGTGCCGGCCCGAGGGCGGTCAGCCGATCGCGCGGATCCTCGAGCGGCAGCTCCTACCCCCGTTCGTCGGCGACCGCGGCTTGTCGCCTTGGAGCGTCTCCGGTCTGCCCCGGCTCGGCGAGGCGACATTCGTCGGCACATACCCAACCGCCCGAATCCGTTTCCACGACGAGGCTCTGCCGCTCGGGGTCGAACTCGACGCGCTCAACCCGTTCGCCCCGTTCGACGACCGCCTCTCGGGGATGCCGATCGCGGTCTTTCGCTGGCGCCTGACCAACCCGACCGACCGGCCGATCGAGGCGACGCTCTCCTTCACGCAGTTGAATGCCGTTGGCTACGACGGCGTCGAGCTGTTGCGGCGCGGCCGTCGCGACGCCCAGTTCGGCGGCAATCTGAACCAGTGGACCGACGCGGCCGGCGCGCGGGGTATCCGCATGTCGCGGCCCGGCTTCGATGGGGGCCACCCGGGGGCCGGGACGATGGCGATCGCGACGCCCTGGCGTGAGGTCACGTTCTCCGAACACTGGGAGCGCTCCGGCTGGTTCGATGACATCCAGAACTTCTGGGATGACTTCAGCGCCGACGGCCGACTGCCCGACCGGACCGAGGGCACGCCCAGCCCGCCGGGTGAGACCGACGCGGGCTCGCTGGGACTGGTCGCGCGCATCGCCCCGCGCCAGACCGTCGAGCTGCCGGTCGTGCTGGCTTGGCACCTTCCAAACCTGGTGAACTACTGGGGACCGAGCGAGCAGACCGGCGGCGAGCCGGTGCTCGGCCAGCGCATGACGAACTGGTACGCGACCCAGTGGCCCGACGCCTGGGCGGTCGCCCTCGAGGCTTGCGATCGGCTTGACGATCTGGTGCACACGACCGAGCGGTTCCGCGACACACTCTTCGGCTCGACGCTGCCAGAGGAGGTCGTCGACGCCGTCTCCTCGCAGATGTCGATCATCCGTACGACGACCGGCCTGCGGACCGGCGACGGGCGCTTCCACGGCTTCGAGGGCTGCGACGACAACGCCGGCTGCTGTCCGATGAACTGTACCCACGTCTGGAACTACGAGCAGGCGTTGGCCTTCCTCTTCCCGCGGCTCGAACGGTCGGTCCGGCTAACCGACTACCAGGTCAACACGTTGCCTGACGGCGAGCAGAAGTTCCGGACCATGCTGCCGTTGCAGGACGGTGTGCTGTGGAACTACGTCGCCGCGACCGACGGCCAGATGGGCACCGTCATGAAGCTTTACCGGGAGTGGTTGATCTCGGGCGACGACGCCTACCTGCGCGGGCTCTGGCCGCGGGCCAAGAAGACGATCGAGTTCGCCTGGAAGCTCTGGGATCCCGACCGCGACGGCGTGATGGAGGGCGAACAGCACAACACCTACGACATCGAGTTCTACGGCCCGAACACGATGTGCGGCGCGCTCTATCTCGGCGCGCTGCGCGCGGCCGAGGAGATGGCGCGCCACCTCGCAGACCCCGATGCCGACGAGTACCGCCGCATCTACGAATCGGGCCGCGCTCGCTACGACCGCGAGCTCTGGAACGGCGAGTACTACGTTCAGCAAGTGCGGATGCCGCGGCCGGAGGAGGTGCAGAAGGGCCGCTACCCGCGGCGCCACCCAACAGCGATCCGGGATGGAGAGCCGGAGCCGCGCTACCAGTACGGTCCCGGCTGTCTGGCCGACCAGTTGCTCGGCCAGTGGTTCGCGCACGTGGTCGGACTCGGCTACCTGCTGCCCGAGGAGCATGTGCGCTCGGCCGCGCGCGCGATCTTCAGGCACAACTTCCGACCATCCGTGGCGACGCACGAGAGCTGCCAGCGCGCCTACGCGGTCAACGACGAGACGGCGCTCTTGCAGTGCACATGGCCGCGGGGCGGCCGACCACGCTACCCCTTCCCCTACGCCGATGAGTGCTGGACCGGCGCCGAGTACGCCGTCGCCGGGCTACTGATCTACGAGGGTGAGGTCGACGCGGGGCTGGAAGTCGTGCGCGGCGTGCGCGCCCGCCACGACGGCGTGCGCCGCAACCCCTGGAACGAGTTCGAGTGCGGCCACCACTACGCCCGCGCGCTCTCGTCCTGGGCTCTGCTCCTCGGGTTGAGCGGCTACCAGTACTCGGCCCCGGCCGGCCGTCTGCGCTTCGCGCCGAGGGTCAGCGCGGACGACTTCCGCTGCTTCTTCACGGCTGGCACGGCCTGGGGCGAGGTCGCGATCCACGGCGACGGTGCGAAGCTAACACTGCACGCGGGCGAACTGACCCTGCGCCGACTCGAGGTGGGCGACCGCATCCACGCGTTCGAACAACCCGTCGTCGTCCGGCCGGGTCAGCCGCTGCGCGTGTCGGCTTGATGGCGCCGCGCCGCGGACGCTCAGGGCTTCGCGGTGGATTGCGGGGCGGCACCGGCCCTCGACTCCGGCGCGGTGAGCGGCGGAAGATGCGATCCAGTCCGGGCGGTGGTCGGGCCAGAGATTCTGACGCACGCCGACGCGAGCGCGAAGCCGCCGAATCCGCACACGGCAACCAGCACGCGACGGCGCGAAACCCGCGGAGGCAGTGCGGCAACCATCGGTCCCTCCCCGGTCCGAGTTGCAGCGCACCGTACTGAGTCGAAAGCCACTTGCCATCCGTAATAAACCCTGATTCCTCGTCCACCTTGCTGGCGCCGGGCCGAAAATCAGACGGCGCCTCGCGGGGCGCATCACTGCCAAACATCCCTTGCGGCGTCTCGGCGTGCGACAGGATGTGGCAGTGGAATGCCCAGATACCCGGTTCATCCGGCTCCACGATGACGTTACAGCGTTCGCTCGGTGCGATATTCAGGGTGTCGCACAGCTAAGGCATCGGCTGTGGGTACCCGTCCTTCGCCACCACCAACATCGGGAATCCGTGCATATGCATTGGATGAATGCCGGACCCTTCGTTCATGGAGCGGATCAACACCTTCCAGCGCCGCGACGTCAAACGCGGGCGTGGAC
Organism: Chloroflexota bacterium; assembly: GCA_004297775.1. Classification (GTDB taxonomy): domain Bacteria; phylum Chloroflexota; class UBA6077; order FW602-bin22; family FW602-bin22; genus FW602-bin22. The sequence continues at coordinate 6,440 of SCUE01000024.1, read as the reverse complement.
CTTCTCTACGCGCAATCGAACGCCCAGGCGATCGCTGCCCTGGATGACTTCCCATCGGCGCGAGCCAAGGCGCTGGCCGATGTAGCGCGGCGCGATCAGCTCGTTGACGTCACGCTCCTGCTGGACGCGATCTTCGACGATCTCGGCGCGACCGGCCAAGGTGACGTAGCGGAAACCGTCCTCGACGGTGATCGACATGCGGCTGTCCCGCCGCAGGTTCCTCTCCTTCAAGCAGCCTCGCGTGAAATTGAGATGGATGACCTCCTCGATCGGATCGAGCGCATACCACATCACCGTCTGCTGCGGCGTCCCGTCGCGGTTGATGGTCGCCATCACGCAGCAACGCGGTTCCTCGAGAAACGCGCGCGTCTTGTCATCGATCAGCATGGATAACTCCTCCCGGCATGCGGGCCGCATTTGGCGGGCCGCGCGATGATCCTATGAGGTCTCCCGGACGGGACGCCGCCACTGGGCGGCTCCGATCGTCTGCGCAGGACCATTGCGCGCGATGCTCCCGCGGCACCGCCTCACCGCCACCTGCCCACGCGACGCATCCCACCCATCTGCGCAATTGCGGCGCGAGCGACGATCATGGCCTGGCGTGTTTCTGAGGACGGTCGGATGGCAGCGCTGGCTGCCGGTCGGGGCGCTCCTGACGCCCTTCGTGGCCGACCTCGCGTTTCGACGCGCCTGGCCTGATTCACCGACGTTGCTCGTCCTGGGCGGGCTGTACGCCGCGGCGTGCGTGGCCTTCGGTTTCACCTTTGCAAGCCCAGGGCGCCCATATTCGGAGTCGCCTGAGCCGATCGCGCTGACACAATCTCGGCGCACACGAAAGCTCGCGCGGTCCGCCGCGATCCTTCTCTGGCTGCTCGGGCTCGCGATCGGCGCCTATGACATCCGCGCGTGGATCCTCCTGCCCATCTGGCTCGGCGGAATCGCGTTGTGGTTCGTCGGCTGGTATGAGCCGGCGCGACTTCCGCGCGCCCGTCGTTGGCAGTGGGCGCTCGTCATCGTGCTTATGGTCCTGGCCGCGGCGCTGAGGCTGGCGGGCCTCGAGACGCTTCAGAACGGCAACCACGACGAGTACATCACGCCCGACATGGCAATCGTCCGCACGCGCGCCGAGGTCGGGCTCCCGATCTTCGTCCAGAGACCGCGCGACATCGGCAGTCTCCTCATGGTGTCGTCCTACGTTCGTCGAGCGGTCTTCGACGTCGCCGGAACCAGCCTGACGACAATGCGCCTCCCCAGTGCTCTGATCGGCATCGTCAACGTCGGCCTGACGTTCGCCGTCGGACGCTACCTGATCGGCTTCCGTGGCTCGCTGATCGCGGCGACGGCCCTGGCGACGATGACGGCCGATCTGGCGTTCTCGAGACGCGGCGATCCGACGATCGAGGGAACGCTCGTCTGGGCGCTCGTGACACTCCTCCTCGTGCGTGGCCTCGCGCGGAAGAGCGTCTCCAGCATGGCGTTGGCCGGGCTCGCCCTCGGCGCGTCGGTCTACCTCTACCCGTCGGCGCGACTGGCGCTCGCCTACGCGCCAATCGGCCCGCTGATTGCGCTCCTCGATCCCCGATTGAGGGGGCGTTGGCTCGTCACCGGCATCGGCGTGATGACGATCGGCGCGCTCGTCGGAATCGGGCCGCTACTCGTCACCTACTACGTCCAACCAGCCGCGTTTGCGCACGACTCCGGCCACATCGTCTGGCTTATGCAGGCGCTCGCCGAGTTTGCGCGAACCTGGCAGGTGATCGCGCTGGCGCCGGCCTGGGAGCACCTGCGCGATGCGCTGCTCTCCTACAGCGTCCAACCGGGGCGCACGATCCACTACGTCTGGAATCGCGGGCTGTTCGAGTTCACCCTTTCGTCGCTCCTCTACGGCGGCTTGGCGATCGCGATGTTTCGCTTGATCGACTGGCGGACCCGCCAGATCGCGATCTGGTTCTGGTCCGGGACGATCGCTCTCTCGGCGTTGTCATCGCTAACGCCGGCCGTTCACCGCCAGCAGCCGGCATTTCCGGCGGCCGTGCTCCTGATCGGTCTGGCGGCCGATCGCGCGATCGCATGGTTCGAGCGGCGCGATGTTCGACTCGGACGCGTCGCGCTTGGCGTCGCGTCGCTCGGACTGGCCGCGGCCATGGCATTTCAGACCTGGCTCTATTTCGGCGCATTCGCCCAGTTGGACCACGAGTTCTGGCAGAGTCAGTTAGCACGCTACGTGTTCACACTGCCGCGTGGCCACCATCTGGCGCTGGTAACTGGTGGTGACGAGCACCTCGAATTTGGTCTGTCGGTCTCGACCGACGATCAGCGGCGCGTCACGCACCAGAAAGTCCGGCGCCTGGTCGATGGCCTGCCTGTGCCCGAAACCGGCACCGGTGTGTCATTCGTCTTCCATCGCTCGGCCGAGACTTGGATTGACGTCGTTCAAGGCATCTATCCAGGCGGACGACGGTCGGAGCTACGGTCACCCGACCCGAGCGTGCCGTTCTCTCCGCTCTGGTATGTCTACGAGGTTCCGCCCGATCGCCTCGGAGGACTGACCGGCGTCGATCTGACGGTCATCGATGCGACGGGTCGGCGCGAGCAACGAGTGGTCGAAGATCTGACTGTCCCGGCCGACCTTGGGCAGACAATGGCATTCCCGATCGAGGCGACCTGGCGAGGCTGGGCGCGCCCGGCACGTCCGGCGGATACGACCGTCACGCTGATGGTCCCCGTGGGCGGCTCGGTCGTCGCGAGACTCGGTGGGACCGAGATCGCGCTCTCCGACGCTGGATCGCGCGAGGCGCGGGTGTCGTCCGGCGCGTTCCCATTCTCGATTCGGTCGCGCCTGGCGCGACCGGGTGACGAACCGGGCGCCGCCTGGACTGGCGCCGCGGACGGACGGGCAAGCGCGTTTCCGGGTCCACGGGCATCGAGATGGCCCGGCGCGCCACGCATCGCCGTCGACTGGCTTCGGGATGATACCGGCGAACTCTTGCGGCGCGACTACGACGTCGTGATCGGTGATTTCTCCTTGCGAGAGCGCGCGATTCCCCGAACTCGCGTGCTCCAGCGATGGAAGGCCGAACTCGCGATCGAGCGCGACGAGCGCACCGACTTCGAGCTGCGTAGCGACAGTCCGGCGCGGGTCGTCATCGACGGCACGCAGGTCTGGCCGCGCCCGGAAGAACGCGTCTTCTCGCGCGCCGGCGCCGAGGATCCGAACTTCCGCGTCCGGCTCACGGCTGGCACGCACGAGATCGTCGTCGAGCGCCGGGAGGTCGGCGGTTGCTGTCTCGCGCTGCTCTGGCATCCGCGCGGCGGTAGCGCGACGCTGGTGCCGCCGGAAGCCTACGCGGCTCTCCCGTGGCCATGAGTCGCCAGCGCGGGCGCGATGTCGGCGGCGGTGATGCTGGCGGCAGCGAGGACGGCCATGAGTCGCGCGCGCGTGGGAACGATGACATGGGGGCGCTCGCGCTGCCGAGGTATTTGCGTGAGTCGCGCGCGCGTGGGAACGATGTAGACGTGTCGGGTCGTGTAGCGGAATAGGACGCATGAGTCGCGCGCGCGTGGGAACGATCGCGCTCGTCCGGCGCCAGCCGGTCATCAGTCCCATGAGTCGCGCGCGCGTGGGAACGATACTTGAGCCGCCGTGTCATCTGAACTCTTCGTCGCCGCCGATGGCATGCCGGTTCGCGTCTTGCCAACGCCGGGTGATGCCTTCATGGGCGCGGCGATCGGATACCTCGCGCCAGGCACGCGCTATGCCGTCCACTTTCACTATTCGTTGGAGCAACTGACGTTCGTCGTGCGCGGCACCGTCGAGGTGACCATGGCGAACGCGAAAGGTGTCCCGCTGACGCGGACGCTCGGCGCCGGGGAAGCGATCGCGAACCCGCCGGCGACGACGCTGGACTTCCGCAATCCAGGCGCAGACGAAGCCGAGGTCCTCTTCGTCTGCGCACCGCCGTTTCCGGTTGACGGCGCCGATGTCGCCCTGGCCGGATCACACCGACTGCTGACCTCGGCCGAACAGAAGCTGGCCGGGGCTCGCTCGGCGCAGGCGCTCGAACAGTTTCGGCGCGTGATCGAGCTACGGCGCGGCTCAGGAATCTCATTCCCCTCGGGACAAGCCTGACATCGATCGTGGGACTGCCGTGTCTACTCGTAACGCGGCGCCACGGTCGCGGGTTCGATCCCCGGTAGATCCCCCAGGTAGAAGCGGTTCGTGAGGATATCGGCCGCCCGTGTCCTTGCAGTCGTGCTCGAACTGTTGTCTGATGATCGCTAGTTCTCTTCCAGCACTCGGATGAGCGCTTGACGCGCTTGGGCCACCCGTTTGAACTGTTCATCGACGTGTATGGCGGTAACACTGGTCACTGAGGCGGGAAGGGCAACGAGGTCCGCAACCTTATGGACTTCGATTCTTAGCGCGGAGTGTTGGGGCTGAGCGTTCGACGGCATGCGGAGCGCATCGACACGCTTTGCGGACTCCCTGAGCAGTGGAACAGCGCACGAACTCTCGACACACCGGCCGTTCATGGCATAGTCTAGCGGATACATTGCTTCAGTGAGGCTAGCGAGCGCATCGAGGGCCGCGGCGTGCCGCCGGGCTGCGGCAGTAGCTTCAGCTGGCGGCAGTGCGGTCGAGGAAGCGGCAGTCTGCCGCCTGGCGTACAAGGCTTCGACTCGCTGGATATCGGCAGCGATTGCGACACCAGTTGCATCAGCACTCGCTGACCTACGCCCCAGAATTGCGAACGCTGTGGCGCTGTCGGTCGATGAGAGCGGACCTTGAAGCCTCGCTAGAGCTGTTGCCTGCTCTATGGCGCGCCGCGATTCGGCCGTTTGAATCACCGGGGGCGGGATCGATGTGCTTGACGCAAGGGGCGTCAGACTCAGAGACGAGGCCGGTGTCGGCGTCGGCACCGACAGGCACGAAGTTGTCAGGAGAACGGAGAGTGCAAAGGGAAGATCCCAGCGTTTGATCATCGCCCTTTAAGTCTTCACTAAACCGATCGGTACGTCTACTGCCTTTGAAGTGCCCCGGGTTTTATAGAGGCTCTCCGCCGCGCTGACACCCGCCCCACCAATCTGGACGGTGCGGTTGCAGCATGTTGCAGGCTGTCCGACGATCGCGGCGGTCGCCAGGCGGGGCGATCAATGATGCCTGCCTCGACTTATCTGATACACGCGCTGGCGAGAAACGCCAAGCTGCGCAGCTATCTCCGTATCGGTTAGCCCGTCGGAGCGAAGATCGCGTAGGCGGCTGCGGAGGTCAGGCCGCCTGCGGCCGGCGGTCCGCTCCTGTGTCGAGACATCCACGGCAAAGATGCCGGGGCCGAGGTGGGACACGAAGGACGGATCCCGAACGCCGTCGCCTCATGAGCCTTGACAGCACGAGGGCTTCACCCGCCGTTACCGAGAGCATCGGGCCACCTCCTGGCAACTAACGACGCCCACGCGACCCGCCTCGAACTAGACGGTGATCAGCTCGGCAATCTTGGCCGCGACGTTTGCCATCTGCTCTTCTGCAGTGCTCAGGCCGCTTCGCGAGCCGAGCAAGGGGCTGACTTCGCGGAGGGCTTCATACGTCGTGCCGTGCACGATGGGAACTAGCAGGTCACGCGCTAGGAGTGCCGAAAGCTCTTTGTCGGCGATGCCTTCTCCTTGAAGACGGCGCAGCAGCGCAGGGGTCACCAGCACGATCCCTACTCGCGACTTCGCCAGACCCTTGTCGATTTCGCGAAGCAACGGTGTGCCGAGGGCGACGTCCCTTTCGCTGAACCATACGGAGACACCGCGCGACACGAGCAGATCGTGTAGCTCCTTGGCGGCGCCTTGCCGGTCGTCCCACGCGTGGCAAAGGAAGACGTCCCGGGGGTCAGGCAGGGGCACTCGAGTCTCTACGCTCCGTCGGATCGGCGTGAGTGCTCGCACCTCGGCAGGCGTGTACGAGACGGACGAACCGGGTCGCGACCAGCGCGGACGTGCGCCGCTCGCGGACGCGCCGACGCTGCTCCGGCTGCTCGGTGACGGGGAGTAGGACCGGTAGGAGTACGAGGGGGAGTACGACCCGTAGCCGCCATAGCGGCCATAGCCGCCACCGCATGCAGGGCAGGCCGCTCGACCGCTCGCTGTGCGATGGCCCTGTACTGGCGCTGTGCATCTAGCCATGTGGCCGATGGTATCGAGTACCATCGCCGCGTTCAACCTCCGGCTGTCAGGGAAGCGAAGGCAGGGTGCCAGACGACCCACCTCGGCGTACATCGCCTCGAAATAGCGGCGACAGCTCCACCAACGCCTCGTTGTCGATTTCGTCTGAAAGTTGGCTCTCCCGCATGTTATGGGAAGCTGGCTCGTTGCCATTCTGTGTGGCGGTGAGCACGCGTGGAGTCAGGCGGCGCGCACGCGGCGGCGCAGCAGATCGAGATTGGCGCGACCGTAGC
>SCUE01000023.1 GCA_004297775.1 Chloroflexota bacterium | reverse complement strand
ACGCCACACGTCCGGCTGCATCGTCACCCTCCGGGCCTATCGCCCCGAGCACAGACTCCATCACTCACTGTCAACTTGTCAATAAGTTGACCGGAGACGATTACTGGGCCGGCCCTCTAGATCGGCCACGCGGCGCGTTGCCGGTATTCGCCGCGCGCCAGATGGCAACCATCGGCCATCGCGGCCCTATCGCGGTGGCACGAGAATTGTCGGTGTCAGCCCCGAACGCGACGCGTAGGCTCGGGTGACGCGCTCCGCGACGGCTTTCGCCGCGCCGCGACGGACAAGCGCGACGATCGAACCGCCAAAGCCGCCACCGGTGAGGCGCGCGCCGAAGACATCCGCGTCGGCTCGAGCGATGTCGACCAGAAGATCGACCGCCGGAACCGACACGACGTAGTCGTCGCGCATCGAGGCGTGGGACGCGTCGAAGAGCGAGCCAAGCGCGGCCAGATCGTTCGCCTTCATCGCCGCGACGGCGCGCGGCACGCGGTCGTTTTCGGTCACGACGTGGCGGGCACGCCGGTTCAGTGGCTCGGGTAACGCCTCGACATGCGCCAAATCCTCGATCGCGATATCGCGCAATTCGGCCACGCCGAGCAATTGACAAGCCGCCTCGCACTCGGCCCAGCGCGCGTTGTAGTCGCCTTGCGAGTGGTCGTGGCTGACGCCGGAGTTGATGACGACGAGTTCCGCGCCGGGTGGCAGCGGCACGCGCTCGTAGGAGAGATCGCGCGTATCGAGGAAGAGCGCAGTCCCCGCGTCGGCGAGGCAGGCGGCCATCTGGTCCATCACCCCGGTTCGCGCGCCGACGTGTTCGTTCTCGGCGCGGCGGCCGATGCGCGCGATCGTCGGCGGATCGAGCGCCAAGCCGAACGCCGCGATCAGCGCGTTCAGGATGCTTACCTCGAGCGCCGCGCTGGACGATAGACCGCTCCCGATCGGTACCGTCGAGGCGATGAACGCGTCGAATCCGCCGAAGCGGTGACCCTCCTCGGCGAGAAACCGCGTGACGCCCTGGACATAGTCGGTCCAGTTCCCCTCACGACGCTCGGAGCCGAGCGTATAGGCGCGCACGGCGCCCTGGTCGATCTCGGCGCTGGCGATCCGCACCGCGCGATCGCCGCGCGGTGCGAGCCAGACGGATGTCCGCTGAGGTATCGCGGTGGGCAGCACGAAGCCGCCGTTGTAGTCGGTGTGCTCGCCGATCAGGTTGACACGTCCCGCCGCGCTGCCGCGGACGCTCGGCTCGCCGCCGAACAGATCGTGAAATCGCTCGTCACTCAAGGGCCACCTCGACGGCGCGGAGTTCGGCGGCCTTCGCCTCCGGAAGGCTATCGCTCGTGAAGAAGCCAGCACCCATCTCGGTCCCGGCCAGATACTTCAGGCGATCGCGCGTGCGGTAGGCGGGATAGATCTCGATGTGAACGTGCGCTTCCGGGTGCGACAGACCATCCGTCGGCGCTTGATGGAAGATCAGGAGGTACGGCATCGGCCGGTTCCAGAGGCCGTCGTACGCCAGGAGCGTCGTCTTCAGAGCGCGAGCGCACTCCCGGCGTATGGTTGGGTCGAGCGAATGAAGGTACGCCGCCGCCTTTCGGGGAGCGATCCATGCCTCGTACGTGTAGCGAGCGCAACTCGGAACGAACGCGACGGCGGCATCGGACGCATACAGCGTGCGCTCGCCATCGGCCGTGTCGCTGGCGATGAAGTCCTCCAGAAGGCCGCGCCCGACTCGCTCGAAGTAGTAGCGCTGGTTCGCCAGTTCGTTGGCCGGGATTGGCGGCACGATCGGGTAAGCGTAAATCTGGCCGTGTGGGTGGTGGATCGTCGCGCCGATCTCGGCGCCCCGGTTCTCGAACGGCATGACGTAGGCGACATCCGGACGCGTTCCGAGTTCGTGCGTGCGCTCCCCGAGCACTTCAAGGATGCCGGCAATCTCGTCCACCGGGAGGCGTCCGAGTGACTGCTGAGGATCACGCGTGAAGACGACGACCTCGCAGGCGCCGCGAGCCGGACGCGAGGGTACGCCTACGGTTGGCGCGTGCGCCGAATCGGCCGTGAGCGCTGGAAACCGATTGGCAAACACCGCCACGTCGTAGTGGCCGTCTGGCAATTCGGTTGGATCGGACGGATCGAGCGTCGGCCCGAGCGGGTTGTATTCCGGTGGTGGCAGAAACGTCCGATTCTGACGATGGCTGGCGTAGGCGATCCATTCGCCGCGGAGAGGATGCCACCGAAGGTGCGGCTCGGCCACAAGCGGCTCGGTGAATGGGCTCGGAATTGGCCCACGTACCTCGATCGGCTCTCGGCCGTAGAGGATGAGGTACCGACCATCGGGCTTCACGAAGTCGCGGCTGTGCATGGCCGCCACGATTCTACGGTCGAACAGAGGGATCGCGCCGTTCACGCGCCGGTGGGATGGACTCCGCGATCGCGTCGCGGATTGGCATTGACGCGCGCTGCGCGGCGGCTCGCATCGCCTCGATCGCGGCTTCGTCCGCCGAACGTCGGGCCGCGACGGCGAGGTACCGGGCGAGGTTGACGTTCGTGGTCGCCGCCACGCGATCGGCGATCGCCTCGTACATCGCCGCGAAGCGGCCCGTGAACGCGGCGTCGCCGATGACCAGGATGTCCGCCTCGCCTTCTGGGCCACGCGCGGTTGCCGCGGTCAGGTGGTCGTGGAGGAGGGTCAAGACCAGGCTTGCCGGCGCGCCGCCCAGCGCCTCCAGGGCGGCCGCAAGAGCCTCGGGCGGAAGTCCTGGTCGACGCGCGGCGCCCCAGATCGGCAAGAACTGTCGCATTCCGGCCAGCAGTCGGATCGCGGTCGCGGCTGGTTCGCCGGAGAAGGCAGACGTGTGAGGATCCGTGACCAGCGCGGCGGCGTGGTACGCCGCGATTTCGGGGTCGATCTGGGCCATCAGCAGGAGTCCGCCCGCGCGCAGCGGTTGGGCGACATCGACCATTCCCGGCGGGGTTGGCTGAATCGTGGAGATAGCCGCCTCGGCGATGTCGGCGTCGGCGCCGCTGTTTAGGGTTCGCAGCATCTCCACGATCGACGTACGCAGTTCGCAATCGATATCCCGGCGGATTGGCTCACGGTGAAACGCCCAGTACAGATCGCGGAGGGTTAGCCGTGCTTCGGTGGGCGGGTCACTTGCCAGCAACTTGAGCGCTGGTTCGATCGCTCGTGGCGAATTCTCGGAACGGAGGATATCGAGCGCGAGTCGCTGGCAGGCTGCCGGATCGGTCTCGGCCAGGAATCGCAGACGCGCAACGACGGCGTCGATTCGGTCCGGCGATCGCCGCCGACTCATGTCGCGATCGTCGAGGTGCTAGTCTGAGCCATCGGCGAGGCCACAATACTCTCTCGCCAGCGCCGCTATGCGTAGGGATCCCGTCGCGACGATGAATTGCGCGCCGCCCGACCGAGCAGCCTCGATCGCGGCCGCGACGGAGGGCATCGCCTGCACGGTTGCGCCGAGTTCGCGCGCGATCTCGGCGATGCGATCGGGATCGGCCGAGCGGCCTTCACCGGCCGAAGTCGTCCAGACTCGCCGGGCGCGTCGAGCGAACGGAGCGAGGAGCAATCGAATGTCCTTGTCGCCGGCACTCCCGACGATCAAGTCGTAGCCGCGCTGAATCAGCGGTCGCATCGCGGCCGCCAACGCGCGCGCGCCGGCCGGATTGTGGGCGCCATCGATCAGAATCGGCGGCGAACCGTCGACCAGTTCCATCCGGCCCGGCCAGCGCGTCGCGCCAAGGCCGGATGCGATGGCATCGTCCGAGATCGTGAACCCGATCTCCGAGAGCGCCCGCGCAACGCCAACCGCGATCGCGGAATTGGCGCGCTGGAAGTCGCCGCGCAGACCGGGCGTGATCGGTCGATCGATGCCCGGCACGGTCACGACGAGGCCGTTCTGGCGATTCCCGACCCGCGCCAGCGGCTGTTGAACCAGGAGGCGAGCCGCGACTCGGCGCGCCTCGGCGCTCAGTACGCGTTGCGCGGCGGAGCGCTGCACGCCCGTTACGACGACACGGCCAGGACGCATGATTCCGGACTTCTCGCGCGCGATCGCGGTGATCGTGTGGCCGAGGATTCCGACGTGATCGAGATCGATCATCGTGATCGCGGACGCGATCGGATCGATCGCATTGACCGGGTCGAGGCGACCGCCGAGGCCGACTTCATAGATCGCGAGATCCACGCCGTCGCGCGCGAAGGCGCTCGCGGCGGTGACGACGGAGAGCTCGAATGTCGTCGGCTCGCCGGCTTCGGGGTGGTGTCTCGCCAACACCGCCAGGCTGAATCTGGCCGCCTCGACCGCATTGGCGAACTGCGAGGCGTCGATCGGCCGGCCGTCGATGCGAATTCTCTCGCGAAAGTGGTGGAGATGTGGCTGCGTGAATAGGCCGACCCGGAGCCCGGTCGCGGCCACGATCGCCGCGAGCATCGCCGCCGTCGAGCCCTTCCCATTCGTGCCGGCGATCGTGACGGCCGGAACGGCCCGATCGGGCGCGTCCGCCCCGTCGAGTAGCGCGCGTGCGCGAGCGAGCTTCCAGATCGGACTGAGCGTCGTGCGCGCATTCCAGCCGACTCCCCGGATGGGGTCCGAAAAGCGCAGAAGCCAATCGAGCGCATCGTCGCGCGGTGTCACCACGCGGCAGTCACCAGCCAGCGGACAGGAGACGAGGGATCCAGATAGCGGCCAGAGCGAACAAGAGGAGCAGCAGAATGGCAGTGGCACACGAAAGCTGGCAGGACCACTGGCGATGGAGGCGACGATTCAGGGCTGGCTACGCGTTCGTATCGACAAACGTTCCCCGCTGCGCGCCGATGTTGACGCCGGAAGGGCGGACTGGCGGCCGCGGCTCGAAGCTTGCCGCCAGGAAGCTGCCATCTTTCCCCAGGCCGACCGTGGTCGAAACTTGGTTGGCATTGGCGTTGTAGGCGATCGACGGTTTTCCAACCTGTGGCGCGCGGTAGTTGTACTGAACCGGCGCTGGCGAACCAGGGCCCATCGACGCGCTTCCGACGATCCCCACGCGCGCGGTCCCTCCGACGATTGCGCTTGGGACAGATATTACAGGTGGTCGCGAAAGAACGCGAGCGCTCATTCAGTGGCCGGCCGAGCCTCGCGGATCTGCAGTCGCGCGCGCACGCTGCCGTTGTATTCGTGGCGTTCGAGAGTGCCGAGCAGGTCGACGCGGTCCGGTAGGTCGCCGTTACGCGCGCCGTCCCAGTACATCGCGCTGGTCGTCCGGGTGGATCCGATGCTCGCAAGTGTCAGCGCGAGATGACGCCCATCGCCGCCGAGACGTCGCGATTCACGTATCGCGACGTTGCGCAGCAGAAAGAGCGGCTCGGGATTTCCACGCCCGAACGGCGCGAGCCGACGGACCGATCGCGCGGCTTCCAGTGTCACATCAGTCAATCCGATCTCGACATCTGGACGCGCGATGCGTTGAATCGCGAACGGGCGTTGCGCGCGCGCGGCGGTGTCGAATCGTTCGGCGAATCGCATGACCATGCCGGCGGCCATCGATCCTCCGGCGGCCGCCTTGTGGCCACCACCAACGAATCCGATCGCGGGATCCTCGCCGACTTCGGCCAAGGCGACCATCAGATCGCACCACTCCGGTGCGCGCATCGAGGCGCGACCTCTTTCGCCGTCAAGGGCGACAATCACGGCCGGCCGCAGGCGAGACTGGGCGATGCGCTGCGCGGCCAGGCCGATGATGCCGACGTGCCAACCACGCCGCGCAACCACGATCGCCGAATCGGCCACCAGAACGATCGGCCGTTCATCGTCGTCATCTGACGGTGGGTCTCCCGTCTCCAGCGCTCGCTCGATCTCACCGACCATTTCGTCGCAGAGCGCCTGGCGACGCTGATTGGCCGCCTCGGCCTGAGCCGCCAGGGCGTTCAGCGTGAACGGATCGTCTTCGAGCAGAAGCCTGACCCCGGGCGTCGCGTCGCCCAGTCGCCCGAGCGCGTTCAACCTCGGCGCCAGGTACCAGGCCGCCGTATCCGAGTCGAGTGGGTCGATTGAGCCGCGCCGACTGTTGCTCAACAGCGCCCCGATGCCAGGCCGACTGCCGCGGTTGAGGGCCGGCAGTCCGGTCGCGACCAGGCGACGGTTTTCGTCGACGAGTTGGGCCACATCGGCGATCGTCCCGAGCGCGACCAGATCGACCAGGTCGCTGGCCGACCGGCCACGCGCGGCCAGGAAGGGCGCCGCGACGGCGTAGGCGGTGCCGACACCGGCCAGGTGACGGGCGGGGTGATGGTCAGGTAGAAGCGACGGGCTGACGAGGGCACGAGCCGGATGTGCGCGTTCGAGGACTCGCGCGGGGATGGCGTGATGATCGGTGACGATCGTGTCGATGCCGGCGGCGCCGAGCGCCGCGATCGGTCGCAGATCGAGCGCGCCGCAGTCGCAGGTGATGACAAGCGTCGCGCCGATGCTTCGAGTTCGATCGACCGGGTCGATTCCCAGACCGTGGGACTCGCGCTTCCGATCCGGCAGATGCCAGTGCGCGTCGACTTCGGCGCGACGGAGCGCGTCGACCATCAGAGCGGTCGCGGTTTGCCCGTCGGCATCAAAATCGCCCCAGACGAGCACGGTTTCGTGGCGATCGGCCGCGATCGTTAATCGCTCGATCGCGGCCGACACTCCTGGGAACAGGCGTGGGTCGGACTTCGGAAGCCGCTCTGGCTGGGTGAAGCGGCGCGCGGTGGCCGGATCGTCGATGCCTCGGGCGGCGAGTATGCGGGCGAGGAGCGGATCTCCGAGGGTTTCCACCAGTCCGGCGCCGGCCTGGATCGCCGCTGGCTCGATCCAGACGGAACGGTCCACGGCGAGCGACGGCACGAACCCGAGTGTAGACTCGACTCGTGTCACGAGAGTCGAAGACGGCCGCCTATACGATCTTCGGAACTCTTGTCGCGTTCAAGGTCGCGACGGCGATTGCGATTCTCCTGCTTCAGCCGACGTGGCGTGGCGCGGCGTTCCTGACGTTCGCGAACCTGATCTGGTTCGCGCTGGTCGCGTTGCCGCTCGTGGGCGCAACGACGTTCTGGTATCGACGCGTCCGCGTCCGTGCGCGACGCGATCGGTACATCGCTGCCGAGTGGCGGATCGACGCGACGCCGGCGCGCCGCTCGTAGCGGCGCGATTGGCCGCTACGGTGTGATTTCGATCACGCGATCGCCGACCCGCCCGCCGCTCAGGCCAACGCCCTCGCGGACAATCCCGACCCAGAACCGCTGGGCCGGATTCGGTGGCAGATCGACGACGAACGCGACGTCGAGGATCACCTCGGCGCCGGGCGCGATGGTTGTCACGGTCGCTTCGGCAAGACCCCAGCGGAGTGGCAATTCCTGAGTCGCGCCCTGCCATCCGACGCCGACGCGCCACGCGCCAGCCTCCGGGCGTATCACGCTTCCGGTGGCATCTCGCCGATCGCTGAACGACTCCGATGCGCGATAGACGGACGATGGCGATGGCGCCATAGTGCGAGTCGTGGTCTCACCTGTATTCACAACGCGAATCCGCGCGCGCAGGGTGTCGCCGACCCGGACACGGGTTGGCGTGAACGTGACCTCGGCAATCTCGAGGCGCTCGATCCCACCGTTGGAGATGACGAGCGGGGCTTCGCGATACCGCATGTTGCCGGCGCGGTCGGTCGCCTGCATCGCGATCGCGTATTTTCCGTCGGGTAATCTCTTGCCGCCGAAGACGCGCCCGCCGGCGCTGCCGTCCCACGGCAGAACATAGGCGCCGGGATTGCGTGCCGTGGGACCCTGAATCGTGGCGCGATCGCCTCGCTCGCTGACGGCCCAGATCTCGACCGTCGCCTCTTTCGACACGGTGTACCCGATCTGGACCTCATCCTCCACACCATCTCCATCCGGCGAGATCGCCGCGAGGCTCAAGCGTGGACCGTCGAGTCCGAGTGGCACGCCATCGACCGATTCGACCATCACCGGCACCGAGCGCTCGTCGCGCGCGCCGGTATCACCGATGACTCGCAACCGGAGTTCATAGGCGCCATTCGGCAGAACGGTCCGTTCGCGCCCATCGGTCGACGGGATCGTGCCGTCGAACGCGATCTGATGGACTTCGCCGGGTCGGCGCGCAATCGGGTCGCGCAGCGACCATTCCCCGGTCGGCCCGACGACCGCGGCCGAGACTGTGCCGGATTGGCGCAGTGCGAAGGTGGCTTGCACGGGAAACGCGATGCCGCGGGCCCCGGGGCGGGCGACCGAGCCAGATACCTCGAACCAATCGATCGGTCCGGGCGCGCACGCGACGAGGAGTCCGCCGAGCGACGCCAGGAAGACAAGTCGCGGGAAGAAGCGCGCGGAAGCCATCGGCGCCACTCTATCCTGACTCGACGGCCGGAGCTGGCTTGGCGCTCGCGGCGCCGCCAGCGGCGAGATGGCCGGGAAGGCCGACCGGGAAAAAGCGGGCGATGAGAACGAGACCGATCACGCCGCACGCCGCTGGGATCGTGTAAACGGTCCAGAGTGCCCCGGCCAGAGCGTCCCGCACCTGGTCGGCGATGTCGGGCGCGAGCGCGGACCGCGCGGTCGGATCGAGCACGCGGTTAACCGCGTCGATGGCTCGTCCGCCCGAGTCGAACGCGGGACCCAGCCGGGAGGTCAATCCGGCGTTGATCAACGCGCCCATGCCGGCGACGCCGACCGAGCCGCCGATGCTGCGGAAGAACTGCCCGAGCGACGTCACGATCCCTCGCTGATTCCACGCGACCGCGTTCTGGAATGCGATGATGATCGGCGGGTTCGTCAAACCCATGCCCAGGCCGATGATTCCGACCGTTACGAAGACGTAGGCGAGCGGTCGGTTTGGTGTGAGCAGCAGTAACGCGAGTGTGCCGACGACGATCGACGACATTCCGGCGAGTAGGATCGGCCGATAGCCACGCTTGACGATCAGCTTACCAGCGACGAGCGATCCGATTGGCCAGCCGATCGCCATCGGCGTCACGACCGCGCCGACGGAGATGACCGTACCGCCCATTGCGCCCTGAACGTACAGGGGCACGAACGACGAGACGCCGAACTGGACGATTCCGAGCAGCACACTGGCGAGGTAGCCGATGCCAATGACCGGCACGCGCAGGAGCGAAAGGGGAACGATGGGACTGGCGACCCGTGTCTCGACGACCGCGAAAGTCGCCAGGATCGCAATTGCGATGACAAGCAGGATCGCGCTCCGTGCCGAGGCGCCGTCCTGTAGTCCGAAGAGAAGAATTGTGACGCCGACGGTGAGAAGGATCGTGCCGAGCCAGTCGATCGATTGCCGCCGGCGGCTCACCTTCTCCCGATAGTTGAGCAGCAGCATCGCCATCGCGACGACGCCAACCGGCAGGTTGATCAGGAAGACCCAGCCCCACGGCAACGTGCCGATGATGAACGCGCCGGCCGCCGGACCGGCGACGCTCGAGACGCCCCAGACGGACACGATGAACGCCTGCACCCGAGCGCGTTCCTCGACGGTGAAGGTATCGCCGATGATGGTCATGCTCATCGGCAGCAGCGCTCCGGCGCCGATTCCCTGGAGCGCGCGCGCTCCGATCAGGAACTCCATCGACGGTGCGAGACCGCACGCGACGGATCCGATCAGGAACACGATGATGCCGCTCAGGTAGATCGGCTTCCGACCGACGATGTCGGAGAGGCGACCGTACATCGGCACGGTCACGGTCGAGGTGAGCAGGTAGACGGTGATCACCCAGGCATACAGGTCGACGCCACCGAGGCTCGCAACGATCGTGGGGAGTGCCGTGCCGACGATCGTGACGTCGAGCGCCGCCAGGGCGGTGCCAAGCATGAGCGATGCGATGAGGAGTCCAGACTGCCGCCCGGACAGAATCGGACGCACGTCAGTCGTCATTTGGCCGATGATAGACGCGAGGGCGGGACCGCGATGACGTTTCGACTCGACGCGACCCAATCAGTCTTGGACGATCGCGACCGAGGCTATCCGGTCGCAAGCCAGCCGCAGAGGCCGTTCAGGAACGCCGGATAGAGGTCGCTCACTTCCGCACCGGTCGGCAGCATTCGGCGGGTCATTCCCCAATCGATGATGCCACCGGCCCAATGCGGCGACACGTCCGGAGCCAGCGCGGCAACGCGACCGTGTCCTCGGTTCCACACCGAAAGAATCGGCGTATCAACGCGGGCGAGCGAGGGCACGGGCTCGCCGCCAGCGGCGACCGACAGGGCGTACCCCTCGATCAAGACCGTGGCGCCGTCGCGGCGTCCCACTCGATTGAAACCGCAGACGACGCAGGGTGGTCGTCCGTGGATAGCGGCCGTGGCCGGGTGATTCGGCACGACGGCGACGAGCACCGTGCCAAGCGGGGTATTGTGCCGATCGTCGTCTGACTCGATCGTCACCGGGAGCGCTTCGGCCAGCCGCGTTCCGCGCCAGCTACCGCGCGGGCCGCCGAAGGACGACCAGCCGCCGATCATCAGGAGTCCGGCGCCGGCCTCGACGCGTCGAAGGATCCGTGCCTGATCGTCATCGGTCATGCCGCTGGCGGGGTAGTCGCTCAGCACGAAGACGTCGATCGCGCCGAGCGCCGCGGACACGTCGCCACGGTCGGCGAATCGCTCATTTCCGAAGACGCGGACGACCTCGAAGCCGGTCTGAAGAGCGCCGACGACGTAGAAGGCCGGACTGATGCCTTCGCCGAGAAAACAGAGTTTCTTCACGGCGCCGCATCGTAGCACGGCGGTCGTTCATCTTCTCGCGGAGCCGGGTACTTGCTCGCCGGCTGGATCTCGCCCAGATGGATGATCGACGACGTAGCTGGGCAACGCGGCCGGTCCCCGCCCCGTGATCGTGACCTGCTTCGGCCGTCGTTCCCGCCCAGAGCTAACGCCGCCAGGCGACACGGTCGCCGAGCAATTCGCCGAGGTATCGGCGGCTCATTGCGGCGGCCTCGCGCGGTGGTCGAGGCGCGCCGTCCGTGCCGTCGAGCTCGACGTTGACCCATCCGTCGAAGTCCGTGTAGAGGGCGAGGAGTTCGGGCATCGGCAAGACACCGCTGCCGACCGGCTGGTAGTTCACGTAGCCGGTGTCGTCCTCCGGACCGGGCGATCCTCCCCAATCCTTCAGATGCACGTGGGTCGTCCGGTCGCGGTATCGGCGGCAGACGCCAACCACGTCGCTACCGCCCTTTGCGATCTGGCCCGTGTCCGGCGCGAAGCCGACCAACGCCGGGTCGAGAAGCTCCATGATCCGCTCGATGTCCTCCCGGGTCTCCACGTGGGTACCGGTGTGCGGGTGGAGACCGGTGGTCAGTCCGAGACCGCGGCAATGGCGTGCCGCCTCATGCAGGCCATCGGCCAGGCGGCGGAACGCATCGGCGTCCAGCCCGCCGGGCGGACGCCGATTGCACGCGAGCACGATCGTTTCGCCACTCAGCTCCTTGAGCGCGTCGGCGTCCATCCGGGCGGTTTCTAACTCCGCCGGCAGCTTCTCCGGGTCGATCCACATGCGGCTGACGTAGGCAGCGCAGACCGGGATGCCGTGCTCGGCCACGAGCGGACGGAAGTCGACCTGCCGTAGGG
Organism: Chloroflexota bacterium; assembly: GCA_004297775.1. Taxonomy (GTDB): domain Bacteria; phylum Chloroflexota; class UBA6077; order FW602-bin22; family FW602-bin22; genus FW602-bin22. The sequence continues at coordinate 18,542 of SCUE01000023.1, read as the reverse complement.
TGTGGCCGAAGGTCTCGAAGCCGAGGTAGCCGAGCTCGGCCGTGTCGCGGTAGGCGCGCTCTGGGTCCCCGGGGATACCCCATGTGATGCCGGTGTGGCCGACCTTCATGCCCATGGGTCGAACGCCACCTTGATCGCTTTCTTCTCGATCAAGAGCTGGACGCCCGTCGCGTACTCCTCGAGCGGCAGGCGCGCGCTGATGAACTTGTCGACCCGCACCTGCCCGCTGGTGAGCATGTGCCGGGCGTAGTAGGCGCCTTTCTCCGGCCGCGGGCCGTTCGCCTCGAGCTTCAGCCCTTTACGCCAGGCGTCCGTGCCGAACGTGATCGGGCCGTGCGCTACCCCGAAGATGATGAGATGGTCCCGGGTGACCTGCATCAGCTTGTTGACCGACTCGGCGACGCCGATGCAGTCGATCGCGATGTCGACGTTCCGCTCCCGCGGCGTCAGCTCGAACCACTCGTCGGACCCCGGGATCATCACCGTGTCCGCGCCGAGGGAGCGGGCGAGTTCCAGCCGCTCGGGCGCGATGTCGAAGGCGATCACCTGGTCGGCCCCACGCGCCTTGAGCGCCTGGACCGCGATCAATCCGGCCGGACCGAGTCCGGATACCGCCACGCGCTTGCCGACGACCTCACCCGCCTTGAAGATCGCCGCGGTCAGGCACGTGAAGATCTCGGTGAGCGCCGCCTGCTCGAGTGGGAAGTCCTTTGGATACGGCACGAAGCTCCGCTCGTGGCCGGCGAAGTATTGCGCGTAGCCCCCCTGCTCGCGCGGCCGCCCGACCCCCGGCGGGGTGCCCCAGAGGGCGACGTGGTCGCTCTCCTTCAGCCGGGTGACGTTCTTACCGGTCTTCACCACCACGCCGGCCAGCTCGTGGCCGGTGGCGCCCGGCGGGAGCGGGTACTGGGGGTGCCCCTTGCGCTCGAAGATGTCGATGGCGCGCCAAACCGTGATGTCCCACTGCGTGCACGTATTGCAGACCTTCACATCGACGAGCACCTCGTCGTCGAAGATCTCCGGAATCGGCACATCTACAATCTCGAAGCGACCGGGACCGGTGAATTGGATTGCCTTCACTCCCGGTTGACCCAGCGCAGCCCCTGGATCAACAGACGACGCACGGCCGGGTGACCGAGCGAGCGCTCGTCGTGGCCCAGCGCGTTGTAGTGAAGCCGGCCGCGGCCCGTCTCCTTGATGTAGAGCAGCGGTTGGCCCTCGGATCGCGCGAGGACGTGGAGGCTCGGGTCCAGCGGCGCCTTCGACGTGCTGCGCACCTGCGCGCGGTCGCGCCCCTCGATCGAGAGCCGGGCCATCTCCGCGAACTCTTCCGGACTGCCTCCCAAGACGTACCGCTCGTCCTCCACGTCGAAGTCGTCGACGCCCGCGGTGATCGGGTGGGCGCGGTCGGCGATCTCGACGCGGAAGGTCTTGATCGGGGGGTGGCTCTGGAACGTGGACCCGACGAAGCGCATGTACAGCTCGCTGTTCCAGAAGGTCGCGGTCGCGCCGTGGATGCCCAGGAAGCCGACGCCTCCCTCGACCGCCCCGATCAGCGCCGCGACCTGCTGCTCGGTCGGCCAGACGAACGTGCTCCAGTTCACGATCACGTGGTACTCTCGCAGCGATTCGGGAGTCAGCACAGCGAGATCGCGCGTGATGCGCAGGTCCGCGCCCGCCTCGCCGGCGAAGATCTCGGCCAACTGGCCGTAGTGGACGGGGCGCTCGTGCCCCTCGTAGCCGCCCGTGAGCAACAGGACTCTCAGACTCATCCCCGACCCTCTCAGACGCCGTTCGGCGCGACAGCGATCTTGACGGCACCCTCACCGTCGAGCTCGTAGTTGGTTAGCAGCGCCTTCACCGCATCGCCGAGCCGCTCCAGAGGGATCTTGTGCGACACGAGGTCGCGGAAGGGTGCCCGACCGCTCTCGAGCACGCGCAGCGCGCGCACCCAGTGCGGCGTGCTCGTCGCCCAGTGGCCGACGAGCGTAAGGCTCGGCTCGACGAGGTCGGCCGACGGGCTGAACGTTGCCGGTCCGGACTCGAGCGCGTTGCCGAGCTCGATCATGCGGCCGGTGCCCTTCTTCAGGAACCGCATCCCCTCCGGCACGGCCGGCGCCTTGCCGACGGCGCCGAAGACGACGTCGGCTCCCTCGCCGCCGGGCGTCAGCGCACGCACCCGCTTGACGCGCTCGGTCGGGTCAGTGACCTGGAAGATGTCGATCGTGTGGTCGGCGCCCATCTCGCGAGCCAGCTCGAGGCGCCGACTTGGGCCGCCGACCAGGATCGTTCGCATCGACCCCGCCATTCGAGCACAGGCAAGCGTCAGCAGGCCGATCGCGCCGGCGCCCTGAATGACGACCGTGTCGCCGAGCTCGATTCCGGCGCGCATTACCGCGCTAACACACACCGCGGTCGGCTCGGTCAGGACTGCCGTCTGCGCATCGAGCTCGGTCTTGAACACCTCGGTGTAGGGATTGTTGAGGTAGACCACTTCTCCGAAGCCGCCGGTGAAGTGCGGCGCCTCGGTCGCCGGGCCCGCGAATCCGTAACTACCGGCGCGGTTCAGGCAGCCCCGACCGCCGCCGCCGAGCACGCAAGCGCTGCAGCGACCGCAGCTACCCGCCTTGAAGACGACGCGGTCGCCGACCCGCAGCGGCTTACCGAGGAAGTCCTTATCCACGCCGGCGCCCAACTCCTCGACGATGCCGACGTTCTCGTGGCCGAGAACCACCGGGTATCTGATCGTCTTCCAATGTCCCTCGTAGACGTGCGGGTCGGTCGCGCAGATGCCAGCCAGCTCGGTGCGCACGAGGATTGCGCCTGGCTCGATCGGCGGAACCGGGTACTCCTGTACGCGGAAGTCGCCCCGCGTGCCTGTGAGCACGCTCGCGCGGGCAGTCGCTGGGTAAGCCATACTTGCGCTCCTTCGTGGATGTGTTCCGCTACCGCCCGGTGATGCCGGCGAACTGAATCCCCTCGACGAAGTACCGCTGGGCGACCAGGAAGACGATCAACATCGGCAGCAGTGACAGCGTCGCGGCAGCCATCAGCAAGCTGTAGTCGGTCATGTATTGTCCCTGGAACGCTCGCAGCCCGACCGTGATGGTATTCATCTCGATCGTGTTCGTGATCACGAGGGGCCACAGGAAGCTGTTCCAGAGTTGGAGGAACGAGAAGATTGTCAGCGCAGCCACGCCCGGACCAGCCAGCGGTAGGATTACGCGGAAGTAAGTCTGGAACCTGTTCGCCCCGTCGATGCGCGCGGCGTCCTCGAGCTCGAACGGGATCGTCAAGAAGAACTGACGCAGGAGGAACGTGCCGAAGGCGCTGAACGCGGGCGGCAGGATGAGCGCCTGGTACGTGTCCGACCAGTCGAGCAGGCGGATCAGGATGAAAGTCGGGATGAGCGTTACTTGTCCCGGGATCATCAGCGTGCCGAGGTAGAGCAGGAACAGCCGATCGCGTCCGGCAAACTTGAGCCGGGCGAACGCGTAGGCGGCCATCGAGCACGTCACCAACTGGAGGAACGTCGCGGCGGCGGCGATGAAGATCGAATTCGCGAACCACCGCCCGAACGGACGGACGGTCCAGGCGGTGACGAAGTTCGAGAACTTCGCCGGGATCGGCACCCACTGCGGTGGGAAGGTGAGGACGTTCTGCGGCTCTTTCAGCGCTGTCGCCACCATCCAGTAGAACGGGATGAGCGTGAAGAATGCCAGGACGATCAGCCCTGCGTAGAGAGCGGGGGTGCCGGGCCCGCGTCGGCGGCGCGCCAACGGCGTTAGCGAAACGGACCTCGTCATTCGTAATGCACCCAGTCGCGCTGCAGGCGCGCCTGCAGCAAGGTGAAGGCGAAAATGATCGCGAACAGGATCCAGGCGATCGCCGCGGCGTAGCCCATGCGGAAGAACTGGAAGCCGGTCTGGTAGATGTAGAGGACGATCGTGTTCGTTGCGTCCGCCGGGCCGCCCTCGGTCATCACGAGCGCTTGCTCGAACACCTGGAACGAGTGGATGATCGTTATGACGACGACGAAGAAGGTCGTCGGCGACAGCATCGGCAGAGTGATGTGCCAGAACTTCAGCCAGCCATTGGCGCCGTCGATGGCGGCCGCCTCGTAGAGCTGCTGGGGGATGCCCTGCAGCCCGGCGAGGAAGATCACCATGCTGTAGCCAAAGCCCTTCCAGACACTCATTACGATGATCGCGAGCATCGGCCACTCGGTGCTGGTGAGCCACGGGATCTTGGACGCGCCGCCGAGCGTCAGGAAGTAGTTGATGACGCCAAACTCCGTATTGTACATCCAGCGCCAGACAATCGCGACCGCCACCATCGTCGAGACGACCGGCAGGAAGAAGACGGTGCGGAAGAATAGCGTCCCCCTGAGCCGGCAGTTGAGCGCTAGCGCGAGCACCAGCGCCAGGATGATGTTGATCGGCACGTTGCCCAGCACATACACGGCGGTGTTGGCGACCACCCGGCGAAAGGTCGTGTCCCGCGTCAGAAGCTGCGTGTAGTTGTCCAGACCTACGAACGTGGCGCCCAATAGGAAGTCCCAGTCGAGGAACGAAAGCACGAACGCCGCGAGGACTGGAAGCGCCGTGAAGCCCATGAAGCCGAGGATGTTCGGCAGCAGGAATACGAGCGCCGCCAGCGATTCCTGCCCACGTAGGGTGGTCCGATGGGTGCCCGCCAGCGCTCGCCCAGGGTCCCGCGCGGCGCGCTGGCCGGTGATTGCCATCAATCCCTCCCTACGTCGCGTCTAGCTCTGGACCAGCTGAAGGTGCTTCTTCATCAGGTCGTCGATCTGCGGCTTGATCTCCTTCATCGCCGAAGCCGCCTGCGCCTGCCCCAGGTACACCTTGTCCAACTGCTTGTTCAGCAGGTTGTTCATCTCCTGCCAGACGGTGTGCGTGCGCAGATACTTGGCTTCCTTGAGGGAGTCGACCGAGACCTGCGGGTTCGCCGGCGGCTTCACGTCGAGGTACGACTGCATCGCCGACTTACGCGCCGGGAAGCCGCGCCCCGCCTTCGCCAGCGCCGCGAGGTTCTCCTTGCTCGTCATCTCCTTGGCGAAGAGCCAGCCCTGGTCGGCGACCTTCGACGATGCGCTGAGCGCGTAACCCGACCCGGCAATCCAGCTCGTCCGGCCGCTCTTGCCCTTCGGGATCAGGCCGAAGTCCCAGTCAAACTTCGCGCGCGACCTGAGCGTCAGCGCCTGCCACGGACCGTCGATGTACATGCCGACCTTGCCGGTGTAAAACGCGTCGCGCCAGGCCGTCGCGCCCGCCTCGACGCTCGGCGCCACCTTGTGCTTCAGCCGCAGGTCGGCGTACCACTGGATGACCTCAGTGGTCTCCGGTGCGTCGAAGGTCATCTGCGTCGCGTCATCGTTCATGTAAGTGGCGCCGTTCGACCAGAGGAAGGGTACCAGCCCCCAGAAGAAGTCGGGAGACTGGACAAAGCCCCACTGCTCGCCTTCCTTGGTGATCTTCTTCATCGACTCGAGGAAGTCGTCCCTGGTCCAGTCGGCGCTGGGTGGCTTCGCGCCCGCCTTCTGGAACATCTCCCGGTTGTAGATCGCCATGACGGCGCCGAAGTCGTAGGGCAAGCCGTAGTTCTCGCCCTTGTACGACATCATCTTCCAGATCTCGGGATCGAAGTCCTCGAGGTCGAATTTGTCGGCCTTGATGTATGGTTCGAGGCTGCGGCCGATCTTGCGGGCGGCCCACGCCTGCACCCGGAAGCCCTGCCAGAAGATGATGTCCGGCGCCGCGCCTCCGGCCGCGAGAGTCTGGATCTTGTCGTAGATCTCGCCACCGCCCAAGAACTGCGGCTTCACCGTGATGTTCGGGTACTTCTTCCGGAAGAACTCTGCCTGGCTTTCCCAGAACTGCTGCTCCTCGGCCGTGTTGGACGTCCAGATCCAGCTCAGCTCGGCGGCCTTGGCGCCAGCCGCTGGCTGCGCCGACGCTGGCGTCGCGGCGGCTGGCTTGGTTGCGACCGCAGCCGGTTTCGGCGCCTCGATCGGCTTGGTCGCAGCCGGTTTCGACGCTTCGATCGGCTTGGCCGCCGGGGCCGGCGCCGCCGTCGGAGCGGCGGCCGGCTTCGGGCTCGGCGTCGGCGCGGCGCTGCCGCAGGCGCTCGCCAACGCGCCGGCGGCCAACAACCCGCCGAGCCCGGCGGCGGACCTGAGGAACGAACGGCGACTGGTGTATGCGCTCGCTGGATTCATTGGTTGGTCTCTCCTTATTTGGATGCGCTGCTTTAGAGAATCTGGAACCCGCCGTCGACGTAGAGCGACTGGCCGGTGACGTAGCTCGGTCCGATCGCCAAGCGGTTTGCGGTTCACCGACCAAGTATGGGCGTCCTAGCCGCGAAGTTGATCCCGCACTCTTTGGCGACTTTCAGGACGTGGTCCCGGGCAGCCGGGATATGCTCGTCGGGTGTGTGCTCGATGATGAAATAAGTGTCCAGAGGCAGGTCTGCCGCACGACGCAGGAACGTGTGGTAGTCGAGCCCACCCTGCCCGGGTGGTGCTTCACTGATGTGGATGCACAGCTTGTTCTCGTAGGCACAATCTTTCGCGTGGATGGCGCTGACGTTCTCGGCGAGCAGGTCGAACATGCTGTCCAGGAACGGCCCGGAGTCGAAGTACTCGTAGAAGTTGATCCAGTTCACCGGATCGAGGTTGACTTTCACGTGCGGCGAATCGACCATGTCGAGAAGCGTGCGCATCCGCCGGGGCGTGTTGACGACTGTCGCCGTGCCCGGTTCGATGCCGATGGAGACGCAGTGATCGGCGGCGATGGGTACGAGTTTCCGCAAGCTTGCTGCCACCCGGTCGAGTGCCTCAGGCGTGAAGTTCCGGCGGTCGGCGAAGAACCGTCCGGCCGGGTTGTAGCTACCGCTCGCGAGGACGAGGCTCGGACAGCCAAGATCGGCGGCCAGCCGTATCCCCGCCTCAATAGCACTGAGATCCCGCGCCTGGGCCGCCGGGTCCTCGTGAATCAGGGAGGTCGCCGGCCCCCACATCTGGGGTAGATCGAGTCCGCAGTCGGCGAAGAGTGCCCGCACCCGCCCACGCTCACCCGCGCTCACGTCGTCCGGTGCGCGGCCTAGGCTCGGGCATGCACCGGTGAACCCCATGTCGCGCACCGCCTGGAGATTTTCGGCGGTGATGTCGGCCGCCGCGCGCGGCAGCATCCCCGCTATGCCTAACTTCATCGATCCCTATCCTTTCAGTCCCGACATGACCACGCCCTCGATGAACTTCTTCTGGGCGACAAAGAACGCTGCCAGGATCGGCAGCACGGAGAGGAGTGTCCCGGCCATAACCAGGTTGATGATCACGTAGTTCTGGTTGCGGAAGTCGGAAAGCGCGAGCTGGAGCACCTTGACCTCATCTTTGTTCGCCACGAGCAGCGGCCAGAGGAAGGCGTTCCAGTTTTGCATGAAAAGGAGTAGCGAGAGGGCGGCGAGCGCCGGCGTGGACAGAGGCAGCAGGATGCGAAAAAGGAAGCCGACGCGCGAGCAGCCGTCGATCGCCGCGGCATCCTCGATCTCGCGGGGGATAGTCAGGAAGTACTGGCGCAGCAGGAACGTCCCAAAGGCGCTGGCCAGGCGCGGCAAGATGAGCGCCCCGAACGTGTTGACGAGTCCGAGCCACTTCACGACCAGGAAGGCAGGGATCATGGTGACGTAGAAGGGGATCATGAGCGTTCCCAGGTAGGCGAAGAAGATCGCGTTGCGGCCGGGGAAGTTCAGGCGGGCGAACGCGTATGCCGCGAGCGAGGCGAAGACGACCTCGCCGGCGACTGCGACGGACGCGAAGATGACCGTGTTCAGCGTGTAACGGGGAAACGCGACGCGGGTCAGCACCTCCACGATGCTGCCGAGACTGAGGTCGTTCGGCAGAAAGGTCGGCGGGTAGGAGATCGCCTCGCTGGTCGGCTTGAGCGCCGTGATCACCATCCAGTAGAACGGCGTGACCATCACGACCACGATCACCAGCAGCAAGGCGTGGAAGGTGAGAGCACGCACCGCACGTGTCAAAAGTCCACCAACCGTCCGACGACCTTCCACTGGATGATCGTCAAGGTGAAGATGACCACGAACAGCAGGTAGGCCATAGCGCTCGCGGCACCGATCTCGTAGAATTTGAAGCCGACCTGGTACAGGTAGAAGACCATTGTCTGCGTCGCTTTGAGCGGACCGCCCTGCGTCATGACGTAGAAAGCGTCGAACGCCTGCAGCGCCCCGATCATGCCGATGATCAGGACGAAAAGCGTCGTCGGGGTCAGGAGCGGCCAGGTGATGTGGCGGAACAGCGTCCACCGTCCGGCGCCGTCCACCTTAGCTGCATCGTAGAACTCCCTGGGGATCGCCTGCAGACCGGCCAGGTAGATGACCATGTAGTAGCCGGCCTGGTGCCAGGTGGACATTAGGATGATCGCGGGCATTGCCATAGTCGGATCGGTGAGCCAGCCCGACTCGGGCAGGCCGAGCAACGACAGGATGTAGTTGAAGAGCCCGGTCTGCGGGTCGAAGAGCCATAGCCAGACGATCGAGACCGCGACGGTCGACGTGACAACCGGCGCGAAGAACGCCGTGCGGTAGAGGCTCAAACCCCGCAGCGGCCGGTTGAGCAGCAGCGCCAGAGCGAGTGCGGCGGTGAGCTCCAGCCCGACCACGCCGACCGCGTAGTACAGGGTGTTGTTCATGCTCAGCCAGAACTCGCCCGACGCCAGCACCGACAGGTAGTTGTTCAGCCCGACGAACTCGCGCGTCGGGCTGAACATGTCCCAGCTGTAGAAGCTCAGGTAGAAGGAGAAGACTAGCGGGAAGGCAACGAACACCGCGACCGCGAGGAGCGTCGGGGCCAGGAACAATAGGCCCGCGAAGAGCTCCTCGCGCTGGCGGGCTGAGGACCGCCTCGCTAGCGTGGTCGGGATCGCCGGCGTCGTCGGGCCAACCACCACGGCGCCTAAGCTTCGATCTTCTCGAAGAGAGACTTATCGCCGTTGATCGCCTTGGCGGCGTCGTCGAGCGCCTGCTTCGGCGTCTTGCGCTCGTTCATCGCCTCCATCAGCTCGTCGCCGAAGATCTTCTCGATCTTCGCCCGGTTCGGCAGCCGCTCGCCGGGGCGCGTGCGCGCCCACTGCAGCTGCTTGATCATCGCCTGCATTTGCGGCGCGGTGCTCTCGAGGTACTTCTTGTACTCGGGCGTCTCTTGGGAATCCTTGCGGACCGGCAGGTAGCCGGTCTTGTAGCCCCACTCGGCGTTGACGTCCTTGCTGAAGAAGTACCTGAGAAACTGCCACGCCGCTTCGTTGCGCTGCTCGGTCGTGTTGAACAGCCAGAGCGCGACGCTGTACTGCAGCGTCTGCTGCAGCTTCATGCGGGGTGTGACCTGGGTATCGGCCGGCAGCTTCAACTCGCCGATCCAGTAGCCCCACTGCCAGGGGCCAGTCTCGAACAGCGCGCAGCGGCGGGCCTGGAACGCGTCGAGGCCGGCCGACGTGCCCTTGGGGGGCGTGACCCTGGACTTGTTCGCCATGTCGACCCAGCGGTCGATCACCGCGACGCCCGCGTCGCTGTTGAAGACGACGGCCGTCTCGTCCTTGTTAAAGAAGTCGCCGCCGTACGGCCAGAGCCAGTTCAGATAGTAGCTCGCGCCCGAGCCGGCGGAGCCCCGGAAGGGGGATTCGGAGCCGAAGACTGTGATCCGGTCGCCGTCCCGCTCGGTCAGTTCCTTGGCAATCCGGAAGTAGTCGTCCCAGGTCCAGTCCTCCTTCGGGTACGGGACCTTGGCCTTCTCGAAGAGCGGCTTGTTCAGCCAGATGGCCCTTACGGACAGCTCGATCGGCAGCCCGTACAGTTTCCCGCCGTATTGGTAGTTCTCCACCAGGCCCTTGGGGAATTGGTCAAGCTCCAGCTTGTCCCGGCTGACCAGAGGGTCCAGCGCCAGGATCTTGCCCGTCTTGGCCATGCGGGGGTTGGCGCTCCACCCGATGTTGGGTGGATCGTTGGCCGCGATCGCGGCGATGATCCGGTTGTCGAGCTCGCTATTGGCGTTGGTGATGTACTCCGGCTCGACCTGGGTCTTGCCGCTGTTCTGCTGGTTGAAGCGCGCGACTATCTCGTCGAGGTATGGCCCGCCGATGCTGCGGGACCACGGGTGCCAGAGCGTGACCTTGGCCGTGCCACCCGCCGCGGCGGGCTCCTTGGCGGCCGGGGCCGGCTTGGTCGCCACAGCGGCTGGCTGCGCCGCTGCCGCAGGCGTGGCGGTCCCGGCCGGCTTTGGCGGTGCCTGCGTCGGCGCCGCGCCGGCGCACGCTTGCAGCAGCGGCCCGAGCGCGGCCAGACCGATCCCTACCCCGAGCAACCGCCGGCGCGTGACACGCGTGCGACGTCCGTTCATGATGGCTCCTCTCCTGTGCGCTTTCATCCTATCCCTCGGCGGGACCAACGTACTCCAGCAGTTCGACGCGGTTACCGTCCTGGTCCTTGATCCACCCGACTTTCAGCGACGACTCCACCCAGTTCGGCGCCCGGCGGATGGGACCGTTGGTGAACGGGTACCCCTCCGCCGTGAGACGCTTCTCCAACTCCTCCATGTTCTCCACCCAAATGGAGAAGTGGTTGAGCGGAAGCGGCTGCTCGGCCGGCGCCTCAGGCGGCGCAGTTTCCGTCGGCCCGTTCTCGAAGATCTCCAGGTAGTTCTGCTGCGTCCCGAGCGCAGCCATGGACCGGGACGGCGGCGCGCGCCGCCTCGTCTCGACCACCGGCATGCCGAGGAGGCCGTGGTACAGGTGCAGCGCCGTGTCGAGATCCCGGACTCTGAGGCAGGTGTGGCCAAGCTGTCCGGGCTGCGGCTTGCTCACAGTTAGCTCCTCACCGGCGTCGCGACTGGCGTGTCGAGGGGCGAGTCGAAGGTGCTGACCAGATCCTGCGCCTCTCCGGTTCGGGCCGCCGTCAACGCTTTCTCCATCACCTCCACCACGTGGCGAGCCTGCTCGACGGTAACGACCGATGGTGTGCCGTCGAGCAGGCATTGGGCGAAGTAGGGCAAGCCGTTGGGGATCACCCAGGGCGTACCCTCGACCGGGATCTCCTCCCACTTGCCCTCCCGGTGGACGCGTACGGCCCGTTCCTCGCCGCGGGTCGAACGCGGCAGCGAGATCGTGCCGTGCTGGCACACCACCTCGAGCGGCGGCGCTTCGGAGGCCGTCCCATGCCAGCTCGCGCTGACGTAGGCGAAGGTCGCGTCACCGAAATCTAGGAGCACGAGGGTGTTGTCATCCTCGTCAGTCTTGAACGTGCGCCCTCCGCCGAGACCGTGCGAGACTGTGCGCTCGGGCGTGCGGATACCGCTCAACGCAGTCACGCGCTGGACGGGTCCCAACAACCCGGTCAGCAGGGTGATCCGGTAAACACCGACGTCGTACAGTGGACCACCGCCTTTCTGGTAGAACCAGGACGGATCGGTCTTATCCTCCAGCCGGTTAAGCACGTTGATCCCGGCGCGTGCGAGCGCGCTCTCGTAGTTCGCCATGTAGGAGGGTCCGAGTGGCCCTCCCTGGAAGGCGTTCGCGACCGCGAAGGCAACCTTGCCGACGATCTCCTCCTTGATCAGCCGTCGGATCGTCTGGTTGGTCGGGTCGAGCATCAGTGTGGGAGCGGCCATAAGTTGGACGCCGCGCGACCGGGCCGTCGAGATCAGGGTGTTCGCCTCATCGAGCGTCCGCGCCATCGGCTTCTCGACGTAGACGTGTTTGCCGGCCTTGAGCGCCGCAAGGCTGATCGGGTAATGGAGTTGGGCAGGGGTGAGGTTGACGATCAAGTCGGCCGAGGTTCGCTCGACCATCTGGTGATAGTCGCCGTACGACTCGGACGCGCCGAACGCTCCGGCCACCTTCTCGGCGCGGTCGGCGAGGGCATCGCAGATCGCGACGACCTCCATCGTGTCGCTCGCGCGCATGACTGTCGGCAGGTAGTACTTGAGCATCACGTCGCCCGTGCCGACGAAGCCGACTTTGATTCTTTCCACTGGACTCCCTCCGCTGTTCGTTTGGTTTGCGGTGTGCCTGAGCTCTAATCCTCCTCAGGAGAACCGGCGGGATGACGTCCCGGAGTCGTGCTGTCCCAATGTCCCTCGGTGTATGCGCTCGCTGGATTCATTGGTTGGCCTCTCCTTATTTGGATGCGCTGCTTTAGAGAATCTGGAACCCGCCATCGACGTAGAGCGACTGGCCGGTGACGTAGCTCGCGTCGTCGGACGCGAAGAAGACCGCCGCCCGGCCGATCTCGTCCGGCCGTCCGGCGCGCTTCATCGCGATCTTGTCGAGCACCACTGGCAGGATGTCGGGGCTCTTCATGACCCAGGCCGTCATGTCGGTGTCGATCAGGCCGGGGTGGATGCAGTTGACCCGGATGTCGTGCTCGGCCAACTCGGCCGCCAGGTTGGCGGTCAGAGCCTCGATCCCGCGCTTGGTCGGGGCGTAGTGCGTGCGGCCCGGCAGGACCATCCCGGCCTGCACCGAGCCGACGTTGATGATCACTCCGCCGCGGCCCTGCTCGACCATCCTGCGCGCCGCCGCCTGGGCGCAGAGCCACTCGCCCTTGAGGTTGATGCTGGTGACACGGTCCCATTCCTCCTCGGTGATCTCGAAGAACGGGACGATCGACTCGACTCCGGCGTTGTTCACCAGGATGTCGATACCGCCGAACGCCTCGCAGGTCGCATCGACGATACGCCGCACGTCGACGGACTTGGAGACATCGCCCATCGCGACGGTCGCCTTGACGCCGAGCTTGCGTACCTCCTCGGCGACGGCCTCGGCCTGGTCGCGGCTGCCGACGCCGTTGATCGCGACGTTGGCTCCTTCGCGAGCGAACTCGAGCGCGATGCCGCGGCCGATGCCGCGGCGCGATCCCGTGATGAGCGCCGACTTGCCCTGTAGCTTACCTGCCATCGTTGAACCTCGTTAGTTGGTGTGTGGCTTAGCGCGCGACCGCGGCGAGCGGAAGAGGAATCGCCCGCCGCTCCCGTCCCGACTGGTAGCCCGCCATCAGCACTTCGAGCACGTTCCGGCCGAATTGGCCGTTTGAGATCACCGGCTTGTCCTCGCGGATGCATTCGACGAAATGGCGATGCTCGCCGACCCAAGGGTCTTCCTCGGGGTTGAAGTGTGCGCTTCGGCCTCGCTCGTGGAATGGCACCCACTCGAGTCGCGGCGCGATCCAGCCTCCGGACAGGTCCTCAGGAAGCTCGCCGTCGTTCAAGAAGACGCGGAGCGACGGGCGCTCGGTCGGGCGGATGTGGATCGTACCCTTGGAACCGCTGATCTCGATCCACTCTTTGAACAGGCGGCCGTTCTGCGCGTTCGGCTCGAGTACACGGTTGGAGCCGGAGATCTCACCGATTGCGCGGCTCGTGCGGATGAGCGTGACACCGGTGTCTTCGACGCGGGCGTCGGAGTTCAGCGTGCCGTGCTCGGAGTAGACCGACTCGACCACCGGATCGCCGAGCAGGTGGAGGAAGTAGGCGACGTGGTGGACATGGCCGTCCATCAAGATTCCGCCACCGGAGATCTTCGGGTCGAAGCGCCACACGTCAGTGCTGGGCGTGTACCAGGCCATTATCGCCTTGACGAAGAATACGTCGCCGATCGCGCCACGGTCGACCAGCTCCTTTGCCCGCTTGAAGGCCGGGTGGAAGAACTCGAAGAACGAGACCATCAGCTTCTTGCCGGAGCGCTTCTCAGCCGCGATCATCGCGTCCGCCTCGACCAGGGTGAGCGCCATCGGCTTCTGCACCAGCACGTGCTTTCCGGCCTCCAGCGCCTTGATCGAGAGTGGCGCGTGCAAGTTGTTCGCCGTCGCGTTGACGACGAAGTCGATGTCGTCCCGCGCTAGCATTTCGTCGACGTTCGTGTAGGCGTGCTCGGCGCCGTACTGCTCGACGAACGCTCGTGCGCGGGACTCGTCGATGTCGGAGACCGCAACCAGGTTTACCTCCGGCATCAGCGACAGCGCCTTGGTGTGCGAGTTCGATATGCCGCCGCAGCCGATGACTCCGGCCCTCAGTCTCTGGTCCGCCATTGGATCGCCTCCTGACATTCTCACGCTTGTGCATTCTGGCGCTCGCGGGACACGCCGCCGCTCTACCCCTTGACGGCGCCTCCCGCGAGGCCGGTCGCGATGTGCCGCTGGACCAGCAGCGTGAAGAGGAGCACTGGCAGCATCACTAGACCGCTCGCGGCGTAGAGCTGGCCCCAGAGCACCGACCGATCGCTGACGTAGCCGAAGATGGCTGGTGTGAGCATCTTGGCCTTCTCACCGCCGAGCACGGCCGCGATGAGGAACTCGTTCCAGGAGAACAGCATCACGAACACCGCGGTGGCCGCGAAGCCGGGCGCAGCCAGAGGTACGACGATGCGAAAGAGCGCCCCCCAGCGCGAGCAGCCGTCGATGAGCGCCGCTTCCTCCAACTCCCTGGGCAGCGTCATGAAGAATCCGCGCAGCATCCAGATCGAGAAGGGGAGGCTGAAGGTGAAGAACGCCACAATCAGACCTATGTGTGTATCTAGCAGCCGAAGATTGCGCCAGAGGAGGTAGAGCGGCACCACCAGCACGATCGGCGGGATCAGCCGCGTAAGCAGGATGACGGTCAACATCAGACGGCGCCCGCGCACGCGCGAGCGGGCGAGCGCGTACGCCGCGGTCGCTCCGACCGCCATAGAGAGCAGCGTGCTCCCGAGACTGACGATCATCGTGTTCACGAAATAGTCGGGCAGCCGGCTTGTCACCGCGCCCTTGTACGCCTCGAGGACCGTCTCTTGCTCGGTGGGGACGATCAGCCCGAGCGCCACCTCGTAGTTCTGCAGCGTCGGCGTGAACACCCACTTGGGCGGGATGGCGAAGACATCCCGCGGCGGCTTGATCGACGACACGTAGGTCCAGAACACCGGGAAGATGGAGACGACCGACCACAGGACGAGGAACGCGTAGGCGAAGATTAGTGCCAGGCGGTGCTTGGCACGGCGGGTCAGTACCGGGCGACGCTGTGCCGGGTGAGTCGTCTGCATCAAACGTCCTCCTCAACATCGACGAAGAAGATCAGCACCACGCAGACCGCGAGGGTGATCGCGAGCAGGATGTACCCGAGCGCCGAGCTGTAGCCGATCTGCCACGCAAGGAACATCGACTGGTAAATGTGGTAGCTGAACGTCTCGGTCGCACGGCCCGGCCCCCCCTGCGTCAGCGCAAAGATCAGGTCGAAGGTGCGGAGCAGGCCGTAGGCGCGGAACAGCAGAGCCACTACGATGACCGGACGTAGGAGCGGCACGGTCAAGTGCCAGAGCCGCTGCCACGCGCTGGCACCGTCCACCTCTGCCGCCTCAAAGGGCTCGGTCGGGAGGGTGGCCATCCCGGCCGAGATGAGCATGGCCACGAACCCGACGTTGTGCCAGGTGTCGACCAGCACCACGCTCACGAAGGCGGCGGTGGGGTTTAGCGTCCATCCCTGGGGCTCAAACCCAAGCAGCCCAACGAAGTAGTTCAGAATGCCGAAGTCGTAGTTCATCATCATGCGCCACTGGAGCGCCATGACGACCGGCGTGAGCATGAGCGGGATGATGACCAGGGTGCGAAAGAGCCCACGTCCGATGGTGATCTTCTGCAGCAGCGCCGCCAGGACGAACCCGACCACCATCTGCACTACGAGGCAGACCGTGGAGAAGAGCAACGTGAAGCGGAGGCTCTGCATCGCGTTGGCGTCGGCAAGTGCACGCTGGTAGTTGCGAAGCCCGATGAAAACGGTCTCGGTCAGGATGCTCTCGTTGGTGAGGCTCGACTGGAAGCTGACCGCCAGCGGGTAGACGAAAACCGCGGCCAGGATCGCGAACGGCGGAACCAGACAGACCGCCCAGAAGAACCGATCCGACCGCAGGACGGCCGTCCAAGGTCTTTGTCGGGTGAGGTGTCCGGTTGTGTCAGGGAGCGAGCTCATTGTCGTCTTCGGGGTGCCGGGCGGCCTACTTGAGCGTGCCCTTCTCCTTCAGGTAGGCCACGCTCTGGTCCTGTGCTTTGTCGAGCGCCTGCTTCACGCTGCTCTGGCCCGCCCAGGCCTCGAGGAGCGCCTTCGAGACGAACTCATCCATGATGTACTGGTAGAACGGCGTCTGAGGGTAGGCGAAGTAGGTCTCGTAGCCGCGGAACATTGCCGGGAACCACGGGCGCTTCTCGACGATTTTCGGGTCGGTGAGGAGTGATTTGCGTCCCGAAACCCCGCCGCCATTGGTCACATAGTCGCGCGCCACATCCGGCGAGTGGTACCAGAACAGGAACTCGAGGGCGGCGTCCTTCTTCTTGGAGTGCGGGTTCACGCCGAGCCCGTGCGCACCCGGCCTGACCCGCGCCACGTTCGGGCCGGCGCTCTTGTGGTACGGGAAGTTGGCGTAGACGAGCTTCCCCGCGGATTGGGACTTCTCCGGTAACTCGTTGGTCTCGGCCGAGGCGTTCCACTGGATCGGCAGCACCGCCCGGCCTTGGTTCACGACCTCGAGCATCTCCTGGTACTGGTAGCCCATCGAACCCTGGCTGACGACCTTGTGCTTGAACATCATGTCGTAGAGCATCTGCGTCGCCTGAACCGCCGCGTCGCCGTTGAACGCCGGCGTCATCCCGTCTTTCCAGGGGACGTAGCCGTAGCTGTAGACGGTCTGCTGCCACATCGTGCCGGCGTTGGCGGCGCGGAAGATGTGCGCCATCGCCGAGACGTCCTTGACTCCCTTCGAGTTCAGGCTTTCCTGGACCGTCCGAGCGACCTCGATCGTCTTGTCCCAGTCCCAACCGTCGATCGGCGGCGTTTCCTTCACCCCGTGCTCGGCGAGGAGGTCCTTGCGCGCGAACGTCATATACGTGCTGGACTCGAAGGGGAAGATGTACAGCTGGCCCTTGAGCGAGTAGGTATCGAGCATCGCCTTCGGCCAGTCGCCGACGTTGAACGCCTCCGCGTTCACTAGGTCCGGGTTCTTCATGTGCGGGTCGAGCGGCTCGAAGAAACCGGCTGGCCCCGACAGCAGGAAGTTGCTATTCGAGTCGTGGACGACGTCCCAGTCGTCGCCCTTGGCTTGCCACATCGCCAGCTTCTTAGCGTTGGCCGCTTCGGATGCCGGAGACTCGACGCGGACGGTGACCTTCTTGCCGGTCAGTTCGGTGAAGATGGGCGAGAGTCGCTTGACGGCCTCGGCATGGGGACTCGCCCAGATGCCGACGACGATCTCCTGCTGGGCGAGGTTGCCCTTAGCGGCCTTCGGCACGACGGCCGCGCTCAGGACTTGCCCGCTCGCCGGCTGTCCGGCCGGCTTGGCGTCGGCCGGCTTCGCGGCGATGGGTTGCTCCACCGGCTTTTCGGCCGGCTTTGCCGGTGCCGGCGTGGCGGCCTGCCCGCACGCGGCGAGCAGAGCGGCCATTGCGCCGCCCGATCCGGCGGCGATCAGAACGCGGCGAGTGATCCTGCCTGACATCTACTTTTCCTCTCTTACTCTTCCGGGACGAGGGCGACGCCGCGGAATGGGCTACCGCTACCGCCCCGGATCTTCAGCGGCAGTCCGATGAACCAGAATTCGTGCGCCGGGATTCTGTTGACGTTCGCCAGGTTCTCGATGTTGAGGATCTCGCGCTCGCGGCAGACGACGTGGGCCGGCTGCACCTTGACCTCCGACACTTCGCGCCACGCGTCGATCGAGGGGGCGTCGGCCCCGATCGAGATAGCGCCAAGGTCGTTCAAGCGCTCGGTGGCACCGCGGTCGAGCCCCGGATAGTCGCGGATGTAGGCGAACCGGTCGGTGTGGAACTTCCGGTACCAGCCGGTGTGGTAGAGGACGACCGACTGTGGCCGGACGCGCGCGCCGGTGCGATCGAACTCTCGGTCCACGTCGCCGGCGGCGATGTACGTGTTCGGCTCCTTCCAGGCGAAATCGAGCCACACGCCCGGCGCCATGAACCACTGCAAGGGGAGATGATCGACCGAACGCGCGTCGGGCCGATCGACGACGTGGTTGATCGCATCGACGTGGGTCGAGGAGTGATCGCACAGGGTGAAGCCGACCACCTGGTAGGAGTACGGCGGTCGGGTGAGTCCAATCCGCTGCGTCTCCTCGTGGGTCAAGTGTTGCCAGATGAGCGTGCGTTGGTGGCCGACGAAAGTCGGATCATCGACGCTGATCGCGTGGCTGAGGTCGGTGGCATGGCAGCCGCGCCCGAGGAACTCAAGCCTCGTCTGTTCGGCGAAGGGCGGGCAATACGCCCGTGTCATCTGCCGGCTCGCATCTCGCCCGACCGCTCCTTCGGATCATCGATGATCGTTGCCGACGGAAGCCTACGCCACTCGGCGGGCCGCGTCAAGAGGACGAAGTGCCTCACAAGAACTGTTACCGAGCGGAGGGTCGGTGCCTCAGAACTCGGGTTACCGAGAGAGGGAGGCAACGAGTGTGTCGGAGGCGTCGGTGGCGGAATACGCGGTGGCGTTG
>SCUE01000022.1 GCA_004297775.1 Chloroflexota bacterium | reverse complement strand
CACCCCGGAGGGCGAGCACCTTGGTGATCGCGGCGGTCAGGGTCGTCTTGCCGTGGTCGATGTGACCGATCGTGCCGACGTTGACGTGCGGCTTGTTACGCTCGAACTTCTTCTTGGCCATGGAATTTCTGTCTCCTACCCGCGTACTTTGGCTGTGACTTCTTCGGCGACGTTGCGCGGCACTTCCTGGTACTCCGCGAACTCCATCGAGTAGCTGGCACGGCCCTGGCTCATCGAGCGAAGGTCGGTTGCATACCCGAACATACGTTCCAGTGGCACGATTGCCCGAACTACCTGGTTCGGTTCGCGCGCCTCGATGCCGACGATGTGACCGCGTCGGCTGCTGATGTCGCCCATCACGTCACCGAGCCATTGCTCGGGCGCGACAATCTCGACGCGCATCATTGGCTCCAGCAAGATCGGCTTGGCGCGCCGGATCGCCTCTTTGATCGCCATCGAACCGGCAATCTTGAATGCAATTTCGGAGGAGTCGACGTCGTGGTACGAGCCATCGACGATCGTGCAACGAACGCCCACGACCGGGTACCCGGCAACCTGGCCGCTTTCGAGGCCCTCGCGCGCACCGTCCTCGGCCGGCGAAATATATTCCTTCGGAATCGCGCCGCCGGTGACCTTATTGATGAATTCAAAGCCACCCTCGTTGCCGAGCGGCTCGACCTCGAACACGACGTGGCCATATTGCCCGCGGCCACCCGACTGGCGCACGAATCGCCCCTCCGCCCGAACTTTCTGAGTAATCGTCTCACGATAGGCGACCTGCGGCCGTCCGATATTCGCTTCGACCTTGTACTCGCGCATCATTCGATCGACGATCACCTCGAGATGCAGTTCGCCCATTCCGGCGATGATCGTCTGGGCCGTTTCGGGATTGGTCGAGACGCGGAAAGTCGGATCTTCCTCGGCCAGTCGGTTCAGCGCGATCGACATCTTGTCCTGATCCTGCTTCGTCTTTGGCTCAATCGCGATGTGAATGACCGGTTCCGGGAACTTGATCGATTCGAGGACGACCGGGTGGTCGGGATTGGACAATGAATCGCCGGTGAAGGTGTCTTTCAGACCGACGACGGCGCAGATGTCGCCGGCACGAACTTCCTCGATGTCTTCGCGGTGATTCGCGTGCATCTGCAGCAATCTGCCGATGCGCTCGCGCTTCCCCTTGCTCGCGTTGAACACGTAGGAGCCGGCTGTCAGAACGCCGGAGTAGACGCGGATATAGCAGAGGCGCCCGACGAACTGATCGACGACGATCTTGAATGCCAGCGCGGCGAACGGCTGCGAGTCGTCCGGCTCACGTAACTCCACCTCGCCCGACCGCGGGTTGTCGCCCGTCAACGGCGGAACGTCGAGCGGCGACGGTAGGAAGTCGACCACCGCGTCGAGCATTGGCTGGACGCCTTTGTTGCGTAGAGCCGATCCACAAAGGATTGGCACCAGAGTGTTTGTCAGCGTGGCGGCGCGAAGCGCGCTCTTGATCTCTTCTCCGGAGATCTCCGCGCCTTCGAGATATCGCTCCATCAGTGCGTCGTCCGTCTCCGCGACCATTTCGATCAGAGCCTCGCGGTGAACGCGTGCTTCCTCGGCCAGTTCGGCCGGAATTGCGGTAATCTTCGGCTCGGCGCCGAGGCGATCTTCGTAGTACTGTGCCGTCATCGCGATGAGGTCGATGAGCCCGACGAACTCAGCTTCCCCACCGATCGGGAGTTGAATGATCGCGGTGCGGGCGCCGAGACGCTCGCGAATCATCTCGATCGTCCGCCAGAAGTTGGCGCCGGTGCGATCCATCTTGTTGATGAAGCAGATGCGCGGCACGTGGTATTTGCTGGCCTGACGCCACACCGTCTCCGATTGCGGCTCGACGCCCGCGACCGCGTCGAATACGACGACACCGCCATCCAGGACGCGCAGGCTGCGCTCGACCTCGACCGTGAAATCCACGTGACCGGGCGTGTCAATGATGTTGACCTGGCAGTCGCGCCAAGCCGCGGTCGTCGCCGCCGCGGTGATCGTGATTCCCCGTTCTCGTTCCTGGGGCATCCAGTCCATGACGGCGGTGCCTTCATGCACTTCGCCGATCTTGTACGTGCGCCCCGTGTAGAAGAGGATCCGCTCGGTCGTCGTCGTCTTGCCGGCATCGATGTGCGCGATGACGCCGATGTTCCGAACGCGATCGAGGGGGATGGTGCGTGCCATGAAATCCGTCTCTTTCCGATAAACCGAACTCGACTACCAGCGGTAGTGCGAGAAAGCCTTGTTGGCTTCTGCCATGCGATGGGTGTCCTCGCGCCGCTTGATGGTGGCGCCCTGCCCGGACGACGCGTCCATCAGTTCGGCCGACAGCTTCTCCGCCATCGACTTACCCGGACGCGCGCGCGCCGCCAGAATGAGCCATCGCATCGCCAATGCAACGCGACGATCGCCCCGAATCTCGACGGGCACCTGGTAAGTGGCGCCACCGACGCGGCGCGGTTTCACTTCCAGGATGGGCGTCGCATTGCGAAGCGCAGTGTCGAAGACGTCGATCGGGTTGCGGCGCAGGCGATTTTCGACCAGACCGAGCGCCGAATAGACGATTCGCTCGGCCGTCGACTTCTTGCCACGCATCATGATGCGATTGATGAATTTCGCAAGCATTCGGCTGTTGAAGCGGGGGTCCGGCAGGATGATCCTCCGAACGACCTTGGCTCTTCGTGGCATTGATTTACTCCCTGACTACTTGCCGGACGCTTTCGGCGCCTTGGCGCCGTACTTCGAGCGACCCTGTCGACGCGCCGACACACCCGCCGAATCGAGCGTCCCACGGATGATGTGATACCGAACGCCCGGGAGATCCTTGACGCGGCCTCCCCGAATGAGCACGACGGAGTGCTCCTGCAGGTTGTGCCCCTCGCCAGGGATGTAGGCCGTCACTTCCATGCCGTTCGAGAGGCGCACGCGGGCGATCTTGCGAAGCGCCGAGTTCGGCTTTTTCGGCGTCATCGTCCGCACCTGTGTGCAGACTCCGCGCTTCTGCGGAGACGCGGCTCCCATCGCCTGTCGATGGGTCAACGAATTAAACTTCCATCGAAGCGCGGGTGCCTTGGTCTTCTTGCTCGCCGGTGTGCGGCCTTTTCGAATCAACTGGTTGATCGTGGGCACGTGTGCAACTCCATTTAGACAGCCAAAAAGCCGAGAAGCGTCGCCCGCTGCTTGCGCCCCGCAAAGTGGACGCTGCTCAGACGGTCGAGCTGCCCCTCGACTTGTGTGCGTGGGATCTCAGGACAGACCGAAGGTCAAGTATAGGTTCGTATTCGAGGCGATGTCAAAACGTTCGTAGTTCGAGCCCGACAACATACGCCTCGCGACTCTCGCCGCGCGTGGCCTCGGGAACGACGACCCGGCAAGAACGATAGGTGGCCTTGACGCAGGCGACAAGGTCATCGAAACCGTCGCCGCGGAACACTTTGACGACGAAATGTGAGCCGGGTCGGGCGAGGGCCTGGGCGGCCGCGAGCGACGCCTCGGCGAGTTCGATCGATCGCGCTTGATCGGTGACGCGATTGCCGGACACGCGCGGCGACACGTCTGACAGGACGACATCGGCTGGACCGTCGAGCAGCGATCGTGCCTGAACGAGGGTGCCCGGCTCGCGAATGTCCCCCGTGATCGCGGTGACGCCGGCGATTGGCCCGATTGGCGTCAGATCGACGGCGACGACTCTCCCGTCCGGTCGGATCCGCTCGATCGCATACTGGCTCCAACTGCCGGGAGCGGCGCCGATATCGAGGACGCGACTGCCATTCTTGAGCAGGTGACATCGCCGATCGATCTCGGCCAGTTTGTACGCCGACCGCGCCCGATAGCCTTCCTTCTTGGCCTGCTGGAAGAAGCGATCGCGCGTCTGGTCGCGCCGCCAGGCTGTCACGTCAGGCCGCGGCCCACCGACTGAACATTCCGGTCGGTAGAACGCGTCCGCCGCCCTCGATTGCCATCTCGCCAGACTCGCGGTGGCCTCCGGACGGTGCGAGGTCGTCCATCACGTTGCCGATCATCGTGGGCGTTCCGACGACGGCATAGGCGTTGAGAACGAGAAATCGCGGTTCTGGGGCCAGGACCGACCGGCAGAGTTCGATCAGTTCGGGAAGTGAGTCGGCGAATCGCCACAGCTCACCACTGGGACCGCGGCCGAAGGCGGGCGGATCCATGACGATCCCGTCGTAGCGACTGTCTCGGCGCGCTTCGCGCCGAAGGAAGCGCACTACGTCGTCGATCAACCAGCGAATCGGGTGGCGGTCGAGCCCGCTGGCGGCCGCGTTTTCGCGTGCCCAGGTCATCGCCGGGCGCGACGCATCGACATGGGTGACGTGCGCGCCACTTCGCGCCAGGGCGAGCGTCGTGAGCCCGGTGTATCCGAAGAGGACCAGAACACGCGGTGGCGTTGGCGCCCGTCGCGCACGGTCGGCGAGCCAAAGCCAGTGCGACGCCTGCTCCGGGAACACCCCGGTGTGGCGAAACGGCGTCAAGCTAGCAAAGAAACGCAGATCGAGCGGCGCATACGTCATTGGCCATTGATCCGGCAT
The DNA here is from genome assembly GCA_004297775.1 of Chloroflexota bacterium. Taxonomy (GTDB): domain Bacteria; phylum Chloroflexota; class UBA6077; order FW602-bin22; family FW602-bin22; genus FW602-bin22. The sequence goes on along the minus strand of SCUE01000022.1, from coordinate 85,771 downwards.
CTCGCGGCGACAGGTCCACCGATCATCGAATCGCGCGTCAGCGTTCGCCCATGCCGTCGGACTTCCCCGTCGCCAGAGCGCCGCGGACTCCGGCCGATCGAGCGTAAATGGTCCGAAGCGCTCGAGCCTCCGACCTTCGCCACTGTCGAGGAGCCGATGATCCTCCCAGCCTTTCGGCGTCAGGATCACCGACTCCGTGGTAGCGCTACGCGTCGTCGTCCGCGCCCACGACTGCCTCGCCGAGCTCGACGTCACCATCAATCTCACCAAGCTCGTCTTCGACGGACATCTCGGCCGGATCAATGATCGTATCGAGCGCGTCGTAGTCGGCCGACTCGAGCGTTGCCACTCCGCCGCCGTCCGCAGCATCGCCGTGGACCAGCGCCGCCAGTGCTGCCCGCTTCCGATCGGTCAGCTCCTTGCGCTTCGCCACACCCGAACCAGCCGGGATCAGCTTGCCGATGATGACGTTTTCCTTCAGGCCAGAGAGTCGATCGACCGATCCCTGGATCGCCGCCTCGGTCAGGACGCGCGTCGTCTCCTGGAACGAAGCCGCCGCGAGGAAGGACTCCGTGTTGAGCGACGCCTTCGTCACGCCAAGGAGAACCGTCTGGGCCGTGGCCGGCTCGCCGCCCTCGGCCAGGACCTTGGCATTGATGTCCTCATAGGAGAAGCGATCGATCAACTCACCTGGCAGCAAGTCGGTATCGCCTTGCGTTTCGATACGGACCTTCCGCAACATCTGGCGCACGATGATTTCAATGTGCTTGTCATTGATCGTCACGCCCTGGCTTCGATACACCTTCTGGACCTCATCGACGAGGTACAGCTGAACGGCTTCCCGGCCAAGCACGCGGAGGATATCCTGCGGATTCGCCGCGCCATCGGTGACGAGATCTCCCGCCTTGACGCGATCGTCAGTCTCGACGCGAAGTCGCGCCGCGGCTGGGATGGCGTAGGCTCGCTCATCGCGATCCTCGTACACGACCGCGATCGTGCCGCCGTCGATGTGGACGCGTCCAGCCAATCGCGCCTGGACCACGACCGGTCCGTCGGCACTTTCGCCTCGCGCCAGAGTCGTGTCGACGTCGACCCAGTCGCCGTCGCGAACGAGCAACTCCGGGTTCGCCGGCAGCGGTAGTTCGTCGCGGTACGTCTCGGTCGAGATCACCTTGATCTCACGCTTGTCGCCTTCGCGCAGAACCTGAACCGTGCCATCGATCTCGGCGATGACGGCCTGGCCCTTCGGAACGCGCGCCTCGAACAACTCCTCGACACGCGGCAATCCGGACGTGATGTCGAGACCGGCGATACCACCGGTGTGGAACGTACGCATCGTGAGCTGAGTCCCGGGCTCGCCGATCGATTGAGCGGCGATGATCCCGACGGCTTCGCCCATCTCCACGTAGTGTCCGCGCGCGAGCGATCGCCCGTAGCACTTCTGACAGATGCCTGACTTGGCCAAGCAGGTGAGCGGCGATCGCACGAGAACCTTGTCGATCCCGGCCGCCAGAATCGCGTCCGCAATGGCCTCGGTGATCTGGTCGTTCCGCTCGACGAGGATTTCGCCGGTGGCCGAATCGACGACCGTTTCCGCCGAGATGCGCCCGATCAAACGATCGCGCAGCGGAACGCCGGTCTGGCGTGTTCGATCCACGGCCAGAACTCCGCCGGTCGTGCCGCAATCGGGCTCCTGGACGATGACGTCCTGCGCAACGTCGATAAGGCGTCGCGTGAGGTAGCCCGAGTCCGCCGTACGGATGGCCGTGTCGGCCAGACCTTTGCGAGCGCCGTGGGTCGAGATGAAATACTCGAGGACCGACAAACCTTCGCGGAAACTTGACTTGATCGGCAATTCGATGATTCGGCCGTTTGGCGCGGTCATCAGACCACGCATGCCGGCCATCTGCCGCATCTGTTGGATGTTTCCCTTGGCGCCCGAGTTGAGCATCATGTGGACGCCGCCGAAGCGATCCAATTCCTTCGAGACGCCCTCGGTCACCTGATTGATGATTTCGGTCCAGATCTCGATGGCCTGGTTGTATCGCTCTTCGTTGGTGATGAGTCCGCGTCGGAACTGACGCTGAATCTCCTCGATGCGCAGGTCGGCCTGCTTTAGAAGCTCGGCCTTCTTCTCGCGCGGGATCGTGATGTCGGTGATCGCGATCGTGATGCCGGAGCGCGTTGCGAAATCAAAGCCCAGGTGGGTCAGTGCATCGCAGACCTCGGCGGTTCGCAACACGCCGTACTTCCGATACACCTCGCCAACGACGGCGCGCAGTTGCTTGCGATCCATCACCTCGAACTTCGTGTAGCGAAGTTCGTCTGGCAGGACTTGATTGAACCGAACGCGACCGTAGGTCACGTCCATGATCTCTTGCTCGCCGGTGACCGGGTTTGGCAGGCGCACCTTGATGATTGCCTGCAGGTCGATCTGACGCAGGTCGTAGGCGAGGCGTGCCTCTCCTTCATCCGAGAAGATGCGGCCCTCACCGCGCGCGCCCGGCCGTGGGAGCGTCATGTAGTAGCAGCCGAGCACCATGTCGAGCGTTGGCGAGACGATCGGATCGCCCGACGAAGGTGATAGGAGGTTGTACGTCGATAGCATCAACCGACGCGCCTCGTCCTTGGCCGCGTTCGAGAGCGGGACGTGGACGGCCATCTGATCGCCATCGAAGTCGGCCCCGAACGCGGTGCAGACCAGCGGATGAAGCTGGATCGCCGAGCCGTCGATCAGGACGGGGAAGAACGCCTGGATTCCAAGTCGATGAAGGGTCGGGGCACGGTTCAACAAGACCGGGTGATCCTGAATCACCTCTTCGAGCACATCCCAGACCTCCGGGCGAGCCCGCTCGACGATGCGCTTGGCCGACTTAATGTTGTAAGCGAAGCCCCGTTCGACCAACTTTCGCATCACGAAGGGCTTGAAGAGTTCGAGCGCCATGCGCTTTGGCAGGCCGCACTGATGCAGTTTGAGCGTCGGACCGACGACGATCACCGATCGTCCGGAGTAGTCGACGCGCTTGCCCAAGAGGTTCTGACGGAATCGGCCCTGCTTGCCCTTGAGGAGATCGCTCAAAGACCGCAACTTGTGATTCGATGACCCGGACACCGCGCGACCACGCCGACCGTTATCGATCAGCGAGTCGACGGCCTCCTGAAGCATGCGCTTCTCGTTCCGGATGATGATTTCCGGCGCTCCCAGCTCGAGCAGTCGGCGGAGGCGGTTGTTGCGGTTGATGACACGTCGGTACAGATCATTTAGGTCTGAAGTGGCGAATCGGCCGCCATCGAGTTGGACCATTGGTCGGAGGTCCGGTGGCAGCACCGGTAGCACGGTCATGATCATCCACTCGGGACGGTTACCGCTCTTCCGGAATGCCTCGACGACGCGCAGTCGCTTGGTCGCCTTCTTGCGCCGCTGGCCGGAACCGGACGATAGCCGAATCTCGCGACGCAGTTCATCGGCCAGGTCGTCGAGATTGATCTCGGCGAGCAGACCGCGGACGGCCTCGGCGCCCATCCCCGCCGTGAAAACGTGCCCGAAGTTGTCGTTCAGTTCGCGGAAGCGTGTCTCCGTCAGCAACTGGTTCTTCTTGATCGATTCGAGATCGTCACGCATCTGGTCGATCGAGTTGCGCAGCCGATCGCCAATCTCGGCGATGTGCTTCTGCAATTCGGCCGTCTCACGCTGCGCCTGGTAGCGTGCCTGCTGTGTCTGCGTGTCGGCGCGATCGCGTGCCGATGTCGTATCGGCGCCGATCGCGGCGCGAATCGTGGCTCGGCGTGCCTCGGCCCGTTCGTCGAGTGACGCCAGCGTGTCCTTCGTGATGCGTGTCTCCGCCGGCAACCATGGTGGTTCGCCCTCGGCGTCGCCGAACGTGATGTCGTCGCCAAGCGCCTTGCCGACGAGCAATTCGATCTGCCCGCGTAGTTCGTGAGCCTCGGCATCGACGGCCGCGATTTCTCTGGCCTGACGCTCGTCGAGAGTCTGAATCTGCTCGTCGCGACGCTGCTCGATCGAGCGAAGGCGCTCATCGAGTTCGGTTCGCAGCTCTTCGATGCGCTCGCCGGCTTCGCGCTCTTCGCGCTCAATTCGCTCGTCGACGTCCTGTGTCAGCGTTTCGAGCGCACTCGCGCGAACAGCCTCATCGACGCTGGTGACGACGAACTGGGCGAAATAGAGAACGCGTTCGAGCGAACGCGGCGAGATATCAAGCAGCAGACCAACGCGGCTCGGGGTTCCCTTGACGAACCAGATGTGCGAGACGGGCGCGGCCAGTTCGATGTGGCCCATCCGCTCGCGACGCACCTTCGCCCGCGCGACCTCGACGCCGCATTTGTCGCAGATCACGCCCTTGTAGCGAATCCGCTTGTACTTACCGCAGTAGCACTCCCAGTCTTTCGTCGGACCGAAGATCCGCTCGCAGAAAAGGCCATCCTTCTCCGGCTTCAGCGTGCGGTAGTTGATCGTCTCGGGCTTCGCGACCTCACCGTATGACCATGACTTGATCTGGTCTGGCGACGCCAGAGCGATGCGAACCGCGTTGAAATCGTTGACTTCGAGCATCTGCTTTTGCCTATCCCCTGTCTCGGAGTTGCGTCACGATCAGTCCGCGCCTAGTCCGACAACTCGTGCCGACTGAGGTCGACGCCGAGCCGCGGCACTTCATCATCGAGGCCAGTCCCATCATCGCGGAACTCGATCGCCTCTTCGTCCTCGTTGAGGACCTCGACCGCGAGGCCGAGCGATTGGAGCTCCTTCACGAGCACCTTGAAGGATTCGGGCACACCCGGTTCCATGATGTCTTCGCCCTTGACGATCGCTTCGTAGGTCTTGACACGACCGACGACATCGTCTGACTTGACTGTGAGGATTTCCTGCAGGATGTGGGCCGCCCCGTAGGCTTCGAGCGCCCAAACTTCCATCTCGCCGAAACGCTGACCACCGAATTGCGCCTTGCCCCCCAACGGTTGCTGAGTAATGAGGCTGTACGGTCCCGTCGACCGGGCGTGAATCTTGTCCTCGACAAGGTGAATCAGTTTCAACATGTAAATGTTGCCAACCGTGACGCGCTGATCGAACGGCTCGCCGGTACGCCCATCGCGCAATATCGTCTTACCGTCTCGATCGAACCCAGCTTGATCGAGCATAGCCTGGATCTCATCCTCGATCGCTCCATCGAACACCGGCGTGGTGACACGGATGCCGAGTGCCTGGGCCGCCCACCCGAGATGCGTCTCCAGAATCTGGCCGACGTTCATGCGTGACGGCACGCCGATCGGATTCAGGATGATCTCGACCGGAGAACCGTCGGGTAGGAACGGCATGTCCTCGACCGGCAGGATACGGGCGATGACGCCCTTGTTGCCGTGTCGGCCGGCCATCTTATCGCCCTCGGAGATCTTTCGCTTCTGGGCGATCGATACGCGGACGAGTTGATTGACGCCAGCTGGCAGTTCGTCGTGGCTATCGCGGCTGAAGACCTTGACGTCCACGACCTTTCCACGCTCGCCGTGCGGCACGCGCAGGCTGGTGTCCTTGACCTCGCGGGCCTTCTCGCCAAAGATCGCCCGGAGAAGTCGCTCTTCGGCGGTCAATTCGGTCTCGCCCTTCGGCGTGATCTTTCCGACGAGGATGTCGCCTGGGCCAACCTCGGCTCCGACACGGATGATGCCGCGCTCGTCAAGATCGCGGAGCGTGTCGTCGCCGACATTCGGAAGATCCCGCGTGATTTCTTCGGGACCAAGCTTCGTGTCGCGCGCCTCAATCTCGTGCTTCTCGATGTGGATCGACGTAAATCGGTCCTCACGCACGAGGCTCTGCGAAATGATGATCGCGTCCTCGAAGTTGTAACCCTCCCAGGACATGAACGCGACCACGAGGTTCTGACCGAGCGCCAACTCGCCGCCCTGGGTCGACATCGAGTCGACGAGCGGCTGGCCAATCTTGACGCGCGTGCCGCGGGCGACGATCGGGCGCTGATTGATGCAGGTGCCTTGATTCGACCGAACGAATTTCGTCAACGGATAGGGATGAACCTTGCCGTCCTGGTCCAGAACCGTAATCGCGTTCGCGGTCACGGAAAGAACCTCGCCGTCCGTTCGCGAGAGTAGGACCTGACCGCTGTCGCGCGCCGTTCGCGCCTCCATGCCTGTCCCGACGATCGGCGCTTGCGGCCGAATTAGTGGGACCGCCTGTCGCTGCATGTTCGACCCCATCAGGGCACGGTTGGCGTCGTCGTGCTCCAGGAACGGGATCAGCGCTGCCGCGACGGAAACGAGTTGCTTCGGCGACACGTCCATCAGTTCGATTCGTTCGAGTCGTTCGAGTGCGACTTCCTCGCCGTGGCGTGCTTCGACGCGATCGACGGCGAAATGACCCTCATCGTCGAGCCCAGCGTTCGCCTGAGCGATGACGTAACGATCCTCTTCGTCGGCCGGCAGATAGACGATATCGCGCGAGACCACCGGCTGAATCCGGGCGTAGTCGGCCCCGGATGCGACAAGCGCCTTGACGGCCTTGGCATCGAGCGTGACGCCCGACTCGAGGACGGTGTTGCTGGTCTTCGGATGGACGACTCGCTGCGCGAGCGTCTTACCGATCAGCCATGCGCTCTGAGTCGTGAAACTGAGGTAGCGCGTCGCCTGCAGCTTATCCTCGCGCCGCTGCTGTCGCTCGAATCCTTCGATATCGAATCCGGCTTCGACGTTGCGAACACCGCCATACACACGCCGATACGGCGTTTCGACGAATCCGTAGTCGTTGATTCGCCCGTAGGTGGCCAACGAGCCGATCAGTCCGATGTTCGGGCCTTCCGGAGTCTCGATCGGACAGATGCGCCCATAATGCGAGTGGTGAACGTCGCGGACTTCCATCCCGGCGCGCTCGCGGTTGAGTCCCCCCGGTCCGAGTGCCGACAATCGGCGCTTGTGCGTCAATTCCGCAAGCGGATTCGTCTGGTCCATGAATTGGGAGAGTTGCGAGCCGCCGAAGAACTCTTTCATCGCGGCAACGATTGGCCGGATGTTGATGAGCGCGGCTGGTGTCGCCGACTCGGGGTCCTGGATCGACATGCGTTCCTTGACGACCCGCTCCATGCGGAGGAGGCCGACGCGGAACGCATTCTGAATGAGCTCGCCGACCGCGCGAATGCGCCGGTTTCCGAGGTGGTCGATGTCATCGGGCTGCCCGATGCCGTTGTTCAAGCGAATCATCATCTCGATGATCTTGACGAGGTCTTCCTTCGTCAGGACGCGCAACTGCTCCTGCCCGCCAACCAGGCGGCGATTGACCTTGTACCGCCCAACCTTGCCAAGGTCATAGCGCCGGGCGTTGAAGAACAGCGCATTCAGAAGGTTTCGGGCGTTCTCGGTCGTCGGCGGATCGCCCGGCCGCAGGCGCCGATAGAACTCAAGCAGCGCCGCGTCGGCATCCTTGGTGGGATCCTTGGCGATCGTTTCCTGAATGAACCGATGGTCGGCCGTGTCGACACCCGTGAAGAGTGCCATGATCTGCTCGTCGGACGTATACCCGATCGCCCGCAGCAGGGTGGTGACTGGAATCTTACGCTTGCGATCGACCTTGACGGAGATGACATCCTTGTTCGATGTCTCGAACTCGAGCCACGCTCCGCGATTTGGGATCAGTTTCGCGTAGCAGAGCTGTCGACCGGTGGTCGCGTCGGTTTCGTGCGTGAAGTACACGCCGGGTGACCGGACGAGTTGCGAGACGACGACCCGCTCGGCGCCGTTGATGATGAACGTGCCCTTTTCGGTCATCCGGGGGAAATCCCCCATGAAGATTTCCATCTCCTTGATCTCGCCCGTCTCTTTGGCGATCAACCGAGTTCGGACACGGAGCGGCATCGAATAGGTGATGTCCCGCTCACGACACTCCAGTTCGGAGAATTTCGGCGTGCCGAACGTGTAGTCCTCGAAATGTAGTTCGAGGTTCTTGCCGGTGAAATCGGTGATCGGCGAGATCTCAGTGAGGAGTTCGCGCAGCCCCTCGTCCACGAACCACTGGAACGACTGCAGTTGAATGTCGATCAGATTTGGGATCGGCAGGACCTCGCTGATACGCGCAAACGATTGGCGCGGGGTCGCCATCGCGTAGCTGTTGGTGGTCGATGGGATGGACGCGATCGCCATTCAGGATCTCTCCTTGAGAATGTGGCCGCCAAGGCCCGAGCGCCAGAAACCAGCCGGCACAAAACTGGGCTCGCCTAAACCCGTCAAGTGGGCGCACTCGTCCAAGGCTTGATACAGATCACGCGATTCTAGCGGCTTGGGGACGGTGCCAACAACTCGATTATGTCTCGGTTCGGATGGCGTCGGTTCGCCTCAGGCGTCATCGCGTGATCCGCGGAGGCCATTCGCTTCATCAAGAATAGCCGCGATTCGCGAGCGCTGTGGCCACGGCTCTCCGGTCATCCCACGGGATCTCTAACCCGCCGAAGTTCATCGATTGCTCGTGTCCTTTGCCCGTGACGAGGATCGTGTCGCCCAGGGCGGCGGTGTCAACCGCTGCCTGGATGGCGGCCATCCGATCGGGCATTTGCGTGGCCGCGCCGCCACTGGCGACCACGCCCACGCAGACTTCCGCCGAAATGTCCTCGACACGTTCGGAGCGCGGGTCCTCAGCCGTGACGATCACCTTGTCGGCATAGCGCGCCGCGACGGAGCCCATCATCGGTCGCTTGGCGCGGTCGCGCTCGCCGGCGCAGCCGAAGACCACGGTCAGGCGCCCCGCTGTGAGTTCGCGCGCAAGCCGCAAGGTCTGTTCGAGTGAATTCGGCGTGTGTGCGAAGTCGACGATCACCGCGTAGGGTTGACCTCGCTCGATACGCTGGAACCGTCCGGGAATGCCTTCGAGCCGTTCGATGCCGCGCCGAATGATTTCGGTATTGATTCCCAATCCGATCGCGATCGCAACCGCGGCCATCGTGTTCGACACGTTGAAAGCGCCGACCAGTTGCGACCGCGCCTCAACGTGTCCGATCGGCGTCATCAGTTCGATGCTCGTGCCCCGAATGTCGAAGTGCTCGTGCTCCACGCGGATGTCCGCCACCGCGTGGCGGCCGTACGTCAGGCGCCGATCGGCCTTGGATCGCGCGAGCCGTTCGTATGACGCGTCATCGCGGTTCAGCACTGCGAGGCGCGGGACGCCTACTTTGCGCGGGGTGATCGCCAGCCGGTCGAACAATCTGGCCTTCGCTTCCAGGTAGTCCGCGAGGTTTCCGTGGAAATCGAGATGCTCGGCGGTCACGTTCGTGATGGCGGCAACGTCGAAATCCGTGCCGGCAGCCTTTTCGAGCGCGAGCGCGTGCGATGTCGTTTCGATGATCGCGGTATCGATTCCAGATCTGACCATCTCGGCCAGGTAAGACTGAAGCTCGGGCGGCTCGGGCGTCGTGGTGTGGAATCCCGTATCGATCTCGCGACCGTCGATCCGTGCCGCAACCGTCGTAATCGCGCCGACACGCGCGCCCGCGGCTTCCAGGATCGAGGCCGTCAGGCTTGATGTAGTCGTCTTGCCGTCGGTACCAGTGATGCCGATGACTCGAAGCTGGCGCGACGGAAAACCGTGCCAGGCTGCGCTCAGGAGTGCCCACGCGCGGCGCGCGTCTTCGACGACGGCATGCGGAACCGATTCCGGAATCGGAACGGCGCGCTCGGAAACGACCGCGGAAGCGCCTCGCGCGATCGCGGCGCCAATGAAGTCGTGCGCGTCTCGGTCGAGCCCACGATAGGCGACGAAAAGATCGCCCGGTTCAACGTGCCGGCTGTCGACTCGGACCGCCTGGATGTTGCGGTCCAGGGCAGGTGGGACCGCCCAGCCGATCGCGTTTCCGAGAGCGCTTAGCCGCATTGGATCTCTGGCTAGTACCGGCGGCGAACGGCGTACGTCGCCAGGTCCTCCAGGGCTTGTCGATCCGGGCCTTCCGGCAAGGGCGCCAGGGCGTATCGTGCTCGACGCGCAAACTCTTCGGCTTCCCTTTGCGCAAACGGAATAGCGGCCGAGGAGCCGACGAATCGAATCGCCTCGTCGAGGAGTTCGTTCGACGGGTTCTTCGAATCGACCGCCCGGCGGAGGACGCCGTCGCCCAACTGTTCGAGCGCCCAGATTGCCGGGAGCGTCAAAGTGCCTTGTCGCAGATCGCCCCCGACCGGTTTCCCCAGCACCTCGGGCGTGCCCACGAAGTCGAGGATATCGTCGGCAATCTGGAACGCCATCCCAAGGTTCAAGCCATATTCACGAAAGGCTTGCTCTCCGACCGATCCAATTCCGCTCAAGATGGCGCCGCCCTCAGTCGCGGCCACAAAGAGCGAGGCTGTCTTGCCCTCGATCCGTCGGTAGTACTGATCGAGCGAACGATCATCGTCGTTGGCGTTGGACATCTCGCGCAGCTCGCCATCGCAAATCGACATAAGTGTGCGCGCGAACAGCGCCATCACGTCAAGGCTCCCGGTCGCAGTCGCGAGCGCGGCCGACTTCGCAAACAGATAGTCACCGACGAGCACGGCCGCCTTCGGACTGGCGATCCGGTGCAGGGCCGCGACACCGCGACGGGTTTCCGCGTCATCGACCAGATCGTCGTGTACGAGCGACGCAGTGTGCAGCAACTCGACGGCGGCGCCAAGCAGCGTCAGACGCTCGATCGGGAATCCGCCAAAACGCGCGGCCATGAACGCCAGGCGCGGTCGAAGACGCTTCCCCTTCGCCTGGAGAACGTGTCGGAGCAGCTGGCCAAGCAACGGGACATCGGCGTCCTGGCCAATCGAATCGATCAGCCTCTCGACACCGTCGAGTTCGGCGACTAGGGTATCGCGCATCTCGGATACGCTCATCGATCGACCACCGGGGCACCGAACACTGCCCTGGCATTGGCCGACGTTCGCCGAGCGACCTCCTCGGACGTGAGTCCCAGAACGTCGGCCAGTCGCCGTGCCACGATTGCCGCGTGGGCAGGCTCGTTCCGCTCGCCACGCCGAGGCGCGGGCGATAGAAATGGCGAGTCAGTCTCGATCAACACGCGGTCCAATGGTATCCGTCGGGCCGCCTCCCGGACCGCATCGGCGCTGCCAAACGTGATCGGACCGCCAATCCCGAAGTAGCAGCCCAACTCGATCGCCTCTTCGACGAGCGAGATCGGACCGACGAAGCAGTGAAGTACGGCCACGCGGGACGGGTCATTTCCGCGCCAATCGGCGACCGCGCGCAGGACATCGCGATCGGCATTCCGATTGTGAATGATGATCGGATAGCCAAGTTCGGAAGCGAGCGCAAGGTGCCACGTAAAGGCGGCGCGTTGCGAGATTGAGTCGTTTGTCTGTCGAAAGTAGTCGAGGCCGGTTTCTCCGATACATGTGACGAGCGGGTCCCGCGCAAGGTCCGCAATTACCCGCCAGCCATCGCGGTTGTGAATCGTCGGATCGTTCGGATGGATACCCGCGCACGGCACGATCGCAAGACCATTGCGGGCCAGATCGATCGTGGCGCGCGTCGTCTGAACGTCGGTCGCCGGGCACACCATCAGGTCGACACCGGCTTCGGTCGCGCGCGCGACTACCTCGTCGCGATCGTCATCGTACATCGACGACGCCAGATGGCAATGGCTGTCAACCAGCGCCATCGATCAACTCTCCAGACGGGGGAAGAGTGGCTCAGGTCTCTCGGTGACACGTGTGATCGGTCGATCGGCCGTCCACGCGGTTGCCCCGGGATTCGCGGGATCGACGCCGATCTGCCGAAGAAGGCTCTCCGCGCGGTTGGGAATGAAGGGCCGGAGCACAGTTCCGATCAGGCGCAACGCCTCGAGGACGTGAGCAAGGACGATCGCCAAGCGTTCTCGATCGGATTTCGCCAGCGCCCACGGCTGCATCGTGTCGATGTATCGGTTGGTGCGCGCGACCGCGCCACGTATCGATTCAGCGGCGGTCGAAAATTCGAGTCCGTCCAGTGCGCGCGACACGATTGCGGAAAGCGCCGCGCAGACGCTGGCGAGATCGCGATCGACATCGGTGGCTGAAACGGCGCCGATCGGAATCGTGCCGTCGAAGTAACGATTAGCCATGCTCACAGCGCGATTCACGAGATTGCCGAGATCGTTCGCCAGGTCCGCGTTGTACCGAACATTGAACGAATCGATCGACACGTTTCCGTCGATGCCGAATGGGAATTCGGACAGCAAGAGGTATCGACTCGCGTCGGCGCCGTACCGATCGACCAGTTCGCGCGGCGCAATGACATTGCCGAGTGTCTTCGACATCTTGCGGCCGTTCAGCGTGAAGAAGCCGTGGGCGTACACCTTGCGGGGCACCGGCAGCCCGGTCGCGATCAACATCGCGGGCCAGATGACGGAGTGGAACCAGAGGATCTCCTTTGCCATCAGATGGATGTCGGCTGGCCAGTACGTCGCGAAGGTGTCCGGTTCGTCGGCGAATCCGATCGCGGTGACGTAGTTCATCAGCGCTTCGAACCAGACGTAGCAGGTCTGACTCTCGTCCCACGGTAGTGGGATACCCCATTTGACGGAGGCGCGCGAGATGCTGAGATCGTGCAACTCGCTCCGCAGCTTGCCGAGGATTTCGTTTCGCCTCGCCGGCGGCTCGATCTCGTAGTGGTTTCGGTCGAGCGGATTCGAGATCGCTCGAATGAGCGTCTCGCGATACGACGAGAGCTTGAAGAAGTAGTTCTCCTCGGAGTACGGAATCGGCGGTTTCAGGTGATCCGGGCAGAGCCCGTCGGCGGTCAACTCGTCCTCGGCCAAGAACCGCTCGCAACCGACGCAGTACTTGCCGGAATAGATGCCTTTGTAGATGGCACCCGCTTCGTAGAGGCGGGACAGGAGGCGCCTCGCGCCGTCAACGTGCCGTTGATCGCTCGTCCGGACGTAGTAGTCGTGGCTGATGTCGAGTTCGCGCCAGGCCGTCTGAAAGCGCGACGCGATCGAATCGACGAACTCGCGCGGTGTCTGGCCGTGGGCCTCAGCCGCCTCAGCGATCTTCGCGCCGTGCTCATCCGTTCCGGTCAGGAAGAAAACGTCGTCGCCCTTCAGGCGATGGTATCGAGCCACGACATCGGCTGCGATGGTCGTATACGCGTGCCCGATGTGGGGCACGTCATTTACATAGTAGATCGGCGTCGTGATGAAAAACTTGGCCACGGGCGTAGATCGACGATCCTAGCAGACCCTCCAGAAGCCCACAAAACTGTTGGGCGCGGACCCACGATCCACCGATTCCGCGTTAGGTGATTCCCCGACGCGGCGGTTCCGACGGTGGCGCTACATTGACGCCGTTATAATGTTTAACTGCGCGGGTGTGATGTAGTGGTAGCCTGCTTGCTTCCCAAGCAAGCCGTGCGGGTCCGATTCCCGCCACCCGCTCCAGTTTGCTCGGACGTCTAGCGGTGGATGCGTATCGCGTCCTACAGGTTGACCCGGCCGCCGAGCCGGAAATCATCGAAGCCGCATACTGGCGTCTGGCCCGAAAATACCATCCCGACGTCTACCGCGGCCGGGACGCGACGACTCGCATGCGGGAGATCAACGCGGCGCATGCGATCATCGGAGACGCCAGGGAGCGCCAGCAACACGATCGCGAGCGCAAGGCCGCCCGCGAGCGACGACGAATTACCCGCGAAAGCACGGCTAGTTTCGCGCCACGAGCGACGGATGAGCACCGTGGACGGATCGCCAAGGATCGCCGAACGACGCCGGTTGCCGCGTCCCCAGCTAACCCGGGGATACCCGACCGCCCGACGTCGCCGCTTCGCAAGTTCGGCACAACGAGGCCTCCGATGCGGATTGGACTGTTCGGTGTCGCGATCGCGATTGGGCTCGCCGCACTTGTTGCGTCGTTCTTCGTACCCGAGGAGCGTCGGGCCGACAATCGCGAACCGGGCACCGTCGTCGTCGTCGAATCGCGCGCCGCACCCTCGCCGACGGCGATCACATACACGCGTCGCGATACGCGCGGACAGTCGGATTCCCCGCCGCCGCTACCCACGTTTCCGTCCAGTGCGGGTGACGCGGCTGGGGCGGGGGCAGTCGATTGGTTCCGACGTCTGATCGGCCGGCCGCAATCTGAGGCACGTATCGCGGGACCACGCACGCCGGAGCGTCCGACGGTCGACCCTATAATCGGGCGATGAGCATGCAGGCAATGATGGCGGTCCTCGATCGGGCAGCCAAGGACTATCGGTTCAATTGGCAGATGATCGAGCGCCCGGACGATGTGTTGGCGCAGTACGACCTGACGTCCGAGGAACGGTCGGCGCTGATAGCCGGCGACCGAGACAGTCTGACCGTCGTCGGGTTGGATGAACGCATTTCGGCCTGGGTACCCTGGCGACGCGGACGGTAACGTCAGCGTACCCGGGCCGATGAGCGACGCGAACGCTCGCTCGCGCCGCCTCGCGGCTACTTCTTGGCGGACCCAATCTTGAACATCTTCGTGCCACAGGTGGGGCAAGTCCCCTGCGTGGCCGGCCGACCATTCTTCATCGTCACCTGAGTTGGGTCCTTCATCGTGCGGGTCTGTTTGCACTTCATGCAATACGCGTCCAAGGGCGGGTTCCTTTCTACGAACAGGTATGGCTCGGGCGAGTGCCGAGCGCGAGCGCGAAGTGTATCACGTAGGTGTGCGTCGGCTTGTACCGAACCGGGTACCTATAATGCCCCTGTTGGTTCGTCGGGGGAATCGTGTTTGAGCGCACCGTCCTGACGAACGGCCTTCGGGTCGTCTCGATGAACCTCCCGCACGCGCGCTCGGTCAGTTGCGCATTGTTCCTCGGTATCGGCTCGCGACACGAACGCGACGCGGCCTGTGGCATCAGTCACTTCGTCGAGCACATGCTCTTCAAGGGCACGACGACGCGTCCGACCGCCAAAGACATTAGCGTCGCGATCGAGCAATTGGGTGGCATGCTCAATGCCGAAACTGGAAAAGAAGTCACGGTGTACTGGGATAAGGTTTCCGGTCACCACTGGCGCGCCGCGATCGAACTGCTGGCCGACGTCATCCGAAACTCGCTCTTCGATGCCCGCGAGGTCGATAAGGAGCGGGGCGTCATCATCGAGGAACTCAGCATGCTCGTGGATTCGCCCGTCGATTGGGTGCATCTGCTAATCGACGAAGTCGTCTGGGCCGGACATCCGCTCGGGCGCGACATCGCCGGCAATCCGACGACGATCGCCGTGCTGACGCCGCGCGAACTTCGCGCGCACGCCGCGACTTGGTATTCGAGTTCGAACGCGGTGATGGCAGTCGCCGGTCCGATCGAACACGCGCCGATCGTCGATTTCGTGTCGAAGGTTCTCGGCGACTGGCAGACCGGCGATCGGCCAGAGTCGTCGCCTGCCAACGGCTACGCGTCCGCCGGTCGCATCCGTCTGTTGACCAAGGACACCGAGCAGACGCATATGTGCTTGGCGATGCCGGGCCAGTCGTACGCGGATCCGGACCGATACGCGCTCGACCTCGCGAATGTCGTCCTGGGCGATGGGATGAGTTCCCGCCTCTTTCAGGAGGTCCGCGAGCGCCGCGGCCTCGCCTACGACGTTCACTCGTATGTCAATCGCTTCCGCGATACCGGGTCGCTGGTAGTGTACGCGGGCGTCGACCCTCCGCGCGCCGTCGAAACTCTGCGCGCGATCGTCTCCGAGGTGACGCGCTTCGCCAGCACCATCGATGATGAGGAGATCGCGCGCGCGAAGGACTTCTGGAAGGGACGCCTGGACCTTCGCCTCGAGGACACGCGAAGCATGGCCTCTTGGATCGGCAGCCAGGAATTGCTGCTGGGCCATATCCAGACCGCCGAGGATGTGATCGAGCAGATCGATCGAGTGACGCGCGAAGATGTGATCCGCGTCGCGACCGAGGTCTTCCGTCGGGAGAACTTTTCTCTGGCGATGATCGGCCCGGCGGCCGACCGCGCAACGCTCGACGAGGTGCTCGGGGCCTAATCCGGCCGGGGCTGGCAGGTCGGACAGTAATCAGTTGACCGCGCACCTACCGTGATGCGTACCATCGTCGTTTGGCACACCAGGCAGGGCAGGCCGCGGCGACCGTGGGCGCGCGGGAAGTCGCTATCGGGCCGGACTTTCCCGGCCGGAAGGTCCGCCACGCCGTTCGTGATCGCGTAGGTCAGTGATTCGACGATCGCGCGGTGAAGGCGGACGAGTTGGTCGTCGTCCAGGCCTCCGGCTGGCCACAGAGGGTGTATACCGCTGCCGTGAAGTGCCTCATCGGCGTAGATGTTGCCGAGCCCAGCCAGATTCGCCTGGTCGAGCAGCGCTGACTTGATTGGCAGGGCACGATGGCGCCGCAGGCTGGCGCCCAACGCGGCCGGCGTGAAACTGGCGTCGAATGGTTCGAGTCCGAGTTTCTTGGAGGCGAGGAATCCATCGACGCTCGTCGAGTCAAGAACTGTGACGCGGCCGAACTGGCGGATGTCAGTGAACCAGAGGATGGTGCCGTCGTCGAGGTCGAATCGGCCGTGCGTCGAGCGATGTGGAAACGGCGCGTCGAATCGCGGTATTGGATGGCCGCCGGCAGCAATCACGCGATCGCCGTCGCGATGAACAAGTTGTCCAGCCAACTTCAGGTGAACGACGAGTGAGACGCCCCGATCGAATCGGACGATGAGCATCTTGGCGCGCCGAGAGAGAGTCTGAATCGGACGATCGTGAATCCCGGAGAGTTCGAGGCCGTCCAATGTGACGAGCATCTTCGGCTTCGTGATGTCGGAGCGGACGATCGCGCGGCCGATCAGCCCGGGTGATAGGTCGCGCCGCAGCGCTTCGACTTCAGGCAGTTCGGGCATGCCGCGTCCGCACCTCGCTTGGGCGTGGTAGTCGCCGATCGAGTCGGCGCGCGTGGTAGAAGTACTGCTGCGCCCAACCGGCCCAGGGACCGAACCGGTTGCGGTAGGCCTGCGCCATTCGTTGATACCCGCGCGGAGTCAGTGAATCCGTGCTTGGGAAACCGAGAGTGTCGCGACCGATTGCGAACACGTGGGTGTCGATCGGGACGGCATCATCGTGTCCCAATCCGAAAAGACACACACAGTCGGCGATCTTCGGGCCGATTCCGGGTATAGCCGTCAGGATCTCGCGGGCGATCGAGAGTGGTGCATTCTGGAGCGCGTCGACCCAGCGTGGTCCGCCATCGCGTACGTGCGCGGCCGCCGAACGAAGCGTTCGTGCCCGAAAGCCGAGATTGGCCCGTCCGCGGGCATTGGCATCATCAATCTCCGCGAGCGTCTCCGTAGTTGGGAACGCCGCGTAGGCCACGCAGTCGATCGAACCGATCGACTGACCGTGCTCTTGGGATAGCGCATCGATCGATCGAGTGATGCGGGTGATGTTGTTGGCCGGCGAGCAAGCGAAGGTCAGGAGCGTTTCGACGGCCCCCTGGCCGAGCACGCGCAGACCGGGCAGAGCATCCATGGCCGGGGTCAGCGCCGGATCGTCGAGTCGTCGCAGTTCGCCGAGATCGACGTCGAGCCGAAAAAACTCCCACAGGACCCCGTCCACGTCGCGAGATGGCCACGCCCGGTATTCGATTCGGCGAGGATCGATGCGTTCGATGCGGAACGCTTGATCGCCGATCACGCCAAACCAGACATCATCGACGGCGCGCCAGCGGAACGTCTGCCCGCAGTCGAGCGACCGCCGCAGATCGAGGTCGGACGCCGCGAACGGCAGGCTGCGCGGCCGGATATCTGCCCAACGCAGTCCGAGTTGAGATTCCCGAGAGCTACTCAGCGTCACACCAGTTCGCGCCAACCTTGATCTCGACCTCAAGCGGCGGATCGAGCGGATAGACGGACGCCATAACTCGCAGCGCGATCTCACTAACCGCGTCGATCTCGTCGTTTGGCGCCTCGAAGACCAATTCGTCATGCACCTGCAGGAGAACGCGCGTGCTGAGGCTATGTTCGGTCAACTCGCGATGGACGCGCGCGATCGCGACTTTCATGAAGTCGGCGCTGCTGCCCTGAATGGGGGCGTTGATCGCGCGCCGCTCGGCGCCGCTGCGAACCTGGCGGTTCACCGACCCGATTTCCGGGATCGTGACGCGCCGCCCCATCAGCGTCGTCACATATCCCTGGGACGCGCAAGCGCGCTTGATGTCCTCAATGTATGCCGCGATCCCAGCGTGGCGATCGAGGTATGAGCGGATGAATGCGCCCGCCTCCTGGCGTCCGATCCCGGCCTGTGTCGCCAGACCGTGGTCGCCGAGGCCATACGCGATGCCGTAGTTCACGACCTTCGCCAGGCGACGCTGATCGGCCGTGACATCGGCCATGTTCACGCCGAGGATACGCGCTGCCGTCAGTCGATGTATGTCCTCACCTCGCGCAAACGCTTCGCACAAGACCGAGTCGCGCGAGATGTGCGCCAGGATGCGCAGTTCGACCTGGGAGTAGTCGGCCGCCACCAGGATCGACCCTGGCGATCCGGCGATGAAGGCGCGGCGAACCTCGCGCCCCAGGTCGGTTCGTATCGGAATGTTCTGCAGGTTCGGGTCGGACGACGACATTCGCCCGGTGCTCGCGCCAACCTGATTGTAGGTCGTGTGAATGCGGCCGGTCGTGGAACTGACCAGCGCTGGCAGCGCGTCAACGTACGTCGACTTCAGCTTCGACACCTGGCGGAACTCGAAAAGCGCCTCGATGATCGGGTGCGCCTCGCGAAGGTCCTCAAGTGTGTCGGCGTCGGTTGACCAACCCGTCCGCGTCCGCTTCCCGCGGGGCAGTTTGAGTTCGTCGAAGAGGACCTGCCCCAATTGCAGCGGGCTATTGACGTTGAATTCGCGTCCAGCGTACTGCCAGATCCGCGTCTGGGCGGACTCGAGTCGCCTGGTCAATTCCGCCGACAGAATGGCGAGATAGCTCGAATCGATCGCGATCCCGGCTGCCTCCATTGCAGCAACTGCCGCAACGCACGGCATTTCGACCGTGCCGAAGAACTCGTTCAGCGACCTGGCCGTCAGAGATTGCGTCAGCACAACCGCGAGGCGACCGGCGACATCGGCGCGCGCGGCAACGATCTCGGCGATCGACGTGACGTCCACCGTGGAACCGAGTACCTGCCCCTTGCCAGGACCGATCGCCGGAATCAGCTCGGGCAACTCGAGTTCGAGTAGCGACCAGGTGAGTTCGCCCAGGTCGAGCGTTCGCCTAGACGTATCCTCGACGAAGGCCGCGATCATCACGTCCGTGTCGATGCCTCGGAGCGTCACCGCGCGCGTCGCGAGCGCGTGGAGCGAACGCTTGAGGTCGTAGCCCACCTTCTTGACACCGGAGTCTTCCAGTGGCGCGCGAAGCGCGGCGATTGCGCGCTCGGCGGCCGCGAGGTCGATTCCTGGCCCCGCCAGCGGCACGTACCATCCGAATTCCGCGCGCGCCGAGATGCCGATCCCGATCAGGGTTCCGAACAGTGATCGGCCGTCGTCGGTCGCGACTTCGATTGCGACGGTCCCGGCCACGCGCGCGTCCGCGCACAATTCGGCGAGATCGGCCTCGGATGTCGCGACACGGTAGACGCCGATGCTGGGGGTGGCCCGCGCCGAAGCCGTCGGTTGGGGAATGTCGGCCGTGTCGAACAGCCCCATTTGCGGACTTGGGGTCGCCGGCGCTGAATCGGCGGCCGGAAGTCGGCCGATGAGTGTTCGAAACTCCAATTCGCGAAGCAGCGAACGCGCTCGCTCCATGTCATAGTGCCCAAACTGGCCCTTTGCCAGATCGAGGGCAACTGGCGCATCCTGACGTATCCGCGTCAACGCGAGTCCAAGCCGCAAGCCTTCGGCGTTCGACTCGATCGCGGCGCGGGTCTTCGCATCGAGGTCGGCCGGCAGCATCAATAGCTGTTCAACGCTCCCGTAACGGATCAGAAGCTTCTGCGCGGTCTTCTCGCCGATGCCAGGCACGCCTCTAACGTTGTCAGACGGATCGCCCTTGAGCGCCTTGTAGTCGGCGATTCTGATCGGTTCGAATCCGTATCGCTCGTGTGCCCGCGCCTGGTCGTAGATCACCTCGTCAGCGATACCTCGGGAGGGAGTGAGGACGCGCACCCCCGGGGCCACGAGTTGGATCGCATCCGTGTCGCCGGTGACAATCAGGACGTCGATGCCCTTCTCGCGTGCCTGGCGCGTCAGCGTTCCGAGGACATCATCCGCTTCGTACCCATCGACATCGACGATCGGGATGCCGAGTGCGTCAACCAGTTCGCGCACGCGAGCGAACTGTGGCCGCAAGTCGTCGGCCATGCGCGCCCGATTCGCCTTGTAGTCGGCGTACGCCTCGTGCCGGAACGTTGGCCCGGGCCGATCGAACGCGACCGCGACATAGCGCGGCTTCTGGTCGTTCAGCGTCTTGAGCAGGACCGACGCGAATCCGAATACCGCGTTGATCTGCTCGCCGCGCGACGTCGTGAGCGGCTTGACGGCGTGGTACGCCCGGTGCACGAGCGCGTGCGCGTCGACGAGCAGGAGGAGGTCAGTCACCGTCTATACCCGGGACTCGACGATCGGGGCAGAAAGGGCAGCGATCTTGCGATCGAGCTCGGTTCGCAGCACTCGAAACGTATCCACGAACGCTGGGGCGTCGATGCGGTCGCTCCACATGATCAGCGCATCCTCGCCGTTGTCACTGTAATAGCGCTTTCGCACGCCCTCCTCCTTGAACGTGTACTTGCGATAGAGGGACTGCGCAACGTGATTCGACACGCGTACTTCGAGTGTCAACCGGTTTGCGCCAAGCTCGCGGGCGGATTCCACCAGATTCACAAGCAGCAATTCTCCCAGTCCGAGGCCTCGGACTGTTCGGCGAACGCCGATGGTCGTGATATGGGCCTCGTCGAACATGAGCCACAATCCAGCGAACCCTAGTATTGAAGGCAGGGTCGAGCGGGGCTGGTCGCCGACCCCGAAAGGCCGCAGCAACTGCGACACCGCGCGCCTCATTCCGGCGAGCGGATCGCCGGCGGCCGCGGATCCCACGTTCGTCTCCACGCGACGACCGTCTGACGATGACCAACGCAGCACGAGGTATTTGCTGAGCCGATTCTCGCGTAGCTCACGGCGGTAGGCGTTGATCGGCCAGGGAGTGGTGAAGCACTCGGTCTCGACCCGCGAGACCTCTTCGACGTCATCGAGAACCATGGGCTGAACGACGTATGCCATCCGTCTTACCGATGGATCGTAACCGCTGGTGGCCGGAGATAGATCGGTTCGAGCGATTCGAGGTCGTCCCAATCGCCGCGCGCCGCTCGCAAACGCGCCAATCGTGCGATCGTCTCCGGTCGGCGCCGCGTCAAGGCAACGGGAACGAGGGTGATGAGGCCACCGGCGCGGCTGAGGCCCTCGATCCAGTCGTGTGGGACCTCTCCGACGATCGTGGTCGGCTCGGTGGTGGCCGCCAGGACGTCGTCGAGCGTCGCCAGCGCGTCGTTCTCGATGCGAGCGAATGTTGTGTCAGCGCGCCAGAGCGCGGTTGCAACCTGACCGCGAGTGGCCGGCAGCATGGCGCGTACTAATGTCCCAGCATTGGAAAACGCCGCCGCATGGACCTCGAGCGTGTTGACGGCGATGATCGGACACCCGAGTGCGAGCGCGATTCCTTTCGCGGTCGCCATTGCCACGCGAACGCCATTGAATGTTCCCGGACCGCGCGCGACAGCGATGAGATCGATCGACTCACGCCGCGCGCCAGCCTCTCGAACGACGCGATCGATTGCCGGCAACAGTTCGCCACCGTGATTGATCCCGCTCTGCCAGACCCGTTCGGCCAGGCACAACTGTGATTCGGCGGAATACGCGCCGACGCTGCACCAGGCCGTCGAACTGTCGATCGCGAGAATCATGCCGCGAGCACACGCGCCAGGGCTCGTCCACGCGGTCCAGCCGCGGACACGCGAATGCGCCGCGCGTCGCCGTCGATCGCGAACGTCAGCGTCAGACGATCCGCCGGCAGGAGCGCGATTGCGCTTTCTGGCCATTCGATCGCAACCGCGTACTCACCGCGCAGATAGTCCTCGAGACCGAGATCGTGGACGCTTGTCGGATCCGTCAGGCGGTACAGATCGGCGTGCAGAAACGGCACACGGGCGTGAGTCTCACGCCCGTAATCCTGCATCAAAGGGAAACTGGGACTGCCGCGCCACGTCCGGACACCGATCGCGCGCGCCATCCCTTCGGCGAAGGTTGTCTTGCCGGAACCGAGCGGGCCGATCAGCGCCACGATGTCGCCGGGCTCGGCCGCGTGGCCGACCGCTTCGCCGAGCCGCCGGGTTTCGTCGGCGCTGGATGGCCGCAACTCCGCCGGTATGCGCCGGCTGGAGGCCGTCCTCGGTCGCACGCCCGGAGAATAGTACGGCCGCGTGGTATAGTGGCGGCCCGGAGTGCGTTAGGCCTTCACTGTGCCGGAGATCGTGTTCTCCGGCACGTCGCGTTTCTCCGGGGGTGCGTCGTGGCCAAGTATATCTTTGTGACCGGTGGGGTCGTGTCCGGTGTCGGCAAGGGCGTCGCCGTTGCTTCGATAGGCCGCCTGTTGCGGGCGCGAGGCATTTCGGTTGCGGCCGTCAAGCTCGATCCGTACCTGAACGTCGACCCCGGGACGATGAATCCGTATCAGCATGGCGAGTGTTTCGTGACTGAGGACGGAGCCGAAACCGATCTCGACCTGGGCCACTACGAGCGGATCATCGATGTCAATCTCACGCGATCGTCGAATCTCACGTCCGGCCAGGTCTACTCATCGGTGATCGCGCGAGAGCGTCGAGGCGAGTTCCTGGGCGGGACGATTCAGGTCATTCCGCACATCACAAACGAGATCAAGGCGCGCGTGCGAGGCGTCACGACCGAGACCGGTGCTGAGGTCGTCATCGCCGAGGTTGGCGGTGTCACTGGCGACATCGAGAACTTGCCGTTCCTCGAGGCCGTTCGGCAGCTTCATCGCGAGGTTGGCACCGACAACGCCGTCTACATCCATGTGACGCTGTTGCCGTACCTGCACGCGACCGGCGAACTGAAGACGAAGCCGACGCAGCAGAGCGTCCGGGAACTCCGCTCCTATGGAATCCAGCCGGACGCGATTCTCTGTCGATCCGACTTCGACGTATCGGACGACATTCGCGACAAGATTGCCCTCTTCTGCGACGTCGAACCTCGCGGCGTCGTTCCGCTCAGGACGGTTGACACAATCTACTCCGTGCCGCGGATGCTCGAGGACGCCGGTATGGGAGATTTCCTCGTTGAGCGGCTTCGTCTCAACGCGACCGAGCCCCGGTGGGAGGAATGGGACGATCTCGTTCGGCGGATTCGCGAGCCGAAACGCGCCCTACGCATCGCGATCGTTGGGAAGTACGTCGAGCTACCGGACTCGTACCTCTCCATTCGCGAGGCGCTGATCCACGCCGGGGTGATGCTCGGCCGCGGCATCGAGATCGACTGGGTGAACGCCGAGCATGTCAATGACGCGAACGTCGAAACGATCCTGGCAAACGCGAATGCGATCCTCGTAGCGCCGGGATTCGGCCCACGTGGCATCGAGGGCAAGATCGCGGCCGCCCGGTACGCGCGCGTGAATCGCGTACCGTACCTTGGTGACTGCCTCGGTATGCAGGTCATGACGATCGAGTTTGCGCGGTACGCACTGAGCGTCGATGACGCAAACTCCACCGAGATGGATCCGGACACCGCCCACCCCGTGATTGACCTGATGCCGGGACAGCGCGACGTTGAAGACAAGGGCGGCACAATGCGGCTCGGGGCCTACGCGTGCCGCCTCATTGAGGGAACACGGGCCCACGCGGCCTACGGCGCGTCACTGGTGTACGAGCGTCATCGCCACCGATACGAATTCAATAACGAGTATCGCGAGCGGCTCGGCAAGCTGGGACTCAGGATCAGCGGTGTGTCGCCGGACGGAAAGCTCGTCGAGATCGTCGAGCTTGATGATCATCCGTTCATGGTCGGCTCGCAGTTCCACCCCGAATACAAGTCTCGGCCGACGGCGCCACATCCACTGTTCCGGGCGTTCGTCGCCGCCGCGATCGAGCATCCCCGTGACGGGGAACAGGTATCGATGCCACTCGAGCTGGCGCTGGCGAGATAGGGCGACCGCCGCGCGCGGTCAGCGCGGTTCGAGCAGAAATACTTGTGTTTCGGGCGGCAGCGCGGCGCGAGAGGAGACGGCGTAGCGCGGCTGCGGCTCGATGCCACGTGCGCCTTGTTCGCGGAGGAATCCGTCGACCGTCGCGAGCGCGGAATCGCTCCCCGGCTGCGCGAAGTGCATCGGGATCACCACGCGTGGTTCGAGTGTGGTGACAATTTCGGCCGCTTGGGCGGCATTGATCGTGTTGTGGCCACCGACGGGAACGAGCAGGATATCGATCGCGCCGATTGCCTGCGCCTGATCGGACGTGATCGGATGGCCGAGGTCTCCGAGATGGCACACGCTGATGTCTTCGGCGTGCACAATCCAGGCGATGTTGCGCCCGCGCTTCCGGCCGCCGTCCGCGTCGTGGGCGGCCTGGACACCGACGATGCTGACGCCGCGAATCTCGTACTCGCCGGGCCGCGTCAAGACGCGCGACGCGCCGGTGATAGCCTCAACGTTGTTGTGGCCAGGGTGATCGTGCGACACGAGCGCTAGGTCGGCCTGTACGCGTCCGGCCTTGCTCCGGCCGTTTGGATCGAAAACGATGGTCGCCTCGCGCGCGCGAATCCGAAAAAAGCTGTGCCCGTGCCAGACGATTTCCATAGACGATAAGTGTAGATCGAAGCGAAACGACGCCAAGACTACAATCCATTCCTGTTACGCAATGAGCGCTCCGGAACGATTCGACGCGGTCGTCGTTGGCGCGGGACCGGCCGGGTCGACCGCGGCACGGAACCTCGCGCTCGACGGTGCATCGGTCCTTCTGGTTGATCGCCGGAGGTTTCCTCGGCCAAAGCCGTGCGGCGGTGGCCTGACGCCGAAGGCGTATCGTCAGTTGGACTTCGACATCTCGGACATCGTGCGGGCGCGCCATGCCGGCACGATACTCCGCGGCGCTGGCGTTCCCCCGTTCACGATCGGCGATCCCCGGGCCGAGGTGTGGATGGTCGATCGCGTCGCGTTCGACCTACGCCTGGTCGACCAGGCGGTCGCTGCCGGCGTGACGTTTCACGATGGTGAGTCAGTCGTGTCGGTGACCGATGGCGGCCATTCACGTGTCACGACCTCGAGTGGTGTGTATTCGGCTCGACTCGTCGTCGCCGCCGACGGTTCGGAGAGCCCGATTGCCCGTGCGAGAGGCTTGCGCAAGGATCGGGATCGTCGTGTGGTCGTTGCGCTGGAAGCGGAAGCACCCGGGCGTTCGATGACCTCAAATGGACCGGTGATCGATTTCGACATACCAGGCGGCTATGCTTGGATCTTTCCGAAGAACGATCTGCTCAACGTCGGCCTGGGCACGTTCGACGCCAATGCGTTCTTGAGCCTGCGGGCGCGATTGTCAGCCTTCGTCGATCGATCCGGCGTCGTCTTCGATGAGGCGCCGAAGATCGTTGGCCACCGTATTCCCTACGGAGGACACAGAGAACCTCTCCACGCCGGAAATGTCATTCTGGTGGGCGACGCGGCCGGGTTGGCGGACGGGCTGTTCGCCGAGGGAATCGCTTATGCGATTCGATCGGGGCGCCTCGCGGCCGCCGAGGCGGGACGCTTCGTCAGGGGCGAAACCGCGGACCTTGCCCGTTACACACGCCGTATTCATGGCACATTGCTGCGCGACTTGCGCGCCTGGCGCGCGCTCGGCCAACTGATCTATCGGTGGCCGGGCGTATCCATGCGTCTCCTGAGGGTGAGTTCGCGCGCCCGCGACGTGGCCGCGTTGGCCATCGCCGGCGATCGTTCCCTCTCGAAGGTCTGGAGTTCGTGACCCGCTCTCACCGCACTTCATAGACGCTCAGGACGACACGATCGACCCCGTCCCCGGTTTGTTCCCGGCGGCCGGTGGCCACGTCGTACAGCCCGACGATCAGTTCGTACCGGCCGATCGGGAGGCGCTCAGTTTCAAGGGAGCTGGACATAACGTGAACCTCGCCAGGCAGCCAGCGATTCGTCGGCAATGCCGGAAACGGTTCCGCGTCGACTTGTCGCCACACCCGGTTGCCGGTCGCGGCGTTCTCGATGGAGCCGATCAGTTGGACGAATGTCTTCAGGCGGCGTCCTGAAGCCTGTTCTGCGACCCAGGTCAACCGGATGTCGAGCGGGACGCCCCGGGTGATCGTGTCGGGCACCACGCTCGGTTCGAGGCCGATTGCGCCTCCGAATAGAGTGGCCGACGAGAGTCTACGCCCGGCACCGCGTGGCGAAGGTGGCTCGCCGCGCACAAGGAGGGTTGCCAGTGGCACCTCGCCAAGGAACTGGCCTTCGCGAGCTCGACCGAGCCGAACCGAGTAGTCGCCTGGCGGGAGGTCAGCCCGGGTCAGCAGGTTCTGATCGACACGAACCGTCTGATCGGACGGCCAGAGCGCCGACGACCAATCCGGTCGCATCGCCAGCGTATCGCGCGCGTAGGCTCGACCATTCGCGCCAACCAGCGAGAGAATCGATTCATCGCCGGGCGCTCCGGTGCCACGCCAGAAGGTGGCGATGTGCACCGTCTGCCCAGCGTCAACCTCGCGAACCCAGAGATCGTGACCAACCAGCGCCGGCGAGGGGCCGAGATTGCTCCGCAAATCGGTTGGCCGGAAGTCTTTGTGCGCGGGAACGGCGATCGTTCTGGCCGGGTCCCGCGTATATAGCGTGAGTCGCTTATTGCCGACCGTGATATCGGCTGCGATTCTCGTCGTCTGATCCAGGTGGATTCGCAAGAAGTGCTCGGGATCGGTGTCGTAGGCGTTGTCTCGCTCCAGCAGCCAGACGCTATCGTGCCGGTCCATCCACCCTTCAGCCAGTCGCAACGCCTTCTCGCGTGTCAGATGGTCGAGCGATCCGGTTCCGTATCGCGGCAGCCGAAATCCAGCCCGAAAAAGGAACACCGGCCAGTCCCAGTCGCTGTAGAGGATGATGGCGTCACCATCGCGCTGGTATGACCCGAGGTACGAGGCAACAGTTTCGTAGTTGTCACGCTGCCATCGACTGTAATAGAGATCCCACGTTGCTATCGAAGCAATTGCGAGCCAGACTATCGTTGCCGCGATCCCGACTGGACGCCACCATCGGGCCAAGAACGCCAGCGATCCTGCGATGACGATCGCATAGGCCGGCGTGTACGGCGCGACATAACGAACGAACAAGTTGGGCGAGTAGAGAAAGGGATTCGGCATCGTCATGAGATACATCAGGAGAGGCGGCGCCGCGATGAGGCTCAGGAGCGTGATTGTCGCGACTGACGCGCGGCGCGCAACGAGGACCAGCGTTGGCGCCGCGATTGCGACAACCGTGGCGATGACCCAATTGTCGAGGTACGCGGAGATACCAAAGGCGAGTGACGTGATCGTGGCTCGCAACCAGGAGACGAGATCGATCGGCGGGTTGTCGAACGGCCGATTGCGCGGTTGTGACAGGAAGTAGAAAGCCCACGGCGCGAAACCGGCCGCGACGATCGCAAGATGCGCCAACCAGCCGCGCGCCAGATTCAGCCGGTACAGGGATGTTCGGGGTCGCGTTGCGAGTACCGCGCCAACGATCGCGGTCTGAATCAGGATGGTGATCCCGAAGAAGTAGAACGTATAGAGGCCGGCCAACGACACGGCCGCGTTGCCGACCCACCAGCGAATCCGCCAATCGCCGTCGGCGACCAGACGAAGGAACAGCCAAACCGAAAGGGTCGTGAGCGCGATACCCAGGGTGTACATGCGGACTTCCTGAGCCATCTCGATTTGAAGCCGATGGGGCGTGAGCAGAAGCAGCGCGACGAGCGCGACGCCGTGGCCGGCATACCGTCGGGCGAGCCCGGTCGCAAGTGCCAATCCGACCATTCCCAAGAGGGCGGATCCGATTCGGAGCGCATATGGCGTATCGCCGACCGGGCGCCGCCATCCCTTCAGCAGCACAAAGTAGAGCGGCGGATGGACGTCGCCGGCGGTCCAACGTAGGCCATCGAGGAATGGCAAGCGCGCGACATACACGCTGGCGCCTTCGTCCCACCAGATGTCGTGGTCGATGATGCGATTGACGCGAAGGCCCCAGGCCACGATCAGCAAGCCGATCGCGATCGGTAGCCACGCTCCCCGTGGGCGCGTCACGGTACGATCGAAATGCGTCCGAGCGAGATCGCGTCGCGCCCGTCCGATGCCACCAAACGTCGCCCAGACTGCGGATCGTAGAACCCAATTGAGAGGTCGAATACGCCCAGATCGCCTGGTGCTACCACGGTGTACCGATCGCGGATGGTTTCGCCTGACTCCCACGCCGATGTCGGATAGCTACCGCTGAGCGGCGGTGAATCGCCGTTTGCGACCGGTGGAAGGCCCTCGCGCGAAAGATGGACGAACGTCGTGTAGTCGCGATCGAGGGTTCCGTTCACCTGCCAGACTGGCTCGATCGCGAACGGTTCACCGACGCGCGCCGAGACCGGCGGAGCAGCCGTCAGCCCTACAAGCGAGACGGGACCGAATTCGGCGGATGGGCCGCTTCCGAAAGTCGGGATCCCCACGGGAGGTACCTTGATCGCGCCGAGCTCGGCCCAATCGCCGCGTGCGCGTTCGCCCGTCCAGTTCACACGACGCAGATCGGATCGCCGGTACAGGCCGACGACGACTCGATGCACGCCGCTCGGCGTGTCGCTCGGTAGCCGGAGCCGGAAGCGATCGTCGACGCGAAACCCGCGCGACCAAAGCCCGGTCGGTGAAAATCCTCGTCGCGGCCACTCGTCGTCTTGCGCAAGCAGGCGTCCTTGACGATCGAGCACTTGGACGGTCACGGCGTAGTCGTAGATGGGTTCAGCCAGTGCCACCCAGCGCAGACGAAGGCTGAGGTCACCGCCGGGCGGAACGGTTGCTAGGACTTTCGCTGGACCGCCGACGTGACCCACTTCGGCGGCCGGCGCTACGACACCGAGGCGCCGCGCGAGCCTTGCCATGCGCTGGTCGATCCAATCGCGTGGTCCATACGAGTTCGCGAGGACGTCGCCGATTTCGACATCGGATCCCTCGAGCGACACGGTTCCGGCCGCGATCCCGAGACTTGCTCGAACGGAGTCATTCGGCCGACGCGGTGTCACATCGGCTGAACCCACGGAACGCTCCGTTCGCGCGCGATCGAGTGAGGCATTGCCAAGGTCGATGCCGCGGCCGTCAGGCGTCTGCGCCACGCACGGGCAGCGATCGGTCCACGTGATCGTCCGGCCGGACAGCGGTGCGCCGTAGCCGCGTTCGCGTGTGACGCCGATCGCCCAGCGCAGGTCCGCGGCCCCGTCCTCGGCGGCCGCCGGAAGGGCGACGCGATCGCGGACGAGTAGACCGGGCGTCCACATGCCGCCCGGCCGGGCGCCGCCTCCGATCAGCCAGTCATGGCGCGCGACAACATTTCCATCCGCATCAATCGCGCGCAGGGCAGCGCGAAGATCGCCTCGAAGCGGCCGGTCGGTCGTCCAGAAGAACTCGATGTTGGATCCGTCCGCGTGCCAGCCGACCAGTCGTTGCCCGCTGTCGAATGTGCCGATTGCCAGTCCAGGTAGCTCCGGTGGTGGCCGGGGGACGAAGCCGACCCATCCGATGAGCGCGAGGGTAAGCGCCAGTCCAAAGCGAACCACCAGTCGCATTGGCATCGCCAGGATGACAATGATCGCGGAGGCCAGCGCGGCGGCGGTGCCGACAACCACGGAGGCCGGGGTCGCGCCCTCGATGATCACCGAATTGACACCGGGTGGCACGTCGACACGAATGAACCCCCGTTGCTCGTCGGCTCCGATTGCCAGGGCCCGACCGTCAGTTCGGGCGGACCAGAGTGGGAATGCATGCCGATCGATCGAAACCTGACCGCCGTCGGCGTCGGCCAACCTCAAGCTGATCGCGCCGAGGCTGTTTGACGTGGCGCCAACGATCGGTATCGGCCGGGCGGAAAACGTCGGTGCGCGATCAAGCACGGCGAAGAGATCGCTCGGGGCACTCTTCGGCATGAACTCACCGCCCGTCGAGGTCCCGATCTTGGATCGATCGATCTCGATCCGTCGCAGCGCGTACTCCGATGCCTCGCCCGGCGCGAGATCAAGAAGAATGGGGCGGAGTCCAGAAAACGACGCGACCAACCACACCGCGCCAAGCGCCACGACGCCGAATCGGCGCCAGATTCCCGCCGGCAGCGCGTCCGCCAGATAACCGACCAGCATCGCCGACGCCAAGCTCGTGAGGACGAGTAGGCGGAACGGGAACTGCGCGAACGCGAGCGGCGGGACCGATTCCCAGATCGGAGCCGCGGCATCGGACTGCAACAGCGTCGCCACGGCAAGGACCGTGGCCCAGAACATTGCATCCAGCCGCCGCCCTCGGCGCGCCAGAGCGACGATCCAGCCCAGCCCAGCCATTCCGATCTGCACGAGACCGGCCCGGAAGAAGAAGCGTTGGGCGAAATCGAATCGGTATTCGAACGTCAGGGTGCGCTGGACGACATCGATGCCGGCGTTGAAGTGATTGTGGAAGTCGAAATATTGCGTCGTGAGTCGTTCAAGGTGGACCAATCCGCGATCCGCGATGGCTGGATACCAGTAGACCGCGGTCAGACCGGCGCCGGCGACCATTGCCGCAGCCACGTCACCGACACGGCGGAAATCCAGCCCGGCCCGCGACAGCGCCCAGCCGCCGGCAAGCGGCAGGACGAACAGCGCCGTGATGTTGTGCATCAGAATGAGCGCGCCGGTCGCCAGAGCGATCGAGACAGTTGAACGACTTGGCCCGGCACGCGTCGCTCGGGCGACCGCCAGAAAGAGCCACGGCGCGATGCCGAGGGCGAGGGACTCCGCAACCGCCGAGCGCAGGAAAAGGTCGATCAAGAAGTAGGGCGACGCCGCGTACGCCAGCGCGCCGATCACGGCGGCCGGCCGCGTCACATTCCCGCGCAGCAGCGCGTACATTCCGGTCGCGCCGGCCGCCAGCCCCGTGATCAGACAGGCGTTGATGGCCGCAATCAGCGTCGCACCGAGAAGAACGAACGGGACGCCGAGGAACGTCGTCGCGGGTCCGTAGTAGTGAAAGACCGGGTAGCCGAAGCCGAGCGCGTAGTTATCAGACCACCGTGCATATGGATCGCCACGCCGCAGCGAATCCACGCGCTCGATCAGACGGTAGAGGTGGTCATAGCCGTCATCGCTGCCGAGCATCTGACCCTGCAGCAGCGGAAGCCACGCCGGGGCGAGCAAGAGCGCAAGAACGATGAGGTCGATCGGCCAGCCGCCGGCCACGGATCTTCGGCGCTCGATCATTGATCCACGCGCACGGTCCCGATTGACAGCTCGTTACCCTCGGTCGGTTCTTCGATCCGCACGCGCTGTCCTGTGCCGGGATCGTAGAGGCCAACGACCACGCGATAAGCCCCGAGCGGGACCTCGGGCGGAACGGCGATGTCGATCGCATCCACGATCGTGTCGCGCGGCGCCCATCGGTTGGTCGGCACGCTTCCCGCGCCGGGAATCCGGTCGCCTTGAAAGCGGGTCCTATCGTCGCCGTCGCGAAAGTGGACGAACGCGGTGTACGCGCCGGTCGGTCGCGCCCGCGCACGCCAGGTCAGTTCGACCTGCAGGTTGGCGCCGCGTGGGACGGACCCGGCGAATTGCGCCGCCCCTAGGTCGATACCGTCGGCCAGCCGTGCGCGAAAGTCAGGCCAGCTGGCAGGTCCTTTGGCGGTAAGGACGGCCAGCAGGGGCCGACGCCCGGTCTTGTCGCTCACCCAGCTTCGTTCGTAGGGCGCGGACAGTCGCCGAGCCACTGTCGCGACTCCGGCAGCGTCCTCCGGCGGAAAGGCGTAGCGCGTCACCGTCGGACCGGCCGGGATCACGGTCGAGGCTCCGACGTCGAAGGACTCGACACCCGTGTCTCGGAGCAAGAACTGAAACGTGTAGTCACGCGCGTAGAGCGGCGCCAGAAACACCCGA
Organism: Chloroflexota bacterium; assembly: GCA_004297775.1. Taxonomy (GTDB): domain Bacteria; phylum Chloroflexota; class UBA6077; order FW602-bin22; family FW602-bin22; genus FW602-bin22. The sequence goes on along the minus strand of SCUE01000022.1, from coordinate 53,675 downwards.
TCCCCGGCTGCGCGCCACTCGCCGATCTGTCGCGCGCCCTGGACTTTGTCCTCCATCATCGCTCGAAATGCGTCGTCGCTCGGCGCCCACCGTACGAAATAGTCGTGGCTGGTGAACGCGAGCGATCCCACGAGCGCAGCGACGAGTGCCAGGGGACCGATCCGGTCCGTCGCTCGATCGAGGCCAATCGCCGCGATCGCGATCAAGGGCGGGATCATCCCGCTGACGCGTGAGAATCCCGGTGGATTCACGGCCAAAGCCGATGGCAGCGCCATGACGAGAAGGGTCCACGGCAACATGGCGGATCGCCAGTCCCGGCGAACCAACCTCGTCGCAATCACGATGATTCCAATGAGACACGCCGCGGCGATGATGGGGTCGAGCAGCGGCCGGCCGGGGATATTCTCCATCGCGCTGCGTGTACCCGTGGAGACGATGCTGCCAAGCGTCAGGGTGAATCCATCGATCGAGGCGCCGAATGGATCGCCGCGACTGACATCGGGATTCAGGATCGAGACGGCCGATGCTCGACCGCCGACCAGGTCGGGATTACGGATGTAATAGATAAGTAATGGCAACGCAACGCTCGCATACGCCGCCAGTCCGGCCGTGGTCCGTCGCGCGGTTGTTCGGCGCGCGATCGCGGCGGCGCCGACCAGTGGAATCCCGAATGCGGCCGCGACGACCAATGGCGTCAGCCGCGCCGCGGTGTACGTGTAGAGGCTCAGTCCAAACGCCAGCCCGGAGAGCGCGGCGAGGACAGTGCTCGATCGGCGCGTCGCGCGAGCGGCGAGCGCTAGCCCGAGGGCGAGAAACAGCGGCAGCGTGATCGCTCGTAGTCCGATCCGGCTGAAATGCACGTGCCAGAAAAGGAACGCTCCGATCGCGGCGGCGATGAGTCCGACGCGGCGGGCACGCATGTCGCCGACGTGACCTGAGAGTTCCCGGCCAAGGAGATAGAAAGCTGGAATCGACACGATGCCGAAGGCGGCCGCGGCCAGTTTCGCCGCCAGAATGTTCGGGCCCGTCACGAGGCTAACGAGGGCTTCGGCGTAAAGCATCATCGGTTCGCGACCGTTATTGCGCGGAAACCAGATTGGCCAGTGGCCGTCGCGAATCTCCAGAACGTCGAACAGATTCGCCGCGACGTCGAAGAACAGGCCGACTGGTACTGCGTCGATCATCCAGAGGCGCAGTGACGCGCCAACCGCGGTAATGGCGACCAGACTCACCGCGACCTGCCGGCGCGTGGGCCGGGCGAGGACGCTAGTCGCCAAAGTCGACCTCGTCGATGACGATGGCGTCATCGGTTGGTCCGTCAACGTGGGCGCGGATACCGGTTCGTGGATCGTACAGGCCAATTCGGAGTCGAACCGGGCCACGAACGGTCGGCAGGCGGCGTCGTTCCGCGATTCGGTCACCGGCGGTCCATGTGTCAGTGGGAAGCGTGCCATCGAGCGGGCGACCGTCGGATTGATCGACGATGGCGCCATTGCGATCCAACGCGTGTACGAAGACGTTCCAGTCGCGGTCCGTCTCGGCGAGCGAGTCCCAGTAAAGCAGAATCGTCCCAGCGTGCGGTTCGACGGTGATGCCCCGCAGTCGAGCGAATCCGTCGAACAGCGCGTTGAGCATGACGGATGGTGATTCGCCGGATGTCACGGGCTGGCGCGCGGCGACCGACAGTTGACCGGCCTCGATCCACGCCGCGGCGGATTCGTTTGCCAGCCTGGTCTGGACGCGGTACTGGCCCGGCGTCACGCGCGTGCGAATCGGAAGCGCGGTCTGTATGCGCACGATGTGTCCGGCGGCATGCACGGTCAGGCTGGATCGTCGCTCGATGATCGGGCGTCCGTCGCGATCGACGATCCGCGTTTCGACGTCCTCAGCCGCCGAACCCTCCGAGCGCCAGACCGTCGTCACATAGGCGTGGCTGCCGGGTGTTGCCGACGGAGAGTTCGCGCTTCCGATCAGCATCCACAGCCCGGAGCGAGCGCCGCTTCGCGCGAAGCCGTCGATGTCGCCTGACCAGAATCGATCGGACGAGCCGACTTGAACGGATCCCACCATCGCGTGGTCGATCACGCTGGCTTGCGACCCTTCGCCGGCGAGCAACGCGACGTCGACTCGCAGATGGCCGGGCGGCGCTCCGCCGGCGAGCGGGATCAGCAGCCGCTCGGTCTCGCCCGAATACGAGCGGCCGTCATCGATCTCGCCCCACATCATTCCATCGTCGTCGAGGAGTCGCGCCCGGATTCGTTGAGCGCTAAAGACTCGATTCGAGAACGTCATCTCAATCGGCACGAATCGACCGGCCAGAATTGGCGTGGTCGGCAGTCGCGCGGTCACTGTCGTTCCCGCGATTCGCACGGTCGATTGCTGCTCGTTCGCGGACACGCGCTTCACGGGAGCGAATGCGCGCAACCGCCCGTTCACCGTCCACCATTCCGGACCACGAAACGCATTCGCGATCAGCCATCTTGGGACGACGCCTTCTGGATCGTAGTCGCTCTCCGCGTACAGGAAGAGCCAGATCACGTCATGTTCGGATGCCGCGCGAACGACTTCCGCGGCGATGGCGCCGTCGGTATCGCGTGGAACCGACGGAATCCCATAAACGGGCAATCCCGCGCTGTCCTGACTCGCGTAGTACTCGTACAGCGGCGCCTGGGATGTGCCAGTTAGGATGACCCCGTCACCGGGACGAGCCAGCGCATTCAATCGTCGCGCGTGCTGGCCGTACTCGCTACGCGCGAACTGACCAGAGGCGAGTCCCAAGAGACCGTGCGCCTCCGCGGCAAGAGTCGATGCGCCGACGGCAATTCCGAAGGCGAGTGGCGACGTGGTCGCGGCCGCCGCGGTCGCGATGAGGAAACTCGGCGCCAGGATCCCGAGATAGCGCTCCTGAAAGATCGGCCGCGCGATCGAAACCGCCAGAGCCAGGCCAATCGGCGCGAGAAGCGAGACCGGCAGGACGGCGTGCCGTGCCCTGACGAAATGGGCCATCCCATAAACGCCGATCACAATGCTCAATGTCCCGTAGACGATCGATGCCTCGGCCGGGACGCTCCATCCCGCCGCGAAGTGGCTCCATGATCGGTAGAGAATCGCCGGAAGGTCGAGCGAACCCGGCGCCGGGCCGTAGTAATCGGACGCGATGCGGCGCGCACCGAGCAGCCAGATCGCGGGAAGGACCCCGCCGACGGCAAGGCCGACGATTGCCCAAGCCGACGGCGCGCGGTCGCGCCACCACCAGGCCACCAGTGTCAACGCCTGCGCCGCCGCGACGAAGAGCGTGAAGTAGTGGCTCAGAAGCGCCAATGTGATGAACGCCGCGTAGGTGGCGCCATCGCGCCATCGATCCGCGCCGGATGCGGTATCGCTTAGGCGGTCGCCACTGAACACGTGGATTCGTCGCGAAATCAACTGGCCAAACATGCCAGTCCGGATCGAGCCGCCAGACTCGCCGCGAAGGCGCACCAGCCAGTACCAGGACGCGGTGCCAAATAGAGTCGCGAACGCGTACATGCGTGCCTCGGTCGCGTACCAGATCAGGAACGGACTGAACGCGGTCATCGTCGCGGCGAGAAGCGAAGCGCCTCGATTGAACCGTCGTCCCAGCGCCGCCGCGACCGGGACGATCAACGTCCCGGCGTAGATCGATGGCAAGCGAACCGCGAACTCCTCCGTGCCGGCGCCGCGTATCCAACCCTTCAACAGCAACGGGAAGAGCGGCGGATGCGGCTCGGCGGTACGAAGAATCGAGAGAAGTTCGCCGAGCGGGCGGAGACTCATAGTCACGCTCGCCGCTTCGTCGCCCCACAGGTCACCATGAGAAAATGCGGATCGCAGTGCAAACGCACAGATACACAAGAAGACAAGCATCCATATAGACGATTGTGAGATTGTCCTCATCGTGGCGTGATGATGATCTCGCCGACGATCACGAGGTCTCCTGTGTCGTCTGAGGCGGACACGGTGGGTCGCGTTGGGCGGACTGCGCGGCCGTTCTCCGGCTCATACAGGAGGACGGCGACTCGGTAGTTGCCGCCCGGAACGGACGGCGCCACGATGCCGTGGTTGTCGATCAGGCGTGTGCCAGAACGCACTTCTGGGAAACGCGCGGTGTCGTTCCTTGGGAATCGATCCAGTTGGGCGCGTTTGTCGCCGCGATCGTCGATGATTCGCACCGATTCCTTCAGGTCGCGCATCTGTCCGCGTCCTTCATTCAACCATACGAGCCCCACGCGTATAGTCTCACCCGGCGCGACGACGGGTGGATTCACCGATCCCTCGACGAGGGTCAAACTATCCCACGCCGCGCCGATCGGAACGGGTCGTCGATCGACGCCCGAAGCCAAACCGAAGTATTGCCCCCGTTGATTGCGAAACCAGCGGTTCGCGCCCGGGAACCCGCGCTCCGAGAGGAGATCGCGCGCACGCGCGTCAACCGGGCTATCCCAAGAGGGCAGATGAATCACACCCGTTGCGCCTGAGGCCACGATCGCCTCGATCGTGTCGTCAATGGTCGCTGAGTCATCTGTGACCGTGGCGGGAAAATCGGACCGACGGTAGTAGCCGTACGCGTCCGCCACCCCCTGTCCGGTGATCAATACCGCGGCCGAAGCCTCACCCGTCTCTGCCATCCATCCGACCAGGCCGCGCCAATCGGTCCGCGCTGTGACGATGGATTCGTAGTAGCCGAGCGTGCTTGGAACCGTCGCCCCGATCGCGGCCGCGAGGAGCCCAAGCGCGAGCCACCTTCGCCCCATGCTCAGCGCCCCGATGCCGACGGCAATCAAGACCGAGAGCATTGGCGCGGCCACGATCAGATACCGCTCTTCGAACATCGGTCGCACGAGGAAGAGAGCCGCCGTGGTGGCGACCGGCACGACAGCCGCCAGGACGATCAGACGCGAACTCGTCCGGTGGGCGCGACGTCCGATCGTCGCCGCGATGCCACCCACCGCAAGCAGTCCGACCAGGATCGCCAGTTGCCAGGATGGCGCGGATGTTTCGGCGAGAAGAAACGTCGCGACCGTCCGGCGGGCGACATCCCACGGCGTGACGCGCTCGGGATAGAAGCCACGATATGCCTGGAGGGCGGGCGCGGCGTAGATCAGCCACGGCACAAACGCCAGCGCGATGATGATCGCGGCGCGAATGGCCGGGACGCGTCTTAGGGGCAGGCGTTCGCGCGTCGTCCTCGCTTCCTCTCCCCAAGCCCGCGCCGCATACCAGAGCGCATGCGCGCCGATCGCCAGAAGCGCGTTCAAGTGCGTGTGCAGCGCGGCGATCGCGAAGAGCGTGTAGCGTGTCCAGCGATGACCGCCCGTTCGGTTAGTCCGGGTCGCGATGAGCAGTGAGGCGGTCGTCAGCGTCACGAGCGCGGCCACCATCTGATAGTTGCGCGCGTTCTGGGATTGCGCAATCAGATACGGGTTGAGCGCCGCCAGTAGCGCCGCCGTGAACCCGATCCGCGCACCGCCAACCTCGTATCCGAGGCGCCAGACTCCGGCGACGAGAAGCACGCCGAAGGCCACCGACGGGAATCGCAGCGCGTATTCGGTCGCGCCGGCGGCGTATTCCCAGGCCCAGATGCCGAGGTAGTACAGGAGTGGATGTGGCTCGAAGACTCGCGCGTGCGCGACGATCCAGGCGGCGCCTTCCTGGGCAGAGCGATGCATGAACCACTCGTCGCCGGTCAGCGTGGGCAGTCCGAGACGCCGGGTCCGTAAGGCGAAAGCAAAGATGAGGATTCCGAACACGCCGGCGGTCGCGAAGAGCCGCCGACCGGCTGGTGCGACGCGCGTTCTCAAGGCGGCAATCATCGCGGGCCGCCGAAGACCGCCTACGGGGCGGGAATTGGTCGGGGCGTCGGCGTCGGGCGTGGCAATGGTGGATCCGTGGTCCAGCGAAGCGCATCCGCGATCGCGAACGATGGGATCACGTGGACGGCCGCGCCGTCGGCGAGTCGCGCGTAGTACGCGGCGCCATCGGGCGTCTTCGCGCCGACGCGCAGAAGCGAAGGCGCCGAGCCTTGTAGTTCGATCGTGATGGTCGGCGCCTCCAGGCCGTAGCCGGTCAGGTCGCCGGGAGCATCGATCGTGCGCATGGGCGCAAGTCGGACCAATCGACCGAGGGTATCCTCAATCCGGCTCGCGTCGCCCGGTTCCTGCACGGGCTCGGTCACGAGCCACGCGCCGTCCTTGCGTTCGACCGCGGCCGACTTCCAACCGTCATTGACACGCACGGCCGAGACCTGTTCGATCGCGACATCGATGATCGGCCTCTGCGCCGCGGTCGGCGTCGGCGTCTTTGGCGCGGACAGATCGAAGTACCAGACGAATCCGCCCAGAGCGAGCGCCACGATGACGAGAGCAGCGCTGAGACCGAAACCTTTCACCTAGCGCCGGTGCCACCAGACGAAGCCGCCGACGGCGACGACCGCGAGCGGCAAGAAGAGGAAACTCGAGTAGAGGAGCACGTTCTGTGCCGTGCCCGACAGGACCATCGTTCGATCCTTGCTGATCTTCGAACGCACGCCCATGAGCTGTTCGTCCTCGGACAACCAGTTCAGGCTGTTCAAGACGAGATCCTTGTTGCCCGCGATCGGAAGGAACGAGATAAGTGCGTTTGTCGCGAAGTTCGCGTTGCCGATCACGACGACACGCGTGACCGGTGCCCGTTCGTTAGCTCCGGCTGGCGGCGGAGTCGTCTTGACGACCGAGACGGCCAGTGGGATGGGTCCGTTTGTGTCCTTGCCCTCGTCGAACTGGGCTGTTCGCAGGTCGATCCGAGTGTCGGACTCGAGCCAGCTGCGTTCGGCACTGGACTCGGCGATCGTCTGAACCTGCAAGGCGGTATCGCGCTCGCGCTTTGGGCGAGCCATCGTCGCGGCCGGAAAGACCGTCGCGTAGCGTCCTGATTGGTCGCCACCGATCGTACGCATGATCGGGTTCGGCGAGTACTTGGTGATCGCGGGGGTCAGAGGGTCGTTCTGGAGGTTCGCCGCGTAATCGAGCACGACGCCATCGCCGACCTCGACGCCGAATCCATCGAGCAATTCCGATGGATTTCCGGGAGATCGCGGCTCCAGGAGGACGAGCAGCCGTCCTCCACGATCGAGATACACCTTCAGCGCGTCAACCTCTTGCGGTAGCAGCGCCTGGCGTGGACTGGCCAGAACGACGACCGCGACGTCCTTCGCGATTTCCGTCACGCCAATGAGCGGTAGGGCCTCGACCTTGTAGTTCTCCAGCTCGATGAGTCGCTTGATCTCGGACGCGCCGGCACGATCGAAGCTGTCGATATCGAGCTCGCCGTGACCGGTGACCCAGCCGACTCGTCGCGGCGCCCCACGCTGCAACTTCACGATCGCGCTGGTGAGATCGCCCTCGGTGCCGTTCGTAACGTTCTGGCGCCGACCGTCGATCTCAACGACGGTCGTGCCGTACGATTCGACCTGATACCCACGCGCGACGCCGGGCTTCAGCACCGGGTCGACTTGCTCATACGAAATCCGGTTCGTATGCCGCTGGTATTCCTTGATGAGATCTTGCAGTTCTTCCTGACCCGACTGTCCCTGCTGGAAGAAGGCGGTGACCTTTACGTCGCTATTGAGAGAGCGTAAGATCTGCTCGGTCTGGGGCGAGATCGAGAAATCCTTTGTTTCCGTCAGGTCCCACCGGTAGGTGAACCGGTTCGCGAGCACATTCAGCAAGACCAGGATCGCGACGAACGCCACGGTCGCGATCGTACTGCTCCCGCCGCGTCGCGCCTCACGCGATGTGATCGCCTCGCGCAGCGCAACTGGCCGTTCGAACGCCGAATAGCCGATGAAGATGATGCCGACCGCCCCGGCGGTCAAGGTCCAGCGATCGGCCTCGCCATTCACCAGGAACGTGCCAACGGCCGCGAGGATCGCGAGAAACCCGACCGAGAGGAAGATCGTCGGGAGCGAATCGCGAATCATTCGAGAGCTCACGCCGCTACCGCCACCGACGTGATTCGATGGCGCGCCAGGTCAGGAACAGCCCGGCGGCGATGACTGTCAGGTAGTAGACGATGTCCTTCGTGTCGATCATTCCGCGGGTCATGTCGTTGAAGTGTCCGTAAAGCGCCGCGTAGCTGAGGATGTCTCCGACCCGTCCACCGAACGTGCTTGCCAATCCGTCAATCACCCAGAGGAGGAGCAGGACCGCGAACGTGATCACGGCGGCGATGATCTGATTTGAAGTCGTGGCTGATGCGAACAGGCCGATCGCGACGATCGCCCCGCAAAACAGGATCGCGCCAAGGTATCCACCGATGATCCCACCGACGTCCGGATTCCCGTAGACGAAGAGGAGGAACGGGTAATACAGCGTGACCGCAAGCATCGCGCCGAAAAAGCCAAGACCGGCCAGGAACTTGCCAATGACCACTTCGTAGTCCCGGACCGGCGAGGTGAGCAGCAATTCGATCGTGCCCGTCTTTTGTTCCTCGGCCAGTAGCCGCATCGTGATCATCGGCGCGAGAAGCAGAAGAATGGTGTTCATCGTCTGAAACAACGGCCGCACGGTCGCCTGGCGTGTGAAGATCACGTTCGCGGCAAAGAAGTAGCCGGCTACGAACAGAAACGCCGCGATCACCACGTAGGCAAGCGGTGATCGGAAATACGCTCCGAGTTCCCGACGCGCGATCGCAATCGTGGCGGTCATCTACGCCGCAACTTCGGTCGCGTCCGAGTCGGAAGCGTCCTCGGTCGTCGTGAGTTCAAGGAAGACGTCTTCGAGCGACTTCCCGATGCCGCGCAGTCCGACCAGACTCCAGCCGCCAAGGACCACCACCGATGCAATCTCGGCCCGGACGTCGCGGCCGCTGACGCAATCGACCAGGAATCGGCCGATCTCGGCGGTGCCGTGGTCCGCAACGGCAACATCGATGACGCCATTGGTCGAGCGCAACCTTGTCGCGAGGCCATCTGCTTCGCCAGCAACATCAACCTCGACCCGCTCAGACCCGCTCAGCCGCCGCGTCAGGTTCTCCGGCGTGTCCTCGGCAACGACGCGTCCCCGTGAAATAATCACGACCCGATTACACGTGGCGCTAACTTCCGGCAGGATGTGCGTGCTGAGGATGACCGTGTGATCCCCACCCAGACCCTTGATGAGGTTCCGTGTTTCGATGATCTGACGCGGATCGAGTCCGACGGTTGGCTCATCGAGAATCAGGACCGGCGGATTCGACACGAGCGCCTGCGCCAGGCCGACTCGCTGTCGATAGCCCTTCGAGAGTTTGCCGATGATCCAATCGGCGCGATCGGTCACGCGGGCCTGCTCCATGGACCGATTCACGCTGGCGCGACGCTCCGAGCGCCCGACGCCTTTGATCTCGGCCATAAATCCCAGGTAATCGCGAACGGTCATCTCGGGGTAGAGTGGCACGTTCTCGGGCAGATAGCCCACGTTACGACGCGCCTCGAGCGATTGGTCGTACACGTCGAAGCCGGCGACGCGCGCGGTGCCGGATGACGCGGGCATGAACCCGGCCAGAATGCGCATCGTCGTCGACTTTCCAGCGCCGTTTGGACCCAGGAACCCAAGAATCTCGCCACGCTTGGCGTCGAACGTGACGTTCTCGATCGCGCCCTTGTCTCCGTACCGCTTCGTCAGTGAGTGAACTTCTATCATCGCCGGTAGCCGAACTTAGCACGGCTCTTCGCGGCCCTGCAATTCCGAGGGCCGTTCCTATAATCGCGGCGGCTTGGAACTCTACGCCGCCCTTCCCACGACGTTCTACCTCGTGATGGTCGAGATAATCGTCGGAACCGGCGTCGCGATGCTTCTGGTCGAGCATCGCCTCGAAGTCGGCGCCGGATTCCTCCAGTTCATGGGCGTCTCGATGGGGGCCGTTCTGACCATCGCCTACTTCGTGGCCGGCGACGAGTCGCGCGCGTTGACCGCGATCGCGGAAGCCCTCGCGCTCGGGTACACCGTGTTCGCCTTTGCCCAGAGGCAACGGATGAGGCTGGCGCTCAACGTCGCATTTACGATTGCGGCGTCGTTCGCGCTCGCCGTCACAATCCCGAGCGACGCCGCGATGGGACCTCTCATCGCGGTGAGTGTGGCGGCGGCCTCGCTCTCGCTCGGGGCGTCGATGACCGGGATGTTGCTCGGGCACTGGTATCTGGTGTCCCCGATGCTGTCGAGCTTCCCGCTCTTGAAGGTGACGGGACTCTTCCTTGTGGGCCTCGGCGCGCAGATCGGATTGCTCGCCTGGATGGGCGCCGCGGGTGTGGCTCACTTCGATGTACTGCCGATCGTGATGGCGATGCGCGTGGCGTTTGGACTCGTTTTCCCATTTGTGATGGCCGCGTTCGTCTGGTACTCGTGCCGAATCAGGGCGATGCGGACCGCAACCGGAATCCTCTATCTCGCGGTGGGGTGTGTATTGATGGGCGACATTGCGGCCAAGGCTTACTTCTTTCTGACCTCGGTGCCGGTTTGAGGGCCGACGGTCGGTCCGACGGTCAACTTCGCGCGGTCACAATCACGCCGCGATACCTGCGACACGCCGAGGGCTCGGCTCTGATCGAGTGTGGGCAGACACGCGTCATTTGCGCGGCGTCGATCGAGGAGCGAGTGCCGCCGTTTCTCAATGGCAAGGGACAGGGCTGGATCACCGCCGAATACGGCATGCTTCCGCGCTCGACGAATACACGCATGCAGCGGGAAGCCGCCTCGGGTCGCGTCTCTGGCCGCACCCAGGAGATACAGCGTTTGATCGGTCGGTCGTTGCGATCGGCGGTGGATCTCAAGACGATCGGCGAGCGAACCATCTACGTCGACTGCGATGTCATCGAGGCGGACGGCGGTACCCGCACCGCTTCCATCACCGGCGGCTGGGTTGCGCTCGCGCTGGCGCTGGATGGACTTGTCCGGAACGGTAAGTTAGCGACCGCGCCGAGTCTCCTCCGGGTCGCGGCGACCAGCGTGGGGGTCGTCGACGGCCGCTCGATGCTCGACCTCGCCTACGGTGAGGACTCGACCGCCGAGGTCGACTTCAACGTGGTCATGACGGAGCGTGAGGAGTTCGTCGAGCTCCAGGGCACCGCCGAAGGGAAGCCATTCTCTCGCTCCGCGGCCGACGAACTGCTCGATCTGGCACGGGCAGGCATTCGCGAGCTCTTCGCGTTCCAGGGATCGGCGATCGCGTCGACTACATCAGCCCTGGGATCTTCATTCCGCCGGTGATGGACGACATCCGCTTACTGGCCAGTTCCTGAGCCTTCTGGGTCGCGTCCACAATCGCGGCCAGCACCATCTCTTCGAGCATCTCGACATCCGACGGGTCGACCGCCGTGGGCTCGATCTTGACGGCCTGGGCGTGCATATGCCCGTTCACGGTGACGCGCACGGCGCCGCCGCCAGCACTTCCCTCGACCGTCTCGCTACCGAGTTCCTCCTGCGCCTTCATCAGGCGCTGTTGCATCTGTTGAATCATCTTCATGTTCGGTTGCACGGTCGTCACTCCTCGCTGGGCCAGCGGCCGATTGTATTGGCTGTTTCATCGCGTCGGTCTGCTTGACGCGCCAGCCCCGTTGTAGAGCGCGTCGAATCTCCGGGTAGGCCGCCGGGTCCATCCGCTCGTCGGGCGGGCGCTCCCAGGACGACGCGACGGAGCACGAAATCCCCACACTTTGGCCGTACAGGGTGCGCCACTCGTCGATGATCACCTTGGTCAGTCTTTTCACGTGGTCTTGGTGCGCCGACGTTTGAGCCGCGACGCGAAGTGTGGAGCCATCGATCGATTCGAGTCGGGTTTGATAGAGGAAGTTACCGTTGCGGGGGTGCGCTGTTGCCACTGCCTGGCGAACCGTATCCCATCGGTGCCGCGCTTCGGCTGCATCGATCGGCTCGGGCGCATCGCGCTGGTCCGTCGGCAGGAGATCGCCGGCTCCAACAGTCGGCGCCGACACGGACTCGCCCCGCGCGGTTTCTGGCGCCCGTCGAGAAGTCGGCGCGGCCGAGATCGAGCCTCTGTCCTCGACCGCCGGCCCGCTCTCTTCTGTTCGCGCATCGATCGATTCCGCGAAGGGGCCTGGCGCGAAAGCAGGAATCGGATTGATCGCGGCCGCGACGGTCGCGCTCGCTGGCGCCGGCGACGGCCGCTCAACGATCGGAGTGGGTGCAGGTGCGGGTGGCGCCCCGCGCGCGGGCGCAAGTCGTGGCGGGATCGCCGGACGGGCGGCTTCCGGACGACGGGCAATGGGGCCTGGGCGCGTGATGGTGGCACCACTTGTAGATGGCGGCGCCTGATCGCTCGTGCCAGCCCCGGCGTCGCTGCCGCGAGGCTCCCAGAGGGCGCTCTCGATGAACGCGAGTTCGAGCGGCAACTGGTTGTGCAGCGAGCCGCGCGAGGTCGAATCCACGCTGCCGAATTGGCGCAACGCGAAGATCAGATGATCGACGTTTGATTGTCCGACCAGTTCGCGTGCCGCGTCCACCGCGTCCGGCGGAACGTCCGTTAAGAAGTCGGGGCCGCCGATCTTGGCGAAAAGGATCGATCGAAGGTACCTTGCGACATCGCGCCCGAGAACGCGAGGATCTACTCCCAGTGTGACGGCGTCGCGTATGACGATCAACCCATCGCCGTGTTCGCGCCGCAACGCGTGGCGCGCCAGGGCCGCGGTCGTCGCGAAACCGGCCGTGCCCAGGATCGCCTCGACATCTGCCAGGCGCAACGTGGTCTCGCCGTAGGCGAGGATCTGGTCGAGGATGCTCTGTGCATCCCGCAGGCTTCCGGTCGCGGCTCGGGCGATCGTCTCGAGACTGGCTGGTTCGACCGCAATCTGTTCGGCGGCGCAGATTTCGACCAGCCGCCCGACGATGCCGGCTGTCGGCAGACGCCGAAAATCAAATCGCTGGCAACGCGACACGATTGTCGCCGGGATCTTCTCGGCCTCGCTGGTCACGAGCACGAAGACGACGTGATCCGGCGGCTCTTCAAGTGTCTTCAGCAGCGCGTCAAATGCCGAGGCGCTCATCCGGTGCGCCTCGTCCAGGATGTACACCTTTCGCCGAGCCTGATCCGGGTGCGTCAGAACGTGCTGCCGCAGCTCGCGAACGTTCTCCACCAGGCCATTCGAGGCAGCGTCCATCTCGATGACGTCGTACGAGTTGCCCTCGCCGATCGCGACGCAGAGGTCGCATCGGTCGCATGGTTCGCCGTTCTCGGGATTCAGGCAGTTGATCGCTTTGGCCAGGACCCGCGCCGTCGTCGTCTTGGCAACGCCGCGCGGCCCGCAGAACAGATAGCCGTGCGCAACGCGGTCGGTCCGGACGGCGTTGCGGAGCGCGCGCGTGATGTGATCCTGGCCGACGATCTGGTCGAATCGTCGCGGGCGCCACCGCCGATAGATCGCCCGGACGCTCACGCTACGCGTCCACCGCGGCAAGTGCCCGCTTCACGTCGTCAAGATATGGCATTCCCGCGCGGGCGCCAGGCTGAGTCACGGAAATGCTCGCCGCGCACGCCGCGAATCGCGTCGCCGCTTCAATCTCCTCGCCTCGACCGAGTGCGCAGGCGAGCGCACCGCAGAATGTGTCGCCCGCGCCGGTCGCATCGACCGCCGTGACTGACCACGCGGGGATCGCATTCTGCCGCCTAGCGTCCACCACGACCGCACCGCGATCGCCGAGCGTCACGACGACCGTGCCAACGCCGTGCGCGAGGATCGCGCGAGCGGACGCGATCGCGCTTTCGAAGTCAAGAACCTGGATTCCTGAAAGCGCGGTCGCTTCGTGCTCGTTTGGCACCAGCACATCGATGAGCGCGAGCAGTTCCGGCGGCAGCGGTGCGCTCGGCGCGGGCGCCGGATTGAGGATGACACGCGCGCCACCGTCGCGAGCGATCCTGGCCGCCTCGATCGTGCCGTCGAGCGGATTCTCGAGTTGGAACAGCGCCACATTTGCGAGATCCAGCGCAGGCCGATTGGCGCGAGCGAACTCAGCCGTCAAACGCTTGTTGGCTCCGGGCGAGACCGCGATCGCGTTCTGGCCGGTCGGGTCGACGATGATGAGGGCGACGCCGGACGGCGCGTCCTCGACGAACGCCACGCCGATGACATCGATTCCTTCCGACGCCAGTTCTCGGTGCCGTGCCAGGCCGAAGTCATCGCGGCCGACGCAGGCGATCATCGATACGTGCGCCCCGAGTCGCGCCGCCGCAACGGCCTGGTTGGCGCCCTTGCCGCCGCCCGAGACGAGCAGATCATTCCCGTGAACCGTCTGGCCCGGCGCCGGAATGCGCGGCGCAAACACGATCAGATCGGTGTTCACGCTGCCGAAGACCGCGATCCGCGGACGCTGGGTACCGCTCACATCCGATCCGTTGTCTGATCTAGCGGCGGCCGCGCCGCGGTCCGCCCGTGGAGTTCATGGTCGGGGTGGTGCGATTCGAACGCACGACCACCTGCACCCCATACAGGTGCGCTACCAGGCTGCGCTACACCCCGCTGGTCGCGAGTATACCAGGGCTTACCCGCCCCAACAATTCGGGCGCGGCGTGTCAACGCGCCGGCGTGGCGTTTGGAGCCGCGGTCGGCGGGGCGGGAGACCCGATCGGGGTCGGAGACGGCAGGCTCATCGGAGTGGCCAGGACCGGCGCGGCGCCGGGAGTCGCCGTCGGCGCGACGGTCGGCGGCGGAGTCGCGATGACGATCGGCGTTGCGACCGACATCGGCGTCGCGATCTGCGTTGGCACCGCGGTCGGCTGCGCTGACGGGGTGTTGGTCGCACCGGATGGCTGAGGAGTCGCGGTTGCCGCGGCCGGCGTCGCGACCGAAGTTGGCGTCGGCCCAGAGGGAACCGCCGTCGCCGCGGGAGTCGCGACGGTGCCAGGTGTCGCGGTCGCGCCCACCGGCGACGTCGTCGGAACCCGGGTCGCCGAAGCGTCACCGATCGGAGTCGATCGCGGCGTCAGGGCGATCGTCGGCGACGTCGCGACGGTCGGCGAGATCGCGGGAGCTTCCGTTGGAGCGTCTGGCACGGCGACGGACGCTCCAACGAGGCGCTGACGCTGGGCGATTTCGACCAGGGCGTTGCGGAGGGCCGGACGCGCCGACGCGGGCGCGGCGTTGACTGTCGCCGCGAACGACTGTGAATGCGCGCTCAGACGCCCCGAGATGGCCGCCAGGATGCGATCGCGATCGCCTCCAGACACATCGCCGAGCGCGGCGGCGAGCAAGTCGAGTTCGCGATAGTAGAGCAAGATCTGGGGTTCGATGGATTCGCGCTGCCCGCCAACCATCGCCGACACGAGCGTCGGAACACGCGCATCCAGATTGCCGAGGAGAATCTCGACGTGCGATTTCGGAATAGCCGTCGGCGCTGGCGGCGCGGGTGTTGGCGGCAGTGAGGGGACGGTCGGTGACGGTCGAGCCTCCGTCGCCGTAGGCACCGGTGGTGCGATGGCGATCACGACGGCGGTCGCGGTCGGGTTCTGAGCTCGGATCGTTTGCTCGGACATCGAAAGGGCGGTCGACGACGGCGCCACAGTCGTGGCTGTCGGGGCGAATTGCGCCGCTGCCGCCAGGGCCGTGGCGGACGGGATTGCCCGCGAGCCCTCGCGAGCGGCGGTCGACATCGCGGCGGCCGCGCGTTCGAGCTCGACGACAGCCGGCTTGATGCCCGCGGTCGTGATCGAATCGCTCGATGCCATGCGTTCGAGCTTCTGGCCGACGCTGGCGGTCTCCCTTGAAAGGGACGGCGCCAGTGAGTCGGAAGCGACAGTGTCACGGTTGACGCGACTGAGAATCGCGGCGGCCGCGATCAGTTCGGTCGACGCTCGCTCGACCGCCGATGCGACGAGCGATGCGTCGGCCGTCGCGACGACAGATTCCAGTTCGACGACGCGCCGTTCGGCGATTGCGACTTGAAGGCGAGCGCGATCGTTTATATCGAGCGTGACGACAAGTTGTGCCTGCTCGGCGACGAGCTTGGCCGGGTACAAGGTGTCGCCCGGCAGGCTGTTTGCTGAGACGACGACGGTCCCACCGGCGATCAGCGCGCAGGCCGCGCAAGCCGCCGCGAGTCGCATCGTGGCGTCGCGCCAGAAGAGGCGTCGTCGGCTTGCTCGATCCGCGCGCGACGGTTGCCTCGCGGTCCAGGCGATGACCAGACCATCATCAGTCGCGCCCACCGCGTGGCCGTTCGCGCCGTTGTACGCGTGCGCGCCGTTTCCGTTCGCATGGCCGTTGGCCGATGGGTCGACCGAAACCGTCGACCAGCGCGCGTTCAAGCGGCGGCGCAGCGCCTCACGCGGGACGGGCGCCGGTACCCGCCGGATCGCGGACGCGAGGTTGACGAGCGCGCGTATCTCGGTATCGGCGCTGACGAGCACAGCATCGGGCGCCTCACCGCCGTCGAGGCGGTCGAGCGCCTGGGCCAGCCGTAGGCTCGTGTCAGGCATCGTCGACACCAGGATTCAGCGTCCGCATGACGCGCGCCAAGGCATGGAGTGCGCGATGTTGGATGACGCGCACGGCGCCTTCGTTCTTGCCGAGTATTTCGGCGACCTCGGCATGGCTGAGGCCGTCGACAAACCGCATCACGATGACCTGCTGCTGATCGCTCGTGAGGCGCGCGATCGCAACGCGCAATTCTTCGCGGTCGAAGCTGGCTTGGACCGCGTCGAGCGGGTTCTGTCGACCGTCTTCGAGGTCGAAGGCGTCCTCGATCGGAGTGGTCGGCCGGGAGCCGCGATAGTGGTCGATGATCGCGTTGTGAGCCATGCGATAGAGCCAGGCGGCAAAGGGAAGCCCCCGCTGCTCATAGCGCCCGATTGCCTCATAGGCACGCAGAAACACGTGCTCGGTGAGGTCTTCGGCCTCGCTCTCGGTCCTGACGCGGTAGTAGATGTATCGATAGATCCGATCCAGATGGCGCTCGTAGAGAGAACCGAACGCCGCCGCATCGCCACGCCGCGCGCGCTCGACGAGAGTGTCCTCGCCTGTGTCCCTTACCGAGACCCGGGGGTCACTCTCCACCCATCCAACCTTCGAAACGCGGGCGCCGCCCTTGTGTTACCGACGGGGATGATTCGCCAGATGCGAACGTCACCGTTCGCCGATTGTACCGGCCGCCCTCGCCCCGTGGCGACCGGGAATCGTGGTTTGGTACACTTGGAGCGCATTCCTCGATAGCTCAACGGTAGAGCGTCCGGCTGTTAACCGGCAGGTTCCAAGTTCGAATCTTGGTCGAGGAGCCCAGTTCTGAACTGAGAGTATCAGTCAGATAGTGGCCGGATAGCGCCGCCGGGCTGGTTTGACAGCAACGCGGCTCTTGCCGCCCCCGGGATGCACGCTGATGAGACTCGTCGATATGTCCCCGGAGGTTCAGCGCTACGGCTATGGGTTGCTCGATCGGATGGGCCAGCTGATGGCGGAGTACGGCATCTTGGACGTGAGCGAGGCCGCGACCGAGGCCCGCGTCGCCGCAGCAGGCGCGCGCCGCGCCGAGGTGGGCCAGGCGGTCGCGGAGGTCAAGGACTGCATCGCTCGCCTGGGGCGGCTGTTCGCGACCGGGGAAGTGCCCGAGCGAGCCTGAGCTCGAAGCCCAGGCCGCGAGCACCGCGCCGACCCGAATCGACCGCATCCTGAGCCAGCGCCGGGATGACGTGGCTGTAGGTGTCCATCGTGATGCTGATCTGGCTGTGGTCGAGGATCTCCATCACCACGCGCGGCGGGATGCCCTGGGCGAGGAGCAGGGATGCGCACGAGTGCCGCAGATCGTGGAAGCGGACGCGCGGCAGCTCGGCCGCCGTTAGTAGCCGCTCGAATACGCGCGTCACGTTCCGCTCGTCGAGGGGACGGCCGGTGCTGCTGGTGAAGACGAGCCCCGACTCCTGCCACATTGGGCCGGCCCCGATGCGATCTTCGAGCTGCCCGACCCGGTGCGCGCGGAGCGAGTCGACCAAGAAGACCGGCAGCGGCAGCACGCGGCGGGTGGTGGTGGACGTGGCGGCCGATGACGAAGGCCACGGCCGCGCCGACCGAAGCGCAATATGGGCTCATCCCGATCAGGTCACGCGAGCTGACGACGACGCTGCGCCGAGCGAGGACCTTGGTCGAATTCGCCGCCGAGATCCTTCGCCGATAAGGTCGGGCGGGCGCGATCATGGCGCTGCTGCGATTGAGGAGCTCTGTGGAGCCGCACAGGGTCATGGTGCCGGCGAGGGCGATCGGTTGGGATCGGATGCCGTGTTGACGTTGGGCGGCAGGCAGCGGACGCGGTGGCCGGCGATGCCGTTTAGTACGGGCGACGGTCACGACGCCGCGAGCCACGGATGGTCGTGTGGTGCTGCGCGGCGATGACGTCAAGGCACACGGCGTACGCGGCCTCACAGTCCCCGGGGCCCATGTCGCCACGTTCAGGGGGTCGTCCGCCCAACGGTGCCGGAGCACCCAGCTAACGGCGTACTCGCCCGGGCCGGGCGCGGGGTGGGACGAGTTGAGTCCAGGCTTACGTCGACGGTCCGTCCCCTTGGAGATGGGCGATCCTGCGGCGGACTGCCTGGAGGTCGCGCTGCCACTGGCTGTTGGTGGGGTCCTGCTGCGCCAGCCGCTCGCGGATGGCGAGCGCGGCGCGGAAGGCGGCCAGGGCGCCCGGCGCGTCGCCCTGGGCCAGGAGCACGGCGCCGATCCTGATGTGGCTGACCGACAGGTCGCGCTGCCACTCGCTGTTGGTCGGATCGCGCGCCGTCAAGAGCAGAAAGCGCTCAATGGCAGTCGCGAGCGCCTGTCGGGCAGCGTCAAGCCGCCCCACACCAACGTGTGCCTGGGCCGCGACTGCATACAGCCGGGCGAGGTTCTGTTCGCTCAGGCGGAGGCCGATCTGGGCGCGCGCATCGAGCATCGGGTCGAGTACGGCGAGACTATCGGTGTTGCGTCCCCGCGTCTGCAGGGCCTCGGCGGCGCCTGCAAGCAGGTCGAAAGCGCGGTCGTGCTCGCCGGCGTTGAACAGATAATGGCCGGCGTCGAGGTCATCGCGGAGGTCGGACGAGACACGCGCGCGTTGTTCCATCGATTGGCCGGCGAGACCAAACGCTTCCGAGCGGAGGCGGTCAGCGTCTGACGCCTTCGCGATCGCGAACCGAACGACGGTGGGATGAAGCTCGAACAGCCTCGTCTCGCCGTTCCCGGAATGACGCTCCCGAATCTCGGTCAGCAGGCCCGCCCGACCGAGGAGCGCATGAATAGAGTGATCCCGTTCCGGATCAGATGCACCGGGGTCGCCGAGCGCCGCCATCAACGCCCAATCCCACGGCCGGCGCAGGACCGTAAGGCGGAGCAGCATTCTGCGTGCCGGCTGATCCAGGATGTGTGCCCAAAGAGCATCGAGCAGGAGATCCTGAGTCAACTGCTGGTCCACCGGCGGCAGGGCGGGAGCGACGATCTGCTCCCACTCGCGCTGCGAAGACGCGTCATCCCTTGGGACGGGCCACTCGCCGCAGCGCTGCTCCCACTCCAGCAGGCTCTTCTGCACGAGCTTGTCGAGCCACTCGACGGCGCGGGGGTGGCCGGACATGCGTGTGACGAGCCGTTCCCGGTTCTGGGCCGCCAACCGGCGCAGACCAGGGAACCAGGCGGTCAGGCGAAAGAGGGCGTCATCGGAGAGGCGGCCCAGTGGCAGCACGTGATCCGCGAAGTCGTCGTGTCGATAGCGGCAGGACGCGACTATCGCAACGGAGCCACGGTACTCAGCGCTCAGCGCAAGGAGCGCGTGCCAAAGCTCGCGTGTCTCACCGTCGCGCCACTCACCGGCCGACTCGGCGTTGGCGGTTTCCGGATGGTGGAGAAGCGAGTCGAGGTTGTCGAGATAGAGCACGAGTGGCACACTGCCGGCATGGGACTGAACAGCGCGTAGGTATTCCGTGATCTGACGGGCAGGTGTCAGGTCGGGGAGCCGATCGACCTCGGCGGCGACTGCGTACCACTGACTGCCAAAGGTCGCCGCCAGGGTTTCCAAGAGCTGGCGTGCCAACGCCGGCGCGGGGCGGACGTCGTTCTCAACCTCCGAGCACCAGAGCACGACGCGTCGGCGGTGCGCGTAGAGCTTGAGGGCTTCGATGCAGAGCGTGCTCTTACCCAGGCCACCGAGACCTTGGACGACGTGGATCTGGCGTCCGTCACGGATGCGCCGCCTCAGCTCATGCAACTCGCGGCGCCGGCCGATGAAGCCGGTCTGCAACACGCGGCGCGTGGGGCCCGCACTTTCGAAGTGCCGCGCCGGCCGGGCCTCGAGCTCTTCGGGGTACCGAACGGGAATCGGGAGGCTGAGAGGGTGGTCGGGACCGCGGTGGTAGAGGACAAGCTGGGCCCAGGCGAACGGCGTTGCTCCCTCTCTTGCGGCTTCTGGGCGAGGGATCCGCAGCACATCGCCCACGCCGGGGTCGAAAGGGCGCGCGAGCGCAGCGCGGGCGGCGCGGATCGCGTCGCGCGTGGTGCGGCCCTGACCCAGGGAGCGATACAGCGCTTCCGCGGCGCGCGTCGACGCGGCGTCGTACACCGGTCCGAAGTAGGCCACGACCTGCGCCACACCCTCGCGGTGAAGCTGCGACGCGGACGCAGTGGCGCCTGGCTGTTCGTCGGCTGGACCGGTGGTCCCTGCGAGAACGGGCGATGTATTCCCATGGCAACTGGCGAGGTAGAAGAAGCGTGGAATACGGCGCGGCGCGGCGCGCCGGATTTCGTCCAGCAGTTTGGCGACCGGCACCTCGTCGGGATCGCCGTAGGCGTTCTCGAAGGTGAGTGTGCCCGGCCCGCCGTGTCCAGAGAAATGGACGCCCAGCGGAGCAGGTTCGCGCTGCAGGCCGGCGACGAGGTCGTCGGTTTCGCCCATCTCGTTTACGAAGACGCCGGCATGCTCGTGCAGTGCGCGGGTGATGCGGTAGCTCTCGGCTTCGTAGTCGAGGCGGGAGCCGTCGGGCGCCGACACGTTCACCAGCAGCCGGAGGTACTCTTTCGGCGGGTCCAGCACTGGGGCACCGGGTGTCGGCACACAGCGCGCCACATCGAGGCGAGCGTCGGCGACGGCGAAGCGGTCATCGAGGTAGAGCAGCTCCCACGGGAGTGCCAGGATCATGTCGTCCTGGCTCTCGACGACAAGGAATGGCGGCGGGCCGTCGCCACGCGCGAGGTCCTCGAGCGCCGAGGTTTCGCGGTCGCTGAGAACGAGAGCGAGCGCTTTTCCGAGAACGATGGCGTGGGCATGCACCGTCGCCCGCTCGGCGTCGCGCTCGACTGGGCGCTGCGAGAGCTTCCAGAAGCCGTCGAGCGCGGCCGCGAGGCCCGGTTCGCGGCGCCACGGCACGTCGCAGGTGCGGGCGCCGTCGAGGCTGGAATCGATGGTCCACTGCGTGGGGTTCGACGCGCGATCGATGCGCAGGGTGAGCGCAGGAAAGAGCGGGGTGGTGGAGGGAGGGCCGGGGGAGGGGAGCGGGAGCGTGCCGAACTGGGAGTGGCAGTCAACCCCGCCATAGGCGCGGAAGCGGCCGCGGATGATGGCGGGCTGCACGCGGTCGAGCAGACTTTGGTGGCGTGCCTCGACCTGGGCGAAATCGGTCTCGTGGAAGGCCCAGAGCACGTCGACGCGGGCATCGTCGTCCATCATCAGCTGGGAAAGAGCGGTGGCAAAGACGTCGTCCCAGCCGCCGTAGCCGACAACCAGGAGGGCGTGATCGTCGAGCAGGCGTCGCAGTGCGGCGGTGAGGTGAGGGCGAGAGGTGGCGAGCTGGGCAGGGGTGTGGAGCGTATCCGCGCGCCAGTAGCCGTGCAGGTGTACGACGTCATGAACGCCGTCCTCGGCTTCGACGGGGCTGGGTAGACGTCCGTCGGCAGCGAGGACGGTTCGTTTGAGCTGGCCGCCAGCGGCCCTGATGGCCAGCGACACCAGCGGGTCGAAGTTTGTGGTCAGGACCGGGCCGACGCGGCCGGCGCCGCTCACGACGAAGCGCGCGAGCTGCTGGCATGCGGTGGGGATTTCCCATTCGGCGGGGTCGCCATCGCTGGTCTCTTGCTCGGGCGGTCCGGCGAAAGGAAGGCGGCGAGCCCTGGCGACGGCGCTGGCGACGACACGTCGCACCCCCTGGGGCCCGCGCGTCGCACTGAGCCAGCCCATGGCGATCTGGTAGCGCTCGGTGCCCAGCTTGCCGTCGAGCAGGCGATCCAGCCTCTGCCGGAGGGCGGGCGTGGAAGCCTCGGCGTGGACGAGGTCCACCATTGCGTCGACGCCGGGCACGCCACGTCTGCCATCGGGCGAGCGCGACAGGGCCGAGCCGACCAGGAGAGCGATCGGTCGGGAGGTAAAACCGATAGCGTGTGGGAGGTAATCGGCGGGGGACAGAGTGACGGGCATGTCGTGATTCATTATCAACCACACGGGCCGGCCGCATGGATGCGGATCACTAGCGCGGCCGCCGTCCCCCCGGACGCCGGGATACTACGTCCACGGGGCAGCGACGGCAACTTTCCCCCGGGCGAGAGCCGGGCGACATCTACGAGGTGCGCGCCTGGGGCGAGCATCGGACGTTCCGAGTGTTGGCCACTCCGGAGGGCCGCTTTGGCCAAGCGCACCTGGCGCCCGGTGGGTTCAGCAAGACGTCTCGCAAAACGCCCGCGGAGGAGATCGAGCTGGGGGGACAGGCCTTCGCGATCGGCGGTCACGGGGCCCGCAGCGCAGAGGAGTCAGGCGGCGATGCTCTATCGATAGGGCTGGCGCCGATGTGTGTCCAGGGGACGGCGGCGTAGCGAAGCGGCGTGCTGCGGCGCGCTCGACGGCCGCTCACGCGGCGAGGACTACCGCGAGGCCGCGGCGCTTCTGCGCCAGATCGTTCCGACGGGCGGGCGCGCTGCGCAGGCGCTTATCGATTTACTCGACTTGAAGGACACGGCGCATTACGGGCTCATCCCGATCAGGTCACGCGAGCTGACGACGACGCTGCGCCGAGCGAGAACGGCTCGATCTCCAGAAGATCAGCCGCCTCGGCTAGGGCGCGGATGATCCCTTCGTCCAGGATGCTGTGTTTACGATGGGTAGGGATGCCTGTTCGGGAGATAGCACCCAATGTTGCACATGCTCCCTTCGATGGCCCGAGAAGCGACCTCGGCCGTGCCTGATCTCCCACACCGATGGTCGTGATGTCAACTGGCTGCTGCCTTGGCGGCAATTCTCTGCATCGCACGCGTCTGCTCCTTGGCCGGAAGCCTGACGAGCGAGCGCAGGCTCCGCTCGGTCACGATCGGTCTGGGCAACGGGTCGCCCAAGGCGGCCAGCACTCCGATGACCTGCGGGGCGAGCTCGAGCAGGCCCAGGACCTGAGTGACACGAGCGCGGGTCGCGCCGAGTTTGCGGGCGAGGGCGGACCGGCTAACGCACTCCTCCGAGGCCAACCTCGCCTGCCACTCCTGTGCGAGCGCGATCGGGTTGCGGTACAGCTTCGAGCTGCCGACCGGGGCTCCCGCGACTCAGGGAATCCGGGCGGCTCTTCGCCCTCGAAGTGGTAGGCCAGCCGCGACGCGCCCCGCGCGGCCAACCTGGCGCCGACCAGAAAGGTCACTGTCAGGGAAGTTCGCGATTTCCCATTGGCCGAGGAGCCAGATTCTGATCTGATACTAATCATCGAGATCGTGGGTCAGTGCCGCCCGACAGCTGGCTTAACGACGTAAATGGCCAGCCCGACGAGCACCACCCGCGGCGCCATCCGATCGTCCGCCAGCGATTATGACGCCGCGAACTGCGTGAACCGCCTGCCGCGGGCGCAGTGCTCGATCAGCATTGCCAGCCGCTTCACCCTCGTCTCCTCCCGCTTGGCGCTCACGATCCACCAGGTCGCTGTCTTGCGGTAGCTCGGCGGCTGCGCCTGCCAGAAGGCCCAGGCTTGCGCGTCTGACCGCATTCCCGCCGCATACTCCTCCGGCAGATCCGCCGGTCGCTGCTCGTAGGAGTAGGTGCCAGACCTCGCTTCCTGCCGCGCTGCGAATGCCGCGCGGCCCGCGGGGTGCATCAGCCCCAACGTCTCGAGTTCCGCTACGCGCCTGATGTTGACGGCCGACCAGTTGCTGCTCCGTTTGCGCGGCGTGAAGCGGATCTTGAACCGGCCGTCGTCAACGCGCCTGCGGATCCCGTCAATCCAACCGAAGCAGAGTGCCTGGTCGACCGACTGCGGCCAATCGATCGACGGACGCCCGGTGTGCTTTCTGTGGTACCCGACCCACAACTCCCTGGTGCTGGCGTGGTTCTGGGCCAGCCAGGCCCAGAAGGCCGCCGCAGTTTCGAAGAATACCGCGTCCGTCTCCGACTCAACACCCATGGAACGACGTCTACCTCAGTCGAAGCGGAAGCATACTTTGCTGGCGGTGGTGGTCTCGTCGAAGCGGAAGGCCTCGGGCTGACAGCGAGCACCGATGCGATGCCGAGAGTGGCGACTCTGTGGAGGCGCGTCGGGACGATTGCCAGGATCCCGACCGCCAAAAGCACTGGCAGAGTCTCGATCGCCGCGCCTGGGGCCACACTCGTCTGGACCGCCGCCGCGCAAACGCCCATTGGTTGGTAGGTGATCCGATCTCTCGCTGCGAGGATCTTGGGCCAAGGTCGTCGCGCCTACGCAAGCCGCAGGCGCACCACATGGCGTCGCGTGCCCGAGCGTCCGATCCGAACGAAGCCTGCCTCGTCGAAGGACGAGACGAAGCCTCCGAAGCGATAGCTGGGGGAATCCTCGTCCACGGGATATGCCTCGATCACGGTTGCCCCTCGCGCTTTGACGTGAACCTTGGCGGCTTCGATGAGCCGCTTCAGGACGCCGTTGCCGCGCGCCGTGCGCGTGACGAAGAAGCAGACCAGGGACCAGACGTTCTCGTTGACGTCGCCTGGTTGGGCGTCAGCGAGCCCGGCGCGGTGGGTGCAGCGCGGAGCGACGGAACACCACGCGACCGGAACACCACACGCGTATCCGAGGATCCCCACCGGAACGCCAGACTGAACGCGCGTTTTCATCATAGCCTTTCGACTTGTACCGTCGGTGCGTCGAGCTTCTTCATTCGCTGCCCGCCAGGCCATGCACCAACAGGACTGCGGCCCGCCGCGGCTTTCGAACAGCCTCTCGAAATCGCCCCACGTCTCGTCGGTGACCTCGCGAAACACCAGGCCGGAGGCGTACGCATCCGCGGCGAGAGTGACCGGCTTCTTCGTGCGGGCGGGCATCAGATGGAGTCGAGGAAAGTCTTCACGCGCTCAAGTATGGTTCGCGCGGCCACGGCGTTCCACGGGTGAAATACTCTTCACTTTCAAGGAGATCGATATCCGATGGGGGAACTGCTCGATCCCGAGGGCAACGAGACGCGCGCGATCTGGGGACTCGTCGATTTCTCGGGCCGTGATGTCGTCGAAGTCGGCTGCGGCGACGGCCGCTTGACCTGGCGTTACGCGGCCGCGGCGGCGACGGTCCGGGCGATCGAGCCGGTTGAGGAAGCGATCGGGCGCGCTCGCGCGGCGATGCCGGAAACCCTTCGCGGCCACGTGACGTTCGAGACGGGCGATGTGTCCACGACCGTTCTTGGCCAGGGCGCTTACGACGTCGCTCTGCTGTCGCGCTCGCTGTGATGACTCCAGCCTGAGAGCGTCGTCGACGCTCTGGTTCGAATCGCGCGATCGCTGCGCCCGTACGGAGCCGTGCTCGACGTCCACCCGGAGCCGCTGCCAAAGCGCCTCTGCCTCGTTCGCGATCGGCGCGCCATTCGCGGTGAGGAGGTTTCCCTGACCGATTCGGACACGACCCAGCGCGTGATTCGGGCGCGAGCGTTGATGGATCGCGTGATCGCATCGGGGCACCTTGTCCCTGAGCGCTTCATTGTGTTCGAGTTCGTGTATCACTTCGACACAGTCGCCGATCTGGCTGCCTACGCGGTCGAGCGCTGGCCGTACGTAACGATCGACGCGGCCCTTCGCGCGCGCCTCGCTCGGGCGGTCGAGCGTGATGGCGCGATGATCCGCGTCGGCGAGTCGGTACGCGCACTGCGCCTCCGGCCGAGCAAGCGATAGCCGCCCGATGCCTGGGCCGCGAGTCGCGACGCGCGCCGTGTCGGCCGAGCGATCGGCATTCGCGCGAATCGCGTCGCGACCGCTCGACGATGGGGTCACGGGATACCCCACAATGAGCGCTCGGCTTCCAGGTCGATCCGAGGAGAAGCACCATGAACTACCTGCGCGCAGTTGATTTCGCGGCCTTCGCGGCCAAACCCGGCCGCGTCAGCCAACCGCTGCTCGATGCCACGAACGGCGCGACGACCTGCTCCATCAACTGCATCAAGACGCCACCTGGCGAAGGTTCGCCGGCCGGGATGCACACCCACGTGGTCGATCAGGTCTTCTACGTCTTGAGCGGCCTGATGAGCCTCGAGATCGCCGGGGTCCAGTGTCAAGCTGGGCCGGGCACGCTGGTCGTCTTCCCGGCCGGCGTCCCGCACCGCAACTGGAATGCCGGAACCGATCCGACCGCGCATTTGGCGATCAACGTTCCGTTGCCGGATCCCGCGGTGCCGTTCGCGACGACCATCGGCGCGTAGGTGCCCCACGCGCGCCAGTGCGATCGCCGGCCCTTCCCGCGTCATAGCCGCCGCGTCGTCAACGTGTCCGCGTTACCTGATTCGTCGTGGTAGCCTGGCGACATGAGCCGAAAGGTCCGTATCGGCGTTCTCGGCGCGGGTGACGTCGCGCAGCACACGTACATTCCAGGCATCGCCCGCCAGAGCGCGACCGGCACGCTCGAATTCGTGGCGCTCTGCGACATGGTGCCCGGTCGAGCCGAGTCGCTCGCCCAACGGTACGGCGTTCCGCGTCACTACACCAAGTTCGAGGACCTCCTGGCGGATGACGCGGTCGACGCGATCGTCAATCTGACGCCGCCGACGTTCCACGCCGAGGCGATCACGCGCGGTCTGGCCGCCGGCAAGCACGTGTATTCGGAAAAGACGATCGCGACGACGATCGAGGATGCCGATCGCGTCATCGCGGCTGCCCAGTCGGCCGGCCTTGTCCTGGCGGTGGCGCCGGCATTGATGACACACCCCGACATGCGCGAGGTGCGGGATCTCATTCGTGGTGGGCTGATCGGAAAGGTCTGCTATGTCCGCGCGCGCGGTTCGCACCCCGGTCCGGCCTGGCTACTGGACTACCGAACCGATCCGACATGGTTCTACCAGCCGGGCGCCGGACCGGTCGTCGATCTCGCGATTTACCCGTTGACGTATGTCACGGCGTTCCTCGGCGCGGCGAAGCGCGTGTTTGCATTCTCCGGGATTGCGATTCCGGAGCGGGACGTTCGCGCCGGCGAGGCGCGCGGCAAGACGATCAAGGTCGGCGTCGACGACAACACGCAACTCATGCTCGACTTCGGTGACTCGTGCTTTGCCCACATCGACGCGACATTCGTCGTCTTTTCGTCGAAGGGTCCGCGCTGCGAGATCGCCGGTTCGAAGGGCGTCATCAACCTGGCGGCGGAACCGGATGAGCCGCCATATGAGGTGTTCCTCGACAACCCGGAACACGGTATCCGAGGCTGGTTGACGCCCGAGAAGGTCTACCGTGGTCGGTTGAATCCGCCGCGCGAGCCGCGCGGCGGGGTCGACTGGTCGCTTGCGTCGGGGGTCGAGCATTTCGCGCGCGTCATTGCTGGCGAGGAGGAGTTACTCCTGCGCCCCGAGCACGCTCGCCACGTCCTGGAGATCATCCTGAAGGGGTATGAAAGTGCGCGAGAGGGTCGTGCCCTGGATCTGACGACGACGTATCGATCGCGGCGCCGCGCGCTCCGTAGGGGTTTGGGCAGCTAGCGGCGTCGCGTCTCGTCGATCATCTGCCGCGCCACCTGCCAGGCCATGAAGAGCCCGAACGCGAGGCCGACCAGCGTCGCGATCGGCGCGCTGCTGAGCTGGCCGTCCAGCCAGACTCCGCCCAGGATGCCCATGACGAGGCTGAGAACGATTGCCCAGCCCATGCCGAGGACGCGCATCGAGCCCATCATCGACTGCGTGCGGATTGGCTCGGCGCCCCCGGGCGCGCGTCGGGCCGCGATCGATTCGCCGCTACTCCGCGGCGCCGGCGCGGGTTGCGATGTTGGACCCGGTCGTTCCACCAGCGTGGCCGTGTCGGCAAGACCCGCGTTCAGCGGCCGGCCGCGGACGCGGAACCCCTGCGTTTCGAGAATCGTCTGGGCGCGTCGAAGGGCCTCGGGCCTGTCGCCATGGCGCGAAGCCAGCACGACGATCTCGGCCAGCGCGCGAGCGTGGCGCGGTTCAAAGGCGAGGTCGCGATAGGCGGCTGCGTCGATGGTGGCGCGGAGCATTTCGACCATCCGCGTTCGCGCCATCGCGGGGTCGCGCGCCAGTTGGTCGATCGCCCAGGTCAGGTCGTTGAGGAACTCGGCCACGGTCCGCGCGCCGGCTTCGACTTCGTCTGCCTCGGCAAGCAGGCGATCGACTGGCTGTGCCGTGCTCTCGGACATGGATCGCTCCTATCGGCGCGCGCCGAGCTTGTCGACCTGCTCCCGCGCCAGCCGAATGCGTGCGTCATCGATGTCGTTAGGAATCGAGCAGCCGTTAGCCAGAATCAAACGCTCGCCGCCGCCGGTCTGGGCCAGCGCGTCGCGCATTTCGGCCAGAATCTCGTTTTCGGTCCCGGACAGGATCGGTCCGCGCTCGCTGACTCCGCCCATCAGGCAGAGTTCCGGCGCCTTTGCGCGTACGCTTGCCAGCGAGATGCCGGTCAGCCGATCGCTCCAACTGAGCGCCGAGACCGGGTATTTCAGGAAGGGATCGATGTCCAGTCCCGACGCCGCGTGCACGTGGAGCGTGTTCAGCCACCCGTGGCTGCATTCGCGCAGGACCGCCAGTTCGTACGGGCGCGCGAATTCTCCGTACTGCGCTGGTGTCAGGAGTCCGTCGCCGGCTCCCTGAGCCGCCAGGAAGACGCCGTCCGCGCCGGCTTCGATGCAGGCGGTCCCGAAATCCTCCAGATTCTCGGCGATGACGGTAAGCCCGTGATGCAACTCGATGGGGTTGTCGCGGGCGTGCTCGAGCACGCGGTCCTTGCCGGCGAACTTCATGGCGTAGGTGAACGGCGAGAAGATCGTGATCAAGACCGGCGCGTCGTCGTCGACGGCGTCGCGCACGAGCGACACGGCGTCAACCATCCGGCCGAACGTGGCGTCGTGCGAGGCCGTGCTCGGAAGTCCGTACCAGTCGTGGGGTTCGTGAATTGAGTTGTCTGGGTACGGATACGGAATGTCCGGCATAACCTTGAAGATGTCCAGTCCCCATTGGGCGAAGAACATGAGGGTCTCGCGCGCGAGCGCGCCGGGTTCGTTGCGCGGCTTGAAATGGTGCCAGACACAGAAGGGAACGCGGTCGACGTCCTGACCCGCGAGCGTGGACCGAACGCGTTCCATGCTCGTCATCTCGGTCGCGTGTCCCCGATTGCGGGCGCGCCGGCTCGACGTGTGGCTCACTTCGTCGCTCCTTCAGGTTTCCGGTTCAGTCTATCCGCATATCCGGTCAGTTCAACGTATCCGCGGCCCGAGACGAGACGTCCGCGCGATCGGCCGATCGCTTCGACCGCGCCTTCCCAGTACACGACGCCAGTCGTGGCACGCGTATCCAGTTCCTGGTCGCTCACGATCGGCCGCGATTCGAGATCGACGTCGAGCGACGGCACGCGTATTCGCCACGCGGCGGGGTAGATCGCGCCGGTCCGAAGGCTCCGCCACTCCGCAAACGCCGAAACGATGAAGTCGTCCGAGCCGAGATGAACCGCGCGTCCCGCTGGATCGACGTAGGTGCCGTAGGTGAGGACGGTCGCGCCGCGATCGTCGCGCACGATCGATCCGGTCAGGTCGGCGCCGTCATCGAGGTGGAAGCTGAACCAGTCCCAGCCGCCGGTCGTCGAAACGAAGTTGCCCCACTGATGGTCCATCCAGGCGACGCCGCGAACGTTCTGAAGCGCGCCGTCGGTGATGAGCGTGCCATCCGCTTCCATGCGAGTGCGCGAGTAGTAGTAGGAGTCACCGGCGGCACCGAACGAGATGATGCCGTTGCCGCCGTGCAGGGCCGGCGGCTTGCGGCTTGCGACGTTGAGGTCGAGCGTGTATCGCCCCGTCGATGCGTGAATTC
The DNA here is from genome assembly GCA_004297775.1 of Chloroflexota bacterium. Lineage (GTDB taxonomy): Bacteria > Chloroflexota > UBA6077 > FW602-bin22 > FW602-bin22 > FW602-bin22. Next base: position 23,473 of record SCUE01000022.1, on the reverse strand, counting down.
GATCGACGCCATCGGCGCCAGCGACCGACCAATCGCCGACCGAGAAGTCCAGGCGATCGCGCGGAGTGTCGAATACGCTAACCCGGAACCGCTGGTCGTAGGCGAACGACTTCCCGCGACGATCGGTGATCGCGAAATGCGACGCATATCCGGTTGGAGCACCGCGACGCGCCGACCGGAATATCACGAACTCGAACCCGTAGCTGTCGTCGCCGGAATCCAGGTGGCCCGTGTAGTACCACCACTCCGTCAGCGCGTCGTGACTGCCATCGTCGCGCGGGAAGGCGATCGGCGCCGGAGTCGCGGTCGGTTGCGCCTCGTATCGTGGAACGGCGACGATGGCGCGAGGCGAAGGCGCACCGTTGGTGCATCCGAGCGCCGCGACCAATGCGATTGCCAGGACCGCGCCGGCTATCCGGATCATGGGCCGTCTCCGAACCGTGGTATCGCGCGATCGAGCCATCCGGGCAGCCACCAGTTCCAGTACCCGAGCAGTCGCATCGTCGCGGGGACGAGAAGCGCGCGCACGATCGTGGCGTCGAGCAAGACGGCGATGGCAGTGCCCAGACCGACCGCCTTGACGAGGATGATGTCGGCCGTCACGAACGAGAGGCTGACGAGCACGACGATCAACGCCGCGTTCGTAATCACGCGGCCACTGCGCGCCATTCCGAGAGCCACCGCGCGCTCATTCGTCTGCCCGGCGCGCCATTCCTCCCGCACGCGCGAGAGCAAGAATACCTCGTAATCCATGCTCAGACCGAACAGCAGGCAGAACAAGATGATCGGCAGCGTCGCCTCGACATAACCAAGCGGCGTAAACCCGAAGATCGCGCTGCCGAATCCCTCCTGAAAGACGACGACGAGGGCGCCATAGCTCGCCAGGAGCGATAGCGCGTTCATCGCGATCGCCTTTAGCGGTAGGAGGAGCGAGCGAAAGAGAATCAGCAACGCGAAGTAGGTTGTGGCGACGACGAGCAGGATCGCGCGCGGAAACGCTTCGTAGAGTCGATCGACGATGTCGACGATCGCGCCCGGCGCTCCGCCGACCAGAAGCTCGATTCCGGCCGATGGCTGCATTGTGCGGAGGCGGCGGACCAAGTCGGCGCATTCGCGACTCGCGCCCGCGCAACGCGGGATGACCGTGACGATCGTCGCGCGATGGCCGGTCGTGGCTGCGAGCGCTGCCCGCATGTACAGATCGGCGTCGGACCCTCCATTCGCGAGCAGCAACTGATACTGCTGGCGAGTCAGTCGTGGATCGAGATCGACGATGCTATCGACGCGAGCGACATCCGGATCGCTCGCGATGAAGCGCGTCAGATCGATCAACGCGTCGACCCGCTCCGGCGTCACGATCGGACCGTCGGCCCGGGCGACGACCAGGATTGGCGCGACATCGCCGACGCCGAACGCCTTCTCGAGGAGATCGAACCCGCGGCGCGACTCGACCCAACTCGGGAGTACTTGCGCATCCGGCAGCGAGAAGCGAGCGCGCAGGAACGGGAATCCCAACAGAGCGAGAACTGCGATCACCACGACCAGCACGCCGATCGGACGCGCCATCACCCAGCTCGCCAGACGGACCCAGGCGGCGTCCTGTCGATCGCTCCACCGGAAGAGCGACCAGCGATCGATACGATGGCCAAGCAACGCCAGACTGGCTGGCAATAGAGTCAGCGCGGCCATGACCGCGACGCTGACGACGACGACCCCAGCGATGCCGAGCGACCGGAGCATCATGAAATCGAACGTCGCCAGGCCTCCCAATCCGACGAACACCGTCAGTCCAGAGAAGAAGACCGCGCTGCCGGCGTGGTCAAGCGTCTCCGAAATTGCCGCCTCGACTGACTTGCCAGCGCGCAATTCCTCGCGGAAGCGCGTCGTCACGAAGAGCGAGTAGTCGGTACCGAGGCCGAGACCGAGCATCGTCGACAGGTTCAGCACGAAGACAGACATGTCGGTCAGGCCAGCGATGACGCTCAGGATTGCCAACGCCACCATGACGGTTAGCCCGCCCACGATGACGGGCATCCCGGCCGCGACCGCCGATCCGAAGACGGCGACGAGGACGACGAGCGCGAGTGGAATGGAGATCAACTCGGCGCGGCGCAGATCCCCTTCGCTGACGCGCACGATGTCGGCGTAGGCGACCGGACCCCCGGTGATGACCGGTACGCTCGGGTGGTCGCCGATCGCACTCTTGACCGAGGCGACAACCTCGGCTGAACTGGCGGCGTTCGCATTCAACACGATCGTGACAACCGCCAGCGATCGATCGGGCGCGATCTGGCGCGGGTTCTCGATCGGCGAAATGACGCGATCCACGTCCGCGACGATCAGCGCCGGCCGCGTCTGCGCCGCGACGGCGCCGAGGAAGCGGTCGTCAAGAGCCTCGTTCGCGGCCGGGACGAAGATCGCGACCAAGACCTGACCGGGAGGGCGGATCTCGCGAGCGATGACCCCAAGCGCGCGTTCGGCTTCGAGGGAGGGATCGGAGAACCCGCCCGGCTTCAGCTTCGCTGGCAGTCCGACCACGAACGGCGTCCCAACGACCGCGATTGCCAACCACGCCGCGATGACGCGCCAGGGGTATCTGGTCGCGATGTGGCTGAGCGGGCGGAGCACGAAGCGGAACGATTATCGTCACGAACACGTACGGAGGCACCACGATATGAAGGCGCTGGTCAAGACCGCCGCTGGCGTCGGGAATTGCGAGGTCCGCGATGTCGCCGACCCGCGCGCCGAGGCCGGCGAAGTCATCATCGAAGTCGCGTACACGGGTATTTGCGGCACCGATCTGCACATCTACCTCGACGAGTACCGGTGCGTGCCGCCGGTCACTCTGGGCCACGAGCTGTCCGGCACGATCGCCGAGATCGGTTCTGGCGTCTCCGGGTTCGCTCCTGGCGATCGCGTGACGACGGAAACGTACTTCCACGTGTGCGGTCAGTGCGTTCACTGCCTGTCTGGCCGGCCGAACCTATGTCCATCTCGTCGATCGATTGGCACGCACGTCGACGGGGGATTCGCGCGATTCGTGCGAGTCCCGGCGCATCGGCTGCATCGAGTGCCCGAATCGGTCGATCTGCGCGCTGCCGCGATGACCGAGCCGCTCTCGTGCTGCATCCACGCGCTCTACGACTTGGCGAAGATCCGGCCAGGCGACTGGGTGCTGGTGTCAGGCCCCGGACCGATCGGCTTGCTCTGCCTTCAAGCCGCGCGCGCCGGTGGAGCGCGGACGATCATGTGCGGCGCCTCCGGCGATGATGGGCGCCTGGCAGTGGCGCGAGAGGTCGGGGCGGATCACACGATCAACGTGGCCGAGGCGTCGCTCGGAGAGCTTGTCGGCGATTTGACCGGCGGAAGCGGCCCGCCAGTATGTGTCGAAGCGGCGGGCGCGGCACGCTCGCTCGCGCAATGCCTGTCGGCCGTCCAGCGCGGCGGCACGGTTGTGCAGATCGGCCTCTACGGACGCCCGATCGAGGTCGACATCAACCTCGTGCCGATGAAGGAATTGACGTACGTCGGTTCGTTCGCGCACGTGCCGTCCGCCTGGGAGCGATCGCTCTCCCTCATGGCAACCGGTCAGGTCAGGACTGAGCCACTCATCTCGTCGATCGCGCCGATCACCGAGTGGGAGGGCCGGTTCGAGGCGTTGCGACGTCGCGAAGGCTGCAAAGTGCTGCTGACCCCGGCCGGGTAGTCGCGGCCGTGGTCAGGCGAGAGGACTCAAGCCGTGGCGTCGACGCGCGGTCGGAAGAGCCGATCGAGTCCTTCGCGGACCAGATCCATCGTCTCGTGGGAGATGTCAGGCAGCTTTCCGCCGAATGCCTGTTCGGCCTCGCCGAACCCCTGTTCGACCGCGTCGCGCAGTAGTTGCGCCCGCTCCGAGTCGCCGTTCGCGAATGCCGCGACGAAATCAACGATCCGCTTGGAGACCGCCTCGGCACTCCAGTACCCACCTGGGGCAATGCTTGCCTGCGCCTCTTCGGCCGTGATGTCCTCATAGGCGATGCCGGCCTTCTCGAACATCTGGCGAACATGTGCGCGCACGCGTGCCTCGAGGTCCGCCGCCGACACGAGATCGGACGCTCTGGCCGCATCATCCGGCCGATTGACCAGCGTTGCGTTGATGACGCTGGCGGTCAGTTCGAGGCGAGCGCCGGCCACGCGGACGCCCGGCGCATCTTCACTCGGCCGGAGTCGCTCCGGCGGTCGAGGCGGAGCCGGGCCCTCCGGAACAAAGTGAGTGCCGTCGATTCGACTGGCTTGCATGGCCATACCTCGTCCGAGCGTGGCTATCTCTCAAAGTATCGGCCGCGTTAGGGGATTCCTTTAGCCCATTCGCCGAATACGCGGACGAATCGTCATTTCGTCGATCAAGACGCGGTCCGGAAGAGTAGCGAGGAATCGCACTGCCTCGCCGATGTCCTCGGCCTGCAGCATGTCCTTCCACGTCTCGCGCGGTGGCACGTCGGGTCGCAGTTCCAGAATCGGCGTGGCGACTTCGCCCGGCTCGATGCAGGTGGCGCGGATCCCGTTCCGCCATTCTTCCAGGTTCGTCGATTGCGTAAGCGCGACGACCCCGTGCTTCGATGCGCTGTAGGCGACGCCGGACATGACTGACGCCTGGCGTCCGGCCATCGACGAGATGTTGATAATCTGACCGCTCTTCCGCGCGCGCATCGAGGGCAGGACCGCGCGGGTGCAGAAGTAGACGCCATCGAGATTCGTCCGCACGACCGAATCCCAGTCGTCCAGCGTCGCGTCGGTGTAGGAGCGACGTTTCGTGTTCGTGCCGGCGTTGTTCACCAGCAGATCGACGTGACCCCACCGCGCAATGACCATTTGCACCAGGCGCTCGACCTCAGTCCACTTCGACACGTCGGCTGAGATCGCGGTGATGTCCGCGCCGGTGTCGCGCGCCGCGGAGATCGTCTCGTCAAGCGCGGCGTGCCGCCGTCCCGCGATCGTGATTGTTGCGCCTTCTTCCGCCAGCGCGCGGGTGATCGCGCGTCCCATACCTGTACCGGCGCCTGTCACGATCGCGATCTTGCCGGTCAGTCGTCCCACTGTGAGGTTCCCCCAGGGTCGGTAGAATGCGGCCGGAGTATCACACTCCGGAGGTCGCAATGGCAGCGCGAGTTGGTATCGGGTTCATCGGCGCAGGCGGCATTGCCAAACAGCGGCATCTGCCCGGACTCAAGGCGATTGACGGCGTCGAACTCGTCGCCGTGGCGAATCGCCGGCGCGAAACCGCCGAGATAGTCGCCAGCGAGTGGGGCTTCGGCGCCGTTCGCGACGATTGGCGCCAGATTCTGACCATGCCAGAGGTCGACGCCGTCTTCATCGCCGCGCCGCCGTACCTCCATCGCGAGGCGACCCTGGCGGCGCTCGCGGCGGGTAAGCACGTCTTCTGCCAGGCTCGCATGGCGCGGAACCACGCGGAGGCACGCGAGATGTACGACGCGTCGCAGCGCACGCGACTGGTGACGATGTTGTGTCCTCCGCCGCACGCGATGGCGGCCGACTACGTAATGAAGCGGCTGCTTCAGCGCGAGGGATTCGTCGGTCGGCCGCTCGACGTGATCGTCTATCAGTATCAGAGCGTGTACGCGAATCCCGAAACACCACTGCACTGGCGGCAGGACTTCGACGTGTCGGGATTCAATACACAGTACCTGGGTATGTACATCGAAGTCGTCCATCGATGGCTCGGCTATCACCGACGCGTTCAGGCCATTACCCGCGTCCACTATCCGACGCGGTCCCGTCCGAACACCGACGAATCCGCGACCGTCAAGATCGCCGACTCGATCGGATTCGTCACCGAAATGGAGAACGGCGCGCTGTCAACGTGGCATTTCACGGGCGTGACCCATCATCCGCAACTTGACCGGATCGAGATTCACGGAACGGAGGGAACCCTGATCGTTCACGTGGCGAAGGCCGAGATCTTCGGTGCCCGGCGCGGCGAGGAGTTGCATCCAATTCCGATTGCTCCGAATGAGGCGCGCAACTGGCAGGCCGAGGCCGACTTCATCCGGGCGATCCGAGAGGGCGGCGAAGTGACGCCGAACTTCACGGAAGGCCTGAAGTACATGGAACTGACCGAGGCGATCTATCGATCCAGCCAGGAGGGCAAGGCGATCGAGTTGCCGCTCGAACGGACATTCGCCAAGGTCTAGCGTGGCGCGGCCCGCCCCGCTGTGCGCAGAATAGCCGGCCGTGGAAATTGGAATTATGGGTCTGCCCGGCGCGGGCAAGACAACTGTCTTCAACGCGCTCGCCCAACAGCGGGCTGAGGTCGGAAGCTTCGGCGGTGCCGAGGCGCATCGCGCAGTCGTGCGCGTGCCCGATGATCGGCTGACGCGACTGAGCGAGATGTTTCACCCCCGTAAGACAACTCCCGCGGAGGTCCGGTACGTCGATGTCGCCGGAGGAATGGTGGCGGCGGGCGGCGAAGCCAAGGCCGCGGCACGGATCGGCCAATTGCGGACCGCCGACGAGCTCTGTCACGTCGTTCGCGCCTTCGAGAGCGATACCCATCCGCATCCGCGCGGCTCGGTCGATCCACGTCGCGACTTCGACGAGATGATGGCCGATCTGGTCCTGGCCGACCTGTCGATCGTTGAGAAACGTGTCGATCGTCTCGATCGCGAATTGCGGATGGGTAAGGCGGCGCCGGGCAATCCGCAATGGAGAGAACTTGAATTACTGAAGCAGTTCAAGCCAGCGCTCGAAGACGGACGCCCGATTCGCGAGTTCGATCTCGCGGAAAGTGACCGCCGGCTGTTGCGACCGTACGGCTTCCTGTCCGAGAAGCCGATGCTCGTCATCTTGAACACCGGTGACGATGTGTCGTCAGCGCGCGATGCCGAGGAGACGATCCGCGCCGTGGCGGGCGACCGGGCAGTTGGCGTCACATCGCTAGCTGGTCGACTCGAGATGGAGCTGGGCGAACTCGATGAGACCGAGCGACTGGAATTCATGCGCGATCTCGGAATCGAGGAATTGGGCCTCGGCCGAGTGGTCCGGCTCTCCTACCAATTGCTCGATCTGGTCTCGTTTTTCACCGTCGGCGAGGACGAGTGCCGCGCCTGGACGGTCGGCCGTGCCGCGCCCGCGACGGAGGCTGCCGCGCAGATTCACTCCGACATTGCGCGCGGATTCATTCGAGCCGAGGTCGTTCGCTATGAGGATCTCGTCGAATCCGGTGGATTGGTGGAAGCGCGCAAGGCCGGGCAACTACGATCAGAAGGAAAGACGTATCCCGTCCAGGATGGAGATGTCATCAATTTCCTGTTCAACGTCTAGGAAGTGACGATAAACGCGTTGACCTCTTCGCACGTGCATGCCGTTCGGGCGGACATCCGGAATATCGCGATCATTGCCCACGTCGACCACGGTAAGACCACGCTCGTCGATGGTCTCCTAAAGCAAAGCAACATTTTTCGCGCCAACGAGATCGTCGGCGACCTGATCATGGATTCGAACGACCTCGAGCGCGAGCGTGGAATCACAATTCTGGCGAAGAACACAGCCGTGATGTATCGCGGCGTGAAGGTCAACATCATTGATACGCCCGGGCACGCCGATTTCAGCGGCGAGGTCGAACGCGTCCTCAACATGGCCGACGGATGCCTCCTGCTCGTCGATTCCGTCGAAGGGCCGATGCCGCAGACGAGATTCGTCTTGCGCAAAGCATTCGAAATCGGACTCAAGCCGATCGTTGTCATCAATAAGATCGATCGGCAGAACGCACGGCCCGATCAGGTGCTTTCCTTGACGCAGGATCTGTTTCTGGATCTCGCGACCGAGGCCGAGCAACTGGATTTCCCGGTCGTGTACGCGATCGGGCGCCAGGGCATCGCCGATCTCCAGGTTCCGATGTCCAGTACGACGCTCGAGCCTCTCTTCGAGACCATCCTAAAGCATGTTCCGCCGCCGGTCGTCGAGCCGGCCGGCCTCCTTCAAATGCAGGTGACGACACTCGACTATGACGATTACAAGGGCAAGTTCGCGATTGGTCGACTGACCCGTGGGACGATCCGGAAGGGCGACACAGTGATGCTCGTCCGACGCGATGGTACGCTGAGCCGCGAGAAGATCGCGCTCGTGTTCACCCACCAGGGTCTCAAGCGCGTCGAGATAGAGGAAGCCTCCGCGGGCGACATCATCGCCGTAACTGGCTTGGCCAGCGCGACGATCGGTGACACAATCGCAGACGCTGAGAATCCGGAAGCTCTCCCGCCGATTCGGATCGAAGAGCCGACCGTCAAGATGACTTTCGGTGTGAATACGTCACCCGTCGCCGGCCGCGACGGCCGGTGGTGTACATCGCGCCAACTGCGGGAGCGACTGTACCGCGAACTCGAAACCAACGTGGCCCTCCGTGTGGTCGATCAGGATAGCCCGGACGAGTTCCTCGTTTCGGGGCGCGGCGAACTGCACCTTGCGATCCTGATCGAGACTATCCGGCGTGAGGGATATGAGTTCCAGGTTTCACGCCCCGAGGCCGTGACGCGCGTGGTTGGCGGCCGCGTGCTCGAACCGATCGAGCATCTGACGGTCGATACCACTGAGGCGTACGTCGGCGTCGTGACGGAGGCGCTCGCCGACCGGCAGGCCAAGATGGTGAATCTGGTGAATGACGGACGTGGCAATGTCCGTCTCGAATACACGATTCCGACGCGCGGATTGATCGGCTTCCGGAACGAATTCCTGACGCTCACGCGTGGGAACGGCTTGATGGGGAGCCTCCTCCTCGGATTCGAAGAGTGGCGAGGTGCCCTGTCATCGATCCGTAATGGGGCGCTTGTGGCATCCGAGTCCGGCAATGCGCTGACCTATGGTTTGCTCAACGCGCAAGAACGGGGGTCGACGTTCATCGAGCCGGGAACGCAGGTCTATCAGGGCATGGTCGTTGGCCTCTATACCCGGCAGGGTGATCTCGCCGTCAACGTCTGCCGGCAGAAGCAGGTCACGAACGTCCGTGCTTCGAATTCCGAGATCGACGAACGGCTGACACCGGCGACGATCCTGAGTCTCGAACAAGCGCTCGATTTCATTGCAGATGATGAGTTGCTCGAGGTGACTCCGAAGTCGATGCGGCCGCGAAAGCGGTTCCTCGACCCGAACGAACGCGCCCGAGAGCGCAAGCATCGCACGCTGACCGGAGCCGCCAGCTAGGCGAACAGTGTCACATGCCGGCCGGTTGCGGCGGCCGTGGCCGTTCGAGGGGCGATGGCGGGTCGATAGCGCCCTTCTCGACGAGCCTCGTGTAGAGCACAACCGCGGCGCGATTGAGGTCAATCAGATCTGCCTCCGTCCGAGCCGGTCCGGGACTGAGAACCAGTTCCGATCCGTCGCCCATCGTTTGGCCGCGACCGATCCCGATTCGTGCGCCATCGGCGCGGCGCGTCAACGTGAAACTCGCCCAATTCGGGCCGGTGGTCAGCGTTGCGGTTTCGTCGATGTCAATGCCAATCGTCGTGGTGGCGAGTGGCAATTGTGCGCGCAGGTCAGCCATAGATACGTACAAGCGCCACTGAACCCAGAAGTCAACGCCCGGCACGGCGGCAGTATATGGCAGCGTCCTCGGGCCGCCGGTTCAGCAACGCCGTCTCAGACGCTGTTTTCGGGCGCCGTAATCGCTCGGAGTTCGCTTTCGATTCGCGCAACCGCGGCATAGTCCTCGTTCGCGAGTTTGAAGCAGCGATCCAGATGGAGTTGGATCAGGCGCGCGCCCTTCTCTCCCGCGAGCTGTGCCACGGCGATGACTTCTTCGGCGCGGTACTTGGCCGGTAGGTGGCGCGCGATACGTGCCATGTCCGACACCGTGTCGGCCGCCAACGCCGAATCATTGCCGTCGAGCGCGTAACGAAGGCGACCGATGAGTTTGGCGATCTCTCCAATTCGTTCGTGGTCGCCCATCAGACTCATCAGCACCTCGTCGACCGCCAGCGATGTGTCCGCCGTCTCCGGGAGCGCATCCCCGAAGTCACGGCGTTGGTACGCCTCGCCATACGCGCGACCGACTTCTGCGGCGGCGAAGAGCAATCGTTCGACACTTCCGGTCGGTACGGAGCCGCCGTCGATCAAATCGTCGTCACGCGTGACGGCGAGTCTCTCAAGGGAGGCTACGCCACCTTCGATCTCCTCGGGGACCGGCGGCATTGGCATCGCGGCGACGTCTGCCCGGCCGGCCGCGGGCAGTTGACCGGCGAACATCGGCGGCATGTACTTCGCCAGATCGATCACGACCGGCGGAACAACGAGGTACGTGGCAAGCGTCGTTCCATCCGCGGTCCGAAAGTAGACCAGCGCATGGCCGCGCGCGAGCCGCTCCTCGCCGCGCACGAATCTCAGCCCCATCCCAGACAAGATAGCGCTCCGGTCCTTCTGTTGAGTAGGAGGGCCGCACGGGAAATCTCGGAGCTCGACGACCGCGTTGCTATATTGGAAATCGTGCATCCACGCGTTGCCCATGGTCACCGCGGATGTGGTTGTCAATTGCATCGGTGCAATAACCGGGCGATCCGATCGAGCGATTCTCGGTCTGCGTGAGCCCACTCACGCACCAATTACTTTCGACTCTGCGTCCTGCTCGGGTATAGGAGGTATCGATGCTCGGTGGTGCGCGGTTCAGCGCAATCGTTACGGCATTCACACTCGCGACGGTCGCGTGCGGATCAGGCCAGGCTCTGTCGACATCTCCCACCGCGACAGCGCGGGAAAACAGCATCAGAGTCGTACCGGCGAAGCGGGCGGATCTGTCGCGCGTACTTTCCTACACGGGCGACGTGAAATCCCGTTCCGCGCTCACGGTCATTTCGCGCGGCACGGGTCGTGTCGAAAAGGTCCTGGTGGATGTCGGCAGTACGGTTCGAGCCGGCGATACGCTGATCGAGCTCGATACGGAGCAATCACAACTGACGCTTCGCCAGGCTGAAGCCGGGCTGACCGCGGCACGCGCGCGGCTCGCATCCATACAGGGCGGCGCCCGGCCCGAGCAGGTCGCCCAGGCTGAGGGTAACGCGCGCGCTGCGCGTTCGCGATATGAGTCGCTGAAGTCGGGCGGTCGTCCCGAACACGTGGCGCAAGCGACCGCGAATCTCAATAGCGCCCGACAACGGCTCGATTCTTTGAAGAATCCACGTCCCGAAATCATCGCCGTGGCCGATGCCGCGGTTGCGGCCGCGGAAGCCCGGCTGCTCGCGCTGAAGAAGGGGCCGACCGCCGAACAGATTCGCGCGGCGGAGATCGGTGTCGAAAATGCTCGCAACGCTCTCTACTCGATGCAGGTTCAGCGCGATTCGGCGTGTTCGCGTGGCGGCGGATTTGGCTGCGACGGCGCGCAGGCGCAAGTCCTCTCGGCCGAGGCCGCCGTCCGCCAAGCCGAGCAACAGGTGAAGATCTTGACAGCACCGCCGACGGCCGAGAACCTCGCTCAGGCGCAGGCCGGAGTTGACGTCGCACGGCAGCAAGCCAAAGTCGCGCGGGAGCCGTTGTCGGCTCAAGATCTCGCCGCGACTGAGAACGTGGTTCGGCAGGCCGAATCAGGGCTAGCGCTGGCGCGAAACCCGGCCAGCGCGTGGGACCTGGAAGGGGCGAAGGCTCAGGCCGAAGCCGCTGAGGCCGCCTACCGCCTCGCTGCCCAGCCGTACACCGCCCAGGATCTCGAAACGGCCGAGGCGCAGGTCGCTCAGGCCGAGGCGCAGGTCGATCTGGCCAAGCTCCAACTGAAGGAGATGACCATCACTGCTCCGGTGGCCGGGCAAGTCTCCGAAAAGATGACCGTCGTCGGCGCGATGGCGAGTCCACAGACTCCCTTGCTTAGCCTCGTCGGATCCGATGTCGAGATTAGCCTCGCGGTCGAGGAAGCCCAGATCGGGCGCGTCCGAGTTGGCCAGACCGCTCGGATCACGGTGGCGGCACTCGGCGGCGATCCGATCGCCGGGAAGATCACCGTGGTCGCGCCAACCGTCGATACGCGAACCAGGACGGCCGTCGTAAAGGTCGTGCCGGATCAGGTCGGCGCGACTCTGTTGCGCGCCGGGATGTTTGCTCAGGTCGCGATCGACGGCGAGGAGCGGGATTCCGCGCTTGTAGTCCCGAAGACCGCGGTCACGGCCGATGGCCAGCCAGCCGTGTTCGTGGTCAGCGAGGGCAGCGTTCGCCGCGTCCCGATTCAGGTCGGTCTTCAGGACCGCGATCAGGTCGAGGTCCTGTCTGGATTGAAGGACGGCGATCAGGTCGCGATCGATAGCGCCACTCTGCGCGATGGCGATCGCGTCGCGGTCGCGAAGGGGTAGCTGGCCATCAACCTCGGCTGATTGTCGTCACTGCCTCGGCACAATCCAGGATGATGGTGAAAGCGGCTCCGGCAATGGAATCGCGCCGGTTGCGTGAGCCGCGATGACCGTGGCGGCGAGCGTGTCCGGATCGACCGGCGTTCCGAACGGCTCGATTGCCAGTCGGTCGACCCAGTCGCACACGATCGCGAATCGGCCGTGCCCTCGCGAATGGACGACGATCGCGTGGCGGCACTCTCCGGTATCGGCGTCGTCCGGGTGCACCGCGACGATGGGCGAGCCCTCGTAGTTCATTGCCCCCGCCACGATCGCCGGTGAACCAGGGATCGTTGTCAATGCTGGCGCGCGAACGACGGCTTCGACCCGATCTCCCGCCAACGAGAACTCGCGATGCCCGACGCGAAAGACGAGTAGTGGCGCCGGTTCAGGCGGCGGAGTAGCCATCGGTCCGCCACTCCGGCAATCCGTGCGCGTCAGCCTCACGCGCGAATACTTCGAGTTCGCGCGCCCTCTGCTCGTTCGACCAGTCCAGTTCGCCAGCCATTACGTCAGCGACGGCGCCGCTTGCCCGAATCGCGGAACGGTGATCGAGCAGCAGGAGGCGCGATCGACGCGCCAGGACGTCGCCGACTCGGCAGGCACCGGTTTCGCGTATCCATCGATTGATCTGCGCCTCGCTCGGAGCAATCGAAGGCGAGGGAGACGACTCTACGTTGACGGTTCGAGGGGCGATCGGCAGATCGCGCGTGACGGGCGCTCGCGGAAGGCCGAGCCACCCGGCCACGGTTGTCCCGACCCGCTCGGCCATGCGTCGATAGGTGGTGAGCTTCCCACCGGTGATCCCGATCACGCGGTTGTCGGCCGACCAGACGTGCTCCTCGCGCGACGCCCGCGTGCTCGCCTGATCCGTACGGACGAGCGGACGGAGCCCGGCCTGAGCACCCACGACATCGTCGCGCGAAAGGCCGAAATCGCGACGATTGTGTCGCAGCGCCGCGAGGAGATAGTCAACGTCCTCTGGTTCGACGGTCGGTCGATCGACCGCTCCGCCGTAGTCGGTATCGGTCGTACCGACCAACACGCGGTCGTGCCAAGGCACGACAAAGATGAGACGGTTGTCGATTCCGGTCGGCAAATAGCACGCGCAGCGCAAAGGGAAGCGATCACGCTTGAGGAAGAGGTGGACTCCCTTCGATGGGCGAACGGTGAGGCTGTGCTCCGAGGCTCCGCGGATCGAGCCGGGCGACCACGCGCCGGTCGCGCACACGATTGACCGCGCTCGGGCGATCGTTTCGTGACCGCGAATTCCATCGCGGATCACGGCAACGTGCCGATCCCCGTCTGGCTGCACCGACACGACCGCGCAGTAGTTTGCCAGGACGGCGCCGCGCGATCCAGCCTGAGCGCCGACCGCCAACACCAACGCGGCATCGTCGGTCTGACAGTCCCAGTAGACAAACGTGGTATCCAAGTCATCGACGCGCATCCACGGTGCGAGGCGCTGTGCCCCTGACGGAGAACAGTGGGTGAATCGCCGACCGCTACCGTGGCTCATGGCGTCGTACAGCGAGAGTCCCGCCGCGAGGCGCGCGACCGCGAGCGGTCCGCCCCGGCAGGGGATGAGAAAGGGTAGCGTCGCCACGAGGTCGGGCGCCAGGCGCGCCAAGCGGTCGCGTTCCTCGAGCGATTCACGCGTGACCGAGAACTGGTACTGAGCCAGATAGCGCAGTCCGCCGTGGACGAGCTTGGACGAGCGGCTACTCGTCCCCGAGGCAAAATCCGCCTTTTCGGCGAGTGCGACGCGCGCGCCACGCGCGGCAAGATCGAGCGCGATTCCCATCCCGGTGATGCCGCCGCCGACGATCAATGTGTCGAACACACCATCCGACAGGCGTCCAACATTCGCATCGCGAGCGCCAATCACGTCGTGAGATTAGAACAGTTGTCGGCTCGGGGTATGAGCGGCTATCTTCGGTATTGACTTGACAAGCGCAAAGCACGATTGCTGATTGAGGGCACGACCGCACAGGTTGTGCCCTTTTCTCTTTCCAAGGAGACACCGTGGTAGTTGCTGAATCGGAAGTGCCGGGCGCAATCGCGCCGGTCACCGCCGAACCGCCGATCGTCGACAGCGGTCCGACGTTCGATGATCTGGACATTGTGCCGAGAGTTCGCGAGGCGATTGAACTGGCGGGTTACCATCGACCGACGCCGGTACAGTCGAGTGTGATCCCCCTGATGGTCGATGGATTCGATGTCGTGGGTCGTTCGCAGACCGGTACGGGCAAGACGGCGGCGTTCGGCATCCCGATTGTCAGTTGCGTCGATCCCGACCGCCCGGTTGTTCAAGCGATCATCCTCGTCCCCACGCGCGAACTCTGCTTACAGGTGACGGGTGAGATCGAGCGCCTTGGGGCGCGTCGTGGGGTCCACGCGCTGGCGGTCTATGGTGGGCAGTCGATCGTCGGCCAGATCGACGCGCTACGTCGCGGCGTGCACGTCGTCGTTGGCACCCCTGGACGGGTGCTGGATCACCTGTATCGCGGAACCCTCGTGCTGGATCAGGTCGCGTTCGTCGTGCTCGACGAATGCGATGAGATGCTCGACATGGGATTCATCGAAGACATCGATTCGATCGTCCGAAGCGTTCCGGAGGAGCGCCAGAGCGCCCTCTTCTCGGCGACGCTTCCTCCTGAGATCCTCGAGATCGCGCACAACTACCTGCGTTACCCAGAATTCGTTCACATTGATCCCACGCTGCCAACGGTTGAGGCGATCGATCAGGTTTATTGCGAAGTTCTCGAAGACGACAAGGTGCGGGCGATCCGACGCCTGGTCCGGAGCCAGGTTTCCGATAGTCGCATGCTCGTCTTCCGCCGAACGCAGCGCGGCGTCGATTGGCTGGTTCGTCGGATCCAGGGGCTCGGCTTTCGCGTCGATGGGCTGCACGGAGCGATGAGCCAGGCGTTGCGAGAACGGACGATGGAGTCATTTCGCGCCGGCGAAATCCGGCTGCTCGTCGCGACGAACGTCGCGGCACGAGGACTCGACATTAGTCGGGTGTCGCACGTGCTGAACTACGATCTTCCGCAGAATGTCGAGGAATACGTCCATCGCATCGGCCGCACGGGTCGCGCCGGCCGCGGCGGCACCGCCATCACGTTTGTTGGCGAATGGGATGGCGAACTGTTCGAGGAGATTCGGCAGCGCGTAGGCCGTTCGATGGAACGGATCGATCTGAATCTTTACGGGTTGCAGAACTAGAAACAGCCGCAACACCTGCCAATCACGCAGAGGTACGGACTTATAAGTGTTAGGTTGTGATAATCGCACCGGCGGCGCGCATGTCATCGATCGCCCGCTCGGAATCACCCGTCTGTACGTCGACTCCTCGAATTGCCTCCCGAACAACCGTGACCTCGTATCCGGACTGGCGAGCGTCGAGCACCGTCGCCCGCACGCAGTAATCAGTGGCCAGACCACCGACGACCACATGCCGGACGTTCTCTCGCCGCAGAATCGCCTCGAGCGGCGTGCCATCCGGCAACGTCGCATCGAAAGCCGAATAGGCGTCTTCGTGCGCGCCAGCGCCTTTCTGCACGATCACCGCACCTTTGGGCAGCGTTAGCGACGGATGGAACGCGGCGCCGGCGGTGCCGGCGACGCAGTGCGGTGGCCAGGATCCACCGTCGGTCGTGAAATGCTTAGTCCGCGCCGGATGCCAATCACGCGAGGCGATGATCGGACGGCCCGATCGCTGAAACGCTTCGATCAGCCGATTGATCACCGGCATTATTTGATCCCCAGTGGGGACCGCGAGTGCGCCGCCGGGGCAGAAGTCGTTCTGAACGTCGACGATGACCAGCGCCGCGTCAGACGGTACGTCCATCGTTCACGATCTCGAGACTGATGTCGAGAGCCGGCGTCGAGTGCGTTAGCGCCCCGACGGAGATCAGATCCACGCCCGTTTCGGCGACGGACCGCGCGCGGTCGAGCCGGATCCCACCCGAGGCCTCGCACAGAGCTCGGCCAGCCACGACCGCAACCGCCTCGCGCATCTCCCCTAGCGACATGTTGTCGAGCAGAATGATGTCGGGCCGACCATCGAGCGCTTCTCGCACCTGATCGAGCGATGTCACTTCGATCTCGACCCGAATCGTGTGTGGCGCTGCGCGCCTCGCCCGACGGATTGCCTCAGCCAAACCGTGTCCCTCAGCACGCAGAGCGGCGAGATGGTTGTCCTTGATCAAGATTCCGTCGGAAAGATTCATCCGGTGATTCCCCGCGCCGCCAACCCGGACCGCGTACTTTTCGAGAACGCGAAGTCCTGGGGTCGTCTTTCGGGTGTCGACGATTGTCGCGCGCGTCCCCGCCACTGCCTCGACGTAGCGCGCGGCGGCGGTCGCGATCCCGGACAGGCGCTGCAAGAGGTTGAGAGCAACGCGTTCGCCGGACAGGATCGACGCGGTTGCCCCTTCGATCGTGGCGAGGGTTCGACCGGCGGACGCGGCGGATCCTTCAGCGGTCAGTGCCCTGACTCGCACCGCGGCATCGACTTGACGAAAGACCTCCGCCACTGCCGGCAGTCCCGCGACAGTGCCGTCTTCCTTCATCAGGATGATCGCGCTCGACCGCATCTCCGGCGGAACGAGTGCCGCGGTCGTTGCGTCGCCCCATCCGAGATCCTCGGTCAATGCGTTCGCGATGATGGTGCGCGCCGCCGCGATGGGGAAGGCCACGGAAACACCGACGGACGCTTCGGTGGCGCGCGCGGCGGCGATGGGGAATGTCATTGGATCGCCAGCATACGCTCCAGCGCGACACGGGCCCAGCGGGTGGTGTCGGGATCGACCGCGATGCGGTTGACGACGCGTCCATCGACAAGCTCATCGAGCACCCAGGCTAGGTAGGACGGGTGGATCCGATACATCGTCGAGCATGGGCAAATGACCGGGTCGAGACTGACGATGGTCTTGTCGGGATTCTCGTTGGCCAACCGGGACACAAGATTGATCTCCGTGCCAATCGCCCAGACCGATCCCGGTGGCGATTCACTCACCCGCTTCACGATCAGTTCCGTCGATCCGGACTCGTCGGCCAGATCCACGACCTCGCGTTTGCATTCCGGGTGGACGAGGACCCGGACTCCCGGGTAGTTCTCGCGCACCCATCGCACTTGCTCGGTCGAGAACCGCGCGTGTACGGAGCACCATCCGAGCCACAGAATGAAGGTCGTGGCCTGGATCTCGGCCGCTTCGTGGCCACCGAGCGCGCGGCGCGGCGTCCAGATTTGCATGTCATCCTGGCGATAACCGAGCCGTAAGGCCGTGTTACGGCCAAGATGCTGATCTGGGAAGAACAGAACCTTCTTGCCGCGTTCCAGAGCCCATCGCAGGACTCCGACGGCGTTCGACGACGTGCATACGATGCCACCGTTGCGACCACAGAAGGCCTTCAGACTGGCGGCCGAGTTCATATAGGTCACGGGTACGATCGGCTGATCGATCATGGAGGTCAATTCGGTCCAACATTGTTCGACATCGTCGGGTTGCGCCATGTTGGCCATCGAACAGCCGGCCTCGAGGTTCGGCAAGATCACCTGTTGACTTGGGCTGCTGAGGATGTCGGCACTTTCCGCCATGAAATGGACGCCACAGAAGACGATGTACTTCGCGGCGGCGCGATCGGCTGCCAACTGCGAGAGCTTGAACGAGTCCCCGCGGAAGTCCGCGTGTTTGATGATTTCGTCACGCTGGTAGTGGTGGCCAAGGATCACCAAATCGGAGCCAAGCGTTCTTCGCGCGGACTCGATGCGTCGATCGAGATCCGCGTCGCTCATCGTCAGGTAGCGATCCGGAATCTGCGCGTCGGTCAGCGCGAGTGCTCGCACTCCCGGCGTCCGCGCCGAGTCGGCGCCGCGCCACTGAATCGTGATTGGACCGACGTTAGCCGGCGTGTCGTTGCAGACCTTGCTGGACGGGCGAACGAGTGTGACCATTCCGCGCCTTTTTCTTGTTCGGTGTGGCTGCCGATCCTACGGGCTAGACAGCTGTCTTGTCAATGAGAGTATCGCTCTTGGGCTATTGTTCGAGCAGGATTCCCAGTTCGCGCAAGGCGGATCGACCGGCCTGCAACGTTCGCGACGCGCCCGCCTCGATCGTATGCAGATGCACGCCGCGCGTCAGCGCGAGCAACGGCTCGCTGCCTTCGAGACGCTCCAGGAAGGCTCGGATGTCGGACCGTGACGAGAGCATCAGCAGGCCGCGCAGCTCACCGTAGACGGGATGTTCGACCGCAACGTCGATGACGCGAATGCCGAGATCGATCAGCGTGGTCAGTTCGATTTCGATCTGGTCGCGATCGTGCCGCACCGCGATGATCTCGCGACTCGCGCTCGATCGCGAATCGAATCTCGGCACGAAGTATCCGCGCGGCGTCGAGAGGATGGGCGATCCCTCTGCTCGGAGAATCGCCACGTCCTGCACGACGATCTGGCGACTGACGCCGAGCAGGTTCGCGAGCTCGGTGCCTGTGATCGGATCGGAGGCGGCGGTCACGATCTCGACGACCCTATCCCGACGAATTCGTGACATCGGTTTCAGTCTACTGGCCTATCGGCGGGCCGTCCATTCGTCCGCGCG
Source organism: Chloroflexota bacterium (assembly GCA_004297775.1). GTDB lineage: Bacteria > Chloroflexota > UBA6077 > FW602-bin22 > FW602-bin22 > FW602-bin22. Next base: position 4,512 of record SCUE01000022.1, on the reverse strand, counting down.
GTATTTTGAAGACAAAAGTTGGTGGATGGAGTTGGATTCATCGGGCGTTAGCGGCTGGTTGGCGAAGTCGAGACCAAACTCGGCCAGCGCAGCGACGAGGGCGTGCCGAAGTCCAGGCGCCGTGACGCCAGAGGCCAGTTCCTCGGAGCCGATCACACGCTGCGCAATTTCCTCATCAAGTGCTGGCGAGGAGCCGCGGATGTACCGCGCCACAAATTCCGGTCGGCGACGGTGGATTACGGCGTGGTGCAGGACAGCGCTGCGCCGTCTGATCTGGCCCCATCCAACCAATTTGCGGGGCGGATCGCCCGCCACGATCTCGTGTGGAGCGAGGCTGCCGAAGCACACGCGTTCGATCGCGCCATCCGTGACGGAGGCGCGCGCCTCGGCGACCGTCGCGGCGCGAGCCTGAATGCCCAGCCTTGATAGTGCCCCGACCGTGTATTCGGCGTGCCGACGGTACGACTCGACAATGTCCAGACATCCGAGTGCGTGGTCCGTTGGGACGACCAGACTCCAGCCAATCTGCCATCGGTGAAGGACGGCCGCACCGCCGGAATGTCGGCGCGCGATTCGAACGCGGTCCACCGATGCCCGACCGCGGTCGATGTCGTTCAGCGATCGCGATATTCCGATCGAAAGCCATGCCCCGCTCCATGTGTACACGTGCAGCGATGGCTGTCCCCGCTCCTGGCAAGTCCGCAAGAGTGTCTCGTCGGTTGCCATCAACATCGGCGCGCTGGCTCGGCCGATTGGCAGGACTCGCGCAGTCGTCACCATCGATGGCTCGCCCAGGCTTCTGCCTGAAGATCTAGCGCGCTACGTCGGTGTCGAACCGGAACTCCTCGATGTCGTGGGCCGTCGGAAGTCCCTCCGTGTCACCAACGACCGTCATTGCGAAGGCACCGACCGTGTTCCCCAACTGGGCAGAGCGCGCGAGATCCCATCCGCGGATTTGACCGGCCAGGAATCCCGCCGCGAATCCATCGCCCGCGCCGACGGGATCAATGATGCGTTCGAGGTGCACACCCGGGACTCGGACGCGCTCGTTTGGCGAGACGACGAGCGCGCCTTCCGCGCCGAGCTTCAGTGCGACGATCGACGGGCCGAGCGACCCGATTGCATCGGCGGCGCGATCGGGATCGTCCACGCCGGTCAGCATCGTGGCCTCGTCGTGACCGGGCAGAGCGATGTCGCAGAGTGGTAGTAGATCGCGCATGACCCGGACCGCCTCTTCGCGCGACCAGAGCCGCAAGCGCATATTGGGATCAAAGGTCACTGTTACGCCGCGCTCACGTGCCATCGAGGCTGCCGCGAACACGGCCGAGCGCGCCGATTCGCTGAGTGCAAGCGTAACGCCGGTCAGATGCAGGATACGCGCCTGACCGATGAAATCGGGATCGAGGTCGGCCGGGGAAAGACGGCTCGCCGCCGAACCACGGCGGTAGTAAATGACTTTGCGGGCGCCAAGTTCGCGCTTCTCCTTGAAGACGATCCCAGTCGGAGCGTCGGGATCGACGATGACGTGGGACGTGTCGACGCCTTCGCCGCGAACGACCGTCGTGATGTGTTGCCCGAATTCGTCATCGCCGAGGCGGCTGAACCAGGCCGCGGAATGTCCGAGGCGAGCCAGCCCAATCGCAACATTCGATTCGGTGCCGGCGGCGTGACGCGTGAACGTGTTCGCAAAGCGCAGCGGGCCTGATTCCACGGCCGCGAGCAGGACCATTGTTTCGCCGAACGTAACGACATCCATGGCGTCTGAGTGTACCGGGGCGCGACACGCGTATCGGCCGATCCGGTCTGTGTTGACATTGCGAATGAAGCGTTCCTAAGATGCCGGCCACATGCGAACGGTCGAAAGCTATCGGGGCGTCCAAGTGCACATATTCGACGATGGCGAAGATGTGCCGGGGTGGGTCCATACGGAGATCGCTCAAGGGCGCGCGGTGATGGCTCGCGGCACATTCTCGTCGACCGCGTCGCTCGCCCACATACTCGACCGGTATCTCGACGAAGTGCTGCGAGAGCAGGGTGCCGGAGCGCGGGAGTACCGTCGATGATCGCCAGCAAGCAGGTCCGCATCCTCCTCGATCGCAATCGAAATGGTCTGGAAGGTCGGCCATTCGTCAATCCCGGTCAGGCCGCGTCAGTTGGCCTGTACTGGGACTCAGTGGCCGGGGAAGTCGTGGCAATCGATACCCCGCGCGGCGTCGACCGCCACCTGATTCTGTTGTCACGCGATCGCGACGTGAGCTACGACGCCCTTGTTCGTCAGATGGCTATGGGCGGTGGAGGACACACCGGTCGCGCTGTCGCCTACCACGAGGGTGTGTCGCCAGCGGCTCACTAGGGCACGCGAAAGGGGTCCCGGACTCGCATGGTTCGCTACGATGCAATGAAGCATCGACTGAGGAGACTCCGGGGTAGCTAATGGATCCACATCGCGATAGCGCGGCAGAGCGCCCGCGGCCGCCGGGGCCGGAGTCCCCGCGCCGACCGAACGGCGCGCCTCCCGAGCGTCGGTGGGGCGGGTGGCGTCCGTGGCTGATACTCGCGGTGTTCGTTCTCATGAACGCGCTGCTGGCGCCGATTCTCGTCCCCGAGCCAATCGAGCGTGTCACGGTCCCGTACACGCTTTTCAAGGAGCAAATCCAGGCTGGGAATGTTATCGAGATCACCTCGCGCGGCGATGCGGTCCAGGGAGCCTTCCGTACGGCCGTGACGTGGCCGGCGCCGACTGACAAAGGGGTCACGTCGACGCGCTTCGAGACACGCGCGCCGGCGTTCGACGACCAGGGTCTCATGCCACTCCTTGAATCCAAGGGAGTGATCGTCAACGCGCGACCGCTGGACGAAGGCCGGGCTTGGTGGATCAGTCTTCTGATCAGCATCGCGCCGGCGGTGCTGATTTTTGGGCTCCTGTTCTGGATGTCGAGTCGTGTGTCACAAGCGCAATCGGGCGCGTTCGGTCTTGGACGCAGCCGAGCGAAGCGATACTCCGAGGAGAGGCCCGGGGTGACGTTTGCGGACGTTGCCGGGATCGACGAGGCCGAGGCTGAGCTCGAGGAGATCGTCGATTTCCTGAAGAATCCGGCCAAGTACCAGCGTCTCGGCGGAACGATTCCAAAGGGCGTGCTGCTCGTCGGCGCGCCTGGAACGGGCAAGACGCTCTTGGCGCGCGCCGTCGCCGGTGAGGCCGGCGTTCCGTTCTTCAGCCTTTCTGCATCCGAGTTCGTCGAGATGATCGTTGGCGTTGGCGCAAGTCGCGTGCGCGACCTCTTCGCGCAGGCGAAGAAGGAGGCCCCCGCGATCGTGTTCGTTGATGAGCTTGATGCGATTGGACGTTCCAGAGGCGTAAGTGGCGGCTTCGGCGGTCACGACGAACGCGAGCAGACGCTCAACCAGTTGCTCGTCGAGATGGATGGATTCAATTCACGCGAGGCCGTCATCATCCTCGCGGCGACCAACCGGCCGGATGTCCTTGACCCGGCGCTGCTTCGGCCGGGCCGATTCGATCGACGCGTCACAGTCCAGCGACCCGACCGGATCGGCCGCGAGAAGATTCTGGAAGTACACACGCGCGGCGTGCCGCTTGGTCCAGATGTCAGGTTGGCGGACCTTGCCCAGGCCACGCCTGGTTTGGTGGGCGCGGAGTTGCGAAATCTGGTCAATGAGGCGGCGCTTCTTGCTGCCCGCAAGGACAAAGACGCGGTCGGACGCCAGGACTTTTCCGAGGCGATGGAGAAAATCATCCTCGGCGCGGCGCGTCACATTGCCATCTCGGCGGAAGATCGACGGCGCGTGGCGTTCCACGAGGCCGGTCACGCCTTGATCGGCCTGCTGATGCCCGACGCCGATCCTGTGCACAAGGTTTCGATTGTTCCGCGCGGTCAGGCGCTTGGTGTTACCTATCAGATGCCGATCGACGATCGACATAACTATCCGCGCGACTACCTGCTGACGCGCATCACCGGCGCGCTCGGCGGACGCGCCGCGGAACAGATCGTGTTTAACGACATGACGACCGGCGCTGAGAATGACCTGCAGCAGGTGACCGCTCTCGCCCGACAGATGGTCACGCGGTGGGGAATGAGCGACGAGATCGGGCTCCTATCGCTCGATCCGGTCAGTCCAGATAACTACCTGGGAGTCGAGTACGGACGCCCTCGATGGTACAGTGAAGCCACGGCGCAGAAAGTGGATCGGTCGGTTCGACGCATCGTGGATGAGAGCTATCTGAGAGCCGTCGAGATGCTGCGCGCCGAGCGCCCCGCGCTCGAGTCACTGGCCCAGGCCCTGCTGGCGCGGGAATCTTTGGAAGAGGAGGAGATCCGCCACGTGGTCGACTCGGCACGCGTGGCGGTTCCCCATCCGGTAACCTGACAGGCTCGCTAGAGCGCCGGCCCAGTAATCATGCGGCGGTTTTGGCAGGGTAGCGTCGAGCGATGACGTGGAGGTTGTGGACGACGGCGACGCGGCGGAGGTCGAAGAGGTTCTTGCGAGTGCCGA
>SCUE01000021.1 GCA_004297775.1 Chloroflexota bacterium | reverse complement strand
GCCAAGCTCTACGAGCCCACAGAGGAGGTGATACCCTTGCCACTGCCCGCCGTCGGCTGAGCGCCGATGGCCGCGCGGACCGCGCACCCGCTTCTACACACGTCCAGGGACACGACCCGGCTGGAGATTCACGTTCAAGCGGTACAAGGACCAGCCCGATGAGAAGACAGCCATTCTTTCGATTCCCGGTGTCAGCGTCCACATGACGATCATCAGATCGGGCGCACGAGTCACAGCACATTGGAGCCCAGAAAATCGCGACTGGCATTGGCACGAACATATCGCGACGTGGGACTTCAGCCGACTGCGCGACGAAGAGCACTGCAATAGACTCGTGGCCGAGTGTCGATCCATCGTTCTGCGATCGGCGGGCTGGGTGTTCGGTCCGGATCACCTGTGGGCGCTGGGAGCGCGAGCGCTCTGGTCACTCGGTGTTGATGGCGAACCGCTGGTGGACGTTTCTCCGGGCAGCGCGGTCGTACATCATCCCAAGCCGCCTGTTGAGCTTGCGACAGCGTGGCACGCTCAGGCCAATTCCATGTTTCTCGTCGTCTGCGGAGATGGTTGTCCGCCGCTCGGCTATCTCAAAGTGCTGGCGCCAGGACACGTCATCCTGATTCCGTGGGCAGACGCGGTCAATGTCTTCCGCACCCTGATGGACGGCATGCTGACTCCAGAGAGCCCGCAAATCGCGCTTGGAGGGTGGTTCACGCAGACATCGTGAGACTCTCTTGGCGGGAGCGAACCGGCCGCTCATAGCTCCCGTTCTTCCTCTCTCCGAGCCCGTTCAACCTCAAACGCCAAGCCGACTACGTATTCGTCGATCCAGCGCCTGACCGCTGGCTCTGATTCCTGTCTTGCGAACTCAAGCAGGCTCTCTCGCTTGGCTCGGAAGTGCTCACTCTCGGGACCCCACCACGTCTCCGTGCCGAAGTTCGCCATTAGTGCCCGCCGAACGTCCTCCCCATTTCCGTACCGAATCAGCACATCACGAGCCAGACATCGCCGCCCGGTCTCGTGATGCAGAATCGGCGGCACAATGGTTGCGATGTACGGAGCCCGTTGATCGGTGTTCTCGTCGACCCACCGCCAAAGCAGTTCAGTGGGAACGTGTTCCAGCGGAGCTGGCCCACCGTTTTCGACATGCCTGAACCCGCCTCGGAGCCACATCCGCAAATGCCAGGCACGCGAGTCGATCGGCGGGCCCAGCGCGAGCGCGAGCATGGGCCAGACCTCGGCGGGGTGTTCCTCGAGCGCGCCCTCCAATATAGGGATCGCTTCGGACCGCTTCTCGCTCACGGCGCCGTCGTTGGCGAAGTGCTCGATCAACTTGCGAGCAAGAGCGAGACTGTACTCCGGTCGGGCATCGACGAGCGCCCTCGCGACGCGCGCCCAATCGAAGGCCAGATCGATGCCACGGCCGCTCTTGTCGGTCTGAAAGAGCACGTCCTGCATTACTAGATCAAGCAGAAGATCGGGCGGTGTCTCCCGCGGCTCCGGTGAGTGAAGACGATGCGCAGCGAATTCCAAGGCCGCCGCTAGTGCGACCTTGTCCCCGTTCTTCCGAAGGGAGCCGAGCCATTCGATCGCATCGCGGTCGGTGAAGCTCTTCGGGATGCCGCCGAAGTTGAACATCCGAAGGTCCTCGACTGATGCTATGCCGCGATGCGCGAGTGTCAGTACGCGAGCAACCGCACGTTCGGTGAGACCAGACCGACAGGTGATGATCGGCACCAGCACCGCGAGTTGCTCGTCGGCGGCGAGAGCGTCCAGCTCCCGCTCCCAGCGATCACCATCGCGCTCGAAGACCGCACGGAAGTACCCGCCAAGCACGAAGGCGCTTCGATCGAACAGGCGGGACTTCAGGCCTGATACGAGAAGCGGCAGGAGCATCACGGACTCGTCCCGTACGCCGAGCGCGTAGCCGAAGTACGTGCCGTTCGGAATGGACTCGGCAAGCAGCCAATCGAACTCCGGGGTCAGCAACTCAGGCTGCCGAACCGCGTTAGCCGCGAGTTGGTCCACCTGGGTCTGCCAATTGACCCCGCCGCCCTCGTCATTGCCGCGCAAATCCTCGATGAGCTGCATTCGCACATAGCGGCGTAGCAGCGATGGGAAGTCGTGCCCAATGAGACGCTCTTCAAAGGCGCTCCATCGCGTCCGTAGCTCCTCTGGCAGATGCTGCCCCTCATGACGGAGCAGCGAGTGTGCGGTCTCGATGAGGAGCGCCCGATCGCTGGTCGGGTCGTCGGCGACTGCCTCCAGCGTCTCAAGGACCATCGGGGCAAGCGCGTGGTATCGGCTGAGGCCGCGAACCTGCCCGGTCATGATCTTGAGGACATCGGCCCACTCCTCGGCTGGGACGCGCCCACGTGCCTGGGCGAGCATGTCCCATGCCGCGCGATAGGCCGCGTACAGTTCCCAATACGTCGCCGGCTGCCAGAGGCGGGCTTCGGTCCGCAGTCCTTGCTGTTCGGCGGTGCCGATCCTCACCTGCCCGGACGTTTCAAGGACGTGATCGAGTGACCCCACTGCAAGACGCCTGCGCGTCGGCGAGGCCGAGGCCAACATCTCCTGAAGAACCGGAAATCGTTCCTCCGGAGAAGCTTCTGTTGCCGCGGCGGGCCACTCGCTGACCGCGAACAAGCTCGCGAAGATCTGGCTAGCGTGATTAAGTTGAAGCTCGCCCTCCGTCTCGGCGAGCCGGGCGAGCAAACGAGCCGCGGATGGGAACAGAGGGCGCCACACGGCGATGCACTCCAGTGCCCACACCATATTTGCGCGCCCTCCAGTAAATTCCCGCAGCTCTGCGTCGTCCCATCGAGCCAACGTCCGTTCAAGCACCCTAAGTGCGGCCTCAGGGTCCGCCTGGGTCAGAGAGAAAAAGAGGTGCGCGGTTTGAGTCCGCTTGAGATAGTCGCCTTGGACAAACGGACCATCGGGACCGAGGAGGTCGCGGACAGACCGCGATGCCTCAGCTGACTGGCGGGCGTAGACAATCATCTCGTTGAACCATTCGACGAGACGGGGTGATAGCTGTTCTGAGAATCGTTCGAAATCGAACGCTGGACCATACTTGTCCCACCATTGCGCCCAGAGCCAGATGTGCAGTGCTTTCGGCGTGAGGTACAGCGTGCTCTCGCCGCGGAGCAGCCGTCTTCGGCGCAGGCTTTCAACGATGCTCACGAACCGCGGCCAGGTAATCGTGGGGTCAACGCCTGCCACGAGCGCCGCGACGGCACGCGCTTCCGCGTCGTACGGCTGGCGGTACCCGACCTTTTTGAAGAGCGCTAGATGCTGAAGCACCAACGTGCGCTGCTGTACTTCGGGTGAGTCGATCGGTTGGCCCGCGGCGATGCACCGGAGGAATACGTTCGCGGTGTCTGGGGTCCGGAGAAGATCGTCGGGGTAGTCACGCAGATTCAGGCCGATCATGTGCGCGAACCGGGGCGACCCACCACAGAGCTCTGCCCAGCGCTGCGCCTGGTAGGGGACGACGCCGTAGCCTTCGATGATTCGCGCGATCTCTTGCGCGGTGAGAAGCGGCGCCTCGAAGAAGCGTGTCTCCCCCGAGGCCCCGTCGGGATCGGTATGAATGGTGACGAGCTTGAGACGCGGACTCGCGAACTTGAGCTTGTTCCAGATTCGAGAGCGTTGCTCTTGGTCGCACTCGTCGATGACGAGAATCGCCGCGTGGGAGCTGCTCTCGCGGAGAAGCTCATTCAGCAGGTTGCTGTCAATGAACGTAGTCGCAGCATCGCAGTAGACGACGAGCGGGCGCAGATCATCTGGTCGGAGAACTTCCAGGATCAACCGCGTCTTCCCGACTCCTGGCTCACCGAACAGGCGCACGTGCACGAATCCGTCGCCGCGGCGAAGCTCGCCCCGGATGTCGTCGATGGTCTGCACCTGGGACTCACCAGTGACGAGCTTCGGCGTCATGTCGTCGTTGCGGGTCCAACTGCCGTGCGTCTGGAATCGCGCGCCACCGTTCCCGCTCAAGCGCAGAGCGAGCGACGGAAAGGTTTCGATGAGGCCGCGAATCGTGTTCTGACGCCAGACTTCAACGCTCGCAGCGGCGTACTTCATATCGACGTCGGCCAGCGTGCGCCTTACAAGCGCAGACGCTTCCTCGTCGGTGTCCGGGTCATCCCACCCGAATAAGACGATGACGAGCGTGCCGTTATGGTCGAGACACGACTTGATTCGTGGTTTCAGTTCGCGCGCCTGTCGAAGCGAACGAGGAGTGAGCAGAAGCTTATCGACGTTCGCCCGTTTGTACGGGCTGTACCGTCCGGTCTTGATCTGGTAGCGCGTTAGTCCCGATTTGATGGTCCTTGAGCTACCCTCAGTTGGCGCATCTCTGACTTCGGCGTCAACCCCTCCATCGCTGACCGTTATCGCGCTTGGCACGTTGATGTGAGTTCGGCCGATTCCGAGCCGCGTCGCCTCTGCCCAGAGAAGTTCGCGTATGACGTCGACTGCCTCGTCGGGTCCGAGTCGCGACAGGTCGTCGCCGGAGACGCTCAGAATGGATGGAATCAATTCCGCGTTCACCAGGCGCCGACGCGATTGTACACACCGCATCCGCGTGGTTACTCTCGACCCGTCGTTTCGCAAACACGCCGCCGTCGCCGGCCCAATAGAGGCGGTCGAAGCCGAAGGAAGCCAGCCGAGACTGCAACACGAGTGCGAACTCCGTCCGATCCTGCGCGCCCGCGAAGATCGTGGCTCGCTGCTCGAACCAACGCGAGTGTCCCGTCAAATCAACCTGCAGCAGGACGACGTTTACTGGTGTACTGGGAGTCAGGCTCGCCCACCAAGCGGCCACGGCCTCATCCTTCGCACTGGATTGCTTTACGTCCTCGGGCAAGTAAGATTCTACTTGACTGACATATGATCGCGATGCGTGCGGCCGAAGTGTGTGAGGGCCGATCGCCTCGGCCTGCCGCACCGCTACTCGTGACCGGCTACCCTGTCCCCGCGTCGCGCGGCGGCGAGTGGAGGAAGGCGATGCGCTATCGCGAGCTTGGCAAGACCGGACTGAAGCTATCGGAGATCGGGATCGGCGCCTGGGGAATCGGCGGCGTGATGATCGTCGATGGCCGCCCGAACTCCTACGGCGCGGCCGATGACGCCGAGGCGATTCGGATGATCCACTGGGCGCTCGACCAGGGTATCAACTTCATCGACACCGCCCCGGCTTACGGCTTCGGCCACAGCGAAGACCTGCTCGGCCAGGCCGTGCGCGGTCGCCGCGAGTCGGTCATCCTCGAAACGAAGGTCGGCGAGCACCACGTCGATGGCAAGCAGGCCTGGGACTTCTCGGCGAATTTCGTCCGGAAGGCGCTCGACGATAGCCTGCGCCGCATGCAGACCGACTACGTCGATCTGTACGTCCTCCATCTGCCGATGGCCGGTGGCGTCAGCACCACGCAGGCGCTCGACGCGATCGAGACCGCGCGCGCGACCGGCAAGGCGAGGTTCATCGGCGCGTCGATCTACGACAACACGATGGGTATCGAACTGATTCGATCCGGCCGCTGCGACGTGATCCAGCAGGCGATCAGCCTGCTCAATCCGGGCGCGATGCGCGATCTCCTCCCCGAGGCGCTGAAGCACGGTGTCGGCGTCATCGCGCGACAGGCACTCTTCCGCGGTCTGCTGACCGATCGCGTCACGCGCGAGACGGTCTTTGCGCCGAATGACATGCGATCGTCAATGCCGCGCGAGACATTCGGGCGCCACATGGATCAGATCGACGAACTCGGTTTCCTTGTCGAAGGCGGAAAGCGTCGCCGGATCGACGCGGCGATCCAGTTTGCGTTGTCGCATCCGGCCGTCGCCAGCGCGCTCGTCGGCGCGATCAATCAGGATGAACTCAGCGAAGGCGTCGAGGCCGCTGACGCGCCGCCATTGACGGCGCCTGAGCAGGCCCGCGTGCGCGCTATCCAGGAGGCGTGGCTGGCTGGTGTCGGGCGATAGAACGCCGCCTACGACGCGGTCGCGGGCGGCTGAAGAAACATCCAGCGGTGGCCCTCGTGGTCGGCCGCGACGAAGAGACGGCCGAACGGCTGCGCTTCGAGATCGCGCAGGATCGTCGCGCCGTTCTCGCGCGCCCGCATGATGCATGCCGCCACGTCATCGACGTAGATCAGCGCGCCGTCGACGACGTTTGGCGCCTCCAGCCAGTGCCGAGCGGCGGCGCAGTCGCGCGCGTGCCGATCTGGGTTCTGGTACGCGCGCCCGGGATCGCCGAGCACGATCAGCGCGCCGCCGAGCTCGACCTCGGCGTGGGTAACCGTGCCGTCCGGATCGGCGAACCTCTCACCGTGTTCGACGAAACCGAACATCGCGCCCAGCCGCTCGACCGCCAGGCCGACATCTTCGTACGCCAGCATTGGCACCGCGCGCTGACCGAACGGTATGTCTGCCATTGTGAGTTCCCTTCCCGTCAGCGCTTCCCCGCACGGCGCCAATGACACATCGTACCTGCCGGCGGCTCGACCGCGCAGACGGTGTGAATTCGACCGGAGCGGCGAACGCGCGCGCGCCGCTTCTTCGACGGTCCGGGCGCCAGGCGCCGACATCTCGCCACTGACCGCGGCGCATCCGATTGCGCACGATGGCGACGCGGCCGCCGCGTCGGGTGTACAAACTGGCGACGCCGCGAGTGCGCGGCTCAAAGGAGTTGACACCCCATGCCCGAGGCAATTCGCGTCGCGATCGGCCTACCCGGCAACGCCGATGACGATCACCTGCGATTCGCCAAGCAGCTTGGCTGTGATGGCGTCGTGCTGGCGACGCCAGCTCGGCTGCCCGGCACGACCCACTGGGAATACGACGATCTGGCGCGGCTGCGCGAGTGGGTCGAGAGCTTCGGCCTCCGCGTCGAGTCGATCCAGAACACACCCCATTCGTTTTGGGATAAGGTTCGGCTCGGTCTCCCGGGGCGCGAGGCGCAACTCGAGAACTACCTGACGACGATTCGGAACGTCGGACGCGCCGGGATACCGATCCTGGCCTACAACTTTCGACCCGATCCGCTCTACCGGACCGGCACGCGCCCGGCTCGCGGCGGCGCCTCGGTCACGACGTTCGACCGCGACCTGATCGATACGACCAAGCTGACCCACGGCCGTGTCTTCGACGCCGACCACATGTGGGAGGCGTACACGTACTTCATCTGCGCCGCGATCCCGGTCGCCGAGGAGGCCGGTATCCGTCTGGCGCTCCATCCGGACGACCCACCGGGCGCGCCGATCGGTGGTGTCGCCCGCATTTTCTCCAGCTTCGAGGGATTCGAGCGCGCGTCGCACATCGTCGAGAGTCCGGCCTGGACGCTGCTGTTCTGCGTCGGCTGCTGGTGCGAGATTGGTGGCACGGCGAACGTCCTGCGCGGCATCCGGCATTTTGGCCCACGCGGCCAGATCGCCTATGTCCATTTCCGCGATGTGGTCGGTCAGGGCGATCGATTCTCCGAGTGTTTCATCGGCGATGGCGATCTCGATGTCACCGGCGTCCTGCGCGCACTGCGCGATATCAACTACGACGGCTGCCTGATCGACGATCACGCGCCACACATGGTCGGCGATGGCGAGTGGGCGCATCGCTCGCGCGCATACCAGACCGGCTATCTCCAGGGGCTGCTCCGGGCGCTGCGGGACGGCTGATCGCGGTCGTGCCCTCCCGTTCAACGCTCGAATGTCGCCGCGTCGGCTCCGAACGCGCGCGCCGAGTCCGGCGGGCAGGCCGGCTGATTGACGTGCTCGACGCGCAGCGTCGTTTCGGTCGGCAGCGAGAGGAGCAGAACGCCCGACGGACGTGTCAACGGCATACCGCCGGGTGATTGTTCACGGGAAAACCCCTCGTAGCAATAGATGCGCCCATCTGCCCGCACGTCGGCAAAGCGCCGATTGATCGTGCCCGTCTCGCGTGGCGGGAACGCGTACAGGCCCATGCGCGCACCCCGCACGCTCGTTCCCAGCGCAATGATCGGCTGGGTGGGATCGGCGAAATCGCTCGCCAGGCCGATCGCGCCGCTGAGGTCGGTCGTCGTTCGAAAGTTCTTGCCTGGCAGGAACCAGTTGCCCACGGCCGTGCCGGGCAGATCGTGCATGTGGGTTCCACCGATGGGCGCGGCGGTCCGCGCGCGATTGCCAAAGACGTTTCCGGTCTTCCTCTCCAGTTTCGCTCGCGTATCTGTCGTGAAGTAGTCGAGGGGTGACGCGTAGTACGGGTAGTAGGAGTCGTAGTGGTCGAGACGGACGAACGCGGCCGGCGCGCGGCGAAAGTCGATCACGCCGAAGTCGATCCCGGCCGAATCGGGTCCGGTCCCGAACTCCTCGCCGGCCGATAGCTCGATCGAGAGGCCGGACCGCCGGCAGGTCGTAACCGTCGCCGTCCCTTCGAAGAACGAATTGCAGACCGGCGGCGCCTTCTCGAACTCGTCGCGCAGCCGAGGCGCAACTGTCGTGAGGTGACCCCAGTAGACGCGAACATCGCGACACGGGTAGGTGAAGACCTGGAAGTTCTCGCCGCCGGAACTGAACCCGGCGCGCCAGATCTCGGCCACCCACATGCGTCCGGGCGACCGGACTGGTCGCGGTACCGGCTTAGCGTCCGGCCGGGTCATCGAGAACGCGCTGTGCTTGGCGGGAAAGACGTGGATCGGCGGCGACATGAAGCCGAGCGGACGGAATGCCAAGAACTGCTCCAGTTCGAGTGGCAGCACGCTGAAGAGTGGCGTCACGATCTCGGCCGGGCAGGCCGGGCTGCCGCCGGACGCGGTCTCGTTCGGCGGCGTACCCGGCGTGCCTCCAGCGCCGGGCGTTCGCGGCACGTTCGGCGAGCCAGCGGGGCTGCCAGGTGGCGCGCCGGTCGCGGATTGGCCGGGCCGCGATGATGGAGACACGCTCGGTGTGGCGCGCCTGTCCGACGGGCGCGCCACACCAGTGACCGCTGTCGCCCGAGGCATCACGATCGGTTCGCGCGTCGAGGTTGCCGCGGCGGATGAAGGCGTCGCCGAAATTGGAGCCGTCGCAACGTCCGCCCCGCGTCCGGCCGGAGTGCTGACTGGACCGGCGCACCCGACAGCCAGCAACGCAAATGCGATGACAACACATGCCGCCGGGGAGTTCACGGGACTTGTGATCGAGCGTTGACTACAGGCCTGTCCGCTCCGCCTCGTCGATCGCGGCGCGCAATCGTTCGAGCAGCGCGCGGCCGGAATCGAGACTCATCTCGACCGCGACGCGCGCGCTCGGTCCCAGGCCCGGATTCACGAAATCGAGCAGGATCGCGTGGTCGTACGGCGCGTTGAATGGGTGATCGAAGCCGACGTTGGCCTGGCTGACGGGAAACCAGCCACTCGGTCCCTTGCCAGTTCCCTCGATCTGCGTCGTGAGCGAAATCATCGTGCACATGGCGACCTCCCTAACTGAGCGTGCGGCCGAGAAAGTCGAATACCTTGGCCCAGGCGTCCATCGCCTGTTGCGCCCGGTACGCCGGTCGATCGTAGTAGAAGAACCCGTGCCCGGCGCCGTCGTAGCGGTGGAACTCGTACGTCTTGCCGTGCCGCTTCAGCGCCTCTTCGTGCAGATTCACCTGGTCCGGCGGCGGGCTCTGATCGTCGTTGCCGAAGATGCCGAGCAGTGGCAGGTTGAGATCCTTTGTGTAGTCGATCGGCGCAACCGGCCGATTCGGGGTCAATTGTTCCGGCGTCGCGACGACGCCGCCACCCCACAGATCGATCACGGCGTCGAACCCGGGCGCCCGGCTGGCGGTCAGGACCGCGTGTCGCCCGCCCGAACAGGTGCCGACGATGCCAACCTTGCCATTGCTCGTCGGCAGCGACTTCACCCAATCGCGGGCCGCGGCCAGATCGGCCACGACCGCGTCGTCGGCGACACCGCCCTGCGCGCGCACGGCCGCCGCCACGTCATCCGGGCTGCCGTGACCGACGCGGCAGTACAGGTCGGGACACATCGCCACGTAGCCGTGCGCCGCGAAACGCCGCGTGAACTCGAGATAGAACTCATCCCAGCCCGGCATGTGGTGGACGAGTACCAGGCCGGGGAACGGTCCCGGTCCCTCCGGCCGCGCGACGTAGGCGTGGATACGATCGCCACCGCCGCCAGCGTAGGTCGTTGTTCCCGCCACCATTCCCTGGTGACCGTCGGTGCGAAATGAGTTCCACATGCGCGCTTTCCCTCCCGAAGTTGTCGGATCGCGTCGTTCCCGAAGTGAGACCCGATCCGGTGCTGACGAGATGATACCGGCGCCGCGCGAAAGCGTCGCATTGCGGCGATCTGCCGTGAAGGAACAGTCTGGCCCGTACAATCGCGGCCGACATCGCGCCCCGCGTCGGCGGACCGAGCGCGCATTGTCCCCGGGAGGAAGCCTTGGCACCACGCGTTCGATTCGCCGTCGCGTTGAATACGCAGAATATTGAGTGGAACGAGTACATCGGCATCGTGCGCGCGGCCGACGAGATGGCGTTCGAAACCTTCTGGTCGTTCGACCATCTGATGCCAATCGGCGGCGATATGAACGGATCCTGCCACGAGTGCTATGCGACGATGGCCGCGTTCGCGGCCGCGACCAAGCGCATCCGCATCGGCGCGCTCGTGAGCGGCGCGGCCTACCGGAACGCCGGCATGACGATCAAGCTCGCGACGCAGATTGACGTCATTTCGAACGGTCGATTCGACTTCGGCATCGGCGCCGGCTGGGCCGAGCGCGAGTTCCGCGCCTTCGATCTGCCGTTCACGACACCGAAGGAGCGGATCGGCAAGCTGCGGGAGACGATCGAACTGGCCAAGCTGCTCTGGAGCGGCGATCCGACCAAAAAGGTCACCTACGAAGGGAAGTACATCAAGGCGACCGATCTCTTCATGAACCCGCAGCCGGTGCAGCGGCCGCGACCGCCGATCATGATCGGCGGCGGTGGCGAGCAACTGACGCTACGCGTCGTCGCGCGGCATGCCGACATCTGGCACGGATTTGGCGATGCCGACACGCTCAAGCGGAAGCTCGACCTGATCGACACCTACGCGCGCGGGTACGGCCGCGATCCGCGCGAGATTACCCGATCGACGAATGTCGCGATCTTCGTCGGCGAGCCGACCGAGGCGCAGTTACGGAGCGCCGCCGGCGGTCGTCGCCCGGCCGCGCTCATCAGCGGCACGCCGGACGCAATCGAGGCGCGCCTCCGCGAGCTCGTCGACCTGGGGATCGGCTACTTCATTCTCAGTTCGCCGCTGGGGGTCGATCTCGACAATTGGCACCGCGTCTCGGAGCAGATCATCCCGCGTTTCGGCTGAAACGCCGTGTCGCCGCGGTCGGAGACGCGCTTCGCCTGAGTTGCGGCGTTAACCGGTTGGGTGGGTGGCACATGCCACCCACCCAACCCAACCTCAGTTCTGGATGAAGTCCAGTTCGATCTGCTGAATGCCGCCCTCGGCGCATGAGTCGGTGAACGTGTAGACCGCCACCGGCGACGAGATCGTACCGGCGCCGTCGATCACGGCCGCGTACCAGGTGCCGGCCCGCACGCCCGAACCGATGATCCGGTCCCAGTACCCGGCTTCCCGACCGCCCGAACCGCTGCCACTGATGAAGACGTTGCCCCAATCATTCCAGGAACGGACCGAGATGCCGTTAACCGGGCTGCCGGCTTGGTCCTTCACCTTGCCGTAGACGTAGGTTGTGCCGCAGTTCTTGTAGAGCTTCGGCGCGTCGAACCGCCATGCGGTCGCCGCGGCTGGCACGGGTGTCGCGGTGGTGGTGGTGGCGACCGGCGTCGCTGTCGCGGCCGCCGCGATCGGAGTTGATGTCGGCGCCGCGGTCGCCGGGGCAGTCCCACCCGGTCCTTCCGCGACGATCGCGTTGCCACCGACGATGCCAGATTGCTTCAGAAGATCGCCGCCGAGGATTCCGACGACCGAGCCCTTCGCGGGCATTCCCGACACGTCTTCGACCCAGAGTTGGAACGCGATTCGCTGGAAGCGCTGGACGATGAACGGACCGGATCGCTCCGGACGCGACATCGGGAGGCCGTACAGCTCGATCGCGGTATCCTGATTCCAGTTTCGAATCGTCGCCGCGTTCGGGCTCGACAGGAAGTGGCGGCGAATCGCCGGATCGGTCATCCAGCCAATGCGAGTCTGAACGGCCGCCTGGTAGTTGCCGTTCGATCCATCATCGGCGATCGGTTCCGGGACGCCGAGTGACTTCAGGAACGGGTCCTGGTTCCCGTCCTGGAACCATTGGAAGATGTTGCTCAGAAGCGCGCCGTTCCGCTCCGGGCGCCACTGAAGCGCGCCGCGCTGGAACAGTTGGTAGGTGAATCCGCCCGACCCGACGAAACGTCGGCTGGCCGGATACCCGAGCGTCGTGACGCCGCCGAGACGCTGAAATTCGGCCCAGAACCGGATCGCCTGGCCGTTTCCGTCCGTGCCGGCGTCGACGACCGAGAAGCCGTTGCCGCCGTTGGCGGTCTGGGTGAAGAATCGGCCGCCGGTGATCGCGTAGTCAGCCGGCTGCGCCCCGACCGTCCCAGGGAGCAATCCCAGCAAGATCGCTACCACGCCAAGCCACGCGCTCGCTCGCCGGAATCGTTGCCGAATCATCGTACGTCCTTCTTGCTCGATCGACCGCGATGTCGGACGCGACGATCCCGATGGGGTCGATCCGATGGAATCGGCGACCGCGGTAAGCGGCAGGATAGCGCAGCCGACCGGATGGACGCCCGCTTGGACCACGTGAGAAACCGTTGGCGCGACCCGGTCGCGGTACTGTCTGCGAACTTGCGCCATCGTC
The DNA here is from genome assembly GCA_004297775.1 of Chloroflexota bacterium. Classification (GTDB taxonomy): domain Bacteria; phylum Chloroflexota; class UBA6077; order FW602-bin22; family FW602-bin22; genus FW602-bin22. The sequence goes on along the minus strand of SCUE01000021.1, from coordinate 35,617 downwards.
ATACCAGCGAGTATTACTTTCTGGTAAGGAGTGTGGGGTGCCAGTCTTGACCTCCAAAGGGCAGGTGACACTTCCAAAACGAATCCGCGAGTATCTGGGCCTCAACCCCGGCAGCCAGGTCGATTTCGAGATCGACGCCAACGGCGTGCACGTGCGAAAAGTTCAGTCTGGCCAAGAGCGAACTCACGAGTGGTTCGGAGCCCTTCGCGAGCGGTTCTCTGGTCGGACATCGGACGAACTCGTCGACGAGGTCCGTGGCCGACCCGACCCGGATTAACCGTGGCGACGGCGATCGACACGAACGTTTTGATGTCGATCCTGCTCGGCGAGCAGGACGCCGGTCACGCCGCCGAGCGAGCGATTCGTATGTATGCCGCCAGAGACAAGCTCGTCATCAGTCCGATCGTGTATGCCGAGCTCGCTGTGCGTTTCGAGAGCGAGGAAGAGTGCGGATCGTTTCTCAACGCTTACGCGATCACACTCGACGAACTCTCTCCCGCGGCGGCGTGGCGTGCCAGCGAAGCTTGGCGCGCCTATCAGCGTCGCCGAATCGATGGCATTGCATGTCCATCGTGCGGTGAACGGGCTACACCGACCTGTGTGAAGTGCGGAAACGCGCTGTCGTGGCGGCAGCACATCATCGCCCACTTCCTGATCGCGGCCCACGCCTTGACTCAGACGAATCGTCTCATCACGCGCGACCGAGGCTACTTCTGTACCTATTTCCCCGACCTGGCGATCATCACACCGTAGGGGAGTCGTAGGAGCCCGCGTCGATTCAGCGCGACTGCGCGTGCCTCAGCGAGCGATTTCGCAGCGCGGCGCGGTGACGCGATCGTTGCGCGAAGAGCGCGACGTTCCCGGCCAGGATCGCGAGCAGCACGTACGCCTGTCCGGCACCGAGCAGTTGGGTGGCGACCGCGATCGCCCCAACGAGCGCGCCGATCCAGAGTTGATCGCTCGTCCGACCGGGCGCGGTCGGAGGATCGGTCAGCATGTAGGCGGCGGCGAAGAGTGCCACCTGCGTGTAAGGCGGCCGGAACAGGTCGCTCACCGCCGCCGGATTGACGAACGCGACGATCGCGAACAGTCCGTAGTGCGCACCCAGGAACGTCAGCGCCAGGGGATACACGGCCGCGACGGCCGAACCGCTGAGGAGTACGAGCCGCCGCGATAGCTTCCTGGTCAAGGGCCGAATCTCCCGGGGGCGTGACTACGAACGTACCGCCCCATCCTGGGATTCGGCTGAGAGTCGGGCTAAATCTCTCTCAACCGTTCGCGCACTTGCGACCAATTCGTCTACACTGCCGCCGACTGTCGCCCCACGAGGACCTCGCGGCCGCCATTCCGGGCCGATTCGTAGATCGCGTCGAACACTTCCATCGTGACGATGCTGCGCTCGCCCGGCGATTCGGTCTCGCGGCCGTCGCGCGCGCATTCGACGAAGTGGCGAATCGCGCCGATGTGCTCCTTTTCGTCCTCCGGGAGCGTTGGTGTCTCGCTGGTCGGGTTCCCGTCGGCATCGTCCCGGAAGATCTCCAGCGGGAAGACGCGTGCGCCAGCCTTGGTGCCGCCGAGGAAGATGCCGCCCTTGATGTCGAGGTGGACCTTCCACGCCGCATCGACGCTGAGCGTCAGGCCATTCTCGAATTGCACGAACGCGGTCACGAATTCCTCGACCTCGCTGACCGGTACGTCTTTGCCACCCTCGGCGATGTCGGCTGCCAGGTAGCCGTTGGCGCGCGCGGGGTCGGTCTTGAACTCATCGAACGCGCGGGCGGTGACCGATCGCGGGCGCGGCGTTCCGAGCAAGTAGAGGACGACATCGAGGCTGTGCGACACGCCGTCCATCAGGACACCACCGCCAGCCATCGATCGTTGCCGAAACCAGCCGTGCGGCGCGCCACGTCGCCCGAGGCTGAGGATCTTCGCGTAGTAGATGTCGCCGAGGTCGCCCCGCCGGATCATCGGGCGAAGCGCCTGCACTTCCTGGTAGTAGACGGTGTTCGAACCCATCATCAGGTTCTTACCAGCGCGACGGGCCGCGCGCACCATCGCGCGCACTTCATCGGCGTTCAACGCCGGTGGCTTCTCGACGTAGACGTGCTTACCGGCTTCGAGCGCCGCGATCGCCAGTGGCGCGTGGGTGAACGGTGGCGCGCAGACGTGTACGACGTCGATCTCCGATCGCGCCAGCATTTCCTTCACGTCGGTGAACGAATGCGGTACGTTCCACTGGGCGGCCAGTTTCGCGGCCCGATCGCCGAATGAGTCGGCCAGCGCGAATACCTCGGCGTCCGCGACGTGCTGATACCCGGTCAGGTAGCGCTGGTTGGTGATGTGGCCGGCCCCGATGATACCCGCGCGAATGGTTCGTGCCATCTGAGAGTCCTCCGTCGAACGAGGCGCAGTCTACCGCCTGGCTCGAAGGCTCGCGACCGCATCGCGGCCGTTCAAGGAACCGACAGCGAGCGCGGATACAATCGCGCCAATGACTGCACCGAATAACTGGGGCCGCTGGGGCGCGGACGACGAGCGTGGCACGCTCAACATCTTGTTGCCCGAGCACGTTCGCCACGCCGCGTCGCTGGTGAAGACCGGCCGAGTGTTCAGTCTCGGCCTGGACCTTTCGCCCGAAGCGCCGAAGACACCGACCCGCAACGCGCTCTGGCATCGCGCATCGAAGACCGAGCGACCTGGCCCCGCGATGTCGAGCGCCGACGACCTTATTCTCATGCACACGCACACCGCGACCCACCTCGACGCGCTCTGCCACGTCTGGGTCGATGGTGCCCTCTACAACGGCTATCCGTCATCCGAGATCGATCACACCGGCGCGCCGCGCAACGGCGTCCATAACGTCCAGTCGATCGCCGGTCGTGGCGTCCTGCTCGACGTGGCGCGGCTTCGCGGCGTCGACTATCTCGAACCAGGTCAGGCGATCTCAGCCGCTGAGCTCGACGCGGTTGCCCGGGCGCAGGCAGTCGAGATCCGGCCTGGCGACATCGTCCTCGTCCGAACTGGCTGGATTCAGATGCTGACGCGCGATCGCGCCCGGTTCGATCGGATGGACGAGCCCGGACCGGGACGTGACACTGTCGAGTGGTTCCGGCAGCACGAACTGATCGCCCTGGGTGCCGATAACTGCGCGGTCGAGGTGCTGCCACCGGAGGACGGCATCCAGATGGCGGTTCACGTCGGCGTGATTCGCGACCTCGGCGGTTATCTGATCGAATACCTGGACCTCGAGGAACTCGCCGCCGCGCGCGTGTACGAGTTCCTCTTCGTCCTCGCGCCGCTGCGGCTGGTGCGCGGAATCGGGTCGCCGGTGAACCCGATCGCGATCGCGTGACGTCGGCGGTTGATCGCCGCTTGGTGAAGACTCGGCTACGATGCGCCGTATGACTGAAACGTATCGCGAGAAACTCGTCTACACCGAGAGCGAGGATGGCTACCTCCTCGAAGGTGCGCAGTTCACGCCAGATGGCGGAGGCAGAGCCAAGCTGCCCGTCGTCTGGATACACGGATTCAGCGGTCGGTTCTACGAGCAGCACACGGTTGCGATCGGTCGCCGTCTTGCCGAACGTGGCCACCTCTTCGTCACGGGGAACAACCGCGGCCATCACCTGGGCACGAACCTCGTCAATTTGCGGTCAGCGGGGTTTGGGACACCGGGTTCATCGATGCTCGCGGGCGCCTGGTGGGAGGAGTTTGAAGAGTCGCCGTCCGACTACGCGGCATGGGTCGGCTTCGCGGTTGCTCAGGGATTTCCGCGCGTCGTCCTGGCCGGACACAGCCTTGGGGCGCTGAAAGTGATCTACTACGGCGGCACGCGTTCGGACGATCGTCTGGCGGGCATCGTTTCGGCGTCTGGCCCGGTCCGGCTCGGGCAGCGCATGCGAGAGTCGGCCGACCGAATCGCAACCGCGGAGAAGATGGTCGCGGAAGGGAGGGGAACCGAACTTCTGCCGAGCGACGGCACACCGATGTCGACCAGTGCCCAGACGCTCGTCTCGCGGGCGAAGGTCGGTATGGATCTCTACGGCATCGACACGGCCAACGCGCCGGTCTCGCGCATCCGCTGCCCGCTGCTCTTCATCCTTGGATCGGAGGAGCCAGGGATCGGCGTCCGCGACGATCTGGCCATCCTGCGTCGCAACGCGCGCTCGGCTTCGCGCACCGACGAGCTATACGTCGAGGGCGCCAACCACATCTACACCGGGTGCGAACTGGCAGTCGCCGATGGCGTCGGCGATTGGGTCGCGAGTCTGGGCTGAGTCGCCGAGCGGTCGCCGAGAATCGCGGCCGCCCACTGTAATTGGATACCGGCGGTGGCCATCGCGCAGCCAGTCGTGCCATCGCCGAAGCCCTGCACGATCGCCGCACAGTCACGTACCGCTTCCACGGTGGCGCCTGGCTCAGTGCGTTTGCCCGTGGTGGATGTGCGGGTGCCCGTCCGCGTGGTCGCGCGGATGGCCGGAATGATCGTGCGGGTAGGCGTCGAGCGTGCGTGTGGCCGGACCGCCCAGCGGACTCGATCGAAAGACCGACGGCGCACAGGGGTGCACGCGGCCCGCGCGTACGACCGCGACCGGTTCGAGCCGCCGCCGACCGATCTCGGTCACGCCGTGGGAGTCGGTGAACGGCCATTCGCCTTCGGCCAGACGCAGGATCGAGGCATCCGCGCACGCGCCCGGCGCCAGCGTACCGATCTGCCCGCCCAGACCGATCGCCGCGGCCGGCGCCTGTGTCACCTTCTGGATGACCGACGTCAGCGGCAGGCCAAGATGCAGGAACTTGCTGGCGGTCGTCGCGAGGTCGTAGACCGGACCGGCGATGTTCCAGGCGTGGATGTCCGAAGAAATCGTCCCGGGCTGGAGGCCGGCGTCGAGCGCGCGGCGGGCCACGTCGTAGTTGAAGCTGCCCGCGCCGTGGCCGACGTCGAAGATCACTCCGCGGTCGATCGCGTCACGGACCGACCGTCGAATCCGTCCCGCCTCGTCGAGGATGCCCTCGTCACGGCCGTGGAAGCAGTGAGTGACAACATCACCGGCGCGCAACATCGAGAGCAGTTCGTCGATTCCGATCGCGGTGCCGCCAACGTGGACCATACACGGCTTGCCGACCGCGTCGGCGGCCTGGCGCGTTCGCCGCATCGCCTCGCGGCATTGTTCGGGATCGGGACCGACCATCGGCACGCTCAGACGCACCTTGATGCCGACGATCACGTCGGCGTGCGCCCGGGCGATGTCGATCGCCCGATCGACCCGCGCCCAGCGAATGTCCTCCAACTCGCCGACCGATTCACCCGGCGCGCCGGAGTCCTGCGCCATGCCGATCTGCGAGATGTGGAGCATCGCCACCACGCGCGTCGCCGAGACATCGATGACGTAGCGACGAAACGCCGGGAACGTCGATGCGCCGCTCGATCCGGCGTCGACCGCCGTCGTGACGCCGCGGGCGAGGTTGTTCGGATCAGCTTCGACGCCCAGCGGCGCGACGCCCCACCAGACGTGGGTGTGGAGATCGACCAGTCCCGGCGTGACGATCGCGCCGGCCGCGTCGACCGTCGCCCGCGCGGCCGATCCATCCGAGCCGACGCCGGCCAGAGTCGGTCCGAGCGCGACGATGCGCGGTCCACGAATGCCGAGATCGAGGACCGCGTCGATCCCCTGGGACGGATCGACCATGCGTCCGCCGCGAATCACGAGGTCATACGCCATCCGAGTGCCTCCAGCCGCGTGCGCGCGGTAGCGGCAGCCTATCCGGGCGCGGCCGGCCGCGCAACCCGTTGCCGGCCGAAGTGTTCGGCGGCAGAGTGCGCGGTGGGAGCCGATGGCTACATCAGGGTGACGTTATTCTGCCAGGCAACCTCGCGGAGGTACCGCATCGACTCGGTGTTCTCGAAGTCGAAGACCGGCTCGGCCGTCACCATCCGATTATTTGCCCGTCCCGGAACGTCTTCGAGTTCGATCGAGATCACGCCGTCGAACCCGACGTTCTTCAGGGCGACCAGCGTCTGTCCCCAGTCGATCTTGCCGCGGCCAGGCCGCCAGTGCGCGTTCGAGGCGCCGTCGTTATCCGAGAAGTGGCAGTGGAAAACCTTGTTGCCGAGCTCGTAGACGGCCACCTGCGGCAGGTCGCCGCACGGGAAGAGATGGCTCGGGTCGAAATTGGCGCCCAGCGCCGGCGACTTTACGTGGTCGAACAGGCGCAACAGCCCAATCGCGGTCGATGCCCAGCGATGAGGATGCGTTTCCAGCGCGTACTTCAGACCGGTCTTCTCACAGATTTGCGTGAGCTGCGTCAGCGAATCGATGTACCAGGCGTAGCCATCAGCCCAGTTCAGACCCGCCGGAAGATCGACTGACAGTTCCTGTGTCAGCGGCATGTCCTGCATGCGCGGCATCGGCAGGCCGAACGGCGTTGGGACGACCGAGTTGATGATGTCGGTGCCCAATTCCTTCGCGACATCGGCGGCCCGCCTGAAGGTTTCAATACCGGCGCGTCGAACGGCCGGGTCGCGATCGGCCGCGCCACGCGGGCTGTGGACGAACTCCGACAGGCCCATGCCGACATCGCCCAGGAGCTTCTTGAGCGACGCGATCCGCGCCGGCGTGTAGTAGTCGCTCAACGCCGCCGCGTCCCAGGCGATCAGTTCGGTGTGCTTGAAACCGAGCTTCGCCAATCGCTCGATGCCGCTCTCGTACGGTGGAGTCCACTGGAAGGGCCAGATCGAGGCGCCGAACTGCATCGTGCTTCTCCTATGCGTGTCCGCCCGGCAGCGGCGCGGTCAAGTTTACCCACGCGCGTGCGGTGCCGAAACAGACGGTCGTGCGCTGGTCTTCGAGATCGCGCCGATCCGCGCTCGTGTGCGAAAGTCCCGCTACCGATGGATCCAGCCGACCTCGACCATGAACTTACCGCGCACGCGCGTCGAGTCATTGATGAGCGGCAGATCGATATTGCCTGGTTGGAGCGAGCCATCCGGTATCCCGAACCCACCGCGGCAGACCGCGGCGATCCGACTTTGCGGCACGCCATTGGCCGCGTCCCCGAACGGGCCGGACGATATCTTCGCGTTGTCTACAATGCGAAGGTGACTCCCTGGCGGATCGTGACCGCGTTTTTCGACCGGCGTATCCAGGAGTAACGTCGATGCGGATCCATTTTGACGAACAGGCCGACGCGGTCTATATCCGGCTTGACGAGTCTCCAATCGTCGGGTCCGAGGAGATTCGGACGGGTGTCGTCCTCGACTTCAACGCCGCTGACCAGGTTGTAGGGATCGAGATTCTTGGTGTGAAGGATCGGGTTCCCCTGGCAAACCTCAAGTCGATGCAATTCGAGGTGGCGTGAGGTCGGATGGCCTCTCATCGCGAGGACTGGCCGGATCTCTCACCGCTACCCCGTACCGCGATTTTCGACGCGGTTCCATGTGGCGCACGCAACTTCGGGTTTTCACCGGATGCGGCGTCACTCGGGCGATCCGGCGGTAACGCCGTGAACGGACTCCTACGCCACTACCTCGAAATGGTCGCCGCTATGGCGGCTGGCATGGTCGCGTACGCTGTGCTCTACGGGCGCGGCGTGATTTCACGCGAGATCACCGACGAAGCTGTCATGATTCTCTTCATGTCCGTGCCAATGATCGCGTTCATGCGGTACCGCGGTCATTCCTGGCGATCTGCCGCTGAAATGACTGCGTCGATGACCGTGCCAGCGATGGCGGTATTCGTGGCGCTTGCCCCGTTGCCAGACGTCCCCGACCGGGCGCTTGCGATGCTGACCCACGTCGCGATGCTCCTCGGAATGCTCGCGCTCATGCTCGTTCGTCGAGTCGAGTACAGCCACGCCGGTCACCACTGACGCTGTCGCCCAAACGGCACGGCTGACTGGGTGCCAATGCGACGCCGTCGAGCGATGAGATAGGCTGCCGCCGTCGGTCGACCCGGGTCATCGACACCCCGCCTACGCCGGTGGCGTCCCCAGCGCGCGAAACGGCTCCGGCACGTAGTCAGCCAGCGGCCCGCTCCATTCTGACAGGGCCGCCGCAATCACCGGATCGTCACGCAAGAGCCAGGCCAGGTGGCGCAACGCGTGCTCCAGCACCTGATCGGAGGCGATCGCGACGGGCGGCGCCATCGCCTCACCCCGCGCAAGTTCAGTGTGACCGACGGTGGCGAACTCCCAGGATGGTGGCGGCGCATCGACTTGCTTGACCACGCCGAGGTAGGTGAGCACGACTTCGCTCCCAGCGTGCCGCCACGATGTCGAGTGCAGCACGATCGGCGCCAGACCGAGGTCGCTGATTGCCCTGGATGCGACCTCCTCTGGTTTCGCGCCGACTGGCCAGCCGACGATGAACGAATCGGCGCAGTCCGGTCGCAGCGACGTGACGCGTCCATCGCGCAGCATGACTGGCAACACTTCGATTGCCTGCATGACGAATTCAGTCGACCACGGCAGTTCGGATAACGGCGCAGGAAGACCCGTGATCCCGCCAGACGGCCGTGCGCCTCGTCGCGCCACGGGTCTACGCGTCGCCGGTCGGAACCGCCTGCGCCATCACCTGCTCAGGGGTTAGCTCTATCTGGTGCGCCGCGCGGCCGTGCTGTTGCACCGCCGCGACGACCTCAGACTGCGTGCCACGCGTCCGCCAGCCGCATTGACACGTGACCTGCCATCGACTGCGATTGTCCACCGGTCATTCCTCCAAGTAGGGTGTGTAGCGGCGAACTCGCCGCCTGGCGAGTAACGTCGGCCGCAAAGGGAGCGGTCGACGCCATCGAAACGAGACTAGCGCGCCAGCTCGATCAGCAGATTCCGGTGCGTCTTCGTGCCGATATTCGTCAGCCGATTGTCGATCTTGCCCCCCGGGGGCACGTTCACCCACGTCACAAGGTCGTCGACGAACTGGACATCGCGGAAGTCCGTCGCGTCGTCCGGGTTCTCGAAGCGAATCAGACCGCCCGACAGCATAACGAAGAAGTTGTCGACCCGGTGGATGTGCTTGGCGAGTTGATCGCCCGGCGCGAGGCGCAGATCCCAGACTCGCACACGGTCGTTCGCGAAGAGCAGGCTGGTCCCAACGTTGTTCGACGGCGCGGTCTTGCCGTCCCGCCGAGCGCCCATCGCGACCTTCGAATGGTCGTAGCCGCCGGATGGCTTGGGTTTCAGTTCGACCACGATTTCGCGATGCGTCGTGCTGCCTTCATTGAGCAAGCGCGGGTCGCGCTTTTCGAGACCGGCCGGGATGTCCGTGAACCCGACGTCGCCATCGTCCGGCTTCCAGGGATCGTCGCCGAAGCGGATGGTGCCGGGTTCGACGACGACGTAGAAGTACGGCAGCGTGTGGGTGTGCGCCGGCATATCTTGCCCGGGCGGGATGGTCATGTCCCATACTCTCACCCGATCGTTCTCGAACAGTACGCTCGTGCCCGGCATCTTCCTCTCCCAGTGAACCTTCGCGCGAAGGCTACCACGGGCGTGTTGCCGATCGAGTCGCGCCGTGTGACGCCGGGCACGACGGCCCGGTCGGGTATGCTGCCGCTCCGAACGAGGAGGATCGCCGTGAGTCGCCGCGACGCAATACGAGAACGCCTTGACGCGACACGCTTCATCGATACACACGAGCATCTGGTCGAGGAGAGCACGCGCCGGCGCGGCGCCGGAGCGCATCGTCTGCAGCCGTGCACCGACGCGGCGCTGCTCTTCAGCCACTATGCGAAGGACGACCTGTGGGTCGCCGGAATGACGGAGGCCGAGCGAGACCTCGTCTTCGCGGCCGAGGCCGACCCGCGCGACAAGTGGCGCGCCCTCGCGCCGTCCTACCAGCGTGCCAGCGCGACCGGATACATCCGCGCGGTCGACGAGACTCTGGCGCGCCTGTTCGGTGTCGAGCACCTCGATGCCGAGTCGTTCGTCCGCGTCAGCGATCTTATGCGGCACCGCGCCCGGCCTGGCTACTACCGCGAGGTCATCGCGGCGGCCGGGGTCGAGGTCTGCCAGGTGAACTCACTTGAGACTTTCTTCTGCGAGACGGCCGATCCGGCGCTCCTGCAACAGGATCTCAGCCTCGTTCCGTTTTCGACTGGACTCGATCGGGCGGCCGTCGATGGGATGTCGCGGCGCTCGGGGATCGCGGTTCACAGCCTCGACGACTGGCACGCGATCATCGAGTGGGCCTTCGCCACGTACGGACCGCGGGCCGACGCGGTGAAGTCGCAGGCCGCGTACCAGCGTCGATTGAACTATGAGCCGGTGTCGTCCGATGACGCTCGACCGATCTTCGCGCGTTTTCTGGCCGGAGAGGAACTCGCGGCGGCCGATCGCAAGGCGCTCGAAGACCACCTTATGCGCCGCTGTCTCGACGGCGCGGCCGCGGCGCGCCTGCCGGTGAAATTGCACTGTGGCTACTACGCCGGATCGGACCGCATGCCGCTCGAACGCGTTCGCCAGAACGCGGGCGATCTCTGCCCACTCTTCGCCGACTACCCAAACGTGAGCTTCATTCTCATGCACATCGGCTACCCGTATCAGGACGAGTACATCGCCCTCGCCAAGCACTATCGCAACGTCTCGATCGACCTCTGCTGGGCATGGATCATCAACCCGCTCGCGACGACGCGCTTCGTCAAGGAGTTCGTCCTCGCCGCGCCGATCAACAAGCTGCTCACATTCGGCGGCGACTACGGCGTGGTCGAACCGATCGTCGGGCACGCCGCGATCGCGCGACAGGGCCTGGCGCAGGCGCTCGACGAGCTCGTCGCCGACGATTGGCTGACCGAACGCGCCGCGTTCGACGCGATCGATCCGCTCATGCACCGTAACGCGCGGGCGCTGTTCCCGATCTTCAGGTGATGGCGGGCGCGATCGACGGCTTCCGGGATCGTCCGGTCAACACACCGGACGGCGCGAAGGCCACCGCGAACGTCGCACGATTCCGGTCGATCGTTGCGTGCGCCAAGGCCGTCGGCGCGCGGTTGCGTCTCGCAGCCCGTACACGGGTGAGTCAGACGCGGTCACCTCTTCTAAGCAGCGGCGCGAGTGGCACTACCGCGGCGGCGAGGGCCGCGGCGGTCCAGTAGAGGCCGGGCAGCCCGGCGAACTGGAGCGCGACGCCGAAGAGCCAACTGCCGAGGCCGATCCCGAGGTCGAACGCGACGTAGAAGGCGGCGCTGGCGCGCCCGGGCGCGTCCGGAAGCAGCGTGGCGTGATGCGCGATCAGGGCCGGGTGGAATAGGCCGCCACTGACGGCTACCAGCGCCGCGGCAAGCAGTAGGAGCGCGAGGTCGCTCGTCGAGGCGATCAGGGCCTGACCGACAGCCATGATCGCGGCCGCCAGCATGACGATCCGGCCGACCTCGAACCGATCGAGCATGCGTCCGCCGACCAGCCTGGTGGCGATAATCGCCGCGCCGTAGACGGTATAGAGCAAGCCGGGTGTGACGGACCGCCGCTCGGCCAGGATCGGCGCGAACTGGAAGAAGGCAGCGAAGCCGGCGCCGAGCAGGGCAGCCGCGAGCATCGGCAGCCACAGGCGTTGCGGGATCGCCCACTGGACGCTGGGGACGTCGCCGCTGTCGCGGGCGGTCCTCGACGGCAGGAGCATTGCGAGCAGCCCGCCAACCAGCGCAAGAGCACCAGAGGCAACCAGTCCGGCCTCAACTGAGGCGACCTCGATCAGGGCCGTGATCGCGGCTGGCGTCAGCGAAATTGCGACGTTCGCCGCGACGCCGAAGACCGCCAGCCGGTTTGCCCGCTCCTCCGGCGCGACCAGTGAGACGACCAGAGCCGTACCAGCGGTGGTGAAGGCGACGTAGCCGATCGCCTGGAGGACGCGCAGGAAGAAGAGCAAGGCGACGTTGGTGGTGGCGGCGACGCCGAACGCTCCGAACGCGAGCGAGGCGGCCCCGACGAGCATGACCCAGCGCGAGCCGTATCGGTCGCTTGCGACGCCCGCGATCGGGCGGCCAATCAGTGAAGCGACACCGAATGCGCCGAGCACGAAGCCGATCTGCCAGTCGGGTAGGCCGACCGCGCCGAGGTAGCGTGGCAGCGGCACCACCAACGAGTAGAAGCCTGCGAAGAAGGTGACAGTGGCGACCCAGGCGAGCCAGTAGGAGCCCACGTCTGCCGGCACTGCCGCGCGCGGGACTGACCGGGAGTTCACAGCGCCGTTCAGCGTCGTGCGAGCCTGGTGCGGGTTCAAGGCCGGTTCGATGGTAGAGGTGATGTCAATCAAGGTAGAAATGGTTTGATCATGGGAATGAATATCAAGAACCGTGAGACGCACGAGTTGGCGCGTGAACTAGCGACGCTGACCGGCGAAACGCTGACCGCCGCGGTCACCCAGGCCGTTCGAGAGCGGCTTGATCGGGAAAGGCGGCAACGCGCCGGTGGTCTCGCGGACCGTCTCCTGGCGACTGGCCGCGACTGCGCCGCTCGGTTGAAGGAGCCGTACCTCTCCGTCGATCGCGGCGACCTCCTGTACGATGAGCGCGGTCTGCCTCGATGATCCTCGACGCCTCGGCGGTCGTGGCGATTCTGAGGATGGAGGCGGCCGATTGCGCGTCAGCGCTCTCATAGCGCGCTGTTACTTCGCTCCCGGCTCGATCGCGACCTTGAGCGCCGTTCGGCCGTCGATGCGATAGTCACCGTTCAGCGCCGCGATCGCGTCGGCGGCGCGATCGAGCGGCAGGCGGTGCGTTACGACCTTGCCGAACGGTAGCGCGCGCCGTTCGAGCACGCGCAGCGCCGAGATCCAGTGCTCGGTCGTCGTGCCCCAGAAGCCGTGCAACGTCGAGTTCTTGTAGACGAGATCGGGCGACGGCCGGAGCGGGAAGGAGCCGCCGCCGGTCGCGTTGCCGATCTCGACCATCCGCGCGTTGCCGGGCCGTAGATACTGCAACCCCTCGCCGACGGCCGACGGATGCCCGACGCAACCCAGCACGAGGTCGGCGCCGAATCCGCGCGGCGTCGCGGCGAGGACCTGACGGGACCGCTCGGCCGGATCGCGCACCGCGTCGATGTCGATCGTGAGATCGACGCCGAACTCCCGCGCCAACTCGAGTCGATCGGCCGGGCCGCCGACCATGATCAGCCGACCGGCGCCGGCGAGCCGCGCGCAGGCGGCGGTCAGAAGCCCGATCGGGCCGGCGCCCTGAACGACCACGGTCTCGCCGAGGCGTAACTGCGATCGCTCGATCCCGCCGACGCAGGTCGCCATCGGCTCGGTCAGGACCGCGACATCGGGCGGCGCGATCGTCTTGAACATCTGGAGCGAGTCCGCCTCAATATACATGTACTCTGCCCACCCGCCGGACAGCGCCAGGCCGCCGCCGACGCCGGGCGCGGACTTCCGGTTCGGACACCAGCGCATCGCGCCGCCGCACAGGCAGTACCAGCAGCGTCCACAACCGGCCACACGCGGAATGACCAGATCGCCCTCGGTCAGCGGCTCGCCGAGGAAGTCGGTCGCGATCTCTTCGCCGAGGCGCGCGATCCAGGCGCAATTCTCGTGGCCGAGCACGGCCGGGAATGTGAAACCCGGCCAGTCGCCCTTGAAGATGTGGGCGTCGGTTGCGCAGACGCCACCCAACGCCATCCGGAGGAGCACGCCACGCGGCGCAACATTCGGCACGGGCAGTTCGCGCACCGCGAACGGACCGCCTTGCGCGGTCAGGACCGCGGCCCGAGCCGTCCGAGGAATCACGGATGTCGCGGTCTGTCGTGCCGTGGCGATCGGTGGCATCATCGGCTCCTTTGGGTGCTGACGCGATTTGATTTGTCCGGCAGCGTACCGGATACTGAGTGGCACAATACACGCCTCGATCGCCCGGCGTCGCTCTCGATGACAGCCTGATACCAGATCACGTCGTCCGAGAAAGAGAATCCCGCCCGACAACATCCCGCGACTGACCGGGGCGAGGCATCGGCACGCATAGAATGCGCGCGATCCGAAACAGGGGGAACGACGTGCGACTGATCGTGATCGGTACCGAGTACACCGGTAAGACCACCCTGATCGATGCACTCATGGAATGGGGCGACCGCCGGGGAATCCACCACCACCTGGACGACCACTTCTCGATTCCCGACCGCCAGTTCCTCAGCGATGCCGATCAGACGGCCATGCTCGCGATGCCGCCGGCCATCAAGGAGCGGTTTCAGCGCTTCCAGATCTACTACCACATCGATGTCCTGGCCAATCATGGTGATTGCCTGCTCGGCGGGATGCATATCGAGGAAGCGATTTACGGACGGCGGTATTACTACCCCGACAACGTGTTCCCAATCCCGTACTTGCGCAAGGTCGAGAGCCAGTTGCCGCCGGACACGATCCTGCTTCTTCTGATGGCCACGCCTGATGTCCTGCGCCGACGCATGATCGCGGCGCCTCATGCCTACCCGATCGTGCCTACAGGCGATATTGAGGCAGTCAGCGCCGAGTTCGCCGCGGAGTACCAGCAGTCGTGGATCGAGCGAAAGCTCACGATTGACACATCGACGCTCACGGATGCGCAACTGCTCGAGACATGTCTGTCGCGTGTGAAGCCGTTCCTCGACACGCGTGATTTGCTTCGGTGGAACGCTTCGTGAGCGTGCTCGCTGGCAAGACCGCGCTCGTCACCGGGTCTTCGCGCGGCATTGGCCGTGTGATCGCCAGCCATCTCGCCAGACTCGGCTGCGCAGTCGCCGTTCACGGCACGACCGCGACTTCGGCGCGCGCGTTCGACGAGGCGGACTCGCTCGAAGCGGTCGCGCGGGCGATCGCCGTCGAGCACGGTGTCACGACCGTGCCCGTTCACGGCAACATCGCCGACGAGACGGCCGTGCGGCGCATCGTCGACGAAACGCGGAGCGCGCTCGGTCGAATCGACATCCTGGTCAACTGCGCCGGCGGCGACATCGGCGCGACCGGCACCGGTGGGCCGAACGGCGGCAAGCCGAACCCGAACGACGCGGTGTTCATCTCGCTCGATGATGCCCACGCGGTCTTCAACCGGAATCTGTGGTCGTGCGTGCTGACGTGCCGCGCGGTCGCGCCCGAGATGATGGAACGCCGCTCAGGTCGCATCATCAACATCAGCAGCATCGACGGCCTCTTCGGCACGCCGGAGCGCGCGATGTACGCCACCGCCAAGGCGGCGGTGATCGAGTACACGCGCTGCCTGGCGGCGCAGCTACGGCCGTTCGCGGTCGGTGTCAACGCCATCGCGCCCGGCGGGATCATCACGCCTCGATTCGCCGCGACGCGGCCGGTCGATCAGGCCCGGACCGTTGAGTCCGGCACGTTTGACCGGTACGGCCGCCCGATCGAAGTCGCCAGCGCGGTCGCGTTCCTGGTCTCCGACGCCGCGTCGTACATCACCGGCCAGATCCTGCGCGTCGATGGCGGAGTTCAACTGTTCGCGGGGTAGCCCGCCTGGGTCAGTCCATATGAGCCGGCGCCATCTCCGGCAGAGATTCTATGACGAAGATAGTATATCTAGATATACTATCTTACGATATACTATGTCGACGCGGAGGCCGCCCGATGTTCGTGAATCGCATCCGAGAGATCGAAGCACTGGAGCGTTTCTGGCGAGACCAGCGCGCTCACTGCCTGCCGGTGACCGGCCGACGTCGCGTCGGCAAGACGTTTCTTCTCGAGCACTTTGCCGCCGGCAAGCGGGTCGTCTACTACCGGTGTCGCCTACAGGGGACGCCGGAGCAATTACCGCGTCTCGGCGAGGCGCTCGCTGAACAGAGTGGCGACGCGGTTCTGCGTGCGAATCCACCGGCAGCCTGGGAATCGATCTTTCTCCTTCTCGAACGCCTGTGTGCGAACGACCGCCTCCTCCTCATTCTGGATGAGATACCGTACTGGGCGGCCCGCGACGACGCTGTTCCCTCGATCTGGCAGAACTGGTGGGACGAACGCGGGCGACACCTGAACATGATGCTCGTGCTGTGCGGATCGGCCGTGCAGATGATGGAGAAACTCTTCACCGGCGATGCGCCGCTCGCTGGCTGCGTCACTGGGCGCGTGCCGGTCTCGCCCTTCGACTTCCGTGCCGCCGCTGACATGCTCTCCTTCCCGGACCCGATCGACACACTGACCGCCTACGGAATGCTCGGGGGCGTGCCCCTCTACCTCTCCTTCTTTTCGCCCACGCGCACGCTGCGGGAGAATCTCTTGACCTCTGTGGTCTCGACGTCGGCCCGCCTCTACGTCGAGCCGAGCGCCGTGTTCGCCGCCCATCACGAGTCGTACAGTCCGGACGGCGCGCTGCGCGTTCTGCGGGCGATCGCGCAGCGCAATCACCAGTGGTCCAGCATCCTCACCGCCTCAAGATTCTCGACGGCCACCGGACTCGCCAAGGTCATGGATCGATTGATCGGCGATCTCGGTCTCGTGGAGCGCCTCCTACCCGTGACGGAGAGTCGCGAATCGCGGACGTATCGCACACAATATCGTATTGCGGACAACCTCTTTCTCTTCTGGTTCCAATTCATCGAACCGAATATGCAGCACATCGAATTCGGCGACGCCGAGCGGGTCGTTGATGCGATCCTCGCGGGAATGACCGAATACATGGGGGCGATCTTCGAGCGCATCGCGCTCGAGTGGACGCGTGCCGCGAGCGGCGCCGGTCGTTTGCCGATTCGGCTCGCGCGGGTCGGTTCATGGTGGACGGGCGATCACGATGTCGATGTCGTCGGCCTGGATCAGCGCGGCGAGGTTGCGCTGACTGGCGAGTGCAAGTGGACAAATGCGCCGCTCGGCGGCGATGAACTGAGGTCGTACCTTGACCACGCGCGCGCCCTTGGCGGCGTGGCACGCGTGCGCCCGGATTGCGTTCACACCCTGTTCTGCAAGTCCGACTTCAGCGAAGAGGTCCGGCGGTGGGCGGCCGGACATCCGGCGATCCTGCTGACGCCGACTGAACTGCTGGCGCCGTTTAGCGCTGCTTGACAGGAGGGCGTGCGCATCTGCCACTCTATCTGAGGGCAATGGCCGGCAGCGGATCCAGTTCCACAGTCGTTTGGTTGCTGAGGCCGTCGCCTGGTGGAAATTCGCGGGTTGAAAGGGTGAAATGGGGGCTATCTTCGCGGTGACTGGGACCGACCAGCTTGTTGAAATGACGGAGAGTCCCTATGAGTCAGAGGCTAGGCTCCAGGAGCTACTCGCCCGGTATCCGAATATCCTCGCCGGCGATCAGATTGATCCGACTACACCCAGAAGATGGGTGTTAGTTTCTCGCGAGGTTTCGCTCGCGTCGCAGTCCGATGGTCCTGGGCGTTGGGCTGTTGACCATCTGTTTCTGGATCAGGATGGCGTTCCGACGATCGTTGAAGTGAAACGCAGTAGCGATACGCGGATTCGGCGCGAGGTGATCGGACAGATGATCGACTATGCCTCGAACGCCGTTGTCTACTGGCCGGTGGAGCATCTGCGCACGCGCTTTGAGGAACAATGCCGAGTCGAGAATCGAGACCCAAGTCTGGTCATCGATGACCTAATCGGCCCAGATTCCGACACCGACCGGTTCTGGCACCAGGTCAAAACAAACCTGCAAGCGGGCCGAGTGCGCCTTGTCTTCGTGGCTGATCAGATCCCACCCGAACTGCAGCGCTCCGTCGAGTTTCTCAACGGGCAAATGGATCCAGCGGAGGTGCTCGCGATTGAGATACGCCAATTTGTCGGGCTTGGCCTGACGACACTCGTCCCGCGTGTGATTGGCCAAACGTCTGCCGCCGCAAGCAGGAAGACAGTGGGCACAACCGCCTCGACGACACGGGTTCCTGGAGCAGACGAATTCGATGCTCAGATTGCCGCTGCCGCGCCGGAGCGCCTCCGGAAGCTCCGTAGACTGAGCCAATGGGCGCACAACTTGGAGAAGGAGGGTCTCGCGCGCCTGTACTCCCGAACAGGGACGATCTATGTCAGTCTCGTGGCGTGGCTGCCTAACCAATCCTCTGGCATCGTGACGATCTATCACGACCGCAGAAGCGGCGAGTCCTCGATCGGCGTGCAAAAGAGTGTGCTGGAGAGATGCGTCGTTGATGTCCCTCCGCGGCTTCAGGCCGCGATCACCGATCGGTCGGAGATTCGTGATATCTCCGATGAGCTACTCGAAGATCTCTCGACGGTCTATCGTGTCGCAAACCGTCGACCGAATGATCAAGGTCGGGGTTGACGACGAACCCGTCTAGCGGCCGGATTCCGGATACCTGGCGCCGATTCGTCAGGCGGTCACAGTCTGAGGCGCGGGCACGTCGGTGCCATCCGTGATCGCCGCCTCGATCCAACTCTCGATCGCCTCTTCGCCGCGCTTCGCGGCTTCCTCGTATGTAGCGCCGTGGGTCTGGCAACCCGGTAGCTCGGGCACGCTCACGATGTAGATCTCGTCGAGGCGATCCCATCGGATGAACATCGAGTATTGGCTGTGCCCTGCGCCCTCGCTCACGAGCACCTCCCCATGGTTCCGGGCAATACCTTCGTCATCGCCCCCAGCGCGCGCTGACCGGCGGCAGCGTCGGGAACGGCGCGTGCGGCTCGGCCTGGTACCAGTAGGCAGTCGAGGCGATGTCGTCCGTCAGCGGCTCGTACTTGCGGTCCGGCCACCAGCCGAGCGTCTGGATTGTCACGCGCAAATCCCGCGTGAACCCGATCGCATCCAGGATGTGCCAGCGATACAGGCTGAACAGGCGCGGTCCACGCGGATCGTCGATTCTCGCCAGCGGCAGGCCGAGGAACGGCGACGAAAACTCTTGCTCGCGGCGATCGTTTGCCAGATCGCGGTAGAAGCACCATGCACCGCCGAAGTAATCCTCGGTGCCGGTGCTGCACAGCGTCGCGAGATCGTTGTCGCCGTCGATGAAGAACTTGACCTCGCCCTCGCCCCACCAGCCGCGCGAGAGCGCCGACCAGGCGAGATACGTGCCGACGTACACGCCGCGCCCGCTGATGCCATCGACGATCGTGTGCTCGGGGTATTCGCGCTTCGTCAGGCCGCGGCGCCACTGAGCGTGGAAGTAGGCCGCGTCGTCCGGGATCGCCTGGAGTCGGTAGACGATCGAATACGTGAAGATGCGCGCGTCGATCGGCCCCTCGTTCGAGATCGTGATCCGGGCGTGCTTCCGAAACGGCATCGGCCAGTAGGAATTGAGTCCGCGTAGCGGCGCGACGGTCACCGGCATCGAGGTGACGGTGTGCGGCGCGGCGTCGTGTCCCATCGCGAAGAAGTCGCCGAGTGGCACCTCTACCGATGGGTTCACCTCGCCGTCCCAGTACATCCGCAGCACCAGGGCGCGGAACTCAGTCAGATCGCTCGTCATCCACATCTGCGCGATCGAACCGGGGCCGGCTATGTCGGCGATCGTGACGGTTTCGCCCGACTTCAGTCCGATGAACGGCCGCACCTTCCAACCCTTGCCGAGATCGATCGCCGGCCGACTGAAGGCCAGATGTGGATCGTCCGGATTCGGCGCCCAGGGCGCAGCCGCGCCCTTCGCCCCGGTCGGATTCTCCGGCGTGAGCATTCGGGTCACCACGCCGGCCTGGAACGGCAGCCCGCTCAGCATATTGCCAAAGTCCATCAATGGCTCTCCTTCACCGATTCGAGGATCCGCCTCATGCGGGGGCCCAATGTGCCGTATTCAGCGTTGGCTGTACGCGTCGGACGGGTGGCGATAGTTCACCCGACTGTGGCTAAGTCAGACGACCAAGAATCTCATCCAAGCGTCGTTCACACGCGACGCACTCTGCGTGAAAACCTGGTAGTCTCTTCTGGATCTCGGACGTGTCCGCAGCGATATCCTCCTTGTGAGAGCTGCGCGCAGGTGAGCTTGCGTGGTCCAGCCAGCGATTGATCTCGGCGCCGAAGCGCGGTATTCGAAGCAAGTCGCCAACGAGACCGTCATTCGCCGGAAGCAAGACGCACGTGTCGGCCAACAATGGTTTGAACGCGGTCGTATCGAAGCGGTGCATCACAGACCGTACTTGATGGCCGGCCGTGCTCAGTTCTTCCACCAAGAGCCGGCAATCTTGAATCTCCAGCCGTAGTAGCCTGGCCTTTCGGAGGCGCTCCTCGCTGACCAGCATCTGATCTCGCACCTCCGTCACGTTCATCTGGACTGCGGTACCGCCCTCGCCCCGCCGCCAGAACACGAAATCGTTCAGTGTCTGGTGAGGTCGACGAGAGCTGGCGGGAACGTATGCGACGAAGACGCACCGCCCTGAATTTGACGGGAGGAGAATTGGAGCCGGCACCGTCTCGAAGAAGATGTCCGGCTGAATTCGGCGGAGCTTCTGGCCAAAGTCAGCGCGCAGTTCCGACGAGACACGGATCCGACAGATCCGATCGTCGTGATCGGCTGCCTTGGAATCCTTGACCCCAAATATGACGTAGCCACCGGTTGTGTTCGCCATCGAGCAGACGGTCCTCGTGATCGAAGCGTTGAGTCTGTCACGCGCGTCACTGGGACCATCACCGTTAAGGGCCTCCTTGAAATCAAACACGCCAGGCTCGAATTCGTGCTTCCCGACAATCTCCTCGATGGTGCGGTAAGACCAATCCTCAAGACGGCCATGGAGGCTCGTGAGACCGCGTGGACCAGCAGTCGGCACTGGTGCGGTCGGTTCGGACTCCACCACGCGATTTTATCGCCATAACCTCCGGACGACACCGACGCCGGTGTGCGTGGAAAATGGGATTCTGATCCCGGCGGTCGCGCGCTATCGAGCGCACAATAGCGGCCGGCGGATCTGGCGCGACGCAGGCAGAGTTTCGGCGATACGTCTCGGTCAAATGAGAACGGTGCGCCTGGTGTCGAGGACCTCGAACTCGTGCCAGCGAACCCTGAAGCGGCGCCGCGCAGTTGTCCCACTATTGTCGATCAGTCGCTCCGCTGTTGCGGTTTGCGTCGCGTGATTCTCGGCGGGCCTTTTCACCCCTCGGCGCCAAAGATGTCTTGGACGCGCGGTCAAACAACGTGCGGCCAGTGCTCGCCTCGGCCACGAAATTGCTGACACGAATTTCAAGGGCAGCTGAGGACTTGAATGTTTGGGCGTAGATATCTCGGTACTCGGCCTGAACCACGCCCGTGACCACTTTCGCTCCCGAGGGGATAGTCGTGTTCGCCTTGAATGACCAGCGCATTTCGCATGGTGCAGCCGCAATGTTCACCGGTCCGAACGTAGTATCGAAAGCGAGATCCGGAATTCGCAGCGCAATGATGGCATCAAGAGCCGGTCCGCTCCCGAGGTTGCCTGCGACCACCCAGCCAGACAATGTCACCGGGCACTCCGCCTTGCCACGTATGACAGTATTCAGATCCTTTGGGAACCCCACCTCACGCAGGTCGAAGGTAATCACGGGCCGGGCAGCACTCAGTCGCTCCGTCTGCATTTCGCGCAAAGTCAGGACAACGAGGCCCGAATAGAACAGGGTCCCAATGGCACCGGCAATCGCCCCGAGACTGGCAAGCATCGACCAGGTTTGTGGCCAGTCAATCACGTGAGCGCCGCCACAATTCAGTTTATTGTAGTGTTCGACGCGGCACGACTTGGCGTACGCGACGTGTTTCGGCAGAAGGGGCATCCGTCTCGGACGATCCGGTGATGATCCAAAGCCGCCTGTCGAATTCCAGCGGTCTCCAGCGGCCCGCAGGCGTTGGGAGTCGGCCAGCCAGCCCGCGCGAGTGTAAACGACGGATACTCCCCTTGACAGAGCAGATAGGTCGATGCTGATGCCATGTGCGTGTGCCGGCACGAGCGGCCTCGCCGACGATCGTCAAACGGCGCCGCGACATGTGCGACCATATGGCCCGGTCCTTAGGCCCCCGCGGCGACCAGTGCCAATCGCGCGCCATCGTCAGGGGGAATCTGTTGAACGCAGGAGGCTGATGGTGAAGAAGAATCTGGCACTCGCGAAGCAACGCGCCGGTCAGGTTACAGCCGGCCCCCTTTTGGTCGTCGGCTCGCCCGACGTGGCCGAGACTGTGGCGCATATGGGGTTCGACTGGCTGTTCCTCGATTGGCAGCACGGAGAATGGACGGAATCGACCCTCAACAATGCGCTTGGCCGATTTCTGGCGGTCGATTGCGCACCGCTCGTTCGGGTCAAGGGCCTCGAAACCAGCACGATCAATCGGGTGCTCGATATGGGCGCGATGGGCGTGATCGTTCCGATGATCGAGACCGCCGAGCAGGCGCGCGTTGCCGCATCGGTCGTTCGCTATCCACCGCTCGGGGCGCGGTCCGGTGGCGGCAATCGGCTCAGCCTCATCGATTCCGCTGGCGCGGCGGCGTACTTCGACCACGCGAATGACGAGATGATGCTCGTCGTCATGGTCGAGAGCGAGGCGGCAATCGCTAACGTCGGTGAAATCATGCGGGTTCCGGGCGTCGATGTCGTCCTGATTGGACCGGGCGACCTGATGCTCGACGTGAAAGCGCGCGGACACGACGAAGCGCGCCACGAGCGACTGGTCGTAAGGGTCGCCGAGGCGGCGGCTGAGACTGGCTCCGTGGCCGGGTACGTCTGCTCGACACCCGATGTCGCCAGACGGAGGATCGAGCAGGGCTTCCGCTTCATCTGCTATCAGTCAGACTTGGGCACGATGATGGGCGGACTTCGCCAGGCGAGGGACGAGAGTCACCGGTGGTGAGTCCGGTCGGGAATCCCGCCAGCAGGCACGGACGGATCCCGCGACAGCGGGATCGCCACAATTGGTAATCCCGGAGTTGTTGACAAGAACGAACGTGGGGGGTGCGCATAGCGATGGTCGCAACTGAATCTCGGACGACGCCGACGCGAGACACCTTGCTCTTTATGTATGACCGGATGACGCTGATTCGCGAGTTCGAAGAGCGGCTGAAGAAACTCGTCGATACCGGCTTACCGGTCGGCGCGGTGCACTACTACAGCGGAGAGGAGGCAGTCGCGGTCGGAGTGTGCGCCGCGCTCGAACCCGGCGACTGGGTCAGTTCGACCCACCGCGGCCACGGCCACTGCATCGCCAAGGGTGTCGCCGTGAGCCCGATGATGGCCGAATTGTACGGAAAGGTGACCGGCACGAATCGTGGCAAGGGCGGCTCGATGCACATCACCGACATCACTCTTGGCACGCTGGGCGTCAACCCGATCCTCGGTATGGGCACGACGCACGCGGTCGGGGCCGGACTCGCGGCGAAAGTCTTGAAGAACGGTCGTGTGACCGCCAGCTTCTTCGGCGAAGGCGCTTCGAGCATCGGCGCGGTTCACGAGTCGCTCAATCTCGCCGCGATCTGGAAACTTCCGGTCGTCTTCGTCTGTGAGAACAATGGCTACGCGCAGTCGACTCCGGTGGAATACGCGTTGGCGATCGAGGACATCGCCGATCGCGCCGGTGGCTACTCGATGCCCGGCGTCGTGGTCGATGGGCAGGATGTCTTCGCCGTCTGGGAAGTGGCTCAGGCGGCCGTCAAACGCGCCCGCGCTGGCGGAGGGCCGTCGTTGATCGAATGCAAGACCTATCGCTATCACGGGCACGCGTCGTCGGACAATCCGCGCCGCTACCGCTCCGCCGAGGAAGAGGAGCGCGCCCGCGCTCGCGATTGCATCAAGCGTTTTCGTGAACAGGTCGTTGCGCACGGCCTCATGTCGGCGGCCGAGCTCGATGCGATCGACGCCCGTAACATCGCGCTGATCGATGAAGCGGTCAAGTTCGCCGAAGACAGCCCGCTGCCGGAGCCGTTCGAACTCATGACCGACGTCTACGTCCCGGCGAACTGAGGAGGAACGCACATGGCGACCGCGGCACCGACGCGCGATCTGACACTGACTCAGGCGGTTCTCGAAGCGATTCAGCTCGAAATGCGTCGCGACCCGACAATCATCATGATCGGCGAGGACGTCGCCGGTGGCGCTGGTCGGGAGAAGCCGGAGCCGGAGGGATGGTTCGCCGCCCGCGGTCGCGGCCTCGTCGCCGAGTTCGGTCGCGAGCGCATCATCGACACGCCGATCGCGGAAATGGGTTTCGTCGGCGCCGGTGTCGGCGCGGCCATGACCGGGCTTCGGCCGATCGTCGATCTCTCGTTCATCGACCTGATCGGCGTCTGCTTCGACCAGATCGTCAATCAGGCCGCCAAGATGCACTACATGATGGGCGGCAAGGTTCCGATGCCGCTGGTCATCCGCACGACCTACGGCAGCCGGCCGGGGTCGACCCAGAAGTACGGCGGCGGCGCGGCCGCGCAGCACTCGCAGACGATGTACTCGGTGCTGGCGCACATCTCCGGATTGAAGGTCGTCGTGCCGACCACGCCGTACAACGCCAAGGGCCTGATGATTTCGGCGATCCGGGATAACGGCCCGGTCGTGATCCTCGAGAACAAGTTCCTCGGCCTCGGCTCGCGCGGCCCGGTCCCGGAAGAAGCCTACACGGTGCCGATCGGCAAGTGCGAGGTCGTCCGAAAGGGTCGTGACGTCACGCTTTGCGGTATTGGACGCATGACCCGCATGTGTCTCGACGCCGCCGCGACCCTTGCGGCCGATGGCATCGAAGCGGAGGTCATCGACGTTCTCACGCTCGCGCCGCTCGACGAGGACACCATCCTGGAATCGGTCGCTCACACGCGGCGCCTCGTCGTCGTCGACGAGGACACGCCGACCGCCTCGATGGCGCGTGACATCGCCGCCCGGGTCGCCGACAAGGGCTTTGACAATCTGGACGCGCCGATCAAGACGGTCACGTCGCCCGAAGCGCCCGTGCCGTTCGCGGCCGTGCTTGAGCAGTTGTACGCGCCGACCCCGGCCGACATCGTCGCGGCGGTGCGCGAGCAGCTCGGCTAGCGAGCATCCCTCACCCGACAGAGAAGGAGTCCACGTGGCGCGACCGATCGTGATGCCAAGCCTGGGCATGTACACAACCGAAGGCACTCTGACAGGCTGGTTGCTTCCACCGGGAAGCCAGGTCGCGTCCGGCGAACCGATCATCGAGATCACGACCGAGAAGGCGACCTACCAGGTCGAGGCGCCCGGGGAGGGCACCTTCCACCCAGTCGTCGAGATCGGCGCGGTACTGTCTGACCAGGCCCTCATCGGCTACATCCTGGCCGCCGGCGAGGCGCCTCCGGCCATCGAAGCGCCGGCGAGTCCGGCACCGAGCGCGGCCAGCACGCCGGTATCGGCACGTCCGCATTCGAGCTCGACGGCGGCAGAACCGCGAGCGCCGGGCGGCGAGGTCCGTGCCAGCCCGATCGCGCGACGCCTGGCGCGCGAGCAAGGCATCGATATCGAAACGATCGTCGGGACCGGCCCAGGCGGCCGCATCGTCGAGGCCGATGTGATCGCGGCCGCCAGTCGCGGCGCTTCGGCAACAACGGCCGCCGCCGGACCCGCCGCGCCACCGCGCCACATTCGCGAGCGAATCCCGCTGGTCGGCATCCGAAAGACGATTGCGGACCGATTGAAGGGCAGTCTCACGACGACCGCGCCGGTGACGCTGGTGCGGGAGGTCGACGCCGAACTGTTTGCCGATACGCGCGAGCTATTGAAGGCGCGCTTCAGCGACGGAATGCCGTACGACGCGCTGTTCGTGAAGCTCGTCGGCGCGGCGTTGAGCGAGTTCCCGGAGTTCAACTCCGTGATTGAGAACGACGCGATTCTTCAGCTCGGCGAGATTCACGTCGGTGTCGCGGTCGCGCTCCCGGTCGGACTGGTGGTTCCGGTCGTTCGCGACGCCAACAGTCGGTCGCTCGCGGACATCGCGACCGACGTCCTATCGCTGAGTGCCCGCGCGAAGGCCGGTCAACTCAAGCCGGAGGACATGGCCGGCGGCACATTTACGATCACGAACCTGGGCGGCTACGGCGTCGACTCATTCAATCCGATCATCAACCCGCCGCAAGCCGCGATTCTGGGGATCGGTCGGATCACGCCGCGCGCGGTGGTTCGTGACGGCCAGATCGTCGTTCGGCGCGCCTGCACCCTGAGCCTCACGTTCGACCATCGCGTCGCCGATGGTGCGCCGGCCGCGTTGTTGCTGGACGCGATCGCCGGAAAGATGGCCGATCTGGCGCTATTGGAAAGCCTGGCCTGAGCGCGCGCCGCGTCGGCGAACGGCGCGGCGATGGGATGTGAGTGATGGACGCAGTGAATCTTCCGGTCGGAAATCTCCTGGCGGGACAGCACGCGCTCGTCACCGGCGGGGCACGCGGAATCGGTCGCGCGGTCGCGCTGCACCTGGCGCAGGCCGGCGCCGACGTCACGGTGGCCGATCTACGGCCTGAGGATGTCGAATCGACCGCCCGCGCCGTTCGGCAATTCGGCCGTCGAGCCACCGCGGTCGGCGCCGATGTCGCGACCGACGCCGGTCGTCGGGCGATCGTCGAGGCCGCGAACTCCGGGATCGGTTCGATCGACATCCTGGTGAATAACGCCGGGATCATCCAGATTGTCGAGCCGTTCGCGATGACCGAGGCCGACTGGGACCGCATGCTCGGCATCAACGCCAAGGCAGTCTTCTTCCTGTCGCAACTGGTCCTGCCTGGAATGGTCGAGCGTCGTCGCGGCTCGGTCATCAGCCTGGCGTCGATGGCTGGCAAGGCCGCCACCGGGGTCAATTCCCTCCATTACAACGTGTCGAAGGCCGCCGTGATCGCGATGACCAAGACGCTGGCGCACGCGGTCGCGAAGAGTGGTGTCCGCGTCAACTGCGTGTGTCCCGGCATCATCGACACCGAGATGTGGCGCCAGATCGATCGCGAGCAGGGGCAGCGAATCCTGGGCCTGGCCGAGGGTGCACTCATCGACCAGCGGATCGCCCAGGTTCCGCTCGGTCGCGCCGGTACGCCCGAGGACGTCGCGCGGGTGATCCTCTTCCTCGCATCTCCACTGGCCGATTACATGACCGGTCAGGCGATCAACATCACCGGGGGTACGATCACGTACTGACCCGCGCTGGTCACGGCGAATGCGCAGAGGCGGTCAGACGTACGCGGGCCGTAGTGTGGTGATACGATGTCTATCGAGATAGCCATCGAGGGTCGATACATGGCACGGCAGTATTCAATCGCCGAGGCGCGCGATCGGTTGCCCGGGATCGTTCATGAAGTCGAGATGGGCGAGCCGGTCGAACTGACCCGGCGCGGCAAACCGGTCGCGGTCGTGATGTCGTTGCCTGAGTTTCAGCGGCTGCGGAGTCGTCGGCCCAATTTCGGCGAGGCGGTGGCCGCCTTTCGCGCCTCCGTGGATTGGTCTCATGGTGGCTGGACGGACGAAGATTCGATCGGACTGCGGGATCCAGGGCCGGGACGCGAGGTCGATGCGTGACGGTCAGATTCCTTCTCGATACGAACGCGCTATCCGAGCCGATGAGACCGCGGCCGGATCCAGGAGTTGTCCGGCGAATGGCCGAACACGCGGCGGAGATGGCCGTGGCTGCGCCGGCGTACCACGAACTCGTGTTCGGGATCGAGCGCCTACCATTATCGCGGCGACGGTTGGTCCTTGAGCGGTATCTGGAGGAAGCCGTCCACGCATCGCTTCCGATTCTCCCCTACGATGCCACGGCCGCGCGCTGGCACGCAACGGAGCGAGCTCGTCTCACGGCGATTGGGCGCACGCCGCAATACATCGACGGGCAGATCGCGGCGATCGCGCGAGTCAACGGGCTTGTGCTGATCACCGCAAACCTCTCCGACTACCAGGACTTCGCGGACGTTGAGACTGCCGACTGGCGACAGGAGTACTGATTGGGCGTTTGACCCGAATCAAACCGCGCCATCGCGAACGATCTCGACCTCCATCATCCTGACCTCGATCGCGCCATCGCCAATCGGGAACTGGCGCCTACCGTTCTCGCGGAAGCCCTGTCTCTCGTAGAACAATCTGGCCTGTTCGTTGAGAGTTTCGACCTCGAGTTGGCAGACTCGGGCGCTGGGAAACGTCCGCATCGCCGCCCGCAACAGTCTCCCGCCGATGCCACGGCGTTGATAGTCCGGGTGGATGTAGAGACGGCTGAGAAACAGAGTCCGGTCGCCGATCTCGCGGGCCGTTGTCATGCCGACGATCGACCCGGTGTCCGTTCTTGCTATCGCGAAGTAGATCGCGCGATCCTGCGTCTCGGCCGCCAGGCGAGCCGGATCGTGCCACACGGCTGTCACCGCGCGAATCGTCTGCTCGGACAGGTAAGCGCCATACGTGTCGAGCCACGTCTGGGTGAGGAGCGCCGTGACCGCTGGAATGTCTTCGGACTGAGCCCGTTCGATCGTGATCGCGCCCTCGGCGTCGATGGTGCGCTCCTTCGTCGATCGAATTCGAGTCGTCGAGAACTCCGCTGCCCGACCCGCTAACGGCTCCGCAAGATCCGATTCGCCGGGGTTGTGCGAGGCGCGACCCACTCGACAGGAGCGATGAGTTCCATTTCATCGAACGTCAGGGCAACGCCGTCGCCCGTTCGCGCGCCGTGGTGATAGACGAGGCAGGTTTCCGCCATGTCCACGCTCCGTTACGCATGTCGATCGCGGCCGGACCGGTCGCGGTTCACGCCCGCGAATGACCGGCCAATGGTAGACTGCCACCGGTCACGACGGATCCGCCGACAGACGCGGGTCGCGCCGCTGTTTCGGTGCGATCTCGCGAAGCGAATGCGCCGTTCGAATCAGTTGACGTTTCAGGTGAGGTGAGGGATCGTGGTCCGACGTAGCCGCCGGTCGGCACTGCGTACGTTCGCGTTCATTGCCGGCGCGGTGATGTCCGGCGCACTGGTCGCCTGCTCGTCCGGGCCAACCGTTCCCGGCAAGTGGCAAGCGACGACGAGCAGCGAGTCGGGCTTCGACATCCGTTCCGACGGCACGTTTCAGGGCGAGCTGGGCGGGCCGGCCGGAAGTCCGCGGTTGCGACTCAACGGCCGCTGGGAGGCCAAGGGCAGTGAGGTCACGTTTACCCTGGATGCGGGTCCGGTCGCGCAGGTGCTGGGCACGCTGACGGGCAAGATCGAGGGCGACACGATGACGCTCTCCTCTTCTGGACTACTCGGCGGCGGCGCGACGCTCAAGAAACGGCCGAACTGATCGCGACGACTAAGTCATCCCCCAACAGATCGCGGGGGAGCCTCAGACCGCGAGCAGCTCCTCGCGGACGAAGTGGAGACGAATGACTTTCGGGATTTCCCCGTCGTCGAAGTGGCACCGAACCGCGTCGCGAATCTGCGCGTGAAGGCCGGTGCTGTCGTCGGCCTCGGTGAAGATCGAGGCGCCTCTTCGAACTCAGGGTTCGGCGAAGGACAGTTTCAGGTCCGCGGCCACCGTGGCGAGACGCCGATCCCGCGTCCATAGGCGCGCGGAGCCGTCCAGACTCGCAGACGCCAGCAGATGCACGTCGATGTATCCGATGCCTCGACCCATCACGGCGTGCCGCTCGATGAAGGCAAGCGCTTCAGCATCCGTGGCGATCGCCGCCGCGGGCATTGTCGCGAGCAGATCCAGCACCTCGCGACGGTTCCTCAGGTTCCCGCAGGCTAACTCTCCGAGAACGAACGGATGCACCCGCGCCCTGCCGGCGTCCAACAGCGTCGCCAACGCCGGAAGTCCGTCGCGCAGGTGGTCCACCCAGACCGACGTATCGACGAGAATCACGCGGTCCCGTTGCGCCGCCGGGGAGGTACCTCGATTTCAGGTTCGGTGCCTCCGAGACGGGCCAGGCGTCGAGAGCTCTCACGCTCGATGAGCGCTTTGAGCCCTTCGCGAACGAGCGCGGTGCGTTCGGTCACGCCCGTCAGTCGCTGAGCCTGTTCGATCAGTCGATCGTCGAGATTGATCGTGGTGCGCACGACAGAACCCTCGTTCGTGATATGCATCCATCATACATCGAATGATGCGAATAGTGATGTATATGAACCACGAGGCTCGCCGTGGCGGACGTTCGGGCAGGCACGTGAATCATGAAGACGGAGCGCGTACCAGCGAGTACACTGCCCCGCGTCGGGCCACCCGGCCAGGAGGCGTTCCCGTGCGGGAGCGTGTGGTCATTTGACGATCGGTCAGCCCATCGCGGAAAAGCGGCCGCGCTTCCTCGGACGACGCGCGTTCCTGGCGGCCGCGATCGCGCTGCCCTTTGGCTCGGCCTGCGCCACCATCGATCTCGTCGCACGGTCCATCGCGATGAAGGCGAAGCCGTCCGTGCCGGAGTTGCCGACCGTCCGCATCGCCTACCCGAAACTCGACTACTACTACCCGCTGAAGACACGGCTGCACACCGCCGCCAAGGACATCCCCGCCGAGCGCGCGTTCAACGTCGATATACAGCCGATCAGCCTGGCGATCCCGACCGGTGAGAACGATTCGCTCGACATTCCGCCGCCCATGGCGCAGATGCCACGCGTCTACGCGGAGCGGCTGCGCACGAGCACGTTCAAGTCCGATCTGGTTGTCATCGATCCGGCGACGATCGGGGGTCTCGCCCACGCCGATGTGTTGCACGATCTCGGTCCATTGTTGGCGCGGGAGAGTTGGTATGCCTCCGACGCCTTCGTCGGCGGCGCTCTCGGCGCCGGGACCCATGGCGGCAAGCTGCTGGCCGTGCCGATCGAGGTCACCGTCGAGATGGTGTGGCGCAATCGCGTCGCGTGGAGCGCCCGCGGAATCGAGGCCCCACCGGTTGACTGGCGGTGGGAACAGTTCGTGGACGCCGCGCGGCGTCTGACCGGCGGGAGCGGCAGCCGCGCCTGGGGATGCCAGATCACCCCAACGTCACCCAGCCTGTGGGCTGTCGCCTGGCAGCAAGGCGCGGAGGTCGTCAGCCCCGACGGCACGCGTTTCACTCTGACCGAGCCCGGCACGATCCGAGCCGCCGCGTTCCTGTCCGACCTGGTGAACAGATACCACGTCACACCGGCCTTCGACGGCGCGCTTCCCTCGCCCGAGGTGCATCCGCTCACCCGCGCCTACGGGCTGGACACGGCGCGGTTCGGCCGCCAATTCCCGTACGGCGTGGCGACGGCGGGTGGTTTCGTCGGCGGTCCGGCCTGGGCGCGGCCGATCGACGGGCAACTCACCGCCCTTCCCACCGACGGGAAGCCGACGTTTCTGGGCGTCGCGTTCCTGATGCTCGGCATCCCAAAGCACGCGCCGGATCTACGCCAGTCGCTGGCCGCTCTGCGCGCGTATGTCGAAGTCGGCGGGCAGACGCTCCTGACGCCGACACGCGGAGCATTGTCGAATCTGCGAACCGATGCGATGGGGCTCAGCGATGTCGAGGCGAATGCGCTACGCACGACGGTGGAGAACGCGCGGTACATGCCGGCCGACCTGCCGCTCGACCTGATCGCGACTGCGCAGCGTGAATTCATCGTGCCCGTGCTCCAGGGAACGCGTCCACCAGACCTGGCCGCGCGCGACGCGCGTATGTCGATCGAGGCGAGGCTTCGCCACTGACGCGGTGGATGTCCCTTGTGCGATCGTGAGCGGGCACATCGCGGTCGCGGCGGACTCGCGTGGTGAGGCCAGACTCCATTTGGTATCGTGTCGTTGCCGACCCGGTCGAGGGAATGAAATGAGTACGTGGTCCGAGCCGTTCCGGAATGGCGGTAAATCGTTGATTCGTGACGTAATCATCGTGCTTGCAATTACGGCGATGTTCGTCGGAGTCTTCCTGACGGTGTCACCGCGATCGGGCATCTATGGCACCTCCCTCGGAGTCGTCGTTCCGATCCTGGCCGCGGGTTGGCTTCGCGGCCTCTGGCCCGGCGCCGCGACCGGACTCGGGATGTACCTTGTGTTGCAGGTACTCTACGGCATGATGTCGGGCGGGGAGATCGGACTGGTATCGGGGCCGGCCGGTGGTGTCGAACTCCCAGTTTTGATAGCCATCGGGGCAACGGTCGGACGAATGCGAGACCTCCATGCGCGAGTCACGAAGGAGTCGCGTCGGCGCGAGGCGCTTCTGAGAGTCACGCGACGCATGGCCGTCGAGACTGATGCTCGGCGTGTTCTTGATGCACTGGTCGACGAGGCAAGGTCAGGCGTGGACGCCGACGCGGCCGCGATCTTCCAGTGGAACGATGGCAAGGCGCAGCTCATCAGGTTCAGTACCACTCTGGCGATGGCTGATGACCTACCGGATGGACTGGCCGCCAGTGGCGAGCTGGCTCGCGCGGCGAGGGAGCAGGCGCCGGCCGTGATCGACGACTATCCGCGCTACTCGGACGCATCCTCGGCCGTCGTCCGCGCGGGAGTGCGCGCGGCGGCGGCCGTCCCACTGGTCGAAAAAGGCCAGTTACTCGGAGTGTTGTGGCTCGGCATGACCCGACCCGGCCGTACCCTCTCGGTCGAGGACGTGGAACTCCTGGAGCTGTTCGCCGGCTCCGCGGCCGCGACCCTGATCACGCTGGAGCGCTCGCGCCTCAAGGGAGTCCTGCTGGCGGCGTTGACAATCGAGCACGAGATCAACAATCGATTGGGATTGACCGTGGGGTACCTCGACCTGCTGGCGCTCGATCCGGCGGTACCCGAGAGCCATCGGGAGCAGATTTCCGAGGCCCTGGCGGCGGCGCTGTCGGCAGCCGACATCGTCAAGCAGCTGCGCCGGGTCATTGAGATTCGCGAAATCAACTGGTCCGAGGACCTGTCGACGATCGACCTGGCGAGCTCGTCACCGGGACCGCGGTAGGCTTCGCCGAACGACGAACCGCCCATAGGCGACTCGCCCGCGGGTCGGTGCTGAACCGCGCACGCGACGCGCCGCCTGTATGATGCCGCGGCCAGGAGGAGCCACATGACCGACGCAATCCGCACCGGCGCCGCTGAATCAACTGCGAGCGAGGCGCTGCCCCGCTCGACGCCCGAGGCGCTCGGAATCGACCCGAGCCAGCTCGATCGGCTGTACGCCTTGATCGAAAGCCACGTTCGCGATGGACGATATCCCGGCGCGCAGGTCGCGATCGCCCGGCACGGCCGGCTGGCCGCGCTCCGGACCTTCGGTCACGCCAAAGTCGATCCGCCGAGCGCCGCCGGGGACGACACGCTCTGGCTGCTCTATTCACAAACCAAGGTCGTGGTCGCGGCCGCGATCTGGCAACTGGTCGATCGCGGCGCGCTGAGCTTCGCCGACCGGATCGCCGACCACCTGCCCGAATTCGCCGGCAACGGCAAGGGCGAGATCACACTCCATCAGTTGCTGACCCATCAGGCCGGCTTCCCGAGCGCGCGCCCGGGACCCGAGGTGTGGAACGACCACGATCTCCGGCGTCGGACGGTCTGCGACTTCACGCTCGAATGGACTCCGGGTTCCCGAGTGCATTACCACGGCGCCGCCGCTCACTGGGTCGCGGCGGTCCTGATCGAGGCGCTGACCGGTCGCGACTACCGGACTCAAATCCGCGCGAGCCTGCTCGACCCGCTCGGCCTGGTCGACATCCACGTCGGCGTGCCCGAGGGCGCGCAAGCGCGCTGCGCCGACATGCACGAATTGAAGGACGAACGTCAGGTCGGGATCGCCAACAATAACTCGTCCGGGTTCCGCTCGGCCGGCGAGCCGGGAGGCGGCGGCTACGCGACCGCGGCCGCGATGGCGGCCTTCTACCAGATGCTCGCCGCCGGCGGCGTGTTGAACGGCGTGCGCGTGCTCAGCCCCCGGATCGTGCAACACGTGACGCGCAACCACACCGGCGACCGAATCGACGAAGCCATGGGGATGCCGATGCACCGCGGCCTCGGTCCGCACCTGCGCGGTATTACGCCGACGGTCCGCGGGATCGGCACCGTCGCGCCACCGACCGCGTTCGGGCACGGCGGCGCCGGCAGCTCGTACTCGTGGGCAGACCCGGAGTCGGGCCTGTCGTTCACCTATCTGTCGAATTGCCGCTCCGAGGAGCCGTTTCACTCGCGGCGTCTCGATCGCGTCAGCAACATCGTCCACGCCGCGTTGGTCGAGCCGTGATGCGCGGCACCGTCGCGGCGCTGGTCGGCAACCGCCGTGTCGAGCCGCGCGAGTTCCTGGTGCCGGAGATCGGGGATGGCGAGATCCTGCTCGGGATCGGGCTGACCGGCGTCTGCGGCTCGGACCTGCATCGCTTTCAGGACGTCGGCACGAAGCTCGATCTGGCGCTGCCGGTCGTGATGGGACACGAGATCAGCGGTCGGGTGCTGAAACTCGGCCGGCGCGCCAACGACGTGATGCGTACCGACGGCCCGCTGCGCGAGAGCGATCGCGTCGTCGTGTATTCGCAGCGTCCGTGCGGGCGATGCTACTGGTGCCGCGAGCACGGCCACACGGCGCGCTGCGACGGCGCGCGGCCGCCCGGCTACGGCTACCGTTTCGGATCGGTCGACGCGCCGCCGTACTTCACCGGCGGTTTCGGCGACTACCTGGTGCTTGGGCCGGATTCCTGGATCTGGCGGGTGCCGGACCACGTCTCCTGGGAGGCGGCCGCGCTGACCGAGCCGTTCTCGATGGGCATCCGCGCGGTCGAGCGCGCGACCTCGCTGCCATCCTGGAAGAACGAGCAGACGCTCGCATTCGGCGGCACGGTCGCGATCCTCGGTGCCGGCGCCATCGGCGTCCTGACGGCCGTGGCGGCCCGGATCGCCGGCGCCGGCCGGATCATCCTGCTGGGCGCGCCATCGGGAGCGCTCGAGGTCGCCCGACGGATCGGCGTCGCCGACGAGACGATCGACATCTCCGCGACGAGCCCGAGCGAGCGCACCGAGCGCGTGCGCGGGCTGACCGATGGCGGCCGGGGCGCCGACGTCGTGTTCGAAGCGGCTGGCGTGCCGGCCGCGTTCATCGAGGGACTGGAGATGCTGCGCCCGCTCGGCACGTACGTCGAGCTTGGCCTGATGGTGCCGACCGAGCAGACGGTCGCGCTGAACGTCGGCCGCCACATCACATCCAAGGATCTGGTCATGTTCGCGGTCGCGGCGCAGCCGGCCCAGGCGATCGGCAAGGCGCTCCGCACGATCGCGACCACGGCCGATCGCTACGACTACGCCGCGCTGGTCGGCGCGACGCTGCCGATCGCCGAGACGCAAGCGGCGTTCGAGCTGATGGAGCATCCGAGCGACAAGCCGGTCAAGGTCGCGGTAAGGGGCGCCGGCTACTGAAGGCGCATGGGTTGGAGATGCGGCCGGTGCTCGTGTAACGTGCGTCCACGGCGCTTGAATCGAGTACGCCACTTGGATCGTCGCGTGAACGTCATCGAGATACTGACCCGCGATGGCGTCGATCGGTCCAAATTCTCTGTGCGTGTGGATCGCCTATTCCGCACTTCGCATTGCATTGAGAACCTCATTCAGTGCTGTCCGAATTGCCGAATTAGCCTGTGCGATTGCTTCCATTTCTCTCGTCAGATCTTCCACCTGACCGGTCAGGCTCACATCTTCCAGCACAACCATCCGAGCTACCAGCGCCGTCGCGACCTGCTCGGCGATCGCGGCCTCGGGGCGGTCGCCGAAGCGGCGGACGACCTCGGCGTAGGCGGCCAGTGCCTCCTCGGGGTGCCCTTGCTGGCCGTGGGTGATCCCGGCGTTGACCAGCGCCTTCGCGACCTGCTCGGCGATCGCGGCCTCGGGGCGGTCGCCGAAGCGGCGGACGACCTCGGCGTAGGCGGCCAGTGCCTCCTCGGGGTGCCCTTGCTGGCCGTG
>SCUE01000020.1 GCA_004297775.1 Chloroflexota bacterium | reverse complement strand
CTCCCATCGTGATGAACGAGTAAGGCTGGTTGAAGACGACGACCTAGATAGGCCGTGAGTGGAAGGCCGGTAACGGTTGGAGCTCTACGGTCCTAATAGCCGAGGTCGCCTCCGACGCACCCTTGCGTGTCCCGCGAGATCGATGTCCTGCCCGTGTCCATCCGATCGCGTGGTCATGGTCGCCTGGTGGCGTACCTGGACCCGCGTTCACTCACGCGTCGAGAGGGTTTCCGGTGACTAGAGCGGCGTCGGCCCACCCGTACCCATCCCGAACACGGTCGTGAAAGGCGCCAGCGCCGACGATACTGGGGGCACAAGCCTCTGGGACAATAGGCCGCCGCCGGAAGCCCTCTCAGCGTGTGTCTTGCTCGATCTCCCTTGGCTACACTGACCGGACGGTGCGATTCGCAGTCTGGTTGACGTGCGTTATTGCATTGTCGGCTTGCGCGCAGCGGCCGCTCCTGTCAACTCTGTCGATTTCGGATGGCGTCTTGCGACCGAATGGCGCAACGGCCACGATTCCGGCGCGCATTTCGTATTCCCTAAATGCGCGGGCCGATGTCGAAGTGTCGATCGTGGGTTCGGATGGCGTACCTTACGTTCTACGGGAGCGCGCCACCCGCGCGCCCGATGTCTACGAAGTCCGTTTCGACGGATCGATCGATGGCGGCGCCTCAGCACGGCGTGTCCTGCCTGACGGCGTTTACACCGTGATCGTGACCGCCGACGACGGAGATGGACGCGGCGCGACTGAGTCGGGTACCATCACGATTCGCGATGCCGACACGGTCGCGATCGAAGTGGCGAACCTGCAGACAGACTTGGCGACGTTCTCGCCGAACGGCGATGGCGAGAACGATGACATTCGCATCACCTACCGTCTGACGAAAGCGGGTGAGTCGACGGTCTACGCCACGGACGCAAGCGGCAACTATTTCGCAATCGATCCGTGGCGTGATCGACGGCCGACGCTCCAGTCTCATCAGTGGGATGGAACGACCGGTGGACGACTATCCGGCGGCCGCTTGCTCTCCGACGGCCCCTACGTGATTCACGTTGAGGCGCGCGACATGGCCGGTAACACGAGTGCCGCGAGCGTCCCGATCGTGCTCACCGGCGGCGGTACGCCGCGGATCGAGATCACCGACGTGCGTTTTTCACCCATCGCGCTCGTCCTTGGCGGGATTCTCGACGTGCGTATCACGGTGCGGAATACCGGCACGGCGCCCATTCGGTCTTGGGGCCCGGCGCCGGGTCACGTCTACCAGGCTCCATCCGAGAGTTTCGCCTCGATACGCGATCCTCGTGACGCCGCCAAACCCGCGTTTTTCGAGCGTCCCGGCGTTTGGCGGGTCGGCGTAACCTGGCAGAACGCTCCGCAGCCGTTTCCCCTCCGCTGGGGGTTATTCGCGCCGACGCGAAAACCGGACGGCTCCGAAGATTGGGACGCGCGCTTGCTGCGTCCGGGCGAGAGCGTGACGGTCGACGGACAAATCCGCATTTCGATCAAAGAGGACAGCCGCCAGGTGCGCTTCTCGGCTGGCGTCGTCCAGGAAGGCGTGGGATTTCCGGGAAGCCGCGTCGGTGAACAGCTCGTGCATGTTGGATGGTAACTCACGTCGCGACCCTAACGGTCGTCGTAGTGAACTACAACACGCGCGCTCTGCTCGATCGGTGCCTCAACACCGTGATGCTTTCGGCGCGGGAGTTCGGCCCGGACACGGACATCTGGGTGGTCGACAACGCGTCGCGCGATGGCTCGGTCGAGATGGTTCGAGAAAAGTATCCGACCGTAAGAGTCGTCGCGTCAGCGGTCAATCGTGGGTTCGGTGGCGGCGCAAACCTCGTCATTCGCCTGACGCGCAGCCTATACGTATTGATCATGAATCCAGACACCGAGGCGATCGCCGATGCGCCGGCGGCGCTGGTGCGATTCGCGAAGGAGAATCCCCGCGCCGGGATTGTGGGCGGCCGACTCTCGTACCCGGATGGACGATTCCAGCACAGTTGTTTTCGATTCCCGGATCTGGCGATGAGCGTCATCGACACGTTTCCCTTGAGCGGACGACTGGTGGAATCACCCATGAACGGCCGATACCCAAGGCGCTGGTATCGCTACCCGTTCGAAGTCGATCATCCGCTGGGGGCTGTCATGCTCGCGCGGCGGAGCTGCCTCGATCGGATCGGCGGTTTCGATGAGTCATTCTTCATGTATAGCGAGGAGATCGATCTCAGTTGGCGCGCACGCGCCGCGGGATTTCAGGTCTGGTACACGCCGACGGCCGCCTTCGCGCATCATTCTGGAGCCGCGACTGCGCAGTTCCGTGGACCGATGCGCGTGGCGCTCCGGCGCAGTCGTGGACAGTTCTTCGACAAGCACTACGGTCAATCTTTCCGGGTGGCCGATCGAATGATCGCCGCGGTGGGATTGGTGCGCGGCGTCATTCGCGACGTGCGCGATGTTCGCAACGGATGTTTGACCGCCGCCGAGTTTGCCGAGCGTCGCGACGCGTATCGCTGGTTGGCGCGACTGTGACTATCAGCGCGGCCATCATCGCTCAGGATGCCGAGCGTCACATCCGCGCCTGCCTGGTATGCCTTCGATTCGCCGACGAGATCGTCGTTGTCGACGGTGGTAGTCTCGATCGCACGGCTGAGAACGCGCGGGCTCTGGGCGCGCGCGTCCTGGTCCGACCCTTCGACAATTACGCCTTGCAGCGACAGTTTGCCCTCGAGAATTCGCATTCAGACTGGGTGTTCTTCGTCGATCACGACGAGCGCGTGTCGGCCGGTCTCGCCGCTGAGATCCGGACCGTCATCGCTCGCGATGGTCCGGATTCACCGGTCGGATACTGGGTGCCGCGGCGGAACTACATTGCCGGGCGTTGGACGCGCGGCGGTGGATGGAGCCCAGATCGGCAGTTGAGGCTCGTTCGGCGCGATCGGTCCCGGTACGATCTTGATCGCCCAGTCCACGAGTTGGTCCACCTTGACGGTCGCGATGGTGTCCTGGCGTGCGCGATCGTTCATTACAACTACGACGACTACGGGCAGTTTCTGTGCAAACAGGCGCGATACGCGCTGCTCGAAGCCGAGCGTCGTCGGTCCACCGGCGAGACGCCGAGCGCGCGACGTCTCATCACTTCGCCATTGCGCGAGGGCTGGCGCCGCCTCGTGATCGAAGGGGGCGCGCGTGACGGCATACACGGCGTGTGGTTGGCGCTGGGGATGGCGTGGTACGCGTTTCAGGTCGAGGCGCGTATTCGCGCCTATTCCGTCCGAGTGAGTTCCGCCAGAAGATCCTGAAGGAAACCTCCGACATCCATCACAAGCCCGACGGTCTGAAAGCTTCCGCGATCCATCAGTTTTGTCAGAACGCTGGGATTGATGTCGACGCAGACGGTCGGCACGGATGCTGGAAGGAGATTCCCGACCGCGATCGAGTGAAGCATCGTCGAGAGCATCAGGGTCACACCCACGCCATTTCGGATGCACTGCCGCATCGCCCGTTGCGCGTCGATCGCGTCGGTGATCACATCTGGCAAGGGGCCGTCGTCACGTATTGACCCGGCC
This sequence comes from Chloroflexota bacterium, assembly GCA_004297775.1. GTDB lineage: Bacteria > Chloroflexota > UBA6077 > FW602-bin22 > FW602-bin22 > FW602-bin22. Next base: position 33,694 of record SCUE01000020.1, on the reverse strand, counting down.
AAGAGGAACTTGATTCCTTGTGTGACACAGGCATGCATGATGCCGTCGGTCAGAATCCCACTGGCGACAGCCTCCTTGATGCTTCCAGCGGCACGAACACGGTTGATCGCGCGCACATGGTGTTCGTGGCCGCTTTCCAACGGCGGGCGTCCGTCGAGCGGCACGCCGAGCGACGTGCCGAACATGGATATCTCGATGTCATGGACCGCCAGCGCATTGCCCGCGAAGATGACATCGATGACACCGGCCCGAATCAGTTCGACGAACGTCTCGCGGGCGCCGGTGTGGACGACGGCCGGTCCCGCGACGACGAGGACTTTGCGGCCGTCGGCACGCGCGCGTCGAATCCACGCGGCCGCCTGGCGGACCACACTTGCCTTCGGCTTCTCGCTGGAGACCGTGCTTCCCATGAAGCCGAAAATTGGCGTCTCGCCGCGCGATCGCTCGACCGGAATCACGCGAATGCCCGCTCCGGCGATCAGGACCGATTCTCCAGCGAGCGTGTCAGACAGGGGGACGCAGTCCGGCGCGCCGTTGCGGAGAATGACGCCACAGTCCATTTCGGGATAGCGAACTCGGACCCAGGTGCCACCGATCCTCACGTCGGTGTCGAGGTTGGTCGTCGAGTAGAAGCCCTCGGGAAAGACGCCGTCACGCGGAGCGGGTGCGTAGCGCGCTTCCTCGAGGTCGAGAGTCGTCGCCCCGTGAGCGGCAACCTCGCGGACCGCGGTGGTCAGGAGACTGGCGGTCGGCGCGATGAGTTCGATTCGCGCGTAACTGGGGTCATTCTTGCGGTGGCCAACATCGAACTGTTGAATCTCGTACTCGACGCCGAGGCCCATCAACTCTTCCATAATGCGCGGCAGCATCAATGAGTCGATGATGTGCCCACGCAGTTCAACGACCTGCGTGAACCGTCTGGCCGGTTGTTCTTCCACCACTATAATCGGGCCGCGATTCTAGGGGCGCCCTGAGGGCGCGTCAAACCGCTCTGGGAGAATCTGTCGTGGAACAACCGCCGGTCGCATCGAAGGCTGCGCAGGGCCTCGTCCTGCGGTGCACGGCGGTCGATTGCGCGTACAACGAGAAATTCCGCTGCATTGCCGAACACGTCGTCATTATCCGGCATCAGGATCACGCCGATTGCTCGACGTATACGGAGAACACCCACAAGGTCTACCGCGTTGGCATGTAGGAGTCTAGCGTGACGCGCATTGTCGATCTGCGATCAGACACGGTCACCCTGCCATCTCCCGCGATGCGGGAGGCAATGCACAACGCCGAACTCGGTGACGATGTCTTCGGCGAGGATCCCACCGTCAATCGGCTCGAGGAGATGGCAGCCGAGCGGCTGGGGAAGGAGGCCGCGCTCCTGGTTACGTCAGGCACGCAAGGCAATCTCGTCGGTGTCCTCGCGCACACCAATCGCGGTGATGAAGTCATTTGTGGTGATGAGTGCCACATCCTGCTGTACGAAGTAGCCGGGTGTGCCGCGCTGGGCTCGCTCCAGTTGCGTCCGGTGCCGACGTCCAACGGCCGCCTCGATTTGACGGCGGTCCGGGCCGCCATTCGCGGCCAGAACGTCCACTTCCCCCGAACTGGTCTGATCGCAGTCGAGAACACGCACAACCGGCACGGTGGCGCCGCGCTCGCGGTGAGCGAGATGGCCGCGTTGGTGGATGTCGCGCACTCCTTCGACATTCCCCTGCATGTGGATGGCGCGCGCATCTTCAATGCCGCGATCGCGCACGGTGTCCCAGCGCGGGATCTGGTCGCGGGGGCCGACTCGGTCACGTTCTGCCTTTCGAAAGGGCTTTCGTGTCCGGTTGGTTCGATGCTCTGCGGCAGCCACGAGTACATCGCGCGCGCCCGCAAGTACCGAAAGATGGTCGGCGGTGGAATGCGGCAAGCCGGAATCATCGCGGCCGCGGGCATTGTTGCCCTGCGGGAGATGGTCGATCGACTGGCCGAGGATCACGCCAACGCGAAATTGCTGGCGGAGGGTTTTGGCGGCGTGCCGGGAATCGAGATCGATCTTGCCTCAATCGTCACGAATATCGTGATGTTCCGGGTGCGACCGGACGTCATGAATCCGGAAGATTTCCGGGCTCGGTTGGACGATCGGGGTGTCCGAGTCGGCTCTCCGCTGCCGGATGGCCGAATCCGCGCTGTCACGCACTACGGAATTGTGGCGGACGATATTCGCCACGCGGTGCAGGCCGCCGCTTCCGTGATGCCGGTTGCCGCGCGGTAGGGAGCGGTGTCTCGTAACATCGTTCTCGTCGGAATCAGTGGCTCGGGAAAGTCAACCATCGGACGCGCACTCGCGGCGCGCCTCGGGCGTCGTTTCGTCGATACCGATGAGGTGATCATGTCACGATTCGGAATGCCGATCGGCGATGTCTTCAGTTCCCTTGGCGAATCGGTCTTTCGTGAGGCCGAGTCTGAGGCAGTGGTCGCCGCCTGCGCCGGGGACGATCAGGTCGTGTCGCTCGGTGGTGGCGCGATCGTGAAGGACGAGAGCTTCACAGTCGCGCAAGACGGAAACTTGCTGGTTCGTTTGTCGGTTTCGGCCGAGGAGGCGGTGCGACGACTCACGTCGTCTCCCGGCACCGAGGAGCGCCCGATGCTGCGAGGCGGCGATCCGATCGCGCGCCTTGCCGACATGTTGGCGGCCCGTGAGGCACGGTACGCTCAGGCGGATATCACGATCGACACCGAGCGCCGAGGCGTGAATGAGATCGTGTCGGTGATCGTCGCGGCGGCTCGCGATCGGGGTATGGCGTGACGATCGCGGATACGGCGACAAGCGAGCTGGTCGTCGAGCCCGGAGTCGTCGGGAGTCTCGGCGCCCTACTCCGCGCTCGCGGCGTGACCGGCCGCGCCTTCCTGGTCGCCGATTCGAATGTCCTGCGGCTGCACGGCGCCGCGGCCAAGCACAGCTTCGATGCTGCCGGCATCTCGGTCGCGGTGCGTGAGGTGCCCGCCGCCGAGTCGAGTAAGTCGTTGGCGATGGCGACGCGGCTGTACGAGTGGCTCGCTGCCGAGCGAACCGAACGGCGCGACTTCTTGATCGCTCTCGGGGGTGGCGTCGTCGGCGACCTGGTCGGATTCGTCGCCGCGACGTATCTGCGTGGCCTGCCGGTCATCCAAGTGCCGACCACGCTGCTCTCGCAGGTCGACAGCGCCATCGGTGGCAAGACGGGTCTGAACCTCCGTGTTGGCAAGAATCTCGTCGGGGCCTGGCACATGCCGCGCCTCATTGTGGTCGACCCCCTATTGACGAGGACTCTTCCCGAGCGCGACATCTGTTCGGGGTGGGTCGAGACGATCAAGCACGCCCTCTTGATGGATGAAGAACTCCTTCACGACCTGGAGGCGCACGCCGATGAGCTGCTGCGCGTCGATCCGGAGTGGACGGCCAATGTCGTCGCGCGGAGCGGCCGCCTGAAGATTGCGGTCGTTCATGAAGATCCCCGCGAGCAGGGTCGTCGCATCATCCTCAACTACGGGCACACCATCGGGCACGCGATCGAATCGGTATCCAACTATCGCCTCCATCACGGCGAGGCGGTCGCGATCGGCCTCGAAGGGGCGGGCCGGATCGGTGTCGCCGCCGGCGTCACGCCGCCGGCGGTACTCGAACGGCAGCGCGCACTGATTGCGCGGTTTGGGTTGCCCGCCAAAGCCCACGGCCTCGCGATGGCGAAGGTACGCGCAACGATGAATCTGGACAAGAAAGTCGAGGCGCAGACGCTGACGTGGGTGTTGCTGGAAGCGGTCGGACGACCGACTGTGCGCCGCGACATCGATGAGGATATCGTTCAGCGCGTGCTCGAGGAATTGGTGGTCGCTTGAGCGATCTTCGCACGCTTGATGACTGCCGAACGCGGATCGACGCGCTAGATGCCGAGCTAGTTCGCCTGCTGAGTGAGCGTGCGCGCGTGTCGTTGCGAGTCGGCGAACTGAAGGCCGGGAAGCAGGCACCGATTTACGTGCCGGATCGCGAGGCGCGCGTGTTCGAGAACCTGGAAAAGCGGAACACGGGCCCGTTACCAGATCTCGCGCTGCGACACATCTGGACCGAGATTCTCTCGTCTTCGCGCGCCCTTCAGCGTCGATTGCGCGTCGCATTTCTGGAGCCGATTGGCACGTTCAGCTATGAGGCGGCGCGCCGTCGGTTCGGCGCTTCCACGGAGTTCGTTCCGTGCCGAACGATCCCTGAGGTCTTTTACGCAACGGCGCGTGGCGACGCTGACTACGGAATCGTGCCAATCGAAAACTCGACCGACGGTGGCGTGTCGTTCACGCTCGACACGTTTGTCGAAATGGACATCAAAGTGTGCGCCGAGATCGAGATCCAGATCTCCGCCAATCTCTGCTCGCACGGTACGCTTGAGTCAGTCGACACGGTGTACTCGCAGCCGGTGGCCCTCGCTCAGTGTCGTCGTTGGCTCAGCGCGAACCTTCCTCGCGCAGAGATTATCGAAGTCACGTCGACGGCGCGCGCGATCGAACTTGCGAAAGAGCCGAACGAGGCCGGAATCGGGTCCGAATCAGCCGCGGAAGTATTCGGAGTACCGATTCTGGCCCGCGGCATCGAGGATCAGCGCAATAACTTCACGCGATTTGTGGTTATCGGTGACCACGTCGCGCCGCCGACCGGGCGGGACAAGAGCGCGATTGTCTTCGGTGTGCGGCACCACGCCGGCGCACTCCACGAGGCGCTGCGCATCTTCGCCGCGCGTGGCGTGAACCTGACTCGCATCGAATCGCGGCCTTCGAAACGACGCATCTGGGAGTACGTCTTCTTCGTCGATTTCCAGGGTCATCAGGACGATCCGGCAGTGCGTCAGGCGCTGGCTGAACTCGGCGAACACGCCCAATTCATCAAGGTCCTCGGCAGTTGGCCGGATGAATCCCGTCCGAACGAAGTGCCGGCGCGAGAGATCAGCGCGAAATCTGACTGACGAGACCGGCGAACCCGACCACGCTGGTCGTGAACGCACGAATCGCCAGGCCGCCAATGAACAGCATCGCGATCCCGGTCGGCAACGCCAATCGCGCTCCGCGTCCATTCGCCCATCCGTACACGGCCGGCAGGACGATCGCGGCCAGCGCGCCGTACGCGATGTGCATCGGGTCGGGAGGCATACGGCCCGAAAGAATGAGTGTGATTCCCAGGATGGCCTGCGCGACGAGCAGTACCTCGGCAATGATGAGGGTGGACGTGTAGCGGCTGTCGTCGGGCGCCTTCCGAAAATGGGCCAGAACGCCCCAGATTCCACAAATGAAGCAGAAGAACACGGCTGATCGACCGACCAGCAAATGAAGAACGTCCATTTCCTCTCCTGACCGTCCTTTACCGTGTGATGAGTTCCGCGCCCACCAACGCAATCCCAACATGCATCCAGCGGCCGTCGACGCCGCGGGCGACAGCGGCACGGTGCATCGCATTGCCGATCTCGCCATGATTCCGCGCCGTCAGCGCCAGAATCGCTGAACCTGATCCCGAGAGGCAGGCTCCCTCAGCGCCCGCGGCAAGCGCGCCTTCGAAGATCGCGCCCATCGCAGGGAACAACCGTGACCGGTATGGTTGGTGCAAGCGATCCTGCATTGCGGAGCGCAGGGCGTCGAGGCGATTGTTCGCGAGTGCGGCGAGCAAGAGGGCAGCGCGTCCGACGTTGAATGACGCGTCCCGATGTGGGACGTAGCGCGGCAAGACTTGCCGCGCCCGCTTGGTTCGGACCGAAAACTCCGGAATAAAGAGGACCGCGCTTAGGCTAGGTGGAACGGGCATTCGTAGCGCGGTGACGCTGCCGTCACCGGTCGCCGCTGACACGACCAGTCCGCCGAGGAGCGCCGGGGCAACGTTGTCTGGGTGGCCTTCCAGATCGGCGGCGATATCCAGGATCTGTCCGACGGACAGGTTCGCCCCGCCGATTGCGTTGCCGAGCATAATCGCGGCAACCAAAGCGGCCGAACTACTGCCCAACCCACCAGACAGCGGGATTCGGTTGACGATGTGCAGCGCGAAATCGGGCGTGGGCTTCCCCTGACGATCGAGGAAACTCCGAATCGATTTGTGGACGAGATTTCGTTCGTCGCGCGGCAGTGAGTCCGATCCCTCGCCTTCAATGACGATCCCGGGCGGTCCATCGAGGTCGACCGTGAACTCACTCTGCATCTGAAGTGCGAGGCCAAGGCAATCGAAACCGGGACCGAGGTTGGCCGAGGTCGCCGGCACGATGGCGGTGAACCTGGTCATCGCTCGCGACGCACGCCATTGCGGCGCGCGAGAATCACCGATCGACTCGAATGGACGCGCTGATCTGGCGCGTGCAGGAGAGATGGGCGATGACGGACAACGCATCCGTCATCGCGCTCTGGCGAGCGGCGTGCGTCATAATCACGATCTCGGCGACGCGAGCGTCCGCATCGGCCTCTTTCTGGATGCACGATGCGATGCTGATGCCACCGTCGCCCAGGACGCGCGCAATCTGCGCGAGCACGCCTGGCTCATCGGCAACGAGCAACCGGAGATAGAAACGCGCCTCGGTGTCGCCGAAATCGCGAATCTCCAATTGTCGTTCCGGGAACTGGATTGGTTCCGCGACGCCGTACACGATGTCCTGTACGATCGCGCACACGTCAGCGAGGACGGCCGACGAGGTTGGCTGGGCGCCGGCGCCGCGGCCATAGAGGACGAGCTTGTCGACCTCGTCTCCGTCGACCAGGACGGCGTTGAAGACGCCCTTGACGGATGCCAAATGGTGTTCGGCGGGGAGAAGGGTGGGGTGCACATTCGCTTCGATCGTGTCGCCGATCTGCCGCGCGGTTGCGACCAGCTTCACGACATAACCCATTTCGCGCGCGTACCGGAAGTCCTTCTCGTCGAGCGCGGTGATCCCGACTCGATGAATCCGATCGGGCCGTACGTCGGTTCGAAAAGCCAGGGTCGAGAGGATCGCAAGTTTGTACGCGGCGTCGATCGCTTCGACGTCATTCTTCGGATCAGCCTCGGCGTAACCGAGCGCCTGGGCCTGTTTCAGCGCGCCGGCGTAGTCGCGCCCGGCCTCCATCTCGGACAGGATGAAGTTCGTCGTGCCGTTGATGATCGCCTGAATCTGCGAGATGTCGTTGACGACGAGGTCGCGGCGGAGCACGCGAATGACCGGGATGCCGCCGCCAACGCTGGCCTCGAAGAACAGGTTGACGCCACGATCGGCGGCGATGCGGAGCAACTCGTAGCCGTGCTTTGCGATGACCTCTTTATTGGCGGTGACGACGTGCTTACCGGCGCGCAGCGCACGCTCGATGTAAGTACGCGCCGGCTCCTCGCCACCGAGGAGCTCAACGACGACATCGATGGAGGCATCGCCGAGAATTCGTTCGACATCAGTTGTGAGCAGACCATTGTCGAAGTCGTCCGACCTGGACTTGGTGAGGTTGCGAACCAGGACGCCGCGGATCTGGATGGTCGCGCCCAACGATCGACTGATCCGGTCGCCCTTTCGCTGGAGCACCGAGAGGACGCCAGCGCCGACTGTTCCCGCCCCGAGGACGCCGATGGAGACTGTTCTCATGGCGCTTACCGCTTTCCGACGACCGGAACCTTGAATCCGAGGCGCGGCAGGGCAACGCGAAGGGCGTCGATCGTCTCGTCAATGTCAGACTCATCCACCCAGCCGAGATGACCGATGCGGAAGATCTTGCCGGCAAAGGGGCCTTGACCGCCAGCCAGTTCGATCCCGTACTCATCGCGTACAAGGTTGACGATGGCGTTGCCATCGATTCCCGGCGGCGCCTTGATCGCCGTCACCGTATTCGATGCGACATCGGGTCGGGCGAACAGCTCGAGTCCGAGATCGACCGCGCCGGCCCGCGCCCGCGCTCCGACTCGGGCGTGACGCGCGATCGCGTCCTCCAGCCCTTCCCGCTTGATCAGCGAAAGCGCTTCGTTGAGGGCGAAGAATAACGGGATCGCAGGTGTCGCCTGGGTTTGGCCGCGGCCGAGCCATTGCTTCGCGACCTTCAGATCCCAGTAGTAGCGCGGCATTTGCGCCGACCCATTGGCGCGCCACGCTCGTTCACTAACGCTGACCATCGCCAATCCGGGTGGGGCAGCCCACGCCTTCTGTGACGCGGTCGTGACAACGTCCAGACCCCAGTCATCCACGCGCACGTCGATGCCGACGAGAGAACTGACGGCGTCGACGATCAACAGGGCATCGGTTTCACGGACGATCGCCGCGATATCGCGAAGTGGGTTTGTCACGCCGGTTGATGACTCGTTGTGTGTGACGAGCACCGCGCGCGTGTCTGGTCGTTCGCTTAGGTGTCGCCGGATTGCGCCTGGATCCGCGCCGGTTCCGGCCGCAAATTCAAGACGAGCAACGTCAGCGCCGTAGGCCTGAGCGATATCAGCGATGCGATCGCCGAAGAATCCGACCGTGACCCCGAGCACGTGATCCCCGGGTGATAAGAAGTTGACGATTGATGCTTCGAGCCCGCCCGTGCCGCTCGATGTCAGTGTCAGAACGTCGCCCGATGTCCGAAAGCAGGCTTTGAGCGACGTCGTCATATCCGCGATCAACTTGGCGAATTCGGGTCCACGATGATTGATCATTGGCTTGCTCATCGCGGCCAGCACTGAGTCAGGAACGGGTGTCGGTCCGGGAATTCGTAGTTTCACGAGTCGCCGATTCTAGCAGTTGACCGGTTGGCTCCCATCTCGGCGAAGCAATTCGGCGGCCAGGCGCTGATAGGCGGCCGCGCCGCGCGACGTGGGATCGTAGGTCGAGATGGCCTGCCCGAAACTGGGCGCCTCTCCGAGGCGCACGTTGCGTGGAATGATCGTTTCGAACGTCAAACTCGGGAAATGTGCCCGAACTTCCTCGACGACCCCCTGGGAGAGGTTCGTCCGCGAGTCGAACATGGTCATGATGACGCCAGCGACGCGCAGGCGGGGATTCAACGAGTCGCGTATCAACTCGATCGTGCTGACCAACTGCCCGAGTCCTTCGAGCGCGAGGTACTCACATTGAACCGGGATTAGAACACCGTTTGCGGCCGTCAGCGAGTTGATCGTCAAGAGGCCGAGCGAAGGTGGGCTGTCGATCAGCACGTAATCGTATCGATCGAGCACGGTGCTGAGGGTCCGTGCCAGACGCCCTTCGCGCGCGAGGATTCCGACGAGCTCGATCTCGGCGCCCGCGAGCTGAATCGCGGAAGGCAGCAGCGACACACGTTCGTTCGCCGTCGGCACGATGACCTCGTCGATCGGACGACCGGCCACGAGCGAGTCGTAAATCGACGGCTGTCCCGAACGTTTGTCGAACCCGAGGCTGCTGGTCGCGTTCGATTGCGGATCCATGTCGACGATCAGAACGGTCTTACCGGCGATTCCGAGATACGCCGCCAGGTTGATCGTGGTCGTCGTCTTTCCGACGCCGCCCTTTTGATTGGCGAGCGCATAAACCCGTGTCATTGGTGTGATCGTAGGCGCGCCTCGACCTGCGCGCGTGTCGGCACGCCAGTTGCCCCGACCGCTTCGACCACGAAGCTGGCAGCGCAGTTTGCGAATTCGCAGGCCGCGCCGGAGTCACCGGTTTCGGCCAATCGGACGAGGAATGCGGCCGCGAACGCATCGCCGGCGCCAGTCGGATCAATCTCGCGCGCCGGAAACGGCGCGAATTCGCGGGCGCGTCCATTTTCGAAGAGCGTCGAGCCAGCCGAGCCGCGAGTCACGACAAGCAAACGAACTTCTTGCCGCAACATGGCGATCGTGCTCTCATCGCGGAGAACGTCTTCTTCGCTCAAGATGACGGCGTCGAGGCCCCGAAGTCGCTCGACGAGCGTGTCCCAGCCCCAAAGACGAACGAGTCCATCGTCGCCCCAATGGCGGAGCCAACCCTGAGGTGTCGCCGCCTTGAGGGCTCCAGGGAACGCAGATTCAACGCTCGGAAGCACCTCGTTCGTCAGCGGCGCGAGAAGAGCAATACTCGCCTGGGTCCAATCGGCGGGAATGGCACTGGCGTCGAGTGGTTCGGCGACCGCGCGAACGTACTGGGTTCGTACCCCGTCGCGATACAGGTTCTCGAATGTGCTGCTCTTGTCGGCGGCTCGGTTAGCGATCGTGACATTCGGCAACGCGGCGCTGAATGGATAATCCGTTGCCGCGCTGGTGACGACCCCGACGCGCGCGCCAAGATTCGCCGCCATGCGGCCAGCGAATGTTGCCGTTCCGCCCGGAATCATACCATCCGCGACAACGTCGATCGTGACGTGGCCGACGATGACGAAGTCGGGACTGCTCAAACGACTCAGCGCTTCGGTGAAATGACGACTTTTCGGTTTTCGCCTTCGCCGATGCTGCCAGTGGCGATCCCAGGATCATCGGCCAGCGCCACGTGAATGACCCGTCGTTCGCCGGCGGGCATCGCTTCGAGTGCGACCGGTTGCCCGGTGGCACGCACGCGCTCGGCAATTCGGCGCGCCAAGTCGGACAGGGTCTCCTCCCGCCGCGCCCGATACCCTTCGATATCGACGACGACGCGTGCCCAACGCTTCTGACGTTTCGCGACAATCAGATTGAGGACGAACTGGAGTGCCGCGAGGGTATCGCCGCGACGGCCAATCAACAGGCCGAGGTCTTCCCCAATCACCTCAAGGACGAGACTCCCGTCGCGTTCCTTCGTCTCGATATCGGTATCGACGCCGATCAAGTCGAGCAGGTCGAGCAAGATCGCCCTGGCTTCTTCGGTAAGCTCCGGGGTGATTGGCACCGGACGCGGCCGAACGCGTTCGCCATCCCCTTCGTCGTTCGAAGCCGGCGAGTTCGCCGCGGCCACCGGCGCCGGTGGCGCCTTCACGGACACGATGATGTGTGCGTCCTCGCCGCCGATGCCGAGAATACCGGAGCGCCCCTCCGATACCACGGTAATGCTCAAATCGCCTTCCGCGCGTCCCGTTGCCTGCACGGCCTTCTTGACCGCGTCGGCAACTGTCTTTGCGCTGAACTCAAGGCTTTCGCCATCCACGCACGTTCCTCCCGCGCTTCGATATCCGCTAACGACGCTTGTTGCGCCGTCGTCGACCGCTGTTTGATGGTGTTCGCACGGCCTCAGTGTCCTGGAGGTCGATATCCTTGGCCGGCGCCGACTGCCGGGCGTCTCGCGTCGCCCGGTCGCTGCCCGGTGCCGGGACGCCAACCGGTATCAGCATGCCCCATCCGGTGATGAAATACTGCTGGACCATCTGATAGAGGTTCGATGCGACCCAATACAGCACGAGACCGGCCGGAACGCTCAGCGAGAAGAAGATGAACATCAGGGGCATGAATTGCATGACCTGATTCATCGATTGTTGCTGCGGGTCGGCCGACGGCTGCTGAGCCATCTTCGTGGTCATCCACTGGGTGACGCCGGTCAAGACTGCCAGGATCGGCAACTCGCGTGGGAAGTTCTCGACCGCGAACTCGGGCTTGCCGAGATTCGCGATCCACAGGAATGGCTTGGCGAAATCAGGATTATTGTTCGCCAGGTAAAAGAGCGCCGAATAGAGCGCGATCCAGACTGGCATCTGAATCAGCATCGGCAGACATCCCGCGACCGGATTGACGCCGTGTTCCTTGTAAAGCGCCATCTGCTCCTGCATCAGGCGCTCTTTGTCGTTCTTGTGCTGACGTTGCAACGCCTGAAGCTTCGGCTGGACCTCCTGCATGCGCTTCATCGAGCGGACGCTGCGAAGCGTGAGTGGCAGAGTCACTGACTTCACGATGAACGTGAAGACAATGATGGCGACGCCCCAACTCGGCACATTGAACGACGCGAGCGTCTGATAGAGGAATTCAAGTCCGCGGACGAATACGGCCTGAACGACGAATTGATCCCAGAGCGCCATTGGATCGAACGTGGTCAGGCCTCCTGCTGGTTAGCGGACCGGATCATAGCCGCCAGAATGGAACGGGTGGCATCGAGCGATGCGCTTGATCGCCATCCATCCGCCGCGGGCGAATCCGTGGCGCGCGATCGCCTGCCGACCATACTCCGAGCAGGTCGGATAGAAGCGGCAACTCGATGGAAGCACGCGCGACAGTGTCACCTGGTATCCGCGGATGAGGGCAATGGCGATTCCGCTCATTCGGTTGAGTCGGCCGCAACGGTGACGATTCCCGACTGCGCCGCCATGCCGATGATGGATTCTCGAAGCTCGGCAAAGGTCGCGTCACTGGCGTTGTCTCGCGCCGATATCACCACATCCCAGCCCGAATCGATCTGCCCAAGCTCGGTCCGCACAATCGCACGAAGGCGGCGCCGCACGCGATTTCGGACCACCGCATTTCCGACGCGCTTCGCCGTCACAAACCCAAACCGCGTCGCGGTCTGATTGGTGCGCAGCACTTTCATCGTGACCTGCCGTCTCTGATATGGACGCCCGCGCGACCGCACAGCCGAAAACTCGGTCGCTGTGCGGAGGCGTAGTGTGCGAATTGGAGGTATGACACGATTAGACCGGTCGCGCTCGTCGATGGCGATGGACCCTAAACGACCGTTAGTCGCTTGCGCCCCTTCAATCGCCGGCGTTTCAATACTGCTTGACCCGACCGCGATGACATGCGCGCGCGAAAACCGTGTTCGCGCTTGCGTGGTATTCGTTTTGGCTGCCAGGTTCTCTTGACCACAAATCTGTTCCCGAGGCGATGACTGGATTGACGAGTATAGGGGACCACGAGAGTTCATCGCCAAACGAGCAAGATCGTGCCTAGAATCGCGGCAGCGTCCATTTCTTCCCGAGGTTGCGATTGTCGCGCGATGCCGCCCCACCAATCCCCGACCGTCCGCCTGCCGGCGCCGGCATCGCGCTCATTCTGCTCTTGTCGCTGTTCATCGGCGGCGGGTTGCTCTCTGGATGGTTGTTCCTCGCCAACGCGCGTGAGGTCATTGACGGTCTGAGTCAACCGGGACGCCCGGCGATCATCAATTTCGACTCGATCCCGGTCATCGTATCGGGCGGGCGTACGCGCCCGACGGCCGTTCCGGGCGCCCCCACCCAGCCGTTGCGGCCGACGCCGATTCCGACGCCGGAGGATCCCCTGCCGATCTGGGACGGTAAGGACAGGGTCACGATTCTGCTCCTCGGCATCGACCAGCGCCCCGATCAACGCGGACACCCGACCCGCTCCGACACGATGATCTTGCTGACGATGGACCCGCTGAATCTGACCGCGGGCATGCTCTCGATCCCACGCGACCTCTGGGTTCCCATTCCCGGTTACGCGGACAACAAGATCAACGTGGCGCATTTCCTCGGAGAATTGGAGAAGCCAGGGCTGGGTCCAGATCTCGCCCGTCGGACGATCCGTTTCAATATCGGTGTGCCAATCCATTACACGGCGCGCGTCGATTTCCAGGGATTCGAGCGCTTGGTCGACGCAATCGGCGGTATCACAATCGACGTCGATCGCGCTCTACTCGACAACGAGTACCCGAGTGAGGACTACGGGATCGTCCGAGTCTATGTTCCGGTCGGACCGCAGCACATGAATGGGCTGCAAGCGCTGCGATTTGCGCGCTCCCGACACGCCGACTCCGACTTCGGTCGTCTCCGCCGGCAACAGCAGGTCCTACAGGCCGCGCGCGAGCAAACGCTGAATCTCGGACTCATCCCCAAACTGCCCCGCATGTTCGGCATCCTCAGCAATTCGATCACGACCGACATTCAATTTGTCGACATGCTGGCGCTCGCAAACGTCGGTCGGCAGATCGCCTCGACTGCGATCACCAGCCGGCAGATCGATGACACGCTCGTCATCGACGCGAACGGCGACGGAACGATCCTGATTCCGAACCGGGACAAGATCCGTCCGATGGTTCAGGAATTGTTCTACGACCCGGCGGTTAAGCGCGAGGCGGCGTCGGTCGAGGTGTTGAATGGCACTTCGCGCGACGGAATTGCGACAACGGCGCGGACCGCGCTCCAGATCCAGTCGTTCAACGTGACGCGCGCGGATCAGGCCGCCCGGTCCACCTATCCACGAACCGTCATCATAGATAACGGCAGTGGCAAGAAGGCTACCGTTTCGAAGCTCGCGACCGCGCTGCGCGTCGCGCCGGAAAACATCCAAACGGGGGCGCGGTTGGCGAGCGGCGTCGACATCACGGTCATTCTGGGCGCGGACTACCGCGGCGTGCAGTAGTGGCGACGCTTGTCGTCGGACTCGGGTATGTCGGCGCGACTCTGGCGGGTCGGCTGCTCGGGCGTGGTGAACGCGTCATCGGGCTGGACAACTTTTTCTCGGTCGATCGGCGCACAACCTCGCTGCTCGAGCGGCACGGCGCCTTCGAGTTGATTGAAGGCGACATCAGATCGGAATCGGATGTTGTGCGCGCATTCAGTGTTGAGGCCGTCGATCACCTCTACTTCTGCGCGGCGCAGGCGAGTGCCGATGACAGCACGATTCCAGCCTCGTACACCGAAACGACCAACCTGATTGGGCCGAGAATTGTCTTCGAGGAGGCCGCGCGCCGCGATGTTGGTCGAATCGTTCTCGCGAGCGCAATGCGCGTGTACGGCCAGCCTCTTCCCTCGCGGGTCGACGAGTCCACTCCATTCACGTTCCAGCGCGACCTGACGCATTTATCCAAGTTGTACCTGGAGGGCCTGGCGCACATCATCGCCGAACGGTCGAAGATGCCGGTCGTGTCGGTCCGACTCGGCGTTGTCTATGGTGTCGGCGCAGTCGTCAAGACCGATCCGCGATTCATGACCGTCGCCAATCGTCTTTGCTGGCAGGCGTGTCACGGCGAGGCGCCGCGCCTCGCATTGGGTGTCGGCCACTTGCCGATCGTTCATGTATCCGACGCGGTTGCGGGGATGATTCGCGCCGCGCAGATTGATGAGCCCGGCTATTCGGCAGTGAATCTGGCCGGCGATCCAGTGACGCTCCGCGATCTGGCCGAGGTCGTCGCGTCCGAGGCGTCCCGCAGAGGACGTACGTTCGACGTTCCCGCGGTTGGAGGGTGGAAGGGTGACGCGCCAGTCGTGGAGTCGCGCCTCACCGCGATGGGATTCGCTCCGCGGGTCGCGTTACGAGATGGACTGCGCGAATTGATTGACTATTTCCTCGCACGCGTCTAACCGGGCAACCCCGATCGAGATGCTATGGTGCCGAGGAGTTGAACCGTCCGCGTCCGCGCGTGCTGCTCAAATCGCGCCCGACCGTGGCGCAGCTTACCGATCGTCTGCTGCCACCCATCCCCGAGGGGATCGAGCTGTATCTCGCGGCCGACGACATCCAGGGCGAAAGCTGGCTGGACGACGCCATTGACCGCGTCCACGGCTTCGATCTGCCGCGCGACTTCGATCTCCGCGTCGAATCGCCGGTTCGGGCGCTGGGTGGCAAGTTCTTCGACATAACTAGCGATTCCCCAGAGAATCGTGAGACCCTGAATCGAGTTGTGCGATTCGGTGGTGCGATCGGCGCGTCGTCCGCCTGCGTCCATCTGATTGCGCCAACGTCATCGATGCGCATCGGGGCGCGTGATCGGGAGGATGCCCTCGCCTCCTCGCGCGCGCTCCTCCGTCACTATGCGCGCGTCTGCGCGGAACATGGACTCACCCCGACGATTGAGAACGTGCCACCGATCGGCCAGATGCGCGAGGGAACGACGATGACGTCGCCGATCGGCGTGTGGTCTGAGGATCTCTTGATCTGCATCGAAGCCGTCCCATCGCTACGCATAACGTTTGACACGTCGCACGCCGGAATGGCATGCAACTTCATGACGCTGAGCGAGACAGAAATTGCCGGCGAGTATCGCGAACCGCGGCGGGCTTTCCGAGAGGTAGCTGACGCGTCAGTTCGGGTGATGCTGGATCGCCTTGGCGACGCCGTCCTTGTGGCCCACGTGTCGGGAGTTCGCGGATACCGTGGCGAGGGGCTGCCGTACGCCTGCGACGATCCGGACCTGGATGAACACGTGGATTGGCTGCTGCGACACTGCGACGCCCTGGTCGCCGAGATCCTCGAACCGGATCCGGCCACGTCGCAATCGATGCGTTCCTCGGCGGCACGGATCGTGTCTCGACGCGAGCATTTCGTCAGAACATGATCCCGTCCGACCGCTTCGATGGCTTGCTCGAACGACCCGAGCTGGCGTTCGACGAGGAGCGTCCGGCCCGTCGCTTCCGCGGCGCGTCCGTGCTGGTGACTGGTGCCGGTGGCTCGATAGGGTCGGCTTTGGTCCGACAGTTGATCGAGCTTGGCGCCGAGCGAGTGGTCTGCTACGAGAGCCACGAGCCCTCGCTGTTTCGACTTGGCGTGGGGCTTCGAGATCTCGGTCTAGGGTCACGGGCGGTTCTGTCGCTGGGTGACGCGCGTGACGCCCCACGAATCGACCGCCTCGTATCGAGCTACTCGGTCGACGCGGTTTTCGCTCTGGCGGCGTACAAGCACGTTCCGCTGGCCGAGGAGAACGCCGACCAGGTGGCGGCCGTCAATGTCGTGGCACTCGCAGATGCGATCGAGGTATGCGATTCGCGACAGGTCGCGAATTTCATCTTCCCGTCGAGCGACAAGGCCGTGCGACCGCCAAGTCTCTATGGCGCCACCAAGCGGTTCGCCGAGTGCGCAGTGCGCGAGCGAGGATCTTCAGCCGCGACGACACAGGGGACAGCGGTGCGCCTCGTAAACGTATTCGGCACGGCGGGCAACGTCATCGAACTGTTCGCGGCGCGCTTTGCGGCGGGTCAGAGAGTCGGCTTGACCGACGAACGGATGACGCGCTACTGGATGACGCGGCGAGAAGCCGTTTGGCTTCTCGCGACCGCGTCGACTCTGGCGAATGAGTCGAGCCTCTACATCGGGGCCGTCGGCGATCCAGTGCCGCTGCTCACGACGACGCGTCGTCTCGCCTCGATGATGGGCGTAGATGATCCCCAGATCGACATCGTGGGTATTCGTCCCGGTGAGCGGCTCAGCGAGGAATTGGCGTACGCGTTCGAGACGGTCGTGGCTACGCCAGTCGCGGATATTCTCGAGATCGTGTCTCAGCGCCGGCATCCGCGGATCGTCGATGCGGTCGCCCGATTACGAACGTGCGTTGCCACCGGAGACGCGTTTGGCGCACGTTCCATCCTGATGGACGCGAGCTTCGTGACGTGACGATCGAACTCGCAATCCTGGGCATCGTGACGTTGATCGTCGCCATTGGGCTGATTCCCCTCGCCCGCCATCTCGGATTGCGTACGGGCTTGATCGATCGACCGCGGACCGGCGAACTGCAGCGCGCGCCGATTGCCCGCACGGGCGGCTACGCCATTATCGGCGCGTTCGGTGTTGGGGCTGTCCTGAGTCTCGCACTCATTCCGCGAGAAGATCCCGACGAGCGACTCCGTCTGGTCGGATTCGCGATCGGGCTGGTGATCGTCCTGGTTGTCGCGATCGCGGACGATCGGCTCCGGCTGGGACCGATGCCGCAACTGGCCGGTCAGATCGTCGCCGCCGTCGTGCCGGCTGGTTTTGGCCTGTTGATGTTTGATCTCTCGGTCCCATGGATCGGGCTCGTCGAATTGCCCTTCACGATCGCTCTTCCCGTGACCATCGTGTGGGTCGTCGGGATGATGAACACCGTCAATTGGCTGGACACGATGGACGGACTCGCCGGCGGTGTCGCGGCGATCGCGGCACTCGTCCTGTTCGCGCGTTCGATCGCACTGGGACAGGCGAGCGTGGCCGCGCTGCCGCTCTGTGTCGCGGCGGCCTGCCTCGGGTTTCTTCTCTTCAATTTCCATCCGGCACGGGTGATCATGGGATCGAGCGGCTCGTGGTTCCTCGGCTACGCCCTGGCGATGCTGGCCATCGTCGGCGGAGCGAAGGTCGCGACGGCCCTGATGGTACTTGGCCTGCCAATCATCGATACGGCGATCGTGATCGTGCAGCGCGTCGCCGCGGGGCGCTCACCGTTCAAGGGCGGGGACTCGGCACATCTGGTTCACAAACTGGCCAAGCGAGGTTGGGGGGTGCGTCAGATCGTGCTTGTCGTCTACACGGCCTGCGCGATCGTCGGCGTATTCGGCCTGGCGCTTTCGGGCCCGGTGAAACTGGTCGTATTCGGCCTCGCGCTGGTCGCGGTCACCGCGCTGGCGGTTCTCGTAGCCTTTCGCGTCCGGTCAGGGCGACGCGAATCGGCGGCGAATGGCTGACATGAGCACTGCCACGACGAAAAGCGGCAACGCGCGCTGGCGGCGCCAGCGCCACGGCTGGCGAATTAGCCGATAGAGCCAGTCGAATCCGGCGCGCCGCACCCATCGTGGCGCTCGCGCGACCTTCCCGGAGATGAAGTCAAGGGCGCCACCGCACCCGATCGCGAGACGGACCCCTAGTTCGGCCTGATTACGCGCGATCCACGCTTCCTGACGTGGCGCGCCAAAGGCGACGAAGAGAATATCGACCGGCCCGGCCGCGCGAATCCGATGACGTGCCGCCGCGTCGCCGGCGGGCGATGCGTCGCCGGAATAGACGCCGACGATCCGAAGGGTCGGGTGCACGGCGCGCAGACGACCTGCGGCGGCTTCGGCGACACCCGCGCGTCCGCCCAGCAGAAAGAGGCTGTACCCACGCTTCTCCGCTAGGGCCGCGAGTTCGACGCAGAGATCGGTGCCCGCCACCTGTTCGCGAAGGGGCGTTCCAAGAATCCTCCCGGCGAGAAGAAGGCCGGCGCCATCAGGGATCGAGAGGGCGCACCGCTCGATTGACTGGCGAAGGGCATCGTCCCGACGAGTTGCCATCACGATTTCGGCGTTCGGGGTGATGACGTCCGCGGGCCGGTCGCTTGCGATCAAGGCGTCGCACCGGGCGACTGCCTCGGCCATCGTCACGTCGTCGACACGACAACCGAGGATCCGAACGGATCGCCCGGTCGATCCATCCATGCCGAAACCCCATGCTAGCATCGTTCAAGGTGACCGTTCCGCGGCGGGGTCGATCGTCCAATTCGCGTCGAGCGCACACCGATGAGTTCTTCACGCGCGTCGCGATTCGCGCGGTACGTCGTCTGCCGCGAAAGTTTCGTGAACACCTTGCAGATGTGGCGATCGTCGTCGAACACGAACCGAGTCCGCGTCAGCGTCGCGGCGCGCGCACCGGACGCGACGAGACCTTGTACGGGTTGTACGAAGGCGTTCCGCTGACCGAGCGCTCGGCGTCGTACGGATTGGCCGCGCCGCCGAAGATCACAATATTCCGAGGTCCGATCGAGCGTGACTGTGATACCACCGCCGACATCTCCTATCAAGTGACACGCACGGTGATTCACGAGATCGCTCATCACTTCGGCATCGATGACGAGCACCTCACGCAAATGGGTCTCGACTGATACCGCTCGACAGCTTCGAACTGGAGTTCCACCCTGGCCTCGACGACATCGTCGAAGATGAGTTGGCGGAGGTTCTGCCCAATGCCCGTGTCGCGGACGGCGCGCGTCCGGGACGCATCGGTGTGTTCTCGGTCGACGCAAGCGCGTCGCGTGCGCTTACCGCGATGCGATCGATCGTGGCTGCGCATCGAGTGATCTCGTTTCGAACGCGAGCGCCGAGTGGCCTTCTCGCGGACGCGACATTGCGGGATGCCGCCGACGAGATCGGGCGCCTTTCGACTGCGATCGGGCATCGCTTCGCGACTTTCCGACTGAGCGCGGCCGGGCGCGAATCACGTGTGATGGTCGCAATCCGCGCGGCCCTGCGTGATCGCCTGGGGATTGACGAGGGAGACGGGCCGGCTGAACTCGCGCTGGCTCTGCGCCGCGACGGCCAGGATTGGTCGCTGCTGATACGACTTTCGCCGCGTCCGTCGTCTTCGCGACGGTGGCGCGTTCGCGATTATCCGGGCGCTTTGGACGCGACGATCGCGTTCGCGATGCATCGATTGATGGACCCGGTTGTCGATGGAACGCTGGTCAATCTGGCGTGTGGATCCGGCACTCTCCTGATTGAACGCGGCGGGGATTGGACTCGCTCCATCGGTGTCGACCAATCGGACGAGGCCCTTGTCGCAGCCTCGGCAAATCTGGCGGCGTCTCGACGCGATCGAGACGTCGTTCTCGTGCGCGACGCCCTGGCGAACTTGCCGATTTCCTCGGGTACCGCGGATGGAATCGTGGCCGATCTTCCGTTCGGGATGCTCGGCGAACGAGTCGGACTGGCCGATCTCTACGGGCAGGTCTTCAATGAGGCCGCGCGCATCACGCAGGCAGGGGCACGTTTCATCGTCGTCTCGACGCGTCGGCGCACGATGGTTGAACTTCTCGATGGGAATACCAATTGGCGCGAATATCGACCGTCTCTGACGGTTTCGATGCCGTCGCGGGGTGGGCCGATCACGCCAAGAATCTTCTGCCTCGAGCGTGTGGCCCCTGAATCTGGCATACCGGTGGATGGCCTGCGATAATCGGCCAGTTCCAGGAGATTCGTCGATGCCGAAAATGAAGACACACAAGGGGACCGCCAAGCGGTTCAAGTTTTCCGGGACCGGAAAGCTCATGCGCACCCATCATATGAAGAGCCACCTTCGACGTAACAAGTCGAAGCGCATGCTGCGTCAGCTTGACGAGATGCAGGTTGTCTTCAAGGGTGATGTCCGCCGCATCGCGAGCCTCATCCCGTACAGCGCGTAGTCGGACGAGGAGGGGTTTTCGATGGTTCGAGTCAAGCGGGGAACAACTGCCCGAGCGCGCCACAAGAAGATGATCGAGGCGGCCAAGGGCCACCGCGCGAGCAGCCACAAGCTCTACGGACGGGCGAAGGAGTCTCTGCTTCACGCCTGGTCTTACGCGTACGCGCATCGTCGCGAGCGCAAGGGCGACATGCGTCGCATCTGGATCACGCGGATCAACGCGGCCGCCCGCGTGGCTGGTTTGACGTACGGTGAGTTCATCCACGGCCTGCGCATCGCTGGGGTGTCTCTCGATCGAAAGACGCTCGCCGAAATGGCGATCAGCGACGCGGCTGCATTTGAACGAGTCGTCGGCGTGGCTCGCGAGGCGGCGTCGGCGGCCTAACCAATGGCGCCCGGGCGGATCGAGTCCGTCGGGCGTGGTAGCGAACCGGTCCGCTCGGCGCGCGCGCTGCGACAACGATCCGAGCGCCAGGTTCGGTCTGAGTTTCTGGCCGAGGGCGAGAAGCTCGTTCGGGATGCAATTCATCTCGGTGCAGTGCCGCGTGCGGTCTACGCGCGTCGGACGCCTCTCGATGGAGGCACGCTGGATACGTTGATTCAGGCGCTGCCGTCCGAGTGTCGTCTCTACTCAGTTGAAGACCGAGTTTTCGACTCGATGTGCGATACCCGAACACCGGGCGCGGTCGCGGCCGTTTTTTCCCTGCCACCACGACGGCCGGCAGCCCCTGGGTTGGCACTACTTCTCGACGGACTACAAGATCCCGGCAACGTCGGTACGATGATTCGGTCGGCGGCCGCCTGTGGGGCTGTCTCCGAGGTCCTCTGCCTTGGCGGCGCTGACCCGTTCGGTCCGAAGGCGGTGCGCGCCGCCGCCGCCGCGATATTCGTTCTCAGCCCGACCATCATCGAGCCCAGCGGTCTACCGCGCCTTTCGGACCGTCGCGTGATCGTCGCCTCCGCCCACGATGGCAAGGCGTATCAGACGTTCGCGTGGCGACTCGACGATGTTCTTGTCATCGGATCGGAAGGATCCGGTGAAAGCGCGGCGATTCGCGCGATTGCCACCGATCGAGTCACGATACCGCTGGCGCCCGGAGTCGAGTCGTTGAATGCCGCGATTGCCGCGTCTATACTTTTGTTCTCCGTAACACGACATAAGTAAGATATTCCGGCGTAGACGAAGAGAGTAGTTGCCCAAGTCGTACAGGGACGGTGAGCCACTGATTGGAAGGTCGCCGCGATCGCGGGCGATGAAGTTCACTTCCGAGCCCGCGCGTGAGCCGATGTTATCGGGTAGCGTGCGTCGGTGGCGCCCCGATCATCGGCGCGGGAAAGAAGACATTCGCTCGTGTGCGAGCGGATAAGCGGGGTGGTACCGCGTCCGGAAGCCGCGCCGACGCCCCTGGTGGCGCGCGCTGACTGGAACTATGGACGAGGTGTTTTGTGATCGAGAGTTTGCAGGCGCTCCAGCGTGAGGCGCACGATGAGCTGTCAAATTCCCGAACCAACGACGAACTGGAGGCGTGGCGCCTCCGTTTCCTGGCCCGATCGGGTCAGTTGACCAGGCTCTTGCGGGGCGTCGGTGTGGCGGCGCCTGAGGATCGGCCACTCATCGGTCGCGTCGCGAACGAGGTCAAGGCCGCGCTCGAGTCGGCCTACGAGGCGCGGCAACGTGATTTCGAACAGGACGCCGAACGTGCCAATGGCGACTTCGACGTGACGCTTCCCGGCCGGCTTCCGCGACGGGGCGCAATTCACCCGACGATTCGCGTCGTTCGGGACATCTTGACTGTCTTTCAGTCGATCGGATTCCGGGTCGCCGAGGGACCTGAAGTCGAATGGGAGCGCTACAACTTCGAACTGCTCAACATTCCGCGCGATCATCCGGCGCGCGACATGCACGACACGTACTGGATCGATACGCCGACGAACCCGGGATCGATGCTGCTCCGGACACACACGTCGCCGAATCAGGTCCGCATCATGGAACGCACCGCTCCGCCGGTCCGAGTCGTCGTGCCCGGACGCGTCTACCGTTATGAGGCGATCGACGCCACGCACGAGACGATGTTCTTCCAGATCGAGGGGCTGGCGGTCGATCGCGGAATCACGATGGCCGATCTCAAGGGCACACTCACCGCTTTCGCGCGGGCCATGTTCGGGTCGGAGCGACGGATCCTCTTCTACTGCTCGTACTTCCCGTTCGTCGAACCGGGTGTCGAGGTAGCGATCGACTGTTTTGCCTGTGGCGGAGCAGGATGTCGCATCTGCAAGCAGTCGGGATGGATCGAGATCATGGGTGCCGGGATGGTGCATCCGAACGTCCTTCGGGCGGTTGGGTATGACCCCGATGTCGTGTCCGGATTCGCGTTCGGAATGGGGCCGGAGCGCGTCGCGATGTTGAAGTATGGGATCCAGGACATCCGCCTCTTCTACGGGAACGATCTGCGGTTCCTGCGGCAGTTCGCGTGAGAGGGGGAATCCTGTGATGAGAGTCTCACTGAAATGGTTGCGCGAGTACATCGACGTCGCAGTGCCGGCGTCCGATCTGGCTGAGCGCCTGACGCTTGCGGGTGTCGCCGTCGAACGACTACACACAACAGCCGAGAACCTGAACGGGGTTGTCGTCGGAAAGATCTCGGCGCTGGCCCGCCACCCCAACGCCGACCGTCTGCAACTCGCGACCGTCGATCTTGGCGCCGAGTCGGTCACCGTTGTGACCGGCGCGCCGAATATCGAAATTGGGAACCACGTTCCCTATGCGTCGGTCGGGACCGAGCTCTGGGACACGCACCAGGCCCCGCCACGGCGCTCCGTGCTGAAGCCGTCGAAGATTCGTGGCATCGAGTCTCTTGGGATGGTGTGCTCGGCGGCGGAGCTCGGCCTCGGCGACGACCACTCGGGCATTCTCATCCTGCCTTACGATACTCCGGTCGGCGCGGCACTCGCCGATGTGCTCGGTGACACCATTCTCGAGCTGGAATTGACGCCGAACCGGTCCGATTGCCTCTCGATGCTCGGCGTCGCGCGCGAGATCGGCGCGCTCTACGGCGGCGCCGTTCGAGTCCCGGTAGAGCGGGCACACGAGACCGGCGCTCCAGCGGCCGAACGTGTGCATGTCTCGATCGCCGATTCGGACTTGTGTCGCCGGTACACGGCAACCGTGATTGATGACGTGAGGATTGGCCCTTCACCGGCCTGGATGCGGGAGCGTCTGGAAGCGGCCGGAGTCCGCCCGATCAACAACGTGGTGGACATCACGAACTACGTGATGATCGAGTTTGGACAGCCGCTTCACGCATTTGATCTGGCGACGATCGAGGCGGGTGAGATCATTGTCCGGCCAGCCCGTGACGGAGAGACATTGCGGACGTTGGACGGCGTCGATCGTGTCCTCGATTCGAACGTCCTCGTGATCGCGGACGCCACGAGGCCGGTCGCGCTGGCCGGCGTGATGGGCGGCGAAGCGACCGAGGTCTCGGGGCGCACGACTACGATCCTTCTCGAGTCGGCTAATTTTGACCCCAGATCGATTCGTCGCACCGCGCGTCGTTTTCAGTTGCCGAGCGAGGCGTCACGCCGATTCGAGCGGGGCATTCCGACAGTGATGGCGGAAACCGCCGCGCGCCGGGCGGCCTGGCTCATGCAGACGATCGCCGGTGGACGCGTCGCTCCGGGGATCGCCGACTGCTATCCGACGCCCGATCTTGCGCGAACGATCGTGGTGCCGCTCAGCGAGTTTCGGCGCTTGCTGGGCATTGACATCGGCGTCGACGAGGCGGCCGATGTTCTCGGTCGCCTCGGGTGCGAGGTATCGGCTCTGGACAGTTCCGTGCGGGTCGCGCCGCCGGAGCACCGCCTCGACATCGCCATTCCGGCTGACGTGGTCGAGGAAGTTGCGCGTGTGATCGGCTTCGATCGCCTGCCGGCAACGCTGCCGAGCGGCTCACCGCCGCCGATCGAGGAGGACGCGAGGCGAATCGGTGAGGAGTGTATTCGCGATGCGTTTGCGCGAAATGGCGCAATGGAGATCGTTTCGTACTCAATGACCAGTGACGGCGCGCGCGATCGCGTACCGTCTGGCCCAACCGGCGATCCGCTCGCCGACGCGATCTCGGCGCGGCTGATGCCTGACGTGGAGCCCATTCGGCTCGTCAATCCTCTGTCAGCCGAGATGGCGATACTGCGAACGGAACTTGTATCGCAAATGCTGGCCGCGATCCGCGACAACGCGCGTTGGACCGATCGCGACATCGTCTTGTTCGAGATGGGGCGTCTGTACCTCGGCCGCGCGGATGACCTGCCGGAGGAGCGTCGCGTGGCCTGCGTTGGAATGGGCGCATTCAGGTCTGGTGACTCTTGGGCCGATCGCGTCGCGGTCGATTTTCGGGACATCAAAGGTTTGCTGGAGGGCGTGTTCGCCACGCTCGGCATTACCGATATTCAGTTCACTGCCGTGACGCTCCCGCTCTTTCGACGAGGACACGCGGCCGCGATTCTGCGCGGCGATCAGCGTGATCCCCAGCGTGTGATTTTGGGGACGGTCGGTCGGGTCAGCGCGGAGGCTCGGCGCGCCAACGCCCTGGACGAATCAGCGTATCTCGCTCTGCTCGACATCGAGCATCTGATTGATCTGACTGGTCGAACGCGCCCGATCGTACCGCTCAAGCGATTCCCGGCGATCCGCCAGGATCTGTCGATCGAACTCGATGCCGCGGTCGCGGCCGAGGATGTTCGGCGCGCGATCGTGCGGGCCGGACGGCCGCTGATCGGAGACGCGCGGCTCTTCGACGTTTACGTCGGCGACCGGGTGGCGACCGGCAGGCGTGGCCTGACCTATCGAATCACGTACACGGCTGACGATCGAACACTCACTGATGCGGATGTGGCGGCGACGCATCGCAAGGTGGAAGACGCGATGCGCGGTCAGTTCGGCGCGTCAGTACGCGGACGCGATACAACCTGAGGCGCCGACCCAGAAAATGCCGGCGGCGATCACTGGTGGGCAGCGACGGTCGTGACGGAATGAGTGAAGCGCGCGGACGACCAAATAAGGATGTCCGCGCGCTTCGACTTGTGGCTATGCTCCAGCGGCGATGAGCTCCGAGGGAGACTCGGTCTCCGACGTGTCCGAGGACTCGTTGGGGCTCGTCTGGCGAGCCTCCTGGATCACCTCGATCGCGTGACCTTCGCCGGCTGAGTAGTTCTCGGCGAACTGAACCGGATCGATGAATCGGTACCCGACGCCTGGTTCGGTCAGGATATAGCGGGGCTTGGATGATTCCGGTTCGAGCTTCTGTCGGAGGTATCGAACGTAGACGCGGAGATACTCCGTCTCTTCGCCATAGCCACGACCCCAGACCTTCCGAAGCAGGTCCTGGTGGATCAAGACACGGCCCGCGTTCGTGACTAGTTCGTACAGCAGCTTGTACTCGGTCGGGCTGAGTTTGACGTCACCCTTGCCCTTGACGGTGATGCGACGCTGGGCGAAGTTCATCGCAATATCGCCGCACGAGAATACGGGCTCTCGCTTCGGGTCGTTTGGCAGCTTCGATCGACGAAGGACTGCCTTCACCCGCGCGACCAGTTCCGGAACACTGAACGGCTTGCCCATGTAGTCGTCGGCGCCCAACTCGAGGCCCTTGATGCGGTCCTGTTCGTCGCCGCGCGCGGTCAGCATAATGATCGGGACTGTCGAGTACTCACGCACCCGGCGGCAAACGTCCCAGCCGCTCATTCCCGGCAGACCGATGTCGAGAATGATCAGGTCCGGATCGTGCATCTCGGCCATCCGCAGACCCTGCTCGCCATCCGTGGCGGTGTGAATCTTGTAGCCGGATGGTTCGAGATTCGATCTGACGAGGCGTAGAAGGCGGGCTTCGTCATCGACGACGAGAATCGTGGCTTGCTTCACTGCGGTTCCTCCTGAGAATTCACGCGGATTACTTGCTTCTGTGCCAGCGGTAAGGTGAAACGAAACGTGCTTCCTTCGTTCTGGCGCGATTCGACCCAGATCCGGCCACCGTGCGTCTCGACGATGCCGCGACATATCGAGAGCCCGAGACCGGTGCCTCCGGCGTTGCGCACGGCCTTCGCTTCGGCGCGGAAGAATCGTTCGAATACGCGATCGATGTCGATCGCCGCAATGCCGATTCCCTGGTCCGAAACCTCGAAGACCGCCTCGTTGCCGATGACGTCGCCACGCACCGTCACAGTGCCGCCGTCGGGCGAGTACTTGATCGCGTTTTCGATCAAGTTGCGAAACACCTGGGTGACACGCTTCTCGTCGGCGTTCAGGGCCGGAAGCGGACCGCGCTGATCGAAAACGATCGTGTGATTGGTCGTGCGCGACTGCTCGCTTCGAACGATGCGCTCGACGATCGGATCGATGCGCATCGATTGGCGATTGACTTTGAGAATCCCAGCTTCGATCTGGGACATCTGGAGCAGGTCTTCGATGAAGTCGTTGAGGCGAGTGCATTCGTCCACGATGATTGCGAGGAAGTCACGCCGGTCGCGCTCTGCAAACTCGACGTCCTTGCGAAGGAGCGTGTCGGCGTAGCCGCTGATCGATGCCAGCGGGGTGCGGAGCTCGTGGCTCACCGTCCAGAGTAGGTCGGTCTTGAGCCGATCGATCTTCTGCAGCGCGTGGAGTTCGGCCGTGTTCTGGATGAGCAGGACGTTTTCAATCGCCACCGCGGCTGTCGTCGCCATAGACTGAGCCACGCGTTGATCGGACGGGTCGAAGGCGTTCCGGTGGGGATGTTCGAGTTGCACCACTCCAGTGACGCTGCCCGATGCGCGGAGAGGCACGATAAGCACGGACCTTGTCTCTGGCCGCACATCGGCGCATCGCGGGTCGGCGTGCGTGTCGGCGATGCAATAGGAGCGTCCCGATTGCGCGGCCTGATGAGAGACCGCGCGGACAGCATGGTCTCCGGTTGGCAATTGACCCAGGAAATCGCCCACCAGCGGCACCGGATTTTGCGGATCCCGAATGGCCCGAGGAATGAGTTCGGAATGGTCCTTGTCATAGAGGAAGACCGCCGCGTGCGAGTGCATGATCTTGGCGGCGAGGTTCGTGATCAGTTCGGAACAGATCTGCGCCGTGCCGAGGTCTCGGCTGAGCACGGTGCCGAGCGCGTGCAGGGCGCCTGACTCGGCCGAGAGGTTGTAGTTCGACATTTGTAATTGTTCGACGACAGACTCATAGCGCGACATCTCGATGCGGAACCGCTCGCGCAGCTCTGTGAGCGCATTCTCGGCACGCACGAGCCGTTCGCCCAGTACCGCGCACGTCTCGGCCATGCGCTGGAACTCTGGCTCTGGAAAGGAGTCGATGGGACCGACGTGATCTCCGGATTCGATGCGGCGGATGACGCGATGAAGGGAGCGGACGCCGTGGCGCGCGCGCCGCTGAGCGTTCTTGATCGCAAGCACTGTCAAGAAGAAGGTTGCCAGAGCCGCCAGCAGGTAACGACCGGCAAAGCGATCGAACGCGGCCGGCGAGTCGATCGCCTGCCAGGTTCCGAGGATGATGAGCGGCACCGCCACGATGCCCGCGATTGCCACCATCGACATCGGCAACGCGGGAGGCCGCCTAGCCGGGGCGGCGTCTGAGAAAGAGGGAGTACTACGTCGTAGTTGGCGTGGGTCGGCCGCTCGAGCGGGCGCCCATGTCTGCACGGCGGACAATGCGCTTGCAACCCCCACGCGATGCGCCGATCAAGCGGCGCTTAGGCTCGACTGACGAGCCTCTGACGCCATCGTTATGGTAGCCTGGCATCGACGTATGTCAAGTGAGGCCCACATTAAAGCCAGTCAGGGCATGTCAGGCGGTAGCCGTCCAATCGTTGACGGACGGGGGCTCCATTGATTACAAATCCGTTTACGCCCTCGTGGTACTCACGCCGGGTGCGCTGTTAACAGTGGAAGAGTGTCAAGACGCAAAGTCTTGTGAATGAGTCTGGTTCGCGTCGCTATGGCGCGGACGATGGTCAGCTCGTATGTCGCGAACACGTTGCTGGGTCGACGCGATCCTGGGTCGTCGCCTTGTGCGTGAGTCAGTCGAGTCGGCGCGGCGAAACATGGCGAGTTTGATCCTGGCTCAGGACCAACGCTGGCGGCGTGCGTTAAACATGCAAGTCGAACGGTCGTAGTGGGGTGAAAGCTCGATTGCGGTAGTGGCGGACGGCTGAGTAGCACGTGGCTAACCTGCCCGTTTGTGGGGGATAGCGTCTGGAAACGGACGGTAATCCCGCATGAGGTCTTTTGCGGAGGGGTAGAAGAAGAAAGGCTGTGTGGTAAGGCGCACGGTTGCGAACGGAGGGGGCCGCGGCCCATCAGGTAGTTGGAGTGGTAAGGGCACACCAAGCCGAAGACGGGTGGCCGGTCTGAGAGGATGGACGGCCAGACGGGGACTGGGAACGGCCCCGACGCCTACGGGCGGCAGCAGTTAGGGATCTTGCGCAATGGACGGAAGTCTGACGCAGCGACGCCGCGTGAGGGAAGACGGCTCTCGGGTTGTAAACCTCTTTTCGTGAGGGCGAGGACGGACGGTACTCACGGAATAAGCACCGGCTAACTCCGTGCCAGCAGCCGCGGTAATACGGAGGGTGCGAGCGTTGTCCGGATTCATTGGGCGTAAAGGGCGCGTAGGTGGCGTATTCAGTCGGGCGTGAAAGAGCTGGGCTCAGCCTGGTTAAGCGTCCGGGACGGATAGGCTGGAGTGTGGTCGAGGGATGTGGAATGCCGGGTGTAGTGGTGAAATGCGTAGAGATCCGGCGGAACACCAGTGGCGAAAGCGGCGTTCTAGGCCACAACTGACACTGAGGCGCGAGAGCGTGGGGAGCGAACCGGATTAGATACCCGGGTAGTCCACGCTGTAAACGGTGGGCACTAGGTGTGGGGGGTATCGACCCCTTCCGTGCCGGCGCGAACGCAGTAAGTGCCCCGCCTGGGGAGTACGGCCGCAAGGCTAAAACTCAAAGGAATTGACGGGGGCCCGCACAAGCAGCGGAGCGTGTGGTTTAATTCGATGCGACGCGAAGAACCTTACCAGGGCTTGACATCTCTTGTTCAGACGTTGAAAGGCGTTGGCTCGCAAGGGCGAAAGAGACAGGTGTTGCATGGCTGTCGTCAGCTCGTGCCGTGAGGTGTTGGGTTAAGTCCCGCAACGAGCGCAACCCCCGGGTCTAGTTGGATTTCTAGACCGACAGCCGGTATCAAACCGGAGGAAGGTGGGGATGACGTCAAGTCAGCACGACCCTTACGTCCTGGGCGACACACACGCTACAATGGTCGGT
Source organism: Chloroflexota bacterium (assembly GCA_004297775.1). Lineage (GTDB taxonomy): Bacteria > Chloroflexota > UBA6077 > FW602-bin22 > FW602-bin22 > FW602-bin22. Next base: position 3,712 of record SCUE01000020.1, on the reverse strand, counting down.
ACAGCGGGCGAGCGAAGCCGCAAGGCGGAGCGAATCCTCATAAAGCCGACCCCAGTACAGATCGGGGGCTGCAACTCGCCCCCGTGAAGGCGGAGTTGCTAGTAACCGCGGGTCAGCACACCGCGGTGAATACGTTCTCGGGCCTTGTACACACCGCCCGTCACGTCACGAAAGCTGGAGACGCCTGAAGTCGGTGACTGGAAGGTGCCGCCGAGGGTGGAGCTGGTGATTGGGACGAAGTCGTAACAAGGTAGCCGTACCGGAAGGTGCGGCTGGATCACCTCCTTTCTAGGGAGAGCCGCGGGAGGGGTGCGCTTCGGTGCACGGGTCCTCCCGGGACTTCCAGGTCGATCGGGGTGACATTCGTATCCAGGTCATTATTGAAATTGGTCAGAAGACATTGATCGTCGTCGCTCTTTCGTGGTCAACCGCCCGGGCGTAGCGCTCGGGCCTGTAGCTCAGGTGGTTAGAGCGCGGTCCTGATAAGACCGAGGTCCCTGGTTCGAGTCCAGGCAGGCCCACCGGGTCCGAGCTTTGGGGACGTAGCTCAGTTGGGAGAGCGCCGCCTTTGCAAGGCGGATGTCAGGGGTTCGAGTCCCCTCGTCTCCACCGCGGGATCTCAATGGTTAACAAGGGAAGATCGAGCAATACGGGCAGAACGAATGACGTCGATCTCGCGGGATACGCGAGGAATGCGTCGAGGCGTAGAGAAGTGCTTCTGGGGGATGCCCTGGGTGCTAGAGGCCGAAGAAGGGCGTACACAAGGTTGCGAGAGCCGCGGGGAGCCACCGAGTGGGCGTTGATCCGTGGGAACCCGAATGGGGGAACCCGGCATACGGGAACGTAGGTCACCGCGGGCCGAGAGGTTTGTGGGGGTAAGCAGGCGAACTGAAACATCTCAGTAGCCTGAGGAGAGAGAAGCAAGCGCGAGTCCGTGAGTAGTGGCGAGCGAAAGCGGACGCAGCCCAAACCGACTGGACTGAGTGGACGCGCGTCCTATGTTCAGGCGGGGTAGGACGATACAAGTGGGGGTGCGCGCGGCATCCCGCTTTGGATGGACACAGAGGGGAAGCGTCTGGAAAGGCGTGACGAAGAGGGTGAGATCCCCGTACTCGAAGGGTGTTGAATCCGGAGTGATTTGTAGACGTAAGTACCACTCTGCACGAGAAATGGAGTGGGAAGCAGGGGGGACCACCCTCCAAGGCGCGAGTACCTCTAGCGACCGATAGGGAAGTAGTACCGTGAGGGAACGGTGAAAAGGACCCCGGCGAGGGGAGTGAAAGAGAGCCTGAAACCGGAAGCATACAGTCGGTCGGAGGGAGGCTGAGAGGTCTTCTAACGGCGTGCCTATTGAAGAATGAACCGGCGAGTAACGGGGCGTGGCGAGGCTAAGGGAGAGGAATCCTGGAGTCGAAGCGCAAGCGAGTCTGAAGAGGGCGAGCGTAGCGGGAGTTACGCGGAGTCGCGTCCTGTTGACCCGAAACCGAGTGAGCTACCCGTGGCCAGGGTGAGGCGGGGGGACAACCCCGAGGAGGCCCGAACCGTCCTGCGTTGCAAAGCAGTTGGAAGAGCTGTGGGTAGAGGTGAAATGCCAAGCGAACTCGGAGATAGCTGGTTCTCCCCGAAATGCATTGAGGTGCAGCCTGCGCGAGGTGGCGTCTATCAGGTAGCGCACTGTTGAAGCGAGGGGTCGTCGAGACTACCGACCTTCGGCAAACGACGAATGGGTAGACGGAGACGCGTGGAGTGAGACGGTGGGGGCTAAGCTTCATCGTCGAGACGGAAACAACCGAGACCGTCGGCTAAGGTCCCAAAGTACGAGCTGAGTGTAGAAGGAAGTGCGCGGGCGGAGACAGCCAGGAGGTTGGCTTAGAAGCAGCCATCCTTGAAAGAGTGCGTAATAGCTCACTGGTCGAGTGTGCGCGCGCCGACAATGAACCGGGGCTAAAGCTCGTCACCGAAGCCGCGGATTGTGACTGGAAGGTTGCAGTGGTAGGGGAGCGTCCTCGAGGCTGGCGAAGCGAGCGTGGGAACGCTGGTGGAGGCAAGAGGAGTGCGGATGCCGGTATGAGTAGCGATAAGTGAGGTGGGAAGCCTCACCGCCGGAAGCCCAAGGGTTCCGACGCGAGGTACGTCCGCGTCGGGTTAGTCGGGCCTAAGCCGAGGGCGTGGTAGCCGTAGGCGAAGGGGAACGGGTTGATAGTCCCGTACCGATCCTGTCTTGCATGACTGAAGCGGGGGAGCGCAGTGGCAGGTTTTGCGTGGCGATGGAGATGCCGCGTCCAAGCGTGTGGGCGGGTCGGGGGTAAATGACCGACTGAAGCTAAGGCGTGACGGGGACATTTTTGGGTGACCGAAGATGGACAGAACTAAGCCTGTGGTGACAAGAAAAGCCGCGTAGGGAGAGGCGGGATTGACCGTACCGGAGACCGACGCAGGTGGGCAGGTGCGTAGAGCACCGAGGCGAACGGGTGATCCTCCGTCAAGGAACTCGGCAAAATGCCCCCGTAACTTCGGGAGAAGGGGGACCATCGGTAGGTGAAGCGACGCACGTTGTGGAGCCGAGGGTGGGCGCAGAGAGAAGGCCCAGGCGACTGTTTACCAAAAACACAGGTCCCTGCGAAGCTGAAAAGCGCGGTATAGGGGCTGACACCTGCCCAGTGCCGGAAGGTTAAGGGGAGATCTGATGAGGATTGAGCCGAAGCCCCGGTGAACGGCGGCCGTAACTATAACGGTCCTAAGGTAGCGAAATTCCTTGTCGGGTAAGTTCCGACCCGCACGAATGGTGTAACGATCTGGGTGCTGTCTCGACGGAGGGCCCGGCGAAATTGAAGTGGCCGTGAAGATGCGGCCGACCCGCGATAGGACAAAAAGACCCCGTGGAGCTTTACTGCAGCTTGGCATGGGTTTGGGGGGAGCGCTGCGTAGGATAGGCGGGAGCCGGAGAAGTATGCCTTTGGGGGTGTATGGAGGCGACGGTGAAATACCGCTCTGCGATTTTCCTGAGTCTAACGGTACGCAAGTACGCGGACAGTGCCTGGTGGGCAGTTTGACTGGGGCGGTCGCCTCCCAAAGAGTAACGGAGGCGCCCAAAGGTTTCCTCGGGCCGGATGGAAATCGGCCGGAAGAGTGCATTGGCAGAAGGAAGCCTGACAGGGAGGGGGACAACCCGACCTGGGGCGAAAGCCGGGCAAAGTGATCCTACGGCGCCGAGTGGAAGGGCCGTGGCTTAACGGATAAAAGTTACCCCGGGGATAACAGGCTTATCCTACCCAAGAGTTCACATCGACGGTAGGGTTTGGCACCTCGATGTCGGCTCGTCGCATCCTGGGGCTGGAGTTGGTCCCAAGGGTTGGGCTGTTCGCCCATTAAAGCGGCACGCGAGCTGGGTTCAGAACGTCGTGAGACAGTTCGGTCTCTATCCATCGTGGGCGGAGGAGGCTTGAGGGGGGCCGTCCCCAGTACGAGAGGACCGGGGCGGACGGACCGACGGTGTGAGGGTTGTCCTGCCAAGGGCATGGCCCTGGAGCTGACGTCCGGAACGGAGAAGCGCTGACGGCATCTAAGCGCGAAGCTGGCCCCAAGATGAGGCCTCCCATCGTGATGAACGAGTAAGGCTGGTTGAAGACGACGACCTAGATAGGCCGTGAGTGGAAGGCCGGTAACGGTTGGAGCTCTACGGTCCTAATAGCCGAGGTCGCCTCCGACGCAC
>SCUE01000019.1 GCA_004297775.1 Chloroflexota bacterium | reverse complement strand
GTTGCCAGCGTTCAATCTCGTCGGCCTCGGTGACACCGCGATTCAGGAATCGCGCGAGCGTGTCCGCGCGGCGATCCGCAACTCCGGCGGCGAGTTCCCGCTGCGTCGCATCACCGTCAATCTCGCGCCCGCGATCCTGCCGAAGACCGGCGCGGCCTACGACCTTCCGATCGCGGTCGGCGTCCTCGCGGCCAGCGGACAGATTCCCCTCGAAGAGTTGGAAGGGACCGTCTTTCTCGGCGAGCTGTCGCTCGAAGGCTCGCTCCGGCATACCGATGGCGTCCTGCCAATGGTGGCTCTGGCGCGCGATCGCGACATCCGCCGGGTCTTCGTTCCGGCGAGTGATGGTGGCGAAGCGGCGCTCGTCGAGGGCGTCGACATCGTCGCGGTGGAGCACCTGACCGACGTGGTCAACATCTTGCGGTGCGAGCGTCCCGCGCCGCCACCGCCGATTCCGAACGCGCCCTCCGAGGACCTTGGCGCGGTCACTGACTTCGCGGAGATTCGGGGCCAGGAGCAGGCGAAGCGCGCGCTGGAGATCGCCGCCGCCGGTGGTCACAACGTCCTGATGGTCGGACCGCCGGGGGCGGGCAAGACGCTCCTCGCGCGCGCGATGCCGGGTATCCTGCCGCCACTCACGACCGACGAGGCGCTCGAAGTCAGCAAGATCTACTCCGTGGCTGGCCTCTTGCCGCGCGATCGGCCGCTCATGAGCGTGCGCCCATTCCGCGCGCCGCACCACACTGTCAGCCACGCCGGGATGGTCGGCGGCGGCCGTCAGATACGCCCCGGTGAAATCACCCTGGCGCACCGCGGCGTGCTCTTTCTCGACGAGTTGCCCGAATTCGGGCCGTCGCTTCTCAACGCGCTGCGCCAGCCTTTGGAAGACGGCATCATCGCGATCAGCCGCGCATCGGGATCGGGCACCTTCCCCGCGCGGGCGATGGTGATCGGCGCGATGAACCCGTGCCCGTGCGGGTACCTCGGCGATCCGGTCCGGGCATGCACCTGTCCCGAGGCATCGATCACGCGGTATTCCCGGCGCGTCTCGGGTCCGATCCTCGACCGGATCGATATTCATCTCGATGTCGGCCGCGTCGACACCGACCATCTTCTCGACGACAACCGCGCCGAGCCGTCGAACGTTGTCCGCGAACGCGTGCGGCAAGCGCGCGAGCGTCAGCGCCGCCGCTACGGCGATGGCGGGACGATCAACGCAGAGATTGGCCCGGCCGCGATTCGCCACCACTGCCGCGTCGACGCGAAGGGTCGCAACTTGCTTGCCGCCGCGACGACCCGCCTGGGCCTCTCGGCGCGCGGCTACCACCGCGTCCTGAAGGTTGCCCGCACGATCGCCGATCTGGCCGACTCCGCCTCGATCGAGGTCGGACACATCGCCGAGGCGTTGCAGTACCGGCCGCGCTCGCACGCGGAGTGACGTTGACGAGATGGCTCGCGCCGACCGACGAAGCTGGCGGCGACAGCGTCAAGGCGGATGCCACCAGACTCGGAGACAAACACCATCATTCAGTAGATCAGATCTTCGTCCTGGATTAGGTACAGAGATCGTGACGGTTACGTCGCAGCACGTATTGCGCTAATCCGAGGCAGCCGATAGAAGAGATACGGCTAATTCGGGCAACGACGAATCGGCGCGCGCGGGAGTGTGGATGGCGAGCCCAGGGGTTTGCGTTCATTGGCGACTTGCCCGTGTGGCAATCGCGTGCGCACTTCTTCTCAACGGTATCCTGGGTACCCTTTCGCCGACCGCCGCGTTCGCGCAGAGGGCGACCGGCGGCGACGAACTGATCGTTACCTATCGCGCCACCGGTTCGACGCAGGCGGGTGATCTGCACGCCAAGGCCGGCGGGCGGATCAAGAAGAACTTCCGAATCGGTCCGCGTCAGGTCGTGACCGTCGATCGGCAGCGCGCCGCGAGCGCAATCGCCGCGTATCGGTCCGATCCGCGAGTGCAATCGGTTGAACCCAATGCCCCGGTGCGCACGGCCGGTGTCATCACCGACCCCTCGTACGCTCAGCAGTGGGCGCTCGCTCGCATGCAGGTCCCGCAAGCGTGGGAGACGACCAAGAGTACGCCGGGCGTGAGGGTCGCCATCGTCGACACTGGCATCGATCCCCGACACGCCGACCTCCGCGGCCAAATCGCCGCGACGGCGAACTTCTCCTCGGCGTCCGACGCGATCGACCGGAACGGCCACGGCACCCAAGTCGCCGGCATCGTCGCCGCGTCGATGAATAGCCTGGGCAGCGTCGGTGTCGCGCCGGGTGCGCAACTGTTGATCGCCCGGGCGCTCGACGACGCTGGCGTCGGCACATACGCCGACGTGATCGAGAGTATCGGATGGGCCATCGACAACGGCGCCCGGATCATCAACCTGTCTCTGTCGGGCGCGACTGAATCGATTGCGCTGGCCGACGCGGTTCGCGAGGCACAGTCACGCGGGATCGTCGTCATTGCGGCCGCCGGGAGCGGCGCCAACGCGGCACGCACCTATCCGGCCGCGCTGCCAGGTGTGATCTCCGTCGCGGCGACTGACCGGTCGGACGCACCCACGACCAGCACAACCCGAGGTTCGTGGGTGACGCTCGGCGCGCCCGGACAGGATATTTTCACGACCGGTCTGGGCGGGTTGGGCAACCTCACTGGATCGTCCGCCGCGGCCGCGAATGTGGCTGGCGTCGCGGCGCTGGCCGCGGCCCTATTGCCTGGCGCCGACGAAAACGCCTTGCGCGCCGCCGTCGTCGACGGGGCAGACCGCGTTGGCGGCACCGGAACCGCCTTCCAGCGCGGTCGCGTCAACGCCGGCCGCACGGTCGAGCTGGCGCTCCAACGTCGGGCGTCCTTGCCGCCAGCCGACTACCGGCCGTGGCGCGTCACCGGTTCCGCAACCATCGGTGGTGGCGCGAATCGGTCCATCAGCTTCAGCCTGACGACCCAGGATGACGGCTCCGTCCGCGGAAGCATCGCCTACCTCGATCGCGCCGAGAAACTGAACCTCCGAGCCACCGAGGTCGCCGGGATGACGGTGTCCGGTCAAACCGTGACGGTTCACGGCAGCGCCAAGATCGATCGTTCGCCGGTCGAGTACCGCCTCACGTACCGCGCGGGTTCGAACCAGGCTCCGGCCCACCTGACCCTCGATGTCACCGGTCCCAAGCACGCCTACCACGTCGACCAGAACGCGGCGGGCGCGGTCCGCATCACGGATCCAACGGCCCGTACGAGCGGAACCGGCGCAAAACCAACCCGAACACCAGTCACAGGCAATGGCGGCGGCACGGTCAAGGCCGCGGCCGCGCCGACGGGAACCACCTGGCTGCACAACACCACGACTCTGGTAAATGGTCAGAGTTTCTTCGACGCTACGACCGCCGGCCCGGATGGAACGACGGTCAGTTTGAACGCGAACATCAGAACAACGGGAACCAAGAATCTCATCAACGGCGGCATTTCGATATTCGTGTCGCCAATGGTGCCGATTGGCGAGGTCTGGAGTCTCTCTGGCATCTGGACCCTGACTCTCAACACGCGAGCCAGCGCCGCCGCGACGACTCCCGCCGACGCGCACGCGAGAGCGCTAATCTACAAAGTCAGCCCGGACGGAGTCGCCAACCTGCTGACGGCATCTCAATACGCGGTCGCTAACAACTTCCAGACCACCACCTGGACGCAGACGACCTGGACTGCCACGGTCCCGAACGGTACGAGCCTGTCCGAGGGTGAGCGGTACGGCGTGCAGTTTCAGGTGGATGTGGTTACCGCCGCGGTGAACGCAACTGGCGTCAACGCGCAGTTGCGCGTCGATCGCGCCGCGCCGAACGATTCCTTCGTCGTTCCGGCGATCGGCAACGCCCCGACGCCAACGCCAACCAGTACGCCCACGGACACCGGCACTGCCACGCCGACACACACGCCGACGATCACGCCAACCCCGACCGCGACCGATACGCCGGCGGCCCCGGCTCACACGGCCACGCTGACTCCCACGCCAACGCTGACTCACACGTTTACCACTACTCCAACATTCACACCGACCGCGGCGCCGTGCGATTGGTGCTTCCAGCCGACCAACACCGCGATCGGCGCCATCAACTACCTGGTCATTAACCAGACGCCCCCGGGTGGCGTGGGTGTGAACGCCGTCGCGTCTCTGAACGCAACTGGATTGCAGAACTTCCGCTACAACAATCGCTCGATCTACATTCCGTCGACGACCGTTCCGGCCGGAGTGAATTGGGAACTCGCGGGACCGTGGAGTGTCCGCGTCTATACCCGTGCGAGTCAGAATGGCGCGACCGGGTTCGTGCAGGCGACGCTCTATCGCATCGATGCGAACGGACTCTCCTATCAGCTGGCGGTGAGCCCCCAGAGCCTGAGCAACGCGGTTGGTTCAACCAACATCACGGTCCACGACATCACCATCAACGTGCCGAGCGACACACTGATCGGCCCGGGTGAACGCTGGGGTGTCGAGATTCAAGTGAACATTGTTGGTTCGCGCTCGGGGAATGCCCAGCTTCTGATTGGCGACTCCGCGCAGACGACGCGCCTCACGCCTTCGATTCTGTCGATCGCGTTCACCGCCACGCCGACGAGCACGCCAACGGAGACGCCGACCGAGACGCCGACGCCGTCTGAGACTCCCGTCGGAGCGAGTCACACGCCAACCCAGACTCCAACCGTCACCGATACGCCGACGCAGACTCCGACGGCGACCTTCACGCCTCTGAGCCACAACCTGCACGCGGCGGACGTGATCGTTGGCGCGACGACCTACAACACGGTGAACACGACTGGTCCGGCCGGCGTCCTGACGACGAACGATGGATCGATCGCGGTGACCGGCATCCAGACCATCGACGATGCGAGTGCGATCGCGATTTTTGCGTCGGACCAACTATCGCCGGCTGCCCAGTATCACTGGGATCTTGGTGGCACCTGGCAATTCACCGGCCACTTCCGAGCCTCCGCCACCGGTGGCACGGCCTACGCTCGGGCGCGAGTCTACCGCATCGCTTCGAATGGAACCGCGAACCTTCTTTACACGACGGGCCAGGCGAGTTCCAACGCGGTGGCCAGCACGAATTCGGCTACGCCTCAGACGTGGACGTTTACCGTTCCCGCCAACACTCTGATCGCCCCCGGCGAACGCTGGGGAATTGCCTTTGACCTGAACGTCACCGTCATTCGAACGGGTGCGCTCGGTCGGCTCGACTACGACACCGCCGCTCGATCCTCGGGCGTCCGACCGTCGATCGTCGACTTTCCCTTCACCGCCACGCCAACCAACACCGCGACCGACACTGCCACGCCGACCCCAACCGACACGCCAACCGTCACGCTGACACCAACCCCGACCAACACGCTCGCCGTCGGTGAGCCGACTCACACGCCGACCAACACGTTTACGCCAACCCATACCCACACTCCGACGCTGACACCAACGGCGACGCCGCCGGTGTGGGACCCGTTCACCAGGGCCGACAATGCATCGAGTCTGGGGGCGGCTGGTTCGGGCCAGGCTTGGTCAGTTCGGTCAACGGATTCGAGTGTGATGGGGATCGCGTTGAATCAGGGCTATGCCTCAACGGTGTCCGGCGAGGGCGCGTACGCGATCGCGAACGCGGCGACCCAGAATCACCAGGCGTCCGTCAGCATCATTCAACGCCCGGGCACAACCGGGACATCGGGCGTGATCGTCCGAGCGCGTTCCGACTTTTCACGGATGATCGTCGTCGAAGTCAACCAGGTTGGCACCATCACAATTTGGCGCCTCGCCAGCGGCTATTGGAGCATCCTGGGATCGGCGTCCGTGACGCTGTCGGGAGGATCGACTCACACCCTTAGCGGCATCGGAAGCGGCCCCCAGATCGGGGTTCGATGGGATGGCGCGGTAGTATCTGGTCTTCCGACGGTGATCGATCTCGACGATACGCTGGGAACGTACGCCGGGCTATACGTTGGGAACCAGGGGACCAGCGCCAATTGGCCACGATTCGACGACTTCTCATCGATCGCCGCGTCCGCGCCTCCGGGCGCGCCCACCTGGACGCCCACTCGTACCGCCACAGCCACGTCCACGCCCGGCGGACCGACCGCGACCGTCACCGCCACGCCAAACAACAATTCGGTATCGGATAGTTTCAACCGAACCGACAATGCCACGTCTCTTGGCAAGGCCGATAGTGGGCAGTTCTGGCTGACCGACAGCACGCTATGGGGTATCTGTGCCAATCGAGCCTGTTCGTATACGGCATCCGGGTACAACTATGCTCGGGTCGGATCCAACCTCGACAACCAGAAAGTCTCGATAACCATCCCGTCTCAGGTGAGCGCGTACTCGGGGTTCGCCGGGCTGATCGCGCGAACGACCGCGGACTGGTCGAGCAACCTGGTCTGGGTCGGAATGGACACGACGGGTTACATCGAAGTCTGGGAACTTGTGAACGGAACCTGGGCTGGTCCATTGGCCAGCGGGACGAGTTCCGTGCCACAGACGACCAACCGGACGCTCGAGGCAAACCTGTCGTTCAGCACTCTGAGCGTGAAGGTCAACGGAGCGCCCGTGACTGGACTCAGCGCCGTCACGATCACCCAGAACTCTGGAGGCACTCAGGCCGGCATCTACGTCGAGACCATCGGCCCGCGGAGCACCTGGCCGAAACTGGACTCCTTCTCGATCGGGCCAGCGAGCTAGCGCGATCGGGATCCTGGCTTCAAGCGCAGGGACCGCCCGTTGAGCTGGCCGCCGACATCGCCCTCGTCGGCGCTATTCTTTCACCGAAAGAGAGGTCGTCGTTTCCGATGGCGAAGAATCGAATCGCAGCGACGAAGCTCCCGCGCCAAACAAGAGCCGAAATCGCGTCGCGACCGGCGCAACTGGTCGATCCATACGTTGCCGACCTCGAGGCAACTTTCGGGAAGTATCGCCTGCCGCCAGAGGAAGCGGCCCGCGTGTTGGATGAGGCTGCTAGGAGGAGCGGCGTCACACTCACCGAACTCCTCTATCAGATGCGCCGCGAGAGACCGTAGAGGCGGATGCCAACCTTCTATCTGGACACGTCCGCCGTGTTCAAGCGTTACGTGCTTGAACGCGGAACTGTGTTTGCGCGCGAACTCTTTGACCGCGCGATCGCTGCCGACCGACTTACCACGTCGCGTCTCACCGCAGTCGAGCTCGAGGCAATCGCCGCCTGCGCCGTTCGCGCAAGGGTTCTGAGCCAGGAAGAGTACGGCACGCTCCTGGCCTGGTTTGCGCTCGATCTGAAGAACGTTTTATTCATCGCGCCAGTCACGGACGCAACAATGTTCGAAGCGGCGCGCATCGCGCGAACGTACGGGCTGCGTGCACCGGACGCGATCCACCTGGCGACCGCGCGATTGGTCCGCGAGACCACGCATTCGGGACTGATCTTCGTGAGCAGCGACCGCGAACTTCTGACGGCAGCACGCGAGGACACGTTTACGGTCCTGGACCCCGAGGACGATCCGGCGTTGGCCACGCTTCGGGCGCTACGCTGACCGAACCCGCTCGAGCGGGCGAATCAAGTACGCGGTCGATCGCGCTGAGTCTGCTTTCGGGCATCGCGATTGAGTAAGTGCTAGCGGTCACGTTCCGGCCCGCGAAAATCGCGACCGCGGCGACCCACGCTGCGTCCGACGATACGGCGCGTCGACGCGCCGCCGAGTCCGCCGCTCACCAGCGTGACCAGTTTCAGCGTCCCGTCAGGTGTGGTACTGTCCGGCCGTGAATGCCTTTGAACCAGCCTGGATCGCCGACCAACTCGATACCGGGACGGCGCTGATCGAGCGATTCGTCGCTTGCGCCTCTGAGGCGCGCCTGACCGCGGCGCCGCCGGCGAAGGGTGACGACGCGCCACTCGGCACCTGGTCAGCACATCGCCACGCTCACCATCTGCTGGCGTGGGAACGCGGCGATGTCTTGCTGGTCCTTCGGTGGTTGCGTACCGGGCCGACTGGGCCGCGACCGACGACGGGCCAGGAGTCGTACGACCCGTCGATGCCGATCGACGCCATCCTCGCGGCGCTAAAGGAGACGCGCGCCGAGGAGGCCCAGATCATCCGCGAGCTCCCCGCGGTCACCTTCGAATTGCACCGGGACGGCGGACCGACGGTCGGCTGGATGCTGGCCCACGTTATTCAACACAACTACGAACACGCAAATGACATTGCGCGGATCGCGCTGTTCTGGGATCTCACCGAACGGAGGTTGGCGAACGGATGACGTTCAACGGACTTGGCCTCGGCCTGGGCAACCTCGCGCGCCTGTCGAACGCCGAGACGCGTTCGATCAGCGCCGAGAACTTCACCGGCGAAAAGGGACGCGGCGGCATGGCCACCGAAGGCACCGGGGCCGATGCCGGTCGCGACCTTGGCGTCGGCGGAAAGATCTCGCCGAGCGTCCGCATCAAGCCGGGCGAGACGTTCACCCTGGCCGACATCAAAGGCTCGGGCGCGATCCAGCAGATCTGGCTGACGACGCACTACCAGAACTGGCGGCGGCTGGTCATCCGGTTCTACTGGGATGGCGACACACGACCGGCCGTCGAAGTTCCGGTCGGCGACTTCTTCGCCAGCGGTTGGTGTCAGTACGCCCAGATCAGTTCGTTGCCCATCGCGGTGAATCCGAACGGCGGCATGAACTGCTTCTGGGAGATGCCATTCCGCAAGGCGGCCCGCATCACGATCGAAAACGCATCGGTCCCGGGCAATTTCCCGATCGGCGACCTCCCCCGACCGGGCACATCCGAGGACGCGACCGTCTACTTCCAGATCAACTACACGCTGACGACCGTGCCGGAGGATCTCGCCTACTTCCACGCGCAGTGGCGCCGCAGCAATCCGCTTCCGTACAAGACCGACCACACGATCCTCTCGGACATCAGCGGCGAGGGGCACTATGTTGGGACGTACCTGGCGTGGGGCGTGAACAACAACGGCTGGTGGGGCGAAGGCGAGATCAAGTTCTTCATCGACGGCGACGGCCAATTCCCGACCATCTGCGGGACCGGCACTGAGGATTACTTCGGAGGGGCGTGGAACTTCGATGTTCCGGGTCGTGGCTACACGGAGTTCACGACACCATTCCTCGGCCTGCCGCAGGTGATCCGTCCAGATGGCCAATACAAGTCGCAGGCCCGATTCGGCCTGTATCGCTGGCACGTTATGGATCCGATCCGATTCCAGAAGGATCTGCGGGTCACGATCCAGGCTCTCGGGTGGCGATCCGGCCGGCGCTACCTTTCTCTACAGGATGACATCGCGTCGACCGCGTTCTGGTATCAGAAGCAGACTTCCTCGGCTCGGCCGGCGCTGCCGGACGCGGATGGACTGGAAGTCATCTAGGCGATGTACCCTTTCGCGGCGTGCATGTCAGGCAGACGGAACGAAAGGTGAGAAATGGCGTCGAAGGTTGATCCAAGGATTCTCTGGAAGACTCCCGGCAAGCAGCCAAATGGCCTCCAGGCATCGCCGGAGGGCTTGTGGGTCATCGATCAAATCGATCCGAACAAGATTCATCTCTTGAACTACGCCGACGGGTCGGTCGTCCGCGAGATCCAGACCCGCGGGCACCATTCCAGCGGCATCACGCTCGATCCGGGCGGCAATATCTGGGTGTCATCGACATTCGGCTACGACATCTTCTGCCTCGACAAATCGGGCAAAGAGATCGCGGCCTTCCCCCACCCGCCGTACGACACGACCGGCGGCGCGCACGGATTGGAGTGGCGCGAAGGCCGCCTCTGGTTGAACGTGCCGAAGATGGGTCGCATCTACGCGATGGACCCGAAGACCGGCGCAATCGTGCACTCGATATCGAGCCACGGCGATCGGCCGCACGGCATCGCCTGGGACCCGTACGACGCGAACCTCTGGTGCGTCGACACGAATCGTCGCGTCATCTTCAAGGTCAACGTCTACACCGGTGACATCCTCGACGCGGTCGGGTGCACGGGACCGGAGCCGCACGGCATGACGATCTGGAAGGGCCAGTTCTGGATCTGCGACGCGGAATCGCGCGACGTCTGCGTGTTCGACGTGCCGAAGCCGTGAGCGACCGCCTCTTCACACGCGAAGAGGCCGAGGCGATGCTACCCACGATCGTCCCGATCCTCGAGCGACTTCGCGACGCGGTGAAGGCCGCTGGGTCCCCGGCCGCGCAGCGTCAGGCCATCGACCGGCTCACATCCGCGAATGGCCACGCACGGCAGTTGTCGCGCGGCTATGCGGGGAAACCGGGGCGCGACGCCGCGCTCGCCAGCGCGTTGAGCGCCATCGCCACTCTGTCGGAGATGGGCGTCGAGGTGAAGGATCCCTCGACCGGCCTGATCGACTTCCGCCACGAACGAAGTGGGCACGTCGTCTATCTGTGCTGGCGACTCGGCGAGTCGCGCATCGAGTGGTGGCACGAGATCGAGGCCGGCTTCGCCGGGAGGCAACGGCTCGACCGCGCGGCGTGACGCACCGTTACATCGGTGTCGATGTAGGCGGCACCTTCACGGACATCGCGTACCTCGACGGGTCGGGTCGGCTATGGCAGGCGAAGTCGCCGTCGCGGCCGGACGATCCTGTCCAGGGTGTGCTCGACGCGGTCGACGCGCTCGCGGCGGCGATCGGCACACTTGCACGATCGCTCCTCGAATCGTGCGACCGGTTCGCGCACGGATCGACCATCGGCACGAACGCGCTCCTGACGCGTCGCGGACCGGGTGTCGCGTTCCTGACAACGGCCGGATTCCGCGACACACTGGCGATGCGGCGGGGGCACCGTGACAACGTCTGGGCGTTTCGCGAGCCAGATCCGGCGCCACTCGTGCCCCGCCACCGCCGGATCGGCATTCGCGAACGGATCGACGCCAAGGGCGGAGTCATCGAGCAATTGCGCGAGGACGACGTCGAACACGCTTGCGCCGAGGCGGCGGCAGACGGCGTCACGTCGTTCGCGATTGGCTTCCTGTTCGGCTATTTGAACCCAGTCCACGAGGAACGCGCCGCTGAGATCGTTCGGGCGCGTGTGCCCGGCGCCTTCGTGACGATCTCCTCGGGCGTGGTGGCGGCGATCGGCGAGTACGATCGATTCTCGACCACGGTCGTGAACGCCTTCGTTGGCCCGACCGTTGGTACATATCTGCGAGACCTCGAGACCGCGCTCTCGGCCGGAGGTTTGCGCGGCCCAATCGTCATCGCGCAGAGCAGCGGCGGGCTGGCCGACCTGGCGACCGGTCGGGCGCTGCCGGCCAGTCTCGCGCTGTCCGGACCGGCCGCCGGCGTCGCGGCGGCGCGCTGGCAGGCCAACGCGCTCGCGACCGAGAACGTGATCTCGGTGGACATGGGCGGCACCAGCTTCGATGTCGCGGTTGTCGCGAATGGACGAATCGCGACCCGCCACGACGCGCAGGTCGGCGGGCACCACATCGCCCTGCCAATGGTCGACGTTCACACGATTGGGACTGGTGGTGGCAGTCTCGCCCGGGTCGATCGCGGCGGCTTCCTCCGCGTCGGTCCCGAGGGCGCGGGGTCGGTGCCTGGCCCGGCCGGTTACGGACGGGGCGGACGCCGGCCAACCGTCACCGACGCGAATCTCGTCGTCGGACGCCTGCGCGACGGCATGCGCCTGCCCGGTGGCGTCGTACTGCGAAGGGACCTCGCCCTCGCGGCGATTGGCCAACACGTCGCACAACCGCTGGTCCGCTCGATCGAAGACGCCGCGATCGGCATCCTCGCGGTCGCGACGGCGCAAATGGCGGACGCCATGCGGATCATGACCGTCGAGCGCGGCCTCGATCCACGGAATTTCACCTTGCTCGCGGTCGGTGGCGCGGCGCCGCAGCACGTCAGTGACCTTGCCCGCGCGCTCGGCGCGACGCGCGCGTACGTTCCATCCACCGCCAGCGTCTTCTGCGCCCAGGGCATGCTCTCGGCCGACATCGAGTGGTCGGCGGTTCATCCGGTCGAGGGTTCGCTCGACCAGTTCGAGGAGAACGCTCTGAATCGCGCGATCGCGACGTTGGTGGGCCGGGGACGCGAAGCCCTCGCGGCGTGGCTGGTCGGCGCCGATGGCGGTCGTATCACGGCAACGCTCGATGCTCGGTATGCCGGCAGACATCGCGAATTCTCGCTCGATCTGCCAAACCGCCCGCTCGCGGCAGAGGATGCCACGACGCTGCGGCAGGCCTTCAATCAGATGTCGCTCGATCGCTTCGGCCACGCCGATCCCGACGCGACGGTCGAGCACACCGCGGTTCGCGTGACGCTGGCGATCCCGTCGCCCAGGCTGACGGTGGCCGCCGCGGCGTCGGGCGATCGATCCGCCGGCGCCGAGTCACGGCGTCGGGTCGTATTCGCCGGAGGCGCGATCGATGAGGTCCGGGTCGTACCTGGCCGCCGCCTCGCGGATGGCGATTGCCTGGATGGTCCGGCGATGGTCGAGGACGCGTTCACGACGACGGTCCTGCTGCCCGGCGATCGGCTGCGCGTCGATGCCACGGGAGGATATCTCGTGGAGATCGGCTCATGATCGATCCGGTCACGCTCTCGATCACCTGGCATCGTTTCGAAAGCATCGCGCGCGAGATCGGCGCGGTGATGGCCGCGACCGCGCGCAGTCCGATCTTTTCGGAGGCGCACGACTTCTCCTGCTTCATCACCGACGCGGCGGGCATTGTCGTCACGCAAGCGGACGGACTGCCGATTCACACCGGATGTGGCGGCACCGCCGTGCGGTCGATCATCGAGCAATTCGGCGGGAACGTCTCCGACGGCGATGTTTTCATTGTGAACGACCCGTATCTCGGCGGCGGCAATCACCTGCCTGACGCCGTCGTTGCCACGCCGGTCTTTCACCAGGGCAGTCTGCTCTTCTACGCCTGCAATCGAGCCCATCAGACCGATATTGGCGGCGGTGCGCCGGGCACGTACAACCCGCGCGCGACCAACATCTTTCAAGAGGGACTGCGGATTCCTCCGACGCGATTGTGCCGTGGTGGCGGGATCATCGACGACGTCCTCGGTCTGATCGCGGCGAACACCCGCCAGCCAGATGTCATTCGAGCCGATATCGGCGCGATGATCGGCTCGACCGCGATCGGCCGCCGGCGACTACTGGATCTCGCCGATAGCCTCGGCGGCGAAGGCACCCGGCTGTACACACGGGCGTTGCTGGACGCGGCGGAACGGCTGATGCGCGAGGAACTGCGGCGCATACCGGACGGCGTCTACGTCGGCCACGACGCGATGAACAACGACTGTCGGTCACCGCGCGACGTGACCGTACGCGTGCGTATCGAGGCGCGCGACGGGACGCTCGATGTCGATTTCGACGGCAGCGACGAACAGATCCCGGCTTACAAGAACTCATCCTTCGCCAACACTCTGTCGGCCGTGTATCTGGCGGTGGCACTCCTGGTCGATACGTCGATTCCGCGCAACGAGGGCGCGTACCGGCCAATCCGCGTCCGCGCACCGCTGGGATCGGTCGTGAACCCACGTGCCCCGGCGCCAGTCGGGTCCTGCACGGTCCATCCGGCGATCGAGATCATGCACGCGTGCTGGCGTGCGTTGACGCCGGCGCTGGGCAATCGCGCGTCGGCCGGCTGGGGCAAAGAGGTCCGTCCGATCACGACGAGCGGACCGGCGGATGCGCCGCGGGTCGTCTACCACAGCTTCACCGCGCCGGGGCCTGGTGCAGCCCACGGTCGCGATGGCTTCGATAACCTGGCATCGCTGGTCGGGCAGGGCGGCAGCTACGCGCCGAGCGTCGAACGCTGGGAGCGCCAGTTCCCGATTCGCATTCTTCAGAACGAGTACCGACTCGATGGCGCTGGCGCCGGGCAATGGCGCGGCGGAACCGGCCAGATCTATGAGGTCCTTCTGCACGAGGACTCGCTCTGCTCGATGCGCGCCGAGGGCACACGGACGCCGTCCGGATTCGGCGTGCTCGGCGGCGGCGATGGCGCTCCGGGGATGGCTCGCGCCTGGCTTCCCGGCGACGAGGCGCCACGTGACCTGCCGCAGAACGACATCATCGATCTGCCGGCGGGAACCCGCGTCCGCATTGACAGCCCCGGCGGCGGCGGATGGGGTGATCCTGCCTCGCGCGACCCGGAATCGACATCGGCCGATGTGCGCGATGGCATTCTGTCGCCCGCCCGAGCGCGCCGGGATTACGGCAGGGCCGAAGCCACGTGACCGCGACCGAGTGGACCAACGCGGTCGTCGATTGGCCGAAGGATGAGGTAGCCGATCGCGACCATCACGAGCAGACTCGCAACCGCGGCCGGGCGTCCCAGTCCGAGCCAGTCGACGATCGCGGCCCAGAGCAGCGGTCCGAGGATCGCGGCGAACCGGCCGACCATCGCGTACAGGCCGTAGTACTGGCCAAGATGGTCCGGCGGTGCAAGCCGCATGAGCAGCGGACGGTCGGCCGTCCAGGTGCCGCCCAGGGCAACGCCGGCCAACGACGCGACGAGCCAGAAGAGCGATGTCGGTAGCTGAAGGAGAGGAATCGCGACGGCGCCCGATAGACAGAATGCCCACGTGAGCATGACGTACGCGATCGCGCGCCGGGGACCGATGCGATCGACCACGAATCCCCAGACGATTCCGCCAACGACCGCGGCGGCGATGCCGACGAGAAGCACGAGTTGGGCCCGTGTTTCCGTGTAGCCGATTTCCTGGGTGACATAAATACCCATGAAGATGATGATCGTCGTCGCGGCGTCGGCGTAGAAGACGCGACCGATCAGGAATCGCGCCAGTCCGGGATAGCGGTTCACGTGACGAATCGATGTCGTCAAGTCGGCGAACGCCGCGCGAGCGGAGGCGAGACCTCTGAGCGCGACGGCACGCGGGCGCTCGCGAACCCAGAGAAAGCAGGGAATCGCAAGCAGAAGGAACAGCGCTCCGGTCAACTTGAAGATGAGCGGCTTGGCGCCTGGGTCAGATCCAAGGATCGCCAGACCCATTCCGACGCCAACGAATGAGCCGAAATAGCCAATGCCGACGCCGAATCCGCCGATGCGGCCGCGATTACTGTCGTCGCTGACGGATGGCAGGAGAGTGTCATAGAAGATCAGACCGGCCTGATAGAAGTAGTTCGCGACGCCAAACAGGATCAGCGACGCGGCCAGTCCCCAAGTACCGAGGAGAAAGGTCGCCGCGCAGCAGAGGATGGTGGTGACGACCAGCAGCGGCATGCGACGCGGAACCTGATCCGACAGCGCGCCGAGGAACGGCGCCGTGACGAGTAGGACGGCCTGCGATGCGCTGCTCGCGAGGCCGTAGTCGGAATCGCGCGCACCCATGTCGCGGACGACCCAGAGGGAGAAGTACAGCGACACGATATTCATCGAGAAGATCGTGTTGGCGAGGTCGTACAGGATCCATGATCCGATCGCGAGTCGCGACGGATGCCAAGCGGCGACCGCGGCCGTCACGCCACCGGTGCTGGCACTGATTCGAGCGCGCGAATGACCGCGCGCGTCACCTCGGACGGCGTCGAAGCACCGGAGGTTACCCCGACCCGCATTGCGCCGGCGAACCACGTCGGGTCGAGCTCACTGGCGTTGTCGACCAGGTAGGCTGGCGTTCCGGCCCGCCGTCGAACGACCTCGACCAGACGCCGCGAGTTCGAGCTGCGCCGATCGCCGACCACGATCACGACATCGCACTGGGCCGCGGACGCGACGGCAGCCTCCTGTCGATCCTGCGTCGCCCGGCAGATTTCGTTGTGGACGACCGCGGATGGATAGCGTTCCAGGATGCGCGCCACGACCTCCTCGGTGTCCCAGATCGAAATGGTTGTCTGCGTGAGGATCGCGATCTTGTCGTGGCGAACGTCCAGCGAGGCGACATCATCGGCGTTTTCGACCAGGACGAAGCGATCCGAGGGTACTTCTCCCCGGACACCTTCGGGCTCCGGATGGCCCTTCTTGCCGACATAGATGATGAAATGACCACCCGCGACGACGTCGCGCGCCAGGTCATGCGTGCGGATGACATCCGGGCAGGTCGCGTCGATCCAGTGCAGGCCCTTCGCAATCGCCCGGGCGCGCACCGCCGGTGAAACGCCGTGCGCGGAGAAGATGACGGTCCCGCTTTCCACGCGGTCGAGAATCGCCAGGCGATCGTCGCCATCAATCAATTGGACACCCTGTCCGGCGAGGTCATCAAGCACGTGCTGGTTGTGTACGAGTTGTCCGAGTGCGTACACCGGGCCACTCAGGCCCCGGCCCGACTCACGAGCGATGTTGATCGCCTTCACGACACCGTGGCAGTAGCCGCGCGGCGTTATCTTGACGACTTCCACTGCGCGATTATATGGATGGCATTGGGAGCGCACGTTGGCGAATGAGCAGGTTCTGGCGGTTCCAACCGAGCGTCTGAATGAGATCGGCCGGTTCGCGGGTTTCTCGCGCAGCTTCGACGGCGCGGCCGCGTTCACGCACGCGACGTTCGTCGATCGAGCCGCGGCCGAGGTGGACGAGTCGTGGCGCCAAATCATCCCCTACGTCGTCGTCGTGTGTCCGAACGGCGTGCTCTCGTACCGGCGGGCATCGGCGGGCGGTGAGGCGCGCCTGCACGGATTGCGGTCGATCGGGATCGGCGGCCACGTCAATCCGTCGGATCTCGAGGATGGCCTTGGCGCGCTGCGCGCCGCCCCGATCGAGACGTTGGCGCGCGCGGCCGCACGTGAAACGCGGGAAGAGACGCGGGGAGTCGACGACACTCCATTGACGTGGATCGGATTCATCCGGGAGGACACGTCCGCGGTCGCGCGCGTGCATTTCGGCGTCGTCTACGCCGCCAACACAGCGGACGAGGCCGAACTATCCGATGAGGGCAAGATGATCGACGCCGAGTATGCTAGTTGGTCCGAATTGAGCGCGCGGCTCGCTGAGTTCGAGGGGTGGTCGCGCCACGTGATCCGAGCGATGGCCGAGGCATGAGACAGCCGTTCAAGGTCATCGGCGTCGGGGAGATGCGCGACATTGAACGCCGTGCCGCCGAGGCCGGCTTGCCTGGATCGGCGTTGATGGAGATCGCTGGCCGCGCATTCGCGGACGCGCTGGTGTCGCTCCCGGAGTTTCAGGCGCGCGCCGCCCGCACGATCGTTGTCTTGGTCGGCCCGGGCAACAACGGCGGCGACGGCCTGGTAGCCGCCCGGCACCTCGCCATGTCAGGAAGGCCCGTGTTTGCGATTCTCGCTCGGGCGCGCGCGGATGATGTGCGCGCCGACCTGGCGCGTGAAGCCGGCGCGAGCGTCCTCGATATCGCGGAGACCGACGCGGCGGCGGCGAACGCGATCGTGGCCCAGGCCGACGTCGTCATCGATGCACTTCTCGGAATCGGCCGGTCGCGGCCGATGAGCGGAGCGATCGCCGATCTGGCGCGGCTCGCGCGTGCCGCGACCGGACTCATCGTCGGACTCGACGTACCATCCGGGCTCGACGCGGACACGGGCTTGGCCGATCCGGGGACGCCGCGCTGCGACATCACGATCACGCTCGGGGCGTTGAAGCGGGGCCTCATTCTCGGCGACGGCCCGAACGTGTCCGGCCGGATCGTGCCGATCGGTATCGGTGTTCCGCGTCGGTGTATCGATGCGGATCTGCCGGATGCGCTCGACGCGGAGTCCGTCGCGGCGATGATGCCGGGACGGTCGCCGTCCGGGCACAAGGGCACCTATGGACGGACGCTCGTCATCGGCGGCTCGGCCTCGTACCCGGGCGCGGCGTTCCTGGCCGCGCTGGGAGCCGTTCGCGGCGGCGCCGGGATCGTGACGCTCGCCAGCGTCGAGAGCGTCCTCAGTACGGCGCCCGCCGAGGTGACGCGTCTCAACCTCGGCGACGGGGACTGGATCGGCGACGCCGCCGTTTCAATCATCGAGGAGACGCTCGAAGCGTTTCGCTCGGTCGTGATCGGACCAGGATTGGGACGCAACGACGCGACGGCAGCGTTCGTTCGGACGATCCTACCCGCGATCGCGCAGCGTGACATTCCGGGCGTCGTCGACGCTGACGCGCTCGCGATCCTCTCATACCTGCCCGACTGGCCGGTGCTCCTGCCACCACGATCGATTCTGACGCCGCATCCGGGGGAGTTCGCGCGGCTTACCGGCACCGCGGCTGATACCGATCGACTGAACGAGGCCGCGGCCGTGGCCGAGCGATGGCGAACCACGGTCGTTCTCAAAGGTGCCTACACGGTCATCGCCGCACCCAGGAGACTGGCGGTCAGTCCTTTCGCCAATCCTATTCTCGCGACAGGCGGAACGGGCGATGTCCTTTCCGGCGTCATCGGTGCGCTCCTGGCACAGGGGGCCGACCCATTCGCGGCCGCGGCGTGTGGGGTGTTCCTCCACGGTCGAGCGGCCGAGATCCTGGCTGGCGCCATTGGCAACGCCGGCGCGCTCGCCCGCGAGATTGCGGACGCGATCCCACGAGCTCGAAGGAGACTACCTCGCTCGCGATGAGACACTTGCAGATGTCTGAATCCGCGAATGTCGCCGCGAGCGCTCCCTTCCCTAGCCGAAAGTCGGTGGCGACTTGCCAAATGTCCAACGTATACTTTCCCAGTCATCCTGGCTTGCGCGGGTGTGG
The DNA here is from genome assembly GCA_004297775.1 of Chloroflexota bacterium. GTDB lineage: Bacteria > Chloroflexota > UBA6077 > FW602-bin22 > FW602-bin22 > FW602-bin22. The sequence goes on along the minus strand of SCUE01000019.1, from coordinate 222,347 downwards.
CGGAATTGGTAGACGCACCAGCTTGAGGGGCTGGCGGGGTATCCACTCCCCGTGGAGGTTCGAGTCCTCTCGTCCGCACCAGATGACGGTTCCCCGAGCCGAAGTGGCGGAATAGGCAGACGCGCCGCTCTCAAAAAGCGGTGAGGGAGACCTCGTGTGGGTTCGAGTCCCACCTTCGGCACCACGACTTCGGAGCGCCCGTGAGCCTTGTATTGGCGGTTGCCCGTGCGTCGGTCGCGGCGCCGCGCGGCGTCATCCGGCCATTCGTTGCCGGCTCCGTTTCAACTGAGGTGTCGAAGGCGCCTCAGCCTCCAAGAACGACCCGAACCCGATGCTCGCGCCCATCATCGACCAGCGTGACGGCGCCATCGACCAGCCCTACGCCGTCTATCTCGACGCTGCGCACCCCGCGACACACTCTGTCCGGGTTCTCGACTGCCACGAGATAGACGCTCGACCCTCGGCGGTAGCGCACCTCGAAACCTGGCCAATCGGCCGAAATAGTCGGATCGATCCGCAGCCGATCCCCCTCGAGGCGGACGCCGAGAATGGTCTCGACGGCCACTCGGTAGAACCAGCTTGCGGAACCGGTGTACCAGGTCCATCCCCCGCGTCCAACGTGCCGCGCGGCGGCGTAGACGTCCGCCGCGACCACATACGGCTCGACCCGGTAGCGCTCAACTTCCTCGGGCGTCCGCGCGTGGTTGATCGGGTTGAGGATATCGAGCATCTCCTGAGCGCGCGTGCCGTCGCCGAGGAGCGCCCTCGCTTGCACTGCCCAGATCGCGCCGTGGGTGTACTGTCCGCCGTTTTCACGAACACCCGGCACGTACCCCTTGATGTAGCCCGGCTCCCGTTCGGTCCGATCGAATGGCGGTGTCAGCAGTAGGATCAATCCGTCGTCGCGGCGAACGAGCTGTTCATCGAGCGATCGCATCGCCGTGCGCGCCAGATCCCTGTTCCCGACTCCGGCGATGACCGACCACGCCTGGGCGACCGTGTCGATCCGACCCTCGTCGTTCTCGGCCGACCCGAGTGGCGTCCCATCATCGAAATAGGCGCGCCGGTACCAGGCGCCGTCCCACGCTTCGGCGTCGGCGGTCCGTCCCAGGCGCCACGCTTCGGCGCGCATACTCTCCGCCAGATCGGACGCGCCACGGGCGGCGCAGAGCGGCGCGAAGTCGAGCAGCGTTCGCGCCAGGAACCACGCCAGCCACACGCTTTCGCCCTTGCCGTCGTGGCCGACTCGACTCATGCCATCGTTCCAATCGCCGCCGCCCATGAGCGGCAACCCGTGGGCGCCACGAGTCGTGCCTCGTTCGATCGCGCGCAAGCAGTGCTCGTACAACGAAGACAATGGAGCGCCGACGATCGGCACGCCGAAGAGATCGTTTTCGCCACTGTTGAGCGGGCGTAGCTCCAGAAACGGAAGCTGTTCGTCGAGGATCGTGGCATCGCCGGTCGCGGTCACGTAGTGCGCGGTCGCGTACGCCAGCCACAGCATGTCGTCCGAGCAGCGCGTCCGCACGCCTTGACCAGTGTCCGGGTGCCACCAGTGTTGCGCGTCGCCTTCGGTGAACTGTCGTCCGGCCGCCCGCAGGATGTGATCGCGCGCCAAATCCGGCGCAGTGAACAGGTAGGCCATCGCGTCCTGTAGTTGGTCGCGGAATCCGTAGGCGCCGCCCGATTGATAGAAGGCCGAGCGGCCCCAGAATCGACACGACAGCGATTGGTAGAGCAGCCATCGATTGACCAGCAGATCGAGGGCTGGCGATGGCGTGCGCACGTGTACGGTGTCCAGCAGATCGTTCCATCGCTTGCACACGGCATCCAAGGAGGCGCGCGCGGCCGACGCCGAGCGGTAGCGCCGAATGAGTTCTCGCGCGTGTTCCTGGTCCCGGCCCTCGCCGAGCAAGAAGACCAGCTCGCACTCCGCGCCCGGTCGCAGTTCGACGGTCACTTGAAGCGCGCCGCAGGGGTCCAGCCGTGGCCCCACCGTACCGGCCAGCCCATCCCGGCCGAGCGAGAGTGGCGTCGCCCGTGAGCCGTTACGGCCGAGGAACTCCGTTCGATCGCCCGTGAAAGTCGCCGCCTCGCTAGCGGCAATGAACCCCACCCGGCCGAGGGAGTCTGCGTAACGGTTACGCGCCATCAGCGCGCTGGATTCTCGATCCCATTCTGTGCCCACATGGGCGGCCTCACGGTCTCGGTTCGAACCAAGAACCCATTCGACATAAAACGTAGCCCGGAGACGCCGCGTTCGGTTTGAGCGGTTACGAACGCGTAAATGCCAGATCTTGACCGGATCGTCGGTCGGCACGGAAAGTGTCAACTCGGTCTCGAGATCGAACGCTGGATTCTCGAAGACGCTGTAACCCTGACCGTGGCGAATTCGGTACGGGGCGCCACTCGGGATCGGTCGGGGAGTGGCTGACCAGACGTTGCCCGCGCCGTCGTCGAGATAGAGCGCCTCGCCGACCGGATCCGACACTGGGTCGTTTGACCAGGTAGTCAATCGGTGTGACTGACTGTTCCCTTGCCAGGTGAATCCACCACCGCTCTCTGTCACGAGGAAACCGAAATCGGGGTTCGCGATGACATTCGACCAGGGCGCCGGAGTCGTCTCACCTCGGCCGAGGTCGATCACGTATTCACGACCGTCGGCCATGAAGCCACCCCGGCCATTCCAGAAGTCGCGTTCGACGAAGGGAAGGTCGCCCCAACCCGTCGGAGACGGTGCGAGACCACGGTCGACCGATCTGGCGGCGGGTCGCGCGGGTCGCCCCATCTGCCGTGCCAGAGTGCCTTTGCTCGTTTGTAGGACCACACCAGCCACGGCCTGAAGAAGATCCTGGTCCTCAACGGCCACTTGGTCGGCCCGGCGGACGAAGACGCCACCCGGCTGATCGAGGTGTGCTCGCGCCGCGCTGGCATCCACCATCGCCAACAAAGCGTCCTGGAGCGACTGAAGATAGCCACCACGATCTTCGTTGAGAATCACGAAATCGACCGACAGCTTGTTCACCCGCAAGTACTCGTGGGCAACCAAGAGCTCCGCCACGATCGCGGTCGCCGCCGAATCATCAACCCGAACCAGCAAGATCGGGCGGTCGCCCGAAATGCCGTATGCCCACAGGTTCGTCTGCCCTCGCTCGTTTCGCGCCACCACCTCGGCGGGTGCTCGCCGCGTGGGATCACTGAAGACCAGCGAACTCGCCAGATCCTGGAATCGGTGGGCCTGCTCGGCGCTGATCCCGAGGTGCCGCAGTTCGACTCGCGCATCGGTCCAGGCCAATTCGAACGCTCGCGCCACGGCGCGGGTATCGGCATAGCGCTTCGCCAATTCGATTGCCTCGAGTCGCGATCGTGCCGCTCCGGTTGTGAACGCCACGACCGCGCGACCACCCGGGCCGATCATGACGCTCCGGCGCAGGCTGACGGCCGGATCGAGAACCGCCCCGAGTGATCCCGACAGGCGTGCGCCCGGTTCAAGGGCCGCCGGCGCCGAGGCGTCCCTCCCCCGACCAAGGAAGCGCGCCCGGCTCGTCTCGAATCCGGCGATCGGAGCGACACCCGTTTCGGTGCCACGCGCCGCTCGCCCTTCGACGGCGCTCACGTGCAGCAGCCATACCTTCGAGTCATCCGCAGACCGCGGACGGCGCGAGCAGAGGAGCGCACCCGGATCTTCCACGAACTCGGTTTCGACGAACAGACTGCCGAAGGCAGGATGCGCCAGATCGGCCGCCTGCGAGGAGAGCACGACGTCGGCGTAGCTCGTCAATTCGATGGTCACGGCCGTTCGTCCGAGGTTCGTCATCGTGACACGGCGCACTTCGACGTTGTGCTCAGGGCTGACGACGATCTCAGTCGTGGTCGCAATGTTTCCGTCGCGGCGGCGGAAACGCGCCGCCTCCGGGGTGAAGACCGCCTGATACTCGTCGGCGGCGGTCTTCATCGGCTGGTGAGTCGCGGACCAGACGCGCCCGGTCGTGGTATCGCGGAGATAGCAGAACATTCCACCGACGTCGAGCGTCGGGTCGCTGCGCCATCGGTTCAGGACCAGATCGTCGAAGGTGCTCTGACCAGCGCCTGACGCGGTCACCATCAACCCGTATGTGCCGTTTGAGAGCCGCATCGCGGCTGGTATCGGGCCATCGAGACGCACGAATCGTTCGGGTGCCCCGACGTCGGTCGGTCCATCCACCGGGGAGTGCGACGGGGCGCCGGTATCGACCGCGTGAAGTTCGACCGGACCGGGTAGACGCTCTTGCAGCAGGGGCTCCACCGTTCGAATTCGTGGATCTGCGTGGAAGCGACGCACCATCCGTTCGCCCTGCAATATGTTCGCAATCGCCACCAGACTCATTCCCTGGTGATGCGCCATAAATGCGTGGATGATGGCGGTGCTCTTTCCAGGTGGAAGTCGCGAAGCTGTATAGTCGATTGACTCGTAGAAGCCGAATCGGCCGTCCATTCCTTCATGGGCGAGACGCCGAAGGTTGCCCACGGCGGCGCGCGGATCGATCGAAAGCGCAAGTGCCGTTGCGTATGGGGCGACAACGAGGTCGTCTGCCAGGCCAGGTTTGAGTCCTAGTCCGGGTACGCCAAACGCACGGTATTGATAGTTAAGTGCCAGATCGAGCGTGTTGTAGGCCGCTTCGGATATTCCCCAGGGAATTCCTCGACGGCTGCAATATTGAATCTGCCGTGAGACCACCGCCTCACACGTTTCGTTGAGCACAGTTCGTAAGTAATTGCGGGTGACCATCATCGGCATCAGGTACTCGAACATGGTCGCGCTCCACGAGAGCAGGGCACGACCGCCATTCGCCGCGACAAGTTGGCGACCGAGGCGGAACCAGTGGGACTGCGGCACCTGGCCGTGGGCGATCGCAACGAGACTGGCCAGTCGCGACTCCGACGCGAGCAGGTCGTAGTACGAGTCGTCGCGGCGGCCCAGTGGTACATTGAAGCCAATAGAAAACAACTGGCGACCACGGTCGAAAACGAGGGTAAAGTCAGTCTCGCGGACGAATTCGCTCAGACGCTTCGACATTCGCTCCAAACGGCTGACGAGGGACCCCGCGGACTCGCTCGTCTCGGACAACTCCGTGAGCGATGGAACCCGATCGGTTGGCATATCGGCGGTCCGGATCTCCTCGATCTCGGCCTGCGTCGATCTCAGCAAATGGATCACGCGGCCCATCCAGAACTGGGCATCTCGCTGGTCGGCACCATCCCGCATGGGCAGGCGGTTCGGTGGGCTAGCCGGAACGAAGGCTTGTGCCCGCCCCAGCGCCTCGTCGACGAGCGCGCGCCACCCTGCCAGGTTGCGCGGCGGCGCCACTTGCGCGGCCGCCACGATTGCGACAAGCTCCTCCACCGGACGGAGGTCCACCAGTCCGCGAAGCAGTTGCAGGGCGTCGTTCAGGGCTTCGAGCAACTCGCCGCCAACTACCGGAGATCGCGACACATCGCCGCACCCTTGGGCGACCGCGATCATGTGACCGACCAAATTACCGCTATCGACCGTCGATACGTACAGCGGCTGAAGCGCAGCCCCCGAACCCGTGTCGTACCAATTGTGGAGATGGCCTCGGTATCGCTCCAGCCGCTCCAGGCTGTCGAGCGTCTGCTCGAGCCGCTCGATAAATTCGGTCGCCGTGATGTAGCCGAGATCTCGCGCCGCCAACGTCGACAGCAGGTAGAGGCCGATATTCGTCGGTGAGGTGCGCCGCGCCAGTATGCCTCGCGGATCCTCCTGGAAGTTGTCGGGCGGCAACCACATATCGTCGGCTGTGACAAAGGTTTCGAAGAAACGCCAGGTCTTGCGCGCGGTGGTGCGCAGCAGCCGTACGTCGGCCGGTGAGAAAGACGGTTCACGCCGGCTCCTCGATCGACTGATCAGAGCTGACAGGCCCGGAGCGAACAGCCAGAGAAGACCAATCGGCACGGCGAGCGGGAGGGCGCTCGGCCGCGCGATTGCGCTGGCGCACATAACGGCGAGAGCGAACACGGAAGCCGGCCACATCCGCAAGACCGAGGGAAGAAGTGCGCCGACCTGGCCTCGACCACGCCGTTCGGTAGCCGCGGCCGTCTCCCAGTCGAGCAGATTCCGCCGTGTAACGAACAGGCGCCAGAGTGTGCGCGCGATTGCGTCCAGGATGAGCACCGACTGATCGGCGAGCAACACCAGGGCGATCCCGACGCGCAGAACGTTCACACGCAGATCGCCCCAGAAGCCGCGCAGATAGCTGGTCCAGGCACTCGGGTCGACCCGAAGCAACGCTGTCGCCACGTGGCCGAAGATCGGGAACGCGATCGCCGAAAGCGCCAGAGCGGTCCACGCGAGAGACGATCCCGGCAAGATCGTCCAGGCGGCCGCAAGCAGCGCGACGATGCCCGGCGCCAGCAGGCTCCGGCGCAGATTGTCGAACAGCTTCCAGCGGCCGTTGATTGGCATGTCATTCGCGCGCCAGCCGGTCCGGCTCGGGACGCGTGGGAAGAGCCAGAGCGCCTGCTGCCAATCGCCTCGCACCCACCGGTGCTGGCGAGCGGCGTACACCGCATAATCGGACGGATGATCGTCGAGCAGCTCGATGTCGCTCGCAAGGCCGACACGAACGAAGTTGCCCTCGTAGAGGTCGTGGCTGAGTAGGCTGTTCTCGGGCACGCGCCCCTCGACTGCGGCCGTGAAGGCATCGACGTCGTAGATGCCTTTCCCGTAATAGCTGCCCTCGTCGAACAGATCCTGATAGACGTCCGAGACGACGCTCGTGTAAGGGTCGAGCCCCGTGTTGCCGGTGAAGATTCGCGCGAAGAACGAGCGGCCGCCGCTCGCCAGAGAGGTGCTGACCCGGGGCTGGATCAAGCCATACCCATGGACAACGCGCTGCGCGGCTGAGTCGTAGACCGGGCTGTTCAGGGGGTGGGCGATCGTGCCAATCAGCCGACGTGCCACGTCTCGCGGCAACTGCGTATCCGCGTCAAGCGTTATCACGTACCGCGCTCCGCGTAGATAGGCCAGATCGCCGGTGACGAATCGGAAGCTCGTGTCGGTCGCGCCTCGCAACAGACGATTGAACTCTTCGAGCTTCCCGCGCTTCCGCTCCCAGCCCATCCATCGCGCCTGGCGATGATTCCAACGCCGGGCACGATGCAGCAGATAGAAATGCCCGTCCGGGTAGCGCTGACCGAGTCCCTCGATCGCTTCGCTGGCAAGGCCGAGAATCTCAGCGTCGCCAGGCAGCTCCTCCTGGTCCGCGTCGAGATAGTCAGTCAGGAGCGCGAATGCCAGATTGGCGTCCCGGTTTGCCAGGAAGCGAATCTCCAGGTCCTCGACGAGCCGACGCACGCCGCTCGGACTCGTCAGGAGCGCCGGGACAACGATTGCCGTCCGGAATTCGTCCGGCACGCCGGACTCGAGCGCGAGCTTCGGGAGACGGGTCGGGCTGAGCCCGTGCGAGACGGCCAGATTGACAACGCTCACGGCCATTTCGCTGGCCGGCAAAAGCACGAGCAAACAGACCGCAAACAGCGCGGCGCCAGAACTTGCATCGCTGGCTACCGCGACGAGCGGCAGTCCCATCAGCGGGAGCGTGAGCAGCGCGATCGCGCCCAGGTAAATTGCCGTAGCGTGGCGGACCACTTTGCGACGCAGACGCTGAGATGCCGTTGGGCGGTAGCCGAGGTCGCTCTCCAGAATAGTCCGACCGTCGTCGACGAGAAAATAACCGACGTGGCCGCGGCGTCCGTCGCCGCCCTCTGACGCCAGGTGGATCGCTCGTCGCGCCACCTCGCGCTCGTCCACGCGACCGCGGCGCGCCAATTGCTCCACCTGGTGCCGATAGATGTCGCGCGAGACGGCATCCATTGCGCCGTACACCGCCGCCGGCTCTTGCCGCAGCACGCGCTCGACGAGACTGACCGCCTCGAAGAAGTCGGTCCAATCGAGCGCGCCGATAAGCCTCAAACTGGTGATGCAGTTGCCCACCGAGACCTGATCGGTCGCCTGGCGCCCGCGTTCGCGTCGAACGACATCATCGCCGGTCGTCCCGGCCTCAGCGAGCCGATCGTCAATCCAGGCGTAGACCGTCGCCATGGGGAGTTCCTGGTCGTGCAACCTGCGCAACAACTGGGCGGTGAAGCCGGCGGTCAACTCTTGACCGCCGCGGGCGAATTCCGCGAGCGTCAGTACGACGTGCGTGGGACGCTCGCGGCCGCCGGCGATGAGCCGATCAGCCCATCGATCGGCGAGTTCCCGCTCGGCGCGGTCCTGAAGCGCCTGGCGAGCCAACCGCCGAAGGTTGTCGACCAGCCCGAACCGGAGCATGATCGGCACTGCCCACAACTCACCGATCGTGAGCGGCGTGATGTCCTGGAAGCTCTCGACATAACGCCGCAGGATTTCGCGGTCGAGCCGAGCGTCGGTGTGGGCGACGAAGTCGAGCGCGAGCGCGTAGACGCGCGGATAGCCGGCCGACGGTCCCTCGCCGAGCCGGGGCAGTTCGGCCAGGTAGCCGCCAGGCAGGTCGACCACGATCTCGCGGAGGTGTTCCTCCACAATGTGGAAGTTGTCGAGTAACCATTCCTCGGCCGGGACAAGATCGCGGCGCTCCAGCGTCCCGGCCTGGAGTTCGCGGTGTGCGCCGAGCAAGTCCCGCCGGCATCGCCTGAATTCGTCGAGCAGGGGTCGAGCCGGCGAGGGTTGATGCGTGGCCTGGAGGCGCGCGAATTCGCGCGCGTGGAGGGCGAGCTGCTCGATCCCGAAGATCTCGCCCCGGAGAGGTTCTAGAACGGACGCCCCATCACGGCCGGCGGGGCCGGGGCTAGACGAAACGTCCAACCAACCGGCGCAGCCAATCCGCATCCACGAGCGGACACTTTACAACGGTGCACGCGACAGCGCCGAAGGCCTAATCATCCGGCGGCGCGCCAAGAGCACTCCACTGTTTCTAAGCTACCTAATGCGAAAGGTTCCATCTCTGAAGAGACCAGCGGTTCTCGTCTGGATCTCGCAGCTCGAACCGAGCTACCGAAGAGGAATCCCTCAGGTGCCGCCAGGCGAGCAGCCGCGATCGGATCCTCCGCCAGCCTGTGCGAACGTGGACATCAGCCGTCGGCCACTCCTGCCGCCGCATTCGGGGCAAGCTGGCGTCTCGGAGGCGCCGAAGCGCATCAGACGCTCGTAGATGGCATCGCAGGCGGAGCATTGGAATTCGTAAAGCGGCATCGGTCGTCCCTCGAATAGATCTGATGCAAGTTTATGCCCTACTAGGGTATCTATGCCATGTCCCGTCCTTGGCGCATAGCCAATACTGACCGCGTCAAACAAATCAGTGACCGAGAAGTTGCCACCAAGCGCGGTCGCGGCTAGGCTTGAATTCGCCAGGCGACGACGGACTGGCGCTGCGGGAGGATACGACGGTGGAGAATGATCGCGTCGACGGGAAGCGGGACGAGGTATCGCGTACCGCGAAGAAACCGTACGAGCCGCCGCGAATCCTCACCGACGAGGCGTTCGAGCAATTGTCATTGGCCTGTTCGACGAAGAAGGGCACGCACAAGAACTTTACGTAACGTATTGCCGAGTGGTGCAACGGTAGCACAGTGGACTTTGGATCCTCTGATTCTGGTTCGAATCCAGGCTCGGCAGCCAGTCGTCAACCTAACCCGTATCGATAACCAGTGTCGGGATGTCCGGTGCACATTCGCGACCTCGCGCCTCACCGGCCATTCGCGCTAGGCTCACGGCCGATGTTCGTGCGTCTCTATGCCACTCTGCGGCCGATCGTTGGCGGCAAGGGCGTCGAGCTCGATCTTGCGGACGGCGCTTCGGTGCAGGCAGCACTCGATGCTCTGGTAGTTCGGTTTCCGAAGCTGGCCGACATGATGTTCGAGCGCGACGGCACGCTCTATCGGCACGTCCACGTGTTCGTCAACGGTCGCGATGTTCGGTATTTGCCAGGCGAAATGAACACATCGCTCGAGATGGATGACCGACTCGAGCTCTTTCCGGCGGTCGGCGGCGGTGACGGTGAGTGCAGTCGCGATGCAAATGGCGATGCGGGGCTCGATATCACTCTCGCCGGGATACCAGGCTGGCTCGTGGCCGAGTATCTGATCGAGATCGGCGCGCGACGCTTCGCAAACGGCGATCTCGGCGACCATGACTGGACGGTGCGGCTCACCCAAGTCGAGGACAAATGCGTCGGCTCGATTGCCGTGGGACAGACCAAGATCGAACTGCGAGGCGCGCCGGACGCCATCGAACGCATACGGCCGGCGATCGAGAAGAAATTGATCCGAGCCGGCGGTTAGCGCGCGGAGCGGAACGCTATTGCGCTCCGCGCGACATGCCGCTCAGGATCACGTAACCTGCAGTTCCTTCAGCTTCGAGTCCGGAACCACGCCGTTCTTCCAGCCACGCGCTGTGTAGTACTCGTCTAGCATCTCGGGCAATTCGCAGATGTGCCCTTCCGAACCCTTCTGCTTCGAGGGCTCATTGAGGAAGCGCGCCGGAAGGTAGTCGCTGCCCTCCGCCATCCCGGCGAGGTTGTTGAAGTGACGCTCCAAGTTGTAGATGCGTTCGCCGGTCTTCAGAACGTCGTCGGCCGTGTATGGCAGACCAGTCACGGCCGCGAACTGCATCGCGTACTCCTCCGGTCCCTCGGCGAACGACGAGAACTTGCACAGGTCGAGGCTGTCCGAGAATGCGAATAGATCCTGCAGGAGTTTGGTCAGTTCGCCCTTTCCCTTCCAGGCGAGTGGATCGGTCTTCAGTGGGATGAGTCCGAGCTCGCTCGCGGGGGTGTAAGCGCGCAGGTGGCACGCGCCCCGGTTCGACGTGGCGTAGGCGATCCCCATGCCCTTGAGTCCGCGAGGGTCGTAGGCCGGAATGGCCTGACCCTTCACGCTCATCGCCAACTCGGTGTGCCCCAACTTGGCCGCGGCGCCCGCGGCGCCCTCGGCCAGGATGTCGCCGATGCCCTCGCGTCGGGCGATCTTCTCGGCCAGAGCGACCATCCCGTGGCCGTCGCCCCACGACATCTTCGGCGAACCGTTTGTGTACCCCTTTGCGCTCGCCTCCATGTAGACGGAGATCGCATTGCCGATCTCGATCGTGTCCATTCCCAGATCGTTGCACTGGTCGATCAGCTTCGTGATGGTGTTCGCATCATCGACTCCGCAGTTCGCGCCGAGGGCCCAGGCCGACTCGTACTCGAAGCTCTCGGTTCGGAGGCCCTTGTACGGGCCCTCCTTCACCTCGACCTCTTTCTTGCAGGCGACTGGGCACGCGTGGCACGTCGGGTTATCGACCAGGATGTTGTCGTTCACCCATTCGCCGGAGATCTTCTCGGCGCCGGCGCCGAACGATGTCTCCATGCTGTTCATTGCCGGGAGCGCACCCATCGCGTTGGTGATGTTCATGAGCACGTTCGTGCCGTAGACAGAAAGGCCACCCTTCTTCGGGCTGGTGACGTTCTTCTCGTCCAAGATCGTGGCGAGGGCGCGCTTGTGCGCCGAACGCCACGCGATCGGGTCCTTCGCCTTGGTGAGATGGCGCGCCGACTTGATGACGATCGCCTTGAGGTTCTTGGAACCACCGACGCAACCGGTGCCGCCACGTCCAGCCGCCCGATCGTTCTCGTTCATCCAGGCCGCGAACTTGACCAGATTCTCGCCGGCCGGCCCGATCGTGATGACCGAAATGTCCTTTTCGCCATGCCGGCCGCGCAACACCCGCACGGTCTCGCGCACGCCCTTGCCCCAGAGATCAGACGCGTCGTGAATCGTCACCTTGCCGGCCTCGATGAGAACGTATGAGGGCCGCGATGCCTTGCCACCGAAGATCAGACCGTCGAATCCGGCCCATCGGAGTCGGGCCGCGGACCATCCGCCCTGGTGCGAGTCGGTCACTCCATTTGTCAATGGTGACTTCGTCACCACGGCCATACGACCGCTCATATTCGCCTCGGAGCCAGTCAGCGGTCCGTTCACGAAGCAGAGGATGTTTGCGGGGGAGAGGGGGTCTACTTTGGGGCCGTTCTCGAACACGTAGCGGACGCCGAGGCCACGCGCCCCAACATACTTCAATGCCCACTCTTCCGGGATCGTCTCGTACGCGACCGCGCCAGATGTCAGGTCAATGCGGGCAACGTTGTTCGCGTATCCACCGAACGGCATTCGCACACTCCTTCTCGCCGAACGCCTCATCGCGCTCGCGGCGCATTCTACCCCGGCCAACCGCGATGTGGACTCGCGACTTTTCGACCACCTTCTACAGCGCGTAGTCTCGAGAGGTGACCGTGAAACCGCCATCGATCGCGATCGTTTGGCCGGTTACCCAGCGCGCTTCGTCGCTGGCCAGGAATACCGCCGCCCAGGCGACATCCCACGGCGTACCCTCGTCCTCGATCAGGGCAGAGAGCCGCCGTCGTTCGCGTACCTCGGCCGTCATCCCGCCCGCCACCATCGGCGTGTAGACGAGACCCGGCGCGATGCAATTGACGCGGATGCGATCGCTCGCGAGTTGACCGGCCAGCGAGATCGACAATCCGATCATGCCCGCCTTCGCCGCCGCGTAAGCCGTCAGTGGCGTCGTCCGCAGCGCCGCGACGGAGGACACGTTCACGATCGAACCGCCGCCGGCCTCGGCGATGGCCGGCACGGCCGCGCGCGCGATCAGCATCGCCGACTTCAGGTCGACACTGAGGACGCGATCCCACTCGTCCTCGGTGATGTCGCGCAAACGGGTGCGTGAGGCGATGCCCACATTGTTATGAAGGATAGTGAGGCCACCGAATTCAGACTGCGCCCGAGCGACCAGTCGGGTGCAGTCGTCTGCCTTCGTAATATCCGCGCCGACCGCCGATGCCGAGCCGCCTTCCGCGTGTATGAGGTCGACTGTCTCCTGCGCGCGATCGACCGAAATGTCGGCGCACACGACTCTCGCGCCTTCCCTCGCAAAGAGCACGGCGGTGGCCTTGCCGTTTCCTACACCGGGACCGCTCGACCCCGCACCCGCGACGATCGCGGTCTTTCCGGCAAGACGACCCGCCATCACGATCTCCCTGTTCGACGCTTCGGTGCCAGTGATCTCAACTTTTCGACGATCGCCACCAACTGGTCGACCACGAACGGAACCTGTTCAGGGGTGTTCGTCAGACCAGTGGTCAAACGAAGGCTACCGTGGGCCAGGTTCGCCGGTAGTCCGATGGCGGTCAGCACGTGCGATGGTTCGAGGGTCCCTGACGTGCAAGCCGCGCCGCTCGACGCGTAGATGCCACGCGCATCGAGCGCCAACAGCATCGACTCACCCTCGATTCCATCAAACACGAAACTGGCGAACGCCGGATGCCTCTCGGTGGGATGCCCGGTCAACTGCGCCCCCGCAACACGCCCGAGGACGCCCTCCACCAGCGAATCCCGGATCGTTGCGATGTAGCGATTCGCGTCCGAACGATCGCGCGCCGCGAGACGCAGCGCGGTCGCGCACCCAACGATCCCGGCCACGCTCTCCGTTCCCGCGCGGCGACCGCGCTCGTTCGACCCGCCGTGCTGGACTGGCTGAAACGGCGTGCCGCGTCGAACATACAACGCGCCTGAACCCTTCGGGCCGTAGAACTTGTGAGCGGAAAGGCTCAGGAGATCGGCGCGAAGTTCCTCAACATCGAGCGCGAGCGTGCCCGCCGCCTGGCAGGCATCGACGTGCAGCGGCACCGCTCGCCCGCGAGCAATCTCGCCAATACGCACGACCGGCTGCAGTGTGCCGATCTCATTATTGAACAGTTGCACGGACACGAGCGCCGTGTCCGAGCGTATCGCGCTGGCGATCGCGTCAGGGCTGACCGCACCGAACCGATCGACACCGACGTACGACACTTCGAATCCCTGCCGTTCGAGGTATTCGCACGAATTGATGACCGCCAGATGCTCGACACGCGTCGTGACGATATGGCGCCCTTTCTTCCGGTTAGCCGAGGCGACGCCCTTGATCGCCAGGTTGACGCTCTCGGTCCCACCACTGGTGAAGATGATCTCGCCCGGGCGGCAACCGAGATCTTCGGCGACGCTATCTCGCGCGGCGTCGATCGCGCGGCGCGCCCCGCGCGCCAGGCCGTAGATGCTGGATGGGTTCCCAAAATCGTCGCGCAAGTACGGCATCATCGCATCCAGGACTTCTGGCGCGAGCGGAGTCGTCGCGGCGTGATCGAGGTAGACCGGTTGGTCCACCGAGAGATTCTACAGGGAGTGCTAGACTTCCGCGGGCCCACCAAAGGCTGCCCAGGAACGCAGGAACAGACCTCAAGAACCATTGTGACGTGCCTAACGCATCGCGCGAATCGCGCGCTTCGACGCTCATCGCCCTCGATCTTGTAAAGGCAGCATTGGCCGCGGTCGAGCCTGCCTCAGCCGTTCGCCGCCACGCTCGGCGCGAAGGCGACATCCTGATGGTTGGAACCGAACGAATCGATCTGAGCGAAATCGACCGTGTGTTCGTGGTCGGCGCTGGGAAGGCGACGGCGCCGATGGCGGTCGCGATCGAAGAGATACTCGGCGACCGCATCGCCGACGGTGTGATCAGCGTTCGATACGGAAATTCGACGCTGACGAAGCGCGTTCGCTGCATCGAGGCGGGTCATCCGATTCCCGATGACCGTGGTGTCGAAGGCGCCCGACAGATTCTCGATCTGTGCGCATCCGCCGGAGAGCGTGACTTAGTCGTCTGCCTATTCTCCGGCGGCGGATCCGCGCTCATGGTCGCGCCGGTGGAAGGCGTCACGCTGGCCGACAAGCGACGCTTGACCGATCAGTTGCTCCGATCCGGCGCCACAATCAACGAGATCAACACGGTTCGCAAACACTTGTCGCGCGCGAAAGGTGGCAATCTCGCCCGCGCGGCGTACCCTGCTCGCGTGGTGAGCCTCGTCCTATCCGACGTCGTCGGATCGCCCCTCGACACGATCGCATCCGGGCCGACCGTTCCGGACGCGACGACGTATGCCGACGCGCTGGCGGTCCTGCGGGCCAATTCGATCGAAGGCAGGATTCCGTCGACCATCGCGGCGCATCTGGAACGTGGTGCTTCCGGCGCCGAACCTGAGACACCGAAACCATCGGATTCTGCCTTCGACCGGACATACAACATCGTCGTCGGTAGCAACCGGATCGCGGCCAAGGCGCTCGCGCGAGCGGCCGAAGCGCGGGGACTCAACACCCTTCTGGTGTCTACCTACGTTGAGGGCGAAGCGCGGGAGGTCGGTATCGTCCTCGCCGCGATCGCGCGGGAGGTCGCCCTGCACGATGGCCCCGTTGCGCGACCGGCCTGCGTGATCCTGTCCGGTGAGACGACCGTCACCGTGCGGGGGCGGGGCCGCGGTGGACGAGCCCAGGAATTGGCGCTGTCCGCCGCAACCAAGATCGACGGGCTTCAGAATACTTTCATCGTCGCATTCACCACTGACGGTGTAGATGGACCAACCGACGCGGCTGGCGCGATTTGCGGCGGCGACACACTCACCCGCGCGCGAGCGCTCGGCCTGGACGCGGCCTCGGCACTGGCAGACAACGACAGCAACGGATTCTTCGGTCGGATCGGCGATCTCATCAAGACGGGTCCGACCAATACCAATGTGGCCGATTTGATGTTCGGCCTGATTCTGTAAAGGAGTACACAGATGGCTGAAATCGCGATCGATCGCGTCTGGGCACGAGAAATCCTCGATTCGCGCGGCAATCCAACCGTCGAGGTCGACGTGGAGCTTGCCGACGGCACTGTCGGGCGAGCCGCCGTTCCATCCGGCGCGTCGACCGGCGCGCACGAAGCGCTGGAATTGCGCGATGGGGACAAGACGCGATACCGGGGAGTCGGCACGCGCACCGCGGTTTCGAACGTTCGCGACATCATTTCGCCCGAATTAGAGGGAATCGACGCACTCGATCAAATCGGCGTCGATCGCCGTCTGCTCGAACTCGACGGTACGGCGAACAAAGGCAAGTTGGGAGCGAACGCTATTCTCGGTGTGTCGCTTGCGACCGCGCACGCCGCCGCCAACTTCCTCGGCATTCCGCTGTATCGATACATCGGTGGTTCGTCGGCCCGAACGATGCCTGTTCCGATGATGAACATTCTGAACGGCGGTCGGCACGCCGAAAACTCGACCGATCTCCAGGAATTCATGGTTGTTCCGGCCGGAGCGTCCTCGTTCTCGGAAGGTCTTCGGATGGGCGCGGAAGTCTTTCACGCGCTGAAGCGGGTCCTTCACGATCGCGGGCTCGCGACCGGTGTTGGCGACGAGGGTGGTTTTGCGCCTTCGCTGCCTTCGAACGAGGCGGCGATCGAAGTCATCCTCACCGCGATCGAGGCGGCAGGTTATCGGCCCGGACACGATGCCTACCTCGCGATCGACGCCGCCGCCACCGAACTGAATGGTCCCAGTGGTTATACCCTTGCCCGAGAAGGCCGAAGCCTGACTTCCGCTGAAATGGTGGAGTTCTACGCGGACTGGGTTTCCAAGTACCCGATCGTCTCGATCGAGGATCCCTTGGCCGAGGATGACTGGGCCGGCTGGCAAGCGCTCGCCGTCCGGCTCGGCGACCGCGTCCAACTCGTGGGCGACGACCTCTTCGTGACGAACCCGGATCGAATCCGACGCGGTATTCGCGAGCACGCCGCGAACGCGACGCTCGTGAAAGTCAATCAGATCGGTAGCCTGACCGAGACACTCGCGGCGATCGAAGTGACGCAGCGCGCCGGGTGGAACGCCGTCATCTCGCACCGATCTGGCGAGACAGAGGATGTGACGATCTCTCACATCGCCCTGGCGACGAACGCCGGGCAGATAAAGACGGGCGCTCCCTCGCGCGGGGAGCGGGTCGCGAAGTATAACGAGCTTTTGCGCATCGAAGAGAAACTGGGCGATGATGCCCGGTGGCCGGGGCGGGCCGCGTTTGGCGCGCGCGCGTAAGGAGCAGCTTGCATGACTGTCCGCGTCGGCATCAACGGATTCGGCCGCATCGGCCGGCAAGTTCTGAAGGCGTGCCTGGAGCGCCACCCAGGCGAGATCGAGGTTGTCGCCATCAACGACCTGACCACGCCGAAGAAGAATGCCCACCTTTTCAAGTACGACTCGACCTACGGCATCTTCGCGGGAAACGTTTCCGCGACCGACTCGACGATGGTGATTGACGGCCACGAGATCCGCATCGTGTCCGAGCGAGATCCGGCGCAACTGCCGTGGAAGGCACTCGGAATCGACGTCGTGGTCGAATCGACCGGCCTGTTTACCAACGCCGAGAAGGCATCGGCCCATCGCGCAGCCGGCGCGAAAAAGGTCGTGATCAGCGCGCCCGCCAACGGCGAGGACGTCACGCTCGTTCTCGGTGTGAACGAGTCGGCCTACGATCCGGCAAAGCACCACATCATCTCGAACGCGTCGTGTACGACGAACTGTCTGGCGCCGGTCGCGAAGGTGATCAACGATTCGTTCGGCATCATCCGAGGTCTCATGACGACGGTCCACGCATATACGAACGATCAGCGCATTCTCGATGTCGCCCACGAAGACCCTCGTCGAGCACGCGCGGCGGCGCAGAACATCATTCCAACGTCCACCGGCGCTGCCCGCGCGGTGGCACTCGTGATCCCGGAATTGAAGGGGAAGTTTCACGGGATCGCGATGCGCGTGCCGACGCCGACCGTGTCGATGGTCGATTTTGTCGCGGACGTCGAGCGGCCGACGACGGTCGATGAAGTCAACGGCGCGCTGAAGGCCGCGGCTGAAACGACAATGCGCGGGTACCTCGCCTACTGCGAAGAACCGCTCGTCTCGACCGACTTTCGCGGCAATCCCGCCTCGTCGATCGTCGACAGCGCCCTGACGCTGGTCATAGATGGTTCGATGGTCAAGGTGTGCTCTTGGTACGACAACGAATGGGGCTACAGCTGCCGCGTCGCGGACCTCGTCGCCTATCTCGGTGCCCGCGGCCTTTGAGGCGAACGCTCGGCGACCTCGACGTCGCCGGTCGGCGCGTCCTCGTGCGCGTCGACTTCAACGTGCCCCTTGCGCCAGACGGCGCAGTGCTCGACGACACGCGGATTCGCGCGACGTTGCCGACGATCGCGGCGCTTCGAGGCGCCGGTGCTCGCGTCATTCTGGTTTCTCACCTGGGACGCCCGGAGGGCCAACGCGTTCCGACGTACAGCCTCAAGCCGGTCGCCGAACAACTTGCGCGCCTGATCGGCGCTCCGGTCGCATTTGCGGAAGATTGCGTCGGCGAAAGCGCGCGCCGCGCAGTCAGCGGCCTGAGAGACGGGGACGTGGCGCTGCTCGAGAACGTGCGCTATTACGCTGGTGAGGAAGCGAACGATCCCGCGTTCGCCCGCGACTTGGCGGCTCTGGCGGAGCGGTACGTCAACGACGCATTCGGCACGGCCCATCGGGCCCACGCGTCAACCGCCGGCGTGGCCGCCCTGTTGCCATCGGCGGCCGGACTACTCCTGGAACGAGAGATCGCCGCTTTGACCGCCGCGCTGGACCGACCACGCCGTCCATTCGTCGCGATCGTCGGCGGATCCAAGATCTCGACCAAGATCGGCGTGCTGGGCAATCTCCTGCCGAGGGTGGACACTCTCCTCATCGGCGGAGCGATGGCATTCACGATGCTGAAGGCGCGCGGCGCGGCGGTCGGGGGGTCGTTCGTCGAGGATGACCAACTGGATGTTGCGCGCGCGATTCTGAGCGATGGCGGGTCGAAGATCATTCTCCCGGTCGACGCGGTCGGCGCGGAACGGCTTGTCGCCGGAGTCGCGACATCAATTGTGGACGCCGACAAAGTGCCGGACGAGATCGCCGGCCTCGACATCGGTCCGCGTACGATCGCGCGGTGGACGCACGTGCTGCGCGCCGCGGGAACCGTCCTGTGGAACGGACCCTTAGGCGCGTATGAGGTTCCGCCATTCGATGCCGGGACGCGCGCCGTTGCCCAAGTCCTGGCGACGACCCAGGCAACAACCGTTATCGGTGGCGGTGACCTCGTCGCCGCCGTCGAAGCGGCCGGCGTTTCGAGTCAGATGAGCCACGTTTCGACCGGAGGCGGCGCGGCTCTCGAGTTCATCGAGGGGCGAGCCCTGCCTGGCATTGCCGCGCTGGAGGTGAATTGATGCGTCGTCCGATCGTCGCAGGGAATTGGAAAATGAACACGACGCTTCCCGAAGCGATCGCTCTGAGCGAGGCGGTCGCGGTCGGAGTCGCGGCCCATGGGTCGGTCGACCGGGTCGTATGCCCGCCGTTCATCTCGATCGCGACGGTCGCAGACCGTGTGCGAGGCAGCGGGCTTCACGTCGGTGCGCAAGACCTTCACTGGGAGTCGAAGGGCGCGTTCACGGGCGAGGTATCGGCCGGAATGCTCAACGACCTCTGTCAGTACGTGATCGTTGGGCACTCGGAGCGCCGCCAGTACTTCGGCGAAACCGACGCGACCGTGAATCGCAAGATCCGGGCCGCGATCGCGGTCGGGCTGATCCCAATCGTCTGCGTCGGTGAGAACCTGGGCCAGTACGAAGCGGGCCAAACCGCGACAGTCGTCGCGACACAGGTTCGTGGCGCGCTCGACGGCATCGCGCCAACCGCGGATCTCGTCATCGCCTACGAGCCAATCTGGGCGATTGGGACGGGGCGCGCCGCGACCGCGTTCGGCGCGAACGATGTCATTCGCGGAATGCGCAGCGTCGTCGCAGCGACGTGGAGTCGCGAATCGGCCGACGCGACGCGCATTCTTTACGGCGGCAGCGTCACGGCCGCGAACGCGCGCGAACTATTCAGCCAGAGCGATATCGATGGTGCACTCGTTGGTGGAGCCAGTCTCAAGGCGGAGGACTTCGCCCGGATTGTCGCCGCGGCGGCGCGGGTATAATCGCCAGTCGTCGATCGGAGGGGTAATGTCCGTAGCCGACAAGGGTCTTGAAGGCGTCGTTGCCGCGTCGTCCGCTATTTGCGACGTCGATGGCATCAACGGCGTGCTCATCTATCGTGGTTACGACATCCACGATCTTGCGGAACATTCGACGTTCGAGGAGGTCACGCATCTCCTCTGGCATGGAGAGTTGCCGACGCGGTCGCAACTTGCCGAACTTCGCGCGCAGTTGGGCGCAAACATGGCGCTGCCCAAGCCGATTATCGATCTGTTGCATTCGTTCCCGCGTGGCACGCCGCCGAATCCGCTGCTGCGGACGGCGTTCTCAGCCATGGCGGTTTACGACCCGGACCGAGATGACAATTCGATCGAGGCGAGTTGGCGCAAGGCCATTCGCGCCACCGCGCAGATGGGACCACTCGTCGCGGCGGTTCATCGGGTGTCTGAGGGTGTCGATCCGCTCGAACCGAGCCCCGATGCGACGATCGCGGCGAATTTCCTGTACCTGCTGCACGGTGAGTGGCCGGATGAGGTGACGGAGCACGTCTTCGATGTCGCTCTCATCCTGCACGCCGACCACGAGTTCAACGCCTCGACATTCGTGGCCCGCGTCACCGCTGCCACGCTGTCCGACTACTACTCGTCAATCACATCGGCGCTCGGCGCGCTGTTCGGGCCACTCCACGGCGGCGCCAATTCCGGTGCGATCAAGATGCTGCGCGAAATCGGGACTCCGGAGCGCGCCGCGCCATGGGTGCGCGCCGCTCTGGATCGACACGAACGCATCATGGGATTCGGCCATCGCGTCTACAAGACGTACGATCCGCGCGCGGCGGAACTGAAGAAGATGTCTCGCGCACTCGCCGCCGCTCAGGGTGACATGTCCTTGTACGAGATCTCGGTCGAAATCGAGAAGGTCATGGCCGAGGATCGCAAGCTCTTCCCCAACGTCGACTTCTACTCAGCTTCGACGTACACGGCCCTGGGCGTGCCTGGTCCGCTCTTCACGCCGATTTTCGCGGTCGGCCGTATCGCCGGTTGGTCCGCCCACGTCCTGGAACAGTACGCGCACAATCGTCTGATTCGTCCGCGATCCGACTACATCGGC
The DNA here is from genome assembly GCA_004297775.1 of Chloroflexota bacterium. Classification (GTDB taxonomy): domain Bacteria; phylum Chloroflexota; class UBA6077; order FW602-bin22; family FW602-bin22; genus FW602-bin22. The sequence continues at coordinate 201,322 of SCUE01000019.1, read as the reverse complement.
CACCGTGGACGCACGTTCGCTCCGATCGCCGATCGCGGCTGATCCATCTAGCCCGACTCACGCGCAAGGAGATCTGCCGCGATGGCGTACACGATCACACTGATTCCCGGCGATGGAACCGGACCCGAAATCGCGACCGCAACGCGCCGTGCAATCGATGCGACCGGCATCGCGATCGACTGGGAGATTCAGAATGCCGGAGCCGAGGCCGCTGAGAAGGAAGGTGGCAATCCTTTGCCTCAGCGCGTGATCGATTCCATCACACGGAACAAGGTTGCTCTGAAGGGCCCCATCACGACACCGATCGGCAAGGGCTTTCGCAGCGTCAACGTCGGCCTGCGTCAGGCCCTGAGCCTCTACGCCAACGTGCGGCCGTGCAAGACGCACAAAGGCGTCCGCTCGAAATTCGAGAACGTCGATCTCGTGATCGTCCGTGAAAACACCGAGGGGATGTATTCCGGGATCGAGTTCGACATCGACACACCCGAAACGGCCGAGCTCATCGCGACGATGCATCGACTTGGCCGACCGCGGCTTCGCGATGACGCGGCGATCAGCATCAAGGTGATCACGAGATACGCCAGCGAACGGATCGCGCGGTTCGCGTTCGAATATGTCCGACGGAACGGTCGCCGCAAGGTGACGGCGGTCCACAAGGCCAACATCATGAAGTTCAGCGACGGCTTGTTCCTGGACACCGCCAATTCCGTGGCCCAGCAGTTCTCCGACATCGAGTACGAGGATCGGATTGTCGACAATATCTGCATGCAACTCGTGCAGAAGCCGGAGCTGTACGACATCCTCGTGATGCCGAATCTGTACGGCGACATCGTGTCCGACCTTGCCGCCGGAATCGTCGGAGGCCTCGGCATCGCGCCCGGCATCAACATCGGCGAGGATGGCGCGGTCTTCGAGCCAATCCACGGCTCGGCGCCGAAGTACGCTGGGCAGAACAAAGTCAACCCAATGGCATTGATGTTCTGCGGCGCGCTTATGCTTCGACACATTGGCGAGATCGACGCCGGCAATCGGCTCGAGACCGCGCTGACCGACATCATCGCCGAGGGGAAACACGTCACGTACGACATGAAACCGCGACCGGACGATCCAACCGCGGTCGGCACGGCGCAAGTCGCGGATGCCGTCATCGAACGGCTGCAGCGAGGTTAATGGCGATGGCGCGCAAGAAGGTCACAATCGTCGGTGCCGGGAACGTCGGCGGCACTACCGCGATGCGTCTCGCCCAGCGCGGCTACGCCGATATCGTCCTTTACGACATCGTGGACGGTATGCCGCAAGGCAAGGCGCTCGATCTACTCGAGGCCGCGCCGATTGAGGGCTACGACTGTTCGATCATTGGCACGAACAACTACGCGGATACCGCCAATTCGGACATTGTCGTCTTCACGTCCGGGGCGCCGCGCAAGCCGGGCATGAGCCGTGACGACCTGTTGGCCATCAACCGGACGATCGTCGAGGAGAACGTCGACAAGATTGTCCGCACTTCACCGAACACCGTCCTGCTCATGGTCAACAACCCGCTCGACGCCATGGCGCATCTCGCGTTCAAGCGCAGCGGATTTCCGCGTTCGCGCGTCCTCGGTCAGGCCGGCATCCTCGACACCGCGCGGTTCCGGACGTTCCTGGCGACCGAACTTGGCGTGTCATTCAAAGATGTCCAGGCGTACGTCTTGGGTGGCCACGGCGACGACATGGTGCCTGTGCTGAGCTATACGACGGTTGGGGGCGTGCCGGTCGCGAAGCTGATCGCGCCGGATCGCCTTGAGGCTATCGTGACGCGGACGCGCAAGGGCGGCCAGGAGATCGTCGATCTTCTCAAGACGGGCAGCGCGTTCTACGCGCCCTCCGCCGGCGTCGCGGAGATGGTCGATGCCATCCTCCTCGATCGCAAGCGCATCCTGCCGTGCTCGGCCTATCTCGATGGCGAGTATGGAATCCGCGATCTCTTCGTCGGCGTGCCGGTGGTTCTGGGCGCGGGCGGCGTCGAGCGCGTGATCGAGATCGAGTTGACGGTCGACGAACGAGCCGCGCTGGAACGAACCGCCAATTCCGTGCGAACGCTGGTGCGTGCGCTCGGTATGTGAGGGCTTCGCCGACATGGGCTGACTGGCCCGTCGTCGGCGCTAGCTGGCCCAGCCGGAGAGACTCGCGCCGATGAATTCGCGATTCATACGAGCGATGCTGCTGATGCGGATGCCCTTCGGGCACACCGCTTCGCATTCGCCCTCATTCGAGCACGAACCGAATCCTTCTAGATCCATCTGCCGAACCATGGCGCGGGCGCGTGAGACGCGCTCGGCTTCGCCCTGCGGCAGCAGCGCCAGGTGGGAGATCTTTGCGCCGGTGAAGAGCGCCGCCGACGCGTTCTTGCATTGCGCGACGCACGCGCCGCACTGAATGCAGGCAGCCGCGTCCATCGCGGCCTCGGCAAGATGCTTCGGTATTGGCAGACCGTTGGCTTGAGGCGCGCCACCGACGTTGACAGAAATGAATCCTCCGGCCGCGACGACGCGATCGAGCGCCGAGCGATCGACGCTCAGATCCTTGACGATCGGAAATGCGCGCGCACGCCACGGTTCGATCGTGATCGTGTCGCCATCGTGGTAAACGCGCAAGTGCAGTTGACAGGCCGTGGTGTTCGGCAGCGGACCGTGCGCGCGGCCATCGATCACGATGCCGCACGATCCGCATATTCCTTCACGGCAGTCGGAATCGAAAGCGACCGGCTCCTCACCACGCCGGATGAGCGACTCGTTCAAGACATCCAGCATTTCGAGAAACGACATCTCGGCCGAAATGTCTTCGAGCGTGTATGGGACCATCTTGCCAGGCGACGTGGCATTCGGTTGCCGCCACACCAGCAGATTCAATCGCATCGATCGGCGCCTACTTGTAGCTTCTCTGGCTCGGGTGGACGGCGACGAACTCGAGCGGCTCGCGATGGAGCACCGGCGGCGTCCCAACGCCGACGTGTTCCCACGCCGCGACATAACTGTACCGGTCATCGTCGCGCAAGGCTTCGCCCTCCGGAGTCTGGCTCTCCTCCCGGAAGTGCCCGCCACACGATTCCTCGCGGTGGAGTGCGTCGATTGTCAAGATCTCGGCGAACTCGAGATGGTCAGCGACGCGCCCGGCATACTCAAGGCCTTGATTCATGTTGTCGGACGTGCCGGGGACGCCGACGTCCTTCCAGAACGCGGTCCGCAATTCGGCGATTCGACCCAATGCCAACCGCAAGCTGGCATCAGTGCGGGACATCCCAACGTTGTCCCAGAGCACGCGGCCGAGCTCGCGATGGAACTCGCGCGGCGTGCGCCGCCCACCAACCGCTAGGAGCCGATCAATGCGTGCCTGTGATTCGGTCGCGGCCTGCTCGCAGGCGGGGTGATCCCACGCGACCACCGGAAACCGCTCGCCGGCCAGGTAGTTCGCGAGCGCGTACGGAATGACGAAGTAGCCGTCGGCCAGGCCTTGCATCAGCGCGCTCGCGCCCAAACGATTCGCGCCGTGGTCCGAAAAGTTCGCCTCGCCCAACACGAACAGACCGGGGATGCTGCTCATAAGGTCGTAGTCGACCCACAGTCCACCCATCGCGTAGTGCACAGCCGGGAAGATACGCATCGGCGTCGTGTACGCGTCCTCGCCGGTGATCCGTTCGTACATCTCGAAGAGATTCCCGTAGCGGGCGCGGATCGCGTCAACGCCGACGCGCTTGATGTCGTCTCGGAAATCGAGGTAGACGGCCAGACCACTCTCGCCGACGCCACGACCCTCGTCGCAGACCTCCTTCGCGTTCCGTGACGCGACATCGCGCGGAACCAAATTGCCAAAGCTCGGGTACTTGCGCTCGAGGTAGTAGTCGCGCTCATCGTCAGGAATATCGCTCGGCAAACGTCGATCGCCGGACTTCTTCGGCACCCAGATGCGTCCCGCGTTCCGCAGGCTCTCACTCATGAGCGTCAGTTTCGACTGATGCTCGCCACTGACCGGAATGCAGGTCGGATGGATCTGCGTGTAGCAGGGGTTGGCGAAGAATGCGCCACGTCGGTGGGCTCGCCACGCAGCGGTGACGTTCGAATTGACGGCGTTCGTCGACAGGTAGTAGGCGGTAGCGTATCCGCCGGTTGCCAGCAGAACGGCATCAGCGACGTGTCGTTCAAGCGCGCCGGTTACCAGATTGCGCGTGACGATTCCGCGCGCCTTGCCGTCCACGACGATGAGATCGAGCATCTCACGGCGCGGGTGGAGCGTGACCGTGCCGTTGTGGACCTGGCGCATCATCGACTGATAGGCGCCGATGAGCAGTTGCTGGCCGGTCTGCCCGCGCGCGTAGAAGGTGCGCTCGACCTGCGCGCCACCGAATGAGCGCGTGTCGAGCAGCCCGCCGTACTCACGTGCGAATGGCACTCCCTGAGCGACGCACTGGTCAATGATGTTGACGCTCAATTGCGCGAGGCGGTAAACGTTCGCCTCGCGGGAGCGGTAATCACCACCCTTGACGGTGTCGTAGAAGAGTCGCCGAATGCTGTCACCGTCGTTGCGGAAATTGCTCGCCGCGTTGATGCCGCCCTGGGCGGCAATGCTGTGCGCGCGGCGGGGGCTGTCGTGGATGCAGAATGCCGATACACGGTAGCCTTGTTCGCCAAGCGACGCGGCCGCGGAGGCGCCGGCCAGTCCGGTGCCGACAACGATGACCGAATGTCGGCGGCGATTGGCTGGCGCGACGAGTCGGTTTTCGAACCGTCGGTTGTCCCATTTCAACTCAAGCGGCCCATCCGGCACGCGAGCGTCGAGACGAGAGCCGTCTCCGACGCTATACAGGGGTCGGTCGGCGAACTCAGGAATCGTGGCGCCCTCCTCACGAACGCTCACGATCGACCGCCGGTGACGAGCGCCCAGATCGGGACGAAGATGAACCCGATCGCGATCACGTAGGAGATGATCCTTCCGCCGCGTAGGATGATGACGGTCAGACGCGGATGATCGACGCCGAGTGACTGCAAGGCGCTCGAGATGCCGTGCCAGAGGTGTGTGGCGACGACGATGATCGCGAACACGTAGGCGAGGACGACCAGAGGATTCGAAAACACTTCCATCTCGATGCGATAGAGATCGTTCATCTGGCGACCGGCGACGACGATCGCGTACTCGGCGCCAAAGCGGAACTGGCGGACGTGCACGATGACGAAGAACAGCGTGAAAAGACCCGACCCGACCATCCACGTTGAGGACGCGCTCTTTCGGCTCGATCCACCCGCCCAGCCGTAGCCGAACATCCGTCGTGAGGCCTGGTAGTAGGAAGTAGGCCGCGCCTGCGCGTTCGTTCGCCAATTCGCAAGTGCGCGCGAAATGTGCAGGAGGAAAATGATCGCGAGTCCGATCTCGACTGGCACGATCAGCGGATTCTTGATCAGCAAATCGGAGTAGGCGTTGAAGGTCGTCGGACCCAGGAGAATGAGCAGATTCCCGGCTAGATGGATGAACAGGTACAGAAGGAGAAGTAGACCCGTGATCGCGACGACCAGCTTCGCCCCGATCGAGGATGTGAGGAATGTGTGTCGGCGCGTCGTGTCTGAATGCGGATTATCGAGTGTGCTGGTGGCCACGGATCCCCCCGTAGAGGCGTCGCCACTATAGCGCGGCTAGGGAGCGAGCCACAACAGACCCGCGGACGGCAGATTACGCCGGGGGCGACTGACCAGGCGCTTGCGTTGACGCTCCCGGGAGGCATCCCTACAGTCATCGGCTTGATGGAAACTCTGGACGACGTGGCACTCGATTTCGCGAAGTTTGATGGACTGATCCCAGCGGTCGTTCAGCATCATCAGACTGGCCAGGTGCTCATGCTCGGATTCATGAACGAGGCGGCCTGGATGAAGTCACGGCAGTCGGGTCTCGTCACGTTTTTCAGCCGGACGCGGCAGCGACTGTGGACGAAAGGCGAGACGTCTGGTGACGTGCTGAACATCAAACGGATTCTGGTCGACTGCGACGATGACACCGTTCTGTTCATGGCCGATCCGGCCGGGCCGACTTGCCACACCGGTCAGGTATCGTGCTTTCACCGGGAAGTGAAACGTGCTTAGGTTGACGCTGCCGAACGGCAGCCTGGAACCATTCTCCCTCAAGCTCTTCGAAGAGGCCGACCTGCCGGTTCGCCGGACGGCCGATCGAGACTACAACGCGGCGATCAACGACCCGCGGTTTGCGAAAGTTAAGTTTCTCCGACCCCAGGAGATTCCGGAAGCGATCGCGGGCGGCCACTATGACCTCGGCCTCTGCGAAACGCACTCTATTCGCGAGGCTCGCGCCGACGTTGTCGAGGTGATGGATCTCGGTCCGGGCGGGCGCGCCGGTGGCACAACCCGGATCGTGCTGGCGGTTCCCTCCGACAAGGGCTATCAGACCCCGCATGATCTTCCGGCTGGCGTACGAGTATCGACCGAGTTCCCCGCGATCGCCGCCGACTACTTCTCAGAGCGTGGAATCGACGCCCGGATCCGGTTCTCGCACGGCGCCACCGAAGCGAAGATCCCGGAACTCGCCGATGCCATCGTCGAGCTGACAGAGACTGGTTCATCACTGCGGCGGGCGGGATTCGCGATCATCGACGAACTGATCGTCAGTTCACTCAAGTTGATTGCGAATCGCGATGCATGGGACGACGCGCCGCGTCGCGAGGCGATGGGAGCGATCACGACGTTGCTGAACGGCGTGCTACAGGCACGCGGCAAGGTCTTGCTGAAGATGAACGTTCCAGCCGCGCGCCTCGACGCTTTGATCGCGATCTTGCCGGCCATGAAGGCGCCGACCGTGTCGCGACTTTTCAATACCGATTACTACGCGGTCGAATCGGTCGCCGTAAAGTCGAGCGTCAATCTCCTGATACCGGAGCTTAAGCGCGTCGGCGCCGAGGACATTCTCGAGATTCCGATTTCGAAGATCGTCGCCTGACCTTTGTCGCCGCGGTCTCCCGAGCCCGGACGGCGCCAGAACCTTGCCCGCCAAACGGAAAAGCCCGACGCGCGAAGGCGCACCGGGCTGGTCCGCTTGGCCGGTGATCGGCCTAGACGTCGTAGTACAGATGGAACTCGTGCGGGTGCGGACGAAGAGCGACTTGCTGCGCCTCTCGCTCGCGTTTGTACTCGATCCACGTTTCGATCAGATCCTGCGTGAACACGTCACCACGTAGAAGGAACTCGTGGTCGTTTTCCAGCGCGGTCAGCACCTCTAGCAGCGAGCCCGGGGTCGACTTGATGTGGGCGGCCTCTTCTGGCTCCAACTCGTATAGGTCCTTGTCGATCGGCGTTGGCGGCTCGGTCTTCTTCTCGATGCCATCAAGACCAGCCATCAAGAGCGCCGCGAAGCAGAGGTAGGGATTCGCCGATGGGTCAGGGCATCGGAACTCGATGCGCTTCGCCTTCGGACTTTGCGAATAGACGGGAATACGCACTGCCGCGGAGCGGTTCGCCTGTGAATACATAAGATTCACAGGCGCCTCATACCCGGGCACGAGACGACGATACGAGTTCGTTGTCGGAGCGCACAAGGCCAGCAAAGCCGGCGCGTGAGCCAGGAGCCCACCAATATAGTGGCGGGCGGTGTCGCTCAATCCCGCATAGCCCTTCGGGTCCCAGAAGAGATTGGTCTTGTCCTTCCAGAGGCTCTGGTGGACGTGCATCCCTGACCCGTTGTCGCCGAATAGTGGTTTCGGCATGAACGTGGCGGTGTAGCCATTCTGATACGCGACATTCTTGATGATGTACTTGAAGAGCAGCATCGCGTCGCCCATCGTCGTCATCGTATCGAAGCGCAGGTCGATCTCGGCCTGACCGGCAGTGCCGACTTCGTGGTGGTGAACTTCAACATTCAGACCGGACTCGATCATCTTCAGGACCATTTCGGATCGCAGGTCCTGAAGCTTGTCCGTCGGCGGAACGGGGAAGTACCCCTCCTTCGTCCGCGGACGGTAACCAAGATTCTTTCCCGCGGCGCCCGAGTTCCAAATTCCCTCATCGGAGTCGATCTCGTAGAACCCGCTATGCGATGTCTGATCAAATCGCACGCTGTTGAAGACGAAAAACTCGGCCTCGGGTCCCCAATAACTCGTTGTCGCAACGCCGCTCTTGGTGAGATACGCCTCGGCCTTCTGGGCGACGTAGCGCGGATCACGGGTGTACGGCGACTTGTCTTTCGGGTTTGCAATGTTGCAGATCACGCTCAACGTCGGGATACGGCACGCCGGATCCACGATTGCGGTCGTCGGATCGGGCATGAGGAGCATGTCGCTCTCGTGGATCTTCTGGAAGCCGCGGATGCTCGACCCATCGAAGCCGAGACCATCGGTGAACTGATCTTCTTCGAGCTCACCAACGGGAATCGAGAAGTGCTGCCACTGACCGGGAAGGTCGCAGAACTTCCAGTCGACCATCTTGACACCGGTCTCTTTGGCAAGGGCAACGACATCCTTGGCCGTGCTGGGTTTGCGTGGGCTCATGAGTGCTCCTCAATTCGATTGGGCGCCGCGCCCATATTGCCGCCAAGCATCCGATAGTAAGAGCGAGGGTCGCCCTAGACCACGTGCGCTGCGCACCAAGCGATCGCGCCGCGATGTGGGCCGAGCGCACATACTATCGCGCCGGGCGACCATGGTGCAGCACATCACCAACTCGCAAGCCGAGATGGAGCGCGAGTCGCACCTCGCCGTTCGCCAGGTCAACGCCGGCAATCTCCTCGATTCGGCGCAGCCGATAGAGCAGCGTGTTGCGATGGACATGCAAACGATCAGCGGCGTCAGTTGGCGAGCAGAGCGACGCGAAGTATGCGTCGAGCGTGCGAACGAGCTCCCCATCGTGCTGCCGATCGTAGTCCGCCAGCGCGCCGAGAGTATCGCTGAAGAACTCCTCCAGTTCCGACGCGGTTGGCAGCGAGAGGAGAAGTCGAAACAGCCCGAGTTCGCCGAAATGCGACATCTGGCCATCGCCGTAGACGCGACGGCCAAGCCGCAAAGCGCCTTCAGCCTCCCGGTAGGCCGTCATCGCGCCCTCGACACCATCATGGCGGCGGCTCACGCCGGAAGACAGCGTCGGCGCGACGCGCGCCGAAATCGAAGAATGAAGCTCCTGGGTCCACGTCTTAGTCGCGGCCACGTCATCGCCATCAGTCACGAGCGCAATCACATATCCATCGTGAACGCCAACCATCGCCGGCGCCCCGCCCGTCTCGATTTCTCGTTCGACCGCGCCTCGCAGTTCGCGCACCGCCAACGGTGACGGACTGGTGGCCGCACCTATCGCGCCCGAGAATACGATCGCGGTGTACGAGCGGTTCAGATCGAAGCTCAGGCGTTGGGCACGCGTCTGCGCGCCATTGATCGAACCGTAGCCACCGGTTACGAGCGCCTCGACCAGGTCGGTTTGCAACCGATCTTCGACCTCGGACACGGCGCGCTCCCGTGCCAGGTCGATCGTGCACGCGGCCGCACCTCGACTCGCCGCCAGATCATCGATATCGGCCAGTTTTCCGCGCGGACCGGCGATCGACAGGTAACCGAGGATCGTGTCCCGAACCGCGATCGGCGCGACGACGCGCTCGGCCTCGGTCCCGATGGCCAGGCGTAGGGTTGGTGGTTCAGACGCCGACATTGTCGTGCGGGCGATCCAAGTCTCGATCCGTCGGGCGTCGGCGCGCAGGGAATCCTCGATTGCCGGGTTCACACGGATGGCGCCTCGCTCGGAATGAGCGCGCAACACGAACGACGGCGACTCGAGCAAGATGGTCTTGCCCGTCAATTCGGCGAGCGTGTCGAGAATCGCGTTGACGCCATGACCCTCGATCGCCAGTTCGGTCAATCGGCGATACAGGTCTTGACCGCGCTGGTGGATCTCGGTTCGACGATCGACCACCGCGCGAGCAACCACGTTTTCCAGTTCCGCCAGGCTCGCGCCATCGGGAAGGCGAAGGAGCGGAAATCCGACTGCGTCAGCCAGATCGATCGCTTCAGCGGCGATCTCTCCACTCACGGCCGCGCCGGCGGCGCCCAGGCCGGCCAGCGACCGAATGACCGCCGTGAGGGACATCGGTGGATCGAAGTCGCTGAGCGAGCCGCTGGATATCAGCGCCAGCTCGCCACCCTTGAGGTGAGGGAAAGCCGGCGCGCGTGTGCGCATCGTGACCGGCCACGTCACGTCGCGATCGAGACCGACGATTCCAGCCGCTATGTTCGTGCCGGCGGGCAGGATGTGTCGCCAGAGAGCTTCGACCGACAGTCCCGCCACGACGCGTTCGGTTAGCCGCGATACCCGTTCGTGATCGGCAACCTTCGGTCGCGGCCAAACGCGCGCGAGGTAACCTTCACGCCGGGTGGCGCCTGGCGACGCTTGTACTCCGCGAAATCGACGAGCCGCGCGACACGTCGCACGACGTCCGGGCTGAATCCCGCGTCGACGATCTCATCCACCGAGAGATCACGCTCGACATAGGCTTCGAGGATCGGATCGAGGACCTCATACGGAGGCAGGCTGTCGCTGTCGCGCTGGTTCGGACGCAATTCGGCAGACGGTTCTTTCGTGAGGCAGGCTTCGGGGATCACGATCCGACCATCGCGCTCGTTGCGGTAGCGCGCCAGTCGATAGACCCACGTCTTCAAGAGATCCTTGATCACGGCAAAGCCGCCGGCCATATCGCCATACAGCGTGGCGTAGCCGACCGCCATCTCGCTCTTGTTGCCACACGTCAGCATCAACGCCGGGGAGAACTTGTTCGAAATCGCCATCCACACCGCGCCGCGCATACGTGCCTGGAGGTTCTCCTCGGCCTCGTTTGGCGTCGTACCAGCGAACGCCTCGGCGAGCGCCTCCAATCCGGCGGTGAACATTCCCTCGATTGGGATCGTGATGAATCGAATGCCGAGGTTCTCCGCCAAGTCGCGGGCATCGCTTCGGCTACCAGCCGAAGAGTAGCGCGACGGCAGCGAGACGCCCCAAACGCGCTCTGGGCCAAGCGCATCGGTCGCGATGGAGGCGACCAACGACGAATCGATGCCTCCTGAAAGCCCGACGATCGCTCGCGCGAAGCCGATCTTCTCGAAATAGTCGCGCGTTCCAAGGACGAGCGCGCCGTACAGCTCGGCCTCATCCGTTATCGGCTCGGCAACGCGAGACGGCGCCGGTATCGTCTCGGCCACGGTCGATCGATCCCCGACCAGATCGGTGACGCGGGTGTCAAACCCGGCCGAGGCGCGCGACATCATTTCCTTGCGCTGGCGGGGGTCGTGCAGCCGGGCACGGAACACGTCGTCGATCGGCACGTCGACGACGAGCATGTCGGTTTCAAACTGGCGTGCGCGCGCCACGAGGGCGCCCCGTTGGTCGAACACGACGCTGGCGCCATCGAAGACCAACTCGTCCTGGCCACCGACCAAATTCACATAACAGAGAACAACACTGTGATCTGACGCACGGGTCGCGAGCATTCGTTCGCGCCAGGCGCGCTTGCCACGATGGTATGGAGAAGCATTGATATTGATGATGACCTCGGCGCCGGCGGCTGCCTGCGCCGTCATTGGTCCGGTCGGATACCAGATGTCCTCGCAGACGCTGATTCCGATCTTTACGCCATTGAGCTTGATGACCGCGCACGAGTCACCGGCGCGAAAGTACCGATCCTCGTCAAAGACACCGTACGTCGGGAGGTACACCTTGCGGTGCACTGCCGCGACGCGCCCGCCATGCAGGACCGCCGCGGCGTTGTAGATGTCGCCGTCCTCGTCGACAAAACCGACGATCGCCGTGATGTCTCGGCAGTCGGTCGCGATCGTCTCGATCTGGCGTCGACTGTCGCGAATGAACGATGGCTTGAGGAGCAGATCCTCGGGCGGATAACCGGTGATCGCCAATTCGGGGAGCGCCACGATGTCCGCGCCAAGGGAACGAGCCTCGGCGATCGCGGACCGAATCAGGGCCGCGTTCCCGTCCAGGTCGCCAACTTTGGTATTGATCTGTGCCAGGGCAACACGAGGGCCACGTGTTCGGCCTTGATAGTTGTTGTGCATCGCGCACCAAAGGATAATCTAGGAGCGCCACAATGGAGGGCGCGTAAGCCAATGGAAGTCGAACGATTTTTTTCTGCGCTCGGCCTCACTGTGCTCTGGAGTCTCGTCGCAATCGCGATCGCGACGCTGCTGTTTGAAGTCCTGGAACGGCGCTACCACCTGATGCGCGAAATCACCCAGGATAACAACACGGGCGCGGGAGTCCTCGCCGGATGTTTCGTTCTCGGGATCTTCTACGTCGTGGGGCAAATCATCACGAACTAGCCTGAGTCACTTCGCCACGTCTCGATCATCTTCGACGGGGATCCGCGGCGGCGGACCCGTCCTCCTTCCGATCGCGTTGCTCGTCGTCGTCGGTGCAGTCACTGCCTGCACGCCGATGCGCGCCGACGTCTACGAAGGCATCGTTGCCCGGGCTGGTGAAGGCGTCGCGACCCGTCAGAGCGGCGACGTCATCCTGAACGTTGGACGTCGCTACGCGGTCGTGGTCACCGGGACCGGCACGACCGCCCGGCAGGCGGCCGACCCAGCCGCGTTTGCCGTGGCGGCGTACGGATTCACGTCCGTGCTAACGACGACCGGCGAAGTTCAAGGGAAAGACGGACAGGCCTGGCGGCGCATCGACGACGACACCTGGGCGGTCCGAGAAGGGCTTCTGATATTCGAGGACATCGCGGACGCGGTTGATCTCGCGATCGAGTTGCGCGTGTTCTCCCCGCGCGAGGTCCGCCAGGCGCTTCTCAAGCGAGATACCCCGCCGCGATTCGTGCCGGCCAGCCTTCCCGCCCTGACGCGCGTTCCCACCGCGTCAGCGACCGTGCTGCCGCCGCGCGGCGGCGCCACGAGCACGGCGACGCGCACGCCAACGCGAACCGCGACCCCAACGCGGACGCCAACGAGAACCGCAACGGCAACGCCGGCCGGCCGGCCGGGCGCGACGCGGGTGGGCACACCGCGCCCGCAACTACGTCCGCTCTTCGGCGTGGTCATCTCCGATAGCACCCGGCTCTACACGCGACCCGGCGAATTGGTCTCCTCGGCGCCGCCGTTACGCATCGGCGCCGCGATCGCGGTCGAAAACCGCGCGGTCGGCGCCGACGGCCAAGAGGCGCTCCTCCTCGTCAACGGCCAATGGATTCCGGCGAACGCGGCGATTCTCGTCTCGAGTCCTGGCGAGGCGTCGGCGATCGCGTATCAAGTTACGATGCAGTCACTCGGCTCCGAAGCTCCAGTCGATCCCGACATCGCGCCGGCGCTGTGGCTGATGCGGCGAGAGGCGCGAACGAAGTACCTCGCCGACACGATCCACGAACAGAAGATCGGAGTCCGCGCGGCCGAGATGGATGATCCAAGCACCGTCGCGCTCTACAGCTTTGGAGCTCGTGAAATCCGCGTGAACGTCGATCTGCTGAGCGTGGACGTCCGCGTCCTGACCGCGGCGATGGCCCACGAGGCGACGCACGCCTGGGAGCACGCCCAGGGGCTGACGCTCGACGAACGGGATCCGGCACGATGCTTCGAGGCCGAGTTGCGGGCATTTCGGAATCAGGTGATGGTGTGGGAATCGTTCCACGGCCCCAACGGCAAGGAGAAACCGACAAACGCAACGGAAATCGACCTGAACGAGATACAGAGGCTGCTCGCTCAGGATCCACAGGAACTCAAGACGCGGCTCGTGGCAAAATACGGCGACCAGTGCGGCTATCACGGCCCACGTCCGGCTTTACCAACGCCGGCTCCAAAGCCGCCTTCGAGGACTCCTTGATCTCGGACCACTTCGGGTGATGTTGCGGCGCCGTCGCATATCCTCACCGCCGATGTGCGGACGCTACACACTGACCGACCCGGAGGCGATCCGGCTGCGTTTCACCCTTACGCCGATGACGGAAACCCGGATCGTGCCGCGATTCAATATCGCACCGAGCCAGATGATCCCGATGGTGGTCGAGAAGCCAGTCGGTCGGGCGCTCGTCGAAGCGCGGTGGGGATTCCAACCGGCCTGGATGCGCGAGACCGCCACGCGGCCTCCGCCGATCAACGCGCGCGCGGAGGGTATTGCCAAAAGCAAGCTGTTCCGCCGCGCGCTTGAACGCGGTCGCTGCCTCATCCCGGCGGACGGCTTCTACGAGTGGGCAGTGGTTCCGGGCGCGAAACGCAAGCAGCCGTACTTCATTCGCCTGAAGAGTGGCGGCTTGTTCGGGTTCGCTGGCCTCGCGACCGGACCAAGCGACGATCACCCCGCAACCTGCGCGATCATCACGACGGCCCCAAACGCCGTCACCGGCGCGATCCACGACCGCATGCCGGTGATCCTGCACCGAGACGACGAAGATTGCTGGCTCGATCCGGATTGGCACGACGTCACCGAGATCGAGCGTCTCTTGCAGCCATACCAGGCCGAAGCGATGGAGGCTTTCCCCGTGAGCTCGGCCGTGTCGAGTCATGTCAACGATGGACCTGATCTCGTCGCTCCGGTCGAAATGCCCGGCCGGCTAGCGCTCTAGCTCGATCGACCACTCAATGGATGGCTGACCCCGGCACGAAGAAGAACACGATTGCCATAATCGCGTAGATCGCGAGTAGCTGGACGCCTTCAAACCAATTGGACTCGCCGTCCATCGTCGCAAACGCGACCGCGATGACAGACATCATCAATGCACCGAGCTCGAAATGGTTGAAGACGAGAGCCATGGGATGGCCCATGGCGACTGAAGCGAGCACCGCGATCGGCGCGACGAGCAGAGCGATCTGAGTCCCCGAACTGACCGCGATGGTGACGGCGAGATCCATCTTGTTGTCGCGCGCAAGCCAGACGGCCGCGAAGTGCTCGGCCGCGTTGCCGATGATGGCGACCACAACGATACCGATGAAGAACTCGGATAACCCAAGCGCTCTGCCAGTCGGCTCGATGACGCCGACGAGAGTTTCCGCCGCGACAGCGGTCGCGACCGTCGCAACGGCAAGGAGTGCAATCGCAGGTCCGCGTCGAAGTCGCGGAGGTTCAGTTTCGGCGTGCCCAACCGTCGTCAGGATCTCTCGGTGGGTGCGCAACGAGAAAACGAGGCTGGCGACATACGTGATGAGCATCACGATCGATACCAGGATGCTCATCTGCATGACGCGCGGCCCATCGTGCTCGCCAACCGTCAAGGCAAAGATGTCCGGCATCACGAGTGCGACGACTGCCAGCACCAGCATCACCGCGCTGGCGCCGGCGTGCGTTCGGTTGAACACCTGCTTGACCCGTCCCCATCCGCCGACGAGCATCGCCAGGCCGAGTACGAGCAGGATGTTCCCCAGAATGCTGCCGCTTAGGGACGCTTTCACGACCTCGGTCAGACCGCGATCGAGCGCAAGCAGAACGATGATCAATTCGGTCGCGTTGCCGAAAGTTGCGTTCAGGAATCCGCCGACGCCTGGACCGACGTACTTCGCGATCTCGTCGGTGGCGTGACCGATGATTCCGGCCAGCGGAATGATTGCCAGCGCCGAAGCGACAAAAACCAGAACGTCGCTCCCGCCGCTCAAACGAAGGACCAGCGCAACCGGCAAGAACACCACCAAGATGTTCAGGCGGCTTTCGGTCAGGAACTGGAGAACTGAGACGCGCCGGTGCTTCATGGGCTGAACTCCACGCCCGCGTTCGCGCGGACTCGCACGCGTCGGGTCAAACCAATGACAGGAGATGGGCAGGAGCGGAGGGGTTCGAACCCCCGACCGGCGGTTTTGGAAACCGCTGCTCTACCAACTGAGCTACGCTCCTAGACGGTCGGATTATACCGCCGCTAGATGCGAACGTCGATACGACCGCCGGGTCCATCCTGGGCGGCGCCCTGTACGCCAGGATTGGACAGCGTCGGGTTCGCGGAGGCGCGCGCCAGAGCGGCGCCTTGCGCGACGCTGATCGCGCTATTTGGGTTCGTCGGCGCTCCGCCATCGGCGCCGGAGTTCGACCGGCCAATTCCACGTCCGGGTGGCCCTGGGGGCCTCAGGAGTTCGAGTTCGCGAAGCCGCGTGCCGAAACCGACTGACCCGGCGAGTGCCATCGCCCGGACTGTATCAGTCGGTGCGACATTCGACGAGGACAGATGTGGGTCGGCGCAGGAAGTTCACGAACGCTCTGGCACGAGTCTCGAGTTCGCGACGGGGTCAACTCACGGCACCACGTATACTCACCGCATCTGGTAGATGGCGAATGCGACGCGGGAGCGCCTCGACAAGGCACTCGTTGACCGCGGACTGGCGCCTAGTCGCGAGAAGGCGCAGGCGCTCATCATGGCGGGGGACGTCCGCGTTGGCGGTGAAGTCGCGCGACGGGCGTCGCTCCCGATCGGACCCGACGCTGCCATCGCCGTTCGGGAACCGCCGCCGTTCGTCAGTCGAGGCGGCCAGAAGTTGGCGCACGCGCTCGATGCCTTTGGCATCGACCCAAGGGGTCTTGTTTGCGCCGATGTCGGCGCCTCGACGGGCGGCTTCACGGATTGTCTGCTGTCGCGCGGCGCGAAACGCGTCTATGCGATCGACGTTGGACGTGGGCAACTGCACGAAACTCTCCGGCAAGACCCACGCGTCATTGGACGGGAGCGCACCAACGCACGGTACCTCGCATCGCTGGACGAGTCCGTTCAGGGCGCGACGATCGACGTGTCGTTCATCTCCCTGCGTACGATTCTGCCGGCCGTCGTGCGCTGGTTCGAGACCGATGGCTGGCTCATCGCGCTCGTCAAGCCTCAGTTCGAAGCCGGTCGCGCCGATGTCGGTCGCGGCGGCGTCGTGCGCGACCCGGCGATTCATCGCCGAGTTCTTCGCGAAGTCGCCGACGCTGTCGAGGCACTCGGATGGCGCGTCACCGGCGCCACGTGTTCGCCTCTGACAGGCCCGGCGGGAAATCGCGAGTTCTTGACCCTCATCACCCGCGACGGATCGCCGATCGACCCCACGGTGGCCGTCGATGTTGAGTGAGATTTCGATTCGGGCGTTCGCGGTCATCGAGGATCTGACGCTCCGCCTCGAGCCAGGCCTGAACGTTCTGACCGGCGAAACTGGCGCCGGCAAGTCGATCTTGATCGATGCGCTGGGCGCGTTACTCGGGGCGCGCCTCTCCGTCGATGTCGTTCGGACTGGCGCGGACGCGGCGCGCGTCGAGGGAACCTTCATCGTCGATGACCCGGAGATCGCATCAATCCTGAACGATGCCGGAATCGACTACTCCGACGGTACGCTCGTCGTGTCGCGCGAGATGACCCCGACCGGTCGCGGAACGGCACGGGTGAACGCTCGGCCCGTGCCAGTGGCGCTCCTCGCGCGCCTCGGCGAACGAATGGTCGACATCCACGGGCAGAGCGATAACCTCTCCCTTCTCCGTCCGGACTCGCAGCGGTCAATCGTCGATGCATTCGGCGGTCTGGCATCGCAAGCCCACAACGTTTCCAAGTTGGTTCGCGAGCTTCGCGAGATCCGAGACGCGATCGTGCGTGAGACACGCGACGAACGAGATGCCGCGCGCATGCTCGACCTGCTTCGATTCCAGGTTTCCGAGATCGAAACGGCCGACTGCGCGGTCGGCGAGGATCTGACTCTGGAAGCTGAGAAAACGCGTCTCTCCAACGGCGAGCGACTCCGCGAACTCGCCGAGCGTGCCCGTGGGGCGCTGAGCGAAGCGAATGAGGGATCAGCCGCCATCGAACTGATGGGCATCGCGTCCCGATCGCTTCACGATCTAGCACGCATCGACCGCGAGGGCGCGGCGCTCGCGACGCAGGCCGCGGCATTGCTCGACGGTGCGCACGATCTGGTCCGCGCGGCGCGCATGTACGCGGAATCGATCGACGCCGATCCCGAGCGACTTCAAGTTGTCGAGGAACGGCTCGGCGTCTTGCGCGGCATCGCGCGGAAATACGGACCCACGCTGGCAGACGCCCGCCAGTTCGCAATCGATGCGCGCGCCGACATCGAGCGGCGGGAGCATGCTCAAACGCGGTTGGCCGACCTAGCGGACCAGGCGGAGCGGCTGCGTTCGAGCATCAGCGCCGCGGCAGTCGAACTGAGCCGCGCACGTCGCGCGACCGCCGATCGCCTCACCGTCCGCGTCGAAACCGAGCTCGCGGAGTTGAGGATGGAGCGGGCGCGCTTTGCCGTCGCGTTCGCGCGGCGCGACGATCCGAACGGCGTCACCGACGAGACGGGCCGCGCGGTCGCGTTCGATGTCCACGGCATCGACGCAATCGAGTTCCAGATTGCAGCCAACCCGGGTGAGCCGCCGCGATCGCTGGCCCGCGTAGCCTCGGGTGGTGAGATGGCGCGCGTGATGCTGGCTCTCAAGACGGCCCTCGCCGAAGTCGACCGCATGCCCGTGCTGGTCTTCGACGAAGTCGACGCCGGGGTCGGTGGACGCTCCGGCAGCGTGATCGGGGCCAAACTGGCGCGACTCGCGCGCCAGCATCAGGTCCTGTGTGTTACACACTTGCCACAGGTGGCAAGCTTCGCCGACGAACACTATCGCATCGTGAAAACCGTGGCCGGCGATCGCGCCCGAACCGATGTCGAACGGCTGGGCACCGACGAGCGGGCGCGGGAGCTTGCCGCGATGTTGGGTGGGACCGACCACGGCCTGGCTCAGGCCCGAGCGCTGATCGCGGAGGCACACGCCATCCGCGCCCACGACGAATAGACGGCCGGATCGCATCGGCATGGTATCAATGCGCGCGGCAGTCGCTGTCTCGGCGGGCGGAGTCGTCGCGCGTCAGGCCGATCACGCCTACGAAATCGTCCTGGTCGGACGATCGACGCAGTCGACGTGGGGTTTGCCGAAGGGAACCCCTGACGACGGCGAGTCACGCGAGGCGACCGCACTCCGCGAAGTCGCGGAAGAAACCGGGATCGAACCGCGAATCGTCGCGCCACTCGGATCGATCGAGTACTCGTTCGTGGCGCGAAACACGCGTTTTCGCAAGACGGTCCATTTCTTCTTGATGGAAGTCGTCGGCGGCGACCTCAGCCTTCACGATCACGAGTACGACCTAGTCGAGTGGGTACCGATCGACGACGCGATCGCGCGACTGAGCTACGAGAATGAAGCCGCCGTCGTTCGAGTGGCTCGAAATGCGCTCGACTCTCGTCACGGGCAGACGGGCGATGTATCGAAGCGGACGACCTCAACCTAGCGTCGCGCTCGCCATGGTCGCACTCACGATCGCCGTCGGCCTGGCGTGCCGACCCTCTATCGCGCTTTCACTCGAACCGGATTCACTCTTTCCGCTGCGCCTCGGCGCAGTCTGGTACTACGAAACGCGCCTGACTGGTCCGACGACCCGCACCGCGACGACTGAGGTCGCCGTGTGCGGCGTGCAGACGGACGAGGATGGCGACGATCTGTACTTCATTGCGACCTGTGTCGACAATGACTTCGTCGAGGCTCAGATCGTGTACCGCATCGGTGACGAGGTGATCGAGCCGATCTCTTTTGGCGCCGATGGGCGACCTCGGCCGCGCGACCCGCCAATCGTCCTCCTCCGGACACGGATGGCGCCAGGCGAGACGTGGCGCTGGGACGAGTCCGACGGCGACAACCGGCACGAGTCGATGCGCGCGACGAACTGGGGACGAGTCAGGACCCCCATGGGCGATGTCAACGCGATCCGCGTCTACGCCCGGCAGGAGCACATCACGGGCGGTTACGGGGCAATCGAGCGATGGTATTCGCCTGGGATCGGCATGGTGAAGGAATCGGGCAGCCTGATGTTTCCGACCGAGGGTGGGATCGCGCGCATCGATCTCGTCCGGATACTCGTTCGCCACGATGAGAGGCCGCCGTCGCAGATCACTTGTTGTGGGAAACTGCCGAGCGGGATGATGAACCGCGACTGATCAGCCGGTCTCGGCAAGCATCATCGCGGCGACACGGTTTGCCATTCGGACGCTGTAGTTCTGGCCACGATCCTGTGGATAGACCTGGAACATGTTCGCAAGGAACACGTTTCGCAGCGGCGTCCGATGTGGCGGAATGTGGCGTCGGTATTCGGAGGTCACGACCGGCTGCGCGTATGGCGCCTTGAAGACCCAGGTCTGCCTGATCCAACTCGGATCGAACGCGGGGTTTATCCGGCGAATCGCATCGCTGTACTCGGCGATGATTGACTCATCCGACTGCGCGAAGCGGCTCGACGACATCGGCAGATAGTTGCCGAGATACACGGGGTGCAGGCCGCCGTAGTCCGCGGCCGGAACGAGATTGGCATGATCGACCAGCGCGAGGAATGGATAGCCGGGGTCGTTGACATTCAGCCAATAGGATGACGCCAGAGGTCGATCGAGTCCGAGGATGACGCAGTGCGCGCCGAGCCAGTCGCCCCAGTCGTACCGCCTCAGCCACTCCGGCGGTAGTTCGGGCGCCAACCGGGCGAACGCGCGTGTCGGAGCAGTGATCAGCACCTTGTCGAAATGCTCGCTGACACCATTGCTCACGATCGCCACGCCATCGCCCTCGACGCGTACCGTCCGCACGTCGCGTCCGAGATTGATCACGCCACCATTGTTGCGCACGCGTTCCGCCAGTTCTTCGTAGATCAATTGGAAGCCGCCTCGTAGGTAGCCGAGCCGCGGCGTGCGACAATAGATGCGGGCCCAAAACCACGCCATCGACACGCTCGCGTGGTACTCGCCGAACTTTGCACGCAGCAACGGTTCCCACAGAATGTCGGTGACGCGATCGCCCATCGCGCGCCGCAGCCAGACGCTCGCGGTCGAGGATTCGAAGGGCGCGGCACTCGGCGTCAGTTTCAGCACCGCGAGGACGAACGCCAGACGCAGGCGCTCGGGGAGCGAAAGGGGCGGAAACCGGAGGACGGAGAGGGGATCGTCGAGTTGGTGCTGGCGACCTTCCCAAAGGACCGCCGTGATTGGCTTGAGCCACTCGAGCCGAGTGCCAAGACCGAGTTGGTCGATCAGTGCGACGATGTCGCGATCGGAGCGAAAGAGATGGTGGTAGAAGCGCTCCAGCCAGGTGTCGCCGATGCGGAACCCCGCCGCGAGCCCGCCGACAACTTCGAGTCGCTCGTAGATCGAAACGTGATGGCCCACGCTGGCGAACCGGTAGCCCGCGGTGAGTCCGAGGGCACCGGCCCCAAGGATGCCGATCCGCACCGCCGCCCTCCGCGTCGCCCCGAAACCAGACCCGATTATAGGAACGGGCTACGGCAGCACTCGGTACAGCCGCGCGCCGCCTGACCGACCAGCGACTTCGAGATCTTGACGATGGTCGAGCGTCATCACATCGAAAACAGGAGCACGTTCACCGACGAATAGCCAGGTCGCGTGACGCGCGCGGGTGTCCGCGACGAAGGCTTCGACGGCGTCCGGTTGGTCGAGGAGTGCCGCGATCGAGGCGAGGTCGCTCGATACCGAGCGCGACCAATCGACCGGACCGAGACCGTACAGGGCCGGAGGCACGACATTCGTTCCGGGCGTCATAGCGCCGATCCAGTATCCCGCGTCGGCGCCGACGTACGTCTCCAGTTGCCAGAGGCGTGGACGAGTCATCACCAGTTCGCCGGACCGAATGCTCGCGCGCGCCAGATCAAGGACTCGCCGATCGTCGATCGACACGAGTACGGTCGCCGGATTGAGCGTCGCGGAGGATGGGCCGCTCGCGACCAGCCCGAACGCGATAGCGCCAATGGCGAGGCCGTATCTCGCCGGACGGCGCGCCGGGGTCGCGACGAATCGGCGCGTCAAGCGGACAGTCTCGGCCGCGCCAACGCCGATCATCGCGGCGGCGGGCAACCAGAGCGAAATCAGGAGCGCGGCATTGCCCACCAGCATTCCACCGGGCTGGCGAAGCAACTGAGGATTGGCCGTCATCGCCGCGAGGGCAAGCCAGAGTGCGACGATCCACGCGGCCGGCCGGCCGGTCGCGAGCAGCGCGAATGTCGCGGCGGCCGCGACCGCGTAGATCACGGGATCGTGGCCGGTCGACAGGAGATTGAGGTCGGCAACGTTCACGGCGGCGATGTCGTCGCCGCCCCGACCGATCCGACCGACCAGCCCGGTCCAGACCCGCCAGATCCACGGGCCGACCATGATGCTCGCGATCGCAATCGGGACGCCGACTCGACCCCAAGGGACTCGGCGACGTCGCGCCAGCGCCACCACCAGCCAGGCAAGCGCCAGCAGTACGCCGAGAACGGCCACGCGCGGATGGACGAGCGGCAGACCCGCCACGAAAGCTCCCGCGGCCGCGAGCAACGACCACGATCGCAGACGCTGACGCGGCCGCGCCACCGTCACGATCGCGGCGAGCGCAATCAAGCCAGCGACGTGCGGGTAGCGCGACCAACTGAGGTAGTAGGCGGGCATGATCGACACGAGTCCGGCGACGCACGCCGCGACGATTCCCGCCGAGCGCCGACCCGATGCAGACCAACCAACCGCGTAGGCCGCGAGCGCGGCCGAGGCGATGAAAAACTGGCCAACCGCCAACAGCGCGTCGGGAATCGCCGCGCCCGACACAGTCGCCACCGTCGCGACGACGGCGTGAAAACCGAAGTGGTACGTGAAGGGTCCGAACGGGAGGGCCGGTCCAAAGTCAGCCGGAACGCCTTCCACAAGCAGCAGATTCGCGAGATAGGCGTGGTGCACGGCATCGACCCACGGCGGGGCGGCCAGGTGCGCGACGCTCGCGGCGCGCATCGCCAGCGCCGCCAGCCACACGATGAGCGGTGGCGCCAGCGTCTCGGCCGCGGCGACGAGTCGCGCGCGCGCCAATCGGCCGGCTCGGATCGGATCGCAATCAGGGTGAGCGGGAATCGGGCGCGCATTCATCCAACCGCGTAGAGCACCCACGACACGCGCCGAAGCCAAGATCCAGCCGATCGCCGCAAGCACGGCGGAGGCGAGCACCGGCAGGGTCGATCCGACGACGATCGACCCCACCCACCAGATGACGGCGAGCGCGAGAGCGCCAAGTCCCGGCGCCATGCTCAGTAGGAGATCCGGACGCCGGACACTCGCCGCGATCCCAGCCGCGAGGCCAGCGCCGACGACCAGCAAGATCGTCAGGGCAATTGGCAGACGCTGCGCGGCAATGAGCGCATCGCTCGCGATCCCGAACGGACCGGGCGAATCGGAAACGCGCATCGCGGTTGCCACGAAACCCGGCAGTTGCGCCGACCGCTCGATGAGCGAGCCGGGGTCGAATGCCGGCACACAGCCCGCGGCCAACACGGTGGCGACCAGCGCCAAACCGAGTCTCGATGTTGCGAGCAACGGGCGACGATGCGCCCGCCGCGTCACGGCTTCGGGTAGGCCGGGCCGACCGTCGGACGCGGCGTCGCGATGGGCTCTGTCCTCGGCGCGGGATACGCCGGCTCGGCGAGCGGCCGCGCCGTCGGAGTCGGGCCATCCACCGGGGCGGGATAACCCGGCGCAGCGCCGGGATTCGCGGGCGTCGCGTTGGCGATCGGCCCGGACGGTGGCGTCGGCGCCGCTTGCACGACTCTTGCCGGCACCGGCGCGGAGGGGCGGGGCGGAAGCGCCGGCGTCGGGGTCGGCACATCCGGAAGGCAGGCCGACAATGCCATGGCGAGAACGGCGAGGCTGGCGGCGACCCGTCGGAAGGCGGATGTCACAAGACGATTTCGACGCCTTCAGAGGCGTGCCGAATCGGGATGCCGAGCCGGGCACTCGCCTCGACGAGTTCCCGCGCGACGGTGTCGCCGTAGTACTGGTTCACGTGGCACACGTAGACGTCGGGCAGACGCGATTTTTCGGCACGGAACGCTTCCAACTCGTCGGCCAATAATTCCGGCGTCATATGTCCGGCCATCCCGGCGAGATCGCGCTTGTCGTTCGGCCAGGTGACCTCGGTGATCAGCACGTCCGGGTTGACAAGCCCCCAGATGTCGCGAATTCCTGGGCCAGTATCGCCGGTGTAGAGGAGTCGCCGATTCTCGGGCGTACAGATCTCGTATCCCGTCACTGGTACTGGGTGGTGACGATTGTCAATTGGCAGCACGTCGTACGGTCCGACACGAAAGCGCTTCCCCGGATCGACGCGGTGGTGGCGGAACGTCGGCTCAACCGGATTCAGCCACGTGAAGAAATTGATCCAGATCGATCCGTTCAAAATGTGCGCTTCGAGAATGTCCTTGACCAGGTCGCTGCAGTGGATGTCGATCTGCCGACCGAGATCGAGCGCAACGAGGCCAATCATCGGCAAGTCGCGAATGTGATCGAAATGATGGTGCGTGAGGAGGATGGTGTCGATGCGCGCCTGTTCGTGGATGTTCAATCCCCGGGTCGTTCCACCGGCGTCGATCGCGATGTGATCGTCGATCAGAAACCCGGTCGGGCCGCCGTCAATCGTCGCGACCTGATGTCCACCAAGCACTAACAGTCGCACGTGACCTCACCACCACAGTGGTCTGGGCCCGCGGCACCAGATCGGCCAATTCTACGGCGTTCGCCCGCGCTCAGTGCGCGATTCGCCCTCCGTTCGGCGCGGAGCGGTCAGCAACACCAGCGCAACACCCGCGATCGTGAGTACGGCGCCGATCGCGCTCGATGGCGACGGCATCTCGCCGAGAATCAGCGCTCCGAGAATGACACCACCGGTGACTTCCTGCGTGGCGACGAGATTGACGAGCGTCGGGTGAACCCGGCGCAGGCTGGCGTTGTACAGCGTATGGCCGATTCCCAGCGGAAAGATTCCCATCGCCACGATCGAGAGGGCCGGGCCGAGGCCGTGCCAGCCCGTCAGTGACAGCGCGGCGGTCGGAATGAGCCAGAGCGCGGCCGCGCCGTAGACGCCCGTGGCGTAACGCAACAGGGGCTGGCGCGTTCGCTCGCGCCTGCCGGCGACGGAGTACAGTCCGAGACAAACCGCCGACCCGATCGCCATCGCATCGCCGACCAGCATGCGGGGATCGAGGCGCGCCTCGAGTCCGGTCAGGATCGCGATTCCGATCAAGACGATCGGAATGCCCGAGAGCGCCCGGAGCGGGAACGACTCACGGAGCAGAACGGCCGCGAAGATCGTCACGAAGATCGGGGCCGTGTAGACGAGCGCCAACGAGTGGGCGATGGTCGTGTAGTCGAGCGACCAGATGTAGAGCAGAAAATGCGCCGCCGTGATGAGTCCGTAGAGAGCGAAGCGACCGATCTCCCCGGCCCGAAAGTCGAGGCGGACGCCGGTCGCGACGGCAATCACGGCGACAAACGCGGCCGCGACGACCATGCGGCCAAACGTGATTTCGAACGCCGAATGCGGCACAGCGAGGCGGACCAGAACCGCGCTGGTGCTGAACAGGCCGACGCCGATTGTGACAAAGACGATTCCGCCACGATCCGAGCGCGGCGTCAAAGCCTCGATGCTAGGCCGGTCGACGCGCGACGGACACCTGGGCGGGCCGAATGACGCGACCTGACACGCGATAGCCCGAGCGAAAGACCGCCGCGACGGTGTTGTCGTCGCACTGGCCGGACGCGTCGGTCATGATCGCCTCATGTTCCCAGGGGTCGAACGGCTGGCCAAGGGCGTCGATCCGCTCGAATCCCGCCTTCTCCAGGACGCCACGCAGATTGCGCTCGATCAGGAACAACCCCTGCACCCACGGAAGCGCGCGCGCGTCCTCGGGGACGGCGGACGTGGCACGCTCGAAGTCATCAAGGACGGGTAGAAGGAAACTCAGCGTGTCGACTCGGACCGTTTGCCGCAAATCGTCACGCTCTTGATCGGCGCGACGGCGAAAATTCTGCAGGTCGGCCTGGGCCCGCTGGGCGAGACGAAGGTACTCGTCGGCCCTATCGCTGATGCTTGCCGGTTCGCGCGACTCGCTTGCGGCCGCGACCTCGTCCGTGCCGCGCGCAGCCGCGTCGTTGTTAGTGTCATCGCTCATCGCTCTTCGATTGTACGAATGGCCGGATAGCGCAACAACGCGCCGCCATAATTGCTCGATGCCGTCATCGTCGCTCGACTTGCCGTTCGATCAGTACCAGCGATATGGCGCGCTGGCCATCGCGGCGGCGGCGGTACGCGCTCAGACTCGGCGACCGCTGCGCATCCTCGACATCGGGGACTGGAACGGGCTCGCGGCGACGTTCTGTCCGGAGGATTCCTGCTTTTGCCTGGACCCGGATGGGCATGGGCCGGCGGGTGCGTACGTGCGCGCGGATGGCGCGGCGTTGCCGTTCGGGGACCAGGCCTTCGACATCGTGGCGTGCCTCGATGCGATCGAGCACGTTCCTCGGAGCGTCCGATCGCGAGTCTTCGACGAGGCGCGGCGTGTCGCGGGCCTCGTGGTCGTCGTGGCGGCGCCGGTGGCCGACTGGGGGGCATCGGACGCGGAGGCACGCCTGGCGACGTTCGTCCGCGACTACCTCGGCGGCGAGCAGATGCAGCTACGGGAGCACGCGGCGCACGGATTGCCGCTGGCGCGCGAACTTCGCGACGGCCTCGGCGGCGATGGTTGGATCCTGCGCGATACGCCCTCGGGATTGCTCGCTGACTGGCTGCCGATGATGCTTGCGAAGCACTCGCTCATCGGCGCGCGCGCGGACGCGGCGCACCGCGCGCTCGATCGCCGGTACAACGAGCGTCACGGCGCGATCGATCCGGCTCGGCCAGCCTATCGGCACATCGTGTTCGCAGTTCGCGCCGATGGCGAGTGGCTTGCGAACGCCATCGCGAATCGACTGCGGCTGCCGCGGGAGAGTGGCGACGCCGAGGACACGCGCGTCGCTTACGAGGCGATCCTCTATGCGCTTCGTGCGCGGGCTGGTGCGACCGGCGCTGTCGAGAACGCGATCGATGTGACGACCGGGCGATCGATCGCGGAGCTGGCACATCGAATCGACGCGCTGCGAGCCCAGCGTGATGCGTTGTTGGATGAGCTGACCGAGGCCCGGACCCGGGTCGCGGCGTTCGAGAGCGGGCGCTTCATCCGGCTGATGGCCTGGCTCGATCGCGCTCGGCGCGGGTGGACGCGGTGACGATGCCAGACATTTCCTTCGTCGTCGCGAACTGGAACGGCGGCGATCTGCTCCGCGCCGGTCTGGCAACGATCGCCGCGCAGCGCGCCGTGATCGCCGAGATCGTTGTCGTGGACAACGGATCGACCGACGGATCTCTCGACGGTCTCGACGCGCTGGCAACACGACTGTCCGTCATCAGTCTCGGCAAGAATCACGGGTTCGCGGTCGCGACCAACGTCGGAATGAGACGCTCGATTGCGCCCTGGATCGCGACGGTGAACAACGACTGCCGACTGGCCGAGAATTGGGCAGAGCGGGCGCTGGCGCGGGCGAGCGACGATCGCGCTGGTTCGATCGCGACGCTGACTGTTCGCGCCGACGACGCGGCGACGATCGATTCAGCCGGCATCGCGCTCGACCGGGTCGGGATCGCCTGGGACCGCGCTGGCGGGCATACACGCGTCGACGACGAGGTCGCGCCGCTGTTCGGTCCGTCGGGCGCGGCGGCGCTGTACCGACGGGCCATGCTCGACGACGTCGGGCTATTCGATCCCGAGTTCTTCATGTACTACGAAGACGTCGATCTGGCCTGGCGAGCGCGCCTTCGGGGCTGGGAGTGCTCGCCGGCGTTCGACGCGGTGGCTCGGCACGTCGGTTCGGCCTCGGCCGGGCGGAACTCGCCAACCAAGCGACGACTGCTGGCACGCAACAAGATCTGGACATTCGTCAAGTGCGCGACGGAGCGCGACATGATGGCGTGGGCAATTCCAGCAATCGCCTACGACGCGGTGGCGGCCGGCGCCTATGTCGTCGCCGCGCCTTCATCGGCCGTGGACCGTTCGGCCCGCGTGGCGGCGCTGCGTGGGCGGATCGATGCATTTCGGGGTCTACATCGACAACTGGCGAAGCGAAAATCGATCCAGGGTCGCCGGGCGATCGATTCGACGCCAGGGCTCGCGCCGCTGGTCGGTCCACGGCAACTGCGGGCCCGGTTCGCGCATCTGCCGGAGGGCGGCGCCGTCAAGCGAAGTTAGGCGGGAGTCGTCGGACGCGCCAGCCAGCTCAGCAGTTCGTCGAGGCCCCGGGTGTTCAGCACATTCTCCGGTCGAAGCCCGGCCCGGCGCCCGGTCGCGACGCCGTACCGCAGCAGGTCGAAGTTGTCGGCGCCGTGCGCGTCCGTGTTGATGGGAATCGTCACACCGAGCGCGGCGGCCGCGCGGGCGTGCGCGTCATCCATATCGAGTCGCTCGGGATTGGCGTTGATCTCGACGGCAGTTCCGGTCTCGGCGGCCGCGCGAAGCACCGCGTTCATATCGACCTCGTAGGGATCCCGTCGGCCAACCCGGCGGCCGGTCGGGTGGCCAATGACATCGACATGCGGGTTCCGAAGCGCGCCGACAATGCGCTTCGTCATCGTCTCGCGATCCTGTCGAAAGCCACTGTGGATCGACGCGATGACGAGATCGAAGCCGCGGAGGACGTCGTCCGGGAAATCGAGCGATCCGTTCGGCAAGATCTCTAATTCGACGCCCTTGAGAATGCGGGTCGGGCCGCCACGGCGGTTGACCGCGTCAATCGCCGCCCACTGGAGGCGGGCTCGTTCGGGCGTGAGCCCTCGGACCATTGCCAGCGATTGGGAGTGATCGGTGATCGCGAGATAGCGCAGTCCGCGCCGCTCGGCCTCGGCGACTGTCGCGTCGAGTGTCAGGTGGCCGTCGCTCCAGTCGGTGTGACAATGCAACTCCCCATCGATGTCGGACGCCTCGATCAGACGAGGAACGTCGCCAGACGCGGCCAACTCGAACTCGCCGAGGTCTTCCCGCAACTCGGGCGGAATCCAGGCGAGGTCGAGCGCGTGGTAGATCGCCTCCTCGCTCTCGGATGCGATAACTCGGCCGGTCGCTTCCTCGGTGAGGGCGTATTCATTGAGCGTCCAGCCACGGCGCTGAGCGAGGGCGCGCAGGCGGACGTTGTGAGCCTTGGAACCGGTGAAGTAGAGAATCGCGGCGCCGAACTCCACCGGCGCCACGACGCGCAGGTCGATCTGCAGATCGCGGAAAGTGAGAATCGAGGCCTTCGTATCGCCGTGGGCGAGAACGTCACGCACCATCGGCAACACCACGAAGGCGGCCAGCACGTCGATCGGGGTCGCCGAGGCGACGATGATGTCGATGTCGCCGATCGTGTCGCGCCACCGGCGCAGGCTTCCGGCAATGTCGATCGCGTGGACCGTCGGACAACTGGCCTTGAGGGCATCGACGACCTCTTCCGCCTCGGGACGAGCGATGCCGATCGGATGACGCTGGACGCGTGCGCGTAGACGGCCGATCTCGTCGAGGAGATTCGATTCTGTCTTCTCGCCCATGCCAGGCAGGTCGCGCACGCGGCCGGCGCGCAGAGCCTCTTCGAGATCGGCCAGCGACGTGATGCCGATTGCGCGGTGGAGCGCCTGGATCTTTTTGGCTCCCAGGCCAGGTACGTGGAGGAGATCGACGAGCCCGGGCGGAACTTCGCTCCGAACCCGGTCGAGGTATTCCATCCGGCCGGTCTTGATGTACTCGGCGATCTTGGCCGCGATCGCCTCGCCGACGCGTGGAATCTCGCGAAGACGTCTCTCGGCGGCCAAGGTGGTGACTGGCGTCGCATAGGCCTCGATCTGCCGGGCAGCCTCGCGGTAGGCGCCGTACTTGTAGACGACCTCGCCCTTGACCTCGAGCAGGTCGGCGATCTCGCGGAAGATGGCCGCGACTTCGTGGTTGCTGGCCATCGGGGCAATTCTACGCTCGGCGTTCCGCGTTTGCGTGCTTGCCTGGTGGCGACCGTGCCGGTAGAATGGCGACGCAGTGGCCGGAATGCGCCCTCGTTACGAGCGCGAGATCGAGGAGATTCTCGAGCGGTTGGACACGTCGCCATCGGCGACCCCAACGCGCGTCGTGACGCCCCCGCGTCCGATTCGGGTCGGGCGACCAGCCGCAAAGCGATCGCCGTCTCGCATCACGCCGTCGACGCTCTTCATCGTCGGCCTGGCGTTGGCGGCGCTGAGCGCGCCGATTCAATGGGCCTACGAGCCGGCCGTGCCGTTCATCGGCGTCGCCTGCGCAGCACTTCTGGTGGGCGGCATCATGACGTCGGTCATGCGCGCCGGTGCCGGTCGCTCCCCACCGCGCTGGCGGGGACAGCCGATGCCGAACGGCCCGAATCCGATTCCGCTGTTTGGGAGTGGCATTGCCGGACGCTGGCGCCGATGGCGGGCGTCGCGCGACTTTCGCGGGCCGCGCTGGAACTAGCGCCACACGGGTAGCCGCCGGGCGAAGCCCCTTTGCTACTCATGGCGGCGCTCGGCTAACATCACTGCCGGTCGTTCGCGGAGGTGTGGTGTAGCGGCCTAACATGCAGCCCTGTCAAGGCTGAGATCGCGGGTTCGAATCCCGTCACTTCCGCCCATAACCCATGCCGGTTGACCCCCCTTTGCGGATCTGCTGTGAGGGGGGCTTGTTTTCGTTTGGTCGGGGGCACGGTTGCGGTGTCGACTCCGACCGAATCGGGTGCGACGGGCGCGCTTCGTCGAAGGCAGGTATACCGGCTGTCACGATCTGTGTCGACGAACCGCGAGCTACGGCGCCAGATTCCAGGTGGTCCTGGCGGATCAACTCGCCAGTTGAGATGATGTGCGAGAATCCGGCCGGCCGGAGATCGATCCTGTATCACGCCGCGGGACATCATCTGGCATGAATTGTCTGAGAGGTGGAGGGTTCCGGCCACATGAACGCTGTCAAAGACCTTTTGAAATCTGGCAAGACCGTCATCGGGACGGGTGGGTCTGCCAATGGCGATATGGCCGTGCTGGCTGATTTGGGATTCGACTTTCTGCTCTTCGATACCCAGCACACACCCGTGGAGATCAAGCAGCTGCAACCCGCGGTGCAGGCGATGCGGGGCAAGAAGGCCGCGCCGATTATCCGCGTGAGCGACAACCGGGTGGATCTGATCTGCTTCGCACTGGACGCCGGCGCCAGGGGCATCGTCGTGCCCATGATCAACACGAAAGAAGAAGCCGCGGCCATGGTGCGGTCCTGCCGGTACTCGCCGCTGGGCGTTCGCAGCAATTCGAGTGTCCGTGGCGACTGGGGCGAGACCAAGGACTATCGCGGGTATCTCGACGCCGTGAATGAAGGGTTGGTGATCATCCCGATGATCGAGACCAACCAGGCGATGGACAACATCGACGAGATCCTCAGTGTCCCAGGGATCGATGTCCTCCTGGTTGGTCCATCGGATCTCGCGATCGAACTCGGGGTCACCCTGGACTACACGTCCGACACGTACCAGCGGGCATTGGACAAGATTGCGGCTGCCTGCGCGAAGCGCGGCGTGGTTCCAGGCATGTACTTCATTCCCCCGGGAATGGACCCCAATTTCTTCGTGGACAAGGGGTTCAAGTTCTTCACCTTGCCGTGGGCCGGATGGGCGACCGAAGGCGTCCGGAATGGTCTGTCGGGCATCAAGAGGTAATTCGCCAGGGGGCATTCGCCGTCTGGTCTTGGAGCAGACGGCGAACGCTTGAGGGCACGCAACTGGGGAGCTTGGGATGATTCGTCGCCGGCCGAGGTGGGACACGAGGGACCGATCCCCGTCACTCGACGCGAGATCGCGCAGCGACTCAGGGAGACCAGACGACGTCGGTCACGGGCCGAGGCGGCGCTTGACCTCCTGGTGTGGAATACCTTCGCCGGCGTCGAACTCGGCGATGCCGGCGTCGATCTTCGCCAAGAAGGCCAGTCGTTCGATGGCGTCGTCGAACGTCGTATCGGGAGGCAACGTCTCCAGCGCTTGGAGAATTCGTGCGCGCTGGGACTGCTCGGCTATCACCAGAGTGTAGCCGGATCGTGCCACCGGGCGAGGAAGGCGCGACGTGTGATCCGGTGCCTCCCGTGTGAGCCCCTCGCGCGCTCGTAATGCTGGCTACACTGGTTCGTCTGAGGAACGTCGTATGAGTAGCATTACGAGCATTACACGCAAAGGTCAGGTCACGATCCCTAAGGCGATTCGCGACCGTCTCCAGTTACGGCCGTTCGACAAAATCGCGATCGAGATAGTTGGGTCCGAGGCTCGGATCAAGAAGGCGCGGCCCTCTCTGGATGAGCTAGCGGGAGTCCTACCACCACTCGACGTGCCCATCCTCGACCTGCCTCGGATCGCGCGCGACGAACGAGCGACTCGGAACACCCGACGAGACGAATGAGCGGGTTTGTTGATACGACCACGACTTCGACACTGTCACCGGGGTGCCGCGTCGGGAGCCCTTGTCGTCGCCGGTAGGCATCGCGCGAGCCGACGAATTGACGCGCTACGCTCAGGAGAGTCATGACGCTGCAATCGCGCTCGCGGGCGTGATCGTTTCGACATTCAAGAACGTCGCGGCGCGTCGGTTCCGAGGCTCACCGGTCCGCCGATGCGTACACTTGGGGCGAGGTGACCACGTGCCACACACTATCGAGCTAAGTGCCGAGCCGCGCGCGGAGATGGGCAAAGGCCAGGTCAAAGCGCTGAGGCGGACTGGCTACGTTCCCGCGAACGTCTACGGCGGCGTCTCCGAGTCGATGCCGATCAAGGTCCAGGCGAAGGCGCTGGACGGGGTCCTGCGCCATTCGAGCGCGACGACGCTGATCGATCTGAAGGTTGGCTCCTCGGCGATCCGCAAATGCTTCGTACGCGACGTTCGCTACGCGCCGGTCAAGGGGGCGCCCCTGCACGTCGACTTCTTCGCCGTGAACATGGATACGAGGATGAGGGCCATCGTGCAACTGGTGTTGCGCGGCGAGTCGCCGGCCGCGCGCGGCGCGGACGTGATGCTCTTGGCGCTCCTGAGCCAGGTGCACGTCGAGGGCCGCCCGGGCGACCTTCCCGAGACGATCGAAGTCGATGTGACCGGAATCGTTGAAGTCGAGCAGGCGATCCACGTGAAGGACCTGAAGCTGCCCGACGGCGTAGCGGTGCTCGACGACCCTGAGACGATCGTCGTCAAGGCGCAGTTCATGCGCGCCGCGGCCGCGGCGGCCGAATCTGAAGCCGAAGACTCCGCCGCCGCCGGGGCGGGAACTGGGGCGGCTGAAGCCGAAGCCAAGGGAGTCGCCACGCGGGCACCAGCCCACTAGATCGCGGTTGCTCGTGAGCGGCCGACTCTGCCGTCAGATTGGCACCGCGTCTCCCAAGGCCGTCCTCCCGATGCTACTCGTCCTCGGCCGTCAGGTCGTCGCCGCGCTGAAGCCGGACGGCGATGCGGGCGGTCTGGCGCATCTCGCGGTGCGTCGGCGCGTGGGCGGCGAGGTAGCGGGCGGTCGCAACCGCAACGTTGCGCGCCGCGTCCGGTCGGGTCGGCGCGAGTTCGTCGAACAGGGCGGCGCCGGCCTCGTACATCTGGTACGAGTGGAACTCGGCGTCCTCGCGCAGCAGCGCGTTGCCCAGCGCCGCCCAGAGTGGTGTGGCCGGGCCCTCGCCGCGCAGGTAGCCGTCGACGAGATCAGCGGCTGGCGTGACCTGCTGCTGCCGATCGAGCAGGCTCGCTAGCTCGGCCGCAAGTGCCTCCGGCGCGATGGTCTGACCGTTGCCGTCGGGGAGGCGGGCCGACGGCACGTTCAGGAAACGGTCGACGTAGACCTTGAGCGCGCCGTGATAGATACCACGGCATAGCTCAATCGACGGCGCCCGCTTCATCGACTGGTGGAGGGCATTGCAGTAGGTGAGCGTGTGCAGCACCGCGATCCAGTCGCCGAACTCGTTGCTGATTGGGAAGCGCGCCACGCGCAATGCCGCGGCGTACGCCAGCGCCAGCGTCACGGCGGCCGGCGCCGCGCCATCGTCCCAGGCCTGGTCGATTGCGGCAACGATCGCCGCCGGGTCGTCACTCAGCGCCGCCTGGGTGAACGTCTCAAAGCCCAACCAGTCGGACCCGGAATCGAGTCGCACGGCTTCGGGCAGCCGGTCCAGCGACGGCGCGGCCAGCGCGACCAGATCGATCGGGCTGCGCCAGGCGCTCTGCTCCTCGCTACGTGTGGCGCGCGCCAGCCCGCCCACCAGGCTTGGGAGCACGTCCGCGGCGTGCTCCCAGCCGATCAGCGCGAGAAGCTCGAATGCCTTGTTGGTGAAATCGAGGGTATGCCCACCGTTGACGAAGTAATGGTCCGTGACCGCCGCGAGGATGAGATCGGCGACCGCCGCCGACGGCAGCCCGGCCGCGATGGCCGTGGCGAGCGCGCGCTCGACGCCCTCGGCGTTGCGCATCTCGGCGAACTGTCGGAACTGGCGCCGAAGCCAGGCGGCGTCGTGGCCGGACCCTGGCAGCGGCTCGATCCGGAAGCGCGGCGCCGCGCCGGCGCAGTCCGCGGCCACGTGCGCCAGACCGTGGAAGAGTGCGATTGGCCGGTCGTCCGGCGCCAGGCGATCGAGGCAACGTCCCATCGCGGTCAGAATCGTGAGCCCAGGGCCCCAGCCGGCCGCGCGTTGGCGTGCCCCGAACCCGGCGCCGATCTCGAGGATGCCGCGCGACGCCGACGCTCCCGACTCGGACAACAGACCCAGCACCGACTTGACGAGCACGAGCGACAGGTCCTGCTCCAACGCGTCCTCGAGCCGGGCTGCCCAGCGCGCCGCGCGGTCGCCGATCGGCACCGGCCGCGGGTCCACCCAGACGACGCCATCGACGACGGCGACACGATGGACCGCGACGTCGTCCGCGAACGGATCGAACGTGCCGCCGGTCGCGAGGTCGAACCGGGCGTGGTGCCAGTGGCAGGTCAAGATGCCGTCGCAGATGCTTCCGCGGCTCAGCGGAAAGCCCATGTGCGGGCAACGGTTGTCGACCGCGGCGACACGCCGCCGCGGCACATCGCCCTGAACGAACACCGCAATGCCGTGACGCGCACTGTGCACGACCACGACGCCGCGCCGGGCAATCTCGTCGACTGAGCCGGCGAGCAGCCAGCCGTCGGTGTCCTCGTGAGTGGTCACTGAGGTCGTCGTCAAGCTGGCACGCCTCCCCTGCGCGGCGCATTCTACGCTCGTCACAGACGCGAGACGGGCTTGCGGCGGTGAAGCGATGCCGAGACCATAAAATGGCTCCGGCGTCGAGGATCGAGACACAAGAGGCAGAGGCAACGATGAAGCGCGTCGCGGTCGTCGGAACGTCCGGGTCCGGCAAGACGACGTTTGCCGCCACCCTCGCGGCTCGCCTCGGATACGACCACGTCGAGTTGGACGCGCTGCATTGGGAGGCCGGCTGGAAGATGGCCGAGGTGGAGGTCTTCCGTTCCCGTGTCACGACCGCAACCGACGGCGAACACTGGGTATGTGATGGCAGCTACACGAAGGTGCGCGACATCGTCTGGAGTCGTGCCGATACGCTCGTCTGGCTCGACTACCCGCTGCCATTGGTGTTGGCACGCCTGTTTCGCCGCACTGCGCAACGCTTGTGGGCGCGCGAGGCGCTATGGAATGGCAACCGCGAGAGCCTGCGCGAACATTTCTCACGGGACTCGCTCTTCATCTGGGCGTTCAGACAGCACCGGCGCAATCGAGTCGCGTATCC
Source organism: Chloroflexota bacterium (assembly GCA_004297775.1). Taxonomy (GTDB): domain Bacteria; phylum Chloroflexota; class UBA6077; order FW602-bin22; family FW602-bin22; genus FW602-bin22. Next base: position 165,698 of record SCUE01000019.1, on the reverse strand, counting down.
GGCCGCGCTCGCGGAGTCGAGGTTCGCCCACCTGGCGATCGTGCACCTGCGTTCGCCGAACGAGGCGGAACGCTGGATTTCGGATCTGGGTGTTCCAGATCTTTCGTGGAAGAGAAAGCCTCCGGTGTAGTACGACGGCCTCACGGCGCGTGCACGAAGATCGGGCTGGTCCAGGCGATCTCGCCGTCGATCTGCTTGGCGCGCAGGTAGTAGGCGCTCCAGCCGCTCGGCGGCGCCGGGTCGCGCCAGGTGAAGGCAACCTCGGTCGGACCGGGGCTTTCTGGCAGCCGACTCACGACCACGCGTCGGTCAACGCCACCGGCTTCGACGGTGTGACGCGAGCCGAGGCTCGCGAGGTCCAGCACGAAGGAACAAACCTCCGTTTCGAAGTGGAGCGTTCCGGAGCGGGCATCGTCGAGTGTCAGATCGACACCATCCTCATCGCCCGCGGTGCGCGATCGCCACGCGACCCGGCCATCGTGCTCGAGCGCGACAACCTCGCTCGGTTCGTCCATCGCGTACGGCGTCGCGGACAGAATGAGCCCGCCGTCGACCCGCAGGCGGCCGTCCCACGTCTGCTGGCGATTGCGATCGAAGATGCGCGCGCCAGACCACGCGATCCGAATGCGATCCGGCGAAGGCCGGGCGCCGAGGTTGTGACGACACACTACGTCGACACCTCGCCGTATTTCCAGATCGACCAGGGAAGCGGTCCCGGCGACGAACGCGGAAAACGTCGGAATCGACGTCGAAGCGTCGATGTCTTCGCCCATCCAGCGGCCGTCCGTGGTCGTCAACCGCGCGATGATCCGGGCGCCAGTCGTGCAGGAGGTGCGCCGCGAGCGAAGCGCGTCCCAGATTGCCGGGCGCGTAAGGTCGGTCGCCCACGCGCAGGTCAGACCGCCGCGAACGGCGAATGAGCCCGCGCCGGGTGACGCGGCGCCGGGGCGCCCCTTGTGATCGTCACTGCCGGCCACGAATCCGACACGGTAGCCGCGCCGCATCGCGTCCTCGAGAAACCACTCGAACGTTCCCCAGCAGGAGTGGATCTCGATCAGGCGCTCCAGAGTCGGGTCGTGCTCGGTGAGGTCCGCGCGTCGTCCGCCGATGTGCGGCACGAGCAGGACGTTCTGATCGGCGAACGAGCGATGGAGTTCCGAGATCGGATAGGCGTCCGCCTCGGCATCGCCGCGATCGGCGATCTGCCAGTGGCTGGTTCGATGGAGTTTACCATCGTCGCCGGGATAGAGGACATTGTGATCGCCGCCGGCGGCAGTGATCGCGGACCACTCGATGCCCAGGAAGGTCACGAAACGACCCGGCGCGTGGTATGCGCGCGTCTGCGTACGAATCGCGTCCCACACGGCCGGCGTGACCTGGAAGTCGTTGCCTTGATGGGAAGCGAAATCGACCGCCGCGACGTCGCGGGCGTAGGCGAAATACTCGGCGACGGTTCCTGAGCCGATCGTCTCGCCGCTCTGCCCGTGGAGATCGCCCCAGAACGGACGGAAGGCCGTCGGTGTCCCGACCACCTCCGTGGGGTTGGCGGTCGCTCTCAAGCCGGAAGCCGGGTGGACAATCTCGGCGCGAACGATCCCGGCGTTCGACGCGGGGACCTCCACAACATCCTGCTTGACGGCAAAGTTCCACGTCGATATCCGACCGACAACTTCGATTTGGCCAGGCGGCGGCCGGGTCGGATTGCCCCACGCGTCTTCGTACTGTGCGCGCAGCGGTATCGTCGCGCCGCGCGCCGCCAGCGAGGGCGCATGCACCCGCATCCGAGCCGGCGGACCGGAGATGACCCGGAATCCCAGGTCGTCAGGCACCTCCTCGAACACGCCGGTGCCGAAAGGATCCACCAGCAGCCGAAATCGGAATCGTGTCTCGCGGAACGTCTGAGCGCGCGTTCGCCGCCACGCGAAACGAATCATCTCACCTTCGCGCAGGAACCCATCGATGACCCGAACGTCGACTGTCTTCATCCACGGGCGAACGTTGCCGCGCGGCTCGTAGCGAGAGATCAGGCGTGCGCCGCCATCGGTCGTCACCGCGAGAAAGGAGGGGCTCGACGGATCGGTGGTCTGCGGGTCCAGCCAGTCGGACGCGAAGCGCCACGACAAGCGCAGGGCGCCGCCGTCGTCGAAGCAGTAGCGACCCACCGTATAGACGATCGTCCAGTCGCCGACGGACGCGGCGACGACCGGCCCCTCCGGATCGAGGCGGGCGCGACCGATCATCGTCCCGTCGCCGACGCGGAATGGCACAGTGGATCGTATCCCGACTGCGAGTCAGTTCGCCTTCGGTGCACCGCCGAACCGGATTGGCCAATTCACGCGTCAGTGCTCGGGCGGACAGAGTCGCAATGCGTCGTCGGCGGAGCATAGCTCAGCCAGCACGAGGTGATCGGTGCCGTCGGCCAGGATCCGTGTCTCATCTGGAAGGTCGTACAGAATCAGGAGTAGCCGGGAGCGTCCGGGGGCGACAGGACTCGGCGCAAGCGCGAACGAGTGCGGAACAACGTCGCCGGCTCGCCATGCGGTCGTGGGGTACAAACCGCCCCGTGGCAGGCGATCATCCTGCGCCGCCAGACCGCCTTGCCCGACCAATTGGATCGAGATCGTATGGTTGCGAGCGATCGGTCGATCAGTCGTCAACCAGACAGTACCCTCGACCCTCGACGAAACGATCGGCAAGTCGACGCCGATCACGGAGATGCCATCGTCGAAGCGCCGAGATCCATCGCCGCGTGGGTCAGTTGGACCCGGCGTCGGCGCCACGCGCAGATCGTCCAGCGCGATTGTGTCGGCTCCTGATGGATCGACGTCGAGCAAGCGGCGGCCAGTTGCTTTGTCGTAAAAGCCGACACGAAGCTCGGCAACCGTCGGCGCCGGCGCGTCCAACGCGATCCTCAGTCGATGTCGGTCGGTGTGCAGGCTTCCCGCGCGCCACCAGAGTGTCGCGTCGGGTCCGCCGCCGGGAAAGCCGTCGTGCTGTCCCAGAATTCGACCGTTCGGGTCGACAGCTTGGACGAAGACGCTCCAGATCGCCCCGGGCGGCTCATTTGCGCGCCAACAGAGATCCACATCAAGAATATCGCCCGGCGCAAGCTCAGATCGTTCGACCCGAGCCGCGACCAACTCGATCGGTCCCCCAACGCGCCGATCGGTGGAAGCGCTGGAGCAAATCGATCCGGGCGACGGCGCCGCGTAGGCCGGCCATAGATACAACGGCGCCACTGCGGCGGCCGCCAGCGCGAACCCGCCAATCGCGGCGACCACGACCGGACGACGCACAGGGTTCGGAGTCAGCGCCATCAGCCCGACTCCCCAGAGAACGGCCAGGCCAGGCAACGCTGGGTAGAGCAACCTCCCGTGAAAGCTGCGGAAGATGAGTCGCGAGGCCACCAGCGCCCCAAGAATCATGAGTGCCCAACCCAGACACAGGAGGAGCCCGCGGCGCTCGCCTCGCCACCGCGCGAGCCCGGCAAGGCCAATTGCCAGCACGATCCAATATCCGACGTACACGGGATCGTGCATCGGCACCGAGAACCAACCGAAGAGTCCGATGAACGAGCGGGCAAGCCCACCCAGATCGGATATCACCTCCGACGCGGTCGGAATCTCCCCCCACAGGTCGTCACGGCCCAGGTGGCGCCGCAGTCCGGTTAGGTCGCCGTAGAGGGACAGGTTTCGGGCGTACCACCAGCCCGTCACCAAGATGGCCGGGAAGACGATTCTCGCGCTTGCATCGCCCCACGTCCGTCGGCTCGATTCACGTCGAAGGGCCAGTGCCGCCAGAAGCAGCGGCGCCGTGAGCAAGCCAGACACCTTCGTCAACGCCGCCAATCCAACCACGAACCCGGAACCGAGTTGAGCGCGCGCCGTGAGCCCGCCCTCCGCGGCCCGGAGCGCCGTGTAGAGCCCGAGCCCACCAAAGAACGCGACCGCGACGTCATTCGTGACCAGCGCCGAGACGAACAAGAAACCAGGCATGAACGCCACGAGCGCTGCCGCGGGCAGCGCCGCGGGCAGCGAAACCCGGCGCGCCGACAGGTACGTCATCAGTACGGTACCGAGACCGAACAGTGCCGAGACGCCGCGCGCGATCCACATGCGCCGATCGATCGGCGCACCCGAGGGTGGATGCGCAAAGAGGTTACGGTTGTCGACCACGCCCGGCCCGCCAACCGACCCGTGCGGGTTATGCACGGCCGATTGCCGCAGCGTCTCGACGTCAGTCCCCACGAACGCTGGCGCGACGAGAGCATAGTAGAGCGGGGGCTGCGTGCCCTCTTTCATGACGAACATCTCGCCAGAAGGCCGCTCCAGTTGCTGAACTGGCAGTTCCCTATGCGCCAAGGTCTGGGCGTAGATGACGTGCCAGATCTCGTCTTGCCCTTCAAACGGAGGGATGGCGGCTACGTACAGCGCCCAGACGAATACGAAGCCGGCCGCGACCGACACCACAGCCCAACGCTCGAATGCAAATCGCGGCACTGGCTGCACCTGGCTCAGTCTGCCATACAAGGCTCATCCGCGGCGCCTCGGGAAATCCAAGCCCCGTCAGCGGGCTCCCGACTATCATTTCCGCTCCGGTCGCATTGCCGACAGGTAGCCCGCGACCGCAAACGAGCTTGCTGACGAATTGACGTATCGCGCCGGGCGCGAGGGAGCATTTCTCTTGGAGGATTCCGAGGCATCGTTGCGCGTCTCCGCGATCGCGATCGCGGAGACCGCGCGCGTCAACGTCGGCGTCGATCGGACGCTCGAATCATTGGTCAGGCACCACGCACACGAAGCGACGCTGCACGACGTGATCGCCCTTGGCCCCGGGCAGGTGCCAGCCGCGCGCGATCGATTCGTCGGCGTGCCGGTCTTGCTCAGTCCGCGCGGCCACTGGTACGTCACGCGGACGCACAGTCACGCCGCGCTTGCGCGCGTCGTCCTGACCGAAGTCGGCGCGGTATTCGACGCCGGTCATCCAGATCGCACGCTCGGGGCCGATTACGGCTGGGTGATGGCGCAGGCGGCTGGCATCGAGGGACTGAAGCTTCAGCTCGACCGTCGCCCAACCCACGCACAACGAGCCGCGATCGAGGATCTGACCCTATACGAATCGATGGCCGGCCGCCCGGTGACACTTCATTTCGGGCATCCTCTGATCTGGTCGTCCGACGATCTGGCCTGGCGGCCGAACACGCGCCACACCGTTGCTCGCGGTTCCGAGGCTGTTCAGGTTCTATTGGAGCGCGTGACAGTGCCGTAAGGCCGCGAATCACGACCTCGCTCGGCGACGGATGACAAGCGCCGCGGCGGCGGAAACAAGGACGACGATCGCGCCGCCGCGAACCTGCCGTTCGTATACTGCGACGGATGTTGCGCGGAACGATCCCTGGCGTTGGCGAGTGCCGCTTCTGCCTGATTCGGGAGCCGGCCGGAAGCGCGCGTTGAACAACGCTCAAGGTAGGCGACGCTGAACCCCCGCGTCCGCCGAGTCAAGATCGTCTGTACGCTTGGCCCAGCCTGCGCCGGGGAGGACTCCCTTCGCGCGCTCATCCGTGCCGGGATGGACGTGGCGCGGATCAACTTGTCGCACGGATCGCACGCTGGGCATCTGCGGATGCTTCGCGATCTGCGGCGCGCGGCCCGGGCGGAAAGCAAGCCGGTCGCAGTCCTGGCTGACTTGCAGGGCCCGCGCGTTCGCGTCGGCGATCTGGTCGGCGGCGCGATCGACCTGATGCCGGGCGCGATCATTCGTCTGGTCGGCGATGGACGCGTCGGTGACGCGTCCACCCTACCCGTTTCGGTCCCGTCGCTGCCGGCTCAACTGCGAGAAGGTGACCGAGTGCTCCTGGTCGACGGCACGCGCACGCTGCGCGTATTACGACAATTGAAGGACGCGACCGAGGCGATCGTCGAGATCGGCGGCGTGGTCCGATCGCATCAGGGCATCAACGTCCCGGGATGTCCGCTGGGGATCGGCGCGACAACGCCAAAGGACCTGGACGATCTCGCATTCGTGATTCGACACGGCGTCGACTATGTCGCGCTCAGCTTCGTGTCTGCGCCCGGCGACGCGATCGACCTCCGCGAGAAAATCCGGGAACTCTCGGGGCGAGCGCGCGTCGTCGTGAAGTTCGAGCTCGCCGCGGCGGTCGCGCAGATGGACGAAATTGTGGATTCGGCCGATGACGTGATGGTCGCCCGCGGCGACATGGGTGTCGAACTTCCGATCGAGGAAGTTCCGGCAACTCAAAAACGGCTAATCGCGCGCTGCAACGCGCGCGGCAAACCAGTGATCACTGCCACGCAGATGCTTCAGTCGATGACGGAGCAGCCAGTCCCCACCCGGGCCGAGGCAACCGACGTGGTGAACTCCGTCCTTGATGGCACTGACGCGGTGATGCTGAGTGGCGAGACAGCGGTCGGGCGACATCCGGTCCGAGTTGTCGAGACGATGGCGCGCATCCTGTGCGCGGCGGAGCGGTTGTTCGTCGCGGGGGTGAATCTCGGGCAGCACGCGCCGGACGCAACCGACGCGGTGGCACAGGCGGCGGTGGAGCTCGCTCGCGATCTCGATGCGCGCGCGATTCTGGCGTTGACCGAGACAGGTGGGACGGCGCGACGATTGAGCGCCCATCGGCCGTCGGTTCCGGTGATCGCGGCGACACCGCGGCAAGAAATTGCCCGTTCGCTGGCGCTTCCGTGGGGCATCATTCCGCTGGTTAGCCTACGCCGGCGAACGACCGGGGCGCTGGCATCCGCCGCAATCGACGCGGCACGCGCCGCGGGACTGGTTGACGATGGCGATCGCATCGTCGTCACAGCGGGATTGCCACTTGGCGGCGCTGGGAGTACGAATCTCCTAAAGGTGCAGACGGTCGGCCAGCCGATTTTCTAGCTCCAGTCCGGAAACGGCCGACGGAGTGAGCCAGGTTCGCTGCCCGCGGGAACGGTAAGGCAGATCGGGGGGAACCGGCGATCGGCCGATCAGTCGATCGGGAAAGGCAATCCCTCCGGCCATGTATCACCCGGTTCGTAGCCGATGACGTCGCGCGCCGGCCCGATGTCCATCCGACCGATCGTGACCGGCCGGCTCGCGGCCTGCAGGACGACTGACGATCCCGCGTCGGGGTTGGGCGATTCGACGCAGCACGCGAAAAACCGATTGGCGTCCCGATGGCTGAGGAAGATGTTCGGGCCGAATGCGCTCTTCGCGAGACGTCGGGCCTCCTCAGTGTTGCGCGGAAACCAGCCGATCCGGACGCTAATGACCGATAGATCGTGGACGCGGGCGTACATATCGCCGGCGAGCTCGGCCCACGCTTTTGTGAGGGCATAGTGATTGATCGGCATCGGGCCGTCCTCGACCGTGACGGGCCGCTCCCGCTGCGCGTGCCCGGTGGTAACCTGAACACTGCTGGCCAAAATGAGGCGTTTGACACCGAACTCTACAGCCGCTTCGCAAACGTGATAGAGGCCAACGACATTCGGACCTAGTAGCGCATTGATGAAATCAGCCGAATTCGGATATGCGCCGAGATGGACGACCGTGTCGACGCCATCGGTGGCGCGGCGGACCGCGTCACGGTCGGCCAGATCGCCGACGACGTGATCGCGTAGCTCCGGCGTTGGCCGCCGCGCGAATCCGCGCGCGGCGTGGCCGCGCTCGACGAGATGACGAGTCAGCGGCAGGCCGATCGCGCCGGTCGATCCTGTGACGAGGACGTGGCGGCGCATCGTGGCTTCGATCATCTCGGTCTCCTATCCGGGTCAGGTTGTTGGAGCTAGTCGGCGCGATTGGCAACTCAAGCCGCGCGACTGTAACGCGCGAACCGAGATCTGGCGCGATTCAAATGATCGGCGATCTCCGTGCGGAACCGTGTTGGTCCGCAGACTACGTCGACTCTTCGAGATGCAGCGTGTCGCGACGGAGTTTGCCGACCGTCATCGAGTCAACTGGCACGATGTCGACGCCGAGCCCAGCGATCGATCGCAGCGCTGACCCGGCCGCGTCGATGGCGGACGAATCGCCCGCGCGAAGAAACACGAGTGCGTGAACGCCCGCGTCAGCGCCAGGAACTGGACGATTCGACGCGTCCTGGCGCAGGACTCGCAAGTGATACGTGAGAAGAAGTCCGGCAACCGCCGCGGCGCAAGCGGCCGCGATCAATTCGGAGGTTTGACCGGATGTCCAGCGCTCTCCGAGCGCGAAGCGCACGAACTGATAGAGGGAGTACGCGCCACTCATCAGGAGAGTCAGCACGCTGAGCGCGATCGCGACGAAGAGATACACGCGCCGAGCGATCGACTCGCGCGCGATTGGACCGGCCGCCTCACTCTGGAGGCGCGACCAAAAGCCGTACCAGAGGGGAACTGCCACCACCGCCAACGTGGCGAAGACGCTGATACGGTCCGCCCACCATTCTGTCGGACGAACGACTCCAGGCTGGGCAATGAGATCGAGACCAGTCGCGGCCGCGCCACCGATTCCGATCGCGAACATGACAATCGCGACGAGCGACACGAGGTAGCCGTAGATCCATCGAATCGCGGCCTGGCGACGCTCTTCAGCGATCGCCGCGGCCTCGAACTCGACGATTCGCGCGTGGTACAGCCAGCAGACACCGAAAACACCGGCGGCAGCCAGGGGTGTTCCGACTCGATCGAGCACCGAAAGCCAGCCTCCGACCGCGCCTGGCCCGAGCAAGAATGTTCGCATCAGTCCGTAGAGAATCTGCCCAAGGTTCCAGATCGTCCACGTCACTGAGACTGCCAGGATCAGGTAGACGTAGACCTTGCGCAGGATCGACCGAGACTCAGATCCCGCCGGCGAGTCGGTCACCGCTGGCGCGCTGATCCAGCCTGAGCTCCAACGCCACGCCGCCAGCCAGGCGATCGCACCAGCCGCGATCGAGCCGATACGACCCGCCACCTCAAATGCCAGGCCCGACGTCCCGATCACGACCGCACCCGGAGTAACAATGATCTCGTCCCAGATCGACGCGATCAGTCCGGCCATTGCGAACGCGAAGAGCAGGAGCGCGACGAACGCCATCACGTAGGCGAACCATCGGCGCAGGGTGGCGCCGCCCCGTCTTTCGGGCGCGACGGAACGATCGAACGAACCGATGCGTATGTGATAGAGAAGAAATAGAGCGGTAACAGTGAACAGACTGCCCGGCGATGACATGCGGCCGGCGATGGCGTCGGTCGCCGTGACCACGCCGAGAGGCACGCCCGCAACATCGGCGATGAATTCACGCGCCGCAAACAGTGCGATCAGCGATCCGACGAGCAGGACCGCGTTCACAAAGAGCGCCCGAATGACCGATCGTCGCTCATCGTGGCCCACATCGTCGCCACGGACGTACCGCTGGGCGATCCACCAGTGAAGGACCCACGCGATCAGCCCGATCGCGGTAACGGCCACGGAGAAACTGAGTCGGCCACGCGGGTCGGCGGAGCCAACGCTGACCGGCGACGGAATGAGCCGTTCCACGGCGCTCTCGATGCCCAACTCGAGAATTCCGGTCAAACCGGTCACGAGCATCCCGAGAGCCACAAAGGCAATCAAGTAGAGGTAGACGCGCCGCGCGATCGTCATCGCACGCGCCGCCGCCTTAGAAGAATGGGTACGGCTCGGCCGGCTGACTGATTCGCCACGAATCGTTCTCGCGTATCAAGCGCACGGTCACTTCGTTGTGCCAAGTCCCGGATGAAAATGGGTCCGATCGGGCCGTGAATGTGCTGATCGTCACCTTGACCGTGGCACGGTCGCTCGTTTGTTCGACCGGCTCGACGATGATTCGGCGGCGCCGGTCAGGCGACTCTACATAACGCGGAACTGCGTCCGGCTGCTTCTCAATTGATGCGCGCGCGGTCGGGCTGAGGTACTCACGCGCCCGAAGGCTATCGCCGCTGCGAATAGCCTCGATGTACGCGCGAGTCACGCCGACCGGCGAATCGGGATTCACCGACGTGTCCGGCGGAGCCGCGCGCGCGAGAACCACCGCGGCGATCGACCCGACGACCACCAGAATCGCCCCGACCACGATCGCGAGCAGGAATCGATCGGGCGCGGCGGCAGGCGATCGCGCGGCCATCGAAGTCATCATACGAGGACCGCCAAGGGAATGGCGATCTGTGCTTCAATTGTCGCCAGCGGAGCGCGCGATACGCGCCCAATGACTCGTCAGGAGGCACGCGTGGCACGAATCAATCGCGCGATCGAGCTGCTGGGGCAGGACCAAGCGATCTACTACGTCGGCGGCCACACCGGGCACGTCCTGACGCACGAGCGGGGAGAGATCGACGCGGGCACGTTCGCCGACTACATCAACGTCGGCATGGAGCACGGGGCTTTCGACATGACCGGGCTGGCCCACTACATAGCCGGTCTGGCCGCGGGCGGCCCGACACGTTCCGGTCACCGAATGCCGACCGTGATCGTCGAAGCGCCCGTGAACGGCACCGACGAGGCGAACATTCGCTTCAACGCCTGGCAATTCCGCCTGATCCTCGGCCAGGGCGCCCACGGCATTTTGCTCTGCCAGGCGGAAACGGCCGACGCGGTTCGCGCTTTCGTCGAGTCGTGCCGATATCCGAACAACCTGATCGGTGTCGATCCGACCCTGCCGTCGGCGGTCGCGCGCCTCTCCGGCGCCGATCGACCTCGACCGGGTCGGCAGGCGGACGGCCGGCCGCTCCTCGGCGTCGGCACTCGTGGCCGTGGCTCGGAGCCGACCGCGGCGAAGGTCTGGGGCGTCACTGGCGAGGAGTACATGGCCCTCTGCGATCCGTGGCCGCTGAATCCAAAAGGCGAACTCTTGTTGGGCGTCAAACTGGAGAGTCCGGAGGGCGTCGCGAATTGCGACGAGATCCTGGCAGTGCCAGGGCTCGGTTTCGCCGAGATGGGACCGGGCGACCTCGGCCTCTCGCTCGGCTACGTCGCGGTTCCGCGCGATCCGTATCCGGCCGAGATGAAGGCCGCGCGCGATAGGATCTTCGCCGCGTGCAAGCGCCACGGGATCGCGTTCTTGGAAGGCGCGACGCCCGACAATGTCGCGGCCAAGCTGGACGCCGGGGTCCGCGTCATTGCGGGCCATCGCGAGGACACGGCCAAGATCGGACGCGCGCATTCGCGGCGCGCAATGCCGGTCTGACCGATCTCGTCAGCGCAACTCGTCGTGCGGCGGCTATCGGCGGGTGACGATCACCGAATTCATCGTGGCGCCGGCCCGTCACAGGCTGTCAACACGCCTATGACGGGCGCGTCATAGGGAACACGCGCCCGAGGGTGGTGTAGAGATCGCTGCCGAGGCGCGCCAGCGGCCTCAGGCGGTTCGGATCGATGAATCCGTCGGCGGTCATCAGGTCCGACCGGACGTGCAGGCAGAGAGCGCGGGCGATGATCGCGGAATAGGCAGATCCCTCGATCGGGAGAATTGACAGGACCCGCGCCTCGATCGTGACCGCGGCGGACGCCACGCGCGGCGCCCGGACCACTGACGACAGGACGGCGCGCACGCCGGCCAGAGCGAACTCGTCGATGTCTGGCGTTACCTCGGCCGAGGAGCGATTCATTGCCTCCGCGTGGAGCTCGTCGACAATGTGAGCCACGATCTCGCCCGTCGCGCGGGCATTCGCGAGAGTGTCCTTCGCGCCTCCACCGCGTCGGCCAGCGGTGGCAACGTAGAACGTCGGAACGTCGCTCGCGAGCAGATTAAGGAACGAGAAGGGCGCCAGATTCGGCGTCCCGTCGGCGTCGACGGACGAAATCCATCCGATTGGTCGGGGAACGACCGCACTCATCAAGACCTTCGTCAGCGCGCGAGGATCGGAACCCGGAACATCGAAACGAATCGAATCGACCACGCGCGTGCTTCCCCTCTCGTGTGCCGGCGGTGCGCCGGAACGCACCATAGCGCGCCGCGTGCGATGGCGTACTATGCGCGCCATGCGGTTCGGGGCAGCGGGGATTGCGTGACACGTGACGATTCCTGACGCCGATGAGTTGATCGCGCGGCTCGATAGCCATGCGTTTGGCCGATCGCTGCGTCGGCTCGGCGATCTGTCACCACAGGCCACACTCGCGACGTACGGCAAGGGTTCCCGCGCTCTCCTGGCGCGAACCGAACTCGAAGCCGAGCGCGCTCTGCACCTGACGCGCGCGCTTCTCTCGGTTGCGCTCGGCATCGCCCTGGGTCTGGCCGGACTTCTCGCGGTCGTGCCGCTCGCGTTGATGATCGTGCTGCCGTTGGCGGTCGGGGGACTCTGGCTGTTCATCTGGCGGCGGCTTCTGGCCGCGAAATCGATCCGATTCGAGGTGAAGCTCGGGCTTGCGCTCCTGGATGTCGCTCTGGCCGGGCGGGCCGCCGCGATCGACCGACTGCCGTTCTACGGCGACGCATTCGCGGCCGGCCTGGTGCGCCGGGACGACGTCGGCGCGATCACCCTCGCGCTGCTCATCGCGACGATCGCGATCGGCACGTTGCGTCTTCAGCCATTCGTCGTCGGGCTCACGACGCTGGCGAGTCTGACGCTGCACTTTGTCATCGCGCGCGACCTGGCAATGACGCCGGCTTTCACGGTTGGCGGGGCGGTCGTCATCGTATTCACAGGGTTCGTGGCGGTTCAGTCGGCGCGACTGCTCCGTCATACCGCCCTGAAGGCGCGAGAACAGGCCGTGCTCGAAAGGTATGTCCCGGAAGCGCTGACGCGGGAGTTGGCCGCGACGGGCGAGCCAATTGGCACCGGAGCCGAGGTGGACATAACGGTCCTGATCGTGGACATTCGTGGTTACACGAGGCGGACCGAGCGGTTGACGCCGGTCGAGGCGGTGCAATTCCTGAATCGCTACTTCGAGATGGTGGTCGCGCCGCTGGCGGTCGGAGGCGCGGTGCTTGACAAGTACATTGGTGACGGTGTGTTCACGTTTTTTCAGGGTGACGCTCATGCCCAGCGCGCGATCGGAGCGGCGCGCGACATCTTGCGGGCAGTCGCGCGGCACAACATCGTCGAACCGAGCGCCGATCCGCTTCGGATCGGCATCGCGATTCACACCGGTCGGGCACTCGTCGGAACAATCGGCTCGGCGCACCGGCGCGAGTACACCGCGATCGCGGACAGCGTGAACGTCGCCGCCCGCCTGGAGGAAGCGAACAAGACTCTTCAGTCGGAGTTGGTCGTTTCCGGACGCACGATCGACTCCGTGGGCGACGACCTGCGCGTTGGATTGATGGGCCCGACGACGATCGAACCGCGTGGCCACGCGGCGGTCGAGGTGTACTACCTGCCGGCCGGCTACACTGCCGCGACGATCTGAAAACGGAGGCGGACTTGGCCAGGGTAAATCGCGTCATCGAGCTTCTTTCCCAGGATCAGCCCGTGTACTACACGGGACCGTCATCACGCGGACTCGAAGGTGGAAAGGCCGACGCCGGCACCTGGGCAGACTACATCGCTTACGACATGGAACACGGCGCGTACGACGTGACGCAGTTGCGCGAGTACATGCGCGGACTGGTTGAGACCGGGCCGACCCGGAGTGGCCACAAGACGCCAACAGTGATCGTCACGCTGCCGATCGACGGCACGACTGAGGATGTCGTCCGCGCCAATTCGTGGATCATCAAGCAGGTGCTGGCATCGGGCGTCCACGGCTTGTTGCTCTGCCACGCGGAGACGCCGGGCGCGGTTCGCGCTTTCGTCGAATGCTCGCGATACCCATTCAATCGGGTCGGTGTCGGGCACGGTCTGGATGAAGGACGTCGTGGCGGCGGCGGCCAGGCGCATGCGGCCGAAGTCTGGGGTATTCCGACGCGGACGTACCTCGATGTGGCCGATCCGTGGCCGTTGAACCCGAATGGCGAACTGTTTCTGGGCCTGAAGATCGAGAATAAGCGCGCGCTGTCGAACGTCGACACGAGCATGCGAATCCCTGGCATTGCCTTCGCCGAATGGGGACCGGGTGACATGGGAATGTCGCTCGGGTTTCCCGACAACCACGACGAGCCATTCCCAGCGCCGATGACCGACGCCCGGAGTCGCGTCCTGGCCGCATGCAAAGCGAACGGAGCGTTCTTCCTGAACACCGTGATGGTGTCGGACGTGGAAGAGCGCATCAAAGAAGGCGTCCGAATCGGCGCAAGCGGGCGTGCTGGACAGGAAGCGGCCGAGAAGGGCCGGAAATTCACGAAACGGACGATGCCCTGGTAGTGTCCGGCGATTCCCGACGCGGAATACTGATACTTCCCCACGACGGGCCGGCGGGTTGGCACGATACCGTTCGCCCCGGAGGGCAATGATCCATGATTCGATTCCCGCTTGTCGTCGCGCTCGTTCTCGGCGCGGTATCGTGCGCCGGTCCCGGCGCTGCGCGCGGCGTAACGACTGGCAACGCGCCGCCTTCGGTCGCGAAACCAAACGGCCCCTACATCCCGAACGGCGAGGCCGACGGATCAAGTGGCAAACTAGTCGTCAGTATGACTGACCAGATGCGATTCACCCCGAACAGCATGGCAAGGGTGAAGACGGGTCAGACGATCGAAATCGCCGTGAAGAACACCGGTGTGACGATTCATAACGTGATCGCACCGGCGCTTGGCGTCGAGAAGGCGATTCGCGTCGATCCCGGCAAGACCGGCCCCGTGAAGTTGACGGCGCCGAGCGCGGTCGGGACGTACCAGTTCTGGTGCAATGAACCCGGACACGCCGAGGCGGGCATGATCGGCCAGATTATTGTCGAATAACGTCAGAACAGTCGCGGCGGCTTGATGGATACGGCCGGCCGCGATATCCTGCATCATCCGCCGCGCGCACGGAGGGTTCATTGTCAGGTTTCATTCGTCTGCTGTTGTCGATCCTGGTTCCTTGCGTGGCGGTCGGACTGACAGGACTGCTCGTGACAACGATTGGTCGGTTCCTGCTGGCCATGGGAGATCTGGCTGCGACCATCGCAGCGCTCATCGTCACGATCGCGATCATGGTTGGGTGCGGCATCGCCTCGGCGGTTGCTCCCCAACCGTCCGCCGACGCGGCCGGTTCGGGCCACTAATCACGGCAAATCTTGGCCACGACGGCCGTCTGGGAAGGTTCATGACAGCACGCTTGCGCCGCGCGGCGCTTCTCGTCACCGCGGTCGGCGTCTTCATCCTCTTTTCGGCTTGCGATCAACCCGGGCCGCAGTGGTTCTGGGAGCGCCCCGAAACGGATTTTGCGCGCACAATCCAGGGGCTCTTCTCTCAGATCGTGTACATCGCTGTTCTCGTATTCATCGTCGTCGAAGGCGCGCTGCTGTGGGCGGTCCTGCGATTCCGCCGCGGCGCCAATACCAAGATGCCGCCGCAGTTTCACGGCAGCACGAACATGGAGATTGCCTGGACGATCGCCCCGGCGGTCATCCTGGCGTTCATCGCCGTGCCGACGGTGCGCGGGGTTTTCGAGAGCTACCCGCAGACGACCGCCGGGGCAATCCAGGTTCGGGCAATCGGCCATCAGTGGTGGTGGGAGTTCCAGTACCCGGATCTCGGAATCACGACCGCGAATGAGATCGTGTTTCCGGCCGGGCAAAGATTGCACATCAAGATCGAGTCAGTGGACGTGATCCACGGTTTCTGGATTCCGAAGTTTGGTGGAAAGCGCGACGCGATTCCGACACGGGTCAACGAACTGGCCTGGACGGCTGAGAATCCGGGCATCTACTACGGGCAGTGCTCGCAATTGTGCGGCACGTCCCACGCGAATATGCGACTTCGCGCGGTCGTGAAGGACGCGGCCGGTTGGGACGCCTGGGTCAAGTCGATGAAGGACGCAAACGGTACACCAGCGGCGACGGCGCCCGAGGACGTCAAGAAGGGCTATCAACTCGTTTCAACTGGTGCTTGCGTCGGGTGTCACACCATCCAGGGAACCGGACTCAAAGCCCGTGTCGGACCCGATCTGACGCGGTTCGGCGAACGGACGACGCTCGGTTCAGGCATCTATCCGAACGATGATGCGCACCTCGTGCGCTGGCTGAAGGATCCACTCGGGTCAAAGGCCGGAAACAAGATGCCGAATCTGCAACTGACCGACGAGGATGCCGCGGCGATCGCGGCATACCTCCGATCGCTGAAGTAGGGGAGCGACGATGGCGACGATGACACAGAGCCTGCCGACGGCGGGCCCCGCCCGCGCGGCGCCGGCCCACGAACATCAGGACTACGGCCTGAAGTCGTGGGTCATGACGGTCGATCACAAGCGAATTGGGATCATGTATGGCCTGACGTCATTCATGTTCTTCCTCCTTGGCGGCGTCGAGGCGATTCTGATCCGAACACAACTCGCCGTTCCGGACAACAAGTTCGTCGATCCCGATACGTTTAATCAGCTCGTGACCATGCACGCGCTAACGATGATATTTCTGGCGCTGATGCCGTTGACGGCCGCGTTCTTCAACATCGCCATTCCCTTGCAGATCGGCGCGCGCGACGTCGCCTTCCCGCGCCTGAACGCGTTCAGCTACTGGACATTCCTCTTCGGCGCGATCATCCTGAACCTTGGCTGGGTCTACGGCGGTTCGCCGGACACGGGCTGGTTCGCCTACGCGAACCTAACTTCCAGGGAGTACTCGCCTGGCCCAGGCATGGACTACTACACGGTCGGTCTGATGGTACTCGGCGTCGCGTCGGTGGCGGCCGCGTTGAACTTCATCGTCACCATCGTAAATATGCGCGCGCCAGGCATGACGCTGATGCGCCTGCCAGTGTTCGTATGGATGTCGCTAGTGACATCGATTCTGATCGTTCTCGCGTTTCCGGTTATCACGATCGCTCTTCTCATGCTGACGCTTGACCGTATGGTTGGCACATCATTCTTCAATCCAAACGGCGGCGGCGACCCTCTTCTCTGGCAGCACCTCTTCTGGCTGTTCGGCCATCCTGAGGTCTACATCCTCATTCTTCCGGCGATGGGCATAGTGTCCGAAGTACTGCCGACGTTCTCGCGCAAGCCTCTCTTCGGCTACCACTTCGTCGTCTACTCGGGCGTCGCGATCGGGTTCCTCGCCTTTGGCGTGTGGAGCCACCACATGTTCACGACCGGCCTCGGCCCAATCGCGGACAGCGGCTTCTCCCTGGCGACGATGCTGATCGCCATTCCGACCGGCGTGAAGATTTTCAACTGGATTGGCACGCTGTGGCAGGGCTCGATTCAGTTCACGAGCGCGATGCTGTTCGCGGTCGCGTTCATTGCAGTGTTCATCATCGGCGGACTGAGCGGCGTCATGCACGCTTCGCCGCCGGCCGATCTTCAGCAAGCCGCGACGTACTTCATCGTCGCGCACATTCACTACGTTCTGTTCGGTGGCTCGATCTTCGGATTGTTCGCCGGCATCTACTACTGGTTTCCAAAAGTCACTGGCCGCTTGTTGAACGAAGGCCTCGGCAAGGTGCATTTCTGGATGACGTTCGTCGGGATGAACTTGACGTTCTTCCCCATGCACTTCCTCGGGCTGGACGGCATGCCCCGCCGTATCTATACGTACAGCGCCGAGATGAACTGGAACTTTTGGAATTTCGCGGCAACAATCGGCGCCTACATCATTGTCACGGGTACGCTCGTCTTCATCGCGAACTTCTTCCGCAGCGTTCGGTCCGGAGCCGTGGCGCCGGAGGACCCGTGGGACGGCGGCACACTCGAATGGTCCATTCCCTCACCGCCACCCGAGTACAACTTCAAGGTGATTCCGGTCGTACACAGCGCGCGACCGCATTGGGATACCAAGTACGGCGCCGAACACGGCCACGCCGACATTGCCGCGCCGATCACCGCGGGAGCCGATCACGACGCGGCGCACGAAGAACACATTCACATGCCAAACCCGTCGTTCTGGCCGCTCGTGACGGGACTCGGACTGTTCATTGTCGCCCTTGGCACGCTCTTCTGGATCCCAGTGGCGATCGTTGGCTTGTTGGTGTTATTGGTCGGAACGAACTCCTGGGCCTTTGAGCCGGCGGGATAGGGGACAGACAGGGAATGGCACACGCACCAACCGCGGGGCACATCGACACATCGTCGGATTCGGGCCACGGGACGACGCTCGGGATCAGCCATCGCAAGTTGCTGATGTGGACGTTCCTCGCATCGGACTGCATGTTCTTCGGCGCGCTGATTGCCAATTTCATTACGTACTTCACGCGGAACAAGGGCACGTCGCCGTACGAGTTGCTGAACATCCCGTACACGTCCGTGAGCGCGTTCGTTCTGCTGATGAGCAGCCTGACGATGGTCCTGGCGCTGGCGGCGATTCAGCGGGGCGACGAAGTCCGCATGCGGATCTGGTTGGTCGGAACCGCCCTGTTGGGATCGGTGTTCGTCGGTGGCCAGTACTTCGAGTTCAACGAGTTCTACCACAAGGGCATGCAGTTGACGGGTGTAAACCTATTCAGTTCTGCATTCTTCCTGCTGACCGGGACGCACGGACTGCACGTCACGATCGGCATCATCTGGCTTCTGTCGCTGGTGGTTACTTCGTTCACCAAGGGAATCAAGCGCTCCGAAAGCCTGAACATCGAGATTGTCGGCTTGTACTGGCACTTCGTCGACGTCGTCTGGATCATCATCTTCGCCGCGGTGTACCTGATGGGTACGACTTTGACGGCGCCACGCTAGGGGGACGGGATGGCAAGCGAGCACCGAGCGGCGCACGGCACGGGAGACGCCGCGCACGCGCATCCGACGGCGCGCCAGTACATCGTGATCGCGATCGTCCTCACGATTATCACCGCGGTCGAAGTCGGTATTTACTATGTGCCGTATCTCGCGCCCGTCCTCATGCCGCTGCTCGCCATCCTGGCGGCCGCGAAGTTCATTCTCGTAGCCGCCTACTACATGCACCTGAAATTCGATGCTCCCGTCCTGACCTGGTTCTTCGTCGCCGGTCTCGTCATTGCGACGGCCATCATCGGCGGCCTGTGGGCACTCTTCAATGGATGGGGCGGTTAGCGCGGACTGGGTCCTGTGGCAGGCTGAGCCGTCGGTCCTGATCGGGACCGCGGCCACCTGCATCCTGTATGCGCACCTGACGAAGAAGGCCGAAGCCCGCGGCGACGGTCCATCGACCGGGCAGCGCGTGGCTTTCGTCGCCGCGATTGCGGCGGTTGTGGTGGCCTTGATGTCGCCGCTGCACGCGTTGAGCGATCGATACCTGTTCACGGCGCACATGGTCCAGCACTTGATCCTGACGCTGGCGGTGGCGCCGCTCTTGCTCGTCAGCGCGACGCCGACGATGGCGGCGATGGTGATTCCGCCAATCGTTCAACCAGCGTTGCGCATGTTGACTCGCCCACTCATCGCGTACTTCCTAAGCAACGGCGTCTTCGTCTTCTGGCACCTACCGACGCTCTATGACGGCGCGCTGCGAAACCACGACATTCACATCGGACAACACCTGCTCTTCCTGGTCACGGCGCTGTTCCTCTGGTGGCCGATTCTCAGCCCGCTACCGGCAATACCGCGGTCATCATTCCCGATCCAACTGCTGTACCTGTTCCTGCAGGTCGTTCCCGGCTCCATCATCGGCGGGCTGATTGCCAATACCGAGCGACCGCTGTATCCGTTCTACGCCGCCGCTGACCGGATCTTTCCACTCTCGGCGGTTCAGGATCAGCAATTGGGCGCGATCGTCATGTGGGTCGGCGGTGGCACGTTCTTTCTCCTGGCGTTCACAATCGTGTTCTTCCGGTGGGCGGTGATCGATTCGCGGTCGGAACGCGTGCCGGAGATCCCACCCGGTACGCCGCTGTGATCGTGACGACGCCATCGGCGCGGTCATACAGTCGCCTCGCACTGTCGATCGGCACCGTCCTGGCCGCGCTGTTTGCCGTGGCGATCGCAACGATCGCGTCGGCCTGGATCGAATCCATGATGCAGATGCCGGGCACGGCGCTTGACGGGGCTCCGTCGCCCGAGTTCTCACTGCGCGATCATCGCGGTGCGCGGTTCGCTCTCAGCGACACCCGAGGCAAACCGACGATCGTCACGTTTCTCTACGCCAATTGCCCGGACGTGTGCCGGTTGACCGCGGCGGGCCTGCGGCAGACACTCGATCTCCTCGGCGACCAAGCCGATGATGTTGCGATCGTCGCGGTATCGACCGATCCGAACGGCGATAGTCCAGCCGCGACCCGACAATTCCTGAGCCGACAGGGGCTATCGGACCGCATGAGATACCTGGTCGGCACATATGACGAACTGGCGCCGGTGTGGCAGGCGTACCACATCTACGCGGGAGATCGGCGCGATGGACTCGAAGCGCACACCGACGCCATCTACGTGTTGGATCGGGATGGAGGCCAACGGGCGTTTCTACGTTCGGACTTCGACCCGGATGAGCTCGCCAGCGCGCTACGGAAGCTGCTTGGATGAGCGGCGCGAATCGCCCTGAAATCCCTCGAACCTATAATCGACAGCGGTCGCGACAGCCCGCCGAACGCGCGCGTCGCCGGAAACAGAAGAGGTGGCCCGCATTTCGGGGTATTCGGCAATTCTCGCTGGCGCGTTCCTCGTGGTGCTGGGCGTGGCGTACGCAATGATCATTGGCGCCAATCTCCGACCGGTGCGTGAGGCCGCCTGGGTGATCGTCCCGGCACTATTCCTCGTCGCGCTCGTCGCCTGGACTGCGCGCGTGACGGGGTACTGGCCGTGAAAGGATTTCGCGGGATCGCACTCGCCAGCGCGATCGGCGTGTATTTGCTGATCGTGATGGGCGCGATCGTCCGCGTGACCGGTTCGGGATTGGGTTGCCCCGACTGGCCGCTGTGTCACGGGCAGATCGTGCCGCCGCTCGAGTACCACGCGATTCTCGAATACGTCCACCGATCGGTCGCCGCCCTCGTCGGTATTCCTTTGCTCTTATTGCTTGGCGTGACGCTGGCCCGGTATCGATCGAATCCACTCATCATCCAGCCAGTCGTTTGGATGATGATCCTGCTGGTACCTCAGATCTGGCTCGGACGCGAAGTGGTGCTGCGAGAACTGCCGCCGATGATGGTTGCGATCCATCTGGCGATCGCGCTGGTGATCATGGCTCTGGCGTTCTTCGTCGCGACCCTGGTCTCGCTGCCGGGCGGGGAGAGAGGCGGGAGCGCGCAAGCATTCCCCAACTCGCTCGGATGGACGATCGTGGGCGTGTTCGTTCTGCTACTCACGGGGGCGTACATGCGCGCCATCGGGGCGAGCTGGGTCTGCCTCGGGTTCCCGCTCTGCAATGGCACGTGGCCGGTTGGAAACGCGCTGGCCGATACCCACATGCTCCACCGAATCGTGGCGACGATCGTGGGCACGGCCATCCTCTGGCAGGCGTGGCGACTGCCTCGCGCATTTCCCGAGAATGACGCGGTTCGCCTCTGGATCCGCCTGGCCGGCGCTTGCGCGGCGGCACAGTTCTCGATCGGCGTCGCGCAGGTACTGGTTCCCAGCCAGTTGCTTCAGGTCCTGCACGTTGCGCTCGGCGCCGCGACCTGGGGTGCGATCGTCATCGTCGGATCGCTCGTGTATCTCGATCTGGCCGACCGCGGCCAATTCGGCGGCACGATACGCGCCTACATCGCGCTCACCAAGCCGCGGATCATTTCGCTTCTTCTGGTGACGGCGCTGGGTGGGATGTTCCTGGCCGCCAAAGGTCTACCACCACTTGACATCGTCGCTCTGACGCTCGCCGGCGGCGCATTGGCCGCCGGCGGCGCGAACGCGATCAACTGCTACATCGATCGCGACATCGACGGCGTGATGGGGCGAACGACGCTTCGCCCGATCCCGGCCGGAACGGTCTCCCCACGCGAGGCTCTCGGCTTCGGGATCGCACTGACAATCTGCGCGGTTGGAATCTTCGGACTGTTCGTGAATCCGCTCGCGGCCGGTCTCTCGTTCGCGGCGACGCTCTACTACGTGTTCGTCTACACGAACTGGCTGAAGCGCTCGACACCGAGCAACATCGTGATTGGCGGCGCGGCGGGAGCGCTACCGCCCGTGATCGGCTGGGCGGCGGTGCGCGGCGATCTCGAACTTCTTCCGCTCTGGCTCTTTGCGATCGTGTTCTACTGGACACCGCCGCATTTCTGGGCGCTGGCGCTGTTGATTCGTCGCGAATACGAGCGCGCCAACGTCCCGATGCTGCCGATCGTCCGGGGTGACGTGGAAACGCGACGCCAGATCTTGCTGTATTCGTTCGTGCTGGTGGCCGTCACAGCGCTCCTGACGCCGTTCGGCCTGATGGGCGCGATCTACCTCGTCGCCGCGATTCTCCTTGGCGGCGTCTTCATCCACTACGCGAATCGGCTGCGCATCGAGGCTACCGCCGTCGCCGCGCGCCGACTCTTCCGCTATTCGATCTACTACTTGACGCTGATCTTCGCCGCGATGGTGATCGATCGTCAGATTCAGTTGTAGAGGCCACGGGTTCGATGCCTCACGACAGCTAGCCCGACGTGCAACGGAACTCTCGCCTCCTGTGGCCGGTCTACGTGCCGACGTTTCTCCTTTCCTTTGGCCAGGGAATGCTGGTGCCGACGCTGCCCATCTACGCCCAGACGTTTGCCGAATCGTTCAGTTTGATCAGCCTGGTCATCTCGGCGGCTGGAATCGGGACGCTCCTGGCCGACATACCCGCTGGCGCTCTTCTTTCTCGGATTGGCCGGCGGCGGGCGATGATCGTCGGGACCATCGCGATCGCGATCGCGACCGTCGCGATGGGACTCGCGACGTACTATCCCGAACTGCTCCTCTACCGCTTGGTCGGCGGGATCGGCACCGCGCTGTGGAACATTTCGCGCATGGCGTATCTCGCCGATGTCACACGGGCGTCCGAGCGCGGACGAGCGCTCTCGGTGTTTGGCGGCGTCAATCGGATCGGCACGTTTGTTGGTCCGGCCATCGGTGGCGGCATGGCGGCGATCTTCGGGCTATCGTCGCCATTCTTCGCCGCGGCCGTCCTGGCGATCGGCGCCGCGCTCATTTCCGGTATTGTCATGGAGGATGCCGAGACGAAGCCGATCGGCGGGCATCACCTACCCTGGGCGGTGCTGGCGCAGACCGCGCGCGAAAGCTGGCGCGAACTTGCGACGGCTGGCTCGGCGCAAGTCTTCGTGCAGATGATCCGCGCCGGTCGCCAGTTGGTCGTTCCCCTCTACGGCGCGACGGTCCTCGGACTCGACGTGGCGCAGGTCGGCACGGTCGTCAGCATCTCGGCGGCGATCGACATGGCGCTCTTCATTCCCGCCGGCCTGGTGATGGACAGAATGGGCCGAAAGTGGGCGACCGTCCCCTCTTTCGCGGTGATGGCGATCGGTATGGGTCTCGTCCCGCTATCGAGCGATTTCCTGGGTCTGGTGATCGCGACCGGGATCATCGGCCTCGGCAACGGCATGAGTTCAGGCACGATGATGACGCTCGGCGCCGATCTGGCGCCCCGTGGGGCGATTGGTGAGTTCATGGGCGTCTGGCGATTGGTCGGCGACGCCGGAAGCACCGGCGGTCCGATCATCGTCGGGGCGGTGGCCGACCTGGTTGGGCTGGCCGCGGCCGCGCTTTCCTTAGCGGCGGTGGGGATCATCGCGTCGGCTACGTTGGCGCTATTCGTGCGCGAGACATTGCATCGCGAAGAATCGCCGGCGCGTGGCTGATCGAGTCGTCGCGATCGGCTATTCGATCGTCGCGGCATTGACCCTCGTCATCGTCTACTCTTGGTTCGTTCCGGAGCCCGGGCCAAACGAACTCTCGCATTTCGACCTCGTGCTCGCCCTCGCGCGCGATCGCGTCACGTCGATCGACCCCTACGCCGCGAATACGATCGATCGGTCATTCTCGGATGGCCACGTCTACACGAACAAGGCGCCCGGGCTGGCTCTGTTGGGCGCGCCGTTCCTCTGGATACTTGATCGCGTCCTGGCCATCGGACCGCTCGCCGCGACGCGTGTCGCCTATGTTGTTCATCTGATCGCGACCATGACAGTCGCGATTCCCGGCGCGATCGCGATCGTGACGCTGGGCGCGCTGGCTCGACGGCACGGCGCTCCGGTCACGTCGACGATCGTGGCATCGGCCGCGATCGGGCTCGCGACCGCGTTCCTCCCGTTCGCAACCACGCTGTACTCGCACGTGACGGCCGCGGCATTCATCGTCGTGGCGTTTGCACTCCTGACGTGGCGACACCCGTCGCCGCCGGCCGCGTGGCAGTGCGTCGCCGCGGGTCTTGCGGCGGGGTTCGCGGTCGCGATCGAGTTTCCGGCCGCGATCGCGTTCGTGGCGCTGTCGATCTTCTCGATCGCGACAACTGGCGCCGGGCGACGGACGATCGGTTTCGCGGTCGGCTCGATCGTCGGTCTGTGTCCACTGGCGACCTACAACTGGATCAGTTTTGGCGCGCCCTGGCGCCTGAGCTACGGATACACCGATTTCATCGCGTTCGAAGGAATGCGACGCGGGCTGTTTGGAGTCGGAGTCCCGACGTGGGAAGGCCTGGCCGAAATCTTGATCGGTCCATCAGGCCTCGTGACCCAGTCGCCTTTCATGCTACTTCTGCCAGTTGGGGCGCTGCTGGCGTCTCGGCGGGCGCACGGTCCGGCGCTCGTGGCGATCGCGACTGCGCTCGGATTCATCGCGTACAACGCTGGCTTCTGGGCGCCACTCGGCGGACAGAGCAGCGGTCCACGGTACATCGTGCCGGCACTGCCGCTCCTTGGTTACGTGATGGCGTTCGTACTGCGACGACTCGCTCTAGCCGCGCTTCCGCTCGTCGCGGCCGGCTTCATCCACGTAGCCGCAATCGCCGCCGTCGAGCCGAAGACGGGACCGGGCCACGCGAACGCGCTCTTCGCGTACTGGCTGCCGGCCTTGGTCCGTGGTGACCTCGCGACGACCTGGATCGCCGATCGCTGGGGCCTCGGCGCCACGGCCGTCATCGTGGCCCTAGCAATCCCGATCGCGCTGGGGCTGACCGCGGCCGCGCTCGGCCTATCACGCTGGTGGATGCGCCGGTGGGCCGTCGCGCCACTCCTGGCGATTTCGATCGTGGCGTGGGGGCTGATCGTGGCGCCGTTCGGGCGCGGCGGCGTCCCGGAGCGCTTTCGCGTCACGGTGGCGCCGCCGACCGAGTCCCTGGGCCTCGTCTTCGACGATCGCGTCGAGTTGGTCGCGATCGAGGGTCCGCGCTCGGCCGCGCCGCGCGACACGATCGATTTCGATCTGTACTGGCGGGCATCCGCGCCGATCGACGCAAACCTCGTCGCGTTCGTCCACCTCGTTGATGATGGCGGCGTTCCCATCGCGGGACGCGACGGGCCTCCCACCGGCGGTGGCTTCCCGACCAATCTGTGGCGACCGGGCGAGGTCTACCGTGCGCGGACGCGGCTCCGATTCGAGGTGTCGCCCGAACGCGCACCGCTCGCCGTACGCGCAATCGTGGGAATGTACGAACCCGGCGGCGAGCCGTTGCCGTCGCGCGATCGACGCGGCAGCGTGCTGCGGGGCGGCGTCCCGGTACACCGGATCGGCGTCTTTCGCGATCCGCCAGGCCAAGCGACCACACCGGCACAGGCGACATTCGTCGGCGGAATCGACCTCGTTGCGGCTCGGGTACCGCCCTCGGCCATGATCGGCGGCAGCGCGACGATCGCGCTGACCTGGCAGGCGACGGGCGCACTGGCCGAGGACGCGACCGTGTTCGTCCAGGCGCTCGGACCGGATGGTCCAATCGCGCAGTGGGATGCCGCGCCGATGCGCGGTCGCGTTCCAACTGGACTCTGGCGTCCAGGCGATACCTTCGAGGACGTCGCGATCCTCACATTCTCATCGAACGTACCGCGCGGAATATATCCTGTCATCGTCGGCCTCTACACGCTTCCTGAGATCCGGCGGTGGCCAATGGCCAATGGCGTGGACTTCATCGAAATCGGCGCTATCACCTTGGAGCCGTAGCCAGCAGCGCTACTGCGCCGCGATTGCCTCTTCGAGCAGTCGAAGAGCGGCCAGCGCAAACGCGCGCATGTTCTCGGCTCGGGCGGGATGGCCAGTTTCGACCGTGATCGTCCGCGGACGCGGACCATCGATGGCGATGCAGGTGTGACCGGCGCGATCGCCATATCGATTGCCAGTCGGCCCGGCGGCGCCGGTTTCGCCGACTCCCCACGTCGTACCCAGTCGATCGCGGACGCCGTGAGCGAGGACGGCCGCGTGTGCCTCCGTCGCGGCGCGCGGTTCGGTCAGCGCCTCGCGCGGCAGGCCGAGAAACTGGGCCTTGGCGTCGAGCGTGTACACGACCGCGCCGCCGCGGAAATAGGCCGACGCGCCCGGCATCGCCAGGAGCGCGGCCGCGATCAAACCACCGGACGAAGACTCGGCGATCGCGATCGTCGCCTCGGATGCACGCATCAGCCCGGCGACGCGCTCGGCGAGAGCCAGGACTTCCGGCGTCAAGATTCGCTACGCCTGAACGTCGACGCGCGAGCCAATCGCCTCGTGGGCCGCGGCCTGGGCGCGACGCGCGTGACCGACCGCGGTGCTGAGGATGCCACCCGCGCCGATCGAGGCCGCGTTCGGCCCAACCGTGGCGGTCGATCCAATCGGGCCACGAATGCGTGCGCTGGCGGACCGATAGAGCGCCTGAATGCGTGGCGAGTTCGCCTCACCGGACTGGGGACGATTCGACGGCTCGCGGTACGGCCCGGCCGGAAGCGGCTTCGCCGGCGCAATCATGATCGCGACCGCCGGAACCTGATCGATCGCGTTTGGCGGGATCGGCACGCCGTCAGTCTATACGCCGCGCGGCGTGACGGACATCGTTTCGGCCGCGAGGTGATCGACGAATTGGCGCGCGGTCCGGCCGGATCGACCGTTTTGCCAGGCCGCCCATTCGATTGCGCGCCGGCGAATCTGATCGTCCGGAAAGTCGATGCCGCGAGCACGAGCGAGGCCGATCGCGATCGCGCAGTACCGATCCTGATCCGGCGCCGCGAACGTGACCGCAATGCCGAATCGATCGCTGAACGAGAGCTTCTCCTGGGCGGTGTCACCGGCGTGAACGTCGTCGGTTGGCCCGCGACGGTCGGAGAAGCGCTCGGCAATCAGGTGCCGCCGGTTCGACGTCGCGTACATCAACGTATTCGTCGGACGAGCTTCAACGCCGCCTTCAAGGATCGCCTTGAGATCCTTGAAGTGCGTCTCATTGTCCTCGAATGAGAGGTCGTCGACGAAGAGAATGAATCGCTCCCGGCGATCCCGCGTCAGCGCGATGATGGACGAGAGATCGGCCAGCATCGCCTTGGGAACTTCGATCAGGCGCAGCCCTCGGTCGCCGTACTCGTTGAGAAGAGCTTTGACGGTCGAGGATTTGCCGGTGCCGCGCTCGCCGTAAATGAGAACGTTGTTTGCCGGAAGGCCCTCGAGGAAATGGCGCGTGTTCGTGAGAACCAGCGCTCGCTCCTGGTCATAGCCGATCAGGTCAGAGAGACGAACCGGATCGATCGCCACGATCGGTTCAACGCCACGAGGTCCGCCGACCCAGCGAAAGGCCCGCCAACGCGCGAGGTCGGTCGCGCCGCGTTCGACAAAGTGGCGCGAAAGGGAATCGACGTCGAACGGCCAGCTCGGGATGGTCTCACGGTTGGTCGGAAAGGGCGCGGCGCCACGTGGAGAAGCCGCGCCTAGCGCGCGGCCCAACGCGGCGATGTCGAGATCCCAGGCGATCGTGAGTGCTTCGAGATCGGCGGCGACAGCCTCGCCGAAGGACCGCTTGGCCGCCTCGGCACCCAGCCGTTCGCAGGCGATCGAGAACGGATTGGCATCGTCCAGGACACGCGACTCGATCCAGGCGCCGAAACCACGTTCGTGCACGACGTCACGATCGAGCATCCACATCGTGATGGCGCGAAAGACCGCGCCATAGGACAACCGCGCCCGCCCCGCGTCGCCTTCCGCCAGCGCCACCGTGACGGTTCGATAGGCGCGGCCGACCGGATCGTCGAAGACGCCGGAGAAGAGCAGCAGCCCGTCGATCGCGGATATCACGGCCCGCGCCCGGGCCTGAATCTGGTCATTCACGAGTTCGTGGCCAATCGGGCCGCGATTATAGAGGCGGAATGAGGCGCGACCGAATGGGGGGCATATACTGGCACGCACCGATAGGAGAGCGAACGACCATGACGCGGCTCCCCCTCGCGCTGGCCCTCATCGCATCAATTGGGATCGCGACAATCGTTGCGAGGTCGGATCCGCCGACGATTCACGGTCCGGTGTCCGGCGCACCGGTCGCCGAAGCCGCGTCGATCGGCGCCTCGGGATATGCGCCCGGTGTCGTGGTGGTGAAGTTCCGGCGTGGCGTTCAATCCGGCGGTGATGTCGCACCGTATCGCGCTCAGGCGGCGCGCGAAATCGCGGCCGGGCTCGGCGCCTACGCGATCTCGGTCCCCGCTGGAAGCGAGGAGGAGATCGTGCGTCGACTGCGGGCCGATCCGAGCGTCGAGTACGCGTCGACCGACTTCTACCTCGAACTCGCGGCGAGTTTCCCAAACGATCCGGCCTACGTCACTGACAACGAGGCGAATTACGGCCCCGACTATCGATTCATTCACGAGAAGCCGCAGGTTCCGGAGGCGTGGGACCTCGCGCGCGGTGTGTCTTCGGTGACAGTGGCGATCATCGACACCGGCGTCGACTTGCGGCAGCCGGACCTTGCCGGACGAATCGCGAGCGGCGCCAACTTCATCATTGGCGAAGAGGGGCGCAGCGAACAGGACAATGTCGGTCACGGCACGGCCGCGGCCGGCATCATCGCGGCGACACCGAACAATGGCCAGTACGCGGCCGGCATCAACTGGCGCGCCAAGGTGATGGGCATCAAGGCGTTCAACGACCAGGGTCGCGCCCGCATGACGGAGATCGTTGGCGCAATTCGCCACGCCGGCACGTCCGGGGTCACGATCGTGAACATGTCGTACGTTTACACGACCTATCCGGCCGTGGCCGAGGACGTGGCGGTTCTGACCGACGCCGTGAACACGTTCTTGCTCGCGCGCAACATCATCACGATCGCGGCGGCCGGAAACTTCGGATCGGCCAACAATCCCGGACGCATGAACGACGCGCTCCCGCCCGGATCGATCCCCGGCGTAATCGCGGTCGCGGCGACCGAACTTAGCGACGCCGACTTCCCCAAGTTCCGTGAGCAGATCTCCGACCGATCGAGTCGTGGCAGTTGGGTCTCGGTCACCGCACCTGGGAAGTTCGTCCGAACCTTGTGGAGGACGAACCCGCCTGGCTGCGTCGAGGCGCCCTGCACGACAGAAGGAACCCTTGGCTATCAGTCTGGCACCGGAACTTCGTACGCGACACCAGTCGTGTCGGGCGTGGCCTCGCTCATCAAGGGCTGCTATCCGACGTTGACGACCGCGCAGGTGAAGTCGCTGATCGAATCCTCAGCCGACAAGATCGGCACGGATGCGTATGTGAGCGGTCGCAACAACACCTACGGCTACGGTCGCGTGAACGCGTTCAAGGCGATGCAGGCGGCGGACGCGCTGGCGCGGACGACCGCGGCGTTGAATCGATCTGCCGCCGCAGCGTTCCGACTATTCCTGCCGGCGTCGGTGAAGAACAGGCTCCTTGATGGCACGTGCTGATCAAGAACCTTGGTGACGACTAACCCCGGGCACTTCATCGTCCGGGTGCTCGGCGCAAGCAGCCAAGCGCTCTACCGGTTCGACGGCGACGAAGCACGCGATCTACGTGCGTCGAACGAGCGCGGGCAGCTCGATCGCGGTGAGCCGCTGCGGCGCCTGCGGGCGATGATCGCGCGCGACGCGCCCGTGGCGTCAGACAGCGCCATGGGCGAAAACGACGTCGATTTCGAACTGGTCGATCCAGCCCAATTGCGCGGCTGGCTCAGTCGGCGCGTACTCGAACGCCGAAGCGCGCGCGAGTGAGACCCCGGCCCTCGCGTCTGACGTCCGGCGAACGCGGCGCCGGGCGACATCGAGCAACGCCGCCGCCAATCTAGCGCGGAGCGACGGCCTTGTCGTCGACCGACATGTGCTCGACAGTCACGCCGGTCTCGACGAATGTGCGCGTGACGTAGCCGGCGGCGTAGATCCACAGAATCGCCATCGGCAGATCCGACTCGTTTAGGAAGCGATGCGGGACACCGGCCGGCGCATAGGTCGTGTCCCACTGCTTCATTGGAAAGCGCTGGCCATCGATTTCGCAGACGGCCTCACCTTCGGCGATGACGACCGACTCATCGCAATTGTGATAGTGAAGGGCGATCTTGGCACCCGGATCGAAACGCGTGAAACCGCTGGTGAGGTGCTCGGACCCGAGGCCTTTGTGGACGAGCAGCCGAGTCTTGACACCGGTTCCGCGGTCGACCACTGCCAGATCGTCGAAGTGAAGGACCTGTGCGCCCATTCTCAATACCCCGCAATCGTGATGATGTACCGCCCGGCGACGCCGGCCGCGTAGTTGTACACCTGAATGCCGAACCAGCGCGTATCGTTCTCGCGCATGGTCAACGTCGCGACACGGCGCGTCTTCGTCGTCACGTTCGCGTCGGCCGTGCCAATGCGGTCGGCGTCCTTGAAGATGTTCAACCCAAACTCACCGGAACTGAGGGCCGATGGCTCGACGGTCACGGTGATCCGCAGTTCACGATCGCCACCCGGATGCAGCAGCGAGTAGAAGTGATAGCGGCCCGCGCGATCGCCGCTCAGTTCGGATCGTGCCGCGGTCTGCGCCGCCGAGAGCGCGAAGGCGCGCGCGGGATCGGTCACGCCGGGAATCTCGGCGATGGCGCCGGTCATCCCCGTGACGATCAGGGTGTACTGGATCTCGGTCCCAGGCAGGTAGTTGAAGACCTGGAGCAGGTATCGCTGCGCTTCTTCGGCTTCGAGCGTGAAGACCTCAGTTGCGGTGGACTCGTTTCGGCCGCTTTCGCTGCCGGAGCCGATCAGCATGGGACCGTCGGGGTCGGAACGATAGAGATTGAATCCGACCGCCTGATCGGAATGAAACGCGAGTGGCCCATAGCCGATGGTCATACTCATCTTGGTTCGGCCACCCGGATAGTCGATCGGGTAGTAGCGGAACGCGCCGCCCGCGGCTGGTCCGAGAATCCCGCCGGTCGTCATCGAGGTCACGGACGGCGCGGCGGTCGTGTCGGGACTGGTCGAGCCAATCGCGGCGACCGGCGTCGCGCCAGCGGCCGGTCGACCCGTCGAAAGGCCACTGGTCGTCAACTGGAAGCCCAACGGTAGGCCCTCGATGTAGTTGAAAACCTGGATGTAGTAGGCGCCGGCGGTGGCGTGAGAAAGGGTGAGGGCGTAGGTGCTGTCGGTCGTCGAACGGTCATCGCCGATCGCCTCGCCGAAGAGACCGGCCGGACCGTAGACCTTGAATCCGGTCGCGACTCCGGCCGTGCCGCGCCCCGGCTGGGCGCGCATCGAAATCGGGACTGGAACACCGCTACCCGGGTAGTCGATTCGATAGTACCGGTACGCTCCGCCGCTATTGCCGACGACTGACGCGGCCACGGTCGATCCGTCGGCCGCGAGCACCTGCGCCTTTTCGATTCGCTCGTTGGCGAGTGCGGTCGCGGTGAAGGTGAATTGCGCAATCGCGAATATCGCTAGCGCGATGACGTAACGGAACATCGACAAACCTCCGCCACTTCGTATCGTAAGGTGGCCCATGGAGGGTGTCAACGCAATCGGGACGCTTTGACAGAACCGCGGCGCACTGGTAGCGTCCGTTCGTTGCAGTACCGGGTTCGGATCGCGGCGGCGCTGACGCTGATCGGGCTGTTCATGGGGTGCTCGAACGATCCGCGCGACCTGCCGATCACGCCGCGCGCGACGGTCGCGCGGACGCCGACCGCCGAGCCGCTGCCGAGCGCAACCCGGCGTCCGCCGCCGACACCTTCTCGCACGCCTCTGCCACGCGAGCTATGGATTACCAACGCCGGGCGTGACGGCGTCATCCTTCGCGCCACGCCGGTGTCGGGTGAACGCGTCGGTGGACTGACGAACGGCATACGACTCGTACCACTGGGTGACCAGGAGATCATCGACGGCCGAGTCTGGGTGCGCGTGCGCGATCAGGACAATCGTGTCGGGTGGGTCTCGGCTGAATTCGTCTCGGCGACGCCGCCGGCGACGCCGGGCGCGGCCACCGCAACGCCGTCGCGGGTGCCGACCCGCACGCCCTGACGCCGTGCCGGTTTAGAGTTGGCGCGGTCACCAGGAGGGCGCATGTCCGAGGAACGACCGCGACCGGTCCAGATCGCGGTGTATCGACGATCGCGCGTGATGCGCGTCGGGTGGAGCGATGAGCACGAGAGCGAACATCCGTGGGAGCATCTGCGCTGGAACTGCCCGTGCGCCGAGTGCCAGGGCGAGATGGGCGTTCCCGGTCGCCTCCGGTTCACCGAGCGACTAACTGAGGACCAGACGTCCATGGTTGATGCCGTCGAGGTCGGCCGATACGCCGTGCAGCCAATCTGGCAGGATGGCCACTCGACCGGAATCTACTCGTTCGATCTCCTGCGTCGGCTGTGTCAGTGCCCGGAGTGCCGATCGGCGGCCGCGACCGGTCCGTAGGTGTCTAGCCGATCACAACACGCTGGCCGGTGCGTTCGGATCGATCGATCGCGTCGAGGACCCGCTGTACGCGGAGCCCGTGCTGGAAATCGGGAAACTCGACCTCGCCGCGCAGCGCGCCGAGCAGCCGGTCGAAATGATACGCCGGGAAGTCAGCGTACCCGACGACGCAATCCTCGGGCGTCTCGATTGGGACGCCGGTCGCACGATTGGTCGCAGGAAAGCGTGTGAGGGTGAAACCCTCCGTGTCGAAATCGAGTCGAAGCGAACCCTCGGTTCCGTAGAGATGAACGCGGATCGCGTTCGCATGCCCGGCCGCGACGCGGCAGACCTGATAGGTCGCCAGCGCGCCGCTGGATAACTCCAGGATCGCGGCCCGCGACTGAGCGGAGGATCCGATCGACGGCGCCGCGGACGCGGACACGAGATCGGCCGCGCCGACATCGGGACCGACCCAGAGCAGGACATCGATCAGATGTGACCCGATCTCAAGATGTGGATCGGTCACGATCGCGGGATCGACCAGCGCGCGATCCTGGAGGTATGCCAGGTCGGCGTGGAGCAGGCGTCCAATCGGCGCGTTCTCGAGCTCGCGCTTGAGGACGCGGAACGCCGTGACATCGCGGTAGGTGAAATTGACAGCCGTCGGCGTGCTCCGGATCGCCGCGACCATCGCATTGGCGGAGCCGAGCGTGTCGGCCAGCGGTTTCTCGCAGATGACCATCTTGCCAGCGGCAAGCGCCCGTATGGCAATCGGGGCATGAACCGCCGGTGGCGTCGCGATGAAGACGACGTCGACGCGCCGGTCGGTCAGCATCTCATCGAGAGAGTCGTAGCCAACGCATCCGTCAACAGTTCCAGCCACGCGATCGGCCTTCGTCGAGTCGCGACTGCACAAGGCGACGACCTGTCCGCGCGGCGCGGCCGCGAATCCCGGCACAATCTGGCGCTCGACCCGGCGATTCAGACCGACGATCGCGACACCGAGCGGCGTGCGCATCGCGCGCGACTATACGCTACGATGCCGTCTAACTAAGAACACGGCCATCCGAAATCAACGATCGAGCGGCCAGGGTCAGGGAGAATGTCGAAACAGCGCATCGCTCTTTTCACTGGATTGGCGATCTTGCCAATCGTGTTAGCACTCTGGTTGGCGGGGTTCGACGTCACGTATCAACTCGGCACGTACGTCGTGTCCGACAACGCCGTCATCACTGGCGACATCTACCAGGCCAGCGCGCCGGCGGCTGGACAGATCAACGATCTCCTGCTCGACGTAGGAGATCCCGTCGAGCGAGGCCAGGGCCTCGCGAGCCTGCTCACCGGCGTAACCACTTCGGTGTCGCCGTTCGGCGCGAGGGCAATGACCAACGTGCGGTCGCCAGCGCCGGGAACGGTCGTCCATTTGAACGTCGTGCGCGGACAGACGGTCAGCGCGGGCCAATCGGTCGCGACCGTGGCGGACCTGAGCAATCTGTGGATCCTGGCGCAGGTCGAGGAGACATCGTTCAAGGACGTGCGACCCGGGATGCGCGCCGAGATCAAGGTGCCGGCGCTCGATCGGTACTTCAACGGCGAAGTCGTCGGCGTCATACCGGAGCTTGGCGCGGGGGGCGCGGCGACCCGAGCCCCGGCTGGTCCGAACGCGGCGCGCGTGACGGCGGTCGTACCAGTGCGACTTAGGATCGACTACGGCGACGCCCTGATCTACCCGGGGATGACCGCCAGTGTCAGGATCTTCCTGCGCTAATCCGGTGGCGGAACAGATCGCGCTCGTCCTGCACGTCGTCGATCGTCCAGGTACGCTCCACAGGCTGACCGGCGTCATCTCGCAGCACGGCGCGAACATCGGCTACGTCGATTTGACCGGTCAGGACGGCACCGAGGCGACAACGTACTTCGAATTGGATGGGGTCGAAAACGTCGATGCCCTCATGCGCGACCTCGAAGCGCTCGACGAAGTGACCGCCGTGACGCCAGCGCCGACGTTTCGGCGGATCTACGGCAAGCGCATCATCGTCATCGGCGGCGGAGCCCAGGTCGGGCAGGTCGCGATGGGGGCGGTCAGCGAGGCGGATCGACATAACATTCGCGGCGAGAGAATCTCAGTCGACACGATACCGCTGGTCGGGGAGGCCGATCTGGCGGCCGCGGTTCGGGCGGTCACCCGACTGCCGCGCGTGAAGGCGCTGGTCCTGGCTGGATCCTTGATGGGCGGCGAGATCACAAAGGCCGTTCGCGAGGTCCGTGAGAAGGGCATCCTGGTCGTGTCGCTGAACATGGCCGGCAGCGTCCCGGACGCAGCCGATCTGGTCGTGACTGACCCGATTCAGGCCGGCGTGATGACCGTGATGGCGATCGCGGACACTGCCAAGTTCGACATCAACAAAGTTCGCGGACGGCGGTACTAGCCGGTCGCGGCGGCCGATCCGGCTCGACGAAGAGTCTCGACGATCGCGGCGGCGGCCGGGAACGGGTCGTTCGGCGCGGCATCCATCGCATCGATCAGCGCGCTCGCGACGATCGCACCATCGGCTCGGCCAACCAGCCAGGTCACGTGCTCCGGTCGCGAAATGCCAAATCCGACGACGAGCGGCGTCGTCGTGACAGCCCGCGCGCGCGCCAGCATTCCGGCGAGTTCGGTGTTGAGAGTCAGCCGGGCTCCGGTGACTCCGGTGACGCTGACGCAATAGATGAAGCCGCGGGCGACCCGTCCGGCCAGACGAAGCCGCGCGTCAGACGTCGTCGGCGCAATGAAGGCGACGAGGTCGAGTCCAGCCGCCTCGACCGCGCCGCCAAGCTCCTCCGATTCCTCGGGAGGAACATCGGGAACGATGAGAGCATCCGCGCCGGCCGACGCGGCGGCTCGACAGTACTCGCGGTAGCCGAAGCGGGCGATGGGATTGACATAACCCATCAGAGCGATCGGAACGTTGACGCGCGCACGGGCCTTCTCGAGCAGGTCCAACGCGACCCGGGATGTGACGCCGTTCTCCAGTGCGCGCTGACTGGCGCGCTGAATCGTCGGACCGTCCGCCATCGGATCGGAGAACGGGACGCCGAGCTCGAGTCCGTCGGCGCCGGCGTCGACCAGTCGCTCGACCAGGTCGGGCGTCGCCTCGATCGTCGGGAAGCCGGACATCACATACGGCAGGAGCGCGACGCGGTGCTCGGCGCGCGTGCGGCGGAACATCGTCGCGAAACGGCGCTCAGGCAAGACCGACCGCCTTTCGTACTCGGGCCATGACCGGGCGGGCAATCGCGGCCGCGCGCTCGGCGCCGCGCGCCATCTCGCGATCCAGATCGTCCGGATTCGCCATCAGCGACCGGTACCGTTCCTGGATCGGCGCCAGATGTGCAACGACGGCGTCGGCCAGGTCACGTTTCAGGTCGCCGTACCCCTTGCCCTCGTACCGCCGCTCGATCGCGTCGTTCGAGTCGTTCGTGATCACCTGCAAGATCGTCAAGAGGTTGAAGAGTCCGGCGCGCTCGGGATCGAAGCGGATCTCACGCCGCGAATCGGTCGCGGCGCGCGCGATCTTTCGGCGAATCGCGTCCGGCTCATCCGTGATGAAGATCGAACGATTTGGCGCGTCATCGCTCTTGCTCATCTTGCGGGTCGGATCATCGAGCCCCATGATCCGCGCGCCCGCCTCCTGAATGCGCGGTTCCGGGACGACGAACGTGTCGCCGAAGACGCGATTGAAGCGGGCCGCGATGTCGCGCGTGAGCTCGACGTGCTGCTTCTGATCCTCGCCGACCGGGACGACATGGGCGTCGTACAGGATGATATCGGCCGCCATCAGCACGGGGTAGTCGAGTAACCCGGCCGAGATCCGCTCGCGATCGCTCTGCTTGCGGGACTTGTCCTTGAACTGTGTCATCCGCTCGAGCCAGCCGACCGGCGTGATGCAGTTGAGGATCCAGCACAGTTCGGCGTGCTCGTGGACGTGGGATTGCGCGAACAGCACGCAGCGATCGGGATCCAGGCCAACCGCCAGCAGAGTCGCGAACATGCCGCGCGTCTCGCGGCGCAACTCGGCCGGATCGAACGGCTCGGTCATGCCGTGCAGATCGACGACGCAGTAGATATTGTCGTACTCATCCTGCTCGTCGACCCAGCGCTTCATCGCGCCCAGGTAGTTGCCGAGGTGAGCGACGCCGGTCGGCTTGATGCCGGAGAACGTGCGCGGGCGCGCGGGGAGACTCATCGATACACCTTCGGTGGCTAGATCTTGACGCCGAGCGCCGCGGAAATCGTGTGCATGTCCTTGTCTCCGCGCCCGGAGAGATTGACCATCACGATGCCGTCGCGCGGCAGTGTCTTCGCAACCTTCATTGCGCCAGACACAGCGTGGGCCGACTCAAGCGCGGCGATGATTCCCTCGGCTGCGCACAGCGCCTGGAACGCGGCCAGCGCCTCGACGTCGGTCGCGGCGACGTACTCGGCGCGCCCCATCGCCTTGAGGAAACTGTGTTCCGGACCGACGCCCGGGTAATCGAGGCCGGCCGAGATGCTGTGGGTCTCGATGATCTGGCCGTCGGCGTCCTGCAGAAGATACGAGCGGGCGCCGTGGAGCACGCCGACCGTCCCCGCAACGAGCGTCGCGGCGTGGCGACCGGTCTCGATGCCGTCGCCGGCCGCTTCGACACCCAGGAGCTTGACCGAGCGGTCATCGATGAACGGATGGAATATGCCGATCGCGTTCGATCCGCCGCCGACGCACGCGACGACGACCTCCGGCAAGCGGCCGGCCGCGGCCAGGATCTGATTCCGCGCCTCGCGACCGACGACACACTGGAAGTCGCGGTTGATCAGGGGGTACGGATGCGGTCCGACCACCGATCCAAGCAGGTAGTGCGTCGTCGCGACGTTGGTGACCCAATCGCGAATCGCTTCGTTGACAGCGTCCTTGAGCGTGCGACTGCCGCTCGCGACCGGCCGAACCTCGGCGCCGAGCAGGCGCATGCGGAAGACGTTGAGCGCCTGTCGGCGCATGTCCTCCTCGCCCATGTAGACGACACAGTCGAGCTTCAGCATCGCGCAGACCGACGCGGTCGCGACGCCGTGCTGTCCCGCACCGGTCTCGGCGATGACGCGCCGCTTGCCCATTCGCCGGGCGAGTAAGCCCTGGCCGAGCGCGTGATTGATCTTGTGCGCTCCGGTGTGATCGAGATCCTCACGCTTCAGGTAGATCCGGGCGCCGCCGACGCTCTCGCTGAGTCGCTGGGCGTAGTAGAGCGGGCTGGGTCGGCCGATCCAATCGCGCGAGAGTGACTCGAGCTCGGCGACGAATGCCGGATCGTGGCGCGCGGCCTCGTAGGCGGCGGCAAGCTCATCCAAGGCCGGCATCAGCGTCTCCGGAACGAAGCGGCCGCCGAACTCGCCGAAATGGCCGCTGGCGTCGAGCGCCGCGGACAGCGCCAACGTCTGCGTGTCGCTCACGTTTTCACCGCCTTCAGAAACGCCTCAATCTTCACAAGATCCTTGACACCATCTGTTTCGACACCACTCGATACGTCGACGCCCCACGGATCGGCCGCCGCGATCGCTGACGCAACGTTGCCCGGATCGAGGCCGCCGGCCAGGAGAACCGATCCAAGGGATCGCGCCGCGCGCGCGAAGGCCCAATCGAACGTCGCGCCCGTTCCACCATAGTGGCCGGGGCGCTTGGCGTCGAGGTGGATGAGTCTTGCGCCGTCGACAATCGCGCGCGCATCCGCGATCGTCGTGTCCGGTCCGACGTGGACGGTCCGCGCGACCGGCCACGCCAGCGTCCGGATGAACTCCGGAGGCTCGTCGCCGCTCAGTTGCACGAGGTCGAGGTGGCAGAGACGCGCCGTTTCGGCGATCTCGTCGCCGGTCGCGTTCACGAAGACGCCGACTGCCTCGACGCGCGCGCGCGGAAGCCGATCGAGTATCGAGGCGACCAGTGCCGGCTCGATGTAGCGGCGCGCCGGCGGGTAGAAGATGAAGCCGAGCATGTCGGCGCCCGATTCGATTGCGGCGCCCGCGGCTTCGACGTCGCGCAGGCCGCAAATCTTGACGCGAGTCACGCCACGGACGTCCGTATGTCGCCGATCTTGACCCGTATCACGCCGAGGGCACTCGCCGGAACGCTGCCAGGAGGCCGCCAACGCCATCCACACCGGCGCGCATGAATGACTCACCGACCAGAAGCGCGTCGACGCCAACCGCCCGCAGGCGCGTGACGTCGGCTGGGCCGAAGACGCCCGATTCACCGACGATCACGCGGTCACGCGGGATGCGCGGCGCCAGTCGCTCGGTGACGGCCAGATCGACCGCGAAGGTGTGCAGATCGCGATTGTTGATGCCAATGATCCGCGCATTCACCGCCATTGCGCGATCGAGTTCGCCATCGCGATGTACTTCGATGAGCGCATCGAGACCAACCTCGTCGGCGAGCGCGATCAGATCGATCAGCGTCGATTGCTCGAGCATCGCGACGATCAGGAGAACCGCGTCGGCTCCGGCCACTCGCGCCTCATACAGGTGGTACGGATCGAAGAGGAAATCCTTGCGCAGGAGCGGCAGCGCGACGCTTGCGCGGACCGCCGCCAGATCGGCCAGCGAGCCGAGAAACTGGTGCTCTTCGGTCAGGACTGAGATCGCGGCCGCGCCCGAACGCTCGTAGGTCTGCCCGATCGCGACCGGATCGATGTCGGCCGCGAGGATGCCTTTCGAGGGTGACGCGCGCTTGATCTCGGCGATGACGGAAACCGTGTCGCCGCGAAGGTAGCGACCGAAGCCACGACCCGGCCCGGCTGCCTCGGCCTGGCGTCGAACCACCGCCAGCGGCTGGCGATCGAGAGTCGCGTCCAGATCGATCCGTTTACGCGCCACGATCGCATCGAGAACGGAGTCGGTGCGGATGGTCGTCACGCGTTGGGCTCGTTCGAGACGCGCACGAGGGCATCGAGCGAGCGTGCCGCCGCGCCCGAGTCGATCGCTTGGCGCGCCAGCGTGACGCCATCCGCGATCGTCGGCGCCACGCCCGCGACGTAGAGCGCCGCGCCGGCGTTCAGCACGACCGCGTCGCGACACGGTCCCGCTTCGCCAGCCAATACGGACCGCGAGAGGCGCGCGTTCACTTCCGAATCACCGCCGGCGATCGTCGAAATCGGGGATCGCCCGATGCCAAGATCCTCCGGGCTGATCGAGTATTCGCTCACAGTTCCAGAGCGAGCCTCCGCCACGACGGTCGGGGCGCCAATCGACATCTCGTCGACGCCATCGGTTCCGTGCACGACCAGCGCGTGCGTCGCGCCAAGCTGCGCCAGCGCCCCGGCGATCGGACCGACCAGCGATCGATCGCCAACCCCGACGATCTGGCGCCGCGCCCCGGCTGGGTTCGTCAGGGGACCGAGGACGTTGAACACCGTGCGGACGCCGATCTCACGGCGCGGCGCCGCCGCGTGGCGCATCCCGGGATGGAAAGCCTGGGCGAACATGAAGCCAATTCCGGCCGCGTCGATACAGCGGGCGACACCGGTCGGGCCGAGGTCGATCTTGACCCCGAGCGCCTGCAGGACATCGGCCGAGCCAGTTCGGCTGGACATCGCGCGATTGCCGTGCTTCGCGACGCGTACTCCCGCCCCGGCCACGACGAAGGCCGCGGTCGTCGAGATACTGAAAGTCCCGGCGCCGTCGCCACCGGTGCCGCAGGTATCGACGACGTCATAGGGCGTCTCGACGTGGAGGCTGTTCTCGCGCATCACCGAGGCCAGTCCGGCCAGTTCGTCGATCGTCTCGCCCTTCTGATGCAAGATGAGGGCGAACACCGCGATCTGGGCCGGCGTGGCCTCACCAGCCATGATTTCCACCATCGCCGCCGCCGCATCGGCGCGCGTCAATGAACGGCCGGCCACGAGCGTGGCGATCGCCTCGCGAATCACCGGTGCAGACCTCCCAGGTAAGCGTCGGCGAGTATAGTGCCGCCGACGGTGGATGTTCCCTCAGCCGAGATCGCGACGGTCGCAGTCGCGGAGCGCCTGGCCGAGATCGGTCGCCGGCTGCGGCACTGGCGAAAGAACGAGGAGAGCGCCGCCGCGACGCTTGCGATCTCGATCACGACGACGCCATTCGAGACCAGGGAGTTGGTGTTGGCGGCGCTTCTGGCCCTTGCCGGCGTTCCGCGCCGTTCGTGGAGCCAGCCGTTGGCCGCGCCGGGTCGGGATATCGTCGCGGCGGAACCTCGCGCCGCGTTCCTGCAACTGGTGGACCGTGAGCGGACATACCTGAGCAACGTGCCGGTTCATACGCCGATGGCCCGGATCGCGCGAACGCTGACCCGTCGCGGCGTGATCGATCGCCTGGTCGCAATGACCCCAGAGCGGATCGCCGAGGCGGTCGCCGAGGAGACCTTGGCTTGACGGTGCTCCGGGACCGACGGTATAACGCTGATGGGATGCCCACCGTCGTTGTATGATCGAGGGCGTGGGTGAGGATCGGTTTCGAGACATCGGACCAGAAGGGGGAACGAGGGCGGTGTACGCAAAGTCGGGCTCCAGCGGCACGGGGGTCTCCGAGCGATCGCCAATGCAGTCGTTCTTCATCGCGCGACTCGAGCATTTGGTCGAGCAGCGCGATCGCTACAGCACTCTCGTCGCACCGGACGATTGGCGATTGAAGCTGATAGGACGAGCTTTGTACTCGGCCTACCGCGATCTGCTCGAACTCGAGCTCGCCGACGAGGCACGTGAGATTCTCGAACGAGGGCGCGCCAGCCATCGCGCCTAGTCCAGGGGCAGATCTCGATCTGGCCATGAACGTGACGGTACGTCTCTTCGCGGCGTTTCGCGAGCGGGCCGGCAGTTCCGAGATCTCCCTGGCGCTTCAGGCCGGCGCGACTATGTCCGACGTCATCGCGCTCGTTGGGCAGCGCGTTCCATCGCTGGGACCCCTGCTCGCGGCGGCGCGTCCGGTCGTGAACAAGGAATTCGTTGCCATATCGCACGTTGTGACCGGTGCCGACGAGCTCGCGCTGCTGCCGCCGGTGAGCGGTGGACAGTCACGGTTCTGGTTGACAGAAGAAGTCCTGGACGCGCGCGAAGTCGAGCGACTCGTCGAGCACCCATCTTGTGGCGCGGTCGTCACGTTCATCGGCACGGTGCGCGACCATAGCGAAGGTCGAGTCGTGGACTATCTGGAGTACGAGGCGTATCCAGGAATGGCCGAGGCGAAGATGGCCGAGATCGGCGACGAGATTCGGGAAAAGTTCAGATTGGATGGCGTCGCGATGGTCCATCGGCTCGGCCGCTGCGCGATCGGCGACGCGTCGATCGTCATCTCGGTCGCGTCGCCACACCGAGCGGCCGCGTTCGAGGCCTGCCACTACG
The DNA here is from genome assembly GCA_004297775.1 of Chloroflexota bacterium. Taxonomy (GTDB): domain Bacteria; phylum Chloroflexota; class UBA6077; order FW602-bin22; family FW602-bin22; genus FW602-bin22. Next base: position 123,712 of record SCUE01000019.1, on the reverse strand, counting down.
CAATCAACCGTGTGAAGGACATCGTACCGATCTGGAAGCGCGAGGTCTGGAAAGACGGCGCGGTCTGGATCGGCATGCACGCCTGAGCCGGCGCCAACCCCCCAATCCGGAGTCCTATCGCGTCCGCGCACATTCATGGGTTTGATAAGCTGACTTAAACGACCCATTAATGTGCGCGATCTTACTTCTTACTTCGAACCACTTGGTCGATCTGACCCGAATCGAGTGAATTCGCCCTGCTGGGAGTTCACGCGAACCTCACTTGGGTACGCTTCTGACGCTCCGAGCCAAATAGACCGGCTCCCGCTGACTGCCTTCTAAGTTCGCTTTGAGCGAGCGGTCGATACTCTTCACGGCGTGCTCATCAACGCCGCGATCGCGCGATTCCTGGCCGACCTCGAGATCGGACGTTCGCCGGCGACAGTCCGGACGTACGGCGTCGCGCTGCGCCGGCTTCTCGAATACCGCGACGATCGCGCGCCAACGATCCAGGATGTCGCCGATCTGGCGATCGAGCTTCCACTCGATTTCACGCGGCAACTCGCGCGCGAGAAGGTTCCGCGCTCGACGATCGAGACGTACACGACCGCCGTGTCGCGCTTCTATGCCTACCTGGTGCGTGAGGAGATACGGCCGGACCTGCAGCTCGAGGCGATGCAATTGCGGCTGGCGGCGTTGCGCGGACGACGACACCGAGCCCTACCGCGCGTGCCGGCCGATGACGTCGTCGAACGGGTCCTGGCGGCGGCGCGGACCATACCTCTGCCCACGTCACGGCCGGCCGATCTCGCGCGGCGACGCGATATCGCGATCGTCGAAACGCTGCGCGGCTCGGGTGTGCGGGTCTCAGAACTCGTCTCTTTGCGACGCGGCGATCTGAATCACTCGACGAACGGCGCGATCATCACCGGCAAGGGTGGCAAACAGCGCCTCGTCTTGTTCACTCAGGCGGCCTGGGCGGCGATCGACGACTATCTGGTCACGCGCGCGGACACGGCAATCGGCCGCGGGCTGGCCGCCCTACCGGTCTTCTCACGCCACGACCGGGCGGCGCGCCGCCCGGCGACGCTCTCGACGAACGCGGTGCGCGAGATCATCTGGTCGCTGGCGACTCAGGCTGGACTGGCCGACAGCGGCCTGACGCCCCACCGATTCCGGGCCTGGTTCGCCACCCACCTCGTCGCCGAAACCGGCGATCTGGCGGCGGTTCAGGATCTGCTCGGCCACGAGAGCGCCGATACGACACGCATCTATACCAAGGTCGCCGCCCGCCGCCTGCGCGACATCCATTCACGCGCCTTCGGCGAGACCGTTCCGCACGCCGAATCCGCCTGAGGCGTCGTCGCTCCATTCCGACTGACACGCCGCCGGTTTGAACCAGGATGAGAGTCATAGCGCGCCGTGAAGGACTGGATCATGAGCGTTATGTCAATCACTTCTCGCCTCCGAGTTGAGCCGCCGCACCCGTCCCTATAATCGCCGCTCGGGAAGCTTTGCAGCGAAGGTGTCCGATGGCGAAACGGTTCGACGTCGTCGTCGGTGAGGCGCGGCCAGGCGAGCGCACGTGGAGTGACGCGCCGCGTCAGATTGCGATCCTGATCGCGATCGGCTTGGTCGTGGCGGCAGCGGTGTACGCGCTGGAAGGGTCCCCCAGCCAGGCTAGCGCAGTCGCCTCCGGCGGCACCGGCGCCGCGCCGAAGATCGGACAGCCCGCGCCATCGTTCGAGTTGCCGACGGTGAGCGATCGCACATTCAGCCTGACCGCCGCGCGCGGTCGCCCGATCCTGGTGAACTTCTGGGCGACCTGGTGCCCGCCGTGCCGGGCCGAGATGCCGGAGCTGGACGACGCAGCGCGACGATTCGCTAGCGCGTCGCTCACCATCGTCGCGATCAATTTCAAAGAGGACACGGCGACGGCTGAACGGTACCTACGGACGCTCAACGTCGCCTTCACGCCGCTCCTCGACATCGACGGCGCGGTCGCGCGGGCGTACGGTATCAACGCTCTGCCGACGACGTTTGCAATCGATCGCGAGGGTGTCGTACGCGGCGTCCACATCGGCCCGATGAATCGTGCCACGCTGGACGGATTGGTCCAAAAGATCGCATGAGCGCCACCCAGGTCACCGAGGCGCCGGCCGGCCTCGCATCGCCCCAGACGCCACTGATGCGACCGTGGCGACTGCTCTCGAACGTCCGATTCGCACTCGGATTGATCCTGGTGCTCGTCCTGCTGACGTTCGCTGGAACCGGCATCTCCCAGATCCCGCCGCCGATGCGATCCGATCAGATGCTGGTCGATCGGTGGGTCGTGGCGATGGAGCGCCAGTACGGCGCGTTCGCCGCGCCCCTGATGTATCGCCTCGGCCTGTTCGACATCTTCAACGCGTCGGGATACCGGGCGCTGCTCGGCGTTTTGACCGTGAGCGTCATCGCGTGTACCCTCAAGCGCTGGCCCGCGATCTGGCGCGGCGTGTTCGATCAGCCGCTGACGCGACCGATCGCATTCTTCGAGCACGCCGATCCGCGCGCGCGGACCTCCGGGCTGGCGATGTCGCCGAGCGACGCCGGGGAGCAGGTCGCGGCGATCATGCGCAAGGCCGGCTACCGCGCCACGATCACGCGCGCCTCCGACGGCGGCATCCACGTGTTCGCCGACCGATATCGCCTATTTCGGCTGGCGACATTCGTCAATCACCTCGGATTGGTCCTGCTTCTGGCCGGTGGCGCGACGACCGGCATCTTCGGCCAGCGCAACGATGGATTCGTCATTCCAGTCGGCGCGACGCGGCCGGTCGGACTCGGCACCACGTACTCGCTCCGGGTCGATACCTTTGTCGACGAGTACTACCTGGCCGGCGGGGCGAAGGACTACCGGAGCGAGGTCGTCGTATTCGATGACGGGCGCGAGGTTCAGCGCGCGACGATCCGTGTCAACGAACCGCTGGTCGTCGGGCCGGTTCGACTCCACCAGGCGTACTTCGGTCAGGCGGTCGCGATCGAAGTACGCAAGCGCGAGAATCTGATCTTCCAGGATTCGATACCGTTGGCGTTCACGGCTCTGCCGTACGGCTTCCGATCGGTTGGGTTCTTCCGGCTCCCAAGCGAGGGTTTGTCGATCGACCTGGTTGGACCGGACGGCGCCGACGACGCGACCGTGCGACCGGGACAGATCGCGATGTTCGGCTATCCGCTTGGCGGGCAGGATCCACTGTTCGGCGGCGTCCTGACGCAGCGAACGGCCAGTCGATGGAACGATCTCGAGTTCACGTTCACCCGCGAATCGCAGTTCGCCGGACTTCAGGCGGTTCGCGACCCCGGGGCTCCCCTCTTCTTCATCGCGGCTGGGCTGATGCTCGGCGGAATCCTGGCCGTGTTCTACTTCCCGCACCGACGCGTCTGGGCTCTCGCCCGATTGCACGACGGCGATGGAACTCGCGTCTGGGTCGCTGGCGCGACGCTACGCGATCCCGGTTTCGCCGACGAGTTTCGCGGGTTGATCGGCTCCATCGAAGCACGGTTCTCTTCCCAATCGTTACGGAGTTCTTAGTTGGAAGTTCTGTCAATCTATCTCGTCGCGGCATCCCTCACAACTCTGGCGCTTGCGTGGGCGTTCTACACCGCAATGCTCCTCCTTCGACGGGAGACCCTCGGCGCGTATGCGTCACTGACGCTGTATCTGAGCCTGGCGGTCGAAACACTGGCTCTCACGACGCGTTGGATTGCCGCCGGCCACGCCCCATACTCGAGTCAGTACGAATTCGCGGTCGCCTTCGCCTGGGGTACAACGCTCGCGTACGCCTACATCGAACGGCAGTTCCGCTCGCGCTCGCTTGGCGCGTTCGTCCTGCCGGTCCCGACGCTCCTGCTCGTCTACGCGCGCACGATTCCGGCGCCGGCTTCGCAAATCAGTCCGCTGATACCGGCGCTACAGAATAACCTCCTGCTGACGGTCCACGTCGCGATGGCGGTCATTGCCTACGGCGCGTTCGCGGTCGCGTGCGGTGGCGCGATCATGTACTTGATCCAGAAGAACGACCGTCACACCTGGCTGCCGCGGCAGGTCGACATCGACGCAACGTGCTACCGAGCGGTCATGCTCGGGTTTCCGTGTATGGCGCTCGTCTTGATCCTCGGCGCGGCCTGGGGAAACGTCGCCTGGGGACGGTACTGGGGGTGGGACCCGAAGGAAACCGCTGCCCTCACGACCTGGCTCATTTACGCCGGGTACCTGCACGCGCACTCGATCCGTTCGTGGCGCGGGACACGGACCAGCGCGCTACTCCTGCTCGGCTTCGCGGCGACGCTCTTTACCTACTACGGGAACCTGTTCCTCGGCGGCCTGCACGCGTATTCGGGACTCTGACGCGATACCGCTCGAACCGGTGCAGTAGATTCCGCGGCAGTCGTCCGACGACCCGCACGCAATCGGCTTGATACTCCTCGGTCTCGATCGAGCCCCGCGTCCGCCAGAGATTCACGAGGTGTCCTTCGACGTATGGGATGTCGGCCACGAGCGCATCGAGATCCTCGGCCAGGGCACGATCGACCGCCAGCAGCAGATCGTCGAGACCTCGGCCGTTCGCGGCCGCGATCAGGATGGCGTTGTCGCGCGATTCGCGCAGTCGATCGATCGTCTCCGGAAGGCTCTGCGGCGGCCAATCGTCGGCCACCCGGTCGATCTTGTTGAGCGCGGTGATCACGGGCTTCTCGACCAGATCGAGCGAGGCGATCACGCTGTCGACTTCGTCAGCCTGGGCGAACGCATCCGAGTGGCTGGCGTCGACGACGTGAACGAGCAAGTCGGCGCCGCCCAATTCCTCAAGGGTGGCACGGAACGCCGCCACGACCGAGGACGGCAGCTTTTGGATGAATCCGACTGTATCGGAAAAGACAACCTCGCGTCCGGATGGCAGGCGCACCCTTCGGGTGGTCGGGTCGAGCGTTGCGAACAGTTTGTCCTCGGCCAGGACGCCCGCACCGGTCAGCGCGTTCAAGAGCGTCGATTTCCCCGCGTTCGTGTATCCAACCAGTGAGACCATCGCGACCGATTGCGACGCGCGCCGTTCGCGATGGAGACCGCGGGTCTGTCGAACGCGATCGAGATCGCGCTTTAGATCGGCGATCCGGGATCGCACGCGCCGGCGGTCGATTTCCAGTTGTGTTTCGCCGGGTCCGCCGCGCGCGCCGACGCCACCCTCCTGACGGGAGAGATGGGTCCATTGGCCGGTCAACCGCGGGAGCAGGTAGTCATACTGCGCCAACTGGACCTGCAAGCGCCCTTCATAGGTGCGGGCGCGTTGACCGAAGATGTCGAGGACCAGACCGGTCCGATCGATGACCTTCGCGCCAAGCTCGGATTCGAGGTTGCGGGCCTGAGACGGCGTCAACTCATCGTCGAAGATGTAGAGGTCGATTCCTTCCTCGGCCCGTTGTCGCGCCAATTCGGCAACCTTGCCAGCGCCAATGAATGTGCGAGGATGCGGCGCGCGCAGTCTCTGCGAGGCCTGCCCGACGACGGTCGCGCCAGCGGTGGTGGCCAACTGTCGCAGCTCATTCAGCGACTCCTCGGTCGGCCAATCCGCATCGCCGCCGTCGCGGGCGACCCCGACGAGGAATCCGCGCTCGACGCCGCGCACGGTCTGCCAGAGGCCGTCATCATTGCGGCGCCTCGCCTCAGCGACGTAGCCGCTCGGGCGCTCCGCGGTCTCGGATTCTTCCTCGATCCGACGATCAGTTCGTGCCACGCCAAACTCCTTCGAATACGAGCACGGCCGGCCCAGTCATCAGGATCGCGCCGCGGCCGTCCCAGTGGATGTCGAGCGCGCCGCCCGGAAGCCGCACCGTCACGTCGTCGCCGATGCGCCCGTGACGCCTCGCGACTGCCGCGATCGCGCAAGCGCCGGTGCCGCAGGCGAGGGTCAGGCCGGCGCCACGCTCCCAGACGCGCGCCTCCAATTCGGTGGGTGAGACCTGTCGAACGATCTCGAAATTGACTCTCCGCGGGAACATCGCGTGCCGCTCGACGCGCGGACCGACCTCGGCGAGCGCGTACTCCACGACCGGCTGGTCGATGAACATCACCGCGTGTGGATTCCCCATCGACACGCAGGAAACGCGCACGGCCGCGCCGACCCCTTCGACCGGGCAGTCGCGCGCAAATTCGCCGTCGGCGATGACCGGAACGCGATCCGGGCGAAACTCCGGCACGCCCATGTCCACCGTCACGCTCGAGACCGCGCCATCGCGGACGTGGAGATCGAGTGTCAGAACACCGGCGCCCGTCTCCACCGCGACGCGCGTCGCATCGGTCAGGCCGCGGTCATAGAGGTACTTGCCGAAGCAGCGAATGCCGTTGCCGCACATTTCCGACTCGCTTCCGTCCGGATTGAACATGCGCATACGGAACGGCGCGATCGCAGACCGTTCGGCGACGAGGATGCCGTCAGAACCGATTCCAAAATGGCGATCGCACATGGCGCGCGCGAGCGACGTCCAGTCGGTGGCGGCCAGATCGCCGCGGACGTTGTCGATCACCACGAAGTCGTTGCCGGCGCCGTGCATCTTCAGGAACTGCATGCCAGGTCCCTCCAATCGACCTCACGCGAGTCATACCAGGTGATCGATGGATCGTCGGATCGAAACCATCGACGCTGTGCGCGGGCGAAACGGCGACAGCGCGCGCCCGCTCGCTCCAGGGCCTCGGCGATGTCAATCTCGCCGCGCGCGTGCGCAACGATCTCGGCGTAGCCGATGCCGCTCATTGACGGCAACTCGGGCGCGTAACCACGCCCGAGTAACCACCGAACTTCGTCTATCCATCCATCTTCGATCATCTGATCGTAGCGCGCGCGAATCCGCCGATCCAAGTCCGGCAAGGGCAGCGTCAAACCGACCATCCGAGCGTCGACGATGCCGGGGTGCCGACGGCGCGATTCGGCGTACGGCCGGCCGGTCGCCCTCACGACCTCGATCGCGCGAACCAGGCGCCGGGCATTGAACGGATCGACACGGGCGGCCGCGTCCGGATCGAGCGCGGCAAGGCGATCGACGAGCTCGGCCGGCGCCAACGACGCAAGGTCGACCCGCAGTCCAGGGTCTGGCGGAACCGCCGCGCTCGTCTCACCGCCGAGCAGTGCGCGCATCCAGTATCCGGTTCCGCCGACGAAGATCAGGCCTCGTCCGCGCTGTCGCGCCGATTCCACGACCTCGCGCACCGCGCCAAGAAACCGCGCCACGCTGAACTCCTCGTCCGGATCGGTCAGGTCTACGAGGTGGTGGCGAATCTCGGAGCGCTCGGCGGGACTCGGTTTGGCAGTGCCGATGTCCATGTAGCGGTAGACGCAGCGCGAATCGACGGACACGATCTCGGTGGCGGTCGCGCGCGCGTAAGCGATCGCGAGAGCGCTCTTGCCGACGGCGGTCGAGCCGACCAGCGCGATCGGTCGCGTGTCAGCCACCACACGTCCCCGCGACGGTCAGGCGCGTCGCGCGATCGTCGCGAGCGCGATCGTGCCGATTGCCACCCCGAACCAGAGTGTCGCGAAGCGAATCACGAGCGTGGCCGCGGCGGCGACAGGCACCTGGTCGGTGACGCCCAGGAACAACAGGAGGCCAGCGATGCTGCCCTCGGCGACGCCAAGTCCACCCGGCAGCATCGACAAGCTCCCAGCCAGCGACGCGACGGCCAGGACGAACGCCGATTGAGCGACGAGGCCAATCGATGACGAGACCCCAAGACCGATCAAGACTAAGTAGAAGGCAAAACACTCCGCGCCCCACGAGACGACGCCGACAACGATCGCCGCCGCCAGAGGCCGTGGCGCCAGCAGCCGGCGCGAACTCTCATAAAACGCTAGCAGGTGATGCGTTCGCGGCCCCACCAATGGCCAATCGGAAACGCGCGCGAGTACGGCCGTCACGAACGTCCGTGCCTGACTCAGCGCAACGATCGCCGCTCCGAGCGCGGCAACCGCCAGGAGAATCTCCCATCCGAGGCCGTTGCCGAGTAGACCGGCCATAGCGAGAAGCATCATCGCCAGACCGTCGGTCAAGCGCTCGGCCACGATGATCGGCGCCGAGGTCGCAAACGGCACGCCGTGGCGAATCTGCAAGAGGTACGATTTCAGCCACTCGCCGACCTTTCCCGGCGTCATCGTCATCGATAGCCCGGCGAAGAAGATCGTCGCGTTCTCGCGGCGACCGATCGGCGGCGCTCCGATCAGGTGCAGGTAGTAGGTCCACTTGCCGAAACGAAGCCCGTAGTTCACGATCGTCAGGGCGAGAATTGGCACGAGCAGATCGATTCGGAATCGTCCGAGCACGCCGGTAACGGCGCCGAAATCGGCCGCGACCGTGACGCCGAGCGCGACTGCCGCGCCGAGGGCCAGCCAGAGTGGCAGACCACGCTGAAGCGCGCGAAGTCGACGATCGTCGCGCGCGAGCGTGGTATCCATCATCGCGCCTTCGACGCCGCGGCAACCAACGCGCGTGCCTCGCGCACGGCGGCCAGATGTCCGTCGAACGGTCGTCGGGCGATGCGCGGCCGCGCTACGCTCGGCAGCGTTTCGGCGATCAGCGCCATGCGAGAAAGACGCTCGAGAAGCGCATCCAGGGTCGGATCATCGACCGCGACTCGCGCCCGCAGATCGGAGCGCGTCATTCCGGCCGCAACGAGCACCACCAGGACGCGCCGGGCTGGCCCATCGAATCGCGCGGCCTCGGAGATGGTCGGCGAGGTGGCGGCTCGGTAGATCGCCGTCGGGGTTGAATCGACGCCCCAGGCCGCGCCACACGCGACGCGTTCATCCAGCGACGCGCCGACCAGAAGTCCCATCATCCCCGGGTGGCGCACCGATGGGGCCGGCTTCATCGCGACGGCGGGGCGGACCGTATCACCTCACGAATGAGCAGAGGCACGTCAACCGGCGTATCCGACCACGTGTACGCGGCCAGGAGAGGATCGCCGATCTGGGCGAGTTGTTCGCGCGTACGGCAATGCACGACCAACAGCGGTTCGCCGGCCTCGATGCGATCGCCCACCTTGGCGTAGACGACGATCCCGACGGCGTGATCGATCGGGTCGCCCTTCTTGCGGCGTCCGGCGCCGAGTGACAGCGCGCAGCGCGCGATCGCCTCCGCGTCGATCGCCGCGACGTAGCCGGTCCGCGGCGACGGCAGTTCAGCAAACAGCTCCGTGCGCGGCAGGCGACCGGGATCGTCGATGCAGGCGACATCGCCACCCTGCTCGGCGACCATGGCCCGGAACCGATCGAAGGCCGCGCCGGACTTGATGGTCGCGAGTGCTTCCTGGCGGGCGGCCATGTCGTCCGACGTGCCACGAACGAGTCGCGCGCACTCGCCGGCAAGTACGACAACCACCTCCATCAAATCGGGCGGCCCCTGGCCGACCAGGGCGCGAATCGCCTCGACGACTTCGAGCGCGTTCCCGACCGCCTGACCGAGCGGCTGATCCATCGCCGTGATGACCGCGGTGACGCGGCGGTCGAGACGCCGGCCGATATCGACCATTGCCGTCGCGAGATCGCGCGCCGACGGCATGTCTTTCATGAAGGCGCCGCGCCCGACCTTGACGTCCAGGCAGATCGCTGGACTGCCAACCGCGATCTTCTTGCTCATGATCGAGCTGGCGATGAGTGGGATGCTCTCAACCGTCGCCGTCACGTCGCGCAGCGCGTAGAGCGCACCATCGGCCGGCGCGAGATCGGCACTTTGACCGGCCACGGCCAATCCGACGCGATGCGCCTGCGAGAGGAAGCGATCGCGATCGAGCGCGACCGTGAAGCCGGGAATCGATTCGAGTTTGTCGAGTGTGCCGCCGGTGAAGCCAAGGCCGCGGCCGGACATCTTCGGGACGATCATCCCCATCGCGGCCAGGATCGGCGCGACGACGAGGGTGGTCTTATCGCCGACGCCGCCGGTCGAATGCTTGTCGACCGCGCTGGCGCGCGACGCGCCGAGATCGATCATCGCGCCGCTCCGCGCCATTGCGTCGGTCAGAGCGGCGGTTTCGTCGGCGGTCATTCCGCGGCAGCAGATCGCCATGAGCCAGGCCGACGCCTGATAGTCGGCGATCGTGCCCCGCACGTAGCCATCGACGAAGGCATGAATCTCGTCGGACGAGATGGCGTGGCCGTCGCGCTTTCGGGCGATGGTGACGAGGGGATCGATCGCGCCCCTGTCGGTCAGGGATCGCACTCCGGCACGTCGCGGCCGTCGATCGCGACCCGTGGCAGAGTGGCGCTCTGGAGATCCGGGTAGACCATGCCGCCGCCCGTGTTGAAGAGGACGACCGTCTCGTGTGCCTTGAGCGTGCCGTCTTCCCGTAGCCGTTGTGCCGCGCAGATCGTCGCCGCGCCCTCGGGTGACAGCCAGGCGCCTTCGCGGACGGCGACGAGATCGGTCGCGGCCATGATTTCGTCGTCATCAACGGCCAGAGCAACGCCGTCGGTCCGGCGAATCGCATCGAGCATCAGGTAGTCGCCGATCGCGGCCGGAACGCGCAGTCCACTCGCGATCGTCCGGGCATTCTCCCAGATCGGCGCGTCACGCCGACCGGCCTCGAAAGCGCGCACGATCGGTGCGCAGCCGCTCGATTGCACGCTGTACATGCGCGGCCGTTTCGATCCGATCCAGCCGAGCGTCTCCATCTCATCGAACGCCTTGACCATTCCGACCAGTCCGGTGCCGCCGCCGGTCGGATAGATGATCGCGTCGGGCAGTGACCACGCGAACTGCTCGGCCAGTTCGTAGCCCATCGTCTTCTTGCCTTCGACACGGTACGGCTCGCGCAATGTCGACACGTCGAACCAACTCGAACGCGAGCGAACGATGCGTCCGGCGTCGTTGATCAGGCCATCGAGAACGAACGCGCGCGCTCCGGCAAGGCGGCACTCGATCAATGGTACGCGCGGAGTATCAGCCGGCATGAAGATCCAGGCCTCCAGCCCGGCTCGCGCCGCGTAGGTCGCGAGGGCCGCGCCAGCATTACCGGCCGACGGCGCCGCGAGACGCTTCAATCCAAGCTCGCGCGCACGTGAGACGGCCACGGCCATTCCGCGCGCCTTGAACGACCCGGTCGGATTGAGGGACTCGTCCTTCATCCAGAGATTCTTCAGGCCAAGCGATTCGCCGAGTCGCGGCATCCGCAGCAACGGCGTGACACCCTCGCCAAGCGTGATGACGTTGTCAGGTTGCCGTATCGGCAGCAACTCATGGTACCGCCAGAGGTCGGCCGGTCGATCGCGAAAGCAATCACGATCCAAGGTCCGACGCGCGGACGCGAGATCATAGCGCGCGTAGAGCACCTTCCCACAGACCCGACAGACGTTGTTCGGGGCATCGGCATCGTGTGAGAGACCGCAATTCGTGCACTCGAGACCGGTCAGGTAACTGAACGGCGCGCCGTTCACACTCACGGAGGTTCAGCTTACCACGTGGTCTACACTCCTGGCCGACCGATGGACGTACACGTCGCGCGCCTCTCGAACGGCCTGACCGTTCTGACGCGCGAGTCGCGCCACGCACCGGTCGCTACGTTCTGGATCTGGTACCGCGTCGGTGGACGCGACGAGGTCGCCGGGCGAACCGGCATCTCGCACTGGGTCGAGCACATGCTGTTCAAGGGCACGCCGACGTTCGCGGCCGGTGACATCTTCCGCCAGGTGACGGCTAACGGCGGAACGCTGAACGGGTTTACGTGGATCGATTACACGACCTACTTCGAGACTTTGCCGAGCGATCGGATCGATCTCGCCCTCCGCATCGAGTCGGACCGGATGGTGAACGCGCGATTCGACCCCGCCGAGGTCGATTCGGAGCGAACCGTCATCATCGCCGAGCGGGAGGGACACGAGAACGACCCCTCGTGGCACCTCGATGAGGAAGTCTCGGCGGCCGCGTTCAAGGTTCACCCGTACGGGAACGGCGTCATCGGATGGAAGTGCGATCTGCGCGCGATCACGCGCGACGAGCTGTACCAGCACTACCGCACGTACTACCAGCCTGGCAACGCGGTCGTCGTCGCGGTTGGCGACTTTGGGACCGATGACATGGTCGCTCGGATCGAGCGTCATTTCGGCGGCCTGCCCGGCGGCGGACCGGTCCCCGCGCCACGGTCGATCGAGCCGCTCCAGGAGGGCGAGCGGCGCATCGAACTGCGTCGCCCCTCGCCGACGACGTACTACCAGTCGGCGTACCAGGCCCCAGGCGCGGCCAACCCGGATGCGATTGCTCTCCTGGTGGTGGACGCGATCCTGTCCGGCGCGCGATCGATGGGGATGATGGCTGGTCGGGCGCCGATGGGGCAGGGCTCCCGCCTGTATCGATCGCTGGTGGCGGCCGGCCTAGCGACGTCGGCGCGCAGTTCGTTCGCGCTGACGCGCGATCCCTTCCTGTTCGAGGTGAATGCCACGCTCCGAGCCGGGGCGCGCTCGGAGGATGTCGAACGTGTCATCGACGAGCAGATCGGCGACCTGGCCGGGAATGGTCCGAGTGAGGAAGAACTCGCCCGGGCGAAGAAACAGCTCCGCGCCCAGGTCGCCTACGGGACCGAAACGGTGACCAGTCAGGCGTACTGGCTCGGTCAGACCGAGGTGGTCGCCTCGCACGAGCTGTTGAGCGGCCTGATGGAAGCGATTGAGGCGATCGATCGCGAGGCGGCCCGCAAGGTCGCTCAGACGTACCTGGTACCGAACCGTCGCACGCTCGGATGGCTGCGCCCCGAGGCCGAGCAGCAATGAGCCAAGCGCGGCTGGAGATTCGTCGCCGTGTGCTGGCCAACGGAATCGTTCTCCTGGGACACTCCCAGCCGTCGAGTCGAGCCGCGCTATTGCGTGTGTCGATTCAGTCGGGGGCGCGGCACGACGCCACGACGACGGCCGGCCGAGCCAGGCTGGCCGGGTCGATGTTGCGACGCGGCACCGCGCGATGGAACTTCGAAAGCTTGAGCGAGCTAACCGACGCCAACGGTATGGCCCTGACGGTCGATGTCGGCCGCCATTCCACGGATGTGTCGATCCGGTGTCTGGTCGAGGACTTGCCGCTCGCGACGACGATCGCGCGCGAGGTCGTGTCTCGACCGACCTTCCCGGCCGATCAGCTCGAGCGACTTCGTGGCGAAGTCCTGACCGGCCTTCGCGAGGCCGATCACGACACTCGCGCGGTCGCTGACCGCGTTTTTCGCGAGCGCGCCTATCCGGACGGGCACCCGTACGCGCGGCGCGTCTCCGGTTACGTCGAGACGGTCAGCGCGATCGAGGCGCCAGCGCTGGCCGAGTTCCACGCCGCGACATTCCATCCCGCTCGGACGATGATCGCGCTGGCTGGCGGAGTCGACGTCGCGGTCGGTCTCGACGCGGTCGCGTCGGCCTTCGCCGACTGGGACGGCCGGCCGCCACCGCCCGACGTCCAACTCGCCCCGGCGCCAGTTCCCGACGAGCTCGCGCGAATCGACCGAGGCCTGCCCGGTAAGTCACAATCCGACATCGTGCTCGGGCGACCGTCGATTCCGCGCACCCACCCGGACTACTACGCACTCGATCTCGGGAATCTCATTCTCGGGCGAATGGGGTTGAATGGCCGGATCGGCGCGAATGTCCGCGAGCGACTTGGCCTCGCCTACTACTCGTATTCAGACCTCGAGGGCGGACCCGGACCGGGCGCTTGGACGGCGCGCGCCGGTGTCAACCCGGCCAATGTCGAGCGCGCGATCGAGGCGATCGCCGACGAGATCGGCCGGATCGTCTCGCAACCGGTCGAGCCCGAGGAGATCGCCGACGCGTCGAGTTACCTCACCGGAATCCTGCCGCTCGCGCTCGAAAGCTCGGATGGGATCGCGCGAACGATGCTCAGCATCGAGACGTACGATCTCGGCATCGATTATGTCGACCGCTACCCGGATATCATCCGAGCGCTGACGCGCGACGACGTTCTCCGAGCGACGCGGGCATATCTCGACCCGGCGCGGAACATCGTCGCGGTGACGGGTCCCGAGAGCTAGCCGGTCCGCCGGGCTTCGCACCGGGGCGCGAGGTCGCAGCGCCGCTCGGAGCAGCAGCGACGGAATAGCGCTATGACGCCCTGCTCTCGCCGAGCGCTACCGACGTGGATGCCCTCCGTGACGTCGCGCATCTCTTCGAGGATCCAGTTCGGGCCGGGCGCGCCGACGGACGGCCAGATCGCCCAGATCGCCGCGGCCAGGGCATCGTCGCCACGCTGATCGGCCACCGCCAGGAGAACTGGCAGTGCGACGTTGGCGACGATCGCGCGAGCGCGCGATGCTCCGATCAGGGCCATCGTACCGCCCGGCATCGGTCGATTTGGGGCGGCGTGGCCGAGCCAGTAGTCGATTGAACGCGGAGAATCCGTTCCGACCGTGACGATCGGATGGTCGGACGGCCGATCGACCCGAAAAACGGCTTCGAGGCGACGGGCGGCCAGGCGTGACTCGCCGCCAAATGACGTGATAAGGCGATCGAGGAGCGATGTGTGACGGTCGCGGGCCAGGAGGCGCGCCAAGCCGGCCAGCCTTCGCTCGGGCCGGTTCGCCGGCCGGGAGGCCGCCAGATCCCAGGCGCCTTGCGCCGCGCCCGGATGGCCACCATCGAGTGAGTGTCCGAGGCCGCCGGCAAGACACAGTGCCTCGAAGAGCGCGCGCTCGGCTGCCTCCGCGTCGACAGCGGCGGCCAGAATCGATCGAGCGACGACGTCTGGCATTTCCTCGGCCAGTCGCCGCATCGGCTGACGATTCTGGCTGTATCCGAGCGCGTCGCAGACCCCGGCATGGAGCGTTTGCTCAGCACCGACGGCGTGCAGATCCGCCCCAAATCGAAGCGACTTCTCGGCCAGGCGCTCGTCGCCGAGGCGATCGAGGAAGGCAACGCGTTCGTCGGCTGGTTGCCGGCGTAGCCACTCGTGGGTCGGCGCACAGGGTGGAGCTGGTAGGGCCAGCCGATGGAAGAGGATCGCCGGCTCGATCCCCGAAAGTTCGAACGTGAGGAGCGGCACGGCTGGATCGGGCGCGCGCGCGATGGGACCCGGAAGGTCGTTGCGCCAGATGACGTGCGCGATCACCCGCGAATAGCGCGGATCGCGCGCGTGGCCATGACGCATCCAGTCCGACGCGCGAACGTGGAACTCGACATCGCCGGTCAGGAGCGAACCATCGTCGCGTGACAGGATCGCGCCCCGCAGATCGGGCCCCGGACCGTGCCCGGCCCGACCGGGGTACACAATCGCGAAGGCGCGGCCCTCGGCATCGAGGGTAGCCGAGCGCGGCCACCCTCCCGACAACCAGAGGCGCGCCAGAAGCGGCTCGTTCACCGGCCCCGCCGATCGCGCGGGAGCCACGCAAATGAATCGGCCACGCCCGCTGAAGGCCAGTATTCGAGACTGACCCACCGCTGGTAGCCGGTCGCTTCGAGAGCGGCCAACACATTCGGGAAGTTGATCTCACCGGTGCCCGGCTCGTGCCGGCCGGGCGGATCCGCCACCTGGATATGTCCGATCAAGGCGATGTTCTCCGTCATCGTGCGAATGACGTTCCCCTCCATGATCTGCATATGGTAGATATCGTACTGGAAGAGCACGCGCGGTGAATCGACGGCCGCGACGATCGCGAGCCCGATTGCGCTTCGATCGCAGAAGGAGCCGGGGCGATCGACGCGATTGATCCCTTCGAGACAGAGCGTTACCCCGGCGCGCTCGGCCGCGATCGATGCCTTGCCGAGTCGATCGATCGCGACGCGCATCTGTTCATCCACGGTCAGGCGCGGCAGGCGACCGCCCTGGAGGACGTTGAGCGTCTGGCATGACAGCCGGTCAGCCTGGCGCAAAGCCTCATCAAGCCGGCGGTCGAACTCGGCGCCGGCGGCGGGATCCGCCACGTGACCGTACGGATGGGTGTCGCTCGGTTCGAGATCGAAAAGCGCGACATCGAGCCCATGATCCCGACAGAGCGCGCCAAGCTCCGTCATGTCGAACTGATGGGCAAACCAGAACTCGATGGCCGTGAAACCGGCCTCGGCGACCGTGCGGATGCGTTCCGCCACCGGCGAAGGATGCCCGATCATCGAGATGTTGACGGCGAAACGCATCGGGCTTCTCACCTCATCCGGGCGCGCAGTCGGTGCGCCAGCCAGATTGGCTCGCGCGCCCGGGCGAGGATAGTCGCGACGAGGTAGGTCGCGCCGCCGCCAGCGACGAGAATGAGTAGTCGCGCGATCCGATCGATCTCGGAATCGGCGTGGCCGTGCCACGCGATCGCGCCGGGAAGGAGAGCCGCCATGCCGCCCATGGCGATGATCCCGACCAGGACGCGTGCGAGCGACGCGACCAGTTTGCCCGATACGACTCCCGGCATACGATGTCGCGCGAGGACGATCAGGCCGATCGCCTCGGCTACGGAGGAGAGCGAGAGCGCCAGCGCGAGGCCACCGTGTCCGAGTGCCTCGCGCAGCGGAAACGCCAGTGCGACGTTGACCGCGACCGCGAGCGTGGCGACGATGACCGGCCGCCGGGTGTCCTGGCGGGCGTAGAAACCGCGCGCAACGATCTCGACAATCGACTGACCGACCAGACCCAACGCGTAGAAGCGCAGCGCGGTCGCGGTTAGGCGCGCCGATCCTTCGACGAAGGCGCCCCGTTCGAGCAGCGTCGCGACGATCGGCTCGGCCAGCAACGCCAGCCCGAGGGCGGCCGGCAGGACGAGGTAGAGGACCGCCGAGAGCGCGGAACGGACCGAGGCGCCGACTGCGCTCCATTCGGCTCGGGCAGCCTGTTCGGCAATCGACGGAAAGAGCGCGTTCGCGATCGCCATCGCAAATAAGCCGAGCGGCAGCATCATGAGCAGCCATGCGTAGTCCAATGCCGCGATCGCGCCGGGCAGCGGCGAGGCAAGTATGATGATGACGACAAAATTGATCTGCGAGACGGCCAGGCCGAGCACGCGCGGCGCCATGAGCCGGCCAACCTGACGGACGCCGGCATGCGTCAAATCGAGGACTGGGCGGCCGATCGGCCCGAAAACACGCAGCGACGGAATTTGGATTCCCGCGTACAGGAGAGCACCGATCGCTGCGCCGATCGCAAGACCGCGAATACCGATGAACGGCGCCAGCGCCAGCGCACCAAAGATGATCCCGAGGTTGTAGAGGCTCGGCGCCAGAGACGGAACCAGGAAGGCGCCGCGCGTGTTCAGCGCACTGGTCGCGAATGTACCGATCGCGAAGAAGATCGGCGATAGGAGCTGCGGCCGAAGTAGCTCGGCCGCGAGCCGACGTTGATCGTCGTCGAACCCGCCAGCGACACGCATGACGTCTTCGGCCAGGATGCCGATGACGAGGCAGATCGGAGCCAGGGCAATGACACTGATGGTCATGAGTGTCGAGAGGAGCCGCCACGCCCCGGCGCGATCGTTTGCGGTCAGATAGGTCGAGAAGACCGGTATGAACGCCGCGCCAACCGCTCCGCCGATCGCAATCTGATAGATGAGGTCGGCAACGCGATTGGCGGCCAGGTAGGCGTCGAGCTCCGGGCTGGTGCCAAAGGCGAATCCGACCGCAATACCACGCGCCAGGCCGGTCAATCGGCTCGCGGCGAACGCAAGCATCAGAATCGCGGCGGCGGCCGGCACTCTTCGTCCGGCTAGCGCGGGCGCGTCACCCAAGTCCCGAGTTCCTTCGTCCCCGTCGACGAAGCCGCGCCACCACCGAGTCGTGCGCCGCATTCTCGACACGATCGTCGAGCGGCGCCAACTCCTCGCGGTGCCCGACGCGTTCGAGCGCCCGGCCGAGCACATAGTCGGCCAACCAGGGATTCTTCGGCAGAATCGGCCCGTGGAGATACGTCCCGAGGACGTGCCGCCACACCGCGCCCTCGCCGCCGTCGCGGCCATTGTTTCCCGCGCCGATGATGACACGCGCGAGCGGGTGGCATTCGCCGTTCGTCGGCAGAACCGTCTCGCCGCTGTGATTCTCGAATCCGATCAGCGAGCGGGGTCGTCCGTCGATCGATGACTCGACGAGCGTGTCGCCGATCCAGCGGACCTCGCCGGCGACGGTGATGGCATCGAAAATGCCGATTCCACGAATCTCCTGCCCGGCGCGCGTTCGGAAGTAATGGCCAAAGAGTTGATAGGTTCCACAGACGGTCAGCATCGGCACACCGTCGGCCGCCAAACCTCGCAACGTATCGGCCTGCCGCGAGCGCAGATCTTCGCCGACAGCGACCTGCTGATCGTCCTGGCCGCCGCCCCCGAAGAGCAGGTCGCACTCGCTAGGATCGACACGATCGCCGACCGAGACCTCGCGAACGTGGCACTCGATGCCACGCCACTCGGCACGCCGCTTGAGCACGATGACGTTTCCCCGATCGCCGTAGATGTTCATCTCGCGCGGGTACAGGTGGCACAACGTCAGTCGTCGCATTCACTCACTCCAGAAGGGCGCGACCAGCCCACGACGGGTCAGCTCGGCGCGCGAATCGAGCAGGGCCGTATACGTCACCAGGACAGTCACAGTTTCACGCGGATCGGCCAGATCGAGCGCGCGATCCATTGCCACGGTCGGATCAGTCACCACCGCGACACGTTCAGGCGCGATGCCGGCGTACTTCAGGCGCGCAGCCATGTCCTCCGCGCGCGTACCGGCGACAACGATGCGACGATCCCCACCCGCGAGCCGCTCGAAGTCGGCATCCCACAACCACGACACATCAGTACCATCAGCGAGATTGTCATTGATCGCGATCACGAGCGGTCCGGACCCGGCATCGTCGCTGATCGCGCCGAGCACCTGATCGGCGCCAACCGGGTTCTTGATCAGAGCCAGGACAACCTCGCGCCCGGATGCCGAGAACCGTTCGACGCGGCCGAACACATTCCGTTCGGCCGAGACGGCCGCAACCGCGGTCGCCGCCAAGACGTTTGCAACGATCAACGTGGCGACAGCAATAGCAGCGTTGTAGACATTATATAGCCCAGGAATATGAAGATCACACCCGAAGTCGTGGCCCGCGAACGAAAGAGTCGCATCCGCGCCGGCCAATCCACGACCGTGATAGCCCGAGATCGCGAGGTCCGGATTCGGCCGACGGAACGAGCAGCCCGGGCACGCGTACTCGCCAAGATGGGCATAAAACACACGGGAATACCGCAGCTCCGCGCCGCACAGCGGGCAGCGGCGCGCGTCGGCGGTGTGTTCAAGCGACGTGCCGCCGAGTCCCGGCGCCGTAACGCCAACGTAGGTCGGGGTGACGCCTGGTAT
Organism: Chloroflexota bacterium; assembly: GCA_004297775.1. GTDB lineage: Bacteria > Chloroflexota > UBA6077 > FW602-bin22 > FW602-bin22 > FW602-bin22. The sequence goes on along the minus strand of SCUE01000019.1, from coordinate 104,429 downwards.
CGTTCCCAACGCCGCGACATTCGGATCGTCCGCGTTCAGGATCAGCGCCACGCCGCCGCCAGTGGCCAATGCCCGGCGCCACATAGCGGCGACGGTCGCGACTTCTCCGTACCGATCGAGTTGGTCGCGAAACAGGTTCGTGAATACGCAGACACGCGGACGGAGCGACGCGACCGCCGAAGGGAGCGTGGCCTCGTCGACCTCGAATAGACCGATCCGATGATCTGAATGCCCAAACGGCGCGACATCTCGCGCCAGCGCCGCGGCGATGCCCGGCTCGAGATTAGCACCGCCCCGATTATGGGTCGGCGGCGTACCGGATGAACGCAGTCCGGCCGCGATCATGCGTGCCGTGGTCGTCTTGCCGTTCGTGCCGGTCACCACGATCGTCCCCTTGGCGAGGCGACTACTCAGGTGGCGGATGATCCCGGGCGATAGCGCCAACGCGACCCGACCTGGCACGGTGGTACCACCACCTCGTCCGGTCGCCCGGATCGCCGCGGCCGCGGCGCGGGCAGCCGCAACGGCCAGCGCGTCGCGTATGCGGACCGCGCTAGCTCGCGGCGTCATTCGCGCGTGGGGCACGGCTCCGGTCAAAGTATTCGATCGTCCGGTGAAACTGATCGTGCGCCACGAGATCCGACTCGTGGAGGTAGGTCACGAGCTGTCGAAGCGTCAGAATCGACGCGACACGAATGCCGCGCTCGCGCAGTCGCTCGGCGCCGCCCTCTTCGCGATCGATCAACACGATCGCGTCGCGCGTGACCAGGTTGTACTCGGAGAGGAACTCGGTCGTGCGGATGATGCTGCGCCCGCCGGTCATCAGATCATCGAGGATCAGGACGTGATCGCCCTCGACGAAACGCCCCTCGATCGCGTTGCCGTCGTCGCCTGGCCGACCGGGATGCACGTACACCAACGATGTGTCGGTGCCGAGCGCATAGGCGGTCGCCAGCTGAAGGCCACCGAACGGCACCCCCGCGACGAGCGAGAAGCGCTCGAAGCGCGGCCGCCGACGCGATTGCCCGGCCTGAATCTCGCTCGCGATGATCTCGGCAACTCGCCGCAACAGGATGGGTTGGCTGAGCAACACGCGCGGATTCACGTGGATCGGCGAATCGATCGCCGTTTCGCCGAGCGTGAACGAGCCAAACTTGATGCCGCCGAGATCGTAGATCGCCCGCGCGATCCAGAGATTCCCCTGATCGACTCGATTCGCCATCTTACTCGCCTCCCGGCATTGGCTCGTTCGCCGATTCGGATTCCAGCGCTGGCGCGGGGCGGCGCTCGGAACGACGCACCATCGCTGTGACGCGCGCCAAGAGTTCCTCTGGATCGAATGGTGTCTGAATCACGTCATCGGCGCCAGCTTTGAAGGCGGCTAGCCGCTCGGAAAGCTCCGCCCGGGGCGTCAGATAGATGATCGCGGCGCGCGCGGTGACCTCGGAGGCACGTAGTTGTCGGATCGCGGTCGGAGCATCGAACCGCGCCGGCGAGCCATCGACCACCACGATACTGGGCGGCTCGACATCGTCGATCTCGTCGACCGCCTGCAGGGTCGCGACGGCGAAGCCCTCCCGTCGGAGGAATCCCTGGAGGACGCGTCGCGAAAACGGATCGACATCAACGATCAGCGCGCGCCGCGCCCCGATCGGACGTCCCGCGTGGGCGCGCAACTGGTCGATCGCGCCGTCGATGCGAGCGCGAAATGCCTCGCTGAGCAACCGCTCCCCGTCGCCACGGGCCACGCCGATCAGGAGTCGGTGCAGGGCGACCACCGATTCGTCGAGTAGACGCACCAGGTCGTCCGAAACGGTGCCGAGATCGACGATCGCCATCGCGGCGCGTTCAATCGCCTGAGCGAGGACGGCCAATGACGGTTCGCCAGCCGCGTTCGCTGTCCTCGCCACACTGGAGGCGCGGCGGCGAACGACGTCGAACGCGCCACTATCACCGCCTGTTTCCCTGATCTCACGAATATCCTCCGCTAGCATCTCGATCCGTCTCTGGGCTTGGTGAAGAAACGTTCGACGCCCTTCATCAGAGACGGCGCCGCGGGATACGTCCAGTCCGGACTTGCGCAACGCATCGACGAGCTGAGACGGCTCGAACGGCTTGAGGACGAACCCGGCCGCGCCGGCGCGCAGCGCCCGTATGACGCTGCTCTCTTGACCGGCCGCGCTCACGATGATGACACGCGCGCTCGAGTCCGCTTCGAGGATTCCGCGAAGGGCGGTAATACCGTCCACTCCCGGCATGGTCAGATCCATCGTGACGGCATCGGGCCGCAAGGCCTGAAACGCCGCGACGGCCGCGATGCCGTCGGAAACTTCACCGACGATGGCAAAGCCGGCTGTCGTCAACGCATCGGCAATGACCGCCCGTGCAAGTGAGCTGTCGTCGGCTATCAGGACGCGGGGGCCGGGCACGATTGCTCCACGACCGGATCTGCCGGGAGTATACGCTAGCCGCTCGCTGCGCGCCCTGGCGTGCGCTTTGACCAACCGAGATGCCGGGCCGGATAATCGAGCCACGTGCTCGACATTCGGCAGCTTGGCAAAGAGTATCGCGGCGCCACCGGCGTCGTGCGCGCACTACGCGACGTCACACTCAGTGTTCGGCGGGGTGAGTTCGTCTCGATCGTCGGCCCAAGCGGATGCGGAAAGAGCACGCTCTTCTCGATCGTCGCCGGATTGGCCACACCCAGCGAGGGCGATGCGCTGTTCGACGGCCGATCGATTGTCGGCCGCCCCGGAACGGTGGCGTACATGCCGCAGAAGGATCTTCTCATGCCGTGGCTGCGCACGATCGACAACGCGGCGCTCCCCCTCGAACTGGCTGGGATGTCGCGCGCCGAAGCGCGAACCCAAGCCGGATCGCTCTTTCGTCGATTCGGTCTGGCCGGTTTCGAACGTCACTGGCCATCGGAACTCTCCGGTGGCATGCGGCAGCGAGCGTCGCTGCTGCGGACGTTTCTCCGTCGAAGCGACGCGGTGCTACTCGATGAGCCCTTCGGCGCGCTCGACGCCCTGACACGATCGTCCATGCACGAATGGCTCCAGGATGTGTGGAGCGACGATCATCCGGCCGTCCTCTTCGTGACGCACGACGTCGACGAGGCTCTGTTCCTGTCCGACCGCGTGCTCACGATGAGCCCGCGTCCTGGTCGCATCCTGGCGGACACGCCGGTCCCGTTTGGGCGGCCGCGGACGATCGACCTCTACGGAGACCCGGCGTTTGCGCGCTTGAAGCAAACCCTTCTGGGCGAGCTCCGCGCGTCGAGCACGGGCGGTCCGACGTGACTCTGAGCCGCGTCTATCCGTTCGTCGCGCTCGCGGCGCTGCTCGGCGCCTGGCAGGCCTTCGGCACGCTGGTCGCGGCACCGAAATGGCTGGCACCACTGCCGTCCGACATCGCGCTCGTCCTCACCGGTCGGCCCGACATCTTCACCATTCATTCCGTGCGCACGATCCAGGAGGCAGTTCTTGGGTTGGCGGCGGCACTCGTCGCCGGCGTGCTGCTCGCGATCGCGATGGATCGCCACGAGCCGACGCGTGGCGCGATCTACCCAATGGTCGTGATCTCGCAGACAATCCCGATCATCGCGATCGCGCCGCTGCTCGTGATCTGGCTTGGCTACGGCATCGCGCCAAAAGTGGTGATCGTCGCGCTGGTCTGCTTTTTCCCGATCCTGGTCGGGACGTTCGATGGTCTACGCGCCGTGGACGGCGATCTGATCGATATGCTGCGCGCCATGGGCGCGAACGGCTGGCAACAGTTCTGGCGCGTGCGCTGGCCGGCGTCGTTGCCGCGTATCTTCAGCGGCGCGCGCGTCGGCGTTACCTATGGGATGATTGGCGCGATCGTCGGAGAATGGGTCGGCGCGAGCGAGGGACTCGGCGTGTATATGCTTCGCGCGGTCGACCAACTGCAGACCGATCGCGTTTTCGCCGCCATCGTCGTCACGTCGGCGCTCAGCCTGATCCTCTTTCAGATCGTAGCCTTGGTCGAGCGCGTCTGCGTCCCGTGGAACCGGCGCCCCGGGTCGTGAGTCCGTCGGCGGCATGGCAGGGCGCCCTGGCGATCGGTATCGCGATCGCGATGACCGCCTGCTCGCGTGAGCCTCGGGAATCGCCGCGTCCGACACCGACGTTGCCGGAGTCGCCAGCGACGGCGACGGCGCAGCCAGAGCCAGCACCGACCCGAATATCGATCCCGACGCGGATCGGACGAGTCTCGCCCGTGCCAACGCCGACGACGCCGGCCGGAATGCGCCTCGTCAGCGTCGTCATCGTCGGCACTCCCGGACCGGCTCACAGCGGGATCTTCCTCGGGATCGAGCAGGGAATGTTCGCGGCGCGCGGTCTCGCGACCCGGCCGCGTCTGGTCGAGAGCCCAGTCGACGCCATGTCGTCGGTTCGGAGCGGCCGCGACGACTTCGCGATCGTCAGCGCCGAGGAATTGCTGCGTTTCTCGATCGTCGATCGCCGACTGGTGAGCCTCATGGCAGTCGATCCGCGCGGGGAAAACGGGTACGCCGCGGTTCTGGTTGGACGCGACGCCGATCTCGCCAGTCAGTCGGCTTTCGTGGAATCGTTCCTCGGCGCGACGATCGACGGCTACCGGGAGGCGCGTCGCGATCCAGACGCGACGGCCGCCAGTACGGCCCGGATCGATTCGAGCCTGGATCTCGCAAGATTGACCGCGGATTTGCGTGCTCTGGTGCCGCTCTGGCGATCGACGGATCCGCCGGGCCTCCAGGCGGAGGCGCGCTGGACGTCGGTCGCCGCCCGCGTCGGCTCGGCCGCCAGTGCCTCGACGTACTTCGCGAATGCCCCGGCACTCGCGACGATGCCAACGCCGAGTCCCGCGGCGCGCCCGACCACCAGAATCGCGCCGCCAACCGCGGCGCCTGATCGGGCGCCGGCGGCCAGCACAACACCGTCGTCGAGCGCCATCAAACCGGCCGCGACCACCGCCGCTCCGCCATCCCCGACCGCAACGCGCGCGCCGGCCGTTTCCGCATCCCCGACCGCCACGCCACGATGACGGGCGTTCGAATCCTGGCGGTCGCCGACGCCGAGGAGCGTGCACTCGGAGAGCACTTCAACCCGGATCGCTGGGGACGAATCGACCTCGTGATCTCGTGCGGGGACCTCGATCCGAACTACCTCGACTACCTCGTCACCCGTTTCAACACGCCGCTCTTTTACGTGCGCGGAAATCATGACGCGAGTTATGTCGATCAGCCACCAGGCGGATGCGAGAATCTCGATGGCCACGTGCGTCGATTCAGCGGCCTGCGAATCGCCGGATTGGAGGGGTCACGATGGTACGGTGGCAGCGGTGTTGAGTACACCGATTCTTCGATGCGGTGGCGGACGCGCCTGCTCGATCTGCGCATTCGAATGGCGCGTGGGATCGATATCCTCGTGACGCACGCGCCCCCGGCGATGCCCGATGGCTCGGAAGCGACCGACCGCCTACATCGGGGCTTTCACTGCTTCAGCGATCTGATCCAAAGGCATCAGCCTCAACTGGCGCTCCACGGGCATACCCATCTCGGCTATGGCTCCGGCGTCCGCCAACGAACGCTCAATTCCACCCGCGTCATCGACTGTTACCGACACACGATCGTGGAACTCTGATGTCGATCGGTCGGGACTGCGCCCACGACCGATCCGGCCCAAGCCTGGACCGCTCGATTCAGTCGCCCTCGCCGCGCGTTCGGATCGTTCTCGGTCGCCGGTAGAACGGCGTATCGACGACCCGAGCCGGACTCGGTCGACCTCGAACGTCGATCGCAATCTCAGTCCCAATCGGAGCGAGCGACGGCGGGACGAAGGCGAAGCCGATAACGCGTTCGAGCGACGGCGCGAACGAGCCGCTCGTCACCTGACCGACGGTCTGACCGTCGGAGGAGACCGCCGCGCCATGGCGCGCGACCGCGCGGTCGGCCATTTCGAACCCGACCAGTTGGCGACGCGGGCCACCCTGCTCGCGGACGCCGATCAGAGCGTCGCGGCCGACGAACTCCCCTTTCTCGAAATCGACGACCCAATCGAGACCGGCTTCGAGCGCGTTGGTGTCTTCATCCATATCTTGGCCGTACAGGCGATTGCCGGCTTCAAGACGAAGGGTGTCGCGCGCGCCGAGTCCGCACGGCTTGACACCTTCGAATCCCAGGAGCAGATCGAACACCGCCGGCGCCACGGCGACGCTTGGGAAGAGCTCGATGCCGCGTTCGCCGGTGTATCCGGTGCGGGCGATCAACATGGGAACTCCGGCCACGATCGCCTCGGCGTGTCCGTTGCGCTTGAGCGCCGCGACATCGACGTCGCAATGTGGACTCAGGAGCCCGACCGCGGCCGGTCCTTGCAGGCCAAGCGTGGCGGATTCGAAGGTGCGATCGACCATCTCGGTGCGCGTCAAATGGCGCGCCATCCAAACGAGATCCTTCGCGCGCGTGGCGGCGTTGACCACGACGAGATAGTGGTCGGCGCGGCGGTAAACAAAGATGTCGTCGACGATGCCGCCGCGTTCGTTGAGCATCAGACCGTACTGCGCCTGGCCGACGTCCAGACGCGAGACGTCGTTCGTCGAGAGGCCCTGCAACGAATCGAGCGCGCCAGGTCCCCGAAACTCAACTCGCCCCAGATGCGAGACATCAAACAGACCGGCCGCCGATCGAACGGCACGATGCTCGTCGATAATGGAGCTGTACTGAACGGGCAGTTCCCAGCCGCCAAACTCAACGATGCGGCCACCAAGGCGAACGTGGGTCTCGTAAAGCGGCGTCCGAAGTGCCATTGGATCGCGATTCTATACTTGGCCAACTTCGCAGCGGAGGCGCGCAGAGTGGAACTCGGGTTCATCGGACTGGGATTGATGGGCAAGCCAATGGTGCGCCATCTCCTCACCGCCGGCCATCGGGTCCACATTCACAATCGCAGCCGATCGGTCGTCGACGAACTGGCCGGCGCGGGCGCGATTCCCGCGGCGTCGCCGTCCGAAGTCGCGGCGCGGGCCCACATCGTGATGACCTGCTTGCCGAACACCGATCAGGTCGAGCGCGTGTACTTCGGTGCCGACGGACTGGTTCCGGCGATGCGGGCTGGGCAACTCTTCATCGATCACTCGACGGTCGGTCTGGACACGACGAAAAGATGCGACGACGGGTGTCGCGCTCGCGGCGGCACGTTCCTCGATGCGCCAGTCAGCGGAGGACCAGCCGGAGCGACCGCCGCGACCCTAACGATTATGGTTGGCGGTGACGCCGCGACGTTCGAACGCGCGCGCCCGATTTTCGACGTGCTCGGGAAGAATGTCCGCCACTGTGGTCCTTCGGGCGCCGGCAGCGCAATCAAACTGGTGAATCAGCTTCTAGTCGCGATCAACATGGCCGGGGTCGCCGAGGCGCTCGCGTTCGGCGTCAAGGCTGGCGCCAGTATTCAGACGATCCTCGAGGTGGTCGGAACGGGATTCGGCGGTTCGCGAATGCTGGAGCGCGCTGTGCCGATCATCCAGAAGCGCGACTTCAAGCCCGGTACCGCGGTGAATCTCATTCTGAAAGATCTCGGCCTGATCAATGCCCTGGCCGGCACGATCGGCTGCCGCCTGGACATGGCCCAGCGAGCCGAGGAAGTCTTCCAGGCTGGTCGTGACACCGGGTTGGGCGATGACGATATGGCCGGGCTCGTTCGGCAATTCGAAAAGGCAGCCGGTGTCGCGGTCAGCTAACGACGCGGCGCCGATCGGCGTCATCGGCGGAAGCGGCCTCTACGACATCGAGGGATTCACCAACCGACGCGAAGTTCGAGTCGCGACGCCGTTCGGCGATCCGAGCGACGCGTATCAGGTCGGGCGACTCGATGGAACGCCGGTCGCGTTCCTACCACGCCACGGCCAGGGTCACCGCGTTTCTCCGACCGACGTGAACAGTCGAGCCAACATCTTCGGCTTCAAGACGCTCGGCGTTGAGCGAGTCATCTCGGTCAGCGCAGTCGGTTCGATGCGCGAGCACATCGCGCCACTCGACGTCGTCATCCCAGACCAACTGATCGATCGAACCCGATTACGTCCGCTCACTTTCTTCGGTAGTGGCATCGTCGTGCACGTCGGATTCGCAGACCCGTTCTGTCCCGAGTTAAGTGGAATGATGGCCGACGCGGCCGAGGCAATTGGCACCCGGGTTCACCGTGGTGGCACGTACATCTGTATCGAGGGTCCGCGATTCTCGACGCGCGCGGAGTCACGCGCGTTTCGTCAATGGGGCGCCGACATCATCGGCATGACGGCGATTCCCGAGGCGATCCTGGCTCGCGAAGCCGAGCTCTGCTACGCCGCGCTGGCAATGGTGACGGACTTTGACGTCTGGCACGAGTCGGAAGCGCCGGTGACAGTCGATATGGTCGTGGCGAATTTGGTTCGCAACGTCGCGACCGCGAAGGCCGCGCTGCGCGGCGCTCTTCCGCGCGCGGCCGCGGCCCGCCAATGTGGCTGTGGATCGGCTCTGGCCGGAGCAATCATGACCGCCCCGGATCGCGTTCCGGAGCGGATCCGCGAGGATCTGCGCCCACTCATCGGCCGTTACCTGACCTAATCGATCCGGCCTCCCACGCGGCGGCCCGAAACTCGGTCTCGCCCGCGGCCTCCCGGTCGTCGACCGCGGACTTGACCGCCGCTGCCGCGGTCACGATGCCGACTCCGCGACGTGGTGCGCAAGCCGGTAGGCATAATGGACCATCCAACCGGCTGAATACTGCGCAAACTTTTATCGTCGATCCAACACAACGAGGCGTAATCTCTCGGCCAAATGGAACGTACTCGCTGTAAACGCGAAAACGACGCTCCTTAGAACATAAGTTCTATGTCAAGTCGCGCATCTGTTATGTCATTAGAGATCAGTTGGAGCATATGAAGTCGATGCTCCGTGCTCCACGGACGACATTACAATAACGAACCGCCGAACCTGGAGGTCGCAAATGGCTCGACGCCCGACTCGCGCGCGGATCAGGAACGAAACGGATTCGCCCGGGCGCGAGCCGATCATCATGTTCGGGCTGCTCGGCGTGGGTGTGGTCGCGGCTATGGTGCTCTTCCCTCGCTTCTCTTCGGGGATCGACACTCGAGTCGAGAACTACGTGCTCTACGCCGGCCAACTGCACGCTCAGGGAGAGAGCCCGTTGGTTCTCCGCGATCGGCTGATGTCGGTCGGAATCGCGCAGCCGGCCACGACCGTTCTGGATATGGCGCAGCGGTACGCGGGATCGCGCGATCAGAAGCAGAAACACAACGCCGAAATGCTCGATGCCTTCGGTAAGGTACTCCTGAATCCGGCGCCGCCCGTGGTTCCGACCCCAACGTCGGTTGCGATCTCCAGCGTCGTATCCGAATCGACCGCGCTGCCCGCGGAATCACCCGCGACGCCGACCGCGGTCGTCTTGAACCAGCCCGAACGCGGAGTCCCAACCCCGACCGCCGCGCCGCGTCCGTCATCGACGTCGTCGAGCGCGGGCTCCGCGAGTGCGCCGTTCACCGGGCCTGGTCCCGGTATCGTCAAGCCGGGCGATAATGGGTCGGTTCGGCTGAGGACGGACGCAAGCACCAGCGGTAAGTCGTTGGCCAGCATCCCCCCGGGAACGCCGGTCGACCTTCTCGAATCAATCCAGGGCCAATCGATCGACAATGAGTCGCGCTGGTTCAAGCTGAGGGTCCGGACGAGCGACGGTCAATACCTGACCGGATACATGCTCAGCAAGTATATCGTGGTGGGTGGCAGGTGATGGGTGCGGCGACGGTAGCGGGTGGCAGTGCGGGGCGGAAGATTCCGTGGCCACTCGTCATGGCCGCAATGTTGCTCTTGGGCATCGCGGTTGGATCGAGCGTCGTCCACCTGGCGCGTGCGCAGAGCGCGCCCGACGTGTCGGATCGCGATGTCGTCGTGCTCGTCGCCAAGCTCTACGAACGAGAGAAAAGCATCTTCAACGCTCGCGAGCGATTGGCGTTCCTGAATCGCCCCGCCGTGGAAATGGCCGATCTGGCGGCCGATACACTCCTTCGTGATCGTCCGGCCGCTACCAGGGACATCGAGTCTACGCGTGCCCTGGCCGAGGCGCTTCGTCAAAACGAGCGCGAAATCAACCGCCAGACAGATGGCGGTTCGACATCCTTTGGCGTCATCGGCGTCGTCATTCTCTCGATGGCGATCGGTCTGGCGGTGCTCCGGGTGGTTGGCTTCCTTCGTGGTCGCGGTCACACGTTGCCGTTGGCAACCGGCAACCTCGCTTCAGGCAAGGAGAAGCCATTCGGACGCGCGGGGAACCTGCTGAGACCGCTACTGACATCCATGATCGATGGAGCGGCTGTCCTCGAGAAGCGGTCCGATGTCCCGGCGGCCGGTCGGAAGATGGTTGACTCGATCGTACAGCGCGTCAATCCCCGGCCACAGGCGCCGCCGCGTATGGCTGACCCGCCAGCGCCGGCACAGGAGCGAACGGCCGTGCCCGAACGGCGTTCGTTCGCCGATACCTTCACGATTCACTACGACATCGACCGCGATAACGACGTCGACTTTATGCACGCGATCCTTGGTCCGAACGGAGAGCGGCAAGGATTGTGCGGACTGAGCATGACCGAGTCGTGCGATGGAACGCGCCGCTACTACGGCCTGACGATCTGGGTGCAGCAGTATCGCGATGACCAGTTGACCACCGTCGGTGTCATCACCCCAAGCGCCGATCGACGGGTGTCGGCCAAGATTACGAACTGGCAGCGCGACATGTCACTGTCATCCGTCATTTCGGCGCACGACGGGCTTGAAGTGCAAGTCGCGACCGACGACATTGCGATCGTCGCCCGATTCGGCAATTTCGCGATCGATCCGGACAAGACGTGGATGCCGGACTACTTCTCCAGCGTGATCGCCACGTTCGAAATCGCAAGCTCGCACAGCGTTCACCGATAGTCTCCTCCGCCGTTCCGACGCCTGAAGATTCGGCGGTTGCTGGCCTTTTGCGAGCGGTTATCGGACGGTCACCTGTGCACTCAGGTCGAAACGTTCGCACCAGACGAACCGCTGGACGTTCCAGACGCCTTTGCCGATTCGCCACTCGCCGCGGCGGATTTGCTCTCGCTCCCGGTCGCGCCAGGCGCGGGCGATGCGCCCTCGGTGGCCGGGCTAGTCGACGACCCAGACGATCCGGTCGAGGATGAACCTTCGGAGGGTGTCGTTCGACTGTCGGTCTTGTACCACCCCGTCCCCTTGAAGACGATGCCCGGTACCGACAGGAGCTTGCGCGCCTTGCTGCCACACCGAGGGCACGTTCCTTCGGGCAGATCGGTGAAGCGCTTCGTCAACTCGAAACGCTCCAGACAGCCCGTTGACTCGCAAACGAATTCCCAGACCGGCACGTAAGAACCTCCCCGCTAGTGACGAAAGTGTCGGACGCCAGTGAACACCATAGCCATTCCATGCGCGTTGACGACTTCGATGACTTCCCGATCGCGCACGGAGCCGCCCGGCTGGATGATCGCCGTGACGCCGCCCGCCGCGACGACTTCTGCGCCATCGGCAAATGGAATCAGACCGTCGGAAGCCATCACCGCCCCGGCCGACCTCGGCCCGGCCTTCCGCACGGCGATCTCGCTCGAATCGACGCGGCTCATCTGGCCAGCGCCGATGCCGACTAGCGACCGATCGCGCGCCAGAACGATCGCGTTCGATCGGACGTGTTTCACGGCACGCCAGGCGAACCGAAGATCGCCGCGCTCGGCGTCGGTCGGCGGCCGCGCCGACACGACCGTCATCGCGACGTCGTCCTCGGATCGCGCGTCCAGCGTCTGAGCGAGGAAACCGCCGTCGATTCGCTTCAGATTGAGGGCGAACCGGCTGGCCGAACGGTTCGTCTCGAGATCGACGCGAAATACGCGTAGGTTCTTGCGCATTCGCAGGATCGTGAGCGCTTCATCGGTGAACGCGGGCGCCGCCAAATCGTGGTAGACGGCGCTCGCGATCGCGCGAGCAAGATCGCGGTCAACCGGCCGGTTGACCGCGATTGCGCCGCCAAACGCGGACACCGGATCGCCAGCCAGGGCGCGATCGAACGCAACACCAATCGTGTCGGCCGAGGCGAGCCCGCACGGATTCCCGTGCTTGACGATCACGGCGGTCGGCGCGGCGAAATCGCGGACGCAGGCGAACGCACCGTCCATGTCGAGCATGTTGTTGAAGGACAGGTCTGGCCCGTGGAGTTGCTCGCCGGTCGCGAGAGTCGCGCCGCGCGGTGGTATCGGCAGCGTGACGTAGAGAGCCGCGCTCTGGTGCGGGTTTTCCCCGTAGCGCAGCGATTGCGCCTTCAGCAACGGAACGGACATGGTTTCCGGAAAGTCGAGTCCGCCAGTCAGATAGGCCGCGACCATCGCATCGTAGGCCGCGACGTGACGGAACGCCTTCGCGGCAAGCAATCGGCGCCACGACAGGTCATCCCGCCCAGATCGAATGCGATCGAGCGCCTCCGGGTAGTCGGCCGGATCGACGAGGACGATCACGCCCGCAAAGTTCTTGGCCGCCGCGCGCGCGATGGCCGGACCGCCGACATCGATCTGCTCGATGATGGCGCCGTCGTCGCTCGTTTTCGCGAGCGTCTCGCCGAACGGGTACAAGTTCGAGATGACGAGGTCGATCGGCGCGATCGCATGCTCGCCGAGTTGGCGCAGATGGTCCGGCAGGTCGCGGCGGGCAAGGATCCCGCCGTGGACCTTCGGGTGGAGGGTCTTCACTCGACCATCGAGGATCTCCGGAAAGCCGGTGATGGCTGCGACATCGATCGTCTCAATGCCGGCCGCGCGCAGATGGGCGGCCGTACCGCCAGTCGAAACGATGTCGTGGCCATCGCGCGAAAGCTCGTGCGCGAGTTCCGCCAAGCCTTCGCGATTCGAAACGCTAGCAAGGACTCTCACAAACGATTCACCACCAGTCTTCCTATCTCCCGAAGCGTCGCCAGAACGCCGTCGCCCTGGCTTGCGATCGCCTCGACGTGCGCGACACCGCGCGGATTCAGTCGCGCTTCGAGGACCGGGATCGGCACTGCGTCGGGAAGATCGCGCTTGTTGTACTGAATGACGAGCGGCGTCTCCGGAATCGGACGCCCGAGAGCCTCGAGAACGCGAGTCAATTCGTGCATCGAGGTCAAGTTGTCGCGAAATCGAGCCCGCCCCGAATCGGCGACAAACACCAAACCATCGACGCCGGTTAGGACGGCGACGCGCGTCCGCTCGTACATCGGTTGCCCCGGCACGGTGTAGATCTGGAGCCGCACGCGAAACCCCTCGACCGACCCAAGATCGAGCGGCAGGAAATCGAAGAACAGTGTGCGTTCGGTTTCGGTTGCGATGCTGACGAGCTCGCCTCGGGCTTCGGCCGGCGCGAGCGAATGCACGGCCGCGACGTTGGTCGTCTTGCCGCCGAATCCGGGACCGTAGTAGACGATCTTGCAGTGGATCTCCCGTGAGGCCACGTTGACGAGCGCCATTACCGACGATCCTCGAAGAGCCGATCGATCGCGCGCACAACGCCTTCGCCCAGGGAGCGCGGCAATTCGCCGGACTCGACGGCGCGTGACCGGGATGCGGTCGCGATCGGTGCCAGAGACTCGGCCGCGCGGGCCGCGGTGACTCGGACCAGACCTAGCCCGGAAATCGGCGCGAACACAACGGCCAGAAGCCAGTCGTCGCCGACCGCGTGGCAGGCCACGTGGCGACGCGTCCCCTGGAGGAACGTCGTCGTCAAGCGCTCGTCGCCCAGCATGCGCGCAATCTCACCCGCGGCCCGAAATGCGCCGACGAGGAGCGCGCCAGCCGCGGGCAGGTCCACGGACCGATCGTCGATGTGGCGCGCCGCGACCTCACCACTTCCAATCAATAGATACGCCCCCAGTGCATCGGTCTCCTCGACCAGCGTTCGCAACGTGCGCTCCGCGGTTTCGACGTCTTCCGGACGGAGGATGACCACGCTCAACCGTTCCATCAAACGTCACAGCGACCGGGTGCGATCGAGTGCCGGAAGAACGCGGACGCGGCGCCCATCGACGACCAGACGATCGTCGGCCAACAATCGGATTGCCTCGGGCAGCGCCCGGTGCTCCTCGCGCAGGATTCGATCGGAGATGGTCGCGACATCGTCATCGTCGAAGACCGGAACACCCCGCTGGAGGATAATCGGCCCGGCGTCGACCTCGGCAGTCACGAAGTGGACCGTGCAACCGGTGATCTTGACGCCGTGCGACAGCGCATCGGACTGAGCCGTCAATCCGCCGCCGAATGACGGGAGAAGCGAAGGATGAACGTTGACGATACGCAGCGGGTACCCGGCCAGAACGCGGGGTCCGAGGATCATCTCGAATCCAGCGCAGGCAATCAAATCGACACGATGCGCGGCCAGGATGGCATCGAGCGCGACGTCCCACTCGGAGCGTGTCGGGAAATCGCCCAGACGAGCGATCGCGGTCGGCAGGCCGGCCGCGCGCGCGCGATCGAGGGCCAACGCGGTGCGCCGATTCGACACGACCAGGGCGATCGCGCAGTCACCAAGAATTCCCTCGGCCTGGGCCGCGACCAGCGCCTGAAGGTTGCTGCCTCGCCCCGAAGCCAGGACCGCCAAGCGCTTCACGGATCGACGCGGACCCTCGGCTCGCCATCGTCGGCGATGACCTCGCCGACGATCGTGGCGCCGCCAATCTCACGGACAAGACCGTCCGCGAACTCATCCGCCGCGACCAGGATCATCCCGATCCCGCGATTGAACGCGCGATCCATCTCGCCATCCGCGATGTCGCCGCGATGCTGGATCAATCCGAAAATCGGCGGCTCAACCCAACTGCGACGACTGAGTCGGGCCGAAACGCCAGGTGGGAGAGCGCGCGGAAGATTGTCGAGCAGGCCCCCACCGGTGATGTGCGCAAGCGCGGTTACGCGGTCAAGACGAGGCCTCACGTCAGCGAGGTAAGAACGATGCGGCGCCAGAAGTTCTTCGCCGAGCGTGCGACCGAGTTCAGGGAAATACTCGTCGAGCCGCGCACGCGTCAAGACACCGTCTACGCTCAGAACGCGCCGTGCCAGCGAATAGCCGTTCGTGTGCAGACCACTCGACGGCAACCCGATCAGGACATCACCCGGCTTCACCCGCCCCGAATCGATGAGATCGGCGCGTTCGACGACGCCGACGATGAATCCGGCCAGGTCGTACTCCCCGGGCGCGTAGAAATCGGGCATCTGGGCAGTCTCGCCGCCCAGCAACGCGCAGCCGGCCTCTCGACATCCAGAAGCGATGCCGTCGATGACGTCCAGCACGGTCGATGGTTCGATCGCGCCGGTTGCGAAATAATCGAGAAAGAAGAGCGGCTTCGCACCCATCGTTAGTATGTCGTTGATGCAGTGGTTTACGAGGTCTATTCCAACTGTGTTATGCCTGTGCAATAGGAAGGCGATTTTCAATTTGGTGCCGACGCCATCGGCGCTGGCGACGAGCACGGGATCGGTGTGGCCGGCACCGAGCGCGAATAGGCCGCCGAAGCCGGCCGCCGGCCCGACATCGGTCAGGACGCGCGGGCCGAACGTCGATCGGACGATCGGTCCCATGCGCGCCTTGACGATGTTTCCCGCGTCGATATCGACGCCCGCGGCGCGGTAATCAGCTTTCGAGCGCAAGCTTGTCCAGTTCGAGTTGCACATTGACCGGATATTGTCCGGTAAAGCAGGCTCGACAATAGTCTTTTTCGGGTAGGCCTAGCGCATCCAAAAGACCACCGACGCTGAGAAAACCGAGCGAATCGGCGCCGATGTGTTCGCATACCTGATCGACCGTCATCTTCGCGGCGATCAACTCGCCCTTCCGCGCGACATCGATCCCCAGGTAGCAGGGATTGACGAACGGCGGGCAGTGAATCCTCACGTGGACCTCGCGCGCGCCGCCCTTGCGCAGCAAACGCACCAACTGGCCGGTCGTCGTGCCCCGCACGATCGAGTCATCGACCACGACGACCCTCTTTCCGCCAAGGATTTCGGGCAAGGTGTTGAACTTGAGATCGACCGACGCCCGACGCATCCCCTGTTCGGGCTGAATGAAGGTCCGGTGGATGTACCGGCTCTTGACCAGGCCCTCGCGATACGGAATGCCGCTCTCCTCGGCGTAGCCGATCGCGGCCGGCGTCGCCGAGTCGGGCACCGCGATGACGATGTCGGCCTCGGCCGGCTTCTCGCGCGCGAGACGACGCCCCATTTCCTGGCGAACCTGGTAGACGAGCTTGCCATCGATCACACTATCGGGTCGGGCGAAATAGATGAACTCGAAGACGCACGTCGCTCGACGGACGCCACGCTGACCGATACGACTGTGGACACGAACCGGACCAGCCGGGTCGCCGTCGGTGCCGAAGCTGACGATCTCGCCGGGTTCGATTTCTCGGATGAACTGCGCGCCGACAGTATCGAGCGCACACGACTCGGATGACACGAGCCAACCGGTGCCCATGCGACCAACACAGAGCGGCCGCACCCCGAGAGGATCGCGCACGGCGATCAACTCATCACGAGTTGCGATTGTCAGGCTGTAGGCGCCAACCAGTCGCGGCATAACATGCGCGACGCGGTCCGACCAGCTATCGCCCGGAGCGCTCACGATCATCGCCGCGATTACTTCGCTGTCGGTGGTCGTATCGAAGGGAAACCCGGAGCGCTCCAACTCGGCACGCAACGCGTTGGCGTTGACAAGATTGCCGTTGTGCGCGAGCGCGATCTGTCCGGCCGGACCGTCGACCATCAGCGGCTGCGCGTTGCACGCCCGCGACGCGCCCATCGTCGAGTATCGCGTGTGACCGATTGCGATGTGCCCGGTCAGCCCACTCAGGTCTTCCTCATTGAACACCTGGCTAACGAGCCCCATGCGGGCGTGACAGACGATCTGTTCACCGTCGGCGGTCGCGATGCCGGCCGACTCCTGGCCCCGGTGCTGGAGCGCATAGAGCCCGAAGAATGTCGTTCGCGCGACCTCGTGATCGCGGCTGAAAATCCCAAATACGCCGCAGTTCTCTTCTGGTCGTTCGCGACGGCGCGCTCCGTCCAGCATCACGGTCGGGATTCTACGTCAGCGGCCGCGCGTTCGAGCGCATAGGCCCAGGTGTCGTGCGCGGAATCCACCGCGATATCGATCCAGGAGTTGACACGAATGTTCTTCCCCCCAACTGCTCCGATCGTTTGGAACGGCACTCCGTGACGCGTCGCCAAGTCGCGCAGCGCAGGCAGCGCCGCGGCCTCGAATGACACGACCGCGCGCGATTGCCCCTCCGAGAAGAGGATAGCTTCCGGCCGACGATCGGAGGCGACAACATCGCAGTTACACCCGATTCGACCGATGATCGCCGACTCCGCGAGCGCAACCGCGAACCCGCCGTCCGACAGATCGTGACAGGACATCAAGAGTCGCTCGCCGGCGGCCGCGACCAGGAATGCATGGAGCGCCGCTTCCGCTTGGGCGTCGAAGTGCGGCAATCGTCCGGCGACCACCCCATGGATGGCGGCGAGATACAGACTCCCGCCGAGGCTAGCCTCGGCCGAACCAACCACGGCGACGACATGCCCCTCGGCGCGAAACCCGGCGGTTAGGCGCGAGTCGGCATCGTCGATCAAGCCGAGCGCGCCAACCATCGGCGTCGGGTAGATTGGCGTTCCGTCGGTCTCGTTGTACAGGGAGACGTTGCCCGAAATGACCGGAACCGACAGCGCGCGGCATGCATCCGCCATCCCCGAGATCGCCTCTTCGAGTTGGTAGTAGATCTCGAGTTTCTCCGGATTGCCGAAGTTCAGGCAATCCGTAATTGCGATTGGTCGCGCGCCGGATGAAGCCACGTTTCGGCACGCCTCGGCGACGGCGATCGCGCCACCGGCGCGCGGATCCAATTGACAGTACCGGCTGGTGCAATCGGTCGAAAGCGCAACCGCTCGGCGCGTGCCCTTGATGCGCAGAACCGCCGCGTCCCCGTCGCCCGGCGCGACGAGCGTATTCGTCTGGACGGTATGGTCGTACTGCCGATAGACGGAGCGTTTCGACGCCACGTCCGGATGCGCCAGGAGCGTTGCGAGCGCGGCGTTGAGATCCGGTTCGGGCGCCAATGACTCCGGATCGAAGCTAGCGAGGCGATCGAGGACAATCGGCCGGACACCCTGCCGTCGATGGGTCGGCGCCTCGGCGAAGAGCTTGGCCGGAACCTCGCACTCGACAACATCGCCGTCGCGAACACAGACGATGCCATCGGAAGTCACAAGGCCGATCACGTCTGAGTGAAGCTCCCACTTATCGAAGATCGCCCGCACTACGCTCTCGTGGCCGGCACGCGCGATCACGAGCATGCGTTCCTGCGACTCGCTCAGCATGACTTCATAGGCGGACATCCCGGACTCGCGACGCGCCACCTTCGCGACGTCGATCTCGACGCCGGTCCCGCTCTTGGCGGCAACTTCGACGACGGCGCTGGTGATTCCGGCGGCGCCGAGATCCTGCAGACCGACGATGTGGTGTCGGCCATCGCGGAGCAGTTCCAGGCAAGCCTCGATCAGCAACTTTTCTATGAACGGGTTGCCGACCTGCACCGTCGGGCGTTGCTCCTCCCGCTCGGCGCTCAACTCGCGTGAAGCAAGCCCGGATGCGCCGTGAATGCCGTCACGTCCGGTGTCCGACCCGACGAGGATCAGAACATCACCGGCGCCAGTAGCGGTCGCGCGAATCAAATCATCGTGGCGAAGGAGGCCAACCGCCATCACGTTGACGAGCGGATTTCCGCGGTAACACTCGGCGAAGCTGATGTCGCCGCCCACGGTCGGCACGCCGATGCAGTTACCGTACGCGGAGATGCCGCCGACGACACCCTGGAACAGATAGCGATTGCGCGCTGAATCGAGCGGCCCAAAGCGAAGAGCGTCGAGGATCGCGATCGGGCGGGCGCCCATGGTGAAGATGTCGCGGATGATGCCGCCAACACCGGTGGCAGCTCCCTCGTGTGGCTCGACCGCGCTCGGGTGATTGTGGCTTTCCATTTTCATAGCGATAGCGAGGCCATCGCCGATATCGACCACGCCGGCGTTCTCGCCCGGTCCCTGGAGCACCCAGGGAGCCTGGGTCGGAAACAGCCGGAGCAGAGGCTTAGAGTTCTTGTAACCGCAGTGTTCGCTCCACATGGAGCCGAACATACCGATCTCGACACCGGTCGGCGTGCGACCGAGGCGCTCGACGATGAGGCGATACTCGTCGATTGAGAGCGCGACCATGTCGAGGATGGCTGGCGCGAGCAAGGTAGTGACGTTCACCGGGCGCCGGCCAGCTCGCGGACGATCGATCGGAAGATCCCCAGTCCGTCGATGCCGCCCAAGTCGAGCTCGGAGCACCGCTCCGGGTGTGGCATCAACCCGAACACGTTTCCACGGTGATTGGCGATTCCGGCGACCGCGCCCATCGAACCGTTCGGGTTATCGACGTACCGCAAGACCACGTCGGTCGGCTCGTCGGTGACGAAGTAGCGGCCATCTCCGTGCGCGATCGGCATGCGCACGACCTGCCCAGGCCGATACATCCGGGTGAAAGGAGTGTCGGCGCGCTCGACAGTCATGTCTACCCAACCGCATCGGAACTCGAGCGCCTCGTTGCGCAGAAGCGCGCCCGGCAGCAGACCGGCCTCGACCAACACCTGGAATCCGTTGCAGATGCCGATCGTCAGCCCGCCGGCCGCCGCGTGGCGCGCCACGGACTCCATGATCGGACTGAATCGCGCGATCGCGCCCGGCCGGAGGTGGTCTCCGTACGAGAAACCGCCCGGCAGAACGACGCAATCGATGCCAGCCAGGCTGGTCTCAAGATGCCACACGTACCGCCACGGCTGGCCGAGGACGGTGCCGACGACGTGGGCGACATCCGCGTCGCAATTGCTGCCCGGGAAGACCACGATACCAAACGTCACGCTCGCCTCCGTTGAGCGGCGACCGCCCCACCAGGTCGGAACGAGCCGCGCGTTCTCCCGCGCGCCGAAGCTCGCGCCGGCGAACCGGCGGCCGCGTCCGGAGTCGGTGCGAACTCCTCGTGACGCCGTAGGGTGACGATCTGATCGCGCAACAGTGCCGCCTTCTCGAATTCGAGATTCCGCGACGCAAGCTTCATCTGCGACTCAAGATCCTTGATTAGCCGCGCAATCTCGTCCGCTGGAATCGGGCCGTCGGCGTGATACTGCGACTTCGTCTCCGCGACGGCGCGTAGCCGCTCGCCGATATCACGAATCGCCTTCCTGATTCCGGTCGGGGTGATGCCGTGCTCTTCGTTGTAGGCAATCTGGATCCGACGGCGGCGGTACGTCTCGTCGATCGCGCGCCGCATCGAGCCGGTGATGGTATCGGCATACATGATGACGCGGCCGTCCACGTGGCGCGCGGCGCGTCCGATCGTCTGGATCAACGATCCCTCGGATCGCAGGTAACCCTCTTTGTCGGCATCGAGGATCGCGACGAGCGACACCTCGGGGAGATCGAGTCCCTCGCGTAGAAGGTTGATGCCGACGACGACGTCGTAGACGCCGAGTCGCAGGTCGCGCAGGATTTCGATCCGTTCGAGCGTTTGGACCTCGGAGTGCAGATAGTGAACCTTGATGCCCATCTCGCGGAGATAGTCCGACAGGTCTTCGGCCATCCGCTTCGTCAGGGTCGTGATCAGGGCCCGCTCGCCGCGAACGACGCCACGTCGCAGTTGCTCGATCAGGTCGTCGATCTGCCCCCGGGTCGACTTCACCTCGATGCTGGGATCGATCAGGCCGGTCGGTCGAATGATCTGCTCGGCGACCACCGTGCTGTGCTCGTTCTCGTACGGACCGGGTGTGGCGGACACAAAGACGACCTGGTTGATGTGCCCTTCCCACTCATCAAACATCAGCGGCCGGTTGTCGAGAGCAGACGGCAGGCGAAAGCCATACTCGACGAGAACCTGCTTGCGCGCCCGATCGCCGTGATACATCCCACGTATCTGCGGGATGCCCAGGTGCGATTCATCGACGAATAACAGGAAGTCGTCGGGGAAATAGTCGAGCAGCGTCCACGGCATCGAGCCGGTCGCGCGCTGCGTGAGGTGCAACGAGTAGTTCTCGATACCGCTGCAGAAGCCGGCCTCCTGCATCATCTCGATGTCAAACATCGTGCGTTGCTTCAGCCGTTCGGCTTCGAGGAGCTTGCCCTGGGCCTCGAACGTCGCCAACCGCTCGACGAGTTCATCCTGAATCTTCTGGACAGCCAGCGTCAATCGCTCGCGGCTCGTGATGAAGTGCTTCGCCGGAAAGATCTCGACCTGATCGACCTCTCGGAGCACCTCGCCGGTGAGCGGATCGATCTCGACGATTCGCTCGACCTCATCGCCCCAGAACTCGATTCGGAGCGCGAGTTCCTCGTACGCCGGCTGGATTTCGAGCGTGTCACCTCGGACGCGAAACCGGCCGCGACCGAATGCCTGATCGTTCCGCTCGTACTGAATCTCATTCAGCCAACGTAGGACACGGTCGCGGCGATGAGTCTCACCACGCTTCAATCGTACAACTGTCTGGTTATACGATTCGGGTTCGCCAAGCGAGTAAATGCATGAAACCGAGGCGACGATGACGACGTCGCGACGCGTGAAGAGCGCCTGCGTCGCGGCGTGACGCAGGCGATCGATCTCCTCATTGATCATGGCGTCTTTCTCGATGTACGTGTCAGAGCGCGGAATGTACGCCTCGGGCTGGTAGTAGTCGTAATAGGAGACGAAGTACTCGACCGCGTTGGCAGGCAGGAACTCCTTGAACTCGTTGCACAACTGCGCGGCCAGCGTCTTGTTCGGCGCCATCACGAGCGCGGGCCGATTGCAGGCCGCGATGACCTGCGCCATCGTGTACGTCTTGCCCGATCCCGTCACACCCAACAGCGTTTGGAACTTGTTGCCGGAGTCGATCGCGGACACGAGCTTCGCGATCGCGTCCGGCTGATCGCCGGTCGGGCGAAAATCAGAGACCAGCTTGAACGATGTCACCAGACTTCGATTCTAGGAACGGGCACGGCCCTTCCTCCGAGAACTAGGTCGATTGAAGGCGGCCGGCGTTCCGCGGCTCGTCGACGAAGTCGTTCGGCTCACTCTCCTCCTCGCGCCAGCCGAGCGGCCCGAGGATGATTGCCCGCGCGTCGCGGCCCTCGATCGGCGTATACAGAATCGTCACGAGTGCGCCAAGCGCGGCCCCGATCAAAAAGCCCTGTCGGAACGCCATTGGGACCTCCGTGCAACCGAGTTATACTTGGTACGTCGCGACAGGGGGTTTGCAATCATGCAGTCTAGCCTGATCGGGAAGATCGAAAAGGCCCGTCGCTACGCCCAGGAGCCGGACCGCGTTACCGTGACCGGTCTGCAGGCAACGTTCCGCGGCGAAAACGACACGCACACCGTTCGGTTCGACAATGGCGAGTGGACATGTGGGTGCGAGTTCTTCGGAACGCATCGCATCTGCTGCCACACGATGGCGCTAGAACGACTCCTGCAAGGGATGACGAGGACGGCCGGCCGCGAGGCCGAACTCATGGGGGCCGGCGCCCGCTAGCCGTACCGCTCCTCGCGCCACGGATCGCCACGCATATGGTAGCCGTTGCGCTCCCAGAATCCGGGACGATCCTGATCCAGGAACTCGATCCCTCGAACCCATTTTGCGGACTTCCAGAAGTACAGGTGCGGAACGACGAGTCGAACCGGCCAGCCATGATCCGGCGTCAAATCTTGGCCGTTATGCCGCAGGGCGAAGAGCACGTCATCGCGATCGAGATCGTCGAGCGGAACATTCGTCGTGAATCCGTACTCGGCGTGAACCATCACGTAGCGCGCGTTCGGCATCGGCGGCGCCAGCCGCAGAATCTCGCGAAACGGGATGCCCTCGAACGTATTGTCGAATCGGCTCCAGGTCGTCACGCAATGGATATCTCGCGTCACGCTCGTGCGCGGGAGCGCCAGAAACTGCTCGTACGTGAGCTCGATCGGATGCTCGACTCGACCGAAGACACGAAATCGCCATCGAGCGACGTCGACACGCGGCGTCGATCCGTAGTGCAGCACCGGCCACTTCTCGGTCAGGGTTTGGCCGGGAGGTACCCGCTCCGACGGGTCTCGTACCGATTGACTGCCCGGATCAGACACGAGCGGACGACCTCACTGGGTCAGTTGTTTGACAACTTCGTTGACGAGGCGCCCATCGGCGCGGCCACGCAACTCACGCGCCGCAACCGGCATTACCGCTTTGAACTCCTTGCCGTGCTCCCGAACCAGACCCTCCACGTGGGCGAAGATCTCATCCCGGGTCAACTGGGTCGGGAGATATGGCCGCAACACGTCGATCTCGGCCTGCTCTTTGACGGCAAGATCCTCCCGGTTGCCCTTCCGAAACGCCTCGATCGATTCAAGACGCTGCTTGAGTTCCTTCTCGACAATCGACAGTAGATCGCCCTCGGTGATCGGCTCGCCGTGTCGAGAGTTCTTCGGATCGGTGCGGGCGACTTCATAGGTCGTGAACGCCGCGCGTAGGAGTCGCAGCGTGCCGGTGCGAACCGAGTCTCGCGCCTTCATCGCGGCAGTCAGATCAGATGCCACCTGTTCCTTTAGCGCCACCCGCCGAGTATAGTGGAGGGGCCAGAGATCAACGGTTTGGCCCGAGGGAATGATGGTCGCACCAATCGAAAATGGGCGAATCGCTGGGGCGGGCGCACCCGCGCCACGCATCGAGACACGGGCGCCAGAAGGCTCGGAGAGCTTTGGCGAAGCGTTGCAGCGCGCGACCGACGATCTGGCGCGCGCAACCAGCGGCGTCGCCGCGCAGCCGCTGGCGAACGCGGCGGAGGCCCTTCAAGCGATCGAGCAGGCGAGCGTGGCGATGCAGCGAGCACAAACACACATCTCATCGGCCCGGGCGTACTTTCAGAGCGCCGGTCAGTCAAGCACCGGGGGATTCGACGCCCGCGGCTGATCCCCCGGCAAGCTAGCTCGATGCGCTCGTCACTGCCGCGGATTGTCGCGATCACTCAGTTCGAGCACGATGCCAACTTCGCCGTCGGGCGCGATCCAGGCACGCTTCGCCAGGCGATTCGGCGCAACCAACGGTCCAAGCGGAGCTGTCAACGCCTGCGCCTCATCGACGCGGCTATCGACGGCGATCGAACCCACCTCCGGCCTTCCCGTGACCCGCGCCACGCGATCGCGCGGGATGCCGATCAGGCGACCGCCGATGCGCGCAATCGTGAGACTCTCAAACACGCGGCTGATTGGCAGCCGTACCCGGAACTCGGTACCAGACGGCGACGTATCCAGGTTGAGTTCGCCATCGGCGCGCGCGACCCGTTCGCGCACGATGTCCATCCCCACGCCCAGCCCCGCCATATCGTCGACGCGCTCTCGGGTGGACAGTCCGGGCGCACAGATCAGGTCGAGAAGCGGCAAGGAATCATCGAGTCCGGCCAGGCGGGCCCGGTGCCGGACGCGCTCCGCATCGACACCCCCGCCATCATCAGCGACGACAATCGCGACGTGGCTGCCCGCCAGCGCGGCGGATATCCGCACGGTCCCGATCGGCGTCTTCCCACTTCGGACGCGCTGATCGGGTGGTTCGATGCCGTGCGCGACCGCGTTCCGCACGAGTTGTAAGACGACTTCCGCGGCCACGTCGGCGACTGAGGCGTCCAGTTCGATCTCGCCTCCGATTGTCTCGACGGCGACCGTCTTTTCGTCCGCGCGCGCGGCATCGAGGATCGACCGGCGAAGGTCGTCGAAGGCGGTCGACAGCGGGATCAGTCGAAGCCGCAACGCGGCCTGCTCCAGCGCGACGAGGAGTCCGTCGGGATCGGAATTGGGATCGGACGCCATCGCCATTCGGCGCGCCTCGCTGACGAGCGCGACGACGCGATCGACGCGGTCCGATGTGACGCGAATGGTTGTTCGCCGTACCGGCGCTGATTCGACCGGCGCGGTTCCGATCGAGAGACTTTTTCGCGGTCCGTCGACCTCCGGCGTCGAGAACAGAAAGCTGGCGAGCGCATCGAC
Organism: Chloroflexota bacterium; assembly: GCA_004297775.1. GTDB lineage: Bacteria > Chloroflexota > UBA6077 > FW602-bin22 > FW602-bin22 > FW602-bin22. The sequence continues at coordinate 79,306 of SCUE01000019.1, read as the reverse complement.
TGCCGCGATCGCCAATTCGCGTTCGGCGTCGACCTCGATGGGCGTCGCGCGAATCCGTTGAAGGACGGATTCCACGCGTTCCGCGGCCACCGCGACGGCGTCGAGGCCGAGCATGCGCGCGCCACCTTTGATGGTGTGGGCCGCGCGGAAGAGTTCACCGACATCCGCCAATGTCGATCCGATTGCCATCGCACCCCGGGTAAGGATGACGATCGATTCGCGGGCCTCGGCCAGAAACAGGTCGAGGAGACGCGTCGAGCGATCGGTCACGCGTCCGGCAGTGGCGTCAGGCGAAACTTCCCGATCAGTTCCTCGAGCTCGGCGGCGGTCTGATCGAGTCTCGCCGCGCCATCCGCGGCAACGCGGCTACTCGTGGCGGACGAATTCGCAACATCGGCGATCTCACTCATCGTCCGAACAAGTTCGGCCGACGCGCCGTGCTGCGACGTCGTGGCGCGCGCAATCATCTCGACGATCGCGACGACATCGGCGATTGCCGCCGCGGCGCGTCGCGCCTGCGCATCGACATCGTGGGCAACAACCTCAGCCTGGCGTCCGCTACCTTCCACCGACGCGATCGCGTCGCGCAAACCATCGACCGTCTGCTTGACCTGCTCAGTCGCCCGTCGCGTGTCGGCGGCGAGTTCTCGCACCTGACCGGCGACGATCGAGAAGCGACGACCATACTCACCCGCCGAGGCGGCTTCTATCGCGGCGTTGAGCGCCAGAATGTGCGTGCGCTCCGCCAGTGCGCTGATCGCATCGGCGACCGCGCCGACCTGTTCGCTTCCAAGCCGCAGCATCGCACCGCGCCCAACCGCCACCGCAATCGCCTCGCGCATGGACGCGACGCCGGTTGCCGTTTCGTCGACGGCCTGACGCCCATCCGCCGCGGCGCGCGTCGCCCGGATCGATCCAGTCGCGATCTGCTCGGCCGCGGACGACAGACGCTTCATCGTCTCAGAAATATCCGCGACCGCGGCCGCCTGTTGGTGCGATCCAGCCGCGTATTGCTCGGCGCTGGCGACCATTTGACGCGACGATGACGCGATCGTCGCAAGGGCGTCACGGATCCGAGTCAGCGCGGTCCGTCCTCGAACGATCGCCTCAGCCAGGGCAGTGGCCAATGTTCCGAACTCGCCAGAAGCCGCCCCGGGCGCGTCGGTCGCGAAGTCGCCCTCCGCCAGCGCGCGAACCCGACGCGTCAGCGCTTCCGCGGATCGATTGAGCGCTCGCGCCGTCGCGAGCGCGACGATCAAGAGCGCGGCGGCGAGGAGGATCGCGCCACCCACAGCAATCGTGGCGGCACCGGACTGGCGTCGCACGATCTCGTCGAGTAGCGACGCGAGACCCTCGAAGCGCGGCTCGACGTCGCGGTCGAGCAGAGCCAACGCCACTCGCACCCGTGGCTCCGCGGTCGACGCGTAATAGCGGAGCGCATCGTCGTAGCGTCCGATCGAGAGTAATTCGCCAACACGGTCGAAGGCTGCCAGGGCGCTCGCGACAGCCTCGGTGACCTCAGCCGGCGCATCGGGTCGATAGAGGTTTAGCCAGTACGATGTGCGCTGGCGGGCATCCTGGTAGACGGGCAGTCGATCAGTGCTCTCTCGATCGGCCAGCGCGGCCAACTGAGAGCGCCCGACGGAGTGAAGCGAGGAGTTGAGATTCACCGCCACACGCGCTCGCGAAACAACGCCAATGGCCGAGGAATCGCGCCCCACGCCCGACCACGCCACGAAGCCAAGCGCGAGCGTACCCGCGGACAGGAGCGTCAGGGCGAGGACGATACGCGTCCCCAGTCTCACGGCAAGCCTCGCAGCGACGTTATGGTCGATTCTACGTAGTGCGTCGGTGAGTCGAGCGTAAGAAGTCGTATCATCCCGCGCAATGCTCGACCGACACCCCTCGGAGTACGGGACTTCTGTCATGTGCCCGTCCGACTTTGAGCAGTTCTGGACGGACACGTTAGCCGAACTGGCGTCGGTGCCGTTGAACGCGGAGTTCGTCCGTGATTCGATGCGATCGACCGGCGACATTGACGTTTTCGACGTTCGCTTTGACTCGTATCAGGGCGTTCGGATCGCCGGCTGGCTCGCGCGTCCGGTCGCCGAGGGCGGTCGGTTGCCGGCGTTGATCCACGTCCCGGGATACGTCAGCGAGCCGCTGCTCCCGAAGGGGAGTGCCCGAGAAGGATATTGCGCCTTCAGCCTGGCGCCGCGTGGCAAACTGCGAAGCAATGACGCGTTCAATCCCGGTTATCCCGGTTTGCTGACCCACAACATCGTCGATCGGTTCACCTACGGCTATCGCGGATTCTTCTGCGACGCGATTCGGTGCGTCGATGTGCTGTTGGAACGAGACGATGTCGATCCGGCGCGAATCGGCGTCACTGGCAGCAGTCAGGGCGGCGCATTGGCGATCGTGATTTCGGCGATGCGACACGAGCTGGCCTGCGCCGTCGCTGGTGCTCCGTACCTCTGCGGAATGATCGACGCGATCCAGCTAACCCACTCATACCCCTATCAAGAGATCAACGACTACCTGCGCCTCTATCCGGAACGCGAGCCGCGGGTGCGCGACACGCTGGAGTATTTCGACGGAATCAACTTCGCGCCACGTATTCGCTGCCCGATACTGTTGAACATCGGCATGAAGGACGACGTCTGCCCGCCGGAGACGGGCTATGCCGTGTACAAAGCGATGCGCTGCAACAAGGAATTGCATCCATACGATGAGTGTGCCCACGACGCCGGCTCGCAGTGGCACGGGCGCATCGCCCGCGCGTTCCTGGCTAGTCACCTCAAGCCCGGCCAGCCATCGTGATCACCCCAGCTTCGTATTGGGCCGAAACGTTGGCCGAGCTGGCCGCGCGCGCGCCATCCCCGGAAGTCGACCATCTGGCACTGCGCTCGACTGATTTCGCGGACTGTTACTCGGTGCGACTGACCGGCCTGGGTGATGTGCGATTGTTCGCCTACTACAGCGTTCCACGACTGACCGGACCGCGGCCGGCGATCTATCACGCTCCGGGTTACGCGAGCGTCGTTCAGGTGCCGCCGTATGACGAGCGCCGAAGGAATGTGTCCCTATCGCTGTGCGCGCGCGGACAACGTCTGGCGGACCGCCCATTCGCGGCGGCGTTTCCCGGGCTACTCACGCGCGACATCGACGATCCGTACCGATACCCGATGCGTGGATTCGTCGCCGATACGTGTCGCGGGTTCGACTTTCTGAGTACCCGCGCGGAGGTCGACGGTCGACGCATCGCGGTGGTTGGCGCCGATATGGCGCTCTTCGTGGCCGCCCTCAGGCCGTCGGTCCGGGCGGTGGTTGTCAGCGACCCGTTTATGCTCGACCTGTACGAGATTGCCACCGCCGGCGCGGACTATCCCCACGAGGAGATCGCCGACTACATTCGGCTCCATCCGCACCGGGCCGAGGCCGTGCGCGGCACGCTCGATCTATTCAACTCGTCACACCTTGCATCCCGGATCGCCGCGCGAGCGCTCATCTCGTGCGGTCCCTCAGGCTCGGTCTTCGATCGAGGAAGGGCTGAACAACTCGCCGCGCTGATCGGCCCGAACGCCGAGGTATTCGAGCGATCGGGCCGCGGCTATCTCGACCGCGTCTTCGTTGACCAATGGGTCGAGGAGTCGATCAGCGCTCCGTGATCGTGATCGATTCGATCGTCACGTCATCGCGCGGCGTCGAGTTTTCCGACCCGCCCACCGGTACCGACGCGATCGTGCCGACGACGTCCTGTCCGGCCGTGACCCGACCGAAGGCGACGTAGTTCGGCGGCAGCGGGTAGTCGGCGTCCATGATGAAGAATTGAGAGCCATTCGTGTTCGGCCCCGCGTTGGCCATGGCGACCGCGCCGCGTTTATAACCGGAGCGCGGCGCATTGGTCAGCTCGTCGGCGAAACGGTAACCCGGACCGCCCCGACCGGTCCCGGTCGGATCACCGGTTTGGACCATGAATCCCTTGATGACTCGGTGAAACTTCACGTTCTCATAGAAGCGCTCGCGCGACAGGAATACGAAGTTGTTCACCGCCGTTGGGGCATCCTTTGCCAGGAGCTCGATCGTTATGTCGCCTTTCGACGTCTTGACCGCGGCGGTGTAGGACTTGTTCTGATCGATCGTGATTGCGGGTGGGGCATCGTACGTCTTGGCCACTGGCTTTCCTCCGGAGGTCGTGTTGGAGCATCCGACGGCGAGTAGGAGCGCGAACGCGGTAATGAGGATTCTCATTCGGGACCTCGCAGATTCTTCAATCGCTCGATGTTTGGTCGATCCGGACCATCGCCGTCGCCCGGAACCTCAAGGATAAGGGGAATCGCCGCCAGCGCTGGGTGATTCACGATCCCTCGGAACGGCTCCAATCCGATCGCGCCCTCACCGATGTTGGCATGTCGATCGACATTGCTGCCGAACGCGGCCTTCGAATCGTTGACGTGCAGACACGCAAGCCGATCGAGACCGATCGCGGCATCGAACTCATCGAGCGCGCGATCGACGCCGTCTGGCTCGTGAATGGGATAGCCGGCCGCGAATACGTGACACGTATCCAGACAGACTGCGAGACGCTGATCGCCGTCGAGGCGACGGATGATGCTCCCCAATTGCTCGAACTGCCGTCCGATGGTCGCGCCCTGCCCAGCGCACGTTTCGAGCAGTAGAAGCGCGCGACCATTTCGATCGGCCAGGACACGGGCGAGGCCAGCGACGACTCGGTCCTCCGCCAGGGGATACGGGTCCTTGCCGGCACTGCCAAGGTGGACGATGACACCGGTCGCGCCGACGGCGTCAGCCCATTCGAGGTATGCGCCCACCGACGCTATCGACCGTTCGACAGTCAGTTCGACGGGGGACGCGAAGTTCAGGAGGTAGACACCGTGGACGAAGATTGGGTAGACGTCGGCGGCCGAAACAGCGTGCGCAAAGGCCGTCAGATCGGCCGCCGACGCACTCGGAGATCGCCACTGCTGTGGCGCGGAGGCGAACACCTGCATGCACTCGGCGCCGATCTCACGGGCGCGGACGACCGCGACAGCGATGCCGCCGCCGCAGTGCGCGCCGATTCGGGGACGAGCGGCCACTAGGCGCGGCCGAGCAGTTTCCTCGCCTCATCGGCGATGTTGGCTGGCGCGAGCCCGTACTTCGCGAGCAATGCGTTGTTGTCGCCCGACTCACCGAATGTGTCGTTCCATCCGTGAATCCGCATGCGCGTTGGGTGTCGCTGTCCGAGAACCTCGGCGATCGCGCCGCCCAATCCGCCATACTTGTTGTGGTCCTCGGTCGTCACGACCAGGCCAGTTCGCTCGGCTTCGCGAACGATCGCATCCTCGTTCAAGGGCTTGATTGTCGGGACGTGAACGACGTGCGCGGAAACGCCCTCACGAGCCAGAATGTCCGCCGCGTCCAGCGCGCGAACCGTCTGGGGACCGTGCGAGAAGATCGTCACGTCCGACCCTTCGCGAACGACGTAAACCTCGCCAAACGCGAACCGATACGACGCGCCAAAGATGTTTGGCAGGTTGTCGCGCATCAATCGCAGATAGGTCGGCGACGCGTTCTCCATCATCGCCGCCATCATCTGGCGCAACTCGACACAGTCCGCCGGCGATAGAACGATCATGTTCGGCAGGGCCCGCATAATCGCGATGTCATCGACTGACTGGTGCGTCTTGCCCGTCTTGCCGGTCATGATCCCCGCGTAGCCAGCGCCTAACTTGACGTTCAAGTTCGGCTGCGCGACCACCATCCGCAACTGGTCGAGATCTCGACTGGCCAGGAAGACCGCGAACGAACTGAGCCACGGGACCATCCCGACAGTCGCGAGTCCAGCCGCGACGCCCATCATGTTCTGTTCGGCAATACCCATTTCGAGGAAGCGGTCGGGATAGGCGAACTCGAAGAGCTCGGCGCGTGTTGAGTTCGCGAGATCACCATCGAGGACGACCAGACGTGGATATTTGGCGCCGAGTTCGACCAGAGTCTGGCCCCAGACCTCGCGCTGGGCCTCCGACTTTCGCTCCAAGGATGGAACAATCGTCACGTTCACGTCAGGCGACTGCCCGCTTCAGATCGTCGATCGCGCGCTGGTATTCCTCGGCGGTCATGACCTTGGCGTGCCAGTTGTAGTCATTCTCCATGTACGAAACGCCCTTGCCTTTGATTGTGTGAGCGATGATGACGGTCGGCTGACCCTTGTGGGCCTTGGCCTGATGGCAGGCTCGGACGATGTCGGCGATGTCGTGTCCATCGCATTCGATGACGTTCCACCCGAATGAGGCGAACTGGTCGCCCGGCCTCGTTCCGGACGGCCAGGGATCGCGCTTCTTGCCATCGAGCCCGCGACGCCAGCCAAACTGCTGGAGCTTGTTGAAGTCGAGAATGGCGGTCAGGTTGTCGACCTTGAATCGATCGGCCACGAAGGCCGCCTCCCAGATCTGCCCTTCCTGGATTTCGCCATCACCCAGGATCACCCAGGTATGAAAGTCTTTGCCGAGGAGGCGCGCGCCGAGCGCCATCCCCAACCCAGGTGAGAGTCCTTGCCCGAGCGACCCAGTGGACATGTCGAGGCCCGGCAGCTTGGTCATGTCCGGGTGGCCCTGTAGACGCGAGTCGATCGCGTCGAACGTCAGCGTCTCCTCGACGGGCAGGTACCCGCGCAGAGCCAGTGCGCAATAGAGGGCGATGCACGAGTGGCCCTTCGACAGGATGATCCGATCGCGATCCTCCCAACTTGGTCGTTTCGGGTCCACACGAGCTACATCGTTGTACAGAGCAACCAGGATGTCTGTCACCGACAGTGGACCGCCGAGATGACCTGCCTTGGCGTAGTTGATCGCCTCGACGATCAGCCGACGGGTCTCGCTGGCGATCTTCTCCAACTCGACCAGTCGGCCTGGGGTGAGGGTTGTCGCGACTCTAGCCACGGGATTGCCTCCCGAAAATGTCGCGCCATTATAGGCGCTGGCCACGAGGTCCCCGAACCACGGCGATCCGGAACGCGGCTCCGTCCGACGGTCCGTCCGCTCCGCCCACCGATGCGGCGTGTTTAGCCGCCGCCCATCATCCGGACGATTTCAAGGCGCGCACCCTCGTCGATCAACGTCGTGTCGAAGGCATTGCGCGGAACGACCACGCCGTTGGATTCGACCGCGACCGCCAGAGGGTTGACGCCGAGCTTCGCAAGATAGGCCGCGATTGGCAACGGCTCGGGGTTCTCCCGCGCCTTCCCATTCACCATGAAGTGAATCACACTCGTTCGATCACCTCGCGGAGTGCCGCCGCCGCCTTGCCCGGTGAATCGGAGCCCAGAATCGCCGAGATTACGGCGATCCCGAACGCCCCAGCATCGAGAACCGCTGGCGCATTGGCAATCGTGATTCCACCGATCGCGACGATTGGAACGCGCAAGTTCGCGCCGATGTCAGTGATGAGGGATGGTCCGACATCGGCCCGATCGAGATGGCTCGCGCTCTTGTAGATCATCCCAACGAGGAGCCAGTCGCAGTTGCCCGCGGTTGCAGCCTCATCGACGGAGTGGACCGACCGGCCGAATTGCATCCCCGGCGCAACGCGTCGAGCATCCGCGGTCGCGAGCGATCGACGTCCGAGTTGGACGGCCGCCGCGTCAAGCGCGAGAGCGATATCGATCCGGTCATTGACGATCAACATCGCGCGATCGCCGATCGCGTCACGGCAGCGCCGGGCGAATTCGTACAGGTCGCCCGCGCCCGCGCCGGGATCGCGCGCGTGCACGGCATCGACTCCGGCCCGCGTCGCCTCGCGCAGGGCCCATAGCATGCGTCCCTCGTCCTCGAAGCGCGCACGATCCGCGATGACGTGCAGTCTCGGCACGGGCACTATTCGATCACGCCCTCGGTCGGACTGCTCGCGGACGCATAGGCGCGGCGCGGCATACGGCCGGCCAGGAGGGCAGATCGGCCAGCCTCGACGCCAAGGCGGAACGCATCGGCCATGCGCGCCGGATCGCGGGCCTGAGCGATCGCGGTATTGACGAGACAGGCGTCGGCGCCGATCTCCATCGCCAACGCGGCCTCGGAAGGAACGCCCAAACCGGCGTCCACGACGACCGGAACCGACGCTTCCTCAATGATGATCATGATCTGGCCGAAGTACGGTAACCCCTGACCGGAGCCGATCGGCGACGCCATCGGCATTATCGTGGCGGTACCGATTTCCTGCAGTTGCCGCGCCAGGGCCGGATCGTCATTGATGTACGGCAACACGACGAAACCTTCGTCGATCAAGATCCGCGCGGCCTCGAAGGTGCCAATCGGGTCTGGCAGGAGGTACTTCTGATCCGAAATAACCTCCAGTTTGACCCAATTGGAACCGGTAACTTCGCGTCCCAACCTTGCCACGCGGATGGCATCGTCGGCCGTGTAGCAGCCGGCGGTGTTGGGCAGGATCGTGAATCGGGACCAGTCGATTTCGTCGAGCAGCGTGCGTCCGGTGGGGTTGTCGAGATCCAAGCGCCGGATCGCGACCGTGACGATCTCGGCGCCGGAGGCATCGAGCGCGGCCGTCATCTCGTCGGCATTTCGGTACTTGCCCGTTCCGAGCATCAGGCGCGATCGGAGCGCCTTCCCGGCGATGACGAGTTGATCATGTGCGGATGTCGCGCGTGGCATGTCTTCCTCCCGACGCTGGCATTACCCAGATCCGGTCCAGCGGGTCGACGACGTTGGTCGTCCTCTCAGCCCGGCGCCCCGAGCTCCCCTGCGAGCCGATGTCTTACTTTGTGTCGTGAGTATATCCGCTGAAGCGCAGAACGATCTCGGCCGGAACCTCAAATAGTTCGGCCAACCGCACGCACTCCGCCCGCGCGGGCACGGCGCGACCGGCCAGCCAATCTTCGATCGTCCCATCGAACACGTTGAGATGGTGTGATAGTGCCGTAACAGTCCAATCATTGTCAACGATCTCCTCGCCGAACCAGACACGAAAGACGGTTGTCACCAGTCAACGTTATACTTCCGCGCTCCAGACCGATGCCAAAAGAAGCGGTAGTTCGACCGCGAAAAAGTGCTCCGCGCCACGTCATCGCGATCGCCGATCTCACGATCGAACAGCTACGCGACTTGCTCGACTTGGCTACCGAATTGAAGGCGGAATGGACGCGCGGCGGGAATGCGCCGGCCCTAAACGGCCGCGTCTTGGCGATGCTGTTTGAGAGGCCATCCCTTCGCACGCGCGTCTCATTCGAGGTTGCGACCCGACAGTTGGGCGGCCACGCGATGTACCTGGCGCCGCAGGAAGTCGATATCGGACATCGGGAAACCGTCGCCGACGCGGCGCGTGTACTGAGTCGTTATGTCAATGGTATCGTCATCCGCACATCCACGCATCAACGCGTTCAAGAACTCGCCAATTGGGCGACCGTGCCGGTCATCAACGGCCTCTCCGATCTCGAACACCCGTGCCAGGCATTGGCGGATCTACTGACAATCCGCGAGCATCGGGGCGCGCTACGTGGCCTACACCTCGCCTATATCGGCGACGGCAACAATGTCTGCCACTCGCTTGCGCTCGCGGCCTGTAAGTCCGGGATGCACATGGTCATCGGTTCGCCGATTGGCTACTGGCCGAATGAGTCGATCGTCAATCTCGCGCGTGAGAGCGCCCAGGCGACCGGCGGCTCCATCACGGTGATCACGGATCCCGTGGCGGCAATTCGGGGAGCCGATGTGATCTACACCGACACGTGGATCAGCATGGGGCAGGAGCGCGAATCCGCCGAGCGCCGCTCCGCCTTCGCCGGATTCCAGGTCAACGCGAACCTCATCCGGGTCGCTGGTGACGCGGTCGTTATGCACTGCCTACCCGCCCATCGGGGGGAGGAGATCACCGATGAGGTGATTGACGGACCTGATTCGATCGTGTTCGATCAGGCGGAGAACCGACTGCACGCGCAGAAGGCGGTTCTCCATACGCTGATGGGAGGCTGACTTCGGGTGGTCGAATCGGTGTACGCCTCGGCGATGCGGGCCGGCCATGTCGCCGCGTGGGCTGGTCAGTGGCGTGACGCGGCCGGACAGTATCGACAAGCGGTTGAGGCGGATCCCAGCGATATCGGCGCTCGCTCCGGGCTAGCCAGCGCGCTCACGCACACCGGCGCACTCGACGAGGCGGTCACGATTCTCGAAGGATTGGCCGCTGAACAGCCGGACGATACCGCACTCATCCCGCGGCTGGCCGACGCCTTGACGCGACTTGGACGACTCGACCGCGCGACCGCCGCCTACATCCGCATCGCGCGAGCGCGGCACGCCGACGGTGACAGCGGTCGCACGCGCGGCGCGTTCGAGCGCGTGTTTGCGATCGCCGGGCATCGCGCCACCGAAATGTCGGCCATCGCGCACGAAGCCGATGCGCTCGGCTACTTCGATCTCGCTCAGCGAGCCAGAAATGCCGCCGACCTTGCCGGAGTCGCTGGCACGACGCCGAGCGCTGATGTCGCGGTGCGTCGAGCGGCCGCCGACGGACCCTCAACGTATCGTGCCCTGGCCCGCGCGATCGTGGCCGGCGGAGTCTCCACTCGCCCGGGCGCCGGAAGCGCGGTTCACCCGATGTCACTCGACGAGGCGCTAATGGCGTTGTCACACGCGCCGAGTGATACGTGGGCGGCAACCGAGATCCTGCGGCACGGCCCGGCCACGCCAGTCACGCTCATGAGACTGTGCGCGACCGCGGCATCGGCGGAGGCTCGTGGAGACGCGGCGTGCGCGATCGAGACCTTGGCGGCGCATCGCGCGCGTAATCGTAATAACGGGGATCGCGCCATTGCCGAGTGGCACGCCGACATGTTGTTGGCGAGCGGTGAACGGATCGGCGCAGCCGCGGAGTATTGCGATCTGGCGGACCAATGTCTCGCCGAGCTCGACCTCGCCGAGGCGATCCTTCACGCGACGAGTGGCGCCAAAGCCGCGCCCGGGGATTCCGACATCATTGCCCGATCATGCTGCGCCCTGGCAGCCGCCGGCGAGCATGCGATGGCCGTCCAGATCGCCGACCGGGCAGCGCGCCTCAGTCCGACGTCGCCATCGCTCATCGCGCTCCTGGCCCGCGCGGAGGCGATCGCCGGAGATGAAAGCGCCGCCTTTGCCGCGCTCGATCGCCTGCGCGCGCTCGATCGGCGACCGAATCGGTCGACCCTGGAACTCTGGCCGGGGACGGTCAACCCCTCGCCGTTAGCCGAACTCGTCGAGGCATCGGGACGGCCGGACGATGATTTGACCGCGATCACTCGGCTCACGGCTCTTTGCGCGAACGGCGGTGAAATTGGCCAGCGAGCCGGCATCGAACTGGCGCGGCGTGCATTGGCGAATCGCGATGGCGTCCCGGAAGCCGCGCGTGCACTGACAATCGCACTGGACGCGCGGACGTGGGCCGAGGGATGGCTGGGAACTGAACTGATCGAGGCCGTTCAAGCCGTGGCCGACGCCGCCAACGATCCAGCCGCCCGGGTGGCGGTGACGCGGGCGCGATTCGAACGAGACGCCAGCGTGGCGGGCTCCGGCGCCGCGTTCGCACGGGCACTGGCCGATCATCTCGGCGGCACCATCGCGGCACAAGAGGTCGCCTCCCTGGCCGACGCCAGCCGCGCACGGGGCGATCTCGCCCGCGCGGCTCAGCTCTTCGATGCGGCGCTGTCAATCGGCGCGGCCAGTGCGAGTGTCGCGTTGCGCGCGGCCGATTGCGCGGAAGAGCGCGGCGAACCTGGCCAGGCGCGAACGATCTTGCGACAGGCGCTCGAACAGGCGTCCGCTCCCAATGACGTCGCGGCGATCGCCCGCCGCCTCGGCTCGATCGAGGCGGGTCCGGCGCGCGTCGCCGCGCTACGTCGGGCCGTCGCCGCGTCGCCGGCGGATGTCGAGTCGCATCGGGCGCTCGCTCGCGCTCTCACCGCGGTCGGTCAGGCGAATCTGGCGGCGATGGAACTCGTGGAACTCGGCTCGATCCTGTTCGAGCGAGGCGATCGTGAGGGTGCTCTACGCGCGATCGGTGACGCCGCCGCTCTGGATCCCTGGAATCCGGGCATTGGTGCGCTCCGCCAAGCAATCGTGACACTTCAGCCGCGAGAATAGCGGCAACACATGCCAGAGGCACTCGGCTCAGTCGCCGCGCTTACTGAGGCGCTCGGCCGCGCCAGCGTCTGGTCGGCATTCGATGTCGCGATCGTCGCGATCATCATCTATGGCCTCCTGACCCTCTTCCGCGGCACCAGCGCGTTCTCGGTTCTGTACGGAATCGCCTTCCTCGTCGGCGCGCTGCTCATCGTACGTGGCCTGCCGCGCCTCGTCGTCCTAAATTGGCTCCTCACCAATACGCTTTCCGTCCTATCGATCGCACTTCTGATCGTCTTCCAGCCGGAATTGCGCCGCGCGGCCGAACGGATCGGCCGCATCCGCGGGCTCATCAATCGTCCACTCGGCGCTCAGGAAACGCAGGGCGTCGAGAAAGCCATCGACGATATCGCGCGCGCGTGTCGCCGCTTCGCCGAGCGTCGCCAGGGTGCGTTGATCGTGCTCGAGCGAGAAACCGGATTGCAGGAGTACGCCGAGACCGGTGTCATCGTCGATGGACAGGTATCGACCGAATTCCTGCTGCAGATCTTCTACCCGAACTCACCCCTCCACGATGGCGCGGTCATCATCCACGGCGATCGCTTAGTCGCGGCCGGAAGTGTTCTGCCGCTATCGTCGAATAGCCTGGACGGGTCGCTTGGCACCAGGCATCGCGCCGCAATCGGCATCACCGAGCAGTCGGACGCTCTGGCGGTGGTCGTGTCCGAGGAGACAGGCATCATTTCACTCGCGAATAACGGCCGTCTGGTCCGCAATCTGAATGAGGCGAAGCTCCGCAAGGTCCTCGGGCTGATCTACGGACCGGCGGGACAGGACTCGGTCTTCCACCTTGCGCGATGGCGGCGTCGCTATCGCGATGTCCTCCGGAACTCCTAGTCTGATGGTGTTCCTGCGGCGGAACCTCGCCTGGATGGTGCTCGCGTTTGCGCTCGCCGCGTCTCTGTGGGGATTCGTCACGACACAACAAAATCCGGATGTCCTGGATGTCTTCCAGGCCATTCCGGTCGAAGTGCGAAATCTGCCGGCCGATTTGACAGTCCGAAGCGAGATTCAGCCGGTGCGCGTCACCGTGTCGGCGCCACGGGACATCTGGCAGGAATTGCGACCGGCCAAGTTCCAGGCAAGCGTCGATCTCTCCCGCGTCGGTCCGGGACTGCAGGAGATTCCAGTCACGGTCCAGACAGTGGACACTCGCGCCCGAGTCGAGGACATCACGCCGGCCAAGGCGTTGATCCACCTAGAGCCAATTCGTCGCAAGGATGTGCCAACACGAACGCGATTCATCGGCGAAGTTCCGGCCGGGTACCAGGTCGGCCAACCGAAGGTGACACCGGAAACCGTGACCGTCACCGGTCCGCAAAGCCTCGTCGATCAGGTTGTCGCGGTTGTGGCCGAAGTCTCGCTCGTCGGCGCGACCGCGAGTCTCAATCAAGTTCACAAGGCGATACCGTTCGACGGCCGAGGTGACCGCGTCGATCGGGTCGCGATCAGTTCAGAGAACTTGCTGGTCGAGCTTCGGATTGAGCAGGAGCGGGCATTCAAGCTCGTGCCCCTGGCGCCAAAGCTCACCGGCGCGCTGTCGCCCGGCTATCAGATCGTGGAACTCCGCGTCGACCCAAGCGCCATCACCGTCGAAGGTGATCCAAAGGCGATCGAGCCTGTCAACGTCCTGCCAACGACACCAATCGAACTAAACGGCGCGACGGGCGACGTCTCAGCGAACGCCAGCGTTCAGTTGCCGGATGGCGTGCGGCTAGCCCGCGCTCAACCAGTCGTCGTCCGGGTCTTCGTATCGCCGATCGAGTCGACCGTCACGCTCGATGTGGCGCCAACGGTTCAGGACGTCTCGCCACGTATGCGTGTCGATATCGTGCCGACGACGATTCGACTGACCTTGATCGGACCGATGCCGGTGCTATCGACGTTACGAGCTCGCGACGTGACCGCGTCGCTCAGTGCCGGTGGTCTGCAATCCGGAGTCCATCCGATTCGACCGAGAATCGACGTGCCGGCACTGGTTCGGCTTCAGCAAGTATCGCCCGAGAATGTGGAACTGCGCCTGTCGCTTATCGAGCCGACTCCGAGTCCCTCGGCCTCGCCGTCGGTTACTCCATCGGCCACGCCTGGGCGCGGTTGACCCGGCGGTAGCCTTCGGGTCGCGACGCGCACTTGGCCGGGACGTTGAGGGCGATCTCTCCGCCAATCCCTACACTTGATCGCGTGAGCGGTCATCTCGTCGCGATTGTCGGTCGGCCGAATGTCGGCAAATCGACGCTTTTCAATCGACTGGTCGGACGGCAGACCGCGATCGTCGAAGACCAACCAGGAACCACACGCGACCGCGTCTATGGCGATGTCGAGTGGAGCGGACGCACGTTCGCGCTGGTCGATACGGGCGGCATCGTGGAGGCGCCGCAATCCGAATTGGGGCATTCGGTTAAGGCGCAGGCGCGCCTGGCGATCGATGAAGCGGATCTCCTCGTCTTCTGCGTCGATGTCGTCGAGGGCGTCACGGGCGACGATCGCGCCGTGGCAGATGTCTTGCGCCGATCGGGGAAGCCGATCGTTCTGGCCGCGACGAAGGCCGACAATCAGGAAAGACGTATCTCGGCGGCGAACCTGTACGAACTCGGATTCGACGAAGTCATTCCACTTTCGTCCCAGCACGGCACGGGAACGGGTGATCTCCTGGACTGGATCGTCGCGCGTCTGCCGCCCGACGAACCGGAGCCTGAGACGAGCTTGCCACGCATCGCGATCATCGGCCGTCCGAATGTGGGCAAGTCGAGCTTGCTGAACGCACTCCTTGACCGAGAACGGGCAATCGTGAGCGCCGTGCCCGGCACGACTCGCGATGCGCTCGACACACCGTATTCGCACGGCGACCGCGAGCTCATACTGGTCGACACGGCTGGGATTCGGCGCCGTGGACGGGTCGAAGTCGGAGTCGAGAAATACAGTGTCTTGCGCGCGATACGGGCGATCGGGCGATCAGACGTCGCTCTTCTCGTCATGGACGCAAGCGAGGGTGTCACGGCGCAAGACACGCATCTGGCCGGCTACGTCCTGGATTCGGGACGCGCCTGTATCCTGGTCCTCAACAAGTGGGACCTCCGTCCGAAGGAGAACGCCGAGACGCGTGATTTCGACTCACGGCTGGAGCATGACTTCAATTTCATGTCGTGGGCGCCGTACGTCCATGTTTCAGCTCTCACGCGCCAGCGCATCCGTCGGGCCATCGACCTTGCTCTGACGGCGTGGGGGGAACGGCGCCGTCGCGTTCCGACGGCGGAACTGAATCGCGTCTTGCGTGACGCGTTCGAAGCGCACTCGCCACCATCGAAGGGCGGGCGCAAGCTCCGCCTCTTGTACGCGACGCAAGCAGAGAGCGAACCACCAACAATCATCCTTTTCGTCAACCGCGTTGAATACGTTCCCGAGGCGTATGATCGGTATCTGGAAAATCGGATTCGCGCCGCGTTCGGATTTATTGGCACGCCGATTCGTCTGCGATTCCGCGGGAGGACCGAGCGCCTGACTGAAGAGCCCGCGTGATGCCGGATCCGGTGCTCGGCGTCACGATCTCGGTCGTCACCGGCTACTTACTCGGATCGATTCCGTCCGGCCTACTGATCGGCCGGTGGATCCGGGGCGTGGATGTGCGAACCGTTGGGAGCGGGCGCACCGGGGCGACGAATGTGATGCGCTCACTCGGAGCGAAGGGATTCGCCACGACATTCGCGGCCGATGCCGGGAAGGCGATTCTGGCGATCCTCGTCGCGTCACTCCCTCAATTGAATGGTGCCGATCCGATCTTCGCTCAGTGTCTCGCTGGACTGGCCGCGATCGTCGGTCACAACTGGTCGATCTACATTCGATTCGGTGGCGGGCGAGGTGTCGCCTGTTCGTTTGGTGCGATGGCGATCCTCTACTGGCCGGGCGCGCTGGCCGGGTTGATCGCGGCCGCAATCCTGATTGGGCTGACGCGCTACGTATCACTCGGGTCGATCGTTGGCACGGTCGGCGGCGCCACGCTCGCGGTCGTCGCATACGCGGTCGGGTCCACGCCGATCGCGATCGCACTATTTGGCGCCGTCACCGCTATCCTCGTCGTCGCGCAGCATCGGGACAACATCCAGAGGCTGCTCGCCGGAACCGAGCGGAAGATCGGCGAACGGTCCCGGCCACAAACCTAGAGACGCGAGCGATCGCCGTGGTGAGAGATCGAAGTCGATGGTGACGCGAGATCCCGGGACGGCCCAGGTATCCGCCGATCTCATGAGAGTCGAGACGTGTCTGCCGATCCTGGCCGACCTCTTGCGGTGCGACATTTCTCTCCACATACCATGTCGCGGAGGTACGCGGATTGCCGCCGAGGCGCAACCGATGACGGTGCCGTCCATCCACGCGCGGTCACGGCTCGGTCAGACCATCGCCGGGGATGACGACTCGGTGGTGTCGCGCGTCATCGCTAACGGGCGACCGGCCTGCCGCCTCTCACGGGTCTTGGTCCACGGAACACCGACCGTCCAGGACGTTTTCCCCGTTCGACGGGATGGCAAGATCGTCGCGGCAGTTGTGTGCGAAATGGGCGTCATCGAGCACGAGCGACAGCGGCGGAAGAGCCCGGTCTATCGCCGCGCGCAGGAGAGCTTCCGCGCGGCGGCGCTGGATGGGCACGTGCGAGGGGCAGCGCACCTCAGCCGACTGGGCGAACACGACGGTCCGCTGGTCGTCGATTCACACGGACGGATTACCTACATCAGCAGCGTGGCGGAGAGCCTATATCGCAAGCTCGGCCACGCGCGCAGCCTGCTTGGCGAAACGATCACCGCGCTCCAAGCGAACGAGTCCACCTATTTGGAGGCCGTTCAGACCGACCAATGCATCGAGAGGACCGTCGCGGAGGGCTCGCTCGTGTGGACGCGATGGGCGCTGCCCCTTCCGGCCGCCAGTCGGTCGAACTGGCTGTTGCCGATTCCGCGTTGGGACTCCCATCACGATGCCGCGATCCTGGTGGTGCGCGACGCAACCGACGAGCATCGGAAGGCCCAGGAGTCACGCATCCACACGGCGATGATCCAGGAGATCCACCACCGCGTAAAAAACAATCTTCAAACGGTGGCCTCTCTCCTTCGTCTGCAGGCGAGGCGGGCAGAGTCGGCCGAGGCATCAGACGTGCTTCGTCAGACGATCCATCGGATTCTCAGCATCGCGTTGGTCCACGAATTCCTATCGCACGAAGACTCGAACATCATCTCGGTGCGCGAGGTGTGCCAGCGCCTCCTCAACGATGTGACGCAAGGCATACTGGATCCCGAGAAACGGATCCGCTTCTCGCTGGACGGCGCAGGTTTCAATCTCCCCGCCCAGCAGGCAACATCGTGCGCGCTGGTCGTGAATGAATTGCTACAGAACACGGTCAAGCACGCCTTCGTGGGACGCGGTGACGGCCAAGTCATCGTGCGTTTGTCGGATGACGCTGATCGACACGTGATCGACGTGATCGACAATGGGCGCGGCATGCCCGCCGACGCCGGGGCGCGCTCCGGCGATAGCCTCGGACTGCAGATCGCCCGCACGCTCGTCCGTGACGATCTGCGCGGCGATTTCCAAATCTGGAGCGAGCCGGAATCCGGCACAAGGGCTACCATTTCCATTCCACGCGCGTTCACGGAGGCATTGGAAACGACGTGACCCAGGTTCGGGTTTTGATCGCAGACGACGAGTCAATCATCCGGCTCGACCTCCGCGAAATGTTGTCCGGACTCGGCTACGCGGTTGTCGGGGAGGCCGGCGACGGCGCGACCGCGGTGCGCCTTGCCCGCGAACTCAAACCTGACGTCGTGGTCATGGACGTCAAGATGCCGGAGATGGACGGAATCGACGCCGCCCGGGCGATCAGTGATGAGCGGATTGCGCCGGTGCTGTTGTTGACCGCGTTCTCGCAGCAGGATCTCGCGCGGCGCGCCAGCGAAGCGGGCGTGGCGGGATATCTGGTCAAGCCGTTCGGCGAGACCGATCTCGTTCCCGCAATTGAAGTCGCGATCGCGCGATTCAAGGACCTCCGATCGGTCGAGAAGGAAGCGACCGACCTTCGCGATGCTCTGGAGACCCGCAAGACCGTCGAGCGCGCAAAGGGTCTCCTGATGAAGGCGTCCGGGCTGACCGAGGACGAAGCCTTTCGCCGAATCCAGAAGCTATCGATGAACTCTCGCAAGTCGATGCGCGAGGTTGCCGAGGCAATTGTCCTGACACACGACGCCAGCCGGGCCTAGATGCCGGGCAATCGTCCACCGAGCGGCAGATTGACGTTGAACAGCATCGCGATCAGTACGCCAATCGCGAGGACGATGATGGCCGCGAAGTAGAAGGCGAGCCAGGCCAGAATGAAGCCACAACCGAAGCGGAAACCGTCGTTGACGGTAAGTTGCGGCACGGCCGTAACTATACTTGAGCAGTTGCGAGAGGCGCGGGCAAGGTCATGAAATCAACACTCCGTGATCTAGCCGAGACCCTCCTGCTGACGGCGGTGATCTTCCTCCTCGTTCGGGCGGTCGTCCAGAACTTCAAGGTCGAGGGCCGCAGCATGGAGCCGACGTTGCAGGACGGCCAATACCTGCTGGTGAACAAGGCTCTCTACTGGCACCTCGACTCGTCGTTGCTGAATACCGTTTTCCCCGGAATCGTGGCCGATCGTTCGAGCGTCGAAGATGGTGCGGTCTATATGTTCGGCGAGCCGCGCCGCGGTGAAATCGTCGTGTTCCGATTCCCGCGCGACCCCAGCCGCGATTTCATCAAGCGGGTCATCGCGGTCCCTGGCGATCTCGTCGAGATCCGCCGAGGTCAGGTTTATGTCAACAATCGGTTTGTCGTTGAGGCGTACATCAACGAAAACGGCACCTACAGTTGGGGGCCGGAGCGGATACAGACTGGTCGGTATTTCGTTCTGGGCGACAATCGAAACAATTCCAGTGACTCGCACGTCTGGGGTCCGGTTCCCCGCGACAACATCATCGGCAAAGCCTGGCTGTCGTACTGGCCGGTCGATCAACTCGGCGTCTTGTCGGATAGCGCTTTCGCGACCGCGCCATTCGTGCCGTAGCTACTGGCTGTCGTCGCGCAGAGATGCCTCGGCGTCGGGCGTTAGGCGGCTGATGCGCAGTTCGGCGGCGTCGAGGCGCGCGCTGGCGGCGCGGGAAACGCTGACCCCGCGTTCGTACAGCGCGACGGCGCGCTCCAGCGGCAGGTCCTCGCGTTCCAGCGCCGCGACGATCGCTTCGAGGTGCGCGAACAGGTCCTCGTAATCGAGGTCATCCACGGCGCGTAACCCGTCGAATAGACGGTCCGTCGCGCTCGCGGTGCCATCGTCGGCATCGACGCTCCCGGTTACGTCATCCATTTGCTGTACCACCTCCGTACCTACTCTAATCGCCCCGCTGTCGCGAACGAGCCGTCCGCGTCGATCGCTTCTACGCGCGCGTCCAGCGAGCCGCTCGCAAGCCGCACCGCAATCGGGGCACCAATCACCGAGTCGCTCGCGCGCCGCAAGACCCGGCCGGTGCGCGCGTCATAGACGATACTGAATCCTCGTCCCAGGACTGCCAAAGGACTGAGCGCATCTAGACGTGAGCGTTCGCCGTCCAGGGTCGCTCGAGATACGTCGATCGTGGCGCGAGTTTGCCTGAATGCGCGATCCACAAGTGTGTCGATCGCAAGGCGGCGCTGCGCCAGGGTTCGCGTCGGTGAGCGGCGCTCCAAGCGCAAGGAAAGATCATCGACATCGCTTCGTCGCGCGGACAGCACCCCACCGATCACGCTTTCGAGACGCGCGAGCGTGTCGGCGAGCAACGTCTGGGTATCGCGCACGTCTGGAACGACGAGCTCCGCGGCTGCCGATGGCGTCGGTGCGCGAATGTCGGCAACGAGGTCGGCGATCGTGTAGTCGGTGCCGTGACCTATCCCGGCCACGACCGGCACGCGCGATCCAAAGATCGCACGTGCAACGCGCTCGTCATTGAACGCGGAGAGATCCTCGGACGAACCTCCGCCGCGCGCAATGATGACGACGTCCGCCCGTCCCCAGGCTTCCAGAGCCGCCAGGGCGTCGACGATGCCCTCGACGGCTCCGTCGCCCTGAACGAGCGTCGGCACCACGACCAATTCCACGTCGGGAAAGCGCCGAGAAAGGACCTGCACGATGTCGTGGAGAACCGCCCCGGTCTCGGACGTCACGAGACCGACCCGTCGAGGAAAGCGCGGTAGCGGTCGTTTCCGGGTCTCGTCGAACAGGCCTTCGGCCTCCAAACGCGCGCGTAACGCCTCGAAACGCAATTGATCGGCGCCGGCGCCACCCGCGCGCACCGCCGAGACGATGATCTGATACTCGCCACGCTGCTCGTAGATGGATACTCGACCGTGTACGAGTGACTGCTGACCATCGACCGGCAATGGCAGCCTGGACGGAATGTGCCTGGCGAACCACGCGCACGCGATCTGTGACGTGGCGTCCTTCAGCGTGAAGTAACAGTGCCCGGAAGCTGCCCGGCGAAAATTCGAGATCTCGCCCTCGACCCACAGGTCCAGGAGCGTCGCGTCCATTTCGAAGACATCGCGCAGATAGCGGTTGACCTGCGCGACCCCCAGGATGCGCACGTCAGATTTCGAGCGGGCGCGACGCGGTCGTAAGGATTTCGCAGCCGGACGGAGTGATGACCGCGTACTCTTCGTGGCGAATCCCGCCCCAGTCCTCCAGGTAGATCCCTGGCTCGACGGTGACGATCATCCCCGGTTCGAGGCGATCGTCCGACCAGCGCGACAGGCGCGGCGCCTCATGGATTACAAGGCCGACGCCGTGGCCCAGGCTGTGGCCGAACGCGTCTCCGTACCCGGCGCGATTGAGGAATCCCCGCGCGGCGAGGTCGCATTCGCGCCCGGTTGCGCCCGGGCGAATGACGTCGAACGCGGCGCGTTGCGCGTCGGCAACGATTTGCCAGCGCGCGCGATACTCGTCGCTCGCGCGTCCGACCGCGAACGAGCGTGTGATGTCGGAGCAGTACCCATCGATCCGGGCTCCGATGTCGATCCAGACCGGATCTCCGCGACCCAGCTTCCGATCGGAAGGCTTGTGGTGCGGCACGGCGGCGTTCGGACCCGACGCGACCCCAGCCTCGAACGCAAGCCCCTCGGAGCCTCGCGTCCGCATATAGGCTTCGAAGAACCACGCCAAGTCGCGCTCGGTGATGCCCGGCTTCACCTCGCCATAGGCCGCCTCCATCGCCGCGTCGGAGAGCGCGACCGCCGTGCGAATCGCCGCCAGCTCGCTCGAATCCTTGACGACTCGGAGCGGCTCGATCGGGTCGTCAACCGGGACCAACTCCGCCCAGTCGTGGAGCGCGGAAGCTAGATCGTCGCGGTTCTGGAACGTGAACCACCCGCGATCGAAACCGACACGACGAGCGCCAGACGATCGAATCAGTTCGGCGAAAGTTTCGTGTATCCGCGCCGTGGCAAGAACGACCTCGCAATCACGCGCCTCGGCAACCGCCGCGCCGTGATAGAGCGACGATGTGACGAGGGCCGCCCGATGTCGATCGACATAGACCCAACCCGCGTGCGCCGATTGCGATGCATCCTCGGCCGATACACCAGTCAGCCAGCGTCGATTGGCGGGACGGCTGACGAGGAATGCGTCAACGTCCACCGACCGAAGGCGCTCGCGCGCCCGGGCCAACCTGGAGGCGCTCATGCCGACAGCGCCTCCTCGACCAGATCGTCGCCCGGCGCACTCGCCACTCCGGGACTGCATCGCGGGCACATGGCGTCATCCTTGCCAGCCGGCATCATGGCCGTCTTGCAGGTCGGGCAAGGCGCGGGTCGCGCCCAGGCGGCAAACTTACAAGAGTCGGCGACGTCATCGCCCTTCCAATTCGAGCAACTGAAGAAGATGCGGCGCTGCCGGGTCCGCTTCTCGATAATGTCGCCGCCGCAACTGGGACACAGGACATCGATCTTCGTCACGATCGACCGCGCGCCGCGACACTCCGGGTAGCCACTGCACGCGAGGAACTTGCCGAATCGGCCGTACTTAATGACCATCAGCCGTCCGCAGGTCTCGCACACCTCGTCCGTTATTTCGGGCGCGAGTTCCACTTGCTCCATCTCGCGATCGGCCCTCGCGAGCGTTTCTTCGAAGGGAAGGTAGAAGTCGGTCAGAACCTGCACCCACACCGGACGGTCGCCCGCGCCATCGCCCTGCGCAATCGCGTCGAGCCGTTCCTCCATATCCGATGTGAAGTTGACATCGACGATCTCCGGGAAATGCTCAACGAGCAAGTCGTTCACCACCTTGCCCAGTTCGGTCGGCCGAAGGCGCCGTTCGTGACGGTCGACGTAGCCTCGTTCTTGAATCGTCGTCAGGATCGGCGCGTACGTACTCGGGCGTCCGATGCCGAACTCCTCGAGTGCCTTGACCAGCGATGCTTCCGTGAACCGCGGCGGCGGCTGGGTGAAGTGCTGCTCCGGCGCGATCGCGCCGAGTCGCAGCGATTCGCCGACTGCCAAATCGGGCAATCCTCGCACCGGCTCGGATCCTTCTTCGTCGCGCGGCACGGCATCATCGTCGCGCCCCTCCTCATAGACCGCCGTGAATCCCGGGAATCGAACGATCGCGCCGCTGACTCGGAGGCCATACTTGGCCGACCCGGAAACGGCGTCGATGTCGATCGTCGTCGTATCCAGGATGGCCGATGCCATTTGACACGCGACCGTGCGCTGCCAGATGAGGCGATAAAGCCGGTTCTCGTCGGTCGTCAAATGCCGCCGAACCGACTCCGGTGTCCGCTCGATCGACGTTGGCCGAATGGCCTCGTGAGCTTCCTGAGCATTGCGCGCTCGCGAGCGAAACGTTCGCGGTTCCGGTGGGACGTGTTGTGCCGAATAGACTTGACCGATGTAAGCGCGAATCGGTTCCACCGCCGAGGCGGCCAGATTCGTCGAATCGGTGCGCATGTACGTGATCAGGCCGACCGAGCCCTCTTTCGGGATGTCCTTACCTTCGTAAAGACCTTGCGCGACGGCCATCGTGCGCCGAGCCGTGAAGCCGAGTTTGCGCGACGCCTCCTGTTGGAGCGTGCTGGTCGTGAACGGCGCGGAAGGATTGCGAGCCACCTCGCGCTTCCGAACGTCCCGCACGGCATAGGTAGCATCAGCCAGGGAATCGCGGAGCGATTCAGCCTCGGCACCCGTGCCGATCTCGGCGCGGCGCTCGCCGATGGTGTGAAGCGTCGCGGTGACCTTCTCGCCGACAGTTCCGGTTGAGCCACGCTCGCGATCGAGTTCGACGTCGATCGTCCAGTACTCGCGCGGCACGAAAGCGTCGACCTCTCGCTCGCGATCGACGATCAACCTCACGGCGACCGATTGGACGCGCCCGGCCGACAAGCCTTTGCGCGTGATCTTGCGGCGTAGTAGGGGGCTGATCTTGTAACCAACCAGTCGGTCGAGAATCCGGCGCGCTTGCTGCGCGTCGACCAGATTCTGATTGATCTCGCGCGGCTGCCGGAAGGCCTCGCGAATCGCTTCCTTGGTGATCTCATGAAACTCGACGCGTCGAACGGGAATGGAGCCTTTGACGTTCAGAGCTTCGAGGATGTGCCAACTGATCGCTTCGCCTTCGCGGTCGGGGTCGGTCGCCAGGATGATTTCCCCAGCGGCGCGAGCGTCGGCGCGCAACCCCTTGACGATGCCCTTCTTCGCTTCCGGAATAACGTAGCGCGGAGTGAAATCATTCTCAACATCGACGCCGAGACGATTGGCCGGCAGATCACGGATGTGTCCGACCGACGGCCGAACGATGTAGCTGGATCCGAGGTACTTGCCGACCGTGCGCGCCTTCGCGGGCGATTCAACGATGACGAGTTTCTTCTTCTTGACAGGCATAGCTCCCTACTCTAGCGCCGCGCGCGGAAATTCAGACCGGCTACCTGGCGTACATACCCGTCGATTTCCAGGGTCGTCAAGCGACTCGCGACCTCGGCGACCGGCCTCACAAGTTGACGCGCGAGTTCATCCGCCCGGGCGGGACCGTCGTCCAGCGCCGCCAGCAACGCGACGCCAAGTCCGTCATCGACGCTCTGACCATCGAGTCCCAGTTGGCGTGGATGGCGATCATCGATCCCGAGTTCGCTGAGGACGTCCGAAGCGTCGACGACCAGTCTCGCGCCATCCTGAATCAAGCGATTCGTCCCCACGCTGCGCGGCGAGGTGGCCGGACCAGGCACAGCCATGACGTCTCGCCCCTGATCGGCCGCGAATGCCGACGTGATCAGCGCTCCGCTGCGCTCTCCCGCCTCGACCACGAGCGTGGCCTGACACAGTCCGGAGATCAGCCGATTGCGCGCCGGAAAATTCGTCGCTTCCGGCTTGACGGCGAGCATGTGCTCGCTGACGCAAGCGCCGGTCGCAACGATGTCGATGGCCAGAGCACGATTCTCCGGCGGATAGATGACGTCGAGTCCGCAGGCGAAGACGGCGACCGTTGCGCCGCCGGCCGCCAACGCGGCGCGGTGTGCCCACGTGTCGACTCCGCGCGCGAATCCACTGACGATCACCACCCCGGAAGCCGCCAGATCGCGCGCCAAGCGCTCGGTCATGGCGCGACCGTAGGCAGTCGCGTGACGAGTACCGACGATCGCCAGCCAAGGCGCCGCGAGATCCGGCAACGTTCCTCGAACGAACAGGACTGGCGGCGCGGCTGGAATCTCGGCGAGGCGCCCCGGGTATCCGGCATCATCCCAGGCGACCGCGACGATGCCAGCTTTCTCGAGGCGGGCCAGTTCGGCAGCCGGATCGAATCGGCGCCGCGCCGTCACGATCGCTTCGGCGGCTCGTGGCTGTACGCCCGCGGCGATCAATTCGCCCACCGATGCATGCCACGCCGAGCGCGCGTCGCCGAACGCGTCAATCAGTCGGCGCATTCGGACGATGCCAATCCCCGGCACGGTCCGAAAGCCGAGGAGGTAACCGATACGCTCCTCAGTCACGCCGGTTGCGCGGCCGTCGGCTGTCTATAGCTCGGCCTTGTCGAGCCGAAACGTCTCGTGGAGCGCGCGGACGGCGTCCGCGGTGCGCGCCGAATCGATGATGCAGGTGATGCGGATCTCGGACGTCGTGATCATCTCGATGTTGATCTGCTTGTCGGCCAGCGCGCGAAACATCCGGGCGGCATAGCCCGGAGAATGCTGCATTCCGGTGCCAACGATCGACACCTTCGCCCAGCCCTCGCTTGCACTCACGCGCGCGGCGCCGATGCGCTCCGCCAGCGACTCGACCAGACGCACCGTTCGCGCGAGATCGCCCTTGCCGACAGTGAATGACAGGTCAGTCACATTCTGTGAGCTCGCGTTTTGCACGATCACGTCGACACTGATTCCAGCGTCGGCCAACGGTTCGAAGAGTGCCGCCGAAATCCCGGGCCGGTCCTCGACACCCTGAATCGTGACTTTCGCAACGTCAGAATCATGCGCGATCCCGCGCACCTTGTTTCGGAGTTCCATCTTCACCCCCTCGTGAATCAGCGTGCCGGGGTTCTCGTTGAAGCTCGATCGGACCACCAGAGGAACGTGGAACACTGCCGCGAGTTCGACCGCGCGCGGCGCCAAGACGCGAGCGCCTTGCTGCGCTAGCTCCAGCATTTCCTCGTAATCGATCTCTTCGAGCAGTCGCGCATTCGATACCAGGTTTGGATCCGCGGTCATGATGCCGTCGACATCCTTGTACAGCTCACACAAGTCCGCCTTCATCGCGGCGGCCAACGCGACGGCCGTCAAGTCGGACGCGCCACGTCCCATCGTCGTGACATCCATATCGTCGGTAATGCCCTGAAATCCCGCAATGACGACGATGCGGCCGCGATCGAGCTCCCGGTTGATGCGATACGGATCGATCGAACGAATCTGTGCGCGCCGGTGCGCTCGTTCCGTCTTGATGCCCGCTTGCGCTCCCGTAAGAGCGATCGCGGGCTCGCCGATCGCGTGGAGCGCCATCGTCACCAGGGCGCAGGACTCGATCTCGCCAGTCGACAGCAGCAGATCCATCTCGCGATCGTCCGGTTCGGATGCGATCTGATGGGCAAGCGCGATCAGGTCGTCAGTCTTGTCACCCATCGCCGACACGACCGCGACGACACGATTGCTCTCACCCCGCGAACGCGCGATTCGCTTGGCAACCGACTTGATGCGTTCGGCGCCGGCGACCGAGGTTCCACCGTACTTTTGGACGATCAACCCCACGCACTCTCCCTCGGCCGACCGGCCGCGGCGATGATAGTATCGAGAGCCGAGTATGCGCGTGTATTCGCCGATCCTGGCGCTGCTCTTGCTCGTCGCCTTTGCGCGGCCGGTCGCGGCCGCCGATCCGGAGCAAGGCGTCCGGAACGGATGGTTCTACGGGCAGGCCGGCGGCAGCGATGGCCGCGGATACGCGATCACGAACGATGGCGGCGTCATGTTCTGGCGCGACTTCCAGCGTTTGGGTGGCGTTCGAACGCTCGGTTACCCGGCATCGACGCGCTTCGTTGGAT
Organism: Chloroflexota bacterium; assembly: GCA_004297775.1. Taxonomy (GTDB): domain Bacteria; phylum Chloroflexota; class UBA6077; order FW602-bin22; family FW602-bin22; genus FW602-bin22. The sequence goes on along the minus strand of SCUE01000019.1, from coordinate 52,600 downwards.
CCGATGGTTTCGTGTACCAGGCCACGCAGGGTGCCCTGCTGCAATGGCGGCCGGATCAGGAGCGGACAGTCCTCGCCAATACGATGGACATCCTCTCGGACGCGGGGCGAGACGCGGTGCTACGCACCGCGAAGGGGATACCCGTCTCGATCGGAGATGACGGGTCGGCTGGCGACGCGACGCGTTCGGCCGCGATTCGGATGGCATGGCTCGAGGATACCGGAATCCGAGAGTACTTCCTGGCGAATCCGAATCCGGCCGAGATCGGCGATTGGAGCCAGAAGGGAGCGCTGGACCTGTATGGATTCCCGACGTCGCGACCCGAGCGAATCGGTCCGTTCGTGGTGCAACGATTTCAGCGCGTCACGCTCCAACGATGGATCGATGCGATCCCCGGAATGCCGCCGCCGGGTGCGGTCACACGCGTGCTCGCCGGCGATTTGCTGAAAGAGCAGGCGCTCGTCATCCCGCCGGACGCGACCACCGGAACCCGTGGCGATGACCCGGCCGCCCGCATCGATCCACCATTGCGTGATGCCCTCGCGACACTCCGAGCCGCCCCGTCCGGACAACCACTCGTCGCGGTCTCCGACGCCAATCCCCTCGGAATCGCGTGGGCTCCGCTGCCGCGCGACGTCGGAGCGATGTATTCGGCCCGGCGCAATTGGATCGCCGTGAGCACTCGATGGCGCGGAGGCGATCGGCGATCGTTGGCGACCATTCTCGCGCACGAACTGTCGCACTTGAACGACACGATTAACCAGCGGCTGGTCGGAACCGAGGATGGGTGTCTCGAAACGGAGGAGTCCGCATTTCGGATCCAGGCCGAGGTCTGGCGCGAGTTTCACGGTCCGAACGGGCGCCGCGGCCAACTCGACGAACTCGATCGGCAGTTGAACTTCATACTTTCATCACGGATGTCGGACCCGGCCGGGTTCGCGTCCCGGATCGCGCGGCTCTACCAGAAAGAGTGCAGCGAGTTCAGTCCGTAGAGCCGACCGCCGCCTTCAGGCTTGTGACGAGGTCGACTGCCGCGTCATAACGGCCGTACGACGTGATGATGTAGACGCCTTGGACGCGACCGCGCGCCTGTTGAATGAGCTCCTCGGTGATCTCGAGGCCGACCTCCCGACCGCGCTCGCCCGCCCGGCGCATGCGCTCGCGCACCTCGGGTGGCACGGTCATGCCAGGCACCTCGTTGTGAAGCAGCTCGGCGTGTTTCGAGGACTCGAGCGGCAAGATGCCGAGGATGTGGGGCACCGGCAGGCGTCCCACACGTTCTTCGAACGCGAGCAATTGCTCGATCGACCAGAGTGGCTGCGACAGGACGAAGTCGGCGCCGGCCTCAATCTTCTGTCGAAGTCGGTCGACTTCGCGATCGATATCGTCGGCGGTCGGTGTAACGGCGCAACCAACCGTGAACGCGGCTCGACGCCCGATCGACTTCCCGGCGGCGTCGATCCCCTGATTGAAGCGCTTGAGGAGCGCGATCAAACCGATCGAATCGACATCCCAGACGGTCGTCGACCGCGGTGACGAATCAATGCGCGGCGGATCGCCGGTCACGGCGATGACGTTGCGAATGCCGTTCGCGTGTGCGCCGAGCAGATCGCTTTGCAGCGCCATCAGATTCCGATCGCGCGGCGTGCAGTGAATGATCGGCTCGACGCCGGCATCGCGGCGGACGAGCAGCGCCATCCCGCTGGCGCTCATCCGCACGGTCGCCATCGGCGAGTCGCCGATATTGATGCAATCGACGCCCGCGTCACGCAACGTGATCGCGCCCTCGATCGCCTTCCGCGGATTCAGGCCGCGGGGAGGGTCGATCTCAACCGACACGATGAAATCGCCGCGCTTGAGCTTCGCCGCCAGCGTGTGGGGGTCATCCCGCTCGCTCTCCTCGATTGCCAACGGCTCCGGCGCCGCGACCGCGACGACCCGGGGCCGATCGGCCTCACTCGGATCGGCCGCAAGTCCGAGGCGCATCGCGCGGATGAATTCGGGCGTCGTTCCGCAACACCCACCGATCAACGAAGCGCCCTCGGCGACGAACGATCGGGCCAGATCACCGAAATAGTCGGGCGTCGCGACGTAAACCGTACGGCCACCCACCAGCGCCGGACTGCCGGCGTTCGGTTGCGCTGCGATCGGGACCGACGACGCCGATCGCATCTCGCGCACGACATCGAGCGCCGCCTGAGGGCCGACCCCGCAATTCAGGCCGACGACGTCGGCGCCCGCGAGCGCGAGCGAGCGAGCGACGATCGACGCCGACATTCCCGAATCTAGCCGTCGATCGTCGCCGAACGACATCTGTGCGACGATCGGCAGATCCGTCGCGGCTCGCACCGCCAGGATCGCTTCCACGATTTCCGATAGGTCGGTGAACGTTTCGAGCACGAAGAGATCGACGCCACGCTCGAGGAGCGCCTCGATCTGCTCGCTGAACGCCTGGCGCGCGTCGTACAGACTCAGGCTGCCGAGCGGCTGTAGGCTCTGGCCGATCGGTCCGACCGAGCCGGCGACGAAGACCGACTCCCCGGTGATCTCACGCGCCTCGCGCGCCAATCGAACGCCGCGATTGTTCAGTTCGCGAACTCGGCCTTCGAGGCCGTGCTGTGCCAGGCGTACGCGATTTGCGCCGAACGTGTTGGTCTCGATGATTTCCGCGCCGGCCACGATGTACTCGCGATGGATCTGCTCGACGAGATCTGGGCGGCTCGCGTTCAGTTCGTCGAAGCTGCGGTCGAACGAGACACCGCGGCTGTAGAGCATCGTTCCCATCGCGCCATCGGCCAGAATCGGTCCGCGCGCGAGCCGTTCGAGGAAACGGTGCGCCACGGAGCTTAGCTCGTCGCGGCGGGGACGGGACCGAGCGACTCCGGCCAGAAGCGCAACGACAACTCCTCGACTTCGGCACGTACCGAGCGGGCGGTTTCCTCGGATCGATCGCGCAAGAGCCGGTCGATCCAGCCAGCGACGCGCGCCATCTCGGTTTCGCGCATACCGCGTGTCGTCATGGCGGGCGTACCGAGCCGGATCCCGCTGCCTTCAGCCGGTGGGCGAGGGTCAAACGGAATAGTATTCTTGTTGGCGACCAATCCGCCGGCCTCGAGAGCGTTCGAGCCATCGCGACCGCTGATCCCGAGTGACGTGACGTCCATCAGGATTAGGTGATTGTCCGACCCCCCGGATACGAGGCGGAATCCACACGCGAGAAGGCCCGCCGCGAGGGCGCGTGAATTGCGGATGATCTGGCGCCCGTATTCGCGAAAACTCTCGGTCGCCGCTTCACGCAGCGCCACCGCCTTGGCGGCGATCGCGTGCTCGAATGGACCGCCCTGGAGGCCGGGGAACACCGCCCGATCGATCGCGCGCGCGTGAGCGGGCCGACAGAGAATCATCGCTCCGCGTGGTCCGCGCAGAGTCTTGTGGGTCGTGAAAGTCACGACATCGGCGTGCGGAACCGGGTCCGGGTGGACGCCAGCGGCGACGAGCCCAGCAATGTGCGCCATATCGACTAGGAGGAGCGCGCCGACCTCGCGCGCGATTTCGCCAAAACGCGCGAAGTCGATCTCGCGCGGATACGCGGTCGCGCCGGCGACGATCATCTTCGGACGCTCGGCGCGCGCGACGGTCGCAACCTCGTCGTAGTCGATCAATTCGTCGGATTGGCGCACGCCGTAGGAGACGAATCGGTAGAGCTGGCCTGAAAAGTTCACCGGCGATCCGTGGGTCAGGTGGCCGCCGTGCGCAAGTGACATTCCGAGAATCGTGTCTCCGGGCTTCAGGAGCGCAAGATAGGCGGCCATGTTCGCCGGTGCGCCAGCGTGAGGTTGGGCGTTGGCGTGCTCGGCTCCGAAAAGCGTTCGCGCCCGGGTAAGGCAGAGTGCCTCGACCGAATCGACGAACTCATTGCCGTTGTAGTACCGACGCTTCGGATAGCCCTCGGCATACTTGTTCGTGAGAAGCGATCCCTGCGCCTGGCGGACGGCCAGCGAGGCATAGTTTTCGCTCGGAATCAGCATCAGCGTCGTGGCCTGACGACGTTCCTCGTGCGCAATCAGCGCGGCCAGTTCAGGATCTACCAGTCGGATGTCGGCCGCCGTCACGATATTGGTGGACACGTCAGGCGCGCACGGCGGCTTGGACGACCTGTTCCCAGGAGAATTCGGCTCGGCCGAAGTGCCCATACGCAGCCGTCTTCTCATAGACGGGGCGGCGCAGCCGCAGTCCCTCGATGATGCCGCGAACCGACGTGTCGAGGACCTCTTCCGCGAACTTCTCAATCCTGGCCTGATCGGCCCTGGCCGTGCCGAATGTCTCGATCGCGGTGCCGACCGGTCGGGCGACACCGATCGCGTAGGCCAACTGGACCTCGCAGCGGTCGGCCAGACCGGCGCCGACGACGTTCTTTGCGACAAATCGCGCGCCGTAGGCGCCTGAACGGTCGACCTTCGTCGCGTCCTTGCCGGAGAACGCGCCACCGCCGACTCTTGCCATGCCACCATACCCATCGACGACGATCTTGCGGCCGGTCAGGCCGGTGTCAGACGCCGGGCCACCGACGATCCAGCGGCCGGTGCCGTTGACGATCACATTCTGGGCATCAATCGCGTAACCGTACTTTCGGAGAATCGGCTCGGCGACCCTGGCGATCAAGTCCGCCTTGATCTGTTCGTTGGTCACGTGAGCCTCGTGCGGCACGGCCATCACGACCTTATCGACCGCGACGGGCTTTCCGTTCTCGTATCGAACAGTCACCTGGGACTTGCCGTCCGGGCGCAGGTACGGAATCGAGCGTGTCTCCCGAGCGGCGTCGATCGCCTGGCAGATCGCGTGCGCGAGCGTGATCGGCAGGGGCATCAGTTCGGGCGTTTCGTTCGTGGCGTAGCCGAACATCATGCCCTGGTCGCCAGCGCCGCCATCGTCGACACCCTGGGCGATATCGGGCGACTGCTTCGAGATACGCGTAAAGATCGGCGAACGATCGGTGAATTCGTATTCGTCCTCGGTGTAGCCAAGGCGGCGAATGACGCGGCGAGCGACCGATTCAAAATCGACGGTCGCGGTCGTGGTCACCTCGCCGGCCAGAACGGTCTGGTTTCGAGTGACGAGCGTTTCCATTGCGACCCGGCCACGGGGGTCTTGTTCGTATACCGCGTCAAGAATTGCATCGGACACCTGGTCGGCGACCTTGTCCGGATGACCGGCGCAAACCGACTCAGAGGTAAACAAGCGGTAATGCAAGATCGCCCTCCAGAAACGGCACCGATTCTAGCGAATGGTCGGTGTTCGGCCGACGTAGATTGGGACGCGGACCAGAGCCCGCTCGCACCACTGATGGATTTCCGCGTTGACACCGACTCGATCGAGCTCCTCGCGCCCGTACCAGTCGGTACGATCGGCTGTCAGACGCGACTCAGCGGTTGCATCATCGAGGGGCACGGCGAAGTACACGAGGTCGATGTGTTGGTGGCCGGGCGCGATGTCTTCCACCTGAATGCCCTCCGGACGTGTCAATTGGCGAGGCGCCGCGATGTCGAGGCCACGCTCGCCGACGAGCCGCACAAAGACGCCGGTTTCCTCGTGGACCTCGCGCACCGCGGCATCGTCCGGGAGTTCGTCCGATTCAATGTGACCGCCTGGGGGAAGCCACATCGCCAATTTGGCGTGCCAGTGCAGCAAGATACGCTGCCGCCACACCACGAACGTCGCGACGGTGAACTCGCGGCGAACGGTCAGTTCGCGCTCTCGAGGGCGTCGAGCAGGTGCTTGCGTTCACGATTGCTCATGTCGCTCAACTGTGTCGAGTACCTGAGGGTATTCCGCAACTGGCCGCGATTGAACTGGATGCCCATTCCACGAACGGTATGCACAAGCGTTGCGACGATCGGATAATCACCGAAACACTGGTTCTGACGCATCCGTCGCAATTTCCGAAACATGGCCGACGGCCGCGTGTGCCGATTTCGGCTGTATGACTGGAGAACCGCGACGGCGGCATCGTCCAAAGTGTAAATCACAGTAGCCCATTTATTATGGCCGGATTCGCTCCTCGACCGCCACGTACACGGCGCCGTCACGGACGATCACCGGATAGGTGACGACCCGGGTCGCCGGGTCGAAAAGCGACTCCCCGGTGGTCACGTCGTACTCCCATCCGTGCCACGGACACCGTAGGATTCGGCCTTCGTGGCCGTATTTGAACTCGTACACGCGCGATGGAAGCGCCGTACCGGACACTTTCCCCAGGCAAACCCGCGCGCCCTGATGAACGCAGGCATTCGTCAGGGCATAGAACCGGCCATCGATGTTGAACACGCCAACTTCCGAGTCCGGCTCGTGTGCCGATCTACAATGTCGTAATGCGCGCGCTGCACCCAGTCGTCATCGTGCTGGCGTTCATCGTGGTATTCAGCGCCCTCACATGGCTGTTCCTGCTGTCGTTGAATGGCCAGCGAGCGAGCGATTTCGCGATCGGCGTGGCAGTCGCGATGCCGATCGCGGGAATTGTGACGCTCGGCTGGATCTTGAGCCGCCAGGACGACGACTGACCGTTCGACCGTCCGCCGCCCATCGCAGGGCAGTCGCGCGAGGTGCCGCCAGGGCAACAATCCATTTCGGCGCGGCCGACGATGAATCGCGCCTCGGTGACCCTTTCGTTTAGTATCGCAACCATCATTCAACAGGAGAATCATTGCCCAATGCTCCGATGGCTTAGATCGCCGCTGTATCTCTTCGTGGCAGCCGCGGTCGCGTTCTCGGCCTGTGCGCCCGCCGCACCGCCGACCGCGACGGCAGCGCCAAAGCCTACCACCGCCCCGGCCAAACCAGCCGAGGCGCCCAAGCCCGCCGAGCCCGCGAAACCGGCGGAGGCGCCCAAGCCGGTGGTCGAGCCGACCAAGCCAGCTCCGGCGCCGACCAAGCCATCTGTCGAGCCGACCAAGCCCGCCGCGAAGCCGGCCGGCTTGAAGGTCGGACTCGTGACCGATGTTGGCAAGATCGATGACAAGAGCTTCAACCAGTCGGCCTGGGAAGGCGTCCAGCGCGCACAGCGCGAACTCGGCGCTCAGGTCAAGTTTGTCGAGACGACCGACCCGAAAGACTACGCGAAGAACATCGACCAGTTCGGACAGGACAACTACGACGTTCTCGTCACGGTCGGGTTCGCGCTCGGCCAGGCGACGGCCGACGCCGCCAAGAAGTACCCGAAGATGAGGTTCATCGGCGTCGATCAATTCCAGGAGAAGGATGCCGAGAACCTTGCTGGCCTGATCTTCGACGAGGACAAGGCCGGATACCTGGCTGGTGCCCTCGCCGCGATGCAAACCAAGTCCGGCACAATCGGGCAGGTTCTGGGCACGCCGATCGTGCCGCCGGTCGAGAAGTTCGGCGCTGGCTACATCGCCGGTGCGAAGGCCGCCAAGGCCGACATCAAGATCCTCTCAGCGTGCCATCCTGGTGGCCTCGCCAAGGGATTCACCGACCCCGATTGGGGCAAGAGCACGACGCTTCAAATGATCGACCAAAAGGCGGACATCGTCTTTGCGGCCGGAGGATTGACCGGCAATGGCGGCCTCATCGCCGCCAACGAGAAGAAGATCCTCGGCATCGGTGTGGACACCGATCAATACATGACGCTGCCCGAGGTGAAGGCGAGTCTCCTCTCCAGTTCGATGAAGCTGATCACGCCGGGCGTGTTCAACCTCGTCAAGGGCGTTCAGGACGGTAAGTTCAAGGGCGGCAACATCGTCGGCGACGTTGGTCTGGCGCCTTTCCACGATCTCGATGCCCAGGTCACGGCGGCCACCAAGGCCAAGCTAGCCGACATCGACAAGGGGTTGAAGGACAACTCCATCAAGACCGGTTGGACGAAGCCGACCGGCAACTGCCCGCAGGCCTAGTTCTCGACCGCGGACGGTGAGCATTCCACTCATCGTCCGCGGCATTACAGTACCGCTCCTGGCGGTCGCGACTGCCCTGGTTCTGGGCGCCGCGATCATCGCCGTGACCGGTGGTGACGCGCTTCTGGCCTATCGCGGCCTCTACGAGGGATCGATCGGCCGGCCGGAGTCTCTTTCGGAGTCGCTCGTCTGGGCGACTCCGTACGTCTTTGGTGGTCTGGCGGTCGCGTTCGCTTTCAAGGCCGGCCTGTTCAATATCGGCGCTGAGGGACAGATCGGCCTCGGCGCACTCTGCGCCGTCTACGCCGGTTACGCCATTAGTGGACTCCCCTGGCCAATTCACCTGGGCGTCGCGATTGCGGCCGGTATGCTCGGCGGCGCCGCCTGGGGGTTCATACCTGGCGCCCTGAAAGCGCGCACCGGGGCACACGAAGTCATCACCACGATCATGCTCAATTACGTTGCGATCCAGGTCACAAGCTGGCTGCTCGCCGGTCCGATGAAGGATCCGAGCCCATTCATTGCGGTGGCTCAAACGCCGAAGATCGCGGACGCCGCGCGATTGCCGGTCTTGTTCGAAGGCTTTCGGCTGCACTGGGGATTCCCGCTGGCGCTGGGCGTCGCGATCGCCGTCTGGTGGCTGATCCAATCCACCACGATCGGCTTCGAAATCCGAACGGTCGGCGCGAATCCACACGCGGCGCGGTACGCCGGGATATCGGTTGCGCGAACGACGATGCTGGCGATGTCTGTGTCCGGCGCCCTGGCCGGGCTGGCCGGCACGATCGAAGTGGTTGGGTTGAACTACTACCACACGCCCGGATTCAGCGTCGGGTACGGTTTCGACAGCATCGCGGTCGCGCTCCTCGGGCGAAACAATCCGCTGGGCCTGATTCCCGCGGCGCTGCTGTTCGGCGGTTTGCGCGCCGGCGCGACTCGGATGCAGTTCCTGTCCCAGATCCCGATCGACATCATCTCGATCATCCAGGCGCTCATCCTCGTTTTCATCGCGGCGCCAGAGATCATCCGGTTCATCTACCGCGTGCGACCGGCCGACACCGCGACCGACGTGAAGCTATCGACTTCCTGGGGTCGCGGCCGGTGAATTCCGACGTTGTCATCGCGATGCTCGCGGTCGCAATCAGCCGATCGACGCCGCTCGTGTTCGGTTCGCTTTCAGGCGTCCTCTGCGAGCGTTCTGGGGTCGTCAACATCGCAATCGAAGGGATGATGCTGGCAGCCGCGTTCACCGGGTTCTTCGTCGGCATCTACACTCACAGCCTTCCGATCGCCGCGGTAGCCGCGGTGGTATCAGGCGTCCTTCTCGCAAGCCTCCACGCCGTGCTGTCGATCCACTTTCGCGTCGATCAAATCATCAGCGGCACGGTGGTCAACATCTTCGCCTTCGGCGTGACTGGCTTCCTCAATCGACAGCTCTTTGCGACCGGGGCGCCACCGGGACAGGCGACGCTCCCTTCCATCGAGATTCCGCTGCTTGCGGACATTCCCTTCGTGGGGCGTGTCCTGTTCGAGCAGAAGCCGCTGACGTACCTGGCCATCGCCAGTGTCGCGATCGTGCACATCGTGCTCTTCAAGACCGTTTGGGGACTGCGGGTGCGGGCGGTCGGAGAACACCCGCTAGCCGCTGACACGGTCGGCATTGGGGTGCTGCGCACGCGTTATCAGGCGGTGCTACTCGGCGGCGCGATGGCCGGTCTTGGCGGCGCGTACTTCACGCTCGAATCGGTCCCGCATTTCGAACCGCTCATGACGAACGGACGGGGCTTCATCGCTCTCGCGGCGATGATCTTCGGCAAATGGACGCCGCTCGGCGCGTGGGGAGCGGCCCTGCTCTTCGGCGTCGCGGAGGCGTTGCCTGTAACTCTCCAGATCCAGCGGATCGACGTGCCGTTTCAGTTGGTTGGACTGCTGCCCTATGTCCTCACGATCGTCGTTCTGGCCGGTGTAATCGGACGGGCGACGCCGCCAGCGGCGATTGGCACGCCGTACGAGAAACGGTGACGACGGACGCGGGCGGTCCAGTCCTGGCGATGCGCGGCATCGTCAAGCGATTCCCCGGGGTGGTCGCGAACGATGGCGTCGATTTCGACGTTCGCGTTGGGGAGATCCACGCGCTACTGGGCGAGAACGGCGCCGGCAAGTCCACTTTGATGAGTGTCCTCTCCGGCCTCTATGCGCCAGACGAGGGAAGAATCCTGCTCGATGGCGCCGCGGTCGCGTTTCGGGATCCGCGCGACGCGATTGGTCGCGGCATCGGCATGGTCCACCAACACTTCATGCTTGTGCCGACGTTAACCGTGGCCGAGAACATCATGCTTGGGGCCGAGACAACCCGGAACGGATTCCTCGACTACGACGCCGTACACGGTCGCATCGCGACTCTGGCGGAACGACACGGACTGGCGGTCGATCCGAACGCCCTGATTCGCGATCTGCCGGTTGGAGTGCAGCAGCGGGTCGAAATCGTGAAAGCGCTGTACCGCTCTGCGCGCATTCTCGTCCTCGACGAGCCGACCGGGGTCCTAACGCCCGGCGAAGCGGACGAACTGTTCACGGTGGTTCGCGCGCTGGCGAAGGCCGGGACCGCGATCGTGTTCATCACGCACAAGTTGCGCGAAGTGCTCGCGCTGGCCGACCGTGTGACTGTCCTGCGCGACGGGCGGGTGATCGGCACGGTCGCCGCGGATGGTGCGACCGAGCAGTCGCTGGCCGCGATGATGGTCGGGCGCGAGGTCGAGCTACACGTCAAGAAGACGGAACCACATCCGGGTGATACTCGCCTTCGCGTCGAGGGACTGCGCGTCATCGGCGATCGTGGAGCGGTCGCCGTGGACGGTGTGACCTTCGCCGTCCGGGCCGGCGAGATCGTCGGCATCGCCGGCGTCGAAGGAAATGGGCAATCGGAGCTTGTCGAGACTCTCACCGGGTTGCGGCGGCCGATCGCTGGCAGCGTTCACGTCGACGACCTCGACGTCACCGGTGAGGCGCCGCATCCCTTATTCGAGCGCGGCATCGCGCACATACCAGAAGACCGCCACAAGCATGGCCTCGTCTTGAGCTATCCCTTGGCCGACAATCTCGTCCTTTCGTCGTACTATCGGCCACCGTTCGCCGAGTGCCTACGCATCATCGCGGCGCAGATTTACGCGTTTGCCGAGCGCGTGGCGCGCGAGTTCGACATTCGTGTCCCGTCGGTCGCGACGCTCGCCTCGGCTTTATCGGGCGGCAATCAGCAGAAAGCCGTGGTGGCGCGCGAATTCTCACGACAGCCGCGCATTCTCATCGCCGCCCAGCCGACACGAGGCGTTGACATCGGCTCGGTCGAAACGATTCATCGCCGTCTCATCGCGGCGCGGGACGCCGGCACTGCGATCTTGCTCGTGTCGGCCGAGCTCGATGAGGTCATGGGACTCGCAGACCGGATACTGGTGATGTATCGCGGGCGCGTCGTGGCCGACCGTGACGCGGACGCATACACGCGCGAGGAGATCGGGATGTTCATGGCGGGGGCGGGGGCATAACTTACAATCGCGATACGGCCCCGTAGCTCAGGGGATAGAGCGCCTCCGTCCTAAGGAGGGCGTCGGGAGTTCGAGTCTCTCCGGGGCCGCCCGCGGTAGCCGCCAAACTTGTGACGTGATGCTACTCCCCGTTCAGCCACTCGTAGTTTTCCCGCAACGTCGCAGGCGTATTCATATTCCGGAATGACGCCAGGTCCGGGTCATTCGAACGAACATCGGCTTCGGTCACGACGCGGGTGTCGACCGAAGGAAAGAAGCCGACAACCCGGAGATCGTCCGAAACCAGGCGCTCGCGTATCGATGACGCGCAGCGTCGCGAGTACATCGCAAAGAGCGGCTGCAAGCGGCCCTCGACCGTCGGGACAACCACGTCACCATCGATGCGCGCCAGCGCGGACACGAGTTCGGTCGAGAGATACGGCATGTCGCAAGCGGTCACGAAGACGCGGTCGAATCGTGCCTCTTCGATCGCAGTCAGGATTCCGCCGAGCGCCGCCTTTCCGGGAATGAGATCCGGCCACGACGGGATCCCCGGTACGGCAACTCTCGCGTCGTTCGCGACGATGAACACGTCGTCCGAGATCGTCCCGAGCCGACGCGCCAGATCCTCGACCAGGACGTGCCCAGTGCCGAGGCGCAAGAGCGCCTTCGGATAGCCGAGTCGGCTACTCTGGCCGCCAGCCAGAATCGCCGCGCTGAACGGTCGCGGCGCTATCACAATCCGACGCCCGTCGGTCCGCTTAGGTCAGCCCCGCCTGATACGCCGCCGCATCCATCAGGCCGGGAACTTCATCCGGCAAGGCCAACTCCACGTCGATCAACCATCCCGCACCGTACGGATCCTCGTTCACAAACTGCGGGCTCGTTGTCAGGTTCTCATTCACTCCGACGACGGTCCCCGTGACCGGCGAATAGAGATCGGACGACGCCTTGACCGAGTCGATGACGCCGAAGACCGCGAACTGCTTGACCGTTGCGCCGACTTTGGGAAGCTCGACGTAGACGACGTCGCCGAGCTGGTCCTGTGCAAACGACGTGATCCCGATACGACCGCGGCCATTTTCGATCCGGATCCACTCGTGTTCGGCGGTGTACTTCAATTCTTCTGGGTACATAGGGAGGACCGATTATAGCCGGGGTCCGTATACTTCGCGGGCGATGGCCAAGAGCTTTTTCATCTGGACGGTTGGTTGTCAGATGAACGAAGCCGATTCGGAACGGCTCGGTCGCGAGATGGCGGAGCGCGGTCTGTGCGCCACGGACAACATGGAAGAGGCCGACGTCATCGTCCTGAATACGTGTGCCGTCCGGGCGGCGGCGGAAGAGAAGACGTTCGGCAAGCTCGGCGAGCTCAAAGAACTGAAGCGCCGAAAGCCCGATGTGACCATCGCCGTCGGCGGATGCATGGTCGGCGCCGATCATTCCGACTTGAAGCGACGCGCGCCGCACGTGTCGGAGTTCTTTCGACCGATCCAGTTCGAATCGCTCCTCGAACGGGTGGCGCCGGTCGCGGCGCCGTCTCGAAATGGGGTAGCGCTGGTCGCTCTCACGCTCGGCGCGGACTTGCGCATTTCGGCGGTGGGCGATGGGTGCGTCGTCCCTTCGGACGACGCGGGTTCGCGCACGAAGTCACGCCCGACTCGCTGGATATCGGTCATCAACGGCTGCAATCGGGCCTGCACGTATTGCATCGTCCCGTCCCGCCGCGGGCGCGAGGCGAGCCGGCCGATCTCAGAGATCGTCGCGGAAGCGCGGCAACTGGTCAGCGAGGGCGCGCGCGAGGTGACGCTACTCGGACAGATCGTCGATCGTTACGGCCGCGATCTGCCGGGTCGGCCCGATCTGGCCGATCTGTTCGATGCGCTCGCGGCGATCGACGACCTGTGGCGCATTCGCTTCTTGACCTCCCATCCCGCCGATATGCCCGAGCGAGTCATCGATGCGGTCGGCACACTCGACAAAGTGATGGAAAACATCAACATCCCGGTCCAGAGCGGTAGCGATACGATGCTGCGCCGGATGAAGCGTGGCTACACCATCGAACGGTATCTGAGCCTGATCGACCGCATCCGTCAACGCGTTCCCGGCGTGACATTGGCCACGGACATAATCGTCGGCATGTCCGGCGAGACGGACGCTGAGTTTCAGGCGACGCTCGATCTGCTCGAGCGCGTGCGATTCGACGTCGTGCACGTGGCGATGTACTCGCCCCGGCCCGGCACGACCGCGGCCATGTGGGAGGATGACGTTCCGCGCGAGGTGAAGCGCGAGCGATTGCACGCCGTCGAGAGCGTCCAGGAGCGCATCGCGACCGAGATCAACGCGCCGATACTGGGCGACACAGTCGAAGTCCTGGTCGATGATCGCGTGCGTGGCCGATGGCAGGGTCGGACGCGCGGCAATAAGCTCGTGTTTTTCGACCACGAGGAGAACTGGCTCGGACGGCTGGCTCGCGTGACGATCGCGCGCACGTCACCCTGGTCACTCGGTGGCGATGTCGTCGCCGAGTCCGCCGCGAGCGTGGCGTTGCGGCGTGGCCTGACTCTGGTACGGACCTAGTCCGATCGCCGTCGTACCTGAGCGGCCACGCACGGCCATCGTTGGGGCGCGCGGGCAGGTCGGCACGGAGTTGGCGCGCGTATTTTCCGACTGTCCGGTTCTGCCCTGGACGCGCGATGACTTCGATCTCTCCGATCACGCGCGCGGTCGCGCGCTGATCGAGCGCGAACGTCCCGAACTGATCATCCTCAGCGCGGCGCTCGTCGACATCAACGCGGCCGAAGCCGATCCCGACTACGCATTCCGGGTCAACGCGTTCGCCCCGCGCTGGATGGCTCGGTGTGCCGACTCCGTGGGCGCGGCATTTGTCTACCTCTCGACCGACTACGTATTCCCTGGTGACGGCGGCGCGCCCTACCGCGAATGGGACGAACCGCGGCCGCTCTCGGTCTACGGCCGGTCGAAACTGGCCGGTGAATACGAATCGCTGCGTCAGGCACGGCGGACATTCGTCGTCCGCACGTCGTGGGTATTCGGCGGATCGGGTCGCACATTCGTGAATGCGATCAGCAGCGCCGCGAGTCAGGGCAAAGATCTGAGCGTGGTGGCCGACGAGATCGGCAGTCCGACATTCGCGCCAGATCTGGCCGACGGTATCCGCCGCCTCGTCGCGGCCGACGTGCCGGGCGTTTACCATCTGTCGAACGCTGGTGAATGCAGCCGATTCGAGTTCGCCCGGGCGATTCTCGACGAGCTTTCACGGACGAACATCGTTCACCCCACGCGGACGGCCGACGGCGCGACTGAACCGAACCGGGCCCGACGCCCGGCGCACTCGACACTTGCGAACACTGCTGCCGCCGCCCTCGGCGTCACGATGCGCGACTGGCGACACGCGCTCCACGATCACCTGTGCGCGCCTCGGTCGTAATTCCGAACGGCAACGGCCGCCACCATCTCGAAACATGCCTGGCCGCGCTGGCCGTCCAGACGGAGCGGGACTTCGAAATTATCTGCGTCGATAACGAATCGACCGATGACTCAGTCGCGTTTGTCGAGTCGACGCATCCAAGCGTACGCATTCTGCGCTTGGCCTGGAACGGCGTGTTCGCGGGGGCCGTAAACGCGGGCATCCGGGCCACGCGCGGCGACACGATCGTCCTTCTGAACAACGACACCGAAGCCGAGCCCCGTTGGCTCGAGGAATTGCTCGCGGCGCTGGACGCGGCGCCGGACGCTTCGGTCGCAGCGTCGAAGATGCTGCTGTGGGATCGACGCGACACACTCCACTCGGCCGGCGACTACTACCGCCTCGACGGTATCCCTGGAAGTCGCGGCGTCTGGGAGCGTGACGACGGGCGATACGATGCCGATCACTACATCTTCGGCGCGTGCGCCGGCGCGGCGGCCTATCGGCGCGGGTTCTTCGACGACATCGGACTCTTCGATCAATCTCTGGTCGCGTACTGTGAGGACGTCGACCTCAACATTCGGGCACTTCTACGCGGACACCGCTGCGTCTTTGCGCCGGCGGCGCGCGTCTACCATCGGTTGAGCGCCACTGGTGGCGGCGCGTTTGCGAGCTACTACTGCGCGCGCAACTTCGTGACGATCGCGGCTCGCGACCTGCCGGCCCCGATCGCGCGACGCCACTGGCGATCGATCGTTGGTCGGCAGGTCGCTCTCGCACTCGAAGCCGCCCCGAAGGCACTTCGGGAACCAGCCGCGCTGGCGCGGCTTCGCGGACAATTCGACGGTATTCGCGGCTTGCCCCACGCCCTGGCCGGCCGCGCGGCGATGCACGGGCGCGCGAAGGCCGACTGGCGAGTGATCGAATCGCTGATGCGGCGCGGTCCGCGGCCGGTTGGCGATGCGTAACGCCCATCACGGAATCTTCGCGGGCATTCTTGTCCTGTACCTCGCGATCGGCGCGCTCTACGCGACGAGAATCGGTCCCTATAACGCGCCTGATGAGCCCGCCCACGCGAACTATGTCCGTCACGTCGCCGAGACCGGCACGCTGCCGATCCTCGCGGCCGGAGACTGGGATTCCGACCTCCTTGAACGGTTGAAGGCGTCCCGCTTCCCGCCAGGGTCGGACGTCTCGACCATCCGATACGAATCGCACCAACCGCCGCTCTACTACGGCCTGATCGCGGTTGTGACGCGCGCCGTCAGGCTGCCGGAGCGCGCGGATATCGTCGCGATGCGCCTCGCGACACTGACAATCGGCGCGTTCGGGTTGATCGTGGCGTACGCGGTCGCGTGGCGGATGGTCGATCCGGCGACATCCCTCTTGGCAGCCGCGATCGTGGCGTTTCTGCCGATGCGCGTCGCCGTCACCACGAGCGTGTCGAACGACGCCCTGGTCGAGGCGCTCATGTCACTTGCGCTCCTGGGCGCCCTCGGCGTCGTTCGTCATGGCGGCACCCCGATCCGGGCGATCGGACTCGGCGCAATCGCCGGCGCGGCCGTGTTGACCAAGGTCACCGGATTCATCGCTCTGCCGATCGTCGCGCTGGCGTGGGCCGGCGCTCCGCCCAAACACCGCGGTCGGAACGTCGCGATCGTCGTCGGCACAACGCTCGTGCTTGTCATCCCGTGGATCGCACGCGGCGCTTCAATCTACGGCCTGACTGATCCGCTCGGTCTGCGCCGCCACGACGAGGTCGTTGTCGGACAACCGTTGACAGGGTCGCCCACGCCTCAACTTGTCGCGGCGATGGCCCAGACGTTCTTTCAGAGTTTCTGGGGGCAGTTCGGCTGGATGGGCACGTTGATGGACGGTCGGGTCTACGCGATCCTCGGCATCGCCAGCGCGATCGCCGCCATCGGCGCGGGCCTGTGGCTAGCGCCGTGGGGGGGCTTCTGGCGAGACGAAACGCCCCTGGTTCGGCGCGGATTCGCGCTCGCGGCCGTGCTCATCGTCGGCGTCGCGATCGTGCCACTGGCGTACAATCTGCGCTATCTCCAGCCGCAGGGCCGGTATGTCTTTCCGGCCATCGCCGCGATCTCGCTGTTCGCGGCCACGGGGCTGCGCGAGTTGATCGCCCCCCGACAACGCCGCGCCGTGTATGCGACAGTCGGACTCGGATTGGCCGCACTCGATGTCGTGGCGCTGCTTCGATTCATCGAACCCGACATCGGCCTTCTGGCCAGATAGGAGTCACGGTGGCGCTCGATTTCATCAAGCGGCTCTTCGGCGGCACTCAATCCAAGGATCCGGTCGACCGCGGCGACTACGTGTACGTGAAGTGCTCGCGGTGCGGCGAAGTTCTGCGGGCGCGCATCGATCGGATCCGCGATCTGACGCCGGACTTCGAAGTCGGCGACGACAGCCCCCGCGGCTACTCGACGACCAAGGCGATCGTCGGCAAGAAGTGCTTCCGAGTCATTCCGGTGACGGTGACGTACGACCGCGCCCGGCGCGAGGCCGCTCGTTCGGTTGAAGGCGGCGAGTTCGTCTCAGCCGAGGAGTTCGCGGCTGCCACGGTGGCTTAACGTCGTGTCCGCGATGGCCGGTCGCGGTTGGAAGCCAGACGCGATCGCCCTCGCCGGCCTCGCGGTCCTGGTCATCGCGTTCTTCTGGGATGTCCTGCTCGGCCCTCGCGTTCTGTTGCCCGTCGACGTGCTGACGACGGTGGCGCCCTGGTCATCCCTCCCGGACGGCGTCGCAACCGTGCCGCGCAACGGACTCATCGCCGACGCGATTCTTCAGAACGTCGCCTGGAAGACGATGGCGCGCGACGCATTCGCGCGCGGGGCGCTGCCGCTTTGGAACTCCTATGAGTACGCAGGGCTACCCCTCCTCGCCGGCGGGCAGTCGGGCGCACTCTACCCGCCTGGGATTCTCTTCTTTATCATCCCCGTGGAGCGAGCGTACGGGCCATTCCTGGCGCTGCACGTATATCTCGCCGGCGTCGGGACCTACGCGCTCGGGCGCGTCCTCGGCGCGCGACCCGGCGCCGCGATCGTCGGCGCGCTCGCGTTCGCGTTCGGTGGCTTCCTGATCGCATCGTTCACGTGGCCGATGGTGGTGAGTGGCGCCGCCTGGTTGCCCGTGCTTCTGGTCGCGGTCGAACTGATTGCGCGCTCGGGTGAGTCACATCGAAGGCCCGCGATCGGGTTCCTGATCGCCAGCGTGGGCGCGTGCGCGCTGGCCCTCCACGTCCTGGCTGGACACTTGGAGATGTCGCTGTACACGGGCTTTTCACTGGGCTTCTACGCGCTCGGGCGCGTGTTCGGCGTGGCGCGGCGCGCCGGTCCGCGCACGACGACGATCGTTCTGGGCCAGTTGGCGCTGATGGCATTAGCAGGACTGCTGATCGCGGCGATCCAGATCATTCCGTTTGCCGAACTGATCGGCCAGAACGTGCGCGCTGGGCAGGTTGACTTTGGAACGATCCGCTCATATGCGCTGCCGCTGACCCAGATTGCGACGTTCTTCTGGCCGGACTTCTACGGAAATCCAAGCCATCACGAATACTGGAGCCTGGGACGGCGCGCGTGGCAGACAGTCGGAATAAACAACCTCGGTATGCCGACCGATCCGCCGGGAACGATCTGGTGGGGGCACCCCAAGAACTACGTCGAAGCGGCCGCGTACCTGGGCTTGATGACGATCCCGCTGGCGTTACTAGCGGATTGGCGTCGATGGAACAGCGCAGCCGGGACGCTCTGCGCGCTGGCACTCGTATCACTGGCGCTGGCCTTCGGCTCGCCTCTGTACGCCCTGTTCTTCTTCGGCGTGCCGGGTGTCGATCAGTTGCACACCCCGTTCCGCTGGATCCTGCCGTTCAGTGTGGCGACCGCGACCATGGCGGCGCTGGGAGTCGAACGACTGGCGCGCGCGACGGTCCCGGTGGTTCGTGTCGCAGGCATCGCCATCGCCGCGGTCGGGAGCTTCGGCGTTCTCGGGGTGAGCGTCGTGGCGTTGGTGCCCGACCCGTTTATCGCGGCGGCGGACAGCGTGGTGAGCCGGTCGAACCGTCTCCGACGTGCGTTCGCCGATGGCGACGCTCTCCTCTCGTACGAGTGGCGCCAGGTAGCCGTGGCTTGCCTGATCGTTCTGGCGTTCGGGATCATCGCGATTGCGCTCGCGCGGCGATCGCGATGGGCGCTCCCGGCCCTTGCGATCGTGCTCGCAATCGACCTCTTCATCACCCACTATGGCTTCAACACGCATGCCGACCCCGCGCCCCTCTATGCCCGATTCGACAACCTTGCGATTCCACGACACGCCGAAAGTCCGTTCCGCGTCATGGGATTCGGCGAATCGGAAACGCTGCCGCCGATTACTGGCGCGCTGCTCGGCATCGAGGACGCGCGCGGATACGACACCGTCATCCCGCGTCGTTATGTCGAGTATTGGTCGCTGATCGAGCCACCGCGCGGGCTGATGTATTCGAAGCTCCAGGGGATGGTCTCCGCCGATTCGCTCGCGTCCCCGCTCCTCCGGTTCATGAATGTCCGCTACCTCGTCACCGATCGGGAGATCGATTCGCCATTCGTGCGATCGCTGCCCGGTACCGGCCTCCGAATCTACGAGCTCCTCGGCGCGGGATCGCGCGCAACCGTCGTTGGGAGCTCGGTCGTCGCGACGCGCGATCGCGACGCACTCGAACTTCTTCGCGATCGCGCGTTCGATCCCACTCAGGCGGTCATCCTCACTTCGCCGGACACCGACCTGGCCCGCCAGGGACGGCCAGGCCGGGCCCGCTACCTTGAGCGCCTGCCGGAACGCGCGACTCTCGACATCGATAGTCCGGACGGCGGATACCTCGTCATTGCGGAGTACGACGCGCCCGGGTGGCGCGCGCGCGTCGACGGCGTCGAATCGCCGGTGGTGACCGCGAACCACGCGTTTCGCGCGATTCCGGTGCCCGCGGGACGACACACGGTCGAGACGTGGTACGCGCCGGCTAGCCTGCGCCTGGGAGCAGCGCTCTCTGGTTTAGGCGTTGCAACAGTCGTGATCGCGGTTGCACTTGCCCTGTGGCGGCTTTTCGTTCGCGGCGGAGACTCGACCGGCCGACGCTTCGTGCGCAACATCCTGACCGGCATGGGCGCGGCAATGCTGAACAAGAGCATCGACTTCGCATTCGCGATCGTATCGCTGCGCCTCCTGAACCCGGAAGGCGTCGGCCGATACGCGTTCGCGATCGTGATCTCTGGTTACCTGGAGATTGTGTCCAACTTCGGCCTCAACGCCCTTGTCATTCGCGACGGCGCGCGGAAGGGTAGTGACCTCGGTGCCCTTGGCGGAGCCAGCTTGATCGCTCGCCTGGCAATCTGGGCCTCCGGGCTCCCGCTCATCGTCGCGGCCCTTTTCGCCTGGCGAGAGGCGTTCGGACTAACTGATGACACCATCGCCGCGACACTCCTCCTTTCGCTGGCGCTTGCGCCAGGCGCCGTGGCCGCAACCTACAGCGCGCTCTTCGGCGCCCGCGAGCGGTCGGACGTACCCTCCGCGTTGACGGTCGGAACGACCGTCGTCAAAGTGGCGCTCGGCCTGATCGTGCTCTTTCGAGGGCACGGGATCGTCGGACTCGCGGCCGTCGCCGTCCTTGGAAACGTGATGACGGCCGCGGCACTCGGTCTCCTGGCGCACCGAGGCGCGATCGTCGGTCGCCTCCGGTTCGACCGGCAGATCGCGTGGGGAATGGTGCAACCCGGACTGCCGCTAATGATCAACCACCTGCTGGCGACAATGTTCTTCAAGATCGATGTTCTGCTCCTCCAGCCAATCCGTGGGGACCGCGAATTGGGCCTGTACGCCGCGGCCTACAAGTTCATCGACGGCCTCGGGATCATCTCATCGACATTCACGTTCGCGGTCTTCCCCATCCTGGCTCGGGCCGGCGGTGAGGCGCCGACCGCCATGCGCCACATCTATCGAACCAGCCTGCGCGCGCTCGTGACGATTAGCATCCCGATCGCACTCATCCTGACGGCACTGGCTCATCCGCTGATGCTCGCGGTCGCCGGGCCGTCGTACGTGCCCGAGGCGGTCGATGCGCTCAGAATCCTGGTTTGGTTTCTCCCCCTGTCATACGCGAATGGCTTGACGCAGTACGTCCTGATCGCGGCCGGCCGGCAAGGGGCGATCGTACGCGCGTTCGTCATCGCATTGGTGTTCAATCTGGCCGCGAACGCTGTCGCGATTCCGGCGTACGGGTACCTCGGAGCCGCGGCGGTGACCGTGGCATCGGAGGTGGCGCTGGCGCTCCCATTCGGCCAAGCGGTCCGCGCATCGGTTGGCATCGACTACTTGCGAACGCTGGCGCCACTGATTGCGGCCGCGGTTGCGGCGGCGGCGGCGTTCGCCGTCGTCGAATCGATTACTTCGGGGATCGTCGCGCTGCTGGCCGCGGCCATCGTGGCGGCCGCGATCGTGGCCGTCAGCGGCTCGTTGGACGCCGAGTTCCGATCGACGATTGCTCGATCGATTGGGCCGCTCGTGCGCCGCCGTCAACCGGCAGAATTGGCATGATGTCGAACACGGGCGCACGGTCGGCGAACGCGCAATTGGGCCACCTGTGCGCGATCGTCGGCGTCGGCATCGCGTTGTCACTTCTGACAACCGATCTCGTGCTCTGGATCGTTGTGTCGCTCGTGACGATTCTGGCCTGTCTCGGCGCCGACAGCGTGATTCACGCGCACTGGCGGCAAACACGGCGACGACGACACGATCCACTGCTGTGGGTGTTTCCCGCGCTCACGGTCGCGGGATCGTCCCTCGTGCCACGTCTCAGTTGGTTCGATCGCGGAGATCGCGTCGCGGTCGCTATTCTGGGCGCGATGGTCCTCTTCGGCGGAGTCGTCTATTGCCAGATGCACAGCCTCGACCGTGCCGATCCACGCTATCGACACGTTCGCACCGCGCTGACTCTGCTGGCGTACGTCGCCGCGGCGATTGTGTTCACCGGGGTTTACGGCTTGCGCGCTCGCAGTGCCCTCTCTGCAACCGCCGCCGGCGCCGCCGCGTTCGTCGTCGCGATCGAACTGATGCGCGGCCATGCGAGTCGGGCGCGGCAAGCGCTAGCGTACGCGGCGGTCGTCGGGATCGCGGTCGCGGAAGTCGCCTGGGCGCTCAACTACTGGCCAATCGCGGCGCAGGCTGGTGGCATACTCCTGCTGGTAGCGCTCTACGTCTTTGCCGGCATCCTACAGGCCAAGGCGAGCGGACGACTGAGCAGACGCGACATCGCCGAATTCTCCATGATCGGGATCGCGGCGCTATCCATCGTGATCGGGGCCGGCATTCTGTCGAGTTGACACGCATTGCCAGGGAGTGGGCCCATTCGTACAATTGCGCCCCATCTCTGGCCCAGCAACTGGAGCGCATCGTATGGCCAACCTCCCGGTCGAGGATCGGAACAAGTTACGTCGAGTGTGGAACGATCACGCCATCCAGCTCGCGATGAAGAGCCGGTGGGCGGACGCTGTCGCGACCAACCGCAACATCCTTGAGCTATTCCCGAACGATGTCGATGCGTTGAACCGTTTGGGACGAGCCCTTCGAGAGCAGGGCCTCTATCGGGACGCGCGCGAGACATACCAGCGCGCGGTCACGATCGACCCGAACAATGCGATCGCACAACGAAACCTGGCCAGCCTATCGACGGTCGACGTCGATCGCGCTCCGGTCGATACGCAAGAACGGGTCGATCCGCGTATCTTCTCGGCCGAGGCCGGCAAGAGTGGCAATGCCGCGCTCGTTCGAGTTCCCGATCGCGCGCTGATCGCGCGCTTGACGGTCGGCGATCGCGTGTACCTGTTCCCAGAGGGCCGGGCCCTGTTCGTGCGAAACGGAGGCGGAGACGTTCTCGGCCAGGTCGAGCCCAAGATCGCGCAGCGCCTCATTGATCTGATCCGCGGTGGAAGTGAGTACGCGGCCGCGATCATGAGCGCAGACGAGCATTCGCCGCGAATCCTGATTCACGAGACATTGCAGCACCCGAGCCAGGCAGGGAAGGTCGCGTTTCCAAATCGGGTCGACACGGGCACGACGATTCGGCCGTATACACGAGAGTCTCAGGTCAGGTATTCTGATTACGACGACGAGGACGACGACGGGGACGCCGAGCAGGAGTTCACGACCGAGGTCGAGCCCGAGGGTGAGGAAGTCGTCGAACCGAGCGAATTCGAGGACGAGCAGCAACCCGAATAGTCACAACGACATAGGGGGAAGCGATGGGTGACAAGAGTCCGAAGACCTCTGACAAGTTGAAGAAGCAAAAAGCGGCCAAGAAGGATGCGTCAAAGAAGAAGGTGTAGGCGGCCGGGCGCGCGCAGTTGACGTATGGGTGGCGAGCGCCCGTCGTTACTCCGACAGAGCGCGATGCGCTCCGTCTAGCGCGTTACGCCTTCGCCTTCGGATTGCGGCTGATCCACTTGCTGCCGGTCGTGGCACTGAGCGGAACGTCCTTCTCGGCCGAACACCGTACGCACCGGTGGTGATAGTGAGACACGCCCTCGATCCGCACCGAGGTAACTTCCCAGTGGTGCGGTGGGCACATCGGCGCCGCAATGGCGTCCGTCATGCAGGGGTCCTCCCGACGTTTGGCAAACTACTAGAACCCGCGATGTCATCAATCGTAACATGGAGAGGCGAAGGCGGACAAAGCCGGGCGCACAACGGCACGCGGAATCGGGCTCCGTGGTCCACAAGCTGTCCCAGCCAGAGCCGTCATTCAATCGATGCGCGCGAGTCAGATCTCCCGCGGGTCGCCGGCGAATGCTGACATGGATCCAGACGAAGGGCGAGCGAGGCCGCTCCTGACCAGGCACTGTCCCGCTTCGCGGGAGACGGGTTATGAAAGAAAACGACCGCGCAATCGCAACCAACCGGCGCGCTTTCCACGATTACTTCATCGATGAGACCGTGGAGGCGGGGATCGTCCTGACCGGAACCGAGATCAAATCGATTCGGGCTGGAAAGGTGAATCTCGGCGACGGATTCGCGCGCGTCATCGAAGACCAGGCGTTCCTGGACAACGTCTACGTCGCACCGTACGAACACGGCGGCCGGGAGAATCCTGAGCCGATTCGTCGGCGCAGGCTCTTGCTCCATCGCGGCGAGATTCTTCGACTTGGCGCACGCATCAGACAGAAGGGGTTCACGCTGGTCCCCTTGAAGCTATACTTGAAAGGCGGTCGCGCAAAGGTCGAACTTGGCATTGCCCGTGGCAAGCGCCAGTACGACAAACGCGAGGCAATTGCCTCGCGCGATGCCAAGATGGACATCGAGCGCGCAGTTAACACTCGAATACGCGGGAAATCAGACACTTGGGGATGACCGGCTTCGACAGCGAGGGTTGGTCACACGCCGCGAGCCGAGGTTGTTCGTTCGCCTCGTAAAACCACGAACACGGCATAACTGCCGATCGCGAATACGCACTCGCCGCCTAAATAGGGTGACGACGTCCCTCCTTCCTTTCCCCCGATGGGGTTGGTAGGGGCGCCATATAGTCGGGGCGCTGCTCTCTCGACGCGGATAGAGGGGGCCTAAGACTATCCACTGGTGGTGTCATACCGCGTCGGCGCGGTCCGATGCCACGAGAAATGAAACGCCGAATACGCTCGTAGAAGTTTGTGGTCGTTTTCGTTGGACGCGGGTTCGACTCCCGCCATCTCCACCAATTCCAAAAGAGGGCACGCGTAGGCGTGCCCTCTCTATGCGTCCACGGGCACAGGCGAACCGCCGCGCCTGTGATATCGTCGCGGCCGTGGAAACGGAGATCAAAGCGCTACTCGAACGGCTGGCACGTGGCACGCTCGACCACTCACGGCTCGCGGACGGCGCCGAGTACCGGTCGCTGCTGGCCGGGCATCTGGCGCGCCTTCGGTCGCTGACGTTCCATCCGAGCGACGATCCCGATCAGATTCTCGGAGCGCTTCCCCGTGAGTGACGGTGGAATCCTGAGCGCCGTCGGAACTGCCGCCAGGATTCGCGACGGCGCGTTGACGTGTGTCGCGGCCGTCGAGGCGGCCCTGGCGCGCGTCGAACGAACCGAGGCCGCGCTTCGTGCCTGGGTCGTCGTCGATCGCGACCGCGCAATGGCGGCCGCGCGCGATGCCGATCGCGTTCCGGCGCACCAGCGCGGGCGTTTGCACGGCGTGCCGGTCGGAATCAAGGACATTTTCGACGTGGCCAACCTGCCGACCGCGGCCGGGTTCGGACCATTCGCCGACCAAATCGCAACCCAAGACTCGACTGTCGTCGCCAGACTGCGCGCGGCTGGCGCGATCATCCTCGGCAAGACCGTCACCACCCAGTTCGCCTACATGGATCCGCCGCCGACGCGCAATCCGTGGTCGGCTCTGCATACGCCGGGCGGATCCAGCAGCGGATCGGGCGCGGCGGTCGGAGCTAGGGTCGTGCCAGTTGCGATCGGATCGCAGACTGGCGGATCGGTTCTGCGACCGGCCGCGTACTGCGGCGTCGGCGGCGTCAAACCCACTTTCGGGCGAGTCAGTCGCGCTGGAGTCTTACCTCTGGCATGGAGTCTCGACCATCCCGGCGTCATCGCCCGCACGGTTGCCGATGCCGCCGTCACACTCCAGGTGATCGCGGGCTACGACGAGCGCGATCCCGCGTCATCGCGTCATCCGGTCGGAGATCTGCTGGGACCGACCAGGTCAAACAAAGCGCCTCGATTCGTCATCCTCGACGACGTCGTCGAGCGGGCGACCGACGGGGCGCGACGCAGTTTTGAACGATCGGTCGGTGTCCTTGCCGACGCCGGCGCCACGGTCGTCCGTCGACGATTTCCCTCGGGCGCGGACGTCGCAATCTCGACGCACGCGGTCGTCATGCAGGCCGAAACCGCGGCTGTGCATCGGCAGACAATTGCCGATCACCCCGAAGCGTACGCGCCGCGCATCCGCGCATACGTCGAGACCGGGATGCTGATCCCAGCGGCCGACTACATCCTGGCTCAGCGCGCGCGGGCACGACTGCGCCGGGAGGCCGCCACGCTCCTCACGGAAGGCGACTGTCTTCTGCTACCGACCGTCTCCGGACCGGCCCCGGGTACCGACGTCACCGGCGATCCAACCTTCCAGGGAATCTTCTCGTTGCTGGGCCTGCCCGCGATCACCGTCCCGTCGGCGCTCGTCGAACGGCTGCCGGTTGGCCTACAGATTGTCGCAGCCGCATTTGACGAAGCCGGAATGTTCGGCGTGGCGGCGTGGTGCGAAAACGCTCTCCCATCGATTGGCGCGCCGCCACTCGTGGCCTGACCTGTCGATCGGCCAGTGAAGGCGCTCCTCTTGGCGCGGCCGAAACGCCCTCTGGTACACTCGAACCACAGACACTAGGGGTACAGAATGCCAACACTTGGCACGACCGAGCTCATCATTCTGCTCGTGATCGTCCTGATCCTGTTCGGCGGCAGCCGCATCGGTGAGCTTGGCGGCGCGCTCGGGCGCGGCATCCGTGAGTTCAAGACGTCAATCAAGGATGATGACGACGCAGTCGCTGACGAGAAGAACGGCAAGAAAGAGCCTCCGGCTCAGGTCACCTCGACCGCCGCCAAGCCGGCTGGCGATGCCGCCGCGACCAAGGTCGCCGAGCCGACCGTCGCGAAGGCGTCTGAACCCGCCGCGGCCGCCTCTTCGGCCGCGCCTGAGACGCCGCGCCGCGATAGCTAGTCTCCCGATCGCCCCATGATCAGCGTCGATGAGGCGCTGACGGCGATCCTTGCGCGCTGCCCGGTGATGCCGATCGTCGATGCATCGATTCTCGACGCACTGGGTCAGGTCGTCGCGATGGACATTCGAGCCCCATTCGATGTCCCGCCACTGACGAACGCGGCCATGGACGGCTACGCCCTGCGTGCCGCCGATGCGCTCGACGCAACCGACGAGCAACCGACACGGCTGCTCGTCATCGAGGATCTCCCGGCCGGGCGATGCGCGGTCAAGCACGTTGAGGCTGGCACCGCAATTCGCATTATGACCGGCGCGCCGCTGCCGGAAGGCGCCGACACCGTCGTCCAATTCGAAGCGACCGGAGAGGGACGCGGCGAGCCGCGCGCCAACTTCGTGAACATCTATAGCCCGCCAGACCACGGAATCAACATCCGGCGTGCGGGTGAGGACCTCCGACTCGGCGACACGATCCTTAGCCGAGGCACGCCCCTCCGCCCGGCCGAGATCGGCATTCTGGCGACGATGGGGTACGCGACCGTTCCGGTACACAGACGCCCTCGGGTCGGCATCCTGTCGACCGGTGACGAGTTGTTGGCGCCTGGCGCTGAGTGGTCGCCCGGTAAGATTTACGACGCCAATAGTTACACGCTCTCGGCAATGGTGACGCGCGCCGGCGGCATTCCAATCAGACTGGGCGTTGCCCCCGATCGCGTCGAGGCTCTGATCGAACTCATACGCGGCGCCGATGGATTGGACTTACTCGTCACGTCGGCCGGCGTTTCGGTCGGCGACTACGACGTCGTGAAGCATGCCCTCGCATCGCTCGGCGAAATCAGCTTCTATCAGGTGCGCATGCGTCCGGGCCGACCGCTGGCCTTCGGCTCACTGCTCGGCATTCCGCTGATCGGATTGCCCGGAAACCCGGTCGCGTCGGCAATCAGCTTCGAGCTGTTCGGTCGTCCCGCGATCTTGCGCATGCTCGGCCGCGCGCAACTCGATCGGCTTAGTGTGCGAGCGACACTCGATGACCGGGTCGACAATCGCGATGGTCGTCGATCGTACTATCGCGTCCGCCTGGCGCGAAACGGCGACGGCTACGTCGCGCGTCTCACCGGCCCGCAAGGTTCCGGGATTCTGAGATCGATGGCGTTGGCTGACGGACTGATGGTGATCGACGAGGGTACCCTCAGCGCTGGGCCGGGCGACATCGTGACCGTCCAGTTGCTGGCGAACCCAGGGGACAGCTACCGCGACTTCGACAGTTTGCCGGTCGGCTGACCAGGAGATCGTGGCGGGCAACGAGAATCCGACGGCATTGAGGGCGGCCTGGGTGATATCAGTCTCCACGGACGACAGTCTCCTGGTGCCCGGCCAACGCTTGGTTGCATTCGGTATCGTGACGGAAAGCGAAGCGCTGACAGATTCGAGGCGTGCTCCACGTCCGGCCGTGGGATGACACGGGTAACCACCGCCGCCACCGCGCAGGCACGCTGACAGCCAACACGCCTGCCGAACGCAATCATTGATGCGGAAATCCCCCCGCTCACCTCGTCGACGACGCGCTCCAGCGCCTCACCAGACGTGGACCGCACCCGTGTTCGAGACTTCACTTGCCACGCCGACCCGTGTCCGCTGAACACTGAACGCTCGACTCCCTCAACGCATCCTCGGCCGCTCGGCATTCGTTCGCCGGCCGCGGCGCGACCGGACACGTGGGTGGACACTATGGACGCATCTAGCGCGGCGGTGCCTCCCCATTCGGCGCCGCGTCGGACGACGCTGCTTCCCCCCGCGGACCGACGCCGAAACGAGCCGTTCAATCTCATTTCGGCCGCCACATGGGCTTTCGACGCCAGCTCGCACCCCGACAAGATGCGGCGCACCATGGACACTTTGGACACTATGGACACTTCTGCGTACAAGCCACTTGGATTCCGTTGCGACCGCCGTCGCTCGACTTCTCGCAGGTCGCGCCGAAACAAGCCCCGCGCCGCCTGACGCGACTGCCCACCACCGCGCTTAACAACCGAATACCGGCCCGAATCCTCACCGAGCGCCGCCAGCGAGCCACGTCAGGGAACGCGGCGAGGTAACCAGGGGATCGCCCAGGTCGAAGTGGTGGTAGGCGGCGTAGAAGTCGAAACCTCGCCCCGGTTCGCCTCACCCGCCTACCTGGCGGGCCCGACGAACGAGTGTCAGTAGCGGTTGTAGTCAAACGCGAATCCGGCGAACACTTGCCAGAATCCGCGCGGCCGGGCCACCGCCGGGGCGCTGACGTGATCCGGCAACTCACGCCATGGCGACATGAGCGGCCGCAGAACGTCGGGCCGCGTATCAATCGCTGGTTCGGCAGCCACTCGTCTTGCCTCAATTCCCGCGTGGTCAGTATGATAACCAGGCTCCGGGGAGTAGCGCAGCTTGGTTAGCGCGCAGCGTTCGGGACGCTGAGGTCGGAGGTTCAAATCCTCTCTCCCCGACCAACTATGCACCGTGCTCGGTATCTCGTTTTTCTTGAGCTCTGCTTCGTTGGGCTGTGGTGCCTGGCGACGTTTCTATTCGCGCTCTTTGCGCTCACGACCGAGGACGGCTGGATCTCACGCGTGATCGGTTTCGTCCAAATCTGTCTAACGTTCGTCACCCTGCTCGTGACCCATCTGACCCTGCGAACGGTCTTTCGGCGCGGCGCCAACTTCACCGCCCAGGCGATCGCCGCGTCCACCGCATTTCGCGCCGTACCGGTGATCGTTATCGCGGTTGGAGTCCTGCATTACGCGCTGCTGGTTGTCTCGTCCGCGCCATTCGGCGAGTTTGGATGGGAGTTCACGCTGTATCGACTCAGCTACGTCTTCGCGCTCGCGGTCGGGTGGCACGCGGTGACAGCCTGGTTTCTCTCACGCGCGCCGATCGACGCCAACGAGTAGGATACGCCCGCTGGAAACCGATCTCGGGGGACGCGCCCGGCGGGTTGACTGCCGCGCGCGCGACAAGTAGATTCCCAGATTGCTGGAGGAAACTGGTGACCGTTTCGACCGAGACCAACGCGGACGTTGCACTGCAAGCGATCGACAAGAATCTTCCCCATTTGGAGAAGGTCAAGGATTCGATCGACCAGTTCATCGACATTTTCGAGAACTATCGCCAGAGCGGCCACCCGGGCGGCTCGCGATCGAAGGCGCATATTCTTGTCGCCCTGACGCTCGGCGGGTTCATGCGGTGGGACATTCGCCACCCCGAGAAGCGGTTCGGCGATAAGTTCATCCTCGTGGCCGGCCACACCGTGCCGTTGGTCTACGCAATGCTCGCCGTCTACAACACGGCGCTGCGCGCAAAGTACGAGAAGACGGGCGACAAACGGTACGAGGTGCCGGACGCCAAGGAACGGCAGCTTGTCTGGGAGGACCTACTCGGTTTTCGTCGACGCGGCGGCCTAGCCGGTCACGCCGAGATGGAAGGCAAGACACTCTTCCTGAAGTTCAACACGGGGCCCTCCGGTCACGGGTCCCCTCCGGCCGCCGGCGAAGCGCTCGCTCTGAAGCGCGCCGGCGCCGATGGTGTCAAGGTTTTCGCCATCGATGGCGAGGGCGGTCTCACGACCGGCGCGTCGCACGAGATGATGAACAGCGCCTACGGACTCGGCCTCGACAATCTCCATTTTCTCGTTGACTGGAACGACTACGGCATCGACGAGGTCGCGGTCAGCGAAGTCGTCCACGGCGGACCTCGCGACTGGTTCGAGCCGCACGGATGGCGCGTCGTTGGCACCGACCAGGGCAGCGAGTTTTCGAGCGTGGCAAGGACACTGGCCGACTTGACGATGTCGCCGGAGGGTCGCGGTCGCCCGCGGATGGCATGGTTCAAGACCATCAAGGGGCGCGGTTACATCGTGACCGGATACAAGTCCCATGGCGTCCCCCACCGGCTCAATTCCGATCTCTTCTGGAAGCTCCGCAAGGAGTACTCCGCCAAGTATGGGACCAAGTGGGCCGGTGAGGATCAGGCTGCGCCGACCGACGCCAAGGAACTGCACGATCAGTTCGAGGCGAATCTACGCGCGGTCGCCGATACGATCACCAGCGATTCATCGCTGGTCGACTACCTCGCCGATCGTCTCGTCCAGCTTGGCGATTCTGTCCCAGAGGAAGTGCCCGAGTTCCGGCTCGACACGTCGAAGAATCCATGGCAGGACAAGCGTCTCTGGGATTTCCAGAACTATCCGAAGGAACTGTTCGTCGCGCCCGGTAGCAACGTGCCAAACCGCGCCGGTCTGGCGAAATGGGGAGCCTGGGTCAATTCGTTTGGGCGGCGCAATTACGGCCGGCCTCTGTTCATCGCCATGTCAGCCGATCTGGCCGAATCGACGAATATCTCCGGCTTCGCGGCTGGCTTCGGCGAAGAAGAAGGATGGGGTCGGTACGATCGCGAGCACAATCTCGAAGGCGCTCTCCTGCCGCAGGAAATCACCGAATTCACGAACTCCGGAGTGTCGGCAGGCATCGCGACGACGAATCTCTCGCCGCGCCCGATCGAGGAGTTCGACGGCTTCTATGCCGCGCACTCGACATACGGGTCGTTCAGTTACCTGAAATACGGATTGATGCGCCTGTTTACCCAGGTCGCGCAGGATTCGCAGATCAAGGTCGGAAAGGTTCTCTGGGTCGCCGGCCACTCCGGACCGGAGACGGCCGACGACTCACGCACGCATTTCGGAATCTTCGAAACGGGCGTGACCCAGTTGTTCCCCGAAGGAAAGATCATCAACATCATCCCCTGGGAGCACAACGAGGTACCGGTGATGATCGCGGCGGCAATGGCGACCAACGCGGCCGTCGTGGCGATTCACCTGACGCGCCCACCAATCCAGATTCCGGATCGCGCAGCGCTCGGAATGGCCTCGCACTTCGAAGCCGCCAAGGGCGCCTACATCATCCGCGACTACAAGTCCGGCCAGAAGAAGATGGGTACCATCCTCGTGCAGGGCACGTTCTCGACGTACAACACCGTGCGCTTGCTGCCGCGGTTGGACGAATTGGGGCTGAACGTCAAGATCGTGGCGGCCGTGAGTCCAGAGCTATTCAACCTTCAGCCGCGGTCCTATCGCGACGGCATTCTGTCACCGGGCGATCGGGTTGATATGACCTACATCTCGAACGGCGCTCGCCGACTGATGCGGGATTGGGTGACGCATCGCGTCGCCGACGACTACGCCATCACCTCCGATTGGGATAACCGCTGGCGCACCGGCGGCACGCTCGACGAAGTAATGGAGGAAGCGCATCTGTCGCGGGAGTGGCTGCTCGACGGCATCAAGCGATTCGTGGCCGATCGTGACAAGCGGCTGGCTACGATCGAAGCGCAGATCGCGTCGGCGCGCCAAGGCTAACATCGAATCCTACTCGGGAAGCGGTTCCCGGCATCGCGGAACCGCTTCTCCATCCCACTGAGCGGCTTCAGAGCGATCGCGACGCCGCGCCAGATCAATCGAGATTCTCCGAGTGCGCCAAACCTTCCGGGTGTCGCCAGACGACGACGACCGCTCCGATCGTGGCGATCGCCGCAACGCCCAGAATTGCCCAGCCGACCGAACCGATGAGATCCAGGCGCAGGATCTGGTAGGCGATGCCGACGAGGGCACAGCTGACGGTCGGAAACGTGCCGACCGCCGCCAGAAGGGCCATCGGGACACGATGGCCTTTCCGGCAGTCCAGACAGAGTACGCGCCCATGATCGGCGCAATAGAGGCGCCGACAATCACGGCAGCGGCCGACGGCTTCGGTGCCGCACGCGTGGCAGACGCGCGCCACTACGGAGCGAGCCAACCCGCCAGCGCAAACGCGCCGCCGATGACGATCGAACTGACTCCGAGTTGAATGTGCAGAACTCGTGTCTGCCCTGGCAGTGGGCGCCCGAACGCCAGATACACGCCGAGACCGACGAACAGAGGCGCCATCATCGCGATGACGTACGGACGAAGTGACGGGTCCAACCTCTCGATTCTACGAGCGCGGCCAGTCCTCGTCTGTCGGGAGAAGTCGGGTCTCTTCCGAAAGATGCGCCTCGACATCGGCACGGTTCCAGAGCAAGGCGAAGTAGTCGCCACTCAGCCACATCGGGATCAAATCGGCGTAGTGCCGGCTCCCCGGCTGACCGCTCTGTCCGGTCGTATGCATCCCCATCGCCGACGGGAGATCGCCGAGATCGACGATCTGGCGATACGAAGGCGCCCATCCAACCTTGCCGTCCGGCGCGTAGGCCGACGCGCCAATCTGTAAGGGCGTATCCGTGTCACCGCCAATCGGAAACGGCCCGCGATTCAGCCAGCGCCGCAGAATGCCGATCCGCGCCAGCGGATGTTCGAACGACAGTTGATGGATCTTTCCCCAGCGCCAATCGGCGATTTCCTCGCCCTGCGACCCGCGCAGAATCGCGATCGCCTCGCCGAATGCGATCAGGATCAGATCGCGCCACGAGAAACCGCGGTGACCGAGCTTCTCCGGGAATGTCGGATCGCCCAGGCCGCGAATGAGGCGTGAACTGGCGCGCCAGGCGAAGCTGGTTCCCCCGACATTCCCGTGCGGCGGTGCGCCGAGATACATGTCGGTCAGATCGCCAAGTCGTCGCGAGTACAGGAGTCGGAGTAGCTTGCCACGGAAGAGCTCATACATCGCGGCGTCGGGACTCGACCGGGCGATGTCGCCATCCCAGTGACGGAATCGCCGCCAGGCTTCGCGTTCCAGTGGGTCGAGTGGCACTTCCGCGCCGAGAATCTCGGCACAAGCCGCGACGATCGACCGGGCCGCGGTCGACATGGTATCGAGCTGGAGCTCCCGCATCGACGCGACGCTATGGTGGTCGCGCGACCGCAGACATTCGACGATGCGGCCGATCCGATAGGCGTCGCACCAGTCCGAACCGAGGGGGTGTGGATAGTCGTCAGGCATCGGCTGGTTGTTCGCCGTCGCGACGTATCCCTCAGGCGGATTGAATCGCATCGGAAGCTCGTCGAATGGAATGAACCCTTTCCACGCGTAAGCGGAATCCCAGCCCGGCCGGGGAAGCGTCCCGTCGCCGGCGGTCCGGACCGGCAAGAGGCCGACGGTTTGGTACCCAATATTCCCGCTCGTGTCCGCGTAGACCACCCCGAGCGACGGCGTTGCCCACTCGCGCAGCGCGTCGCGAAACTCATTCCAATTCCTGGCCCGCAGCAGGGTCATTCCGGCGGTCAGTGTCGCGGCCGGTTCCAAGGGCGCGGCCCTGAGTGCCAGAGTTATGTCGACTCCCTCGATGAGAGGACTGATAATCGGGCCGTTCGACGTGACGAGGACTTCCTCGCGCCGCCAGCGCGGCTCGCCACGAACGCGAATCTCCTCGACGATCGTCGTGGCCGTCTCCCAGCCATCGCCGCGGGCGAACCGGGTTGGATCGTCTGGATGCGGGCGTTCGACGAACAGGTCCTGCACATCGGCAAGGCTGGCTGTGTACCCCCAGGCGATGTCTCGGTTGTGACCGACGACGATTCCTGGAAGCCCTGGGAGGCTGGAGCCGATCACCCTGATACCACGTTCGGAAGGCGAATCCGGACCTTCGAGTCCAAGGACGTACCAGATCGACGGCATCTGCGGTGCAAGATGCATATCGTTTGCGAGAATTGCCGAACCAGTCGCGGAACGACTCGGTGCGACCGCCCATCCGTTACTTCCGCCGATACCGCCCAGACCAGTCACGGTCAGCAGTTCGGCGAACGATGTCTCGACCGAGGAAGCCACACGCGCGACATCCTCGCCGTGGGCGCTGATCCAAGCTCCGTCCGGATAGACAGGCTCGAGTTCGGCCGCCAGATCGAGACCGACGCGGTTGATGATCTTGAGCCGCGTCAACTCGGATTCCCAATTGACCGACAACGTCCAGGCCATCAGCTTCGCCCACGCCAACGAATCAACCTCGGTCCACGGTCCTGGTCGGTGTCGCGTCAGAAGGAACTCGACTGGCCTCGGGCGCGACTCGATCACCCAGTTCACGCCAGCCACGTAGGCTCGAAGCATCCGAAGGGTCGGAGCGTCGAGTCGCTCAAGGTCGGCCTGCGCAGAGCGATGGAGCCCCACCCGGCGAATGAACCGATCGATGCCAAGCGTCGCAGAGCCAAAGACTTCCGACAGGCGCCCGGTCGCGGCCCGCCGGTTCAGTTCCATCTGCCACAGGCGTTCTTCGGCATGCACCACACCATTGGCGTAGAACAGATCGTGCTCGCTCTGGGCGTAGATGTGCGGAACTCCCCAACGGTCGCGCAGGATTTCGACCTCACCGTCCAGACCAGCGATGCGGATGAGTCCCGGTCGCGGCAATGCCCGTTGCGTGACGAATCGCAGGGCGGCCACACCGCCGATCAGAGCCCCGAGTAGACCACCGATTCGGCCGATCACGGCCGAATCCTAGAGATCGCCGCCCAGGACGCGCGCCCCGGTCGGTCCAACCGATCCGCCACGAGGCTCGATGGTAATACCAACTCGCTGAAACCGACCGATCGCTCGTGGTGCGTCGATGCGCAACCACCCGTATCCTTCGCGATCGACCGCAAACACGCCGCCCGAAACACGCGTGTCGCCCTCAACGAGCCAGAGCTGATAGGCGCGATCGTCCGGCAACGCCTGGAGCCCGTAGGCCACCAGCAGGGCACGCCCACCGGACGGGTCGAAGTAGATCCAGCCGCGGGCGATGGATTGCCCATCGCTGGGGCGCAAGTCGCGCATCGCCGCGGCGGGTACGCTCCACGATCCATACTCGGAGTCGTGGACCGCGGTCGAGATCGCTGGGATCGCGGACTGGCGATCGAGCCCGACCGCCCACGAAGCTGTGACCGCGAACGCAACCAGCGCCGCCGCCGCCGCGCCGAGGCTCGCCCGCACGATCGGTCGGGTTTCGCGCCCGCGTCGCTCGAATCGGGCGAGATCGACGATTCGACTGCCTAGGTCAGAACTGGGCGCGCTTGGTGACGCCGCGAAGGCGAGCCCACGCGCCGTATCGACGTCGCGCGCGACAATCTGGCGGCACTCCGCGCACTGAATGACGTGCTGCCTGAACTGCCATTCGGCGTCGCCATCGAGTGCTCCGAGTGCCCAGGCGCCACTCGCCTCCTGGACAGCGCCGCAATCAAGCATTGCCGGACCTCGATACCTGACCCGCGGCCGGCTCTCGACCGTGTGAGGTCATCCGCGATATCTCTGGCTCCGCGAGGGATTCGAGCGCGCCACGCAGTTTGCGCAGTGCGAGGCGCATCCGCGTCTTGACGGTCCCGAGTGGCTCGCCGATTCGGTCGGAAATCTCGCGCTGGGTCAGTCCACCAAAATAGGCCAATTCGATTGCATCACGCTGCGCGCTCGGCAGATCGTTCAACGCGACGCGGATGGTCGTACGCTGTTCGCGCAACCACGAGAGACTCTCGAGATTCACCGTGTCGTCGATCACAACCGCCATCTCTTTGTCGCGCTCCGGCGACGGTGGGACGACGAGACGGCGCGCGCGAACCTCATCGATCGCACGATGATGCGTCACGCTGAGAAACCAGGTGGAGAACGGACTTCGCGTCGGGTCGTACCGTTCGGGATGCCGCCAAACTTTCAGGAAAACCTCCTGGACGACTTCCTCCGCGACCGCCGGATCGCGCGTAATGCGGAGTGCCAGCGAGTACGCCGCGCGACCGTATCGTTCGTAGATCCCCTCTAGCGCCCGCTCGTCGCCGGCGCGAAGACGGGCCACGAGCGCTACGTCGACCGATTGGCCGGTATCCACCGCGGCTCCTGTGTCGGCAAACCGCGGGCGCACCCACATATACCCCTACGTGGGCCGCGCGGTGTCGGATCTATCGGAGTGTATCAGCCAGCAATCGGACTACCATGCTTCGCCACGATGGCAAATGAGGATCTCGCGCGCTACGAGGAGCGGTACGGTCTGCTCTCGGTCGGCAAGGCCCGCGAGATCGTCACCGCACTCAGCCACGTTCTGCCCGGTGAATTCGTCGACCTGGACGGCCTGGCCGGTCGGATTCTGGTCGAGGACGTCGTATCGACCGAGCGCCTGCCACCATTCCCAGCCTCAATCGTTGACGGGTACGCAATCGACGCTGGCGACGGCCAGACGATTCGTACTGTCGTCGGCGATGTCCTGGCGGGCGATGTCTCTGATCGTTCACTGCGGCCGGGGCAGGCCGCCCGAATCATGACCGGCGCTCCGTTGCCGCGCGGCGCAACCGCGGCGGCGATGTTCGAAAACGTCGACCTGATGGATGGGAAGATCACGATTCGCGGGCGCCGTCCTCGTGATGGCGAGAACGTGCGTCAGCCGGGGATCGACATCGACATCGGCCAGGTTGTCCTGAAAGCGGGCACGCAGATCGGGCCGCCTGAGATCGGGTTACTCGCAACTCTGGGAATAGGTCAGGCTCTGGTCGGGCGTCGTCCGCGCGTCGCGGTACTCTCGACCGGCGACGAACTCGTCGACCCTGGCGCGATGCTCGGCCCGGGATCCATCCGTGATAGCAACCGCTTCGCGCTTCGCGTCGCAATCGAAGAAGCCGGCGGCGAGGTGGTGTCGCTCGGTCGCGTGCGTGACGACGAGGTCGAGCAACGCGCGGCGATCGTTCAGGCGCTGGGCATCGCCGACGTTCTGATCACGTCGGGCGGGGTCTCGGTCGGCTCGCGCGATTTGATCAAGCCGATCCTGGAGGAACTCGGCCAGGTGCACTTTGGCCGGATCGCGCTGCGCCCCGGCAAGCCGCTGACGTTCGCGACCGTCGGGCAGCGCCTCGCGTTCGGTCTGCCGGGAAACCCGGTATCGGCGTTAGTGACATTCGAGATCTTCGTGCGCCCGGCATTACGAATCATGCAGGGGTGCCCGTCGCCCGACCGGCCGCGGCTACCGGTACGAGTCGAGTACTCCGTGCCACGAACCCTCGATCGAACCGAGTATCAGCGCGCGATCGTTCGGTGGAAAAATGGCGAGTTGGTGGCCCGCGGTACCGGATCGCAAGCATCAAGCCGATTGCTGTCCCTCGTCGGCGCGAACGCGCTGATCGAGGTCCTCCCCGGCGACGAGAATCTCCCGGCGGGATCGGTCGTTCCGGCGCTGATCATCGGAGAGATCGTCACGTAGGCGCGTTCGGCGCCACTGCGCCGCTGAGGTCGGAAGCCGACCGCCCATCCGCAACCGGCCGCGCCTACAGCCGGTCGTAGACCTCGAGCCGCTCATCCTCGCACTCCGCAACGTCCGCGCGCTTGACGAGGATTCCCCCGGCGCTGGCACCCTCGGCCAGCGCGCCACGCCCACCCAGGTCATCCACCGTCTCAGCGACCGCGATCACGGACTCGCCCGCGATCGCGAGGTACTTGCCCTGGTGTCGCGAGCACAGCTCGTGGCGGTGCGACCGGTACCAGTCGATCTGTCGCGCCACATCCATCCGCACGCGCGCGACGGTGTCTGATGGCTGGCGGTTGACTGAGAATGGCGCTGCGCAGAGAAACGACGCATCTCCGCGAATGTCGATGTCGTTCGCGGCTGGGCTCCCGAGCCCCGCCTCAGCGGCCAGCCGAATCGGATTGCGATCGAAGAGGTACGGATACTCGCCAAAGTCCTGCTCCGGATCGAATCCCATCATCCGCATCGCGGCCGCGTCCGTCGCAACGACGTTCGTTCCCACGA
Organism: Chloroflexota bacterium; assembly: GCA_004297775.1. Taxonomy (GTDB): domain Bacteria; phylum Chloroflexota; class UBA6077; order FW602-bin22; family FW602-bin22; genus FW602-bin22. Next base: position 14,307 of record SCUE01000019.1, on the reverse strand, counting down.
GAACCACGCCAGGCTCGTTCGGCTCGCCGTGCCATTCTTGTCCGCTCTGACCGACCAGACCATCGACGACGCACAGCTCGGGTGGGTGAAGGAGCGCCACATCGACCAACACGCGCGGCAACCGGACCGGCGCGTGCAAGTATCGGCGTGGACTCCCATACGGCGCTGTCGGCGTCATCCCGAAGAGATTCTTCAGGCAGAGCGTCGCGCCGGTCGACAGGTGCGACTTCATCTTGGCGACCGAAACGATCATGTCCGCATCGGCGTACTCGGCGGCCATCACATATCGATCGAACATCAGGCCGCCCGGAAGCGGTAGCGTTACGAATGGGCCGTCTTTCAGATCGACGACTCTGGCGCCGAGGTCATCGAGTCGATGGCCGACGCGATCGTAGATTTCCTGGCACGGGCTTCCCGTTGTAGCTTCTCCGATCACGATTTCGCCGTCGTAGGACTGTCGAATCAATTCGAGGGTGGCGCGCAACACGGCCGGATCCGTCAGGGCCACCTGACGACCACGGTGACGCCGAACATCGTCGGTCCCGATGTTCGGCTTGACGAGGACCTTCCGTTTCCCGGCGAAGAGACGCGATAAATCGCCAAGCTCGGCCGCGGCGGCGAACAGTGCGTCGCGGACCTCGCGATCGGCCGCCTCTGGCGAACACTGCCGAACGCCGACTGCCTGACGTGCGCTCACTTGGCTGCCTCCCGAATGCGAAACACGACAATCGCCCCGGCGACTGCCCTTTCGACAGCCCGGCAGTATAATCACGCCGCGTGGCAGGGCCAGAACCGAAGTCTGGCCGCCGACGAATCGGCTTCGTCCGGGAGCTGCACGGGCGAACGCCGGATCGAGTTCTCGCGTCGATCATCGACACTCCGTTGTGATCGCGTCGGCCTACCTCCTCGCGGTGATCGCCCTCGCGTTCGCGGCCCGGGTCGTCGGTCTCGGATCGCAGAGCTTTTGGTGGGACGAGGCGTACTCCGCTGTCGTCGCCCGACGATCGATCGGCGACATCATTGCCACGGTCGCGGCGGAGGACTTTCATCCGCCCCTACATTATGTCGTCCTGAAGGCGTGGGCGCTCGCGGCTGGAGAGTCAGAATTCGCGCTGCGCTACTCGTCGGTGATCTTCGGAACGCTCACGGTTGCCGCGGCGGCATACGTCGCGCGCCGATGGTTTGGGAAGCACGCCGGCCTCCTCGCCGCCACTCTTACAGGCGCGTCACCATATCTCTGGTACTACGCCACCGAGGCGCGCATGTTTGCTCTGGCGGGGTTCATCGGAATCGCGATCGTCGCACTCGCGGATCGCGCGGCCGCGAAGCGCGGCTGGAAGCTCTGGATCCTGTGGGCGCTCGCTTCGTGCATCGGGTTGTACACGTACTACTACCTCGCACCGGTCGTCGCGGGCGCCGCGCTCTTCGTCGCGGTGCGGCGGCGGACACTCGGACGACTCGGGACTGCCCTCGGATTGGTCGGACTGTCCATCGCTCCCTGGGCCACTGTCCTTGAACAGCGCGTCAGTGCTTGGACCAATCCATGGACGGAACCGACAACCCCGGCTCGTGTCGTCAGGTGGACCTGGCCGGCGATCTGGACAGGTCTATCGGACGCCAATCTGTGGGATTCGAATCGCGTCGCGCTCGCGCTGTACGCCATTCCGCTCTCAATCGCGCTCGTTCTCGCGTTGACGAGCGCCACGGCACGAGGCCGTCAAGTGCTCTGGCGTCTGACTATCGGCCACGCGGTCTGGGCTGCGCCGCTGGCAATGATGGCCGCAATCGCGATCATTCGGCCGGTGTACCACCCACGCTATGCGTTTCCGGTGGCACCCCTGCTCTTCGTGGCGATCGCCGGAACGCTCGTCACGGGAGGGCGCGCCACGATTCTGCCGCGCGCCCTCCTCATCGGCGCGATGGCAACGCTCTTCGGATTCGGCGCCGCCCGCTATCACGACGGTGCCGGACTCGGTCGAGATGACTATCGGAGCGCGATCCGCGCGATCGACGCGGCCGAACGACCCGGAGACGCGATCGTCACGAACTCGCCGCCGGGGGTTGTCTACTACCACCGCGGGCGCGCACCATGGCTCGAACTGCCAACCGAGCCGTATCGTGAGAGCGAGATCGCGGCCGGCCTGGCGAGCATCGGCACCGGCGCGGCACGCATCTGGTACCAGACACACGACCTCCGGCCATCCGACCCAGAGCAGTTCCTCCTCGCTCACCTCGAAGCGGCCGGCGACCTGGTCAGCTTCCAGGAGTTCGGTCTCCTGAAGGTGCGTGGCTACGCTCTCCTTCTCGGAAAAACGTTCCAGCCGTTTCCGCGGCAGCCACTTGGCGGCGTTCGATTCGGCGCCTCCGCGACCGCGCTGGGGTGGGCGGCGTCGCCACGCGCCGCTCCGTCTGGCGGAACTGCCTACGCGCTCGTCGAGTACGCGGTCGACAACGTGGGTCTGGAGTTCGGATCGTGGGCGCAACTCGTAGATCGCGAGGGGCGCCGATGGGGCCGCGCCGACCATCAGCCGCGCGATAGCCACTATCGCCGCTCGCCCCTGTGGCAGATTGGCGACCGCGTCGAGATCGGACACGCGATTCCGATTACGCCGGGAACGCCGCCGGGGACGTACCGCGTCGAGACGGCACTTTATCGCCTGGACGATGTGACCGCCTTGGAGGTCGTCACGGCCGATGGGCGACCGCTGGGTCAATCGTTGGTTCTCGGCGAGATTCAGATCGAGCGCCAACGCGCGCCGATCCTGACGGCCGAGGCGCGTGAAGTCGCGATTGGTCCCGAATTGGCGCTTCGCGAGGTGCGCCTGCCAAGTGGTCCGATCGGCGCCGGCGGTTCACTCTCGGTCGAACTTCTGTGGCGAGCCACGGGACCTTTGTCGCGAATGACCGGCTCCATCGCGCTCCTCGATGAGCGCGGTCGCCCGGCCGCTTCGGTCGATCTGACGCTCGGCGGGGTTTTCACAAGCGAACTCTGGCGCGTTGGCGATCTCGTGCGCGATCAGGTCGCCGTCACGATTCCGCCAACGCTGCCAGATGGCAACTACACGGTCGCGATCCGCGTGAGTGGCCCAGACGGTGTGATTGCGCCGTCGGTGCACCTCGGAACGGCTCGCGTCGAGGGCATTGCGCGATCGTTCGATCCGCCGCCAATGGCAAACCCGCTGCCCGCGACGTTCGGCGACGGAATCTCGCTCGCGGGCTACACGCTCGAACGCGCGGGCGATGGCATCGCGCTAACCCTCGTGTGGCGCCCGACCGACACGCCGCGAAATCGATACAAAGTCTTCGCGCACATATTGGCGCCCGACGGGACGATCGCTGGACAGCACGACGCTGAGCCGGCGAACTGGGAGCGGCCGACGACCGGCTGGGTATCGGGCGAATACGTCGTCGACCGGCACACGATCGCGGCAGCCGCCGGTGCCCCGATCGCGCAAGTTCGTATCGGGGTTTACGATGCCGCGACCGGTCAGAGACGAGTCACCGCGACCGGAGCCGATCACATCTTGATTTCGCTCCCGAATCCGCCGGGCTGAGATGCGACGATTCGCGCCGGCGCTGCTGATTGTTGCGACCCTGTCACTCTGTGGAATCGTCGCCGCGCTCGCGGGTCCAAGATCAGTCGATACCGCGTCATCCGTTTCCATCGATCTCGATGTCCCGACACGCGCGGTCGCGCGCGAGCCCGCGCGGCTGACACTGACGATCGAGAACCACGGTCAAACCGCGATCGACGATGTCGGCATGAAGATCAATCCCGGCTACGCGAAAGTGATGACGGTCATCGAAACGCGCCCACTGGCCCGCATCGACGACGCGCCAAACGAACGCCGGATCTACTTCGGCCGCCTCGGAGCGGGCGAAAAGGCTTCGTACGCAGTCGTCGTCGCGCCGCGATCGGCCGGCGACTTCGCCCTCACGGCACGGGTTGTCGCGGCACGCCGCGGCTTCGAACCGATCGTCCTGACCGACAGCCGCTCCGGCCGCGCCGAGTTCACGGCGACGACAACTGTGCTGCCGCCTCGCTAGCTCGACCGCGACTCGCGCTCCCGCTTGTCGATACCCAACCATCGCATCAACTCAGCGTCGCGTCGAGCCAGGGTCTGGGCGAGGCGTTCCGTCGGCCAATCGTGGAAGCCGGCCCCGGCATTGACACCAGTGCGCCCCTGCGCGATCAGGTTTTTCAAGAGCTCGTGCGTGTCCTGGGCGCAATCGAGCTCCTTGAACAAGTAGTGGGAGATGCTCGCCCAGAGCGAGGTCGCGTTCACATCGGCGGTTTCAAGGATGCCAATCGTCGAGAGACGGCGTCCAAAGCTCATCTTGATGACGGTGTCAATGTCCTCGGCCGAACAGACGCCCTTCTCAACCAGCGAGACCGCTTCACGGAATAGCGCGTACTGGAGGCGATTGCCGACCTGACCAGGAATGTCCCGCCGCACGACCACCGGAACCTTGTTGGCCGAGCGAAGCAAGGCCGTCACGGCCGCAACCGTGTCGTCCGACGTGTCGTCGTTGCGAACGACTTCGACAAGGGGCAGGATGTGCGGCGGATTCCAGAAATGCGTGACGCAGCACAGCGCCCGCCGGGACACGTTGCGGGCGATCGCGTTCGAACTGAGACCGGAGGTGTTCGACGTCAAGATCACGCCGGGACGGCACAGACGATCGAGGTCCGCGAACACGCGCGCCTTCAGATCGACATCCTCGAAGACCGCCTCCGTGACGTAGTCGGCGTCGCGAACGGCCGCTTCGAATGACGGTTCGAGATGAATCCGACCTAGAGCGTCGTCGGCCTCCGCGCGCGTGACCAGGTCGTTCGCGACAAACAGGTCGAGCATCCGAGCGATGCCGTCACGCGCTCGCGGCAATGCGGCCGCGGCCATGTCGGTCAGCGTTACCGCGCGGCCCGACAGCGCAAAGACCTGGGCGATGCCGTGACCCATGAGGCCGGCGCCGACGATTGTGATGCGTTGAATCTCGTTTGACATGGCGGGCGAGTATAGACCGTTAAGATTCCTCTAACCTTGCCGAGAATCGTGATATCGACGCCGATGAGCGCGACCGGAGGCGACCTTGGTTACCACAGCTCCCGCGCAGAGCGCGGCCGATGCCGCACCACAGAGACCAAGCGATGAACTGATTCGTCGCCTGAACGTCATCGCCGGACGAATCGATGACGCGATCGAAGGCGGTCGCGACACGCGCGAGCGCATCGGGATCCTCGAACAACGAATCGAGGATATGAACCAGCGTCAGATGCGCACGTTTGACACTCTCGAGCAGCGATTGGACGAAAGACTCTCGCCGCGCATCGGCGAGGCGGTCAATGCCATGGTCCAGCCGGAGTTGGCGTCATTTCGCGCCCCTCTCGAGGCTCAGGCGGTGCGCCTAGCCGCGGTCGAGAACCGCCTCGAGCGCGTCGAGACGATCCAGGTGGATTCGATGAGCGCGCTCGACGTCCGGTTCGGCGACGTGGCGTACCAGACACGCCTGGCCCTGGCCGCCGCCGGGCTCGTGACGCTCTGCGGCATCATGGTCGTTCTCCTCCGGTAAGCGACCCGGCCGCGAATCGCCCTCGAACGCGGCCCCTCGGCGCGCTACGCCTCCCAATGCGCGATCGGAAGCGATAATCCGTCTGGCTTCTGGGAGGAAGATTCATCGGCACCATCGTCGGCATCATCGCGAACCCGCAATCCGGCAAGGACATACGCCGCGTCATCGGCGCGGCTTCAGTCGTCGACAACAACGAGAAAGTCAGCATCACTCGGCGGATTCTGGGCGGATTGGTCTCGGAGGGCGTCTCGCGCGTCCTCTACATGCCGGACCACTTCGACATCGTCGGCCGCGCGCTCGAGCACTTTCGAGGAACGCTCGATGCCGCGCCGATCGCAATGACGTTCACTGGACGGCAAGGCGACTCGGCCGTCGCGGCGCGGGCTGTTTCGGACGCGGGCGCGGCGTGCGCCATCGTCCTGGGCGGTGATGGCACCAATCGCATCGTCGCGACCGCGATCGGCGACGTCCCGGTCGTCGCGGTTTCGACCGGAACCAACAACGCCCTGCCAACTTGGATCGATGGGACCACCGCCGGCATCGCGGCCGGACTGATCGCCCGGCGGCGCGTCGATCTGGACACGTGCGCGCCCCATACGAAGCGACTCGACCTGACGATCGCTCGTCCGGACGGCTCGGAGACTGCCGACATTGCCCTCGTCGACGCGGCGATCATTCGCGCGCGATTCGTGGGCGCGCGGGCGGTATGGGACGCGCGCGCTCTTGACTGGCTGTTCCTGGCGCGCGGGGAGCCCGGCGCGATCGGACTCTCGGCGATCGGTGCCCATTTGGAGCCGATCGGTCCGGACGATGATGACGGTCTCTGGCTCACGATTTCGGATGAGCCGGGCGGTGAATGCGTACGTGCGCCGATTGTCCCGGGAATCGTCGAGACGGTCTGCGTATCCTCGCACGGACACCTGGCGCCGGACACGAGGTTCGATGTGCGCGATTGTCCGGGCGTGCTTGCGCTTGACGGCGAGCGCGAACACGAGATCGGACCCCACGATATCGTCACGGTGCGTCTCAGTCGGAAGGGGCCGCGCCTTGTCAAGATCCGTGAGACAATCGCCAGCGCGGCGCGGCGCGGCGCCTTTCGCGTCCCCGCGCAAACCGAGAGCACAGGAGCGCGTCAATGATGGTTCAACTGACCGGCGCCCAACTGGAACGCCGGCGTCGCGGGCTGTAGCAGTCAAGATGGTCAGTTCCGGCGGCGGCGGACCGAGCATAGGTAGCATCGAACAGGGCGTTCTCGCGCTCATCATCGTGATCGCCGTCGCAATCGTCTGGTACTGGAAGAACAACTGAGCCGCGGGATTCGGGCGCGCAAAGGCTCCATCCTGATCGTGCTCGCGCTCCTGTTCGCGATCTTCGCCGTCGGCATCCAGGCAGGCTGGATCGGTCCAAACGACCCTCTGGCGGTGCCGCTCGCGCTGGTGTTCGTCTTCCTGTTGCTGGTCGTCCTACTCGCCTGATCGCGACCGAGCCATCCATCTCCCGGAGGCCTCGATCGCGGTGGCTATTTGACTCCGACGAGAATCTGGCGAATAGCTCGCTCGATGTCGGATTCCTGAGGAATCGCCAGCCGTTCGAGTTCGCTGTTGTACGGAATCGGCACGTTGCGCCCGCACACCCGCTTGATCGGCGCATCAAGATAATCGAACGCGGTCTCCATCACTTGCATGGCGATCTCACTGGCGACGCCGCCACGTTCCACAGCCTCATGGCCGATCACGAGGCGCTTCGTTTTGCGCACCGACGTGATGATCGTCTCGATGTCCAGGGGAACGAGTGATCGCGGACATATAACCTCGACGCTGATGCCCTGGGCGCCGAGCTTCTCGGCCACGGCCAGCCCACGATGGACCATGGTGTGAATTCCGACATAGGTCACGTCGGTGCCCGGTCGCTTCACGTCGGCGACACCAAGCGGAATCACATAGTCGGATTCGGGCACCGCGCCGCGCGTTCCGTAGAGCGCCTTATGCTCCAGAAACATCACCGGGTTGTCATCGCGAATCGATGCCTTCAGGAGGCCCTTCGCGTCGTAGGGTGTCGAAGGCACGACGACCTTCAGCCCCGGCACGTGCATGAACCACGCTTCCAGACTCTGTGAGTGCTGCGCGGCATTACCGCGGCCGGCGCCCTCTTGAGCCCGAATGACCATGGGCACACTGGCTTTGCCGCCGAACATATACCGGAGTTTCGCGGCTTGATTGACGATCGGATCCATCGCCAGCGCCGTGAAGTCCACGTACATGATCTCGGCGACTGGGCGCATCCCGGTCACCGCCGCGCCACAGGCGACGCCGGCGATCGCTTCCTCCGAGATCGGCGTATCTCGGACGCGCTCGGGCCCGAACTCCTTGATGAGGTTCAGGGTGACACCGAAGATGCCGCCGCCGGCGCCCCAGATACCGATCTCCTCGCCGAGGAGGAAGACCGTCGGGTCGCGACGCATCTCTTCGCGCAGCGCTTCGTTCAGCGCCTGCGAGATGGTGAGTGTTCGTTCAGTCGTTTCCGTCAACGCCGCCGCCCGTCACGCGTAGACGTCGTCTTCGAGGGTATCGGGCGCCGGATCCGCGCTGGCATTCGCGAATTCCATTGCCGCGGCGAGCTCCGCCTGAACCTCGGCCTCGATAGCGGCCGCCGTGATGTCATCCAGGAGACCATGCCGCGTGACCGCCCGTCGAAATGCTTCGATCGGGTCCTTATCGCGCCACTGATCGACCTCATCGCGGCCGCGATACCGCTGGCCATCGCCGACGTTGTGTCCCTCGTACCGATACGTGTCAGTGACAACCAACGTGGGTCCATCGCCACGACGACCGCGCTCGGCCGCGTGGAAAACCGCCTCGCGTACCGCCATAGCATCCATGCCGTCAACGTTGATACCCGGCATCCCGAACGCCGATGCGCGGGCGGACAGGTCCGCCACCGCAGTCGATGAGCGCACCGGCGTCGACATCGCGTACTTGTTGTTCTCACACAGGTAGACGACCGGAAGTTTCCAGATGGCCGCCATGTTGGCGCATTCATACAACGCGCCCTGGTTGAAACCGCCATCACCAAAGAAGCAGACGCAGATCTGACCATTGCCTCGCAACTTGGCGGACAGCGCCGCGCCGGTGGCGATGCCGATTCCGCCGCCAACGATACCGTTCGCGCCGAGGATGCCGGCGTCGACGTCCGCGATGTGCATCGAACCGCCCTTGCCCTTGCAGTAGCCCGACACCTTGCCCAACAACTCGGCCATCATCAAGTCGAGTCGTCCGCCCTTGGCGATGCAGTGACCGTGGCCACGATGGGTGGCGGTGATGTAATCGTCAGCCCGCAGTACCGAGCAGGCCCCGACCGCGCTGGCCTCCATGCCAATGTACGTGTGGGTCGAGCCGCGAATCTGGCCATCCTGGAACAGTTCGATCACCTTTGTCTCGAAGTGCCGGATGCGCCACATCTTGCGCAGCATATCGACGGCCTCGACGCGAGTAATCTCGTGAGCCGCAATGGCCATCAGCTAGGCACCCGCTCCATCGTCCCCGATTTCCTCGCTCCGACGAAATTGTTCGCGTAGATCGCGCAAACGTTGCAGGTGTTCGGGATTCTCGCTTGCGTCCGACTCGACGAACTTGAGACGCCGCATGTCGTCGCCAGTCCGAATGTCGAGGAGACGCGCGAAGATCTTGACCAGAAGCTCACGACCGACCCGGACACCGGTCGGATCCACGTGGCCCCGCCGAATGTGGAAATCGATCGCCCAGAACTCGTCTTCGGTAAGAACGACCGGCAACTCGCCCGGGGCGTTCGCGTCGTTCCGCCGCGCGTCGAACTCGCGAATCAGCGTGAAAATCTTGAGCAGCAGACCGCGGGCGACTGGGCGCCCTTCGTCCGTCCATGTGTGGCGGATCATGTCTTCGATCGCCCAAGCCTCGAGTTCCGTCAACGGAATCGATCGCGCGCCGGCCATACGTGTACCCCGTCAGAACTGGCTGGCATTCTATACAATCGTCCTCGAGCTACCGTTCTGAACTAGAAGCAACGAGGTTCCATGGGTTCGGTCATCAAGAAGCGCCGCAAGGCAATGAACAAGCACAAGCACCGCAAGCGTCTCAAGAAAGAGCGCTGGCAGCGACGACACGGGTAGGTTAGTTGGGGGGCGACGAGTCGCCGCCCCCCGCTAGCGAATACTGATCGCCAATGCCGTACTGTCCACGGTGTCGATCCGAGTACAACGTCGGCGTCGAATCATGCATCGATTGCCACGTGCCGCTCGTGCTGCTTCGTCCGGTACGGCCGGCGCTATTCGACTTCGACCTCGACGAACTGATGGTGCCCTTGGGTGCCCTGTTCTGTTTACTCGGCGCGGTCGCGCTCTTCGGTGTCACGATTCTGGCACGCGACGGGAAACTCGACGAGCCGATCGGCTCAATGATTGCGGCGCAACCAGTCTGTATGACGGTCTTCTACGGCATTGCGGCGATTCTGTCCGCCGTGGTGCTGATCGTCGCGCTGCTACGCTGGCTGGTATTTCGCCGCTGAGTTGCGATCCGTACGCCCACGCGCCGGCAGGTTTCTACCAGCGCTACCGCTGATGCGTCAGGTCAGGAACACGCCTGAACGCTGAATCGCGACCCCGTCGAGGAACAACTCTCCGCCATCGCGCAGATCCTTGACCATATCCCAGTGTACCGCTGACTGATTCGTTGCGCCCGACTCGGGATAGGCGCGGCCGAGCGCCAGGTGAACCGTGCCGCCAATCTTCTCGTCGAACAGGACGCTCTTCGTGTGACGCGAGATGCCGTAGTTGATCCCGATGCCAATCTCACCGAGACGGCGCGCGCCCGCGTCGGCGTCGAGCATACTGGTCAAGAACTGTTCACCACGGGTCGCCGAGGCGTCGACGACCACTCCCGCGCGAAACCACAGCCGAACACCATCGACTTCGCGGCCGTTGTAGACGGCCGGGTACTCGTAGGCGATGTGCCCCTCGGCACTGTCCTCAATGGGACCGGTAAAGATCTCGCCGCCCGGCATGTTGTGCTTGCCATCGTCGGTGACCCAGGTACGGCCGGCCACGCTGACGGAGAGGTCGGTATCCTTCGCCACGATGCGCAATTGACGACCCGCCTCGAGTTGCCGCTTCCGTGTCGCTAGCTCCGCGCGTAGCGCCGGCCAATCAACGGACATGGCGCCGAAGGAGAATGCCTCGAACTCCTCGGTCGACATACCCGCTTCCTGGGCAAGCGCCGGCGTCGGCATCTCGCAGACGACCCATCGCGTCGAGAGCGCGACTTCGAGAAACGCGCTACGAGCCTTCTGCGCGATCACGGCTTTGGCCGGATCGACCGACGAGAGCAGGCGGAGATTGGTCGGCGCCCGAACGCTGATGAAGGTATCGACGGCGCGCACGGCTTCGATGAGGATTGGATTCGTCCAGCCGATCTGCTCGTCGGAACCGTGGTCGAACGCCAACCGTCCGGCTTCCTCGAACGTTGCCCAGAGGATGGGCAGTCCGCCGGCCCGCAATGTCTCCCGATAGACCGCCAAAGCCAGGGGGCGCGACGTTTCAGGACCAACAATGAGAACCTTCTCGCCCGGTCGAACCTCGACCGAGTAGTGCACGAGCGTGCTGGCAAGTTGATCGATGCGCGGATCGTGCATCTAGCGTCTCCAATCTTCGATGATGCGCTGATCGCGAGAGAACGCCATCTCGGGCAGGTCGTCGGGCGAGAAGAGGCCAACTTCCGTCGCCTCGGGACTCACACGTGGTGTGCCCGACGCGCGGGCGGCGTAGACGATCAGTACGACCGGATCGTCAGGCCGCGAGTAGACGCCGATAAGGCGACCGACCGTGGCTTCCAGACCGATCTCTTCGTGGACTTCCCGGCGTAAAGCGTCCTCGATGACCTCGCCTCGATCGACGAATCCGGCCGGGAAGCTCCATTTGCCGATGCCGGGATCGATCGCTCGCCGGCAGAGGACGATCGAATCGCCGACCGACACAATCGCGGCCGTGGCGACCTTCGGATCGTCGAAAAGCGTCCACCCGCAGATGGTGCATGTTCGTCGCTCGCGGTGATCGACCGCCCGTCGCGCGAGCGGCTCTCCGCAGCGAACGCAATAGCCGTCGCGCGCGCGCGAGGAATCCTCGGCCGGTGCGACCGGAATCGCTGCCACGGGCGCTGAGATCGGAGCAGAGGTTTTCATCGCGTTCGGCGCGAAGTGCTCGCCGGCGACGACCGGCCCATTCGCATGCCCAAACTCGATGAAGTGTCCGGCCCGATTCTCTTCGCGCCGAACCCAGACAATCCGACCGCCGTTCGCCCGCAGAAGCCGGCGCGCAGTGTCGACGAGCGGCGCCAGTCGTGCTTCCTTGACCTTCCAGCGGCCCATGACTTGATTGACGCAAAGCTGACTGTCCGAACGAATTTCGACCGAGCCCAGCGCTTGGTCCCGCGCGTACTCGAGCGCCGCCGAGATCGCCCGGTACTCGGCTTCGTTATTCGTCAGACTTCCCAAGTCGCGATCGACCACGACCGAACCGAGCGCGTCATCGAATACGGCCATCCGGGCGCGCTGCGAAGCGCTGCCGTTGCCGATCGAACCGCCATCTGTGAAGAGAATCCGCATTCGTCTATCCTGGGGCGCATGTTAGTCGCCGATTTTCACCTCGACCTCGCGATGAACGCGCTGACGTTGAACCGTGACCTTCGACTCCCCGTTACCGAGATTCGTCGGCGGGAATCGGGAATGGACGGAAAGGGACGCGGTCTCGGCACTGTCGCCTTACCCGAACTGCGCTCGGGCAAGGTGGGGCTGATTTCCGCGACGTTGTGGGCGCGCGTTGGCCATCCGGGAAGCGTTGTCGGTGGTTACTGTGACCAGCTGGTCGCTCACGGCCACGCGATGGGCCAGTTCGCCTACTACGAGGCACTCGCGCGTTGCGGCGAGATGACGATCATCCGCGATCGTCAGGAACTGGACACCACGATCGCGGCGTGGACGGCCTACGACGCATCGCCCGATGGCGACCCGCCACCGGTGGGTGCGGTCATCGCGATCGAGGGAGCCGATCCGATCGTCGACCCGGATGAAGTCGATTTGTGGTGGCAGCGCGGCGTCCGCATCGTGAGTCTTGCACACTACGGTTTGAGCGCCTACGCGCACGGCACCGGCCAGCCGGGTGGACTGCGAGGAAACGCCGGCGCGCTCCTGCGCGCAATGGACTCACGCGGGATGATTCTCGACCTCACCCACTCAGCCGACGACACGTTCTTCGAGTCGCTGGGACACTTTGGCGGTCCGGTCCTGGCCAGCCACTCGAACTGCCGCGATCTGGTCCCGGGCGATCGTCAGCTCACCGACGACATGATCCGGCGCGTCATTGAACGCGAGGGAGTGATCGGCGCGGCAATGGACGACTGGATGCTGTACCCGGACTGGGTCAAGGGCGAGACACCATCGACGGTCGTCAGTCTGCGCGATTACGTCAACCACATCGACCACGTCTGTCAGGTCGCCGGGAACGCTCGCCATGCCGCGATCGGTACCGACCTCGACGGCGGTTACGGCCGGGAGCAATCGCCGGGCGATCTCGACACGATCGCCGATCTACAGCACGTCGCCGCGATCCTGGGCCATCGCGGATACGGCGGTGCCGACATCGAGCGCATCATGTGGCGCAATTGGGTCGATCTGCTTCACCGCGCGTGGCCAGCCGCATAACGGCCGCCGACCACGCGCGCTGTCAGAATGGTGGCGGCGCACCGCCGGCCGGTTCGACATTGAAGGCGACCAGCGAGAAGCCGATTAGCGAGTAGAAGCCCACGATTCCGACAAGCTCGACGAGACGCTCTTCGCCGAACGCATCAAGCGCGCGCTGATACTCCGAATCACTGAACTTGTGATTGCGAAACAGCGCGCGGGCGCTATCGACGACCAATCGCTCGCTCTCGTTCAGTCCGGCCGTGCTTCCCTGGGTGCGAACGACCTCGATCGCCTCGGGACGAACCCCCTCCTTGACGGCGATCGACGCGTGCCCGCCCCATTCGAATCGCGAGCCGACTTCGCGCGCAATCGTCAGGATCGCGAGCTCGCGTTCCGCCGGGCTCAGGAGACCGTTGAAACGGATGTACGTTCCCACGTCGGCCACGGCGGTCGCCAACGCGGGGACGCGAATCAGGACCTGAAACGGACCGCCGACGCCGCCGCGGGTACCCGCGATGTGATCCCAGGCGCCCTGGCCCTCGGCAGACAACTCCTCGCGTTTGACAGTACGCAATCGAGACACGATCTACCTCCTGATGATGGCCGATCAACGCTGATCGCGAACTTCTGGTACCCCCAACCGGATTCGAACCGGTGATCTCCACCTTGAAAGGGTGGCGTCCTGGGCCTCTAGACGATGGGGGCATTCGTATAGGCGAAGAGGGCTTCCGGCGACGGCCTATTGTCCCAGAGGCTTGTGCCCCCAGTATCGTCGGCGCTGGCGCCTTTCACGACCGTGTTCGGGATGGGTACGGGTGGGCCGACGCCGCTCTAGTCACCGGAAACCCTCTTCGCCTGAAGAGAAGACTGTTGCCATATTGAACATCGACTGCGCGGAGAACGCGACAAGTGCGTCGGAGGCGACCTCGGCTATTAGGACCGTAGAGCTCCAACCGTTACCGGCCTTCCACTCACGGCCTATCTAGGTCGTCGTCTTCAACCAGCCTTACTCGTTCATCACGATGGGAG
>SCUE01000018.1 GCA_004297775.1 Chloroflexota bacterium | reverse complement strand
CCTGAGCGTGTCGGTCATCGTGTCGGTTCTCCTCTTGGCGAAATCAAGCATCCCAATGAGAACCGCGCGGTGGCCGTCTGTCAACGGCCTCCGCTTCTACACACATCCGGGGACACGACCGGTCTTTGCTGGCTCGCATCTGATGACGGCCGCCGATTTCTCTCGCAGTTCAGTTGGAAGGGTCAGTTGGAGGCCGAGGAGAAACGGGAGCGCAAGAACGAGCAAAGAGATGGGGCGGCGCGGCGGCGAGAGCTGGTGAGGGAACTAGGCCAAAGATTCAAGTGTCATGTCTGCGGGCGGAGCAGCAAGAAGCCGTCTGAGGTCTCCTGGTCTACCGCTTCGGAAGATCCGCACGGTGGGACCGAGGAGGTTTGGGACGCCCCAGGCGACCTCCATACGTGCTCCTCGTGCACGAAATGGACTTGCGCCCAATGCATGTGGCGGGGTCAGTGCCGCCTCTGTCTGAAGGCGTGAGGGAGGAACTTGCCCGTGCAGAAGTGGGAGTATCTCGAAACACCGATCGATCCCTCTGGTAGGGTGTACGGGTCCGATCGCCAGGGAAAGTCGCCTCAGTGGCGAACAACGGGCGAGACCAGGAATTAGATCCTTAGCGAACTAGGTGAACAGAGTTGGGAACTCGTCCAAACCACTGAGGGCTGGCTCTACACCTTCAAGCGCCCGAGGGTACTCTAGTGCAGAAGTGAGAGTATCTCGAGGTCGTTCATTCCGAGGACGGAACGATGATCGATCGGATCATCGAGGTGGCGAACAAGCACGGCAAGGCGGCTGGCATCAACGCGGACGACGTCGCGACCTGCACGAAGTGGATCGATCGCGGCTTCCGAATGATCGCCTACTCGAGCGACCTCCGTCTGATCGCGAACGGCCTGAGCGACGGCGTCGCGAAGACGCGGGCGCATCTGGCAGGCTGACGGCCAGACGTGGCGCTGATCGCACGTGACGCGCAGGTTGCTCCCACAAGTGGGAGGCGCGACCCAAGTCGTGCCGCGAATCGGCCACGCAGATCATGAGATCCACCGATGGGGTAGCATGAAACTGCAACTCGTGCGCGGAGGTGGGCGATGGTCACGACGGGATCCGGTTCCGAACTAATCGTCCGCAAGCCGCGCGTTCAGGGCGGTGAGCCTGTCATCCGTGGGACTCGCGTTCCGGTGCGCTCGATTGTGATCGCCACCCAGGAATACGACGGCGACCTCGCGCGCGTCGCGCACGCGTTCACCATCGACGAAGCCGCCGTGCGCGCCGCGCTGGCCTACTACGAACGGCATACGGCCGACATCGATCGAAGTATCTGGGAACACGAACAGGCCGCACTGAGCTGATGCCGCCATCGGCGTGCCTCGACGAGTGCATGCATCTGGGTCTCATCGACGCTCTCTCCGCCCGAGGGTTCTCCGTGACGTCGCTGCAGATCGTGGGGCCACGCGGAGCAGATGACGACACGGTGCTCACGCGGGTGACCGAGCTCGGTTGCTTGCTGATCACGCACAACACCGACGACTTCAAGATCGTACACGCGGATTTCCAGCGAAGAGGTCAACCGCACGGCGGTATCGTCTGTCTACCGCAGGCGCGGTCGTTCAGCCGGCTTGAGTTGCGGGCCGCCATGATGCTGGATTGGCTCGCCGGCCAACCGTATGCGTCGCGGCTGTTCATCTGGGGCGACCTACAACGGCTATTCGAACGAGGCCTACGGCTGCCGGGCTACACCGAGCCGGACGTTCGTCACGTGCTGGGAGCGCTCTGAAATCCGTGGCTTGCGGCGTCCAAGGCTGTCGGACCGTCGCCACCGCTCGCCTCCGGCGCACTCACTAACGCCGGGATCTGTGTGCTGCTAGTTTCTAGCGACGCCGGGAGTCGTGAAATCGGTTGGCGGTCGGGCCTTCACCATCTTGCGACCAATTGTACCGTTTGCACCGTCGAGGATTGACCGGTTGAGCGGCGAATCCGCTCAACCGGTCAACAAGTCATGCCAGCCCGAGCGTCTTCAGTCCCGCCCGAGCGCCGCCCATCATGAATCCCATGTCGCTGCCGGCGGTCAGGAACTGCCAGCCCTTGTCGGCGCGCTCGCGAGCGGCCTGCGGCGTCGGCGTCGCGAAGCCGGCCGCCTTGCCAGTGTTCTTGCACGCCTGCAGGACGCGATCGACCGCTTTGATGTGCCGCTCGTCAGTCGCGGCCTTGCGCGGGTCGATGCCCATCGAGAGCGCCATGTCGGCCGGGCCGAGCCAGCAACCATCGACGCCCGGCGTCGCCATGATCGCCTCAGCGTTCTCGACCGCCTGGATGCTCTCGATCTGAACGATGACGAGCATCTGCTCGTTCACCCAGTCCGGGTAGTCGTCGCCGTAGTGCGCCGCGCGCCCCCAACCCCATGATCGCGTTCCCGCCGGCGGTAGCTGACAGAAACTGACCGCTTCCTTGGCCGCGGCGGCGGTGTGGATCATCGGGAAAATGATCCCCATCACGCCGTCATCAAGCAACCGGCCGACCATCGTGTAGTCGCTGCGGGCGACCCGCGCGACCGGTGTCGCCGATCCGGTCGCAATTCCAATGAGACAGGCGATCGTCGAATCCGGACCGAACGTCCCGTGCTGGTTGTCGATCATGATGAAATCGATGCCGCACTGCGCGAGCGCCTCGGCCGCGATCGGCGACCCAAGGCCGAGCGAATAGCCGAACGCCGGCTTACCCTGGCGTAGCTTCTGCTTGGTCAGATTGATTCGTGGCGCCATCTGTCCTCCTCAAGAACAGCCAGGCCTCGTCGCCCGGCGCCGCATTCTACGTTGCCTGGTGACCGGCCGCTGACGTCGACGTGTGCCACCGCCCGCCCGGACGAGACCACGGCAAGTCCGCGCTTTCCATGTACTTCTTATGTCTTGTTCCCTACCATCGTCGCATGCGATTTCGCTTTCTCCTCGCGCTTGTCCTCGCGCTCGTCCCGACCTTCGCGATGGCGGCCGACGACCGCTTCGGCGTCGTCTTTGTCAACCCGCCGGATCGCGTCGCCTCGGAGGCACGCCTGAATCAGGCCGCCGCGCTCGGCGCGGGATGGGACCGATATACGCTCTACTGGAGCCAGATTCAGCCAGCGCGCAACGGCGCCTTCGACTTCTCGCGCATCGACGCGGTCGTCGCGGCCAATCAAGGGCGCGGTATCAAGACCCAGGGCATCCTGCTCGGCGCGCCGGAATGGGCCGTGAGCGGCGGCAAGCTCGATCTCGACGCCTGGTCCCGCTTCGTCGGCGCGGCCACGCGGCAGTACAAGGGCCGCGTCACCCACTGGGAGATGTGGAATGAGCCCGACTTGCTCGACGGCGATGGACGCGGTCGCTATTGGCCGTGGTCGATCGAGGAATACGCCGGCCTGCTCCGCGCCGGCTACCTCTCGGCCAAAGAAGCCGATCCCGGCGTGACCGTCCTGATGGCCGGCTTGGCCATGCCATTCAACAACGAGCGGTTCTTCGATCGGCTGCTCGAAATCCTCGCGAAGGACCCGAACGCCGCGAAGAACGGCTGGTACTTCGACGCGCTGCCGATCCATGTCTACGATCGGGTCGCCCGCGTGTACGAATTGCCGCACGGCTACCTCGGCTACCCGAGTTTCGCCGGATTCCACGCGCTGATGAAGCGGCGCGGATTCGATCGGCCAATCTGGGTCAACGAACTCGGTGTGCCGATCTGGGATGAATCGACCGGGCAGCGCGCGCCCGGCCGCGCGACCCGCGACGAGCAGGCCAGTTTCGTCCTGCAGGCGTTCGCCTATGGACTGGCCGCCGGCAACCAGCGTCATCTGTTCTTCCAGTTGTACGACGACGGCGCCGGCGCGATCGATCCGCGCACGAACACGCCGGCCGAGTTCTTCGGCCTGGTCGCCAACGATGGAACGACGCGACCGGCCTATCAGACCTACCGGACCGCGCTCGACCTCTTCGCCGATGGTCGCCTGACGACACGGATCAACCTCGGACGGATCCCGAGCAAGCGCGATGGCAAGGGCCTCGAACTGATCTCGACCTGGGGCACGACCCGGGGCCGCGTCACGGTCGCGTTCAACGCCGATGGCGGCCCGGCGGTGGAGGCGCGGATCCCCGCGATCGCCGCGACCGCGAACGTTCTGGACAAGTTCGGCCGATCGCGCGGCACGATCGCCGCCCGCGACGGCGCATATACCGTCAGCCTGCCGGCCGCGACGAACAACAACAACTTCGACTGCTACACGCCGCGCGGGTGCGATCCCAATGACTACATCGTCGGTGGGGATCCCGTCGTCCTGGTCGAGAACGATCGCAGTGTCCCGTCGGTCACCTTCGATCCTCTGCCATCGGCGGCGGCCGTGCCGCTCGGTATCTCCTGGCGCGGCACCCGCGCGCTCGCCGCCGGCACCCGTTTCGATGTCGAGTACCAGGATGT
Organism: Chloroflexota bacterium; assembly: GCA_004297775.1. Classification (GTDB taxonomy): domain Bacteria; phylum Chloroflexota; class UBA6077; order FW602-bin22; family FW602-bin22; genus FW602-bin22. The sequence goes on along the minus strand of SCUE01000018.1, from coordinate 17,131 downwards.
GACCGAGCGAAGCGGCTGGCGGCCTTGGTTGGTCGCTACAGACGTGACGCGGGCCGCGTTCGGCGGCGAGACGCCGGTCACGCGTGATCGGGTCTATGCGTTCCGTGCTCGCATCACGGGTGAGGCGTGGCCGGCCGCGCCGCTGGCAAGCATCTACATCGTGGGCGGCCAGACCTGGCCGCCGCCGAAAGCGGAAGTGGACGCGACGATTCAGATCGTCTGGCCGCACGGGAACGCGCCGGTCGCGTCGGCAAAGAAGGCGAATCTCGCCATCAACGTGTTTCGCGCTGGTTCGGCCGCCTCGGTCGGGCCGCAATGGGGCGCTCCGCCGCGCCTGTTGCGCGCGATCGACAACGACGTCGAGCAAGAGGTTGGGATCGCGCGAGCGCGCGTCGTGAAGCGTGGCGCGCTGGAGTATCCTCTCTGGGAGGTCAACGACGTTGACGTCGCCGCGGCGAACGATCCGAATCGAAAGGTCTACTTCCGGCTAGCGATGGATGGAAAGCGCGAGGCCACGAGCGTCTGGGCGCACGGCGCCGATGGACGCACGATCCTGCCGAAGCCGAAGGAGCCGGTCGCGGTCCTCGCGGCAATGCCAGCGGCGGTCGACGCGCGCATCCAGATCGTATGGCCGCACGGCGGCGCACCGGTCGAGAAGGCCGATCGGGCCAACATCGCGGCCTATCTCTTCGAGCAGGGCGGCGACGCGGCCATCCCGACGACGTTCGACGGTCAGGTGATCCTCTACCGTTCGATCAACAATGGTCCCGGCGAGCCGGTCGCGCTCGGCGACAAGGAGTTGCGCTCGGTCGGAGGGGTCACCTATCCCCGCTGGATCTTCAACGACATCGATGTGTCAGCCGCCCGCGACAAGTCCGCCCGGATCTTCTTCCGGGTCGAGGTCTCGGGTGTCCCGTACTTCGCCAATGTGTGGGCACATGCCGCCGACGCTCGGACGTTCGTGCCAAAACCGCTGGAGCCAACGTCCGTCGCGCCGTAGGCGGCCGCGGTACGTGCGCCGAGTTCGTGGTCGCAGCCGATAATTCGGCGGTGCCGAAATCGCCAGTTTCTCGTCGTGGCTTCCTCGCCGCGCTGGCGATCGTTCCACTCCTGGCCGCGTGTCGTTCTCAGTTTCCCGAGGCGCCGAAGGTAGCCAGCGCGCCGGTGGGTTCGCCGGCAACGCCGACGCCGGCCGAGCCGCGCAAGGTCCGGATCGGTCGCCCGGAGCTCGATCTGTTCGCGTTCTGGTCGACCCGCTTTTCGAATCTGAACAATCGGCTCAGCCCGGAGCGCAACGTCAAGCTGACCACGCTCGGAATCGACGTCGGCTCCTCGATGACGACCGTCGAACTCCCAGGCGCCTACGCGCGGGCGATTGGCAACCTTCCGGAGGCGGAGGTCCCCGACCTGATCATGAGCGGCCCGGAGGAGATCTCCGTTCTGCGCGCCCTGGCGAAAGCTGGCGTCCTGCACGATCTCGGCCCGATTCTGAAGAACGAACGGTGGTTCAAGGAATCGGATTTCCACGGCAACGCGCTTCGGACCGGCTCCGCGCAAGGGAAGCAGGTGGCGCTCCCGCTCGCGCTCGGCGCCGAAGTCATCCTCTTCAATCAGGCCTCGTTCACTGAGGCGAATGTCGAGCTGCCGCGAGCGGCCTGGGACTGGACCGCGTTCACGTCCGCCGCGAAGTCGTTGACCCGCGCCGCCGGAGGCGATCGACCGGCGCGATGGGGCTTCAACATCGGACGGTTTTCGCCGACGCTTGCGACCATGGCCTGGCAGCACGGCGCCGAGCTCATTTCGGAGGATGGCCGCCAGGTTCGCCTCGACGAGCCAGGCACGCTCCGCGCGGTCGAACTCCTGCTGGATCTCATCAATACGCACAAGATCGCGCCGCCGCCGCCGGACCAGGCGACTCCGCCCTTCAGCACCGTCCAGCGAATCGGCCGGCAGGAATTCGCGATGGGCAGCATGGTCGCCGGCGGCGCGGTTTGGTGGCGCAACAATACAAACCTCCTGATCGCCGAAATGCCGACCGCCGAAAAGAAGGTCGTCTTCGGGAATGCCTCACTCCTCATTGGCATACCGACCCGCGCGCCGGATCTCGCCCATTCGCTCAACGCCCTACGCGCGATGTTCGACGCCAGCGCCGACTCGATGTTCCTCCCTCCTCGGAAGGGCGCGACTGACATCCGCAAGACCGACACGCTGATGGCCGAGTCGGACGCGAGCGCGTTCGCGGCCACGCTGTCGATGGCGCGCTTCCTCCCCGGCGATGCCCCACTCCACGTGTATCCTCTCATCGAGCAGGAGTTTCTCTTTCCGGTCCTGCGCGGCCAGCGGCGGCCGGCCGAGGCGGCGCGCGCGGCCCAGGGAGCGATCGACGAACTTCTGAAGCGGAGCGATTAGGGGTGCAATACCGATGAATCACCGCGAGCGTGTCCAGGCGGCACTGCGTGGCGATCCCGTCGATCGCGTCCCGGTCGCGTTCTGGAATCACTTTTCGTCCGATCCACGAACTGCCGAGGATCTCGCCGCCGAGGCAATCGCGTTCCAGCGGCGATTCGACTGGGATTTCGTCAAGATGATGCCGAGCGGCATGTACTTGCCGCTGGCGTATGGCTGCGAGATCACTCCGGCCGCGCCGCCGATCGGGGCGAACGGAATCGCGCGCAGCATCATCGCGACCGCCGACGATCTGCGTCGTCTACCGCCGCTCGATCCGAATCGCGGCGTGCTCGGAGAGGTTGCGCGGGCGGTGCAGTTGACACGCGACGCCCTCGGTCCGGATGTTCCGATCATCCAGACGGTCTTCAGCCCGCTGACGATCGTCCACAAGATGTGTCTTGGCGATTCGTTTCGCGACTACATCGCCAACGCGCGGGAGGCGGTCGTCGAGGCACTCACGTCGATCACGACGACATCGATCGCGATTGGCCGCGCCGCGCTCGATGCCGGGGCCGACGGCGTCTTCTTCGCGACGCAGGAGGCGACGCTCGATCAAATGACCGAGCCCGAGTTCGAGGCGCTGGGCGCGACGTACGACCGACCGGTCCTGAACGGCCTCGGCGAGCGCGCCTGGTTCCGACTGCTGCACGTCTGCCGCGAGAGCATCATGGCCGAGTCGGTCGCGGACTACCCGGTCGAGGCGATCAACTGGGATTGCCACCACAACTTTCCCTCCCTGACCGAGGCGTCGGGAATCTGGCCCTTCGCGATCGTCGGCGGCGTCGACCGCAATGGGATCGTCGTCGACGGGCCGGCCGACGCGGTCGAGGCCGAGGTCCGCCAGGTCATTGCGACAGTCGGTCGCCGATTCATTCTCTCGGCCGGGTGCGGCCTGCCGCTGGCGCGGCGCGAGGCCAATCTGGACGCGGTTCGCCGGGAGATCGGCGCGCTGGCCTGAGCCAGACACGCCAACCTGTCGCCCGACTTACCGCATCAGGCGCAGATCGTCGATCACCTCGGCGGCGTGGCCATCTGGCGCAACGCTTGGGTACACCTTTCGAACGACGCCGGTTCGATCGATGATGAACGTCATCCGACGGATACCCGTCGTCGACGTGCCGTCCGGTCGTCGCCGCTCGCCCCAGACGCCGTAGGCGTCGATCACCGCGCGATCGACGTCGGCGATCAAAGGCATCGTCAGGTGATTCTTCTCGGCGAATGCGCGCTGCGCCTCAAGGTCGTCGGCCGACACGCCGACGACCGCTGCCCCCAACTGCGCGAATTCCGGGCTCGCATCACGGAACCCGATTGCTTCGCGCGTTCAGCCGCCGGTGTCGGCCTTCGGATAGAAGAACAGGACAAGTGACGACTGTCCGACGTAGTCGCTCAGCGACACCGGACCGTTCGAGGACTGGCCGCTGAAAGCCGGTGCGTTCGCGCCAACGGCTGGTATTGGCAATTCCGACACAGTGATTCCTCCTGGCGCGAGAGAGTGTATCCCGGCCGCAATCGACTACACGCCGACGCGTTCGAGAGCCGCGGCGCGGATGAGAACGGGACGACCGAGCGCCCGTTCCAATACGTCGCGCTTGCGCGCGGCGCCACGAACATCCTCGTCGAGCGCGCCGCTTCCGTGAACGCGAATCTCGAGACGTCCATCGACGTCGCGCGTGGATATCGACTGGACTGCCTCCCGATGCGATCGATCGAGACCATCCGCCACCCGTAGAAGCCCGGCCAGCCAGGTCACGGTCTGTCGCTCCGCCGACTCGAGGCGCCCGTACCATCGGTGGCGAACCTTCGGACCACCCCTCCGGTGATAGCGCGCCACCAGCGCAATGAGATGGACGTCGCGCTCCGCGAATGACGCCGTCAATTCGCTTCGAATCAGCTTGGCCGAGATCTTGTGGTGCCGGTCCGGGTCGCGCGGAAAGCCGACATCGTGGAGCGCGGCCGCGACCTCGAGGACGCGGCGCTCGGCCGCGCCGAGGCCGTGATGGCGCCGGACTTCCTCAAATAGCTGCCGCGCGAGTCGCCGGACCTGCCGGACGTGTTCGGGCACCCAACTGGTGAGGCCAAACACACGCTCGACTGCGACGATCTCGGCCGCGGATAGATCGGTTGGCGGATCGAAGATCACCGGCTGACGCGCGCTCCACTCTCGTGCGCCCGCCGCGCGATCAACGCGGCGCCGAGGATCCCGGCATCGTCGCCGAGTTCCGATTTCGTGATTTCGAGCCGGTTCGTCGCCGCGAACATCGGCTGGCCGTGCACCTTCCGCGCGACCTGATCGATCAGCGGCTGACCGAGCGCGGCGACGAGCCCCCCACCCATCACGACGCGCTGCGGATTGAGCGCGTTGGCGATGTTCACGATGCCGATCGCCAGATAGGTTGTCGCCCGATCGACCGCCTCCAGAACGAGCGTATCGCCCTGGTTGAACGCCTCGGCCAGTTCGCCGCTCTTCGCGCGGCCGATCGCGCCCTTCTTGACGATCTTACTGAGCGCGGTCTTGCGCCCGGCGCGCACTTGCTTGGCGATCCATCGAACGATCGCGGTCCGACTGGCCAGTGATTCAAGGTGGCCGCGGCCACCGCAGTGACACTTCGCGCCGCCCGGCTTCAGCGTCATGTGACCGATCTCTCCGGCGGCGTTGCCAGCGCCACGCACGATCTGGTCGTCGATGATGATGCCGCCACCAATGCCGGTCCCCGGCCACAACCCGACCATGTCACAAGCGCCGCGCCCGGCGCCGGCGGCGTGCTCGGCGATCACGGCCACGCGCACGTCATTGTCGACCACGACCGGGATACCGAGGCGACGTTCGAGTTCATCCTTCAACGGCACGTCCCGCCAGCCCGGGATATTGACGGCGACGCCGACGATGCCCGTCTCGGCGGTGACCGGTCCTGGCGCGCCGATGCCGACCGCGCCAAGCTGATCGGCCGAAATACCGGCCGCCTTGGCCGCGTCGCGCACCGCATCGGCCATCTTGTCGATGACATCCGCGACTCCGCCCTTCTTTCCGGTCGGAACCTTGGTTCGATTGACGATTCGCCCCTCCGGCGAGACGATCGCGGCCATGATCTTCGTGCCGCCGAGATCGATCGCGGCGACGTGAGACGTGCCGGACAACGCCGCGTGCGCGCGCTCCATCGCCATTCCGATTCCTCCTACCAGTCGGCTATACGCTCGGTCAGGTCCTTGGCCAGTTCTTCGACAGTGCGTAGGTCGCGTCGGCGACCTCGTTCGGGCTTCAATCGCAGTTCGCGGATCGCGCGCGTGGCTTCACGGATCACCTCCGCGCGACGCGCACGCTCGCTGGCGTCGGACGAATTGGAAGAATCGGAAACCGCGTCACCGATGCGAGCAAGTTCACCCTGAACGCGGACCGAATAGTGCGCCAGCGCCTCCTCGAACTCGGCGCGCACGCCAGCGAGGCGATCGCGCAGGTCGCGCTGACACTCCGCGAACTCGTCACGCGAGATGCGTGTCACGTGTCCCCACCATCCAGACGACCACCCAGGCGCGCTTCGAGCCGGGCCCGGAGGTCGGCCGCGACCGATCGGACCGTCCGATTGCCGTTGACGACCTCGAATCCGTATCGATCCTGCAGCTTCTTGAACTGGGCCTGCATGAGCGACTGGTACTTGATGAAGCTGTCGAACATGTCGCGCGCGAGCCCGATGTCCATTCCCGATTCCCAATAATCGAGCGCACCGCTTTTTTCGAGATTGCGCTCGATCAGGATGCGGGGACTGACCTTCAGGTGGTAGACAGCGTCGGGCACGAGCGCCATGCCGTAGATGCGCTCGACGAATCCGGAATCGGCGCCGCGCACGATGTCGCGCGCCATCAGCGTGTAGATGTAGCGGTCGGCCAGCACGATGTATCCCGCGCGCAGCGCCGGGATGATGGTGTGTTCGAGCTGGTCGGCGAAGTCGGTCGCATAGAAGAGGCACATCGTCGTGTGGCCGAGCGTGTGGCCTTCCTTCGCCGCGCTGAGCTCCTTCGATACGAGTGTCGATCGGCGTAGTCCCACCTCGGTGACCGCGTGGCCGCGCCGTTCGAGCCAATCACGCAGGAGTCGAATCTGGGTCGACCGCCCAGATCCGTCTGCCCCCTCGATCGCGATCAGGACGCCACTGAGCGACTCGGCCGAGACGCCGGGTAGACCGGCGCCGTAGAAGCGACTAGGCACGGGTCTGTCTCGGCCGCGCGAACAGCGCCAGATCGATCTGGCGTGCCACGATTGCGCGCATCTCGCGCTGCTGCGCCTCGATCGATAGCGTCGCGTCCATCGTCGTGAACTGGTACTCTGCGGCGAGCCGACTGTACTCGTCCTTGATTCGCCCCTGGAAGAGGCGGAAGCTCTCGCTTGGGTCGGACGACAGCCCGAGGTCCATACCAGCTTCGTGAAATTTCAGAACCGGGCGCCCGCCTATGATCCGACCGATCGCGGTTTCCAACGGAACGTCATAGTAGAACGTGATGTCCGGCACGACCGCGAAGCTGTAGAGATTGCGAATCCAGTCGCGATCGCAGCCACGTACGGCATCGCGCGCCAGCGCGGTGAAGACGTAGCGGTCGCACAGCACGATGTAGCCGGCCCGCAGCAGCGGGATTACGTGCCGCTCGTAGCGGTGGGCGAAATCGGTGGCGTGGATCAGTGAAAACGTCGTCGGCGTCAGCAACTGTTGCTTCTTGCCCCGCCGCGTCGCCTCCTTCACGATGACGGACGAGTTCCACTCCGTGAACGAGACGCGGATGTTCTGCAATTCGAGCCACCGCTTCAGCAGGTAGATCTGCGTCGACTTGCCGGAGCCGTCGAGCCCTTCGACCGCGATCAGCTTGCCACGGTACGGCGACCGGCGCGGCGCGATCGGCGAGGAGGCTCCCTCGACGGTCTCGGCCATCATCAACCCAACTCCCGCATCAGGCGGCGTGCGAGGCGCCGCGGACGCGGCACATCATTCCACAGTTTCCGCGCCACCGCCAGGCTTTCTTCGCGTTGCGCCTCGCGACGCAGTAACAAGCGAGCCAGAGCCGTCGCGTCGGTGGATCGATCCGGCATGAGCGCGATGCGTTCGATGTCACGCGCCAGTGCCAGAAGCCCGGTCGTGGCGTCGTTGTGGGCGCCCAGCGCGTCCTGGAGCGCGGTCAACGTCCTGATGTCGTCGTCGAGGACGTCCGGCGCGGCGACGGCGATGATCTCCAGAGCATAGCGAGCCCGTTTGCCGGCGACCCGCGCCCGGTGCAGCGTCGCGCGGTCGATCGCGACATCGAGTGCGCGACGTAGACGCCGAACGCTCCGCCGCGCCAGGCGACCGGCCAGCGGCGCGAGCGAGGTGCAGGTGTTCGGTCGATTGGTCTCGGTGAGCGCCGATTGAATGCTCGCGATCGCGGTAACCGCCGCGCACGGATCGATCGCCGCAACCGACCGGCCGCGATCGGTCTGCCGATCGACGATCAAGCGACCGATGGCATCGCCATCGGCGGGTGATTCCCTTGCCGACTCGGCGAGCCACGCGATCTCGACATCGCGATCGCGAACGGCGCCGAGCGCGGTTGCCAGTGCACGCGCCGCGTCGATCGCGCTATCGAACATGGCAGGGTCAACGACCGTCTGCAACGTCGAAGCGAGCGCCCTGGTAGAGGTCCGAAAGCGACGAAGCGCGACGCGCGCATCGTGAACCGCCTCCTCCTTGCTCGTTTCGAGGCGCGCGATCGTGTCGAGTGCTCGGGCACCGGCCGTGAGAATGACGCAAGCCGCCCATTCTTCGGCCGAGAGGCGGGCAGCGGGCATTGCCGAATCCTACGTTGTATCCTCAGCGCCTGTGCGTGCAGTTGTGGCCGGCGGATCGGGATTCATCGGCTCCCACCTCTCGGCGCGGCTGCTAGCCGACAACGTCGACGTCATCGCGATCGACAATCTCTCGACTGGCGACCGGCGAAACGTGGCCACCCTACGTCACGTGCCAGGCTTTCGTCTGGTCGAACATGACATTACCAGTCCGATTCCGGATCTTGACCCAATCGACCTGATCTTTCACATGGCCAGCCCGGCCAGTCCGCCCGGATACATGCGGCGCCCGGTCGAGACGGCACTCGTCAACAGTCTTGGCAGCCACAACCTGCTCGACGTTGCCGAGAAACACGGCGCGCGCTACCTCATGGCCTCGACGTCGGAGGCGTACGGCGATCCGCTCGAACATCCGCAGCGCGAGACCTACTGGGGTAACGTCAACCCGGTCGGCGAGCGGGCCTGCTACGACGAGTCGAAGCGGTACGCCGAGATGATCGCGATGGTGTATCACCGGTCGCGCGGCGTCGATGCCCGCGTCATCCGCATCTTCAACACCTACGGACCGCACTCCGATCCCGATGACGGCCGCATCATCCCGCAGTTCATTTCGCAGGCGCTGCGTGGCGAGCCGATTACGGTTCACGGCGATGGATCGCAGACGCGGTCGTTCTGCTACGTCGACGACCTTGTCGAGGGGATCACGCGGGCGATCACTCGTCCGGGCACCCGTGGCGAGGTCATCAATCTCGGAAATCCCGACGAGCGGACCGTGATCGAGATCGCCGAGATCATCAATCGGCAGTGCGGCGGTCGAGCGACGATCGCATTCGAACCGATGCCGCGTCAGGATGACCCGCGACAGCGCTGTCCGGACATCACCAAGGCGCGCGGGCTGCTCGGCTGGGAGCCGCGCATCCAGCTCGACGAGGGACTGGCCCGAACGATCGCCTGGTTTCGCGAGCGTCTGGCGATCAAAGCCTGAGCGGGAGGGTTCATGGCACTCGATCCTGAGGCGCGCGCCGTCCTCGACGCGACCGCTGCGCTTGGCTTGCCGCCGATGGAAGAGGGTACGCCCGAGGTCGCGCGCGCCGCGATGATCGAGCGGCGCAAGCTCGTCGCCGGCGAACCCCGCCCGGTCGCCTCGATCGTCGATCGCCTCATTCCTGGCCCGGTGGGGGACATCGCGGTCCGCGTCTACCGACCACGCCCCGGCGCGCTTCCGGCACTCGTTTTCTTCCACGGCGGCGGATGGGTCATCGGAACGATCGACACGCACGATCCGATCTGCCGCGATCTGGCCGTCCTCGGCGACTGCGCCGTGATCTCGGTCGGCTACCGACTGGCGCCGGAAAGCCGTTTCCCGGCCGCCGCGGACGACGCGTTCGCCGCGACCCGATGGACGATCGACAACGCGGACGAGCTCGGGATCGATGCTGGCCGGGTATCGGTCGGCGGTGACAGCGCCGGAGGAAACCTCGCCGCCGCGGTCGCGCTGATGGCGCGGGATCGTGGCTACCTCGATCTCAAATATCAGCTTCTCATCTACCCCGTGACCGATCACGGATTCGACACGCCGTCCTATCTGGCGAATGCCGAGGGCTACGGCCTGACGAGGGCGCAGATGATCTGGTTCTCGAATCACTACCTGGCGAACGCTGGCGACGCTACGCACCCGTACGCCGCGCCGTTGCGCGCGCCTTCATTGGCCGGACTCCCGTCGGCCTACGTCGTGACGGCGGGCTACGACGTCCTGCGCGACGAGGCGATTTCGTTCGTCGAGCGACTGCGCGCCGATCGCGTGGCGGTCGAGCACGTTCACTACGACGGACTCATTCACGGCTTCTTCGGGATGGGCGCCGCGATACGCGTGGCCAACGCGGCCGTTCAGGACGCGGCGCGAGCGCTTGGGGCCGCTCTTCGGGCGTGACGCGGGGGCCGCGCCGAAGACTCGATCGCCAGCGTGGCCAATCGAGTCGCCGCAACGATGACGGAACGGCACGGCTGCCGTGACGCCCCGGCCGCGCACGGTCCTCATCACCGGATCGACCGGAATCGCGGCCGCGACGGCCGAGATGCTGGCCGCGAACGGCGACCGGGTCTTCATCGTCTCACGGACCGAGGCGAACTGCCGGGCGCTCGTCGATCGACTTGGCGCGGCTGGCGGCGAGGCCGCCTATCACGTGGCCGACCTGACCGATGAAGTCGCCGTGGATGAGGCCGTCGCGGCAGCCGTCGCGCACTACGGTCGGATCGACGCCGTGTTCAACGTCGCCGGTATCAGCGGCCGACGGTTCGGCGACGGCCCGGTGCATTCCGCGACGCTCGAAGGCTGGCAGACGACGATCGCGTCAAACCTGACGAGCATGTTTCTCGTCTGCCGGGCAGTGGTTCGACACATGCTCGACCAGGACTGGGGACCCGGCGGCGAGCGCGGCGCGATTCTGAACATGGCCAGCGTGCTGGCGTTCTCGCCGTCGGCGCCGCTCTTCGGCACCCACGCCTACGCCGCCAGCAAGGGCGGCATCATTTCCCTCAGCCAATCGATGGCCGCCTACTACGGGCCGAAGGGCATCCGCGTCAACGCGATCGCCCCGGGCCTGACGCGCACGCCGATGAGCCAGCGCGCACAGTTGGACCCGGCGATCCACGCCTTCGCGGCCGCGAAGCAGCCGCTTGTCGGCGGAATGCTCGACCCAAACGACATCGCCAGCGTCGCCGCGTTCCTGCTTGGACCGGCCTCGCAAGCGATCACCGGCCAGGTGATCGCCGTTGACGGCGGCTGGACGGTTTCCGAAGGCGCGGTTACCCCTCTCTGACGCCGAGAAGGTCACCTCGCGCGGCCTGCGTGCTCCGTTCGGCCGCCGACTCCGCATGGCGCCTCGCCTCTGCCCGGGCACGGCGTGAACCAGGCTTTCTCGTCCGGAGCGCCCAGCGCGCGCAAGAATCGATCGTGAACCCGCATCCGCCAACTATCAGCAGCGCCGCGCCAAGTTCGCCGTACGCCAGTCGATCGCGCGTATCGAGGATGAAGTAGCCAATCCCGGAGTCGACCCCCAGCATCTCGGCTGGCACGAGGATGATCCAGGCCAGACCGATCGCGAGCCTGGCTCCAGTCAGCACGTGCTCGCGAATGCTCGGCCACAGGACTGTCCGCGCGATCTCAAGGCGTGTGCCGCCGAGCGCCTTCGCCATCATCACCAGCCGTGGGTCCAGCGCGTGAACGCCCGCGACCGTGTTCAGGACGATCGGCCATGTGCACCCCATCACGATCAGGAAGTAGACCGGTGCGTCGCCAACGCCGAACACGATGATCGCGAGCGGCGTCCAGGCCAGCGGCGAGACCATGCGCGCGAACTGGAACGGCGGTCCAGCCGCCCGCGCCAGATGTCGACTGAATCCAAGCGCCAGCCCCAATGGAAACCCGAGGAGGAAACTGACTCCGAGACCAGACACGACGCGGCGGAGACTGGCGGCGAGGTGACGCCAGATCTCGACTGATAGGACAAGATCGGTCAACGCCGCCGCGACTCTGACCGGAGCGAACCGCGCCAGGAAGTGGTTGGGACCGATCGCGGCGGTCGCCGCCCACCAGACCGCCACCACCACCACCACGCCGAGGAACGGCACGATGGAATCGACCGCCCACGCGCGGAGCGATCGGCGAGGACGTCCGTTCACGTCGATCAAGAACCTGTGCCCCGGGGATAATCGACGTGCCCGCAGTCCCGCACCAGGAGCCTCACCACGGCGATCACGGCGCGATGCGCTCCGTCCGACTGAGCGTCTCCGGAATGCCAAACTTCGCGGCGCCACCAGCCGCTGCGATCGCGACGCGCGCGAATCGATCGTCCACCAGCTTCGCGTGCGCCTGCGCCGGGTCGAGCGCTTTCAGGAACGCGTCGTCGCCCTCGACGGCGGTGTCCTTCAGCAAGCGGACCAGTTCCTCGGTGTAGGACGGGAACGGGAACGGCTGGAAGTCGATCCGATGGTTCTTCCAATCGGTGTGCGTCACCGCGCGAGTGGCCTGGTACTCGACCGGGTCAAAGTACGTCAGTGCGCGTTCGATGACTGGTAGTGACTGCGGCAGGTAGTTGCCACCATCCTTCGACAGAACCTTTGCCGCCTCGACCCGATTCTCCCGCGCCCAGACCTGAGCCTTCGCCAGCGCGGTCACGACGCCCTGCGCCCACTTGGGACGGTTCACCGTGTCGTCCTCGTGCATCAAGACGACGCAGCAGGCATGGTTCAACCAGACATCACCGGTGAATCTGGCGATCTTTCCGACCTTGTTCACTTCCGCGACCGCGTTGAACGGATCAGCCACGATGAAACCCGCGATCGCTCCGTTGCCGAGCGCTGGCGGCATGTCTGCCGGCGCCATCACGATGAGCTTGACGGTTCCGTCAGCCTTGGCCGGATCGCCATTCAGGATCGGCTTGAGCCCAGCCTTCTTCAGCAGCAACTGGAGGACCAGATTGTGGATCGAGTACCAGAACGGCACCGCGACCGTCTTTCCGGCCAGATCCTCGACCGACGCGATGCCGTTCGCGACTGTCAGGGCCGAGCCATCGGTGTGATCCCAGGCGACGACCTTCGCCGGGAATCCCTGGCCGAACTTCATCCAGATCGCGGTCGGCATAAGGATGTGGACGACGTCGACCTGCTTCGCCTGGAACGCCTCCGCGACCTGCGCCCAGCTTCGCAGCAACGTCGGGCGCGCGGCATCGACTCCCTCGGCCGCGTACAGGGCACGCGCGTGCGCCAGCAGCAGCGGCGCAGCGTCTGTGATTGGGAGGTAGCCGATCCGGAGCGTCTTGTCCTCCGGAGTGGCCGTGGCGGTCGGCGCGACCGTCGGCGTCGGCGGTGTGATCGGCGCGCACGCTACCAACGCAGCCGCTCCGCTCAGCCCAATCATCCGCAGCACCTCGCGACGGCTTGTGAAAATGTCTCGCATATGGTCCTTCCCTCTTTCTCGCGTGACAAAGCCAACGTTGACCGCCGCCTCTTCGGGCGGCGTCAGTCCAGGACTAGATGACCCATGTCGGCGCCGGTAACTCCGACTGATAGGCGGCCAGTACCTCGGTCGCGTTGCCCTCGCCGCGCGACCAGATCCGCGTGATCGTTCCCGGTTGACACGACATCAGTGCAATCCGATCGCCGACGACGAGCGCTTCCTCGATGTCGTGGGTGACGATGACGGCGGTCAGGTGGCGGCGACGCACGACGTCGACCACCCAATCGCGTAGATGCGCACGCGTCCGGGGATCGAGCGCCGCGAACGGCTCATCAAGGAGCAAGACCCGCGGATGCGTCACGATCGTTCGCGCCAGACTGACCCGCTGCGCCTGTCCACCGGAGAGCGACGCCGGATAGGCATCGGCCAAATCGTCGATCCCAAAGTCCCGCAGAATCGCCTCGACTGTCTCAGTTGCCCCGACGCGACGGTTGGCCGCGTAGCCCAAACCGAGGGCGACGTTCTCCGAGATCGTCAGCCACGGCAACAGTAGCGGATCCTGGAAGACGATCCCGGTCCGACCGCGGGCGACTGGATCGGTGTGGAGCGTGATCGTACCGCGCGAAACGGGCTCGATCCCGGCGATGGCTCGCAGCAGCGTGGACTTCCCGCAGCCACTCGGCCCGAGTAATGCGAGGATCTCGCCCTCGCGGACTTCGAGATCGATGTTGGTGAACGCGGCACGCGACGCACCGTCTCGGTGAAATGTCTTGGCCGCGTCGGCTACACGGAGTGCGACAGTTCCCATCTCAATTGCCCTTCGGTCGGTGCCTGGACCGGCAAGAACGCCGCCTCACGAAAGCGGCGGGCAGTCGCGCATCTGGTGGCGTAACCGCGACCGCCCTGAACGGCCGCGTCTAGCCGGGTGGCCTCTCCGGCGAGCGCGGCGAACTCGTGACGAAGCTGGACGAAATCGCGCATCGGTCGGACCGCGGCATCAGGACACTCGCCGAACGTCAGCGCGCGTTCCGAAAGCTCGGATAGTCGCGCGTGAAGAGCGCTCAAGTCGTCGGCGAACGATTCATTGACACCGCGAATCGCGCCGCGCGCGGCCGCGAGCGACGCGGCGGTCAATCCCCAGCAGAGTGAACTCTGGAGGAGGAGGAAGACCGGGCGCACGCCGCGCAGGAATCCGGCGAAGTCGACGGACACCACGTTGGCGGCCGGTATCGTCACGTCCCGGAGGAAGACGGTCGAACTACCGGTGGCCTGGAGCGCAAGCAACTCGGGGTACGGTGCGATGCCGATTCCTGGCGAGTCACCAGGGATCGCGACGATGAGCGGGTCACCTGTCTCGTCGCCCGCGCCCGTGACGAGAATGAAGTTAGGTGGGAAGAGGTTCGATGCCCAGTTGACGCGGCCGTTGAGCACGATCGAGTCGCGCTCGCGACGAAAGGAGACCGTCAGCGGACCGGCGCCGAGAAGGTGCGCCATCGGCGTGCCTAATCCGGTCGAGCCAACGAGATCGACGTCGACCAGTCGGCCGAGTAGTTCATCGCGCGGGAACTCCGAGTGGGAGGCGCGTGCTGCGTACTGGACGACCATCCGCTGCGACCAGAGCGAAAAGGCGCTGCTGACGCATTCGCGCGCGATATCGCGGACGACCGTCATCAGCGGCTGGATCGACACTGGAGCGTCCTGCGGCGCCACCGGGACCGCCATCGCCAGTGCGCCGCGATCGCGCGCGTGACGCAGTCCCGCGCGCGTCAGACCCTCGTGGATCGACACCTCACCGGGTCGAACGCCATCGACTTCGGCCGCGCGCTGACCGTAGAACGATCCGATTCCGGCCTGGGCGGTCGTCTCAGCCGACATTGACCGGCGCGCCCTGCAACTCCGAGAGGCGGTGAACCGGTGCGCCGACGATGTCGCGCGCGCGACAGACCGCGGCCGAGTCCGGGCCGTCGTAGAAGCAGAGGCACTTGACCATGTCCTCGCGCACGTAAGTGCGCAGGAATGTCACTTCGGGGATCTGCGCGTAGAGGGGCGCCTTCTCCTTCTTCCGCGCGAGGTACGTTTCCATCGTCAGCGTCGGTGGGAAATCCCACTCCACGAGGAAGCGCGCTTCGCCTCGGACAGCCTTGACATCGGCCAATTCAGCGCCAACCAGGCGCACCTGATCGATCGATTCGAAGGTCAGTTGCTCGCGCAATGTGGCTTCAAGCCCCAGACCGTCGGTGTGCTCGATCACGACGTAGGCTCGATTCAGATTCCGACTGACATGTACCTCAACTAGTTCACCGGCGGCGCGAGCGGCGTCACGTCGAAATGCGTCGAAAAGTGTGTCCAGCGCCGCTGTGTTCGCCGCGTCGACGGATGCCTCGACAAGAAAGAGCATCGATCCCTCCCGAGAGTCTCCCGGCGGGGATTCTGGATCCGAGCAGCGCGATTAGTCAAGCAACATGATCGGAATAGATCTATATACCAGTGACCTCGGATTGGCGGCCGCGCGGAGGCGAAGGAATCCAATCGGATGTGCTCCGCGTATCAGTGAGTAGGCGCGGAACGGGGTGGTCCGATGAACGGTCGCCGACATGTCATCGCGGTTCTGGCGGCCAGCTTCGGTCTCGTCTGTGCTTTGTTCGCGCCCAGTCTGATCGGCGCCGCTAGCCGAACGGTTACGACGGTCGGGAACAGCTTTTCGCCATCCTCGGTCACGATCGACGTCGGCGACACAATCAGCTGGACGGGTGTTTCGGGCCATACGGTTACCAGCGACACCGGTGCCTGGCCAACCTCGACGAGTGACTTCAGTCGTGCGTTTCCGCAAACGGGAACCTATCGCTATCACTGCGACTTCCATGGCGGCATGGATGGCGAAATCATTGTGCAAGCGCCCGCCGCGCCGACCAGCACGTGGACCGCCACGCCCTTGCCTCCGTCGCCCACGCACACGGCGACACTGGCGCCGTCGCCGACGCCTCAGAGCACCGCGACGCCAACCAACACACCGACGCCAACGCCGGTCACCAGTCACACCGCCACGCCGACCGTCACTCCCACCGCCGAACCCGCGAGCGCCAGCATTGCGAGCGGCGGCGGAACGATCACCTCGGGTGGCGGTGCCTTCCAGATCGAGATCCCGGCCGGCGCCGTGGATCAGTCCACGCTGTTTGCGTTCGCGTCGCGGGCACTTCCAACGCCGAACACGGTGCGTCGCGCGATCGGGGCGTTCGCGTTGACGGCCGACGGTGGTTCGCGGCGGACGTTCGATCGCGATCTCATCCTGACCGTCCGCTACGCTCCGAGCGCAGTTGGCCAGGGCGAGACGGTTGGGATTGACATCATCGAGGACAGTCGTCGGAGTCCGCTTCCGTGCTCCACTCGGTCTGGCCAACTCGTGTGCACGACGCGCCACTTCACCGAGTTCGTGATGACGGTTACGCGTGTTGGCGCGTGGCGTGTCGTGATGCCGATGTCGTCGTGACGGGCAGCATTTGATGGTGGGCTAGCCCACTACCCAGCATTTGTCGAAGTTGCTACTTCCTACTCGACCACGGCTACGCGGTGGAGCGCATCGTCGAGGCATATCCAGCGTTGACGCACCAGGACATCCAAGCGGCCATCGCGTTCAATGAAACACAGAAATGCCGAATTTGGCGGCCTTGAAATGCCAGAGTCGGCGGCCCAAATCGAAGGTCACCCATTCCTCGTCGCGATACCTGGACGTGCCGCGTTCGAGCGCGTGATACATTGAAACAGATAGCGCAACGGGCGGGGAACAGCCCAGGGAGTGTCGCGACGAGCGGTCTCTTTCTCGTAACCGCGAGCTTTCTCGCTTCGGGCGTCGAAATGGTCGAGTCGTTGACCATCATTCTGGCGAGCGGTCTGACGCGAGGCTGGCGCTCGTCGCTGCTCGGCGC
>SCUE01000017.1 GCA_004297775.1 Chloroflexota bacterium | reverse complement strand
TCGCGGCCTCGGGGCGGTCGCCGAAGCGGCGGACGACCTCGGCGTAGGCGGCCAGTGCCTCCTCGGGGTGCCCTTGCTGGCCGTGGGTGATCCCGGCGTTGACCAGCGCCGTCGCGACCGGCTCGGCGATCGCGGCCTCGGGGCGGTCGCCGAAGCGGCGGACGACCTCGGCGTAGGCGGCCAGTGCCTCCTCGGGGTGCCCTTGCTGGCCGTGGGTGATCCCGGCATAAACCAGCGCCTTCGCGACCTGCTCGGCGATCGCGGCCTCGGGGCGGTCGCCGAAGCGGCGGACGACCTCGGCGTAGGCGGCCAGTGCCTCCTCGGGGTGCCCTTGCTGGCCGTGCGCGACCCCAGCGTTGACCAGCGCGCTGGTAACGGCGGCAGCGGCGTCACGATCGTCGCCCTTGTATAGCTTCCGACGTTCGTCATATCGGGCGCTGATCTGATGCGCAATCGCGACTGTTTCCGCGAAGACTTGTCCGCCCGACCTGATACCGTCGGCCTCGACTCGGGACATCATCGAGTAGAAGACCGCCGCGGCTGCCTCGGGGTTGTCGAGCTGATCCCGGTAGTCCTCCTCCAACTCCAAGAAGTCTCGCTCCGCCTCGAGGCCCACCGAACGCGCTCGCTCCAGTGCCAGTGACAGCCGCTCGCGTGCGCCGCGAAGTGGAACGCCCCGGGGAATGTCAGCTGCAGCGTCGCCGAGTGCTCGCATCGCCAAGCGCTGGTTAGGAGGCAGGGTGAAAACGGTCGCTCCGTCCCGGCGAGCCGGCGTCGCAAACCCGAGGCGACTCAGGTACGTTAGGCCTATGTCATAGACGGTTTCTACCTCGTCACGGTGGCTGCCGTTCCGGACGAAGGCGTTGCCGAACCACGCGGCGAGCTCTCCGACGGTAAAGTAGCCGCAGTGTCTCACCAACGGGAAGTACGAACGCAGAAAGCCCGGGTAATCGAAACCGTGGATCGCCGCGACCGCCTCGAGACCCTGGAGTTCGAATTGGACCATCGCCCTTGCAAGTTCGTTCGATTGCAGCCGCTCCAGGCCGTGCGCAGACATGGCATCGGCATACGTCCCGAAAGACATGCTCCTCTCGACCGCCAGCCAGAGTCCCCGTTTGTAATGGGTTGTGTTCTCGCGGACAATCCCGAACAGGCGCGCTGCGCCGAGGAGGTCCGGCTCATCGCCGGCGGCGCGCCCCTGCACCCGCGCCAGTGCGTCGACCGCCCGCGCCAGCGCGACCGCCTCGAGATTGTCAAGCGGCGCCAGGTGTACCCGTACGATGCCCACCGGTGCGGGCTGCCGCGCGCTTACGACCAGTTCGAGGATCACTGCCTGTGTCTGGGCAACGGCCCGAATCGTTTCCACAAGCTCTCGCGCCGAACTCGTGTCATCGGGTCGCGCTGCCGAGAGGTACGTCAGGTCATCAAGAATCCACAGATGCTTCCCTGGCCGCCGCCCGAGCGTCTCGAACAGGTCCGCCAGGGAGATCGGCACTGCCGGGAGTCCATATAACTTTGTCGCTGCCTCGAGGATCGCCGGCACCACTTGCCAAGACTGCGTGTGTGCGTAGCAGTAGCGGTGCAGCACGTAAATCGGCTCGCCGGCATCATGGAACAGTAGGTCACGCGCTTGAACCGCCAGTTGCCGCACCAGCGCCGACTTACCAATACCGGCGTTGCCGTCCACCCAGAACACCCGCTGTAGCTCGCCATCGCGACGTGGCTCTGGAAGCTCCAGCATCCCGCGGATCTCGGCCAACCGTCCGACGAACGGATCGTGGTCCGGATACCGGATCGGCCCCTTCCCCACGCTCTCGAAGTCGAGCCAGACGTGATCGACCAAGCCCGCCGACACCCGCGCGAGCGTCGGCGCCCCCGCCGCAACGTCTATTCCAGGCAACTTAACGGCGGAGAAACGCATCACGTCGGCAAACTCCGACTTCATCTCAGCCGCGGCGCCGCCTCTCGCTCTCGCGACCGCGGTACGAAGGTCCAACGTGGCGAGTTCTGCTACGACGCTTTCCATGAAACCTCGTGGCGCGAGTCGAAGGATCGGCTCGGCGAATGCAATCCACGGACAAGGGAGGCCGATCGCGAACCGCTCTCCGTAGCACGCGAACACGAAGCATGCCTGCAGGTTCTCCCACAGCCGACGAAGTGTGTCGCTATCGCTTAGGTGCGAGTACGTCTTCAATCCGTCCTGAAACGCCAGGCGCCCGTCCGCGCTCCCGTGCCCGTAGTAGATCAGCAGATCGCAACCGGCGTGGGCAGTCCGCCGTAGGGCGTCGATTGACGCCACGTCGACGCGTACCTCGACCTGAAGGTGGCTCGCTTGCAGCGCACGGACGGTCCGACGCACCATTTCCAATGCTTCGGGGAGAGGAGTCTCGACAAAGTGCCCGATCAGGATCGTTACCCGTGTTGTCGCTGGAGCCGGTGGCGCCCGTGAACCGGGGTCACGCGCCGACCTCCCTTCGAGTTCTGATGACCGCGAACTGGCGTTGACTGACACCGAAATGGACTGTCCGGTGATGATGGTCGCGCCTGACGCGTCTCCACCGATCGCGACTGCTCCACCTTTGTTTTTCGCTTCTGCCTTGGTCCCAGACCCTCCACGCGGTTCGGATAATGTGCTTCTCCCGCCGAAGAACCCGACAAGTCCGGCACCGACAAGAAAGGCAGCCTGAGCGATCTGAATCATTCCGCCGATGCCCTGAAGCGTGCCGCTCTCGGTCTTCGCAAGATCAAGCAGCGGCGGGAGCCAGCGCTCCGCCGAAAGCGCCAGACCGGCCAGCACTGCGACGACCGCGACGACGACCAGTCCTCGAAGGACGATGCGCTTGCTCATCCGATCATGACGCATTCTTTCATAGAGTCACGACCCTGTCGAGTCCGACGTCTGACACGGCGACGCCAACGCGATCGTTTCGTGTCGTGGCGCTCGCCCCGACCGACCACCCGCCACATTGTCGTTGGAAGTGGTTGCCCGCGGCGCTGAACTCACGTAGCCTGATCCACGCGTGATCTAGGTCGCCGTGCTTGGGCACGGTGACAAGACGATCGCGAGCGTAGAGGGAAGGAACGTGAGCACGAAGATCTTTGTCAATCTACCGGTGCGCGACCTCGCCAAGTCGAAGGCGTTCTTCGCCGCGCTCGGCTACACATTCAACCGGCAGTTCACCGACGAGAACGCCGCCTGCATGGTGATCGCCGAGGACATCTACGCGATGCTGCTCGTCGAACCGTTCTTCAAAGGCTTCATCAAGAAGGAGATCGTCGACGCTCACCGAAGTACGGAGGTACTCATCGGCCTCTCCGCCGAAAGCAAGGACAAGGTGAACGAGCTGGTCGATCGCGCGGTCGCCGCTGGCGCCGTCGAGCCGGGTGCGCCACAGGATCACGGCTTCATGTACTCGCGTAGCTTCGAGGACCTGGACGGACACATCTGGGAAATCATCTGGATGGACCCGGCCACGATCGAGGGACAGGCACCTCCGGCGTAGAGCGCGATCTACGCAGTGACCCTGAAATCCATCTTGTCGGCCGCGGTTACGCGAAGCGACGCGTCGAGCACCTCGAGCCCGACGAGATTCCCCTGATCGTCATAGTCGAGGATCACGCCGGGCTTCGCTTCGTCGCTCTCGGCAACCGGTGCGTCGCGAAGCACGACGCTCAACGTGTCGGTCCGCGCGTCGTAGGTGACCCTCCCGGGACGTCCCTCCAGTTCTTCGCAAGTTTACTGTTGGCTCAGACTGATCACGACAGCGGCCGGCTGTCGCAATGTCGGGTTCGTTCACTGTCGACGCCGCCATCAGCGCGCCGCCGTCGTGATCAGCCGGCGTCAGTGGACGATCGAACGGGCCCGAAGATCGCGCGCCACCGGCCCGGAATATGACTAGAATGATCATCGGGTCGCGGGAGGTCACATGGTGAGAGCCGGTATCGCGGAATTGAAGGCGTCGCTCAGTGAGTACCTGCGACGGGTCAAGGCCGGTGAGGAGGTGATCGTCACCGAACACGGGCGGCCAATCGCCCGCCTGGCGCCGATCGAGCGAACGAACGGCCCAACCGACTCCGAACTAGACGAATTGGTCGCGGCGGGCATTCTGTCGCCGCCGAAGCGCCCGCTCAGCAAGGAAGAACTCGCCGAGCTACGCGCCTTGCGAGTTCAACTGCCTCCGGGTGCGAGCGTTCTTGAGGCCCTCCTCGAGGAACGCGAAGAGGCGTGGTGAAGTTCTGGGACGCGTCGGCCGTCGTTGAACTGGTGGCCAGTGAGTCGCGGATCACCGTTGTCGAGGATGTTCTCGTCGTAGACCCGGCGATGGCGGTGTGGTGGGGCACGCCGATCGAGTGCCGATCCGCACTCGCGCGTCGGCACCGCCAGGGACAACTATCCGTGCACGACATTGGCGTTGCTCAGCGGGCGGTCGACGCGTACCTTGGGCGAGCTCAGGAGATCGGTCCCACCCTGAATGTTCGCGATCGAGCCCTTCGGCTGGTCGACGTTCACGAACTTCGGGCGACCGCCGCGCTTCAACTCGCGGCCGCTCTCGCCTGGGCGCGGGAGCGCCCCGCTGGTGTCGGCTTCGTGTGCCTCGATCGACGATTGCGCGCCGCCGCGGGTCGTGAAGGCTTCGACTTGCTACCGAACGAGCTCGCTCTGGCCCGACGCGCTCCTCCGGCGCCCATGATCCCGATTTTCGTCAGCGACGATCCCGCGTTCGCCGAACGAACGGACGAGCATCTGACTGGGTTCGGAAGCCGCTGATCCTGATCGACACGAGCGGTCTTCTCGCCGCTCTGGACCCCAGGCAGAAGCATCACGTCTCGGCTGCGCACGTCCTGCTGCAACCACGACGGCGGATCCTCTCGCCGTTCGTGCTTGCCGAACTCGATTATCTGATCTCCTCGCACGCCGGCCAGGGCGAAGCGACCAAGCTGCTGCGCGATGTCGCGCGCGGCGTCTACGACCTTGAGTCGATCAGCGCGACGGACGTCGCGGAGGCCCTCCGGGTCGTCGAGCGGTATGCGGACCTTCGGGTTGGGCTGGCCGACGCGTCCATCGTCGTACTGGCGGACCGATTCGGCTGTTGCGACATCCTCACGCTGGATCAGCGTCACTTTCGCGTCATTTCAGGATCGAGCGGAAAAGCCGTTTCGGCTGCTGCCGCTCGACGAGGCGAGTTGAACAGTGGTCTTGATTGCGTCCGCTTTGGTCGTGATTGCCGATGCGCGTCGCGTGCCACGGCCATCAGCGCCGCGCGCACCGAGATAATGCGCCGGTGATTCGGCGCCTCGGTCCTGACGACCTCGCCGCCAGGCCGCGCGCGCCCCGAGCGTCGAGCCGCCCGTCGACGAAGAACTGGACACGGCGACGACGCGCTGTCGCCGACCCGACTCACGACGAGAGGGCGCCGTGATGGAGACGAAGTCGGCATCGAGGGTGAAAAGTGGCGATCGTGCCCTCGGTAGGATGCGACGCTGTCGTATGCTTGATAGCCGGAGGTTGCGCACATGGTAAGAAGCGTGCCCAAGGGCGCGAATCGAGTGGCGGCGAGCCGCGCGGGTAAGGTGCTGAGCAACCCACACTCCACCAAGAGCGAAAGAAGCGCCGCCGCGACGGTGCTCAGTCGGCGGAGCGCGGGGAAAATCGTCAAAGGGGACAGCCTCTTTCGCATCGTCGGACTGGGCAAGAGCAGCACGCCAGGAGGGCTGTCGACAAGGAAGCATTAGTGCCGCGACGCGCTGCCGCGAACCGGATTCCCAGGTCACGAGCGAGTCGGCGTGTGTTCATTGATACGTCGGCTTTCGGTGCGCTTGCCGACGAAAACGACGACCATCACCAAGACGCGATCGCGATTCTGGACCGACTGGTCGAGGTTGGGTATGGCCAATTCACATCGAACACTGTTGTCGTCGAATCGCACGCCTTGATCGTCTCCGGGATTGGCATCAATGCTGGGCTGCGCTTCTTAAGCGAGGTCGAGGCGAGTCGCATCGCCCGAGTCCGTGTCAGGCCGGCCGACGAGCAAGCCGCGCTCGAGATACTGTTTCGATACGACGACAAGGACTTCAGTTTCGCGGACGCGACGAGCTTCGCGTTGATGAGAAGGCTCGGCATCACGCTGGCGTTTACGTTCGATAGTCACTTCGCGCAAATGGGGTTCATCATTGCCACGGCCGAAAACGTCTGATGTGGTTGGAGCATTGAGATAATGTCCCGGTGATTCGGCGCCTCGATCCAGACGACCTCGCCGCGATCCTGGCGGTAGTCATCGACGGGGCCGAGGCCTATCGGGGCATCATCCCGCCGGACCGCTGGCACGAGCCCTATATGCCCGAAGACGCGCTGCGGCAGGAGTTGGCCGCTGGTGTGGAGTTCTGGGGTCAGGAGGTCGATGGCGAGCTGGTCGGTGTGATGGGCGTGCAGCCGGTCCGCGACGTGACGCTCATCCGGCACGCCTACGTGCGGACCGCCTGGCAGCGCAAAGGCTTCGGCGGCGCGCTCCTCCAGCACCTACTCGCGTTGACGAGCACCCCCGTGATGATCGGCACCTGGGCAGCCGCGGAATGGGCGGTCCGCTTCTACGAGCGCCACGGGTTCCGGCTGGTATCGCCAGACGAGAAGGAGCGATTGCTCACGACGTACTGGACTGTCCCGGCCCGCCAGCGCGAGACGTCGGTCGTCCTGGCGGACCGGCGATGGTTCGCCAGAACTGGCGGATAGAGCTCGTCCGCGGATGGCCCTTGCGGGAAACGAGCCGCGGACGGAGAAGCTTCGGGTTCCTCCGTCCACGGCGGCCGTCAGTGTCCGGTAGGCCCCCGCTCACGCTTGAGGTCGCCGCCGCGGAGGTCGCGGTCGGTCGGCTGGGCACATTCGTGGCAGCATCCGGGGAAAACCCTGATGCCCTCGTCGGCGCCAGGGTGTATTCCGTCGTGAGAGCCGGTGCGGGGGAAGCGTGAACGGACGCGAGCGGATTCTGGCTGCGATCGACCACGGCCGGCCCGACCGGCTGCCACTCGATTATCGAGCCGAGCCACCCGTCTCGGCGGCGCTGCGCCAGCGGCTGGGCGTGCCGGACGATGCGGCGCTCATGGAGGCGCTCGGCGTCGATATTCGCTGGATCGCCGTGCCGTACCACGACGGCGCCGCGTACGAACGGCGTCTACCCGATGGCGATCTGAGCGATAATGTCTGGGGCGTTCGGCGGACCGGCGCGCATGGCGGCTACACCACCGGTCATCCGCTTGCCGACGCGACTTGCCGAGCCGACCTCGAAGCGCACCCCTGGCCTGATCCCGACGCGGTCGATGTCGCGGCCTGGGTCGAGCGGGTTCGCGCGGCCGGCGATCACGCCCGGTTCGGCGGCCCGAGTTGCCGGGTCTTCTTCGACGCAATCGAGATAATCGGCTTCGAGAAGTTCTTCGCCTGGCTCTACGATGAGCCCGACCTGATCCACTTCCTGCTCGGGAAGGTGGCCGACTACAACGAGGCGATCATGCGGCGGCTGTACGCGGCCGCGCCGGGCGAACAGGACGTCGTCCAGATGGTGTCCGACTTCGGCACGCAGCGCAGCCTGATGATTCAGCCAGCCATGTGGCGCGAGTTCGTCCGCCCGCCGTTCGAGCGGCTTATCCGCTGTGCCCACGAGCATGGCGTCCACGTCATGCTGCACAGCGACGGCGCGATCCGCGCCGTGATCCCCGATCTGATCGACATGGGCCTGGAGATCCTCAATCCGATCCAGGTCGGCGCGGTCGGAATGGAACCGGCCGGTCTGAAACGCGACTTCGGCGAGCGGCTGGTCTTCCACGGCGCGATCGATATCCAGCAGACGCTGCCGTTCGGCACGGTCGAGGACGTTCGCAACGAGGTGCGCGATCGGTTCCGCGTCCTGGGCGCCGGCGGTGGTTACATCTTGAGCTGCAGCCACTCGCTGCTGCCGGACGTCCCGATCGACAACATCCTGGCGATGTACGAGACCGCCCGCGAGGAATGCCGGTACGAGTAGTCGGCACCGGTGCGGATCTGAGCAAACCCGGCGAAGGAGGGAGCACGTGGAGCTACGCGACCTGGAGGCAGCGGTCATCGAAGGCAACGCCAGGAAGGCCGAGGCCCTGACGCGGGAAGGGCTGGCCGCCGGCTTTCCGCCACTGACGATGATCAACCAGGCGCTCGTGCCGGGCATGCACGAGGTCGGCGAGCGCTTCAAGCGCGAGGAATACTACGTCCCCGAGATGCTGCTGGCCGCTCGGGCCATGCGCACCGCGCTCGGCATACTCAAGCCGCTTCTAGCCGTCTCCGAGAGTCGGGCCGGCGAGCGCCCGCGGGTGGTGATCGGCACGGTCCAGGGCGACCTGCACGACATCGGCAAGAACCTCGTCGCGATGATGCTCGAAGGCGCCGGCTACGAGGTCTTCGACCTAGGCGCGAACGTCTCACCCGAGCGGTTCGTCGAGGCGGTTGTCGAGCGCGAGGCCGGAGTCCTCGCCCTATCTGCCCTTCTGACCACGACGATGACGAACATGCCGGCCGTGATCGAGGCGCTCCGAGCGGCCAACCTGCGCGACCGCGTCGTCGTTGTCGTCGGTGGCGCGCCGGTCACCGATCGCTACGCCCGGCAAATCGGCGCCGACGGCTTCGCGTCCGACGCCGCGACGGCGGTTGACATCCTCGAAGGGTTGCTGACCGCGCGGGTTGCCTGAGCGGACCGATCGCCGCGCTGGAGGGAGAGGGCAATGGCTATGACCAACCGCGAGCGGTTGCTCGCCGTCCTCGACGGCAAGAGCCCCGATCGGATTCCATGGATTCCACGCTTGCAGCTCTGGCACAACGCCCGGCTGGCCGAGGGCACGATGCCGACGCGCTTCCGCGGCATGACACTGCGTGAGGTCGAGCAGGCGCTGCGGCTCGGCACGCCGGCACGAGCCGGGCGCGTCTTTCGGGAGCGGTATGAGGGGATGGAGATCGTCGTCCGCCAGGAGGGCACCGACGAGGTCACCGAGTACGTCACTCCGGTCGGGACGGCAACGCGCCGGCGGGTGATCGAGCAGCACCTCACCGGCTACGCCGACAGCGGGATCGATCTGGTCCACCCGATCCAGAGCGAGCGCGACTACGACATCTGGGAGTACGTCGTCGAGCACACCCACTACGATCCGACCTATGAGGAGTACCGCGCCTACGAGACGAAGATCGGTGACGACGGTCTGCCAATGGTGGCGGCCGGCGACTGCCCGTTCCACCACTTCGCGCTCCGGCTGGTCGGCTACGACCGCGCCTACTTCGAATTGAACGACCGGCCCGCTCGGGTCGAACGGCTGTTCAAGGTCATGACCGACGTCGAGCGCGAGCGGCTCTGGCCGGTCCTGGCGCATTCGCCGGCCCGGCTCTTCTTGCACGGGGTCCACTTCGATTCTCAAATGACGCCGCCGCGTCTCTTCGAGCGCTACATCACACCGTTCTACCAGGAGATGTCGGCGGTCCTGCATTCTCACGGCAAGTCGCTGGCCTGCCACGCCGACGACGATACGCGCCTGATCCTGCGCCAGACCAGGGAGGCCGGGTTCGACATGGCCGAGTGCTTCACGACCGCGCCGATGGTCACGTGCACGCTGGCCGAGGCGCGCGCGGCCTGGGGGACCGACGTGATCATCTGGGGTGGCATCCCATCTGTCATCCTCGAGGAGACGACGCCGGAGGCCGAGTTCGAGGCGTTCGTACGCGACGTCTTCCGGACAATCGCGCCAGGCGACGCGTTCATCCTCGGTGTGGCCGACAACGTCATGCCGCATTCGCTGATCGAGCGGGTCGAGCGAATCACGGAGCTGGTCGAGACTCTTGGCACTTACCCAATTCGGGTGCCGGAGACGACCAGTGCGGCTTAAGGCGATCACCTGCGAGGTCTTCGCCCGCGCGGTCTATTTGAACGCCGCCTTCGCGCCCCACGTCGTCGATGTCGAGCTGGTCGACAAGGGATTGCACGACGTCGCCGCGACGCTACGCGAGACGCTCCAGGCGCGGATCGACGCGACGCCGGCGAGCGCGTTCGACGCGATCGCGCTCGTCTACGGCCTCTGCAACCGCTCGCTCGACGGCCTCCGGGCGCGCGAGATCCCGCTGGTCGTGCCGCGCGCGCACGATTGCATCACCCTCTATCTCGGCTCGCGCGCTCGGTATCAGGCGGAGTTCACCGGCACGCCCGGCACGTTCTACTACTCGGACGAGTACCTCGAGCGCGGTGGGACGGGCGGGCGGGTCAAGGGACGAATCGTCGCGCTCGGCTCGACAACGCCGATCAACGATACGTACGAGGAGCTTGTCGCCAAGTACGGCGAGGACAACGCCCAGTACCTGCTCGAAGTGCTGGGCTCGTGGCAGCGCCACTATCAGCGCGCCGCGTACATCGACATGCCGCTTGGCAAGTCGGATGATTTCGAGGGTCGGGCGCGTCGCGACGCCGAGGAGCGCGGCTGGCGATTCGATCTGCTGCGCGGCGACCTGAACCTGATCCGCCGGCTGGTGCACGGCGAATGGGACGACGCGGACTTCCAGGTCGTCCAGCCCGGCCAGTGCCTGGTCGCGACCTACGACGAGCGAATCGTCGCGGCCGAGCCGGGTCCGCGCCCGTGATGACGCCGCCGACCCTCTTCGACCGGGCCGACGCGCAGGCGATCCGCGTGCCGACCTCGTGTGGCCGGAACGGGACGTGCCACGAGTGCGTCGTCGAGGTCAGCCGGGGCGCCGAGGCGCTCGCGCCACCGACTGAGGCCGAGAGCTTCCTGCGCGGCGGCTATCGGCTTGCCTGCCAGGCCCGCGTACTCGACCCGCGGCGCGAGATCGCCTTCGCGCCGCTCAAGCGCCGGCTCCAGATCGTTGCCGAGGGGCGGCGCCGCCCGGTCGCGCTCGAACCGCCGGTGCGCCGCGTCGGCGACGCGGTCTGGCGTGACGGCCGACCGATCGACGCATACCGCGGCGGGATCTACGGCCTCGCGGTCGACATCGGCACCACCACAGTCGCCCTTAGCCTGGTCGACCTGGAGAGCGGCGCGGTCCGGCACACCAGCGCGTTCGAGAATCCCCAGCGCTTCGGCGGCGCCGACGTGCTGCACCGCATCTCCTACGACGGCGGGCCGTTCCGCGCCGAGCTCCATCAAGCGATCGTCCGGGCGATCGACGCCGAGATCCGCGAGCTCTGCCGCCAGTTCCGGGTCGCCCGCCGGTTGATCTATGAGGTGGTCGCGGTCGGCAACCCGACCATGCGCGACCTCTTCTTCGGCCTGGACGTCCAGTCGATCGGCCAGCGACCATTCAGATCGACGACCGAGCTGGCGCTCCGGCGCGGCGAGCGGTGCACGACCGCGATCGAGGCCAGCCCGCGGCCGCTCGGACTGCACGTCAACTCGGCCGCGACGGCCTACGGCGCGCCCCTGATCGGGTCGCATGTCGGCGCTGACGCGGTCGCTGGCCTGCTCGCGATCGGCATGGATGAACTGGCGGACGATGACGGCCCGATTATGTTGGTCGACGTTGGAACCAATACCGAGGTCGTGGTCGGCGACGCCCACCGCATCGTGGCGGCGTCTTGCCCGGCCGGGCCGGCCTTTGAAGGGGGCGGCGTCCGGTTCGGCATGCCCGGCTGCGCGGGGGCGATCGAGTCGGTGCACTGGCGCGGCGGCCGTTTCGAATGGCGAGCGATCGGTGGGGCGAGACCCGAGGGGATCTGCGGCTCGGGCCTGATCGACCTGCTGGCCGAAATGCGGCGTAGCGACCGGATGGATCGGCGTGGCGTCTTTGCCAATGGGGCGGCCGAGGTCGCGCTCGTGCCCGAGCATGGCATCACGTTCTCGCGCAGCGACGTCAGCCAGCTCGCCCAGGCCAAGGCGGCCAACTATGCCGGGCAGTTGATCGCGCTGCGCGCCCTCGGCATCCCGCCAGAGGGGCTGCGGCGCGTCTACCTGGCCGGCGGCTTTGCGAACAGGGTAGACGTCGCCAACGCGATCGCGATCGGCTTCTTGCCAGACCTCCCCCACGATCGAATCGTCAAGGTCGGCAACGCGGCGCTGGAGGGCGCGGTGATGATGCTCCTCTCGACTCAGAAGCGGGCGGCCGCCGAGCGGCTCGCCCGACGAATCGAGCACCTCGAGCTGGAGGAGGAGCCCGACTTCTTCGACGTCTTCGTCGAGGGCTGTTTGTTCCAGTCCACACGCTCGGCCGCCCGACGAGAGGAGGTGTCATGGTCGTTGGCGTCGAGCCTGGCGAGGTAGCCGCTTCGTCGGCTCAGACCGCGCGGCCCGGGTCGCTGCGCGCGCATCTGGTCGAGCCGACGACCTTCGTCCGGATCGTCGAGCTGGTCACGACGCGCGGACCACTGGCGGCCGCGAACGCCGCGCGCGTCGTTGCGCTCGGGACCGACCTGGCGCGCATGGGTACGGTCCACGCGCTCAGCATCACCGACAACGCCGGCGGCCACCCCGGTCTGGCCCCGGAATCGCTGGGCGCGCGGCTGCGCGCCCAGGGCCAGGAGGTGATGGTCCACCTCTCCTGCAAGGATCTCAACCGCAACGGGTTGGAGAGCCGCGCCTGGGCGCTGGCGGCGGCCGGCTTCGAGAACGTGCTGTGCCTCTCGGGCGACTATCCAGGCAGTGGCTACCGCGGCCAGGGTGCACCAGTCTTCGACTTCGACGCGATCGCCCTGCTGGAGTTGCTGCGCGAGATGAATCGAGGGCTGCGCACCGCCGCGTCGACGCTGCCGCCGACGAGCTTCTTCCTCGGCGCGGCGGTCTCACCCTTCAAGCGGTACGAGCGCGAGCTGATGCCACAGTACTTCAAGCTGGCGCGCAAAATCGCGGCCGGCGCCGCGTTCGCGATCAGCCAGATTGGCTTCGACGCGCGCAAGTTCGACGAGCTTCGCCGGTACACGACGCTCATGGGGCTCGACGTTCCATTGATCGCCAATGTCTGCCGGCTGTCGGTGCCGATGGCGCGCTATTTTCACCGAGGCGCGGTGCCCGGCGTGGTGGTGACCGACGAGCTACTGGCGCTGGTCGAACGGCAGGCCGCATCGCCGGACAAGGGCAAGCGCTTCTTCCACGAACTGGCCGCCAGGCAAGTCGCGATCGCGCGCGGGCTCGGCTACCGCGGCGCCTACCTCGGCGGCCACCTCAAGCCGGACGAAGTCGAGACGATCTTCGCGATGGCGGATGCTTTCGGGCGCGACGACTGGCGGAGCTTCGCCGGCGAGATCCAATTCGCCCAGCCGGGCGAGTTCTACTACTTCGCGCCAGACGACGCGACCGGACTCAACTCGAACGAGATCAATCGCGACTATCTGGCCGATCGGACGCCCGAGGCTCGACGGGCGCGACGTGCGCGAGCGCCGCTGGCCTACCGGCTCAACCGGAGCGTCCACGACCGCGTGTTCGCCGAGGGATCGGTTGGCTTTCGACTGGGACGGCGGCTGTACGAGCGGATCGACAACGCACCGTCGGCGCGGCGCTGGCTGCACGTCGCCGAGCAGGCAGTCAAGATTCCGCTGTTTGGCTGTCGCGACTGCGGGGACTGCTCGCTGCCCGAGATCGCCTACCTCTGCCCCGAGTCCCAGTGCCCGAAGAACCAGCGTAACGGCCCCTGTGGCGGATCCCACGCCGGGCTCTGCGAGGTGAGCGATCGCGAGTGCATCTGGGCTCGCGCCTACGAGCGACTCAAGGCGTACGGCGAGGCGGAGACCATGCTCGACCGCCCAATCGTCGTGCGGAATGGCGGCCTTCGCGGAACGTCGGCCTGGGCCAACTGCTTCCTGGGCCGCGACCACCAGTCGAAAAGGGAGAATTCATGAACGAGCACGGCCGGCCGCCGCGCTTCGCGATCGTCGGCGAGACGCTCCACACGACCCGCGTCGTGCCGAGGAAGGGCAGCCGCGTCACACAGCTCGACGACGGGTCCGAGGGTGTGCGCTTCCGCGACGAGACGGGGGGAACTCGCTATCTGACGGTTCCGCCGTGGTTCCGCGAGACCGAGGCCTACGCGCGCGGCCAGATCAAGCACGTGATGATCGCGGTGCGGAAGGGGCTCGCGGATGATCCGGACGAGCGAGCAGAGGGCGCCGCCTACGTCCGAGCCGACGCGCGGCGTCAGGTGGCGGCCGGCGCTAGCTTCCTCGACCTGAACGTCGACGAGGTCGCGACCGACCGCGATGTCCAGCGGGCGGCGATGCGCTGGCTGGTCGAGACGGTTCAGGCGGTCGCGTCGGTGCCGATCAGCGTCGACTCCTCGAACGCGGAGATCCTGCGCGATGGTTTGCGTGCCTACGACCGCCGGGCCGGCCGGCCGCTGGTCAACTCGGCCTCGCTCGAACGGCTCGGCGCGCTCGAGTTGGCGCGCGAGCACGATTCTCAGGTCGTCGTGACGGCCGCCGGCCGGGCCAGCCTGCCGCGCGACGCCGCCGAGCGGGTCGCCAACGTCCGTGAACTGCTGGGCCACGCTGACGGCATCCCGCTGGCCGACCTCTACGTCGACCCGCTCGTCATCCCGGTCTCGGTCGACGACCAGGCCGGCCGGCAGTATCTCGAGGCCGTCCGAACGATTCGGCAGGAGATGGGTTCCGAGATCCACATTACCGGCGGGCTGAGTAACGTCTCGTTCGGGCTACCAGGTCGCGCGCTGGTCAACGAGGTCTTTCTCGCGCTCGCGATCGAGGCCGGGATCGACAGCGCGATCATGGACCCGGCTCAGGTTCATCTGGACGCGGCCCGGGCGCTCGACCGCTCGGCCGAGCCGTACCAGCTCGCCCGGGCAATGCTGCTGGGCGAGGACGAGTTCTGCATGGGGTTCATCCGGGCCCACCGCGAGGGACGCCTCGTCGTCGCGGAGGCTTCGGCGAGGAGTTGAACCGGCGTCGCGCGGCAGGGTTCTGGCCGGCGGTCCAGCGGACCCGACGGGCGGAGGCGCGGCGGCGTTTGGCCAAACTGGTACTATCGCGGCAGTGGCAGATCTCGTCGCGAGGGCCGGGACGCGTCCGACGGGTTCAGATGGCGATCTGGTCGGAGAATGGCTCCACCAACTCGACGCCGAGGGCGCGGATGGCGAGGCGGTCGTACGCAATCTGCGCGACGACGCTCGTCTGGAGCGTGAGTCCGATGGCGAGACCGCGCTGGACGCGCTGATCGCCGCGATCGTCGACGAGACTGAATTGTGGAGGTCTCCGGGCTCCGGCGTGGAGTGGTTGCGTGATCTGAGCGACCGTTTGGCCGGAGAACTACTCTGTCGCGGTCCGGATGTTCCTGATGACGAGGATACCGACACAGTATGTCGCATCGTCGGGATCATCGATGTGCGCGATTATCTGGTGCAACAAGAGTTGCGAACCGCCGACCTTGAGAACGTCGGCGCGCAGCGATTCTGGGCGGACGATTTGTTCGGTCCTAGCAAACTTGGAACTTCTGAGTTGGATCCCAGTAAGGACGTTAGGGGAGAACTGCCGATCGCGTGGGCAACACCGTTGTCGGACCGAGTTGCGCGCTGGCCGGTCGGTACAGAAACCTCCGTGGCCCTCCAGGTCTGCGGGATCGATCCTCAGAACGCTGTCCAGTGTGTCCTGACGTTCCGGCAGAGCCGGGTCGGTCGCGCGTCCGTGCCGACCGGACTCGACGCTCAGACGCATCCGCATTTCCGTCCATCGAATCCGGGCGATCCCTGGGGTTACACCCGCGATCTCACGACCGCCAACGGAGACCGAGGCGTCCGCGAAGGTGTCGTACGCGCGTTCAAGGCCGCGCTTCTCGATCGCATCGAGGTCGTGTGATCGAGGTGAGGTATGACTGAAACCGCGCACCGATCAATCCTTGAGAGCTTCGCGGCCGCTCCCGATCAGGTCATCTGGCTTCGAGCCCTGGTTGACAATGTACCGCTGGGCGATGCGCGCGTGCCTCGGGACGCGGATCGACTCAATCACCTGATCGCGATGGTCGTGCAGGCGAATGATCGGCATTTGTCGGAGAGGCTCGGCCACGCGGCCGGAGTGCTCCTGCGGACATTCGCGATATCCGCGATAGCAGGGATGGCCGCGCAGGACGACCTAGCGCGACTTGGATCGGTCCTGAAGGTTTTCGAAGCCGTTCCGGCCGAACCAGAGACGTCACGTCTTCTGTACGCACTCCTCCAATGCGAACTTTTCGGCGTCGACTCGGTGACGATGCAAGATCGTCGGCGCAAGGCGCTCATCGCGCTCGCGATCAGCCCTGCCCCAGGGCTGTCCGTCGAGGAGGTCCTGGGTATGTTCCGGCGGGAACTGAGGGATTCGCGCTTTGCACTTGCGGCCTTTGGCGGAATGTGTCGTCTCTCACTCGTGGAGGCGATCAAACGTCTGCACGAAGTCCTCGAAACGTTCGCAGGTCACGAGGCAGCCCGTCGCCTAGCGCTGATGACGCTGATACGGCGTATCGCCGACCGAGCCGATCTGGCCTTATGCATGCGTGACGTGTTGGAGAAGCACGGACTTATCGACGTGGCGATAAGATCGATGGAGGCAAATGGCGTTCCCGAGAGCGCTCCGAAGGTCTGGGACATCTTGACTGGCAACCAGATACGGAGTCGGCCGAAGTCCGCGAAGCGACGCAGTCCCGATCACGCACCAGCGCAGCGGATCGCCGACTCCTCTCCGCGGGCAAAGGCGTACCAAGTGACTGAACCATTGATGAAAGCGGCGTGAACCCCGCGTGCTGACCACCACCTTCTATTCGTTCAAGGGCGGTGTCGGGCGCTCGATGCTGGCGACGAATGTTGCCGCGCTCCTGGCCGATGCCGGTCAGCGCGTGCTGTTGGTTGATTTCGATCTTGAGGCGCCGGGCATCTCTTACCTGCCGGAGTTTGCGCCGGCCGACGGCCCGCTGCCGCGGGGCGTCGTCGGCTACTTGCTCGATTGCTGGGATGCGAAGCAGGCACAGGACGCGCGCCGATACTGGTGCACGGTGACCGGATTC
Organism: Chloroflexota bacterium; assembly: GCA_004297775.1. GTDB lineage: Bacteria > Chloroflexota > UBA6077 > FW602-bin22 > FW602-bin22 > FW602-bin22. The sequence continues at coordinate 98,906 of SCUE01000017.1, read as the reverse complement.
GATGATCGGCTCTCGTTCATGCCGGCCGGCAACGTGGTTGCGGGATCATTCGCTGACGACGCCACGCGCTTTCACGATGCTCATCTGTTCCAATTTCACAAGCAGAGGGATCGTGGCAATACTGTTCTCGGGTTTCTACGCGAATTGCGTAACCAGTGGGCACGTCGCTTCGATTACGTTCTGATCGACTCCCGGACGGGCCTGACGGACATCGGCGGCGTTTGCACGCGCGTCTTACCGGATATCGTCGTCATGGTGACCTCGCTCAACCGCCAGAACCTCACCGGCACGAGACTCGTGCTCCGCCAGATTCTCGGCGAATCGATCTTCGGGGTTCGGGTCCAGGCGCGCGTGGTCGTGTCGCTCGTGCCGGTCGACGTTCCGCGGACCGTGCAGGAACGCCGCGCCGCTCTCAAGGAGGCGCTTGGCGATCTCGACATCCCCTCAATCGAACTGCCGCTGGTGCCTCCGTTGCTGGTTCGCGAGGAGCCGTTCTACGTGCGCCAGGACGCCGGACAGTCCGATGCGCTGGTGTTGCGCTACCGCGATGTGACGCTCGGGCTGCGCGGCTTGAATGAATGGGATGTCGAGCACCAGGTCGACGAAGCCGAATCGGCGTTGCGCCGAGGCGAAGCATTTGTTGCCGAGCGACTCCTGCGCCGCCTGGTCGACTCGGATGATTCGCCGATCCAGGTCGATCGGCGCGTCGACGCCGTGAATCGTCTCGCCACCAGTCTCTTCTACGCGCCCGGTGACTTGTCGGCCCGGTTCGGTCGGCAGAGCAGCGCGATCGCGGCCCTTCGCGGCGCCACAACCGTCGCGGGATCGAGTACGGAGAGCCTCAGCCGGACACTTGGGAATCTTGCGGCGCTGCTCCGTGACGTGACCGGCGACACCCAGTCGCGAACCGCCCATCTCGACGAGTCGATCTCGATTCTCCGGCGCCTTCTCGAGGTGTTTTCGCGGGACCGCTACCCGGCCGAGCACGCGACGACGCGGAACAACCTGGCGGCCGCGCTGACGGAACTCACGGGAGACGCGGCCAGTCGGGCGGCGAATCTAGCCGAGGCGATCGGGCAGTACCGGGCGGCGCTGGAGATCTGGACGCGGGACCGCTACCCGGCCGAGCACGCGACGACGCGGAACAACCTGGCGAATGCGCTGACGAAACTCACGGGAGACGCGGCCAGTCGGGCGGCGAATCTCACTGAGGCGATCGGGCACTACCGGGCGGCGCTGGAGATCTGGACCCGAGACCGCTACCCGGCCGAGCACGCGATGACGCGGAATAACCTGGCGAACGCGCTGACGGAACTCACGGGAGACGCGGCCAGTCGGGCCGCGAACCTGACCGAGGCGATCGGGCACTACCGGGCGGCGCTGGAGATCCGGACGCGGGACCGCTACCCGGCCGAGCACGCGACGACGCGGAACAACCTGGCGGCCGCGCTCACGGACCTCCCGGGGGACGGGGCGACTCGGGCGGCGAACCTAACCGAAGCGATCGGCCACTACCGGGCGGCGCTGGAGATCCAGACGCGAGACCGCTATCCGACCGAGCACGCGATGACGCTGAACAACCTGGCGGCTGCGCTGACGGTCCTTCCTGGGGACGCGGCGAGTCGGGCGGCGAATCTCACTGAGGCGATCGGGCTGTACCGGGCGGCGCTGGAGATCCGGACGCGGGACCGCTACCCGGCCGAGCACGCGACGACGCGGAACAACCTGGCGAACGCGCTGACGGAACTCACGGGAGACGCGGCCAGTCGGGCGGCGAATCTAGCCGAGGCGATCGGGCACTACCGGGCGGCGCTGGAGATCTGGACGCGGGACCGCTACCCGGCCGAGCACGCGATGACGCTGAACAACCTGGCGAACGCGCTGACGCAACTCACGGGAGACGCGGCCAGTCGGGCCGCGAACCTGACCGAGGCGATCGGGCACCACCGGGCGGCGCTGGAGATCTTCACGGAGAACGGCATGGAGTATCGAAAGCCCACGATCGAGCGCGGCCTGGAGCGCGCACTGGCTCTTCAGCGGGAGTTGCTGGCTGGTCCGCCGCCACGCGATGGCGAGGCTACTACGGCGACCACCAGCGCCCGCGCCGGCAAGCGCGCGGCGCGACTCAAGTAGCCATCGGCCGCCGCCGGCCGCGCGTCGGTCACCCGATGGGATACGCCACGCAGGCGAACCGGCGGCTATCCGGCTCCCAACGGTTCACATTGGTCGTTCGTGACTCGCCTGACACGACGATCTCCCAGGTCAGCTTGTCAGCTTGTGAGCCGTTTGACACCCGGCCGGACGCCCGGTACGATGCCCATCATCGCGACAGTAGAGAAGGACGAAGAATGAGCATGCCGCTTACGCGCCGTCGTTTCGTCGGTTTGGCCCTCGGCTCGCTCGGCGCCACCGCGCTGCTGGCCGCGTGCGCCGCTCCGGCCGCTCCGACCGCCACGCCCGCGCCCGCGCCGAAGCCGGCCGCTCCGGTGCCGGCCGCCGTTCCGGCCAAGGCAAAGGCACCGATTACGTTGCGCTTCACGACCTGGTGGGTGCCACTCGAGGTGGGCCTGAAGGACGCCGGCGCCCAATTCAGGGAGCAGTTCCCGCACGTGACGGTCGAGACCGAGATGGTCACGACCGAGTTCGTTCAGAAGATGGAGGCCGCGCTCGTCGCTGGCACCTGGGGCGACGCCTCGATCTGCAACAACGGCGTCCAGGTCAAGTGGATGGAAGGCGGCCACCATCTCGACCTTGGCCCGCGATTCAAGAGTGACAACATCAATCTCGAGGGCGACTACTCGCTTGGCGGGCTCGAGATTTGGGAGGGCAAGGTCCTCAACACACCCTTCGACAACGACCCGCGGGCCATCTACTACAACAAGACTGCCTTCAAGGAGGTCGGCGCCAAGGATCCCTGGGACGACCTCAAGGGTAACTGGACGATCGCCGACATGGTCGAGGCTGCCATCAAGCTCAACAAGAAGGACAGTGCTGGCAAGATCGTCCGTTACGGTCTGCAGTGGAACTACACCAACTACCAGGAGTTCGCCCCGATCGTCTGGGGGCTGAAGGGTAACTACGCAAGTTGGACTGACCTGAAGTATACCCTTGAGGATCCAGCGGTGGTCAAGGCCCACGAGATGCTCCTGAAGTGGGCGAAGGATGACAAGATCATGATCACCAAGGAAGCCACCACCGATCTGATGGGCGCGGGCGGACCGGTCCCATTCCGTGCCGGCGCCGCGGCCATGTACCACCGCGCCGCGTACGAAGTCCAACTGATGGACGACGTCGTTAAGGACAAGTTCGAGTGGGATGCGGCGCCGTTGCCAGACATGGACGCCAGCACCAAGGGAGTGCCGGTCACCTCGGCGAATCCGAACTTCGTCCCGGCCAAGACCCGCTACCAGGATGAGTCGTACGAGTGGGTCAAGTTCCTTGCCGGCGAGCGCTTCCAGACGTTCGCGGGGGAGCGGAAGTTGTTCGTGCCGGCCAACAAGAAGGGCTGGAAGGCCTACCAGACCGCCAACACCAAGGGCAAGCATCTCGAGTCGTTCATCAAGCACGTCTACGGGCGGCCACACGGCTTCCACTTCTACAACGCGGGTATGAACGCGGGAGGCCAGGCGATCAACGACGAACTCGACGCGGTCTACCTCGGCAAGAAGACGCTTAAGGAAGCCCTTGCGGCCGCCAACAAGAAGGCGAACGAGGCCGTGAACTTCGGCAATGCCAAGCAGCCGTTCAAGTTCAATGTCCCGAAGGAGCCGGAGAAGGATCTGGCCAGATGGGGCGTCGCCTAGCCTCGACCTAAGGAAGGCCGGGTTGGCACTCCTCACTCGCGCGGCCGGGGCGATCCCCCGGCCGCGCCGCCGCTTCATCAGGCGGATCGATCTGATCGGCTGGGCTTTCATCAGCCCCTGGCTGACCGGGTTCGTCGTCTTCACCGCCGGGCCGTTCCTCGCTTCGGCGTTCCTCAGCCTGACGAACTGGGATGTCGCCGGCACGTGGAAGATCATCGGATTCCGCAACTACGAGCGCATGCTCACCGGTGAGGATGACCTCTTCGTGATGGCGGTCAAGAACACGGCCTTCTACGTCGCCTTCCACGTGCCAGGCGTCCAGATCATCGCCCTGGCGCTGGCCATGCTGCTGAACCAGCCGCTCCGCGGCATCTCGGTCTACCGGACGGTCTTCTACCTGCCGGCCGTGACCGCCGGCGTCGCCACAGCCTACCTTTGGGCGAGCATTCTTTCGAAGAGCGGATTGTTGAACTCGATGCTCGGTTGGGTGGGGATCGAGGGGCCGAACTGGCTCTACAGCTTCGAGTGGTCGTTGCCGGCGATCATCATCTACAGCCTCTGGAATGTCGGCACGCCGATGCTGATCTACCTGGCCGCGCTCCAGGGCGTGCCGGTACACCTGCACGAGGCGGCCATGATCGACGGGGCCGGTATCTGGAGCCGCTTCCGCAACATCACCGTGCCGATGATCACGCCGGCGGTCTTCTTCAACATCATTCTCGGCATCATCAGCTCATTCCAGGTCTTCACCGCCGCCTACATCATCACCGCCGGCGGTCCGGCCAACGCTACCCTGGTCTACAATCTTCACCTCTACCGCAGTGCCTTCGAGCAGGGCAAGATGGGCTACGCGTCGGCGCTGGCCTGGTTCCTGTTCCTGGTCATCCTGACCTTCACGATGATCCAGTTGGCGATGGCCAAGTTCTGGGTCTACTACGAGGGCGAGCAAACTCAGAACCGGGGCGCGACCTAACGTGGCTACGCGCACGACGACCGGCCCTAGCTTCTGGCAGCGGCGCGGAAATGCGCGGCGCGTCGAGCGGGCGATCGCCTACTTGCTGGTCACGCTGCTCGCCATCCTCTACGCCATTCCGTTCTTCTGGATGCTCTCGACCTCACTCAAGGCGCCGTGGGACATCGAACAGATCCCGCCAACCTTGATCCCGACCGTGTTCGCGTGGGAGAACTACCCCAATGCGCTCTTCAAGGAGACGCGCTACTTCCCGCTGTTCTTCCGGAACACGCTCGTCTACGTCGGCCTGACCGTCTTCGGCCAGATCCTCTCATGCACGCTGGTCGCCTACGGCTTCGCGCGCATCCCATTCAAGGGCAATAAGTTCCTCTTCACTCTCGTGCTCAGCACGATGATGCTACCCGCGCAGGTTCTGCTCATCCCGCAGTACCTGCTGTTCAAGGAGCTCGGCTGGCTCGACTCGCTCCTGCCACTCGTCGTGCCGCAGTACTTCGGGACGGCCTTCTACATCTTCCTTCTGCGTCAGTTCTTTATGACGATCCCGCGCGAACTCGATGAGGCGGCGCTGGTCGACGGCGCCAACCACTTCGACATCTACTGGCGGATCCTTCTGCCGCTCTGCCGGCCCATCCTCATCACGGTGTTCGCGCTCTCGTTCGTCGCCCATTGGAACGACTTCTTCGGACCGCTCATCTACCTCAACTCGCAGAGCAAGATGGTCGTCGCGACCGCACTGCGGCTCTTCGTCGTCGCGGCGCTGCAGTTGCCGATCCACGAGCTGATGGCGGCCTCGGTCACGACACTTCTCCCGGTGATCGCCGTGTTCTTCGCGTGCCAGCGCGCCTTCGTGCGCGGCATTACCATGACCGGGCTACGTGAAGGGTAAGCGCTCGCCGGGCCAGCGACCACGCGGGCGCCGCATCGGCCATCGTCACCCGACCGGATACGCCACGTAGGCGAACCGCTGGCTGTCCGGAGCCCAGCCGTTCACATTGGTCGTGCCCTGGCCGCCGTTGAACCAGGCGAGATCGCGCTGCTCGCGGCCGTCCGGATGCATCAGGCGGAGGGCGATCTCTTTGTTAGCGGGATGCCCTTCCGTGCCCGGCGGGAAGCTGAGGTACAGGATGTGCTCCCCGTTCGGCGACGGATGAGGGAACCAGTTGACGCGCTCGTCGTTCGTGATGCGGGTCACTTCCGAGCCATCTGGCCGCATTCGACATACCTGGGAATGGCCGGGCGTATCCGAGCCGTACACGGAGTTGAAGTAGATCCACGCCCCGTCCGGCGAGTACTCCGGTCCGTCGTCGTTCCACCGCCAGTCAGTCAGACGCGTGTCCGGTCCGCCCCGCGATGGGATCGTGTAGGTGTTGATCGGCAGGACCCGATCGTTCTGGTCGCGCTGCACCGCCACGTACGCGAGCGTCGCGTTGTCGGGCGACACGCCGTGCAGGTAGTATGTGAAACGCTCTTGATGCACGTTCGACACCCGCCGCGGCGCGCCGCCGGCGAATGGCACGGCATAGATGTGGCCGTCGCTCACCGAGATGTAGAGAGTCGAACCGTCCGGCGATAGCACGTGATCGTTGTTCGCCGGGAAGTCCCCCTCGATCGCGATCTTCTCCGGACGACTCCCGCGTTCCGGCGCGACGCGGTAGAGATCGCCTTCCTGGTTGAACACGAGCCACCGGCCGTCCGGCGTCCAGTTCGGCGCCTCGAACAGCTTCTCCGACGATTCCCACACGACGACGTGCTCGGCACCGCCGATATCCCCGATGCGCAGTTCACTCCGCTGCCCCGGTTCGAGCCGACGAAAGTTTCGCGGTCGCGGCTGATCCATGTTCACTCCATCTCCGAAGTCGCTTGGCCGGGATTCGGAATCGCCGCGACATTACACCAGGTGCGCGCCACTTGCAGCCGCTGAGCACGGCCGTCCGAGGAGCCGCACGATGCCGCGTCGTGTCTAGCCGCGCGCCAGTGCCTGAACCTCGCGCAGGCGCGCGATCTGCTCGTCCGGACCGCCGGCGCCGCCGGTGCTGACCGAGAGATGTGACGCCCCGAACCCGCGCCACATCTCGGCGGTCGCGGCCCATTCGTCGGGCGTGCCCTTTCCCGCCTCGACGCGACCCTCGATGCCAAACGTGGACCGATCACGTCCGGCCTCGGCCAGCCAACCGTCGATGCGCTCCATCGTCGCGTTCCAGCCGCCTTCCAGTGGTCGCAATGGCAAGTAGCCATCGGCGATCCGGGTCGCTCGTTCGACCGCCACGTCGGAGTGAGCGCCCAGCCAGACCGGGATGGGGCGCTGCACCGGCAGCGGATTGAAGCCAGCCGCGCTCGTCCGGTCGAACCGTCCCGCGAAGGTGACCAGTTGCTCGGTCCAGAGCCGTCGCATCAGTGCGATCTGTTCCTCGAACCGGCGCGCACGCGTGCGGAACTCCATCCCCAGCGCCTCAAACTCGACCGGGTTCCAGCCGATGCCGATGCCGAAGCGGAACCGCCCACCCGTGAGGATGTCGATTTCGGTGGCCTGCTTCGCGGCCAGCACTGTCTGCCGCTGCGGCAGGATGATCACGCTTGTCAGGAGGCCGAGGCGGGGCGCGACTCCGGCGATGAAGCCGAGCAGCGTCATCGCCTCGTGCAAGTACGCCTCGATCGGGTAGACTCGTTCGAGTTCCGGATGCGCCTTCGGATCGCTGCCGACGACGTGGTCGGCTACAACAAGGAAGTCGTACCCGAGATCCCGCACCGCCTGGACGTACGCGCGAAGCGCCCCGACATCGGTCGCGACTTCGCCCTGTGATAAGACGGCTCCGAGTTGCACGGCACCCTCCCGCGGCTACCCGCCAACGCTCATTCTACGGTCGCGGCCGTGCCAACGCTGAGCGATAGCTCCACTCACCGACCCGGATCGATCGCCCGAATCAGATCTCGCGCAAGGGTGATTCGCGGCGCCGGGACGCCCAGACGCTCGGCGCGCGCAACGACGTCGCCGTAGATCGCCTCCACTTCAAGCGGACGCCCCGCGATCAAGTCCTGGTGCATCGATGTGCGCGATTCGGGTGCGCCGGGCGTGGGTCTCATCGGCACGGCCCGCTCAGCGAAGTAGGCCGCCACGCCGGCGTCGCCCATCGCCAGGTAGCTCTTGATCGGGAAGCCGGGGTAGTCGCCCATCGGGATGCCCTGGGCGGCCGCGATCGCGGCGGTCTCGCGGATGAGACCGCAGTAGGCGTGGACGAGTTCGGGATAGTGGCCCAGGCGGCTGGAACTGACGCGCGAGAGGCAGGTGACCGCGAACAGGCCGACTGCGTTGCACATCTTCGACCAGAGGACCGTCCGGATATTCGTGACCGCCTCGGTTGGGATACCGGCGGCTTTCAGCGCCGCGGCGGCGACCTCGACCCGTTGCGACGAGACGTCCGAAAACTCGCCGAGAAAGGTGGCGCCGCGACCGGTGACGACGACACGGCCGTCGGCCTCTCGACCGCCACCGAGGATCGTCACCGCGCCAACCGTCCGTTCCTGACCGAACGCCGCCGCCAAAAGATCGTCCTTGACGATCCCGTTCTGAATGCCGCAGACCCAGGCCGCTTCGCCCGGGCGCCAGGCGGCGCGCACCGACTCGATCGCGGTCGGGAGAGCGTGGCCCTTCGGGGTGAAGATGACGCCGGCCTCGGGCGGCAGGGTTGCTGGGTCGGTCGTGAGCGAGACGACGCCCGGCTTGGCATCCCCCTCGACGATCGGCTGGTCGAGTTCGATCGCGCCGCGCAGTCGGATCCTGCCAGCCGCGCGCAGGGCTTCGGCGGTGCGCGCGGTCGCCAGCACGGTGACGGTATTCCCGGCCGCGGCGAGCGAACCGGCGAACGCCTGGCCAAGAGTGCCCGCGCCGACGATCGCGAACTCAGGCATGAGTCGGGCCGCGCGCGACAATCAGGGAGTGCCGGTCGCGAGACACATCATCTCACCACGTCAGGCCCAGCGCCCGTGTGAGGAAGCTCACCAGAGGCGCGGCCGATCGGCAGGCGTCGAGGTACGTCTCCATGAAGTCGGGTGCGCACACTTGCTCCTCAGTGAATGTCGTCATCGAGTAGAAGCTCTTCCGCTTGACGTCGTCGATGAAGCGGTGCGCTGGATCGTACCCGGCCGGGGGCCGCTTCAGCGCGTCCCCCTCGATCGCGGCGCCGGATGTGAGGACCGCCTCCCAGTCGCTGGGCCTCGCGACGATGCGGTCGCGCACGCGGCCGAGCGTCGGGGGATCGGGTTGGTGCATGCCGCCACCACCGACGCAATGACCCGGCGCCAGGTGGAGATAGAAGCCGGGAACACCGTGTTCCTTCCCCTTTGATTCGTGCGAAAACACCGCCGCCGCCCGCGGATTGAACGGCGTCTTGTCCTTCGCAAACCGGGTGTCGCGGTAGATGCGAAACTTCGATCCCTCGGTGTAGCTCGGGCTCAAATGACCCAGACTGATCCCGGCGTCGGCCACGAAATCGCGCAACGGCTGATCGACCTCACGGGTGTAGCGATCTTTGTTCGCCGCGAACCACGCGCGATCGTTGTGCGCCGCCAGGTCGGCCAGGAACGTGAATAGGCCGGGACCGAAGTAGCTACTCACGCGCTGACCAAAGCTGTCACCCACTCGCGGGCAATCAGGGGCGCGTCCGGGTTCTGTTCGTGCTTGATGAACGCATAGGCATCGATTCCGCGCGCCACCAATCCGAGGATCCGCGCGATCCATTCGTCCCGCTCCGTCGGGTAGAAACCTGGTCGCCACTCCGGATATGAGAACCCCGCCGTGCCGATGTACGCCCGCGCCATCCGCGCCAGTGTACAGCCGCCGACGCGAAGAGCGCCCACGTCGCGCCTCTTGAATTCCACCGTGTCAGCGGCTGTCCGCCTTTGCGTGATGCGACCAAGAATGAGGAAACTACCGCGCGGCGATCCCGATCGTCCGGTCGTCTTGACGAACGTCGACGGCGAGGCGATCGATCGGACCGTGCGCCGGTTGGACGGACTGTTCGACACGGCGAGAACGTGACCCTGGCAGCGCCGAGCACCGTATGCTTATGGCATGAGCACGTGTCGCCGATGCGGTGGCCCGATCGCCGGGGCCAACTTCTGTCCGGCCTGTGGCGTGGGAGTACCGTCAGGTGAGGCCGCCGGTCGTCGACTGCCCGTCGCGGTCGTGGGCGTCGGGTTACTCGGCGAACAGCACGCCCGCGCGTATCAAGGCTACGCACGTTCCCGCTTGGTTGGCGTCTACGATCGCGACCAGGCGCGTGCCCGCGCGGTCGCCGAGCGTCTCGGTGTCCGTGCCTTCGCATCTCTCGGCGATCTGGCATCGTCGGAGGCCGAGCTTGTGTCCGTCGCGACCCCCGATTTCGCGCACCGCGAACCCGCCGAGGAGCTCGCGCGCGGCGGCAAGCACATTCTGGTCGAGAAGCCGCTTGCGACGACGAGTGAGCACGCCGCCGCGATCGTGGCGGCGGCGCGACGGGCAAACCGACTGCTCAGCGTCAATCTCGGCAGCCGATGCAATCCGTCGTTCGTCGGCGCGAAGGAGTCGCTCGCGGCTGGCGAAATTGGAAGGGTCGTCGCGGCACACGTGCGCCACGGCGATGCGATCTCGGTCGCGACGCGGATGCTCGGTTGGGCATCGCGATCCGGCCCACACTGGTTCCTCTTTCCGCACTCCATCGACCTCGTTCGCTGGCTGACCGGCGTAGGCCGGGCGACCACGGTCTACGCGGTCGAAACGCGCGGCGTTCTGGCCGCCCGTGGCATCGACTGCGCCGACACGCTGCGCGCGATCGTGCAGTTTCCGGGCCTGGCGCTCTCGCTCGAAGTCTCGTGGATCATCCCCGACGTCTGGCCGCACCTGATTGAGTTCGAGCTCACTTTCGACGGCAGCGATGGCCGATTGCGCGTCGATCGCAGTCGGATCGGATTCGAGCTCTCGTCCGACGTACACAAACGGCACATGTACGCGCGTCCGAGCACCTGGGAGCACTTCACCGTGCCCGACTTCTACTGGGGCATCCTCCGCGGAACGGTCGACGCGGCTCTCGATGGAGGCCCATCGCCCATCGTGGGTGAGGACGCGCAACACGCGGTCGAGATCATCGAGGCGATGGACCGCTCCGCGCGCGTCGGCGCCGCGGTCGATCTGACCGTCGCGGCTCGTCTGTAGGCGCGACGGCGAGGAGGCCACCAGACCGGGCGATTTAGGCTTGACTAAATAACAACGTCAGCATAAAGTTGACCGTGTGTCTTCAGCCGACTAACCAGGAAGCCAATGCTGCCGTCATCACGGGGGCCATCGGTACGACGAGCGCCGGCGAGTGATCAACCTCCGTCGAGGTCCTGATCGAACCATACCCGCTGGCGCTTTGATCGATCGGCCGCCAGCGCGAAACGGGCAAGGTCGTGGCTGACCGCGAGTCACGTCCGATGGCCTCGCCCGAGGGGTTTGGGTCGTCGTCCTCGGCCAGCGTGCGTGACGCCGCTCGTGATTCGATCGAAGGGCGTACACGCGGACTCCGGGCGTTGCTACCCTTCCTCGGCCCGGCCTTCATCGCCTCCGTCGCCTACATCGATCCAGGTAACTTCGCCACCAACATCTCCGGCGGCGCCCAGTTCGGCTACAACCTGCTCTGGGTCATCCTGCTGGCCAACGTCATGGCCATGCTGCTCCAGAGTTTGTCGGCCAAGCTGGGGATCGCGACCGGGCTCAACCTGGCCGAGATGTGCCGGCGCGAGTTCCCACGGCCGGTCGTCTACGGCATGTGGATCATCGCCGAGGTCGGGGCGATGGCGACCGATCTCGCGGAGTTTCTCGGCGCCGCGGTCGGCTTCAACTTGCTCTTTGGCATGCCGCTACTCGCGGCCGGGATCCTGACCGGGCTGTGCACCTTCGCCATCCTGAGTCTGGAGCGTTACGGCTTCCGCCTGCTTGAAGCGGTCATCACCGTGCTGGTCGCCGTGATCGCCGTTTCCTACGTCGTCGAGACAGTGCTGGCACGGCCCGACTGGGGCCAGGTCGCCTACCACGCGTTCGTCCCGTGGGTCAGCGGCGATAGTGCGCTCCTGATCGTCGGCATCATCGGCGCCACGGTCATGCCGCACGTCATTTACCTCCACTCCAGCTTGACCCAGCGGCGTATCGTCCCGCGCGACGAGGGCGAGGCCAGGCGGATCTTCGGTTTCGAGATCGTCGATGTCATAATCGCGATGAGCCTGGCTGGCATCATCAACATGGCGATGCTGTATATGGCCGCGAGTGTCTTCCACGGGAGCGGCTACGACGAGGTCGGCTCGATCGAGCAGGCGTACCTGACGCTTACCCCGCTGCTGGGCGGGCTGGCCTCGACCGTGTTCGCGATCTCTCTGCTCGCCTCGGGACTCTCCTCGTCGACCGTGGGCACCATGGCTGGCCAGGTCATCATGCAGGGTTTCGTCGACTTCTCGATCCCGATCTGGCTGCGGCGCCTGGTGACGATGCTGCCGGCGATCGTGATCATCGCGCTTGGCTGGAATCCGACCGAGGTGCTCGTCATCAGTCAGGTGACCCTGAGTTTCGTCTTGCCGATCCCGGTGATCAGTCTGGTACTGCTGACGCGCCGCCGCGATTTGATGGGGAGCCTCGTTAACCGTCCGATCACAAATGTTCTGGCCATGGCCTGCGCCGCGATCATTCTGCTGCTCAACGCGCTGTTGATCTACATAACGCTTGGCGGAATCCTCCCGGGGGCGTCGTCATGAACGAGACCGAAACGTATCAAACCGCCCAAACCTTCGCGCGCCTACTGGTGCCACTCGACGGCTCGCGCCTGGCCGAGTCGGCGCTCCCGCCGGCGGAGCGATTCGCCGCCGCGTTCGACTCGGAGGTCTTGCTGCTGCACGTCATGGAGCGCGGCGCGCGGCCGACCGTGCACGGGGATCGCCACCTGATCGATCAGGCTGCCGCCGAGGCGTACCTGGGAGGATTGGTGGAGGGCTTGCGGTCGCGCGGTGTGAATGCCTCGTGGCACGTCCACAACGTGCCACGAGGCGATGTCGCGGCGAGTATCGCCGAGCATGGAACCGAAGAACGCACCGACCTGATCGTGCTTTGTACGCACGGACGGGGTGGCGTGCGCGATTTCCTCTGGGGCGGCATCGCCCAACAAGCGCTGCAGCGCGGAACAACACCAGTGCTTCTCGTGCGCGCGCCGGCCGGCGGTACGGATCCCGCCGTGTTCGCACCGGAGACGATTCTCGTCGCGCTGGACGCCACCGCGGCGGCCGAGGCGGCGCTTCCGATTGCCACCTTGTTGGCCGCAAAGCTCGGGACCCGCCTGCATCTGACGATGGTCGTGGCAACGCTTGAAACCGTTCGAGACGACCTTCGCGGAGCGTCGCTCCTGATGCCGACGGCGACGCGCGCGATTCTGGATAGTGAGCAGGAGCAGGCCGGGATTTACCTCGAGGGAATCGCGCGCGAACTGCGCGCCTCGGGGATCGCGGTGGAGACCGAGGTGCGGCGTGGTGACGCGGCGCAGCAGTTGGCCGGGGACGTGAGCGAGCATCACGCCGGACTGATCGTAGCGGCCACCCACGGCCGAGCCGGGTTGCAGGCCGTCTGGGCGGGCGGCACGGTCGCGCGGCTGCTCGGCCGCACGTCGGCGCCGGTCTTGTTGTTGAGGACCGTCGAACGCTGACGGGCCAATCGGCACGACAGACTCACGAAGAGTCGCGGCTGCACCATCATCGCTGAGCTTGATTCCGAGCCGTCAGCGGCACTGCGAAATGAGAGTCGCGCTGGGAGGCAGCGCGATGCAGAAGATCATTCCATTTCTATGATTCGAGAGTCAGGCAGAGGAGGCGGCGACGTTCTAAGCGTCGCTCTTCAGGGATTCGCGCATCGTCAGTGTCGCGCGCAACGGCGAGGGCGGGCCCGGACAGGTCGGCGCGGCGTTCCGTGAATCCAACGACGCATCGTGGGACGGCCGATCCGACGATGGCAATTGAGCGGGCACCGGTAGGACCTACCGGACTATCGCGCCGCGGCCGCCGCGATTGTCGAGCCAGCCGCCGCCGAAGACGTGCATGTTGAGCGCCTGGCCGAGACGCGCCAGGTGGCGTCCCAACCGCCCGAGTCCGACGATGCCCATCGTGCTGCCGCTGAGCATGAAGCTCGGTGCGACGTTCCAGCGCCCCACTCGAACGTCCCGATCGTGCTGAACCTCGACCCCGACCCGTTCTCGCAGGCGTTCGAGGTTGGGATTCCCGGGGAAGAAGTTGTTCCAATCCTCAAGGACCACGACTTTCATCGACCCTCCCTGCGCGAGAACGTGGATTCACCCTGAAACATTGCGTTGGGCTCACATGCCATCGAATGGTCGCGACGATTGGGTTTGACCCAGCCGAATGAGGCCAGCGTCGGTTGGCTGGAAACCACAACGTTGATAGAACGGCAAGAGGCCGGGTTCGAAGTCGACGTGGAGCCAGTGCAGGCCGTGGGCATCGGCGGCGGCCACGGCCTCTCCGATCAGCCGCGTCCCGACGCCACGACGGCGGTAGTCAGGGCGCACGACCGGCTCGAGGATGAAGCCATGCACACCGCCATCCCACGCCAACTTCACGAAGCCAATCAGATGCTCGCCGTCATAGGCGCAGACGTGGAGCAGGCAGTACGGCAGTTCGCTCTCGAAGTCAGTCCAGGGGTGGCCGGGCCACCCGGCCGCGAATAGCGCGTTGAACTGGCCGTTATCGACCGGGGAATCGACGCCGTAAACGATCAAGCGATGTAAGCATATGCGGCCATCAAGAGTGCGAGTCGTCCCGCGCAGCGGAACGGAGTTAACCTCGGCAGTGGCCGGATACCTGTCGGACGACTGCCGCCTCGCCCGAATCAGCAGCGGCAGCATCGGCAGAAGTGTTTCCCCGACGGTGACCATCGCCGCGCGGAGCGACACGAGGTCGGCCACGCTTGACCGAAATAGATATCCGGGATATCTTTTCGATCGTGAAAATCTTGGTCTCCCTCGACCCCCAACTGGTCCGGCGCCTCGACGAGGAGGCGACGGCTCGCCATACGTCTCGATCCGCGCTCATATCGGAGCTGGCGGATCGCGGATTGAGCAGTTCACGCGGACCCGGCGCGAGTCCGGAGGTTCGGCATGCCATCGAGGACACGCGGTCGCTGGTGCGTGAGGCCTGGGTGGCGGAGCCGTGGCTGGCGGTCGATAGCGCGACAGCCGTTCGCGAAATGCGCGACTCCGCTCGTTGATCGAGGAGTGCGTCCTCGACGCCTCGATCGTGCTCAAGTGGATGAATGCACCTGGCGAGCAAGATGTCGTTGAGGCGGAACGGATCCTCACGAGATTTCTGGCCGGCGAGCTTCGCGTCGTGGTGCCGCCTCTCCTCTTTGTGGAAGTGTTGAACGTCGCCGCTCGACGCTGGCGCCTGAGCCTGCCCCGGTTGGAGCGACTCGCGGCACGCCTGGACGCGTTCGCTTTCGAGGTCGATCAGCCCGCACTCACCGGCATCGCCCGGTGGTGCGCGCGTGGCCTGACCGCCTACGACGCGTGCTACGTTGCGCTGGCCGAGGCGCGCGGAATCACTCTGATCACGGCCGACGAAGGGATCGTTGCGTCGGCGCCACGTCACGCGCGAAGACTCGGGGGCGATGAATAGCGGTTACGCGACCGGCGTTTCCTGACCCAAGTCGATCTGTTCCTGGACCTCGGCGTTTCCGTTGAAAGGCGTTCTGCCCGAGGGAGAGCGCGTCTGGTCGGCTACCATCACCCTTCGACTAGGAGAACACATACGTGAAGTTCGGCTGGATCTCCCCCGCGATTGGCCCGCCCGAGAGTGATTTCGTCCCGCTTGTCAAGTACCAGGACGACCACATTTTCCCGTCGATCCTTCAGCAATTCGACTCCGTGTGGGTCTGCGATCACTTCTACGGTTTCGACCGCAAGACCGATCCGTTCCTGGAAGGTTTCACCGCTCTCACCTGGCTGGCCGCTCGCCACCCCAACGTCCTCCTCGGCCACCACGTCCTCGGCGTTGGCTACCGCAGCCCGGCGCTCACCGCCAAGATGGCCGGTACTCTCCAGGCTCTGAGCGGTGGACGCTTCGTCCTGGGTATCGGCGCCGGCTGGCGAGAGGATGAGTACCGCCGCTACGGCTGGCCATTCCCCAAGGCATCGGTGCGTATCGCCCAGCTCGACGAGGCCGTCCAGTTGATTCGCCGCATGTGGACCGAGGAAGCGCCCACGTTCACGGGCAAGCATTTCCAGATCACGGAGGCCTACGCGCCCCCGCTCCCGAAGCCGGTCCCACCGGTGATGATCGGCGGCTCGGGCGAACAGCTCATGCTTCCGTTGGTCGGGCGACAGGCTGATTGGTGGAATACCACCGCCGGCCGCGGTTTGGATGCATTCAAGCAGAAGCGCGACATCGTCTTCCGCAGCGCCGAAACCGCCGGTCGCGACCCATCCAAGATCGTCCTGACCGTGACGCGCGAGGCGCCGCTGCCTACGACGAGCCAGGATTCGCAGACATGGCTCGACTGGATCGGCACCTATGCCGCCGCCGGCGTCAGTCACATCCTGGGGGATTTTGGTCACGTCACCTCGACCGAGCCCGTGCTGCGCTTCGTCGAGGAGGTCATGACACCACTCCGCCAGGGTTGAGGCCGGCAGACGAGGGGAGAGCGATATAGCTGAAGACAGAGACGCGCTGCTGCGACATTACAAGAGCATGCGCGAGGGACTGCTGGCCGCGTTCGACGGACTCAGTGATGAACTGATGTGCGAGCCGTCGATCGACGGCTGGTCGGTGAAGGACCACCTGGCGCACATCGCGCTCTGGGACGACATTCGGGCGAGCGAAGTGGTGCGAATATCCGCCGGGCACGAGTCTGCCTGGCGTGCGACGGGCGACCAGGATGCGGCCTACAACGCGCTGGCGTACTCGCTTCGAAGGGGGTTTTCGCTCGGGCAGGTGAGGTGGGAACTGACGACGTCGCGGCAGCGACTGATCGACGCGATCTCGTCCGCCACCCCGCGGGGTCTGGATCCATCGCGCTACGGCGAAGCGGGTCTGCGCAGCTCGCACGAGGCGGCGCACGCCGGCTGGATCGCGCGCTGGCGGAGGGAGCGAGGCATCTAGCGATCCAGCACCGTGTTCGCGATCGGTGCGGGTGCTGTGATCGCCGCGGAATCACGTTGAGCGATGCCTGCCGTATACAATTGACAGAACAGTACGTCATGCAGACGAAATTGACTCTACGGCTCGATGATCAACTCGTCGCACGCGCCGAAGGTAACGCACCTCAAGTTTGCGCGGCGTTGACGAATCTAAGCGTGCAGTTCGGCTCAGCGAATCGTCGGTGCCAGGGCAGGCGTCAGGCCACGCTGCCGCGCGGAACCACCCACCGCGTCGGCTGATTCGTCACCGCGGCAATCAGATCGAAGTGGGCGTCGTAGTGGAGGACCGTGACCGCGTGGCGCTCGGCGATAGCGGCCAGCAAGAGGTCCGATAGTCCGCCCGCGCGATGCTGGCCGCGGATGGCGAGCATCCCGAGGACCTCAATCGCGCGATCGAAGTCGGTTTGCGCGAAGTCGAAGCGTGGCAGGCCGAGCAGCTCGTGGCGAACGCCTGCGAAGTCCCGCGCATCTCGGGCGCTGTAGAGAATCTCCAGCTCGAAAACGCCGCACGTCGCGACTTGATCGCGCGCCACAAGGGGTGCCAGAACGGCTTCGACACTCCCGTGACGCAGCCGGGTGAAGGCGCTCTTGTCAACGACGTAGGCCGGACTGGCTACCGCCACGCCCCGGCCATTACCTCAGGATCATCCAGATCGAGACCGTCCATGCGCTTCAGGCGCTCCAGGAGCTGCAACCGCAACTCGCGCCGCACGACATCGTCCAGCGCGCGATGCACGGTGGCCTTGATCCCTTTCGTGCCCAGAATCACTTCGGCTTGCGCAAGGAGATCGTCGTCAATCTCGATGGTCGTCTTTCTCACGTCGATAATATACTGCGAAGACTGATTGTCGGCTATCCAATATCTCGGATTCTGGATAGCAATACGCTGAGAGGAATGGTTGGCCACGTCCTACGTCACGAGCACACCGTACGCGCCGAGATACTCGATCCAGGCTCGTATCCGCGTTTGCCGATTTCGTCGATGAGCCGTGGGCGCGCGTATCGAGTGATCGCCGCCGGTGCGCGGCCGCGACGGGGCGCTACCCGCTGCCCGCTGCCATCCGCGTGTGTGGAAGCATCGGGAGCAGCGTCGTGAAATGCGGCGGGACGATCACGGCGTAGCTGCCCGCGTCGCTGATCCGTGCGCCAAACGTGTGTCCGTCCGATCTCAGCCGACCCGGCACACTGACCCATCGGTTGGGGAGGTCCTGACGCCTGAGCTCGACCGGTTCCCGGAGAATGGGGCCGTTCGGAATCTGGTCCACCCGGATCATCAAGTCGGTGTTTCGCGCGAAGTGGCCGTCGGCCGCCCCGTCGACGCGAATCTCGACCCCAGCCCGTGTCGAAGCTCCGTCGATCGTTGGCGGGCCGGTCCAGCCGATGGAGACGGCGTGCTCGCCGTTCAGGGCGCCAACCGGTAGGGCGAGGACCAGGGCGCTATCGGCTGATCGGACGTCGCCGCCCGACTCGTCGATTCGCGATCGTGGACCCGTTTGTGACCAGCCTGTCGGAGACCAGCGCCAGTAGTCGGCGACCGGCGCGAGCGTGCCCGAGGAATCTGGTCGCGCACCGCCAAACAGCGCGATCGCCCGGTTTCGCGGGTCCCAGACCAGCGCATAGGGGACCCGGGGAAGCACTGGCGCGGCCAGCGATGTGCCGTTCACCCAGACACCGCGCGCGGGATCGTAGATCCAGAGGTCGCCCGCTACCTCGCTCAACTGGTCAGTTGACTCCGAGGGAATGAAACCACCCAGCACGTAGAAGGCGCCGTCCGCGTCGGCAACCTGGCCGTAGTAGTGGCGGCCGGGCACTGTCGCTGACCCGGATGCGGTGGTGAGTGACTCCCAGAGCCCCGAGGTGATGTCGTAGCGCCAGAAGTCGTTCAGACGGCGTGGGTAGCTGTCGCCACCATCGATGGTCCCGCCGAACAGGTAAAGGTGTCCGTGACCATCCAGTGTGAGGTTATACAGTTCGCGCGGCTGGATCGCCCACGCCCCGGACGGTTCGGTCAGGTCAACCCATTCGGCGCGCGCGATGTCGTAGCGCCAGAAGTCATTGCGCCGGTTGCCGTCGGCGCCTTCGCCGCCGAACACGTAGAGAGCGTCGCCCGCCGGATCGGCGACGAATCCGTGATCCTGCCTGGCCGGTGGGCCGGCGCCGGGAATGCGCGCCCACCGTTCGGAAGTCGGATCGAAGCGGTACAGATCACCGATGTGCCGGCCATCCTGACGTATGCCGCCATATTCATACAGGCGGCCGGCCCGGTCCACCGTCAGGTGTGGTTCGACCAGCGGCGGTGGCGCGTCCGCGGGTGCCGGCTGAAGTTGCCGCCAGCGTCCCTCCGCCGGCAGGGACCAGAGATCATCTAGCGCGGTCCCGTTGCGGAGGCCACCGTAAAGGTAGATTGTCCCATCTGGCGCAGCCGCCAGGCCGAACTGTTGGCGGCCGGCGATCGCGCCCGCGCCGGTCTCGACAGTCAGGTCCTGCCACGCCGTCTGTGCGTGGACACTGGGGCGAAGCGACAGGACAACCGCCAGCAGCAGCAGACCCTGGGCCATGTGCCCCATCAACCCGCCAAGTGTGTCCCAGATTGGAGGCGCCCGCCAGCCGGCTGGCGAGCGCCCCTGGGTTCACCCCGCCGCGGTTCCGGACGCCTTCACGCGCCGGCCGAGGAACACCGCAACGCCGATCGCCGCCAGGATCACGTTCAATGGGACGATGGAGAATTCGGCCCGGGTCACGTGGAGAATTGCGGCGACGAGCATGATCAGAGCAAGACCGCCGCCCGCCCACGCGGTGAGATGGCGTTGGCGGCCGGTCAACCAGGGCAGCACGACGCCCAACGCGCCGGCAAGTTCGATGATGCCAACGACGATCACCAGGAGAGGCGGCGCGTCGGCGGCCCAGAGATTCGCCGGTCCGCTCACTGCCAAATCAGCCGGCGACAGGATGATCTTGATGGCGCCGTTGAACAGAAATGCCCATGCCAGAACCCCTTGGCCGATCCAGAGAAGCCTGTTGCGCATGCGTGGTCGTCTCCTTGCCAATTTCGTCCGAACGGTGCCGCCATTTTCGCCGTGCAACTGGATCGCACTCCCGCGCGCCGGGGATCTTTCGGGCATCGCGCGAATCGCCGGAGATACCTGTCGGCGGTGTGCCCGTCGTGCCCGAAGCCTTGTACACCATTGGCCATCAAACGCCGGTAGGCAAACCGAGCGCGGCCACCGTCGACAATGCACGCACGCGAACGGGAGATCGACTGATGGCGGCGACAGTGGCATTGATCGGGCTGGGGAATATGGGCGCGGCAATGGCCGACCGGCTGATCGGCGCAGGATTTAACACGCGGGTTGCGAATCGCGGCGAGGCGCGACGTGCCACGTTCCTCGCGCGTGGCGTACCGGCTTTCGCCCGCGCCGCCGAGGCCGCGATCGGTGCAGAAATCGTCATCAGCATGCTGTCCGACGACGCAGCGCTCCGATCGGTCGCGCTCGAACCGGGTGGTCTGGTCGATGCCATGGCGAATGGGGCGCTGCACATTGCCATGAGTACGGTTTCTCCCAACGTCACGCGCGAGGTATGCGCGGCGCATCGGGCCCGCGGCGCGGATTTGGTCGCGGCACCCGTGATGGGGCGCCCGGATGTTGCCGCCAGCGGCTCGCTCTGGATTCTGGCAGCGGGCCGGGTCGCCCATGAGGCGCGCTGTCAGCCGATCTTCGCGGCGCTGGGTCGAGGTCACAGCTGGTTGGGCGAGGACCCGGGGCTCGCGAATGTCGCCAAGATCATGTCGAACTTTCTGTTGCTCAGCACCGTTGAGGCCGTCGCGGAAGCTCTCACGTTGGCTGAGGCGAATGGTCTGGCGGCCGAGCGCTACTTCGAGATCGGGAAGATGCTGTTCCCGACGCCGATCTACGAAGGATACGGTGGTCGAATGTTGCGCGGCGCGTTCCAACCGGCGGGTTTCGCGACTGCGATGGCGTTGAAGGACGCCGGTCTCGCGCTCGGCCTCGCGGCGGACGCGTCTGCGCCAACGCCGATCGCGAGTCTGGTGCGCGATCGACTGCTGAGCGCGGTCGCACATGGGCGCGGCGACTGGGACCTGTCGGCGCTCATCCAGGTGGCTCGCGAGTCGGCCGGCCGGACCTGAGCCCGGCGCACTTGCGAAGGCGGCACGAGTTGGTGACCGATGGGTAGTCCCAGCAGTCGTCGACGCGTGAGGTTGACGTCGCCAGCATCGCGGGCACTGAACAGCAATTCCAGTTCCAGTGCGCCGCACGTCGCGACTTGCTCACATTATCGTTCGCGCGATGTGCCGGCCCGCGCCGCGAGTCGCCGGTTGGGATTCTTGACCAGAGCGGCACAGCCCCGGTTCGGGCGCGCACGCGTGCCAAATCTCCATACTTCGGAACGTTGACCCATCGAATCACGCCGCCACCCCGGTTCGGGCACGCGGCCCAACTGCGCACGGCTGAGGCCGGTCACGATCCTCGGCTGGCGGCAACCGCCCTGGATGCTGTCGAAGTTGATCTTCGGCGCGTCGAGTTCATCAATGGTCCGGCTATCCTGTGGGCGGCGATCTATCTACAGTTGGCGAAACGAGCCGGCTGGTCAGCGGAGTTGCTCGTTCCCGAGAACACCGGCGTCGCGCAACACCTTGTTGATGTTGGCCTGTGTCAGGCCTTGCTCGACGCGAATGTCAGTGTTGACATGACCGGACTCCGGTTCCGAGCGCCAGGCGCCCGAGTCATTCTGCCGATTACGGTGTTTGCAGCGCCGACGGAGGATTTGATCAATCATGTTGCTGATCAGCCGGGCTGGCGCAGTGTCCCGGTGAACCTGGTGACTCTCGCGATCGAAGTTCTCGCCGAGCTTGCCGCGAACGTCGTGCAGCACGCCGCTTCATCGATTGGCGGCCTCGCCCTTGTCGAGATGGATGCGAAGGGCACAATTCACATCGTGGTTGCGGATGGTGGTATTGGCGTTCGCGCGGCATTGGCCCGAAATCAGTCGAATGAGCGGGCCGCGCGTTACGACTGGACCGCGCTCGATCACGCTGTGCGTGAGCGCGTTTCAGGGACTGGGGACCCGACTCGCGGGATCGGACTCTTTGCAATTGCGACAGACATCCAGGCGGTGCCAGGAAGGCAACTACTCCTGCACTCGGGAATCGGCGCGCTTCGTGTTGGAGAATCGGGCGAACTCTCGGCACTCCGCTCGCCCCTGTTCCCGGGCACGCTGGCACATGCGTCCATCCCGACACTCTCTCGATCGTGAACCGAACGATGATCCTATCTGCGCCGGAAGCGCCGCGGGTGTTATCCACGCGTGAGGTCGCTCGACGAGTCCTGAGCGACACGTTTGATCCGGGGTTCGAGGACTCCGACTCCCCATGCGTTGACCTGACCGGTGCCCGCGTCATCACGCCGTCGTTCTTCGATGAGATGCTCAATGTCATTGATGAGCGCTGGCCGGAAGCGATTCGCCGCCATGGACTCGAGGTCGTGGGCATCCCGACGAGCCTTTCCGATGGCTATCGCGCCGTGGCGCGCGCGCACAATTTGGAAGTTGAAGTGGCCGATGATCGGTGGCGACTCCGTGCGCCTCCGCGCGCTCAGGAGATTGCGTCGAGACTGAGACTGGCGCGCGATTTCCAAATGAACGACCTTCACCGATCGATCTTTGCAGCTCGGACAAATTTCCTGACCGCACTCGGACTCGTCGTATATACCGAGTTCTGGGGTCACTTCTTGACTGGCAGGAAGGATCCGCGAGAGGCGTTTGATGCCTTCATGTGTTGGGGCATGGGCGAGCCGTACGCGAGCATCGTGAGTCAGGAGAAGGGGAGAGATAGCAGCCTTTACGATCTCCTACGCAACGGTCTCGTCCACGAATATGCGCCCAAGAGACGACCTCGCTTTGTGATCGTGGGAGAGGATGGCCCGATGACAGATGATCGGATTCGCCGTGATCGACCCGCGGGCCTCACGGTCAGCGATCGCGACGTCATTATCGTGAATTCGCGCTACTACGTTGACCTCAAGAGCGGAGTTGATCGGCTCATTCGTGAGTCTGATGAGCATCACGATACGATTGAACGATGGTTCGATCAGATCAACTTCGATAGTTTCCGTTAGGTCCCACGGAGACTGCAAGATCAACTGTACAAGTCAACCTGATGGGACGAAGTAACGACTCGACGCCTTTCGCGGTCTACCGCGCACAGGGCTTGAACCGTCGCGTCGTCCTCGAATCCACGCTATGTGAATGGATTGACGACTTGAACGCCTGTCGCGCGAACGTCGGCGACATTCCGCGTCACGAGGATGAGGCCATGGACGAGGGCGGTCGCGGCAATCAGGCTATCGACCGCGGGAAGCGGGTTGGGCGCGTTCAGGAGGCCCCATTCCTCGGCGATCCGGGGAGTTACGGGAAGAAGCCGGTCCGCGTATTCGTCGGAAAGCTGGCTCAGCCACCGATCGTGAGATTCCGCCTGCATCGGGTCGTGCCGACGGAGCAGTTCGACACCGCGCCGAATCTCGCCGATGGTGAGGACACTCAGGAAGCACGTGCTAGCGGGTGTCGACCGAACCCATGACTTTACCTGTGGGCTGCCGTTGAGCCGGCGTGCCTCGGACACGACGTTTGTGTCGAGCAGATACGTCACAGTTCGATCTCTCTGAACGACGCGCGATCGCGCTCGACATCAATGTCGTCGGTAGGCGGACCGGACAGCAGGAACTCGTTGAATTCGATCCGTGATCGTGTCAGGTGCGCAAATTCGGCCGCGGCCACGATCACCACCACCGCCTCGCCGTGGCGGGTGACGATCTGGGGTCCCTCATCTAGGGCCTGTCGGACGACCTGACTGAACTTCTGCTTCGCTTCCTGCAACTGCCACGCCGTTCGGTTCTTCACAGTCTAGATAGTCTAGACCATCCCGAACCGGCAGTGCTACGCCGCTTCGGATCGCGTCGATTCGGATGATTCAGCCTTACCTGAAGCGCCGCTCGTCACCGAAACAGCGAATAGGAGGAAGACGAACATTGACAATGCCGATGCCAATGCGATTGCCAGAGACCATCAGGCCCAAACCCGAGTTGAGCCTCGCGCTGAGATCGCGCGTCGTAAGGACTTCTGTGCGGGAAGACCGTTCACGGACCGGTATCGCCTGATTCGCCGGCCATAGGGCCGGCGGTTTGATCCGGCGCGGGCACCCGTAGAGAAATGCGAGAGCGTCGAGTCATCTCCAAACCGATGCGCTCGCGAGTTCCCGCCTACGCCACGATCGCCCCGTACGCGCCGCGATAGTCGAGCCAGCCGTCGCCGAACACGTGGACACAGTGACCATGTCGTGACGCTCCGCTGGACCGACGCGTACGACCTGCGCATCAAGGCCGGATGCGAAACGCAGTTGGTCAATGGAGGGATGTATACTCTTCGTGTATACATCGGAGATTCGGAGGTCGGGATGCGGGTCGCAGTGCAGAAGTGGGGCAACAGTCTGGCTATGCGTATTCCCAAGGCGCTCGCCGACGAGGCGCGAGTTATGCAGGGCACTGAAGTGGATGTGACGGTTCAACAGGGACGCCTGATTGCCGCGCCCGTCGAGCGCGTGCCGACGCTCGAGGAGCTTCTGGCCGGATTCGGCGATCCAGGCGCCGGCCGGGGCGGCGATACCGAATCCGGGTTCGGGAATGAGGCATGGCCCGACGACGCGCCCAGCGGACGCGAGGCGCTGGAGCCGTGGCCGACGGATCAGGCAGAGCGGGGACAGAGCTCGTAAGCGTGGCCGCGATTGCACCCGATCGTGGTGATCTGGTCTGGCTCAACTTCAACCCGCAGGCGGATCACGAACAGGCTGGACATCGGCCGGCGGTCATTCTGTCGCCGCGAGCGTACAACGCGCGTTCGGGACTCGCGCTGGCCGTGCCGGTGACGTCGCGATCGAAGGGACGGCCCTTCGAAGTTCTGCTGCCAGACGGACTCGCCGTGCGCGGAGTCGTGCTCGTCGATCAGATTCGGTCCGTCGACTGGGAGGCCCGCCATGTGGAGATTGCCGACCGACTGCCCCGGGAGACTGAGGCGCTCATTCGTGGAATCGCTCGTCCTCTGCTCGAGTGACTTCGGTGTATCCCAAGCTCGCCGGATCGATGCGAATCCATTGGACGCGAGACCCCACTATGGCAAATGAACGGTACCGACCTGGCCGCTCGCACCTTTCAGAACAAGGGCCAGGCCGGTAGCCAGGATCGCGCCGCAGCCAACGCGGCGATCGCCCCGCGCCGCGATAGTCGAGCCAGCCGCCGCCGAAGACATGACGGACCTTCCACGAGAGCCCGTCGTTCGTGAAGACGCTCCCCTGCGACGGCTGATCCTGGACGATCAACTCCGGTTCCTCACGACCGTTCAGGAAGCCGATCTCGATCATCTCGATCTGCGCCGGATCCGCCACGACGTACCAGTCCAATTCGGCGCGCTGACGGACGAGCCGACCACGTAGCCAGGCGCGACGCAATGGACGTGGCGTAAATAGTCACTCGAATGTGATAGTTTTGGGATAGAGTCGTCTTGGTCAGAGCCAGGCGATGGAGCGAGTGCGATGAGCGAAGGAAACCCCCTATCCAAGAGGCTCGACGCGATCGCCACGAAGGCGGGTGTTCGGGAGAAGGAGGTCGCCGTCCTGGTCGGGACAACGCCGCAGACGCTGCACCGCTGGCGCTCGTCCAGCGTCGCGCCACAGTCCGCCCACCTGCAGCGAGTGCTTGATCTGGTCTACATCGCGACCGAGCTTGGCGAGATCTACACGCCGGAGGAAGCGCGGATCTGGCTCTACGAGCGCCATCGCCTCCTGAGCGGGCGTAGGCCATCCGACTTGATCTCCAACGGCGAGATCGATCGAGTGCTCGATCTGATCGCGCAACTGAAGGACGGCGCATATGTCTGATGATGCGCGCTGACATTGGCGGCGAATCCATGGCTGCTGGCTCGTTTGCGGGAGGCGGAGTCCGGCCCCTACGTCGGGATAGCCTGGCGAGTCACGCTCGGCGACCGACCGGTGATGCAGCCGAACACGCGCGGAGCGCGCTGGAACCCGCCCGGCACGACGGCTCTTTACGCCTCGCTCACGGAGGCCTGTGCGCGTGCCGAGATGCGGTTCCTGATCGAGTCGCAGCCCGTGCGTCCCGCGGCGTACCTGAATAGCCCCGGGTGTTGTAGAGACTCGATTCATTGGGAAACGGCCAGGCTGATTGGCGCGCGCTGAGATCGAACGCCGGACACGGACGGCCTGAGCTTCAGGGCGTGTGGTCGTGCGCCATGATGAGAAATCATTTGCGCCTCAGCAAAAGCCTCATTGGGCGACTGGCGCGACTCGGTTAGCTGATGGACGGGAGGGCGAGCGATAGCATGCGCGACGGGTCGCCTGCAAGCGGACACAAAGAAACGGGGAGCGCACGTGCCGTTGCTTCTTTCCTGGCATCCGCGCAAGGCGCGAGCAAACGCGGCGAAGCACGGTGTCCATTTCGAAGAAGCGGCAACCGTGTTCGGCGATCCTCTCGCCATCACGATCGATGATCCCGTGGGCGGTGGGCCGGACGAGGAGCGGTTCATAACGATCGGGCGGGCGGCCGGGCAGCGCACGCTCGTTGTGGTGCATACTGACAGGGATGGAACGATCCGGATCATCAGCGCCCGCCTCGCGACCCGATCGGAGCGCTCCGCCTTCGAAGAGGATGCGCCGGGGAGGACGGGTGGCGGATATGCTGGCGGAGTATGACTTCCGCGGCGGCGCGCGCGGCAAATACGCCAAGCGCTATGTCGAAGGGACGAACCTCGTAGTCCTGGAGCCCGAAGTTGCGCGCGCGTTTCCGACCTCGGCGGATGTAAATCTGGCGCTGCGCACCTTGATCGATCAGAAGGGTCAGAGTACAACTTCTATCGCCTGATTCGCCGGCGCCCGTACTGATACGGATCTCCGAACCAAGAGGGCTCCTGCATCAGCGACGGGGCTTTCGTTTGGTCGGCCGGGATTTGCGGCACGTACCGGCGCTGTCGAGACGTTACTCGACGGAATCGAGGCGCGGGCCTTCGCCCCTGGTCCACTCGTCGATGGCCTGCCAGGTCGCCCGCACAGCGCGAGACTGGGAGGGAAGCATCACGAGGGTCTCGTACTCGGCCGTGTTTCGCGTCTCGATCACGGAGCGCATCAACGCTGCGATATCGCGCGGGATCCGGCGTCGATCCCTAAGTCGGGAGAGGCGGGCACTTATCGACTCTCGACTGCCGACAGAATCAGGATCGAGCTGGTCGAAGAGGCGATGCAGAGACCGGCGCATTCCCCCGAGGCGTTCGACTGACAATGTCGGCGGCTCAGCGGTTGGAATGGCGGAGGTGCGCTCCGCCGATGGCGCCGGCAGACCAATCGATTGACTCGCGACACCCACCCTGGCGCAGACAGCGGTCACTGGACACCCGACGCACCGGGGCAACTCGGAGTGGCAGTACTCACGCCCAACCAGCCATAGAGGCGCGTCGAGCTCTCCGGGGAAGTATGGGTGCAGCACCCTGCCGGCGGCTACGACATCACGCACTTCCTGAGAACTGCTCACACCGAGCCGACACAGCACCCGCCCGGCATGCCGATCCGGCTTGATGTCCATGCGCGGTCGATCCAGGTCCGGAAACCGGAGACCGAAAGCCTTCTCAATAAGGAGCACGATTAGGCTGGCGATGCCGTCACCGACTCCGTGGATGCGCAGAAACGAATGTCTGACATCGGCGGCGCGCCTACCCACCCACAGGCGCGACGCGTCGCCACCATATTCGTCGCAGACTATGGTTGTTAACTCGGCGATCGTTCGCGGAGCGTCGTTGACGAACCGAGGCTTCCGGCGCAACTGAGCGAACTCGCGAGCGAGGTCGTCGATCGCGAGCGTCCGCACTCTCCACGGATCGAGGTGACCGAGTCGCTCACGAAGCTCGTAAGGAATCGCCCAGATCGTCTCGGCCGGTGTCTGCCGATTCAGACACGCTGCCAGCGTAAAGGCAAAGGGATCGCTCAGAACAAACGAGGCCGCCTCCGGCACGTCGGTGGGAAAGAGCTTCTCGACCGGGATCGTGCGCCCAAATGCCAGAAGCGCTTGGGCGATCGCAAGATGATCACCAGCCAACTGCAAGAACCCGTGCCCCTCAATTCAGCGATTCTCATTCTCGCAGAGCGTGGACACGGGCGATGATACGCGACCTCCCGAGGTGTCCGATGAACGCACGAGAATGAAGCAGCTGAGCGTGGTGACTCTTGGCCAGAAGCGCCGCGTGATTCTCGATCGGCGACCTCCTCGACCCACACGGACCGAGGAAGTCTTCCGAACTGGGACGACGCCACGCCGTTACGCCGCGATCGCTCCCTACGCGCCGCGATAGTCGAGCCAGCCGCCGCCGAACAGGTGGACACAGTGACCACGTCGTGGCGCTCCGCTGGACCGACGCGAACGACCTGCGCATCAAGGCCGTGTGATCGATGAATTAGCGAAAAGTCAGTCCCGTCGACGAGCTCGAGATCTGCTCGCCGACGCCATCGTGTGTGCGACGGACGGGCGCGAAGACCGGCCTCGCGGCGAAACTAGCCCTGGGCGATCGCACGCACGGCGACTTCGCGCATGAGTTCCACCATCGCCAGGTGCGTCGAGAGTGGTATGTCGTCTACGTTCGGGTCGACCGTGCCCCGAGGCGAGTTGAGGAGCCCGGCGGACGTGGCGGCGCGCAGGAGTTGATCCTCGCGCTCCGGCGTGTGGAGCAGCCGCGGATCCCGCTCGGCGATTGCGAACGCGGCGACCGCCGCGTAGCAGCCCCAATTGCCGCAGTTCGCGGCGACGAGGATGTCCGTGGCCGTGGAAGCCCCGACCCCCGACCCACAGCCGCACGCGCACCGGTCCCCGAAACGGACGGATGACGCGACCGTGTCCGCGATCAAGCCCATGCCGATTTCATTGCCGCCGTCGCCGACGCCGATGGTTGGGATGCCCCGAAGCGCCGCCGCTTCGAACAGGAGGTCGACCCGCGCCTGCCCGGCGCCGATATCTACGCCGCGCGCGTTGTGATAGACGCCACTTCGCGCGCGGCTTGCCCGCTCGGTCGCGAAGCACAACGCCGGTTGGATGTCGTCGAGGAGACGGTCAGCCGCGCGCCCGGCCTCGGCGTCATCCGTCGGGAAACCTTCGAGCACCACCGCCGCGGTCTTGCCTCCCGGCAGCCTCGTGCGCCGCGCTTCTTCCAGCGTGAGGACCGACAGGCCGCTGGCTCGAAACACCGGTGCCAACGCGGCGAGTATCGAGTCCTCGGCGACCACGACAGGCGTGACATCGCGGGCCAGCCAGAGAGCGCGCGCGACCGTGGCCGCGCCCGGAGGTCCGTCGTTCTCGGCCAGTCGAGTCGAGACCCATCCGCGTGTCAACCAGCCGGTGCCGATCAGGACGAACGAGCCCGGCGGCACGCGGCTGAAACACTCCGCCGCCGCTCGGGACAGGGGAGTGCCGAGCCGAGTGCGCGCGGCGTCGTACAACCGGCCGATTCCGCGACCGGCCAGATCCAGGCACATCAACCGGTCGAGAGCTTCGTATGGATCGGGCATGGGCATCTCCGCGAAGACGGCGAGTCGCTTCGGACGCTAGCTCAGAGTGCGGCGGGAAACCACCCGCCCGGTGTCTCTCGGCCTCGCGGTCTTGGCTATCGCGCGAGCCATTGGGTCGGAGATGACGCACTTGAAACGCGTAATCGTGGTCGGTCGCCCATACCGTATGTCGCCGATCGACAATGTCGCGATTCGGGACATCAACGTCACGGCGCAACGTCGCTTCTCAGGCGCCTACTCGCAAAGCCGGATCGAGATAGAGGATCTCGCCATCCGGGGATCTGATCTCAAGCACGCGATCGGGCTGGTCCTTCAGCAGAGTGACTCTTGCCCGCTGGCGCGAAATAGAGTGAATATCGCTGTCCGGAACGTCGCGCAACGTTTGCTTCCAACCACGGGCCGACGAATTCCAGGACGCGTCGGTGTTGAGCG
Organism: Chloroflexota bacterium; assembly: GCA_004297775.1. Taxonomy (GTDB): domain Bacteria; phylum Chloroflexota; class UBA6077; order FW602-bin22; family FW602-bin22; genus FW602-bin22. The sequence continues at coordinate 68,876 of SCUE01000017.1, read as the reverse complement.
TCAAGCGGCGGCCGCCGATCTCGACGCTGCAAGAGTCCGATTCGTCTGTGAGCTCACGGCGGAACGTGACCAGGTCGGTGATGCGAAGGACCAGGAGGCTCGACTGCCGTTCCCAGCGCCGCGCCCGGCAGTCACGGGTGACCGCGACGACGCTCGCGATGACCGCCACCACGAAACCAATGATGAAAACGACCGGGCCGACTTCTTTAGGGCGCGGATCACCCTCGGCACTCAAGAGCGCCCACCCGATCAGGCCACCAAGCAGAAAGACGTAACTGCATCCTACGGCACTAGACGCCCGCCGGTACTCGTGGCGGACGACGAGATCCCATTCCCGCGTGGAGAGTGATTCCTCGACCGTCGATGGTGGCGCCTCGGCCTGCACCGTCGGCTGTGAGCCAAAGGGCAGAACGCTCGGATCCTGGGCGGGCGTCGACGCTGCCGGTGGCCCTATCGCCGGCACAGATGCCCTATCAGCCGCGTCGCGAACTGGGCGTCCGCCGCGAGGCCTCAGATACTCCTCGCCCGTCCAGACCTCGTCACGCCAATCGCCGTACCGCGTCGGGTGATCGTCTTCGAAGGTCATCGTGCCCACCGCTCCAGCGCCTGGCCGCCGCTGTCCAGCGGCGAGACGCAAGAATACCACACGGCATCTACCTACGAACCGCAACAGCACACCAGTGTTTATCTGGCGGTAGTCGAGAGCGGCGTCGCCGCCGTGGGCCCTGCCGCGAGCGATCTGGCGGCCTAGCGACAGCCCCTCGCTCCATCCGGAAACGAGGGGCCAGGGAACCCGCGACCTGCCGCGGCCTACGCCACGATCGCACCGTACGCACCGCGATAGTCGAGCCAGCCACCGCCGAAGACGTGCCGGACCTTCCACGAGAGCGCGTCGTTGGTGAAGACGCTCCCCTGCGACGGTTGATCCTGCACGATCAGCTCCGGCTCCTCGCGGCCGTTCAGGAAGCCGATCTCGATCATCTCGATCTGCCCCGGGTCGGCCAGGACGTACCAGTTGTTGGTGTCGGTCCAGTTCGGCACGCTGATCGGCGTCAGCGAGCCGCGCACCGGGTTCACGTCGTTCGTGTTGACGCCCGGCAGGTTGACGCTCTCGAGAATCGTCCGGGCCGTGAAGTACAGGTCCGGCGGCGTCAGCAGGTAGCGCCCGGTCAACCCGAGCCGCTTGCTGGCCGCGTTCGTCATCTTCAGGAGCGTCACGAGCGCGGTCTGGATCGTCGTCGTCGAGAGCGCGGTCGTCCCGGCGTTCGACTGGTGATTCGCGGCGTCGAACACGCTGAACGTGTCCGCCATCGTCGATCCCGCCCCGGCGTTGGCCGTGAACAGCCCCGCCACGAACTCGTTGATCGTCGCCACCCCGGCCGCCGCCAGCTTGCGCGGAATCCGCGTGATCGCGTGGGTGTCGTCGTTGACGATCGATTCGAGCGTGACGACGACCATATTCCCGCGCTTCGACGGCGTGTAGGTCTCACGCGTGTCGCCCCAGGCCAGGTTCGTGTAGGCCGCGTTCTCGGCGACCGTCGCCAGCGCCGCGAAATCGTTCAGATGAATCCGCTGCTGCTGCTTGAAATCGCCGATCGCGGTCTTGACGACGATCGCATCCCACCAGCGCGGTTGCGCCCGATAGTCCATGACGATCCGCTTCGTCATCGCGTTGGCCAACGCGTTCGCCAGGACGCTCGTCGTCACCTCGTTCGCCTCGCGTACGACCGCGTTCTCCCAGTTCGGCCGCCCGGTGAAGAGCGAGTCGCCGGTCAGCGCGATGTACGCCTCGCGGATGCCGCTCAACCTGGGAATCGCGCTGTGCGCATCCGGAATCGGCAGGTCGAACAACCGGTCGAGCGCGATCTGCATGCGCTCCAGCGGCCCGAGTCCGACCTCGGCGTCGCTCCGCCGCGACCCGGCGCCGCGCACGACGTTCGGACTGAAGACCGCGCCGAGCATCTGTCGGACCGAGTCCATCCGCCGGTCCAGGTCGTCGGCCTCGAAGACCTGCCCCTCGAACTCGGATCGCACGAACGCGCGCGCCGGCTCCGGCAGCTCGCTGGCGCCGAGCGCGAGCTTCAGCAGTTCGCCGCTGGCCCGCCGGCGCGTCTCGGCGATCGAAGCCATCGCGGCGTCGGCGCGAGTCCCGATTGCCTCGGCCGTCGCGGCCACGTCATCGGCCCGCGTCGTTCCCTGAATCGTCTCCTTGTGCTCTTCGTTCGCGTCATCAGACCCTTCGTCGCGTTCAGCGACTGCCATTGCCCTGGGTTCGCTCGCCATGTCTGTCCTCCTCGTCGCGTGGCCAGGCGCGTTCGAACGCGCCTCGTGGACCCGATCGAATGTGCCGCCGGCGCTCGGCTGGAAGACGAGGTCGGCCGAGACGACCTGACTGATCTCCTCGACCGCCCAGCCGTTGTCGATGCGCCGCCGCCGGACGCGCAGATCGGCCGAAATGCCGACGTCGGCGCCCGGTCGCCCCGCCAACCGGTCGGCGATCGCCGCCGCGGCCAGGTCGTACGCCCAGCGCGCGGTCGGGTAGAAGACGAGCGTCGCGCGGATGCCGCTCTCGAACCGCGCGTCGCGATAGACGCCGACCAGGTCGCGCAGTGAGCGCTGCCCGGCGCGCGTCAGATCGAGTGCCGTCGGATGATCGACGAACGCGGCCGCGCCCTCCCAGAGCGACAGGCTCTGGCGAAGCGTCGCTTCCGAATACACGTAGCCGTTCGCGCTGCGGCCGGGGCGAATGATCGTCACGTCCAGCGCCGGCCGATCGGTCTCGGCGCCGACGATCGCGATCGGCTCCGCGTTCGCCTCCAGGATCGCGATCGCCGCGTCGCTGGCGTTCGATTCCCGGACCTCGGCACTCGTGTTTCCGGCGTTCGGCTCCAGGAGGCCGACAGCCGTTTGCTCGGCGCTGGATTCCGGATTCTCCGCGCCGTCTGAGTCGCCGCGGCGCTGACCGCTCCCCCTGACCATCGATCCCCCGTTCGGATGCGTCGGCGCGTCCGTCGGTAGTCGTGGGGCCGCGGCGTGGTTGACGCTCGGACACGTCGGTGCCGCTGCGTCAATAAGCGCGGCGCGTCGCAGTCGCCAGTCGCGGCATCCTGCCGTCGATGCGAGACGAATATGCAATGAATAGTGAGTCGCTACAGTTCGCCTGGCAAGCACGGCGCGGCGGCGAATGACAATAAGGTCCAACGATGGCATCACCGGTTCATCTACTCGGAATCTCCGGCAGCCTGCGTCGCCGATCGTTCAACACCGCGCTACTCCGCGCGGCGGGTGAGATGCTGCCCGAGAGTGTGACGCTCGACATCACCGATCTCGCGCCGATCCCTTTCTACAACGAGGATATCGAGCAAGAGCAGGGATTCCCGGAGCCGGTCCAGCACCTGCGCGCGGCGATCGCGGCTTGCGACGCGATCCTGTTCGCGGTGCCGGAGTACAACTACTCGATCACCGGCGTGCTCAAGAACGCGATCGACTGGGCGTCGCGATCCGGGCCGGGGCCGCGCGCCCCGTCGCCGCTTCGTCAGAAGCCGTTCGGGATGATGGGCGTGGGCAGCGTCTTCGGCACCGTTCGCGCACAGATGCACATGCGCCAGATCACCCTCCACAACGACATGCGTGCGCTCTCGAAGCCGGATGTCCTCCTGGCCCGCGCCGGCGACAAGTTCGATGCCGACTTGCGGCTGACCGATGAACCGACCCGGAAGATGGTCGGTGAGCTCGTCGTCGCGCTCGTCGCCTGGACGCGCCAGCTTCGCGGCGGCTGACGCGACCTTCGCGCAACCTCGCCGAGCCGGCGCTCCCTACGACGCGAGGGCGATCGTCGACCTCAGCGAGGCGGCATGGTCGCCGGTCGGGCGGTATTCGAGGCCGACATGCCCCGTGTACCCGGCCGCGTCGATCGCGCGAAAGACGTTTCGATAGTCGATCTCGCCGGTGCCAGGCTCGTTGCGACCGGGGTTATCGGCCACGTGCAGGTGCGCGATGCTGGCGAGATTGGCGGTGGCGGTCGCGATCAGGCTCCCCTCCATGATCTGGGCGTGGTAGAAGTCGTACAACAGCTTGACCGACGGACTGGCGACCTCGGCGACGATCTGAAGCCCCTCAGCCGTCGAGTCGAGGTAGTAGCCGCGATGATCGACCAGCGTGTTGAGCGGCTCGAGCGCCAGCGTTATCCCGGCGTCGGCCGCCATCGGCGCGGCGGCGCGAAGGCCGGCGACGATCGCGTCGTGCTGCGCGGCGCGTTCGACACCGCTTCGCGCATTGCCAGTCGTGACGATCAGCGTCGTTGTCCCGAGCGCGCGCGCGTGCTGGAGGCCGACGCGCAGTCCGTTGAGGTACGGTACCTGACTGGCTGGATCGACCAGACTGCCCTCGCTGGACGCCGCGAACGCGGCACAGGCGATGCCGAGTCCTTGAGCGCGCTCGGCGATCGCCGGAATATCCTTGTTGTCCCAGCGCCAGAACTCGAAAGCGGGCACGCCGTTTGCCGCGGCCAGATCGATGCGGTCGAGAAAGGGTCGGTCGGCGAAGATCATCTCCACACAGGCCGAGAATCGAATGGTCATCGGTCAACTCCCTGCCGATTCTCGGCCGTTCAAGCCGCGACGAAGCGCGCGCGATCGGCAGTCCCGGCAAGCCGATTCCAGCCGGGGAACGCGGCGTGGCCATAGGTGACGAGCGCATTCGACGCCAGCGCGGCTCCAACAATGCGCTGACGACTTGCCATCGCAACCGCGATGTCGTTGCCGGCCGGCGCCCAGTCGGCGTGCTCGGCCTCGACCGCGAAGTGGTACAGATCGGTCAGGTCGATAAACGTCTCGCCGCGCGAGTCGAGTCGAAACACCGAGTGTCCGGCGGTTTCACCCGGCGCGTGGATCATGGTCAGCCCGGGCATGATTTCACGATCGTCATCGACCAGATCGAGGACGCCGAGTCGTTCGAGCGCCCCAAGATGCAGCGCGGCCATTCCGAGCGGGTCGTCGCCGCCACGCGCCGGCTCCCACTCGCGCCGATTGATGAGGTAGCGCGCGTTCGGGAAGCGGGCCAGCCTCTGAGCGCCGCGCTCGATCGTCGCCCCGGCCAGATGGTCGCCGTGGTTGTGCGAGAGGAGCACATGTGTGATGTCTGCGGGACGAACGCCGATCGACGCCAGGCCGGCCTCGCGCCCCGGCGTTCGCTCGATCCGAAGCTCCGACCAGGGGTCATTCGGCTCGGGCTCGCCGAAGCATGGGTCGATCAAGACTGACGCGGCGCCGTGGCGAATGTATACGGCGTTGAACGCCAGCGGAACGGCACCCTCGCCATCGGCTTCCGGCATCGCCTGACGCCAGAGATCGGCCGCCAGCTCCTCACCTGAGATCAGTCGCAGGTGTGGCGCCCAACGGCCGTCGGCCTCCCGAATGATCGTCACCTCGGCGTCACCGATGCGTCGGGTGGAAACGTACTCCATAGCGTTCTCCGTTTGTTGGCACGATCGTATGCGACCTGGGTCTACTCGCGGGCAACCGTGCGGCGCGTCTGTACGCCTGCAGGGTGCGCCACTCAAGCACGCGTAACTCGTCGCGTTGCGCCATCACACGCTGCGGAATCTATCGCGAATGGCATAGAGTGAGCATCCGTTCGGAGTTGGCCGGAGTTCGGGTCCCACGAACCCTCCTTCATCTCAGTAGAGATCGGGCGGCCTCTGAGCCCCCGGCGTTGGAACGGTCGGGATGGGCGAGACCCTCGGTGGCCGCGGTCCGCTCGAATTGCCGAACCGGTATAGGGTCAGCGGCGTTCGCATTGCCCAGTATTCTGATCCATCGCCATCCAACGATCGCGAAGGACTCGTATCTGGGGCTGCGCGTCAGCGGACGACGTCTCGCCAGGTAAAGCGCGGCTCCCAGCCGAGCACCGCCTTCGCCTTGGCGCTCGTGATGAACGAAGCGTTGGCAGGCAGGCGGTCGGCCATTGGCGCCAGGTCGGGGTAGAAGCGCGCGATGAGGTCGGCCGTTGGCACGCGGGAGTACGCGTCGGGCGCGCCGGCGAAGACCGCCTCGCGGTTCAATCCCGGCGTCTCGGCGGCCAGGCGGAATGCGCGCGCCGCGTCGCGGGCGTCGACGTACACCCAGAGCCCCTTTGCCATGAGCGAGGGGTCGTCGGCCAGACGTCGATTCGTCGCCTCGTCGTCCGGGAAGATGACCCGGCAGATGCGGACGCAAACCGTCTCGATATCCCACCCGCGCGCGAACGACCAGCAGATCTGCTCGCCGAGCAGTTTGCTGAGGCCGTATGGATCCTGGGCGAGCAACGGGTGAGCCTCGTCGATCGGCAGGTATGCCGGGCGGAACTCCTGGCGCCGGAAAACGAATCCGAGCGCCGAGTCGGTGCTGGCCTGGACGAACCGGCGCACACCCGCCTCGGCGCACGCCTGGAGCACCGTCCACGTTCCCATGGTATTGACGTGCATCACACGTTCGGCCGGGTCGGTGAGCGGATTCGGAATCGCCGCCAGATGGATGACCGCGTCGGCGCCTTCGACCGCTCGGCGGCATTCATCGAGCGACAGGATATCGGCCCGGACGAATGGCACGTCGTCGCGCGCCGGCGCTCGCGCGTCTACCGCGACGACCTCGTGACGGGGCACCAACTCGTCAACGACGTATCGCCCGACCCGCCCGACCGCGCCCGTGACGACGATCTTCATCCGAGCGACGTTGTACCACGCCCGAGGCCGCGGAGCACCGCTCCGCGCCCAGCGCTATCCTTTGACGGCGCCCATCGTCATCCCCTTGACAATGTGACGCTGTACCGCCAGGGCCAGTACGATGACGGGCAGCAGCACGAGCGAGCCCATCGCGTTCAGGATGCCCCACTCGGTGCCGCGCTCGGTCGTTGTCACGGCCACCGCGATATTCGGCAGCGTGCGCGAGTCGCGGCCGGCCAGCACGAGCGAGAAGAGCAGCTCATTCCAGCCCAGCAGGAAGGCGAAGATCGCGGTCGCGGCCAGGCCGGGCGCGACCAGCGGCACGACGATGCGAAAGAACACCTGGACGCGGTTGCAGCCGTCGACCATTCCGGCCTCCTCCAGCTCGATCGGGATCTCTTTGAAGAAGCCGATCATCAGCCAGATCGTGAACGGGAGGGCGAAGCTCGTGTAGGCGATGATCAGCGCGGCGTGAGTGTTCAGCAACCCGAGTTGACGCATCAGCAGGTAGTACGGAATCACCATGACGAACCGCGGCAGCATGCGCATCACGAGGTAGAAAATCGGCAGCGAGTCCGATCCGGCAAAGCGAAACCGCGTGAAGCTGTACGCCGCCAATGACCCGAAGATCAGCGCAAATACGGTCGTCGATGTCGCCACGACGAGCGTATTCCAGAGGTACTGGAAGAACGGCGTCGACTGGAACACCCGGGTGTAGTGTTCGAGCGTCGGCGTGAAGAAGACCGCCGGCGGCACCTGGTACAGAACATCGTCGCCCTTGAACGACGATGAGTACATCAGGTAGATCGGGCCGAGCGACCAGATCAGCGCCAGCGCGATCAGGATCGCGCGGAGGCCCGTTTGCCAGACACGCCGACCGATCACGACGACGCCTGCATGTCGCGCAGTCGTCGCACGAAGTAGATGCTCAGCAGCAGCACCAGGAAGAGGATCACGTAGGCCAGCGCCGAGGCCCGGCCCATGTCGAAGAACTTGAAGCCCATGTTGTAGGCCAGCATCGAGATGACCTCGGTCTTCTGGCCCGGGCCGCCGCCGGTCAAGAGGTAGATCAGGTCAAACTCGCGGAAGGCGTCCATCCCGCGGATCGTCAGCGCCACCAGAATCAACGGCATCAAGAGTGGCAACATAATGTGACGCAGCGTCTGCCAAGCGTTCGCGCCATCGATCGCGGCCGCTTCCAGCGTCTCTTGCGGCAGCGACTGGATGCCAGCCAGCAGGATGATGAACATGAATGGCGTCGCCCGCCAGACCTCGACGACGATCAGGCTCGCCATCGCGGTGTTCGGATCGGCCAGGTACGGGTAGTTCGCGGGCGCGCCAACCAGCGACAGCAACCACGGAATGACGCCGGTGCGCGGGTAAAACATGAACGACCAGTTCAGCGCCACGATCGAGGGTGTCAGGAAGAGCGGCAGCATCAGACACGTGCGAATCACGCCGTGGCCGCGGAACTCGCGGCTCATCAAGAGGGCGAATCCGAGCCCGAGCAAGAACTGCAAACTGACGGAGCCGGCCGTGAACACGAATGTGTTCCAGAGCGCCAGAGCCAGACCGGGCTGCGTCACCACGCTGACGTAGTTCGCGATACCGACGAACGGTCGATAGTCGGGCCGCGCCAGCGTGTAGTCCTGGAAGCTGACGAGCAGCGAGAACCCGAGCGGGAAGAGCAGGATCGCGACGGTGATGACAAGCGACGGCGCAAGGAGCAGGTACGGCTCCCAGCGCAGCCGCCGACGGCGCCTGGCCGGCGCCGTCGCGATCGCGCGTGCCACGTTCGGTAGTTTTCGCTTGGCCGGGAACTACTTCAGGTAGCCACCGCGCTTCATGACTTCGCTCAGCTTGCCCGAGGCTTCCTTGATGGCATCCTTCGGGCTCGCCTCGCCGGTGCACACCTTCGAGCCCATGATATTCAGCGCATCGAGGATCTCGTTGTACTCCTTGAAGATCGGGCGCTTCTTCGCGATCTTGAACGTTTCGGCCAAGGCCGGCGCGTGGTCGAACGACTTCTGGAACTCAGGGCTGTCCAGCACCGCCAGGCGCGGGCTATTGCCGGCTCCGGACTTCACGTACTTCATCATCGACTCGGGGGTCGTGAACCACTTCACGAACTCCCAGGCCGCGTCGCGCTGCTTGCCGTCGGCCGGAAGGCCCCACGACCAGACGCCGCGCATCGAGTGTCGCTTCTCCTCGCCGAGCGCGGCCGCGTAGCCCGTCTTGTCCGCGACAACGCTGTCCTTCGAGGTCTTGATACCAGGCGCGATCGACGCCCACTGCTGCATGAATCCGGCCTTGCCCTGGCGGTACTCCGCGTTCATCGCCGCGTAGTCCATGCCGAGCACGCCCTTCGGCATGACCGTGTCGATCGCCTTCTTGTAGAACTCCAGCGCCTGGTAGCCCTTGTCATTGTCGAACGCGGGCTGGAACTTGTCGTCGAAGATCTCGTTGCCCCAGGTCGTCAGGAACGTCCAGGCGTTGATGCCAGTCTGGGCGTTCCGAATTGCCATCATCACCCAACCGGCCATCTGGTCGCCCTGAATCTTCTTGGCGGCCTCGTACGCCTCGCTGAACTTCGTCGGGACCTTGATGCCCTTCTGCTCGAAGACATCCTTCCGGTAGATGAAGATCTGGACGTTCGGGTCGAAGGCGACTGCGTACGTCTTGCCATTGAAGACGCCAGCGTCCCACATGACGGGCACCCAGTCCTCCTTCGGGAACTTGTCCCCTTGAACATAGGGGTCAAGCTCGGACAGGAACGAGCTGTAGGCCGGCATGTACGGCTCGTCGACCGTCGTCAGGTCATATTCGCCGGTCTTGCCGGAGAGGGTGACGATCTGCTTCGACGGCAGTTCGGCATCGGCGACCGGGTCAAAGGTGAGTTTCGCGCCGGTGAGGTCCTCGAACTCCTTGGCGTAGGTCGCGATACCCTCATACTTGTAGCTCTGCCACAGCAGGATGCGTAGGTTCGCGCCCTTCGCTCTGCTCGGGCTCGACGCGGCCGGCGCCGGCTTGGCGGCCTCCACCGGCTTCGCGGCCTCCACCGGCTTCGCGGCCTCGGCGGGCTTGGCCGGTTCGGCTGGCTTCGCCGGCGCGGCTGTCGGGGCGGCCTGACCACAGGCGGCCAGCGCGACGAACGCGGCCGCTCCCGCGCCCAGGCCGAGCATACGGCGGCGACTGATCGGAATCGGATTGATTGCCATTCTTTGCTTTCTCCTTGTGCGCCATTGCTGTATGCGAAGATTACGCGTCCGACGCGGCGCGCTCAACCATCGCCGCGACATCGACGCTCTGACTCGTCCGCGATGCCTCGATCGCCGCGAACACGATCGCGACGCTCTTGACATTGTCCTGAATCGTCGTCTCGGGAGCCGGTCCGCCATCGAGCCAATCGAAGAACTGACCCATCACGGCGCCGTGGCCCTGATCCTTGACCGCCGAGTGACCGGGGTGCGCAGGCTTGAGCAGCGGAACTTCCCTGGTCGAGAGTCCGCCACCGCGACGGAACTGGTGGATGCGGACGATTTTGTCGCGCCCGACCGTGACGGCGCCGGTCTCGCACTCGACGCGGTACTGCTCTTCGTGCCAGGTGTTCTGCTCGCCGCCAGCCGTGCCGTGTCCCTCGTACACCGCGTGAACGCCGTTCGACATGTTGAGCACATACAGGTTATTGAACTGGCCCTTCGACGATGACCAGGCCGGGTTCCACTCCCAACCAGCGATGCGCTGGCAGTCGCCTCCGGTCAGGTTGCGAATCATGTCGAAGTGATGGACCGCGCCCTCGAGCAGGAGCGCGTGTTGCATCGTGTGCCGAAACTCGGCCCCCCACGAGAGCCATTCGCGGTAGTCGGCCGCGAAGCGCGCCATCACGTAGTTGATGCGACCAAGCTCTCCCGATCGCAACACGTCGCGCAGCGTCCAGGTCGCGGCGATGTACCGGTAGTTCTGCATCACCTGCATCTTGATGCCGGCGCGCGTCGCGGCCCGATAGATGCGCCCGCACGCATCCCAGCTGTCTGCCATCGGCTTCTCACTCAGGACCGCCCAGCCACGCTCGGCCGCGCGGACCGCCGCGTCTTCGTGGAATTGTGGAGGCACCGCGATCAGGCAGCATTCCGCATCACTGACTGAGTCGAACGCGGACGGGATCGACGTGAAGCGGCGTTTGCGCGCCAGACCAATCGCGTCGGCCGTGTCGTTCAGGGTCGTCGCATTCACATCGACAAGACCGACGATCTCGACCCGATCGGCGTGCAGTGGCAGGAACGCCTTCACCCAGCGACCGGCCATGCCGCCGGCGCCGACCATCAATGCGCGGTGTCGCGTCACAGGGGGCGTTCTCCTCGGGGCTGACAGTTGAAGAGCGGGAGCGAGCGCGGACGCTATCAGGACGATAGCGCGGTGTCAACCCGCGCCACGCCGCTCGCGATCGCCGCGCGGCGGGTCGCGTCGATCACCGCCGGCGCCACCCGCCGGTCGAACATGCTCGGAATGATGTAGTTATCCGCCAGTTCGTCACTCGCGACCAGATCGGCGATCGCGGCCGCGGCGGCCAATTTCATCTCGTCATTGATCTCGCGTGCCCGCGTGTCGAGCGCGCCGCGGAACAGGCCCGGAAACGCCAGCGAGTTGTTAATCTGATTTGGGTAGTCGCTACGACCGGTGCCGACGACTCGCGCGATGTCGATCAGCGCCTCGGGCCGAATCTCCGGCTCCGGATTTGCCATCGCGAAAACGATCGGGTCACGACCCATCGCCGCGACATCATCGATCGTGATCGCGCCCGGCGCCGAGAGGCCGATGAACGCGTCCGCGGCGCGCATCGCCTGACCGACCGTCCCGTGTACGCCGCGGGGATTCGTGACCCGGGCGATGTCGGACTTGTACGGATTCATGTGGTCTGCGCGATCGGCCGCGACGACTCCGGCCCGGTCACACAGCACGATGTCCTTCGCGCCAGCCAGAAGGAGGATGCGAGCGGTTGCGATCCCGGCCGCGCCGGATCCGTTGATGACGATCCGCGCCGCGTCGAGCGACTTTCCGACAAGTTTGAGCGCGTTCGTCAGGGCTGCCAGGACGACGATCGCGGTCGCATGCTGGTCGTCGTGCATCACCGGAATGTCCAGCCGCGACCGCAGCCGCGCCTCGATCTCGAAGCATTGCGGCGCCGCGATGTCCTCGATGTTGATGCCGCCGAACACCGGCGCGATGCGTTCGACTGTCGCAACGATCTCGTCGGGATCCTGGGTCGCGAGGCAGATCGGAAAGGCGTTGACATCGGCAAACGTCTTGAAGATGACGCACTTGCCTTCCATCACCGGCTGGGCCGCGGCTGGCCCGATGTTGCCAAGCCCAAGCACGGCCGATCCGTCGGTGACGACCGCGACCGTGCTCTGCTTGCTCGTATACGTCCATTGCGTGGACGGCTCGTCACGTATCGCCATACAGACGCGGGCGACACCCGGCGTGTACACCATGCTCAGGTCCTCGCGCGTCGCGATCGGCGAGCGGCCGACGACCTCGATCTTTCCACCCTCGTGCGCACGAAACGTCCGGTCGATCACGTGCGCCAGATGGACGCCTTCCAATTCCGAAAGGTGATCGACGATCGCGTGGCCGTGAGCCTCGTCGCGCGCCATGACGACGATCTCGCGGACGCGTCGGTCGTCGGTCGACTCGATCATTTCGATCTGGCCGAGATTGCCGCCCTCGTTGCCGATCGCCGTGAGAACGCGCGCCAGGGTACCCGGCAGGTTCGCGGTCTCGGTGCGTATCGTCAGGCTGTAGCTCGCGCTCGTGTGTCGGCGCGCTGGTCCGCGGTCAATCACCATCGACGTCCACCATCGGGGTTCCGATTCGCGGATCACCCCGGCGCGATCATATCTCGGTTGCCGCTTGCGCTCGGCACCTCCGCCGCGTCGGTCACCGGCCTTCGCCAGACCCACAGGAAGTTGGACGCCAGGCTCACGCCGAACGAAAGACCCGATCCGGCGATGACACCGAACGCGTAGTGGTTGCCCAGCGCAACGGCCACGTTCAAGCCAGCCCACCACGCCGCCATCGCCACGGCGGTCGCGACGTGGTAGCGCCAGAGTCGCCCCAACGTCGGATAGCGATTGCCGAAGACGAAGCGATCGTTCAGAAGGAATCGAACCAGCGCGGCGGCCTCACCTTCGATCAGACTGGCAATCCAGACCGCTAGCCCCAGGCCATCGATCAGGATGGAAAGTGCCGCCAGATCGACCGCGACGAAGAAGAGCGCGACGGCGATCCAGCGCGCGACGCGCAGCCGATCGGTGGTCACGCGGTCGGCGACGATAGGACGAACTTGACCCTCAGCGCCCGGCCAGTTCTCGCGCCGCGGCGCGCTCCATCTCGGCCATTGCGACGAGCCGCCCCCGGAAATAGGGGTCGTCCGACATCGTCGCGCCGAGGTAGGTGCGTACGAGGTCGAGCGCGAGCTTGTCGCCGATGACCTGCGCGCCGAGGCAGAGCACGTTGGCGTCGTCGTGCTCGACGCACTGGTGCGCGGAATACACGTCGTGGCAGAGCGCCGCGCGCACACCTGGAATCTTGTTCGCGGCCATACAGGCGCCGATTCCCGTGCCGCAGACCATGATCCCGCGCTCGGCGCGGCCATCGCGGATCGGCACGCTCAGCGCGCGAGCGATGTCCGGAAAATCGGCTCGTTCGCCCAACTGGCTGCCGACCTCGGCGACGATCTCGTGGCCCCATTCACGCAACGCCGCGATGACCGGTCCCTTCAACGGGAAACCGGCGTGGTCGCACCCTACAACGAGCTTCACCGCACTACATCTCCTGTCGGACCGCGCCGAGCGCTGAGCAAACCTCTCGATCGTCCCGACAGTCTATTCGCGACGATCGCCGCGCGACCATCTTGCGTGTAATGTGCGCGAAGCGCCATTCGACGGTCTCCGTCGAATGTAGATCGTCGTCGCGATCTCATCATTCCGGTGTCCCGATGACGTGGATCGTAAGGAAGTCAGCGCGTAAAGGCGCGCCAGACTTCGCCGATGACGGTTACGGCCATGCCGACGACGAGCGCGTTCACCTTCATGTCAATCCGCGCGATTTCGCGCTCGACGTCCTCGACCGCCCGACGCGTGACCAACTCGAAGGCGGTGAGGGCTTCCGTCGCGACGACCGGCTGCCGCCGAATGCGCCTCGGCGGCACGCTCACGTTGGCGCCCCCGGGTCCTTGGCGTCGACGTCAGTGGCTCCGAGCTCCTTCAATACGTCGATGCCGAGTCGCGCCAGGACGTCGGCCGGGGATTCGCGCCGTGAGCCGGTCACGATCTGCCGCGCCCGCAGGAGCCTCCCGAGCGTTTCGATCAGCCGACCGGCGAGGACGATGTTCGGCGCGCCTCCGTCGGGATCGAGCGTTCGGCGGATCAGGACTCGCAGAACGTCGATTTCCTCATCGAGGAGCGGGCGACCAGCCGCCACTTCGAGGGCGGCGCGCTCGTCATCGGTCAATGCTGGCGCGTAGAACCGCCCGGCCGGCGTCCGGCGTTGCTTCCGAGACATCGGATTGCGAGGGACGTGCGCGGTCGGTTTCGTCCCGGAAACGGCGTCGTTTCGTGTCGGTGCCGACGCAATGCATGCGCCGGCGCTGACGGGTCGAACGATTCCGCCCACGCTGAGCGTATATTGTCCGCCCGCGGTCCGTCTTGGACGGGTCCGATCGTCCTAACATCCGATCACGCTTGCCAAACCGGAGGTAGCCGTGCCGGCCCGTCCCATCAAAGTCCGCATCGACTATTGCGCCGAATGCGGGTACGACCACGAGGCGCTCGACCTTGCCGCCGCGCTTATGAAGGAATTCCACATGTACCTCGATGGCATCACCATCAAGCCGGCCGGTGATGGCGCGTACGACGTGCGCGTCGACGACGAGCTCATTCATTCGATGTATCGCGACGGCGGTTTCGGCGACCGCACCGAGCTTCTGGAGATAGTTCGCCGCAAGCTCGCCTGAGCCGGCCCGACGTGGCGTTGGACCGACGCTACTATTGGATCCCCCGTCGACTCATTCGCAATGTCGCTCTGGGTGCCGGAGTCACCCTGCTGATCGTTCTCATCAGCCTTGGCTGGGTGATGCGCTCGCTCGGGACATGGCTGGACGTCGGGTCGTCACCGCTGGCAGCGTCCGACGCGATCGTCGTGCTCGGTGGCGGCCAGACGCATGGCAGCCGCGAAGCGCGCGCGGCCGAACTCTTTCGATCCGGCATCGCGCCACTCGTCGTGACCACCGGCGGCCCGGTCGCCGGCGAGCGCGAGGCGACCTATGCCGCATGGTCGGTCGAGCGACTCGAGCGGCGCGGCGTCCCACGCGCCGCCATCCTCTCGACCAACCTCGGCGATTCGACGGTCACCGACGCTCGCGGCGCGCTCCGGCTCGCGCGCGAACGCGGATGGACGCGGATTGCGATCGTGACGGACAACTGGCACAGCCGCCGCGCCGCTCTCGTGTTCGACGCGATCTTTCGTGGATCGGGAGTCGACGTGTCGTCCGCGCCGGCAACGCCGCCACGGGTCGACCTCGCCACATGGTGGCTCGATGAAACGACCGCGCTCTTCGTTGTGTCCGAGTACATCAAGCTGGCGTATCTTCTCCCGACGTTCGTCGTGCCGGGCTGACGCGGCCCACGACTTCGGCCGCGCATCGACGCGCAGTCGATCGGTCACCGCGCGATGCGATAGACGTCGATCTGCCCGCCCCAGGAGCCGAGCATCGAGCCTTCGAAACGGCGCACGCGCTCGGCACGACGTATGAGGGCGCGGTAGGCCGTCGCCTGCACCGGGTAGCGCTCGGGATCACGCAGGTACCGTCCGTGGAGGAAATTGCCCAGAACGACGTAGTCCACCTCGGCCTCGTCGTACCAGGATACCGGCCGGTCGATCGCGTGCCACAGATCTGTCACACGAATCGACCCATTCGGAACCAGCGGCGTGTACCCCTCGCGTACGAGGTGGCTGCCCGGCGGCACGTTCGCCTCGATCCATCGTAACGCTGTCGTTCGAACGTCCTCGCTCGCCAGCGCCGCGCTGCGGTCGATCGATCCCGCCGCCTGATAGGCCAGTCCCGCTACCACGGCGACGCCGATTGCTGCCCGCGCCCCGACGTGCGCGCGCCCGGCCACGCGCCAGAGGCCAACCAGCCCGTATCCGGCCAGGACAGCCAGGTGGGGGTAGATCGGCAGGAGATACCAGGGGAAGCGCACCGTCCAGAGCGTCGTCAGTTCGATCGCGAATACGACCGGGAATGCGATCGCGACGATCGGCAACCTGTCCCGGTGGACAGCCGCCACAGCGATGCCGACCGTGGCCAGCAACGCCAGAATCGCGTCGTTGTCGAGGAACAACCACCGCGCGTACATCGCGACGACGTCGCCTTCCCACCCGGCGTGACCACCGGCGGCCCACGCGACGATGTCGTTGTTGAACGAGGACCAGAAGGTCGCGAAGTCCAGAACGGTGTATGGCGACGCCGCGACGAAACTCGCGATCGCCACGCCGCCGGCCACGATGAGACGGGGCGCGCGCGTCAGCCACGCGCCCCGCGTCGCGATGACGTGTGCCGCGATGACGCTGACCGCCACCGTCGCGGCCGGGTACTTCCCCGCCGTCGTCAACCCGACGCCGATGCCGGCGAGAAGATATGCTCGCCAGGTCGGTCGTTCGGCCAAACGGAGGGCGGCGAACAGAGTCAGCGAGGCGAAACAGGCCGTCAGGATATCGACCTTCAAGAAATGGGACGACAGGTTGTGCCGCTCCGCGATTGCGATCAGGAGCGCGGCGGTGATTCCGGCCGCGGGACCGGCCAGGCGACGCGCCGATGCCGCGCTCGCGACGATCGTCACGGCGACGTAGACGAGATTGAGCGATCGTCCCAGGAGATAGTCCAGCGGCGGGGAAGCCAACCACGGGATGAGGTCCGTGAATCGTTCGCGCAACGCGATCAGTCCGAGGATCGCGTAGATCTGGAGAGTCGGGTAGTCCCAGAATCGCGGATTCAGGTCGCCGGTCTGGCGCATCCGTCGGGCCGCCTCGACCAGGTATGGCTCGTCGAGGTGGTACGGAAATGGCAGCCCAAAATCGAGGCCCCACGCCCGTAGCGCGACCGCGGCGATGACGATGACCCCGAGCGCGATCAATTCGGCGCGTCGACCGATCGACGCGCCTTTGATTGCGCTCCTCACTCGTGCCTGGAAGGCCGAAGATCTCGCCCGGGGCTAGCTCCTGGCCGCGCTGCCGAGCCAACCGCGCAGCAGTGTCGCGCTGCGCGCGACCGCCGGCATCGGGTCTTCGCTCTGCGGCTCGTGCTCGACCGAGACCGCTTCGGTGTAGCCGATCTCGACCAGCGTCTTCACGACGGCCTGGATGTCGACGACACCTTCGTCGTACCCGCACGAGTGCCAGGCGTCGTCCGGGTGCTTCTTCACCTGCTTGAGATGCATGTGATAGAGGAACGGCTTGAGTTCGCGCGTCGCCTTCACCGCGTCGTAGCCGAACTGCCCCCAGAACCCGGTGTCCTGCGCGACGCCGATGACGTCGGTGTAACCCGACGGCATCCGATTCAGCCGATCGATCAACTCTCTTGGCGTCTTCTCCGGGTGGTTCTCGATCGCGTACTTGATGCCGTATTCCTTGCCGAGCTCGAACGCCAGTTTCTCGTTGGTCGGATTCAGGCCGACGTCGATGACCGGAGTGCCGATCGCCTTCGCGACTTTGTAAACACGCTCGCCGTCGGCGCGGGTCATGTCCGGGCGACCGAGGCCGCCGGTGTACGCCGCGACGCGCAGACCGTGCGTCTTCAGGATCGCCACGGCCTCGTTGACCTGGGAATCGGTCACGCGGGTCGGGTTCAAGTGAGCGACCCAGATGTCGATGTTCTTGAATCCGGCCGCCGCGATCAGTCGGCACATCTCGTCGAATTTGGATGAAAACGTCGAACCGGAAAACGCGTCGACGGTCGCCTTGTCGGCGACACCCCAGTTGAACGGCTGAAGCGCATAGTTCGATTCGCGCGCAACGTAATTCGCGGTGATGAATGTGACGTGCATGGCCTGAACTCCTTTGCGTAATGCGCCTCGGGAGTATATGTCTGCCTGGTCAGCGTTCCGGACAGCCGGCGAACACTGTCAGAGCGCGGAAATGGAAAAGGCCGGGGACATCTCCCCGGCCTGATCGTGATCGCTTGCCTGGACGCGCCCCGCGGTCGGAACCATCACCGCTTCGCGCCCTCTGAGGCTCTTACCCACACCGGACTCTGGCGAGAGTCCGATCGAAAGCCACCGGCTGTCTTCGGAGGACCGTTGCGAGGAATGTACCGGCCTTGGATGAAGGCTCGATTAAGTCCGTGAGAACTCTTGGTTAATTCTCGGCGGCGTGATTCGCGGACGAGCGGCCCGCGGGATTGCTGCTTAGCCGCTGGGCCGCCACACGGTCGCGCGCAGGATCTCGAAATGGTGATCGTACGTCCAGATCGGCGTGCCAAGTCGCTGGCTCGAGATCGCCAGAACGCTGTCAAACAGTGTTAGTCGTTGATCAGGGAACGTGGCGACGACGCCTCGGCCAGCCGCGTAGTCGTCGATCGTCGGGTTGATCACCAATGTGCCGATCTCGAGTTCACGAAGCCACGCCAGGCCGGCACGGATCCCCAGTCGATTGAGGACCAGCGTGTAGGCTTCCATGAGCGTAGGCTGGAGGACCGCCACCGCTAAACGGTCCACTTCGAGACGAGAGAGCTCTCGCCGGGCACGCGCGTGGTGCCGGTCATGCGGATCAATCGCGGCGTAGAGCGGCCCGGCGTCCGCGAGGATGAGCCTTTTCACTCCGCGGACAACGAGTCCGCGAGATAGCGATCGTGTTCCGTGCTGACATCCGTCGAGCCGCTTCCCGTCGGCGAAGGCGTTATCCGCAGAGGCTGAAACCGCTCAGAAGTGCCGTAACCGCGACGGGCCAGATACTCCCGGATCGCCGCCTGGACCGCCCGACTGACCGGGACCGGCGATTCGAGGTCGGCGAGATAGCGTTGGAGTTCGCCCTGAAGCTCATCCGGCAGAGTGATCGTCGCTCGCGGCACGAGTATGATACTAGCATACTTGCGATTACTCGATCCATGGCCGTCCGACGACCGATCGCGAACGCGCCGCGCGTGCTGATCTTGGCGAGTCCGACGACTTCTTGACCGAGTATCGAAGTGCCACGTCTGGCATCGCGGTCCGCGGCAGTCTCGTGCCCGACGCGCACCTTGCCAGTCGCCAGTCGCCTTCGGCTCCACAAGGGTCGAACGCTCTACACGAGTGATCGCGACTTTCGACGCTTCGAGTTCCTCGACGTTCGCGTTCCGTTCGCTTAGCTGAGCGGGTTTCGCGGCGTAAACGCAATCGGCACCAGCCACCCACTCCCGCCGCGCTACAGCCGCTGGCCGGTCAACTCCCGGCGCACGATCCGCGCGCCTTCAACCATCGACACGAGCTTGCGGCGAGCCGCCCAGCGCGCGGTTTGACTGAAGCCGCAGTCCGGCACGATCGCCAGCTTCTCCGGGCGCACGTGTCGCAAGGCGACGCGGATACGATCGGCGACCTCCTCGGCCGTTTCGACGTAGTAGTTCTTCACGTCGATGAGTCCGGCCGCGAGCGTGCGGTCGCTCGGAAACTCGTTCCAGAGGTCGATCTCGACCATCTCCCGGTTCGCGAATTCGAGCGCGAACTCGGTTGCGTGAACGTCGAAGATGCGCGGAAACAGCGGACGGTAGACCCGCCGCGCGACCGGGCGACCGACGAAGTTGCCGAAGCAGAGATGCAACCCGATGCGCGCCTCAACGCCCTTGACCGTCGAGTTGAATAGATCGATGAAAGGCTGTGGATCGTTCTGATGGACGGCATAGGACGGCTCGTCGATCTGGATGAAGTCGCACCCGGCCGCGACGAGGGCGCGCAACTCGCGATTCACGATCTCGGACAGCGCCCAGGCGATCTCCATCCGATCGCGGTAGATCTGGCCTCCGCTGAGGCGGCCGGCCAGCGTGAACGGACCGGCGCACGGCATCTTGACTGCGCGAGCGGTGCGGCGTCGCACATACGTGTACTCATCGACCAGACCGAGGCCGCGCGGCGCGGTCAGCGGCGCGACGACGCGATAGCTCTCGCGTTGATCGTGGCCGATGATGCCGATCATGCGACGAGCCGGCACTTCCTCGAGGCCAGTCAGATGACCATAGAAGGCGGCCGTGAAGAATCCGGCGCGGCGCATTTCTCCGTCGGTAACGGTGTCGACGCCCGCATCATCTTGATCGCGCAACGCCAGATCGACCGCGTCATCAAGCGTTTCCCGAACGTCGTCCGGACCGCATTCACCACGATCGGCCGCGGCCAGCGAGATGTGCAGCCAGGCCGGCCAGGCGTACGATCCGATAACGCTGGTCGGCAGGAGAGGCAATGTCGTCGCCACCGGCGGACTCCTGTGTGCGGATTGCGGCGGCATGATAGGCGCGCTGCCTACCAGGGCAACCCCCGGATGTCGATCTCGCCGGGAGGCCAGGGCTCTCCCCGAAACGATTTCACCATCGTGTTGATGGTGGACCGGGTCCGACCCTCCGGTTGGTCCATGAAAGTCGGCACGTCGACGACCTCCCAACCAACTCCGCGATAGAGCGGCACGCGAATGTCGAGACAGAAGAGGACTCCGAAGCGCGCATCGAGCATCTCGCGTTCGATGTGCTCGGCGGCGCGACGCATCGCCGCGCTGGCCACACCGCGGCCGCGCATCTCCGGCAACGTCATCACACTGCGAATGCCAGCCACGTGGACGTCGGCGTCGCCGACAGCGATCGTCCGCCCCATGATTGCTAAGTGATTTACTAACCGTTCTCCATCCCAGGTCAGAATGCGCCACGGTGTCGTGGCGGTCGGCAGCCAGGTTGTGGGAGGCAGCCCGAAGTCGATCGTGGCGCGCAGGGCAGCCATCTGGTTGAGTTCGCGCTCGTCGAGAGTCTCCACTCGTCGAACCTCGAGTCGGAATTCACTCACGATGGCCTCGATACTGGCTCACGTCGCCATCGCCGCTCGCCTCAAGAAAAGCCGACTTGGTCACGTCGCACCTCCGGTTCGTACAAACTCAATTTGCCGCGCGCTCAGCCCGGTCGCGCGCCCACGCCGCCGCGCCGAGGGCGCCGGCTTCGTCTCCGAGCGCGGCCGGAACGACCTCAATCGGGGCGTGGCGCAAGTACCAGCCAATCCGCAGTTGCAGCGTCTCCTCGACGCGATCGAACAGCGGCCGTCCGGCCAACGCGATGCCGCCGCCGAGGACAACTCGGCGCGGATTGAGGAGCAGGGCGAGGTTGCCGATCAGCATGCCGAGCCGGTAGCCAGCCTCACGCATCAGCTCCGAAGCGCCAGCATCGCCGGTTTCGGCGACGCGGGCGATCAACGCCGGAGAGATCTTCTCCGGATCGCCGCCGGTCGCTTGCGCCAGACCAGGAGAGCCGCCCGAGGCCATGAGCGCGCGGCCGTCGGCCGAGAGCGCCTTGCCCGATACGAGCGCTTCGGCGCACCCCCACCCGCTGCAGGAACAGGCCGGACCGTGCAATTCGAGGGCTATGTGGCCGACCTCGCCAGCATGGCCGGCGCTGCCGAGCAGCAGCCGTCCATCGGCCACGATCCCGCCGCCGATGCCGGTGCCGACCGCGACCATGACGAAGTCGGCGAATCCACGTCCGGCCCCGAAGTGCGCCTCACCAAAGGTCGCCGCGCGAGCGTCGTTCATCAGCCACGCCGGGGCGCCGATCGCGTCGCCCAGCTCGCGCGCGGCCGGCCGGCCAAGCCAATCGCCGGCGACGTTCGGCAGGAACTTCACCTCACCCGCGGCCATGTCGACGACGCCGGGAGCCGCCACGCCAATGCCGGCGACGGGGCGATCGACCGACAGCTCGCGCGCGAGCGCGATCATGTCCGCCATCACGGCGTCGACGCCGTCGCGCGACGTGGGCATCGATCCGTTGGCGACGATCTGACCGGACTCGTCCATGATGAGACCCTTGATGAAGGTGCCACCGAGGTCGATGCCCACGTAGTGTCGGGTCACAGTCGGCTCACCTTGTCGCGGTGATCGTCGTAGGCGGCGTCGAAGAGGCGCGCGGCCTCGGCCTCGCCGACTCGAAGGCTGCTCGTCAGCACGTAGGGCGGTTTGCCCGCGGCCGTCAGGAACTCCGCGACCCGACACTTCAAGGCGTTGGCGATGATAGTGTTGCCGATCGTCGAGCCTGGTCCGACCGGCCACGCCAGCCCCGCTACGTCCACCATCGAGTCGCCGGGCACCGCCGCATTATCGAGCGCAAGATCAACCACATCGATCAACTTCTTGCCGGCCGGTCCCTTGGCAGTGGCGCGTCGGCAATGATCGAACGACATGACGCCGATCGTGTAGAGGCCAAGGGCTCGCGCCTCGATCGCCATCTCGACCGGGACGACGTTGGTGCCCGACGTCGAGAACACCAGCATCACGTCGCGGCTATCGACCCGAAAATTGCGCAGGATCGTCCGCGCGAGGCCGGTCGTTCCCTCGATCAGCATCGCCTGTCGTTGCCCGTTCGCGCCGACGACCTGATTGTGAAACGTCAGCGATAGCTCGACGATGGTATGGAAGCCAGGAAAGCTACCGTAGCGGGGCCACATCTCCTCGACCGCCATGCGCGAATGGCCGCTGCCAAAGACGTGGACCAGTCCGCCCTCCAGGATCGCGCGCGCGCAGCGCGCGGCAGCGGTTTCGAGCGCGTCCAGTTGCGTGGTCTCGATCCGATCGATCATGGCACGCGCGCCATCGATGTACTGGCGCATAACTGAGGGCGTCATCGGCCGCGAGGATATCCGATTGGTCCGCCCTGATAGTTCACTCTTATGGTAAGTTTACGGCGAGCACAACGATCATTCGGCCGTGCCCGGCATCATCGTCCAATTCCCGCGCCGACGCGTTCCGCGGCCGCCGACTGTGACGATACCGCCGGGTCGCGCATGTCCACCCCACCGTTGGATCTCGGTGATCGGCGAATGGGAGAGTCGGCCAGCCTGGCGCCACTTCTGCCCACGATGCGCCGCCGAACAAGTCGAGTTCGCGGCCATGCCGTCGCGAAGGGTGGTCGGGCGCGAACCAGCCTGACACACCCGGCGATCTCGGTGTTCGTGACTGTCACGTTCCTGTTACCCGTATTGTGATCTTAGCGAGCCGCTTTACGAGCGCTCGGCTGCCTGCTGCCGTACTATTGAATCGTGGCAACAGAGCACGGCCACCCAAACATGCAACCGTCGCTACCCGGAATGGGTCCAGGCCGGCCGCGGAAGCAAGCCCGGCGGCCGCTCACGCGTCAGGATCCGGCCGAGATCGAAAGCCGCGCCCGCTCGGAGCACGCTTCCGTCGAATGGCGCGACGCATTCGGAGCGTTTGTGGCCGGTCTTTCCGAGGAACGGCGGGCCGAGATTCGCGCGCGCATCGCGGGATTGAACCCCGAGCGCGCTCGACTGCGCGAGGCGGATCGCCGCTAGTACGCTTCCGCGGCGGTGGAATCACCGCTGGGCGCACGCGACTGCTCTGACCCTAGTGACGGCGGATCGCGAGCCACTACCATGGACCCGTTCGGAACAGGAGGTTCACGGTGGAACAATCGACGTGGGCAACGAAGAAGGGCCTCGCCCAAATGCTGAAGGGCGGCGTCATCATGGATGTCGTCACACCCGACCAGGCCAAGATCGCCGAGGACGCGGGTGCGTGCGCGGTGATGGCTCTCGAACGCGTACCGGCCGACATTCGCAGGGATGGTGGCGTCGCGCGGATGAGCGATCCGGAGATGATCCGCGGGATCATGGACGCCGTCAGCATCCCGGTGATGGCCAAGTGTCGGATCGGGCATTTCGTCGAGGCGCAGGTCCTCGAAGCGCTCGGCGTCGATTACATCGACGAGTCCGAGGTCCTGACCCCGGCCGACGAGAAGTACCACGTCGACAAGCACAAGTTCAAGGTTCCGTTCGTCTGCGGCTGCCGTAACGTCGGCGAGGCGCTTCGGCGCATCGGCGAGGGCGCGGCGATGATCCGAACGAAGGGCGAGGCCGGCACCGGCGACATCGTCCACGCGGTGACCCATCTTCGCGAAGTCCTCGACGAGATCCGGCGGCTCAGCGTGCTGCCGCCGGAGGAGTTGATGAGCGCGGCGAGGGATCTCGGCGCGCCGTATGAACTCGTTCGAAGAGTCGCTGAGGAGCGTGAACTGCCGGTCGTGATGTTCGTCGCCGGTGGCATCGCCACTCCGGCCGACGCGGCGCTCGTCATGCAGATGGGGTCGCAGGGCGTCTTCGTTGGCTCCGGCATCTTCAAGTCGGATAATCCGGCCAAGCGTGCCGCCGCAATCGTCAAGGCCACGACGCACTTCAACGATCCCGACATCATCGCCGAGGTGTCGACTGGCCTGGGCGAGTCGATGCGAGGCATCAGCGCCGCGTCGCTGTCCGACAAAGAGCAACTGGCGGTGCGCGGCTGGTGAAGCGAACGATCGGCATCCTCGCCCTCCAGGGCGACTTTGCCGAACACCGGGCCGCTGTCGAGCGGCTCGGTCATGAAGTCGTCGAGGTCCGACTACCGTCGGACCTCGACCGCATCGACGGCCTGATCATCCCGGGCGGCGAGAGCACGACCATTGGCAAGCTGCTGGTCGACTTCTCGCTGCTCGAACCACTGCGCGTGCGCGTCAACGCGGGTCTGCCCGTGTTCGGCACGTGCGCCGGCGCGATCGTGCTGGCGCGCGACATCGGCGGACTCGCCCAGCCGCTGATCGGCGTCATGGACATCGTCATCAAGCGCAACGCCTTCGGGCGCCAACTGCAGAGCTTCGAGGCCAACGTCGATGTCCCTGTACTCGGATCGCCACCGATGCACGCGATCTTCATCCGCGCCCCGGCGATCGAGCAGGTTGGTCCACGGGCCGAGGTCATCGCGCGCATGGCGGATGGCACGATCGTGGCGGCTCGCCAGGGCAACCTCATCGCGACGGCGTTCCATCCGGAGCTGACCGGCGACGATCGGCTACATCGCTACTGGCTGTCGCTGCCGCCGCCGTAAGGCGGAAGCGGCGTCTTCGCGTCGCCGCGGCCGAATCGTGGGTACGTCTGGACGAGGCTCACCCCGTACAATGTACTTGTACCTGACGGCGGGGAGTCAGCAATGATCGAGACAACCTACAGCGACGCGCGCGCGCATCTTGCCCGCTACCTCGACCGGGCGAGCGATGATCGCGAAGTCATCATTGTGCAACGCCGAGGACGGCCGCCAGTCGCAATGATCGATGCCGACGAATTGACCAGCCTGCTCGAAACTGCCCATCTGATGGCCTCGCCCGCGAACGCGAGTCGCCTCCTGGCGGCGTTGGAGAGGGCCGAACGGAGCGCCGGCACGCGCCTATCGATCGACGAATTGCGTCGCGACATCGGGCTCAATGTCAACTCAGCGTGACGACTGCCGTCTTCGACGATGACTTCCGCGAGGACCTGCGGTGGTGGGTCGAGAAGGATCGGAAGATTGCCTTTCGCGTCCTCGACCTCATCGAAGCGTGCCTGCGCAATCCATTCGAGGGAATCGGCAAACCGGAGCCGCTCCGGTATCAACTGGCCGGCGCATGGTCGCGCCGAATCAGCGAGCAGCACCGACTGGTCTATCGCGTCTTCGACGATCGAATCGCGTTCCTTCAAGCGCGCTACCACTACCAGCCGTAACAGGAACCGTCGGCTGTGTCCGTGGATCCAAACGACTGGCGCAATCAAGCGGTGTACGTTCTCGGAGTCCTTCCTCCCTTACGTTGTTCGAGTTCGTCGAGCGTGCGCGGCCAGTCCTCGCGCAGCAGCCGCGATAGGGCGCGATCGGCCAGAAGTCGGCCGCCGGTCTGACACGCCGGGCAATAGTTCGTCTCATTCTCCGCGTGCACAATTCGTTGAATTGGCGTGCCACAGGTTAGGCACGGCTTGCCATACCGGCCGTGGGCCGCGAACTCGGGTCGAAACGCGGTCACCTTCTCGGGAAAGCCGTCGCCGGTTTCAGCCCGCAAACGCGCGATCCACTCGGTCAGCGTCGCAACCGTGGCCGCGTGGAGACGAGCGATTTCGGCGTCATCCATCTGTTTTGTCAAGCGCACTGGCGACAGCTGTGCGCGGTGGAGGATTTCGTCCGAGTAGGCGTTGCCAATCCCACTGAAGATCGTCGGATCCGTCAGCGAGCGCTTCAGAGTGTGGTTTTCCGCGCGTAGCGCGACGGCGAACTGCTCGGGCGTCGCGTCCAGCGGCTCGATGCCGCCACGATCGAGATCGGAGAGCGCAGATTCACCTTCGAAGAGATGGAGCGCCGCCCGCCGCTTCGAGCCCTGCTCGGTCAATTGAAGCTTGCCACTCGGGAAGTCGAACCACGCCAGCGTCGCTCGTCCCGCCTCCCGCCAGTCCTTCGCCTTCCAATGGAGCCGCCCGGCGATCATCAGGTGCAGCGCCAGAAAAAGATCGCCATCGAGGCAGAAGACGATGCGTTTACCCTGTCGCCGAACGCCGGCCACGCGCCGCCCATTCACGACGTCGAGCGGCGGCCGTGCCGTCCGGACCAGGAACGGGTTCCAGATCCTCATCGCCTCGAACGGCTGCCCGACAACTCGGCGTTCGAGCGCCTCGACGTAGATGGCGATGTCAGGCAGTTCTGGCATTGCGCCAGGATACGCCACGCCGCAATCCGCTTGGCTCTCCTGTGTTCGCCGTAATGGACTGTCCGCCTGCACGAGACCGGCGAAACCTATGCTAGATCAGGTATAGTTTTGTCGAGTGAAGCCACTCTACTTCGTCGGAACGTCGCGCGACGACTTGTCGGCTTTCCCGGAGGAGGTCAAAGACTCAACCGGCTACGCGCTGTACCTGGCGCAGCTCGGCGACAAGCACCCGCGTGCCAAACCTCTCCGGGGTTTCGGTGGCGCCGGCGTCCTGGAAGCGGTCGCCAACGACGATGGCGACACGTACCGAACCGTGTACGCGATCCGGCTCCCAAGCGCGGTTTATGTCCTGCACGCGTTCCAGAAGAAGCCGACGCGCGGCATCACGACGCCGCAACGGGAAATCGCGTTGGTCCGCGAACGGCTCCGTTTGGCCGAAGCACACCACTCGATAGCGTTCCGACAGGAGAGAGGAATCCGATGAGAGAATCAGATGACATCGCAATCACGTCCAGCGGCGGCAACATCTTCGCCGACCTTCGCTTGCCTGACGCAGAGGATCGGTTGGCCAAGGCCGAACTCGTGCGACAGATCGCGACCGCCATTCGCGAGCGTGGGCTGACCCAGGCGGCGGCGGCGCGCGTTCTCGACACTGACCAACCGAAGATCTCGGCACTCGTCAACGGGCAACTGGCGGGGTTCTCGATTGAGCGACTCGCCCATTGGCTGACCTTGGTGGGTAAGGACGTTCAGATCGTGATTCGCGACAAGCCAGCCGAGCGAACGACCGGCCGCCTCACTGTGGTCTCGGTCTGAGGATCATTGGCAGGGTTTGGCAGGCTATCGAGCGCAGCGTCGGCCACTCTTAACAACCTGTCCTCACGCCGATAGGTCCATCCGCAAGGCGCCATTCGATGCAGTTGAACCGTAGTCCCCGGCGCGATCCTCGGCAACGAGGACCGTCCGGGGGTTTTTCGTTGTTCGGCAGCGACGAATCGCCGCCCAGACGACTTCAACCTACGCGCGGACGACCTCGGCCAGGTTGACCTTCTTGAGGACGTCCTTGTTGACGACGAAGCGTGGCATACGGCCTTGGAGAACCGCCGCGATCTCCTGACCGACCCGGCGGCGGCGCTCGATATCGGCCCAGTCGGAAACGGACGCGGTGTGGGGCGTCAGGACGACGTTCTCCATCTTGTGGAGCGGGTTGTCCGGCGACGTGGGCTCGACCTCCATGACGTCGAGGCCAGCGCCAGCCATCTTGCCTTCCTGGAGGGCGCGGATCAGATCGGCCTCGTTGTGAACTGGCCCGCGTCCGGTGTTGATGAAGTACGCGGTTGGCTTCATCACGCTGAACAACTCGTAGTTGAGGATGCCACGGGTGTCCTTGTTCAGCGGTAGGTGCGCCGATACGAAGTCGCTGCGTCGGAACAGGTCCTTCAGGTCGGTGACGCGCTCGACACCGGCCTGCTGAAACGCCGAGTCCGGCACGAATGGGTCCCAGGCGAGGACCTTCATGTCGAATCCCTTCGCCTTCTTGGCAACGAGACGCGGAATGTTGCCGAATGCAACGATACCGAGCGTATCGCCGACGACGCGCGGCATCGGCTTCATGTAGAGGCGGCTATCCGCCCAGCGGTTCTCGCGCACGACCCGATCGAGCATGATCGTCTTCTTGGCGCAGGCGAGCAGCAACATGAACGCGTGGACGGCGACCTCTTCGATGAACACGTCCGGAACGTTCGTGACGACGATACCCTTTTCTGTCGCGGCATCCAGATCGATGGAGTCGACGCCAACGCCGCCGGCCGAGATAACCTTCGCCTTGTCCAGGCCACGAATCACGTTTGCGGTCAGTCGGCGTCCGCCGGCAACGACCGCGTCGGCGTCCTTCGCCTTCGCGATGTACTCCTCTTCGGTCTCGGTCGCAACGACGTCGATCGTGATGCCGAGTGGCGTAAGAGCTTCCTGTTCGAGCGTGTAGTCGGGAATGGCGCGCCGTCCCCACGGCGTGGCGACAACTTTGAATACCATTCTTGATCCTCCCTTGAAACGTACCGGCGCAGTCTAGACGGTCGATACTGCCATCGCGGCCGCGGCCGGATGACGTCGTGTGCCGCCAGGACTTCAGGAGGAGAGCGAGCAATGCCCGAAAATGACGATCTCTTCGCGCGGGGACTCGCGATTCGATGCCAGGTTCTGGGCGCCGAGTACGTCGTGTTCGCCGAGCGCGATGCTGGCACGAGTCGATAGGCGACTTGCCGCCTCCTTCGCGGCCATCGCGATCGTCGCGACGGCCTGCGCCATTGGGCCGAAATGGCTGACGCCCGAACCACGGCCCGCGCCGTCACCGGCTCAGTGCCAGTTTCGCCACGGATTCGCGGAGGTCTATGGGGCGATCCCGGACATCGTCGGCGACTGCGTGGAGGATGAGAGCGACAGTCCGTCGGGCACCGACACACAGCAACGCACGACGAACGGCCTGTTGGTCTGGCGCCGCGCCGACGGCCTGGTCGCGTTCACCGATGGTTCCCGGACCTGGGTCCGCGCCCCAGATGGCGGAGTGTACCGACGAAGGAATGACGAGCGGTTCACCTGGGAAGCTGTCTCACAGACGGAACCGCCTCTGCGGATCGTGACTCCCAGCGAGCCGGTGCCAACCGCTGTCCCGACCAGCGAGCGATCCGGCGCGCGGCCGACACCCGAGCCCGGCAGTCGTCGAGTGACGCCCGAAGAGATCGCCACGTCGCTCGCCACAAGTGGGATCGCAATCACGGGAGTGACGGTGCTCACCGCCGACACCGATCCAACGCGCATGCTCGGCCGCGCCGGATCGTACGTCGCCAAGGTCGTCTGGCGCGACGTACGCGCGCCAGACGCGGAAGCCGCGATCGAGCTATTCCCCAACCTCGCCACGCTGTATGCCCGTCGAGAGCAACTCGAGGACGTCGGACGATCGGCGCCGGCGATCGCCCAACACCTCTTCAGCAGCCCAAGCCGACTGGCTCTCGTGCGCGTGCCACGCACGCTGTCATCCGATCAGGCGCGCGCCTACGAGGCCTGGTTAGCGCGTCTGTAGAGCGTCTCCGAGCCGAATCACCAGCCGGGGCACCAATGGGGCGGCGGGATTCGCTCGGACGACCGCTCCCGGCTCACGTGCCGCGCACCCTGAAATCAGGGAATTCCCCGATTCGCCGAGCACGGCGCCGCGACAGCATCGCGTCGCGCGCACCAACGGGAGGGGTGTTGTGCTGTGCCGGAATGAGGTGAGGTATGAGCGAGGATGCGCGCGCGTCCGGCACCGAAGAGGACGCGATTGACCGCGAGATCCCACGAGGTACGTTCGTTCTCTTGGCGTGCTTCTTCATTGTCGCGATCGCCGCCTGGATGAATGTCTATCTCCAAGTCCTCGGGCGGGGGTAGGAACATGTCGCGCGAACAGACGCTCGAGCTTTCGTGGATCATCCCAAGCGCACTCATCCCGATCGCGCTCCTCGGGCTCCTCCTCTACGCGTACGTGACCCACGGCATTCACGTGCCGGGCCAGGAGGGGATGATCGACCCGCGGGCGATTTCTCAGATCGCCCCGTTCAACGCGCCGGGCGTGGTTCAAACTGGACCGGGAACCTATCAGGCCACGATCGTCGGCAAGATGTGGACTTTTGAGCCGAAAGAGATACGCGTCAAGGCCGGCGCGGAAGTGACGTTCGTTGCCTCGAGCGCTGACGTAATCCACGGCATGCGCATCCAAGGCACGAACGTCAACATCATGCTCCTACCCGGTCAGATCTCGCGCAAGACGGCACGTTTCGTCAAGCCGGGCGAGTACCTGCTCATCTGCCACGAATACTGCGGCATCGGTCATCACCTGATGTCCGGAAAGGTGATCGTCGAATGAGCATGCGTCAGCCCGTCTACCACGCGGCGACCGAGTCGGCGGCGCCGATGTCGTTCCACACCGAGGACCGCTTGGCAAGCTGGCACATCGCGATCGCGGTGATCGCGCTAGCGTTTGGGATGACCCTCGGATTCTTCCAGGGTCTCGAACACGCCGGGATGGATATCTACCCGGCGCTCAAGCCATTCATCCAGAGCTACTACCAGGGCCTTACCTTGCACGGGGTCCTGAACGTCCTCGTCTGGACGACGTTCTTCATCTGCGGATTCCTGATCTACGTCACGACACGCTCGCTGCGGACGAATCTCGTCGGTCCGAAGATCGCATGGCTGACGCTCGTCCTGATGATCGTCGGCCTCGTGATGGCCGCCGTCCCGATTCTGACGAACAGCGCGACGGTCCTCTTCACGTTCTACCCGCCGATGAAGGCCGATCCGTTCTTCTACATCGGCCTCACGCTCGTCGTGATCGGCACGTGGCTGGTCACACTCAATCTGACGTTGACCTGGCGTGCGTGGCGGGCGCGAAATCCCGTCGAGAAGACGCCGTTGGCGGCATTCATGAGCCTCGTCACCATGGCGATGTGGTCGATCGCCAGCGTTGGCATCGCGATCGAGATGCTGGTGATCGTCATTCCGATGGCCGTCGGCCTAACGGAGTTCTCGAACCCCGTGCTCGCGCGTACGCTCTTCTGGTTCACCGGTCACCCGATCGTGTACTTCTGGCTACTCCCGGCCTACATCTCGTGGTATACGATGGTGCCGCGCCAGGCCGGCGGCAAGCTTTTCAGCGATCCGATGGCGCGCGTGTCGTTCCTCCTGTTCCTCGTTCTGTCCACGCCGCTCGGATTGCACCATCAGGTCTCCGATCCAGGCATCCTCCCGGTGTTCAAGGCAATCCACGCAGTCGTGACATTCGGAGTTTTCTTCCCGAGCCTCATGACGTTCTTCAACGTCGTGGCGTCGCTCGAAAACTCCGGACGCCACAACGGCGGGAAGGGTCTCTTCGGCTGGATCTTTCGGCTACCGTGGAAGGACCCAATCGTCACGGGCCAGATCCTGGCGATGTGGCTCTTCGTCTTTGGCGGTATCGGCGGTCTGATCAACGCCTCATACCAGTTGAATCAGGCGGTTCACAACACCGCCTGGATCGCGGGTCACTTCCACCTGACCGTCGGCAGTGCGGTGACCCTGACGTTCATGGCCGTGACCTATTGGCTCGTGCCGAATCTGAGCGGCCGCGAACTATTCAGCATCGGCATGGCGCGATGGCAGGTCTGGATCTGGTTCATCGGCATGATCGTGTTCAGCAACAACCTGCACCGACTCGGACTGATGGACGTGCCGCGACGCACCGCGCTCGGTTCGGCACCCTACATTCTGCCAGAATGGCGAATCTACCTACCGTGGGTTGCCCTTGGCGGCGCGCTGCTCTTCATCTCCGGCGTCCTGTACATCTTGAACCTGGCCTTCACACTCTGGGGGTCGCCGAGGGCTGCGCCGATTCCGATGCCGATGGCGCGCGCGATCTCCGGACCCGATCACGCGCCGGCGATCGTCGATCGATGGCGACCGTGGCTGGCGGTGGCGGCCGTCCTGATCCTCGTCGCCTATTTGCCGGTGTTCGTGCAGATCCTGCTGACGTCAGCGTCGAACGCGCCGGGGCTGAGGGTCTGGTAGCGGCGCTACACGATCTCGAAGAGGCTCGCCTGCCACGGATTCAGGTCGAGCACGATGCCATCGCCGGCCGCGGTATCGCCATCGCAGACGATGTCTCGGCTAGCCAGTCGATCGATCAGATGAATCGATCGACCAGCGATTCCGGTCTCCGGCAGGCGTATCCGGCGCGCCAGTCGCCCGTCGCTGAGATTGACGACGATCAACGATCGTCCGCGCATTCCGACATCCCAGGACCACGCGAAAGCGGGCGCCTCGACATTGATGCACGTCCAGTCGCCTGTCAGCACATCACGCGCGCCCAGGATGGCGCGTATGACGCGGCCGATGCCGTCATCTGGCGCTTCGTCCTGCCAGCGCCCGAGCTGCACGGGTGATCGGATCCGCCGACCCTCGATCTGTCCGTCGTTGATCAGTCGCGCTCCCGGTAGGGTGAGCGCGCTGACGGTCGCCGCGGCCGTCACCGGCGATGGCCACACCGTCGCGGCGCGTTCCTCGTCGTGGTTCTCGACGAAGCGCGCGCATCGCCTGGCGAAGCTCCAATCGGCGCCCAAGTGGCCGCGGAGGAAGTCGACGTCGAAACGCGCCAGGTGGTCGTAGAGTCGCTTGTCATACGTGAAATCGAAGCCGAGCGTCTGTAAGCGATATTCCAAGTCCCAGTACGACTCGGCCAGAAAGAGAAATCCGTCTCGGTCGCCGCGGTGGCGGGTATCTTCGCGAACGGTCGCGATCGCGTTCGGCCAGAACTCATCGCCGGACGCGTCGGCCGGACGTGGCCACGCCGACCAGGTTCGCTCGAACTGATCGGAGAGGACGAGCATCGCCATGTCGCAACGAACCCCGTCGCACCGCTGGGCGATCGAACGAAGCGCCGCGAGCATCATGTCGCGCGCGCCACTCGACCGGTAATCGATCTGCGCGGTGTCGCGCCAGGGCGCGAAAAAGGGGTCGCGACCACACGCGATCCAGGTGTCGCCGACACGAAATCCGTCATACTCCGTGCCGACCGGCCTCTGCACGAACAACTCGGGCCGATCGGTCACCCAGGCGTGATCGCGGCCGACGTGATTCGGCACGAAATCGAGGACTAGGCGGCAACCACGCTCGCGCAGTCGTTGACGCAGGATTGCGAGCGCCGTGTCGCCACCCAAGTCCGGCGCGACCGTGTAATCGGCGACCGCGTACGGCGAGGCCAGGATATCGTCATCGGTCCACCCAGGAAGGGCGCGGTCGTAGGCGCCGCGGAGATCCTGATCGGTTTGAGCCAGAGCGCGCGCGATCGGACCAGTCTCCCAGACGCCGACAAGCCATGCGAAGTCCACGCCACGGGGCGCGAACGCATCAAGCGCGTCACCCTCGACATCCGCCAATGTCATCGCTCGGCCCGCGGCACGCGAAAGCGCAGCCAACCGGACTCGGGCGTTCACCTCAAACAGGAAGGGATGGGCGGCGCTCACACCATCGAGTCTACGGGTCGGTTCAACATGTTCGATGTAAACCTTTTGACAAGAATCATGTGATGTTTGAGCCACTTTTCTCCCGGACTGGGGATTGTGCTAGTCTGTTTGCGTGGTCAGTGGGGCAGGGCTAAGCGCCAGCGTCGGCGGAATCGTCGGAGCGCAGGGACCGGCGCTCGGCATTCGTCGCGCCAACGACGTGAGGGTGGCGCCGATCGATTCCAGCAACGGCATGAATGCCGACGGCGCGACGATCTCCTTTACGACCGCCGCGCGGGCCGACAGCAAATACACCGTCTCTCAGGTTACGACCGAACCGATCACACCGCTGAAGACGCTCGGCCGCATCGTCGACGCCAAAGCCTGACCTCGCCGCGGTGGCGGCGCCGCGGAAGGCTGGACGTCAGTGACCGCCGAAGATATGCGCGATCGCGGCCCGATCGTCCGCCGTAAGCTCGACCTCGAGCGCGCCGACGCTCTCCTCCAGTTGCCGAACGGTGCTGGCGCCCGAAATGACGCCGGTGAGCTGTGAGTTTCCGAGCAGCCACGCGAGCGCAACTTGCGCCGCGGTGTGGCCACGCTCCTCGGCCCAATCGCGAAGAACCGCCACCTGACGCAGTACCCGCTCATCGCGGACTGGCGAGGAACTGGCTCGCGCGACATTCCCCGGTCGATCGGCCCAGAACTCGCCACGCGATCCCGCCGCCGGCTCGGCGCCGACCGTGTACTTCCCGGTCAAAGTGCCGCCAGCCAGCGGCGCGAAGGCGAATGACGACAACCCAAAATGAGCCAGAGCCGGAAGTTGCTCCGCCTCCGCATCGCGCGACAACAGG
Source organism: Chloroflexota bacterium (assembly GCA_004297775.1). Taxonomy (GTDB): domain Bacteria; phylum Chloroflexota; class UBA6077; order FW602-bin22; family FW602-bin22; genus FW602-bin22. Next base: position 34,547 of record SCUE01000017.1, on the reverse strand, counting down.
TTGTAGTTCGTCTGCATCACGACTGGAGCGGCCGCGTGGTGCCGCTCGGCCATCCACAGCGACTCGGCGATCTGCCAGCCGCAGAAGTTCGAGATGCCGATGTAGCGGACCTTGCCCTGGCGAACGAGGTCGTCGAACGCGCGCAGGGTCTCGTCGATCGGGGTGCGCGGGTCGGGGTGGTGCGCGTAGTACACGTCGATGTAATCGGTGCCCAAGCGACGCAGGCTGATCTCGACCTGACGCATGATGAAGTGCCGTGACAGGCCGCGATCGTTCGGACCGTCACCGACGGGCTCGCATACCTTCGTCGCGACGATGACACGATCGCGGCGGTCGGCGATGGCCCGCCCGACGACCTCCTCCACGGCTGGCCAGATGTCGGGGTAGCCCGGACGATCGCCCTTGAAACGTCGGTCGCCGTATGTGTTGGCGGTGTCGATGAAGTTGATGCCGAGATCGCAGGCGCGGTGAACGATCTCGATCGACCGATCGAGCGGCGTCTGCGATCCGAGGAACGCCGTCCCGAGGCAGTAGCGCGAGACCTGGACACCGGTCTTGCCGAGCGGTCGGTACTCCATCATCCCAGCTCCACCCGCGACTCGATTTTGGCCGGGTCGAGCGCGATGCCGAGGCCTGGCGCCTCCGGCGGCGCCAGTGAACCGTTCTCGGGCAGCAGCAACTCAGTGTGAAAATGCTGCTTCGCCGGCGCGTGGCGCAGCAGGAACTCAGCCATCGGGAACGTCGCCGGGGACTGCGACGCGATCGAGTGCAGCGCCGCGTGGATCGAGTGGCCGTGCGGGATGACCTGCTTGCCGTAGGCGCTGGCGAGGGTACCAATCTTGACCAGTTCGGAGATGCCGCCGCACCAGTCCGGGTCGGCCTGAATGACGTCGATCGCTTCGTTCTGGAGCAGCGTCAGGAACCCCCAGCGGGTGTACTCGTGCTCGCCGGTCGCCAGCGGAATGTTCGTCGATCGACGGATTTGCGCGAAGTCGCCGATGCGGTCCGGCGGCACCGGCTCCTCGATCCAGCGAGGTCGGTACTGCTCGACCTGTTCGGCCAGCCGGATTACGTACGTGGCGTCGCCGCCCATAAAGAAGTCGAACATAATCTCGATATCGGGACCGACCGCCTCGCGCACGGTGCGCACCAATTCGACGTTGCGTGCCATGCCCGCCAGGCCGTCGGATGGCCCATGGCGGAAGAACCATTTCTCGGCACGGTAGCCGAGGGCAACTATCGCCTGGGCGCGCTCGCGCACGCGGGACGGCTCCAACGAATGCCCGAGCATCGAGGCGTAGCAATCGACCCGCGTCCGCGACGGTCCGCCAAGCAATCGGTAGAGAGGCAGTCCGAGCGCCTTGCCACGGAGATCCCACAGCGCGTTGTCGATGGCGCTGATCGCCATCATCTGGTTGCCCTTGCGGGCGTGGCGGTCCTGGCGGTACAGGTGGTCCCAGATGTATTCGCCGGCCATCGGGTCTTTCCCGAGCAGGTGCGAGCGTAGCTTCTCGCGAATGATGAAAGCGGTCTCGGCAAAGATCGGACCGAAGATCCCGACCGGTCCGTTATTGGCGCCGATCTCGACGTAGGTCGCGTTCAGACGATCGGATCCAAGGCCGGGGCCACGGCGTGCCACCTCGGGATACACGTCGAGCATCTGGAGCTGACGCTCTTCCGAGCCTTGGAAAGTGGTCCGACCGGATACCTGAAAACAGTTGACGCGATCGATCTTCATGCGCGACAGGATACCAGCCTCTGGGCCGACTCAACGCGAGGCGGCGTGCGCCAGCGACTCGAAGTCGCGATCGTCAGGCCAGCGTTGCGAGCCGGTGACGGCCCGTGTCGACGTCGCGACACGGCCACGCGGTACCCGAGGCGGATAGAGTGGACGACGCGTCGCGTTGACCCGCGCGCGTGGAGGTCGAAATCGTCATGTCTGTGCCCTATGCGAATCTGCCCGGCTTCCAACAACGCGTGGCCGACTTCGTCGACGCGCACGATCTGCGAACAACGGCCGAGGCTCGCTTGCTCGATCTCGTCTCCGAGGTTGGCGAGCTGGCAAAAGAAGCGCTCAAAGCGACGCGATACGGCCGCGAGCCTTTCATCTCCGGTACAGCGTGGGACGACGAACTCGGCGACGCGTTCTTCTCGCTCGTCTGCCTGGCCAACGCGACCGCGGTCGACCTTGACGTGGCCCTCGACGGTGCCCTAACGAAGTACCGCGATCGGTTCAGCCAGCACGGCGATGCCGGCTCGCGTCCGCGCTGCTAAGTTAAGTCGTGACTCAGGCCGAATCCGCGATCGGTTCCGGCGCGGCTTCGGGCGCAACGACCCGCAGTCGCACGGTCGTCGTCGCCCGCGCGCCGCCAGCCAGAGCGCCGATAACGGCCCGGAACTCCTCACCTTCGGCTGGCGCGTCGATCAGGACGCGGTAGTACTGCGTCCGCCTCGGCAGCGTGATCGGCACGAGCTTGATCCACGGCACGTCCGTCTGGATCGCGATGCGTGGCAAACCCTGTCCGCGGTACGTCAGGCGGAGGCGTGCTTGGCGTGCCTCCCCGGGAGCGCACGCGCCGATGTCGATGACGCTCGGTTCCATCGTCAGCACCACGTCATTGGTTGGTGGAATCGCGAGAATGACGCGCTCGTCGCCACCGTTCGATTCGAACAGGAGCGTTGCCTGAGTCATGTCGTCCTGGCAGTATCGATTGGGGACCGAGACGCGGAACATCTGACTGGCGTCGGGTTCGAGCGTGAAGCCCTTCGGACTGACGATCACCCACGATGGGTCGGCCCGAACCTCGCCTTCGAGCGGCCCCGTTCCGGCATTCCGCACGACGACCAGTCCTTCGATCGTCGCGCTCTCGCCGCGAAGCCCCGAGAGTGTCACACGCCGGCTCACTGCGACCAGTCGACCGCCGGCCGGGGGTGGACGGTGACGGACGTACCAGCGTGGCCGCGTGCCGCGCGGACCGGCGGAGTGGCTTGCGCCGCGATAGGCCCGCGGACCTTCGCGGCGGGCGTGCTCGCTGGCCGTCTTGTAGGCCCAATTGAGCCGCGCCATCCGCTCAGCCGCGTCAGGCGACGGATTCACATCGGGATGGAGCTTCTTGGCGGCGCGCCGAAACGCCCCGCGAATCTCATGGGCATCGGCATTACGCGGCAGCCCGAGGACCTTCCACGGGTCACCGCTGAATCGGCGCTCGGCACGCGCGTTCACGAGAAGCTCTCATGATACGGCGGATCGAGTGAGAACGGCCGGCGCTTTTGCTACGCTCCGCCGGTGTTCGGGCATGGAACGCGCCTCTACGGCGCGCTCTTCACCGCCACATTCTTTTGGGCGTCGCTTCCGATCGCGAGCAAGGCAATCATCGGATCGGTCGGGCCGATACAGCAGTCCCTGTTTCGTGGCGCGACCGCCTTCGTCGCGCTGACCGCCTTCGCGCTGTTGATGTTCGGCCCGGCGCCGCTGCTTCAGGTCGCGCGCCGGCCGCGGGTGATGCTATCGCAAGGGTTCCTCGGCTTCTTCGCCAGCTCCGTCACGTCGCTCATGACTCTTCAGTACGCCACCGCGTCACAACAAACGGTGCTCGTCGGGACGTTCCCGGTGATGCTCGCGTTGTTCGCGGCCCGAGGGAAGGATCGGTCGAACCGCGTCCTGATCGGCGCCTTCATCGCACTTTTCGGCGTCATCGCCGTGGTGGCGGGCGACGACCCGACGCGCCTCCTGTCCGGCGGCATCGATCTACGGGGTGTCGGCCTCGGTCTGCTGACCGCGTTCATCATCGCCTGCTCGCAGAACCTGGCGCGACATCACGTCGTGTCGGGCATCCATCCGATTGGCCTGACCGCGATGAGCGCGATGTGTGCCGTGCCGATGCTCGTCGTCACGTCACTGTTGCTGGGCGATCCGGGAGAGATCATCCGCGCACCGTTCGGGGCTCAGCTTGGCCTCGTCTACCTCGGTCTTTTCTGCACGGCGCTGAACTTCGCGCTCTGGACCTGGGGGCTGCGGCACATCAGCGCCGATCGCGCCGCGATCATCCAATACGTCACGACGCCACTCGGCGTCGGGCTCGCATGGCTGTTCCTCGGCGAGCCGCTCACGTTCGGCCTCGCGATCGGCACGGCGCTCGTCGTCGCAGGGGTGACGTACAGCCAGATGCCGCCGGGAGCCGGGCGCCGAGGGTAACATGGCGGAAACCCGAAGCGTCGAGGAACGATCGTGTGCCCGTCGACCAAGAGACCGTGTCGGGTGCAATCCTTTAGCCTCGCCAGGAACGTGAGGTTCGCATCGTGCTGACGAAGCAGACCGTGCGCAATTTCAAGAGGTTCGATGATGTCGAGATCGAACTCGGAAATCCGGTTGTGTTCATCGGCCCAAACAATTCCGGGAAGACCTCTGCGCTTCAGGCTCTGGCGCTCTGGGAAGTTGGGCTGAGAAACTGGCTTGCCAAGCGCCGCGGACGCGCGGCTCCAGAGAAGCGACCCGGCGTCACGATTAGCCTTCCGCCCGGTGTCAGGTCCATTGGACGAGCGGATGTGGACGCGGCGTGAGATCGAGAACTACCTCTGCACCCCCGAGGTCTTGCGGGCGTGGGCAGCGCGCAACGCTCGCGAATCGCTCGGCGGACCACTTTTTCAGGCATCATGCGAACGGGCGATGGCCGATGCCATCGCCGTTACCGAGGCAGCTCTGGCAACTTTGGGGAAGGGGTCGCCATAGGATCCTCAGACAAAGGTGTCGGATGATTTTCTCGAACCGCTGTTCGCCAATTTCTTTGCCACGCGTCCTACCGGGTCGGGGTACTGGACACGGGACGTTCTGACGTATGTGTGCCGATGCCGAGGATCCGCCGAACTCGGCGGAACGTAGTCTCTGTCGATGTTGGCCACCCGCCAGTCCGTATTCGTGTGCGGAGTCCTCTTGACAATCGCCTGCGCCACGCCGACTCAGACTTCGACGCCGCCGAGGCCCGTGCCGCCGCCCGCCGTTACCTCCCAGGCGCCTGCCGCGACGTTCGTACGAGAAACCGCCATGCCGACAGCCGCCGCCGCGCCATCAGCAACGATCGCCGCCACGGCCGCGCCGCCAACAATCACGCGCGTGCCGCCCACGAGCACGCCGATGCCGACCAGCACACCGCTCCCTCCGACTCACACGCCAGTGCCACCTACCAGCACGCCGGTCCCGGCCACGCCCACTCCACCGCCCGCGCGTCCTGAGCCGACGGCGGCGCCCGAGTCGACCAAGCCCGCGCCGGCGCTCAAGCCGGCTGCGCACGTGCGCGTCGGGGTCGTGGAGGACAAAGCGAACGATCGCTGGGGATTTCGACCGCCGGTCGTCGAAGTGGCCGTCGGCGGCACCGTGGTGTTCGTCAACGACGGCACGGAGGAGCACAACTTTCTCTCGCTGACGCTCGAGCAGCAGTTCGGGTCGTCGAACACGCCGCCGGGCGGTACCTTCTCGATCACCTTGCGGCTCGCCGGGAACGTGCGCTTCATCTGCGATCTCCATCCCAATATGGAAGGCGAGATCAGAGTCCGTTAAGACGCGGTCAATCCACGTCTCGACGTCGCCCTCGGCGTACACTGCGCTCCGACACGGAGGGTGACGATGGACTACCAACCTCTCGACATCGACGCGGCGCGCAATGCATCCGTGAGCGTCATTCCCGGTCGCCAGGCGGCGCCGAGGGGGTTCCAGCGGTTCCACGGCCTCCCGTTCCAGATTGGCGACGGTGAACGAGCCATCATCGCGCTCGGCGGCGATAGCCCCGGGACGGTCCGCATTCCTGTCGATTGCACGGCGCATTCGATCCTGGTCGCTCACCGTCTGCTCGAATCGCGCATCCTCGAAGGCGCCCTTCCCGGTGGCCTCGTCGCGACGTACCGTGTCACGTACGCCGACGGCGTCACCGAAGACATCCCGATTCGCGAGCGATTCGAGATCGCCGCGCCACTCGGCTGGGGACAATTGCCGTTTGCGGCGGTCCCGGACCAGAAGAACGCCACGATCGCGCGATGGGAAGGGCGGTGGGGCGACGCCGGACACCGCCAGACCGAAGCCGAGCAAGGCGCGTCGCTGGCCTACTTCATTTGGCGGTGGCCCAACCCACGTTTCAACATACGTGTCGCCTCGATCGACATCGTTCCGGCTGGACCGAGGTTCGTCGTCGCGGCGATGACGCTCGGGCACATCGACGAAAACCCGCTCACGCATTCCGGTGCCGTGCCGGTGCGGGTCGATCTCAAGGATCCCGCGATTGCGGCGCGACCGACCGACGGCGCGTCGCGCACGGGCCTCGACATCCAGGTCGATCGCGGAGTCGCCGGCTACGCATTCCCACTGCCGACGAGATCACCCGATGAGTTCCTGGCCGATGGCATGGCCGGTTGGGGCGAACGTCAGAACCCCCATGCCAGTCCGGCCTACGCCGAGGTCGCGGCCGCGCCATCGGCGACGATCGCCCTGGTGTCCAACGGCGAGGCGATCGACGCGGCCCGGTTCGGCGACCTCGTCGAGCGGCGCGTCATCGAGACGCCACGCAGTCGGATCGCGATCGTCGAACAGGGGCGCAATTGGGTCGAGACCGTCGTCATCGACGATGCGATCGATCGGCCGGTTCCGTGCCGCGTCCACTTCCGATCGCGCGATGGTGTGCCGTACCAGCCGCATGGCCACCATGGCCACGTCAACTCGAACAACGGGACCTGGCACATCGACATCGGCGGTGACCTCCGCCTCGGCCAGATCAGCTACGCCTACATCGACGGCCGCTGCCAGGGCTGGTTGCCGCGCGGCGAGGTGATCGTCGATGTCGCGCGCGGCTACGAATACGAGCCGCTCCGACAACGTGTCACGATCGCGCCGGGCCAGCGTCGGCTCGAACTGCGCTTGCGTCGGATGGTCGACATGAACGCGCGGCGATGGTTCAGCGGTGACACGCACGTTCATTTCCTTTCGACCCAGGGCAGCCACTTCGAAGCGCGCGGCGAAGATCTCAACGTCGTCAACCTGCTGCTCTCGCAGTGGGGCAACCTCTTTACCAACACCGAGGAGTTCACTGGCGCGCCATCGATCTCGCGCGACGGCCGGACGATCGTCTGGGCAACCCAGGAAAACCGCCAGCACCTGCTCGGCCACCTGACATTGCTCGGGTTGAAGGAGGCGGTCTATCCGTGGTGCTCCGACGGACCTGGTGAGGCCGAACTCGGCGGCACTCTGGACGTCACGATGAGTCACTGGGCCGACGCCTGTCGCGCGCAAGGAGGCACGGTCATCCTGCCGCACCTCCCGAATCCGAACGGCGAGCCCGCGGCAATGATCGCGACCGGTCGCGTCGATGGCGTCGAAATGATTCGCCAGGCCGACTACAACCACCTCGAGTACTACCGATACCTCAACGCTGGATATCGCCTACCGCTCGTCGGCGGCACCGACAAGATGTCGAGCGACGTCGCGGTCGGTCAGTACCGAACCTACGTCCGGATTCCGGCGGACGAGGAGTTTTCCTACGACTCGTGGTGCGCCAATCTCAAGCGCGGGCGGACGTTCCTCAGCGGCGGGCCGATGATCGAGTTCACGGTCGATGGGCAGGAGATCGGCGACACGCTCCGCCTGACGCCCGGCGGCGGTTCGGTCGAAGTCGTCGCCCGCGCGACGTCAACGATCCCAATCCATACGCTCCAGATCGTCGAACGCGGACAGGTCGTCGCGCAGACCGACGATGCCGCCGGGTCGCGTCGGCTCGAATTGAGAACTCGCCTGACGATCGAACGGCACTCGTGGCTCTGCGCCCGCGTCTCGGGTCCCGGCTACGGCGGCATCACGCATCACGACTGCTGGACGCGCGGCGTCTTCGCCCATACATCGCCGATCTACCTCGCGGTTGGTGGCGAGTGGGAGATGGCCGACAGCGCCGGCCTGCAATACATGCTGACGATGGTCGACGGCAGCCTGAAGTACATCCGCGACCTCAGTCCACGTCGTCCCAGCGAATCGACGACGCACCATCACGGCGAGGCCGACCACCAGGCCTATCTCGAACGGCCGTTCCTGCAGGCGCGCGAAGCGCTGCATCGGCGGATGCACGCGCTCGGCATCGGGCACTGAAGATCCAGTTCACCGCGGCAGACGCATTCGACATCTGCCGCGGACTCACCAGTTCGTGTACTGGCCGTCGCGACGCCGCAGATGGGGCGCCTCGGCGTAAGCGAACGCGTACTTCGACGCGATGGCCTCGTCGAACTCGACGCCAAGCCCCGGCTCGATCGGCAGCGGGAAGGACGTACCGACGCACCGAGGAAACTTCGGGAAGAGATCGGTCGGGAACTGCGCCTCGATGTTGTGTCGATACTCGAGCTGCGCGAAATTGTTCGTCGCCGCGCCCAGGTGGACCGACGCGGCCGTGCAGATCGGCCCGAGTGGATTGTGCGGCATCAGATCGATGTAGTGCGCCTCGCACCAGCCTGAGACCTTCTTCGCCTCAGTGAATCCGCCGACGTTCGAAAGATCCAAGCGGCAGAAGTTGAGGAGTCCTTGCTCGATGAAAGGCACGAAGCGCCACTTACTCGCGAACTCCTCGCCGATCGCGAACGGCATCGGCGTCATCGTTCGCAACTGCGCATACGCCTCCGGGCTCTCCGACCGGATCGGCTCTTCGAGGAACATAAGATGGACGTCGGCGATCCGCTGGCAGAAGAGCGCCGCCTCCGCGACTGACAGACGGTGGTGGAAATCGACCGAGAGTCCGATGCCCGGACCGACGGCCTTTCGAATCTCTCGAATCCAGTGGGACGCCAGTTCGATCGACTCCATCGGCTCGTACACGTCCTTCTCCGTCCCCTCGGGCATCCCGACGCTGAATCGGAGATAGCGCCAGCCCTTCTCGACGAACTCGCGTGCCTGAGTCACGCCGGCGGGGCCCGTCAGCGAACCTGGCGTGGCGAAGCATGGGATGGTGTCCCGGCACGCGCCGCCGAGGAGCTGGTAGGTCGGTACGCCGAGTGACTTGCCGAGGATGTCCCACAATGCGATGTCGATCGCCGAGATCGCGGCCGTCAGCGTGTTGCCACCCTCGAAGTAGGCGGCGCGATACATCGTCTGCCAGAGGTGCTCGATCCGGCGCGGATCCTGGCCGACCAGGAACTCGCGCAAGTGCTCGATCATCCCCTTCATCGCCAACTCGCGGTACGACATGCCGCCCTCACCAAAGCCGACGATGCCGCGATCAGTCTCGACCTGGACGACGAACTGATTGCGAAAGCCGATCCAGATCGGAAACGCCTTGATGTTCGTGATCTTCACGGAAACAGAAACTCCCCTGGCTGGATTCGCCAGGGGAGTGTAACCGCCGTCGTTAGCCGCTACCGGACGGTGACGCTCGACGCTCCGGAATCGACGCGGACGTCGACGCGGTTCGGATTGGTCGCGAAGTCGGCGCTGCGATAGAGGTTCCGTTCGACATTTGGGAATCGCGCCTGGTCGATATCGAGGCTGCTCAGGCCACCCGAATGGCGCACTTGCGCGGCAACGCCTTCGGGCACTTCCATCACGAGGCTGGCCGCGCCGGTGCGAAGGCGAGCCTCGGTCGCGCCCGCTGATCGCGGGAATACGATGCGGGTCGAGCTTGCGCCGGTTTCGAGATCGAATCGCGACACTCGCAGCTCGGTCAGGTCGATCGTCGCGTCGCTCGCGCCCGACGTGACGCGCAGCGTCATCGGAACGTCTCGATTCAGGTCAGCCGTCATATTGGGGAAAACCGCGAATTCCCCCGCCCCCGGTCGGATGGTGAATCGAAGGTCTCCCAGCCCGTTCCGCATGGAATAGCGTGCGTTTGGGCGCAGCGCGTCGGGACCGGTGTAGGTGAGCCGTCCGACGCGGCCATCGCCGGCGGATAGAGCGCCGACGACGAGGCGACCGGCGCCGAATTCGAGATTCACGTTCGCTTGCGTTGCACCGTCGAGTCGGTACTCGAATTCGCGCGTCTCGATCGGACCGGCAACGAGTGTCAGGCGCGGAATGACCGCCAGAGCGGCCAGGCCGCCGATCAGAAGACCGGCCACCAGGAATCCCGTCACGACCCCCGAGATGCGCCCACGAAACAGGATTTCGATGCCAATCAGCACGAGTACGAGCGGCCAAAGCCGCCAGACCTGGTGCCACGCGTTCGGCGCCAGAATGCCGAAGTTCTGTAGAAGGAAGATCGCGCCCACCGCGATCAGGATCAGCGGCCAGACGAGGCCACCGCGCCGCCGCGACTTCTCTCGCTCGAAGATGGGCACCGGTGCCGGGGCCGGCGGGGCAGCGGCTGTCGGAGTATCGCTCACGTCATCACCTCCAATCAGATTGACGAATGAGGAACGCCACGCCGACCGCGACGAGGATCAGCGGCCACATCACGCTCCAGTTCCACCAACTGAAGATGCCGAGTTGGCCGACGAAGAACATCGCTCCGAGCGCCACGAGCAACAGTCCGACCGCGCGCTGCCGTCGCTCGCGGTCTTCCGGACTGGACGGCGGACGCCATCGTGCTCTTGGCAGGGGCGGCAAAGGCGGGAGGCCATCGGACTTCGCCGTCGCCGAACCCGCATCCTCAGTCGCGGCCGTTGCCGTGCTGCCGGTGACCGGCGACTCGGCATCGGGAGCGACCGGCGCTCCCCACAGTGCCTCGTCGCGCGGCATGATGACCCACATGACGATGTAGGCCGGAATGGCCAGTCCGCCGGTTAGGACGGCCGCCGCCACCCAGATCACCCGCATGAGCGTCGGGTCGATATCGACGTACTCGGCGAGCCCTCCGCATACGCCCGCCCAGACACGTTCGCGAGTGCTGCGGAATAGTCGGCGTCTTCCGGGCCGTGGATCTTCCTGGTACATTGTCCGCGCCTCCTGTCGCCAGTTCGACGGATCGACCCCGGGGTTTGTTGCAACCTGGGCTGCCCCGCCCACGTCCAAGGTAAGGAGAGATCGACGAGGTGGCGGAACCGCGTGCTGATCTCATCTGGCGGGCGCAGGCCGGGGATGGGCGGGCGATCGGATCGCTGATCGAAGGGCAGCAGACGTACGTGTACAGCATCGCGTTGACAGTCATGAAAGAACCGGCCGACGCGGCCGACGCGACGCAGGAGGCGTTCATCCGCCTGATGCGGTCGATCGGCACGTATCGCGGCGACACGAAGTTCACGACCTGGCTGTATCGCCTGACGACGAACATCTGCCTCGACGCGCTGCGACGGCGCGGCCGCGGAGCCATATCGCTCGACGCGCCGATCGACGACGACGGCGGCACGAGTGCCGACTTTCTGGTGGATAGCGACCGATGGAGCCAACCCGAGTCGCACCTGGACCTTCAGGCATCGCGAAACGCCGTGCGCGACGCGATCGCGGACCTTGCCGAAGCGCAGAGATTAGCGCTGACCTTGCACTACTTCGAGGACATGCGATACGAAGACATTGCCGATGTCATGGGCGTTCCGATAAATACCGTGAAGAGCCACATTCATCGCGGCAAGGCGAAGTTGACGGAGCGATTGCGGGCGTTCGAGGAGGCACTGTGAGCGTCACCTGTGAATTCACGCGCCACGTGCTCCTCGTGCCGGACGGTTCGCTCAGCGATGCGGCCAGCGCTCACGTCGCGACCTGTCCCGCGTGTGCCTCGTTCGCCCGATCCGTCGAGCGCGTGAATACGCTGGCCGCGTCGGTTCTGCGCGTCGAAGCGCCGATTGAATTGCAGGCGCGCCTCGCGGAATTGTCCCGGCTGGCTCGTCCCGCGACACTCATCGGCGATCCAGACGTCAGCATCGCGGCGGTCGGCTTCGGCCGCGCGCGCGTCGAAACGTTGAGCCGTGGCCGCGCACGATCGGACTCTCGTTCTGTCTGGTCGTTCGGCACGACGCTGGGCCTCTGGATTATCGCGGCGACGCTCGTCGCGCTAGCGGTTGGACGCGCGATCGCGCTGGCGGACGATCTGTGGACATTCGTCGGCGACCTCGGTCTGGCGTTCATCGTCTTGGCCACGACGACCGGCGCCGAGGCGGCTAACGGCCTCGGTATCTACCTCGGCAGTCTCGGCGTCTGGGTGATCGTCGGGGTTGTTGCATGGATCGCTGGCGGGGGTATCCTCCGACTGCCTGTTGCCGCGAGCGCCGTCGTTGGCCGGAGAGCGTAACGCACTCGTCCCGCAGCCGATCGTCGAGACAACTCGGGAAGGAGTAGCCTTGCTTCATGGTCTACGAACTCTGGCGAGACGACTCCCTGAACCTCTCCGCCGCGTTCCGAACCGAGCGCGAGGCGCTGGCGGCCGTGCGTGAGGAAGTTATCCGCAACGGCCTGACGATCGTGTTGCGCACCGTGCTCGTGCGAGCCGACGGTCACGGCAACCGCACCGAAATCGCCGAGGGTCAGCATCTCGTCGACCGCGCCCTGGCGGCGGACGCACCCAAGAACGGCCGCGCGCGCCTGACCCGCCGCCCGACCGTATCCGCCTGACGCGAGAAAGATCCCCCAGTCGGGCATCGTCGGGCGGAGCGGGGTTGCAGTCGGGTTGGCAGGGTTTAGGTCGAGAAGAAGAGTCCGCCTCCCATGTTCGGACTTCGATGGCGGCTCGTGGCATCCCGATTCCCTGTTCGCTCCGCGCGCGCCGGAATCAGTTGACGGCCATCGTCGGAAGATTTAGTGTTGCCTAAATGTTCGGCCTGACGCAAATCGCGCGGCACGCCAACGGCGAGATTCCGTGGGCGTTCGGCCAACCGCTGGCGGTCCGAACGACCCTGCGACGCTGGCGCGGTACCGTCGGAATGATCTTGAGCGTCGGAGGCGCACTCGGTCTCGTCCTGATGCTCCTGTTCATGGCCGAAGGCTCGATCTGGATCTACGTCCAGGACTACGTCGAGTCGGGCACCGATCTCTACATCACCCGACGCGGCGGGGTGATGGTCCCGATCCTTCCCGGCGAGGGTCCGGGAACGATCAAGAACGCCCGTCAGGCGATGGGGCAGATCCGCGGAATGCCGGAGACACGCGGCGTTCTTGGCGTCGTGACCTGGCAGCTCGAACGCTCCACCGACGGTCCGCGCCGCGACAAGAAGACCGAGCTCGTCGCGGTCGTCGGCGTGGAGGGCGACGCCGAGGCGATCCGGGACGCCACGCAAATCCGATCCGGCCGCTGGATCCGACGGCCCGGCGAAGTCGTGATCGGGCGCAAGCTCGCCAAGGAAAAGGGGCTGGCCGTCGGCGACACGTTGACCCTCGACAACCGACGCCTCTCGATCGTGGGCATCGGGCGGCTGCGCGGCGTCGGATTCCTCGGCGAGGGCACCGCGTTCCTGGATATGGCGACGCTGCGCGATCTGGGCGGACTCTCCGACTTCGCGAACATAATCCTGGTCGACGCCAGCGATCCGGACGCGGCCTCACGGCGTTACGTCGAGAACCTTGACAACATCGACGTGTGGGACCGCAATCGGCTGATCGAAGGCGCCCAGGCCGCCAACGCTAGCGGCATGGTGTTCATGGGCCTCATTAGCGGCATCGCCCTGTTCATCGCCGGCGTGTTCGTCAGTTCGATGCTGATGCGTTCGGTCGCCGAGCGACGCATCGAATTCGGGACTCTTCGCGCCGTCGGCGTGCCAAACAGGACAATCATCGGCATCGTCATCGGCGAGGCGCTACTCGTCACCGGGGCGGGCGCGATCGTTGGCGCAATCGTTGGCACCGCGATGAGCGTGTGGCTCGACCGCCTGTATGCCGACATCCTCGGCGTCGATACCCTCTACCACGCTCAGGCGACTCAATACCTGGCCGTCACGGCAATTGCGCTCGTCATCGGGCTGCTGGCCGGCTGGTTTCCCGCCCGGCGCGCTCTCAGTGTCGAGCCGGCCGACGTGCTGCGCGAGGCGTAACGATGATCGAGTTGACGAACGTCTGGCGCGTCTACCAGATGGGCGAGTTTCCGGTCGTCGCGCTACGGGAAGTGACCATGACGATCGGCGACGCCGAGTTCGTGGCCGTCACCGGCCCGTCGGGGTCCGGGAAATCGACGCTGCTTCAGTTGATTGGTTGCCTCGATCGGCCGACTTGCGGGTCGATCCGACTGAATGGCATCGATGTCGTCGCGCTCACGGACGCCGAGCGAACGCGACTGCGGCTCGATACGCTTGGTTTCGTGTTCCAGCGATTCCATCTTGTTTCGCTGTTGACGGCCATCGAAAACGTCGCGGTGCCCCTCGAGGCCGCCGGCGTCCCGGTGGTCGAGCGGTTCGAACGGGCGCGACAGGTGCTTCGCGAGGTCGGACTCGAAGAGCGCATCCACTTCGCGCCGTCTCGGCTCTCTGGCGGCGAAAGGCAGCGCGTCGCGCTCGCCCGCGCGGTCGCCAATCGCCCGAGCATCATCCTGGCCGACGAGCCGACTGGCGCGCTTCACTCGGTCGACAAGACACAAATCGTCAATCTTTTCCGACGCCTGAACGACGCCGGACACACGATCGTGATGGTGACGCACGACCTGGAGATGGCCGCGATCGCCGATCACCACTACGAACTTCGCGATGGAGTGGCACGTGAAGCATCCGCCTGATGTCGCCGATCCGCTCGCTTCAACCGCGCCGACGTTGCCTTCGCCGCCCCTCGCAGCGTCGCGTCGATCCCTCTGGCACCGGTCGCGACTCTGGATCGCGATCGTGGCCGCGCTCGCGCTGGTGATCGGGGGATGGTCCGCCTACGGCGGCGCCACCGCGCCGCCACCGACGCCGGTCCGTCCAACCGCCATGCCGTACGATGCCCGCGGCAAGGTCGTTCCCGCGAAGTTCGCGCGACTGGTGACGCTGACGGGGGGAACGGTCCGGTCGGCCCGCGTCGCCGCCGGCGCGTCGGTGAACGATCGCGAGGAGATCGCGCGCGTGGAGTCGGCCGGCGGTACGGTCGATGTCGTTGTCGCACCGTTCGCTGGAACGCTACTGTCGCTGACCGCGCGTATCGGCGACGGACTGCTACCGGGCAGCGAAATCGGCCAGGTCGGCGACCTTTCGAGCTATGAGATCGAGACGACCGACATCGACGAGTACCAGATCGCGAGCGTGCGCGTCGGACAGGCAGCCGAGATCTCGATCGACGCCCTGGGCGAGCGAAGCCGATTCGGCGGCCGAGTCACAAGCGTAACGATGACGCCGCGCCTTTCGGCCACCGGCGACACGCACTATCCGATCACGATCACGCTCGACCGCGCTGACGTGGAGCTACGACCAGGAATGACTGCGCGGCTGCGGTTTCGGCGCGAGTAACCCCTGATCGGGCATGCAACCCGCGGTGTTCGACCGCGCGCTGACGCGTGGTCGGCAGTCATCGCCAGTCGATCGCGCGGATGCCGTCAGTCCGCGCGATCGTCGTCATGCATCCCGGCGCTCGACCTCCATTCTCTTCGCTTGCCACAACGACGCGATGATCGCGTCGGTCGCCTCGACCGCGCGCAGGCCATCGGTTCCGTCGGCGCGGAACCGTTGACCGCTCGCGACGGCGTTCCCGAAGGCTTCGATCTCGACCGTGAAGTGATTCGCGACCGGCGCCTCGACGAAGCGGACCGCGTGGCCGTCTGAGGTCGGCGTCATCACCTCGAGCGAGCCGTGGCCGGGATTCATGTCGACGCTGTCCTTTGCCAGGACTCGACCGCTGGCGCAGTAGATGACCGCGTCGTTCCGGGCGAATGGATAGCGACCCGAGCAGACGAAATGCGCCTCGACGCCGCCGTCGAACTCGAAGCACACCTGGGCGAGCCGATCGAGCGGTCGCTCGTCGCGCTGGCCGTCGCTCATCGCCGTGACGGCGCGAATCTCGCGGCCGATCAAGGTCCGCAGGAGATCGACGACGTGAACGCCCATTCCCATCAGTGCGCCGCCGCCACCCATGGCCGCCGGATCGCTCTTCCAGGGACTGTTCGGCATCGACGGTGGCGCGAACGAGTGCAGAACGAATGACGCGGTCGCGTAGATCGGCTCGCCAACCTCACCGGACAGGACGATACGCGCCGCCTCGGCGAGCACCGCATGGTGGCGCATGTGGTAGCCGACGCCGAGGATGCGATCGGCCTCGCGCGCGGCCGCGACCATCGCGCGAGCCTCCACCGCGCTGACGGCCATCGGCTTTTCGACGAGAACGTGCTTTCCGGCAAGCAACGCGCGGATCGTATGTTCGGCGTGCAGGTTGTTCGGCGTCGCGACGAAGACGGCATCGACCGCCACGTCCGCCAGAGCCTCGTCGAGCGATCGGTAGGCGATCTCGGCCCCGTGGCGGCCGGCGAACGCCGCGGCTCGATCGCGATCGCGCGTCCAGACGCCGCGCAGCGATGCGTTGCTCGCGGCCGTCATGGCCGGCGCGATCCGCATCTCCGGGTGGCGGCCAGTCCCGAGAAGTGCCCAGCGAATATTTTCGATCATGCGACGCATCATGCCATGTTCGGTTGGGTACGATGACGGAATGAAACGACAGCTCATATCCAGCGGCGCGCCGTGGGAACCGATCGTCGGGTACTCCCGCGCGGTGCGCGTCGGCGATGTCATCCACGTATCCGGCACGACCGCGACCGGGCCCGATGGCGAGATCGTCGGCGTCGGCGATTGCTACGCGCAGACGATGCAGACACTCCGGAACGTCGAGCAGGCGCTGGCGAACGCCGGCGCGACGATGGCCGACGTCGTTCGGACGCGGATGTACGTCACGAATATCACGGAGTGGGAGGCGATCGGGCGCGCGCACGGCACATTCTTCGGCTCGATCCGGCCGGCCGCGACGATGGTGCAGGTGAGTGCCCTGATCGACCCGGCGATGCTGGTCGAGATCGAGGCGGAGGCGATCGTCAGTAGCGGCGGCGCCTGACCGGCCGCGATGGAACCGGACGCCCTCCCCACCGCGCTGACCGGCGGCGCGATCGGCGCCGTGATCGGCGCGGCGATCGGGGCACTGCTCACGATCCGGTTTCGGCGCGAACGAGGGAGTCGGCCGGCGCGATCACCCGGACCGGTCGCCGCGCCAATGAACCCGGCAACACTGGCGCTCCTCGACCGTGCAGCTCAGGTGATGATCGCCTATGGCGCGATCGTCGACGGAGCGGCGGCCAATGACGACGCGGCCATTCGCGAGGCGGTCGAACGACTCCGGCGGGCGGCCACGCTGGCGCGAAGCGACGACGGGGCACCGACGCGGCCGGCGCGCGACGCCGTCCGCGCCTTCTCGGCAATGATCGATGAGACGCAGACCCGCATCGACAAGCGCCTCGCCGACGGTCGCCTCGATCTGGCCGCCGCCGAGGTTCGCGCGCGGACCGCGGCACTTGCCCAGGCGCTCGGCCGCCTGAGCGATAGCGTCCATTCGGGCGGATAATTCGGAAGCGAATGAGGTATTCTCGGCTTCTCAGATGGCGCGAATCATCGGGGTCCACGAACTCGACCTGAAGCCAGATGCCGATCGGGCCGTCTTCGAAAGCGTCGTCCGCCGCGAGATTGCCGAACTCGGCCTGGCGATGCCGGGGTTGGTCGAGCGGCGCTTCCTGATCGGCGTAAAGGAAGCCCGCAAGGGTCAGCACGCAATGCTCTGGGTCTTCGAAAGCCAGGCGGCGCACGAGGCGCTCTTCGGCACCGAGAGCGAGCCGCTGCCCGGTCCGGAGGCGTTTCTGCGGTACGAGGCGGCGATCGCGCCGTTCCTGGCCGCGCCGAGTCCCGATCGGATCCGATTCACCGATTACCTGGAGATCGACGGCTATCCGTAGATGAGTGCCGGCGCTAACTGTCGAGCGGCGTCGGCCGGTAGCGCGCGAACCGTCCGGCGTCGCCCTACGTCATTGAGTCCGCGACGGAAGAGTTGCCGCTCGAGGCGATCGCGCTCGGACGCGGGAAGCGCTTCGATCCCGTCGAAGTCGCGGTACAGCTCGTACAACCGCTGCGCGCGCACCGGGAACAGCGTTCCTCGCTTCAGGAGCTGTACCTTCACGCCCATTTCGAACATGTCAGCGGCGGGCGCCATCATGACGTCGGCAAGATCGGCCTCGGCCAGCAACGCCTTGCTGTGCGCCGAGGTGCTGGCTTCGAGGCATGACTGATTGACCGACCCGGTCACGACGTACGCCGCGCCCATCTGGAACGCGGCCAACGCGGCCGACGGTGTGCCTATGCCGCCAGCCGCGCCCACGCGCGGCGGCGGTTCGTACTTCTGTTCGGCCTGGACCTCGTCCCGATTCTTGCGGATGTGGACGCGTAAGGAGGCGTATGCCAAGACACGCGGCGACGGAATTGCGCTCGACTTCAAGGCGCTGGACGTGTCAGCCGCGGCGCTTGCGTCGGCTCCGTTACTGCGCCCGTTGAATGACGCCGCCGATACGCCGGGGTGGCGGGTGCCCGATCTCGACCCGCGCGACGGTTTCGTCGGCGCATTGGCGGTCGCGGTCTCCGGCGCGGTCATCTCGACCTGGCATTTTCCCGACGGTTTCATCGACAACGGCTGAGCATCGACGGTTTTCCGTGGCGAGGCGCTGTCCTGGCCGAGTTCATTCTCATACTATGTGCCGATGCGTCTGGTCGGGCGATGGCTCCTGCCGGTCGCCGTCGCCGCCCTGACGCTGGCGTGCGCCGGGACGGCCGAACGGAAGGTCCAGGATAGTGGTCCGCGACGGGCGGATTTCGCGCCAGTCGTCGAGGGACCGGCGATCGCGGCGCGACCAATCGAACGCGCCTGGGACCGTCCGACACCGCTGCCGCCGCCACCACCGGCGACGCTGACGCCGACAGCCTACCCGCCGACGCCGAGGCCGTGGCCGACGTCGACCGCGACTCCGCGGGGTCTGACGTTTGCGCCGATTCGACCGGGCGATCTCGACGCAGTCCCAGAGAGTCGCTGGCTGCCTATCCCGTTCCGCTCTCAGTTCGATGGGAATCCCTATGAGGAGGCGGACTGCGGCCCGGCCGCGCTGGGAATGGTTCTGGCTGCATTTGGGAGGCCGGTGCCAACCAGCGACATTCGCCAGCGTGTCAATCGGCTGCAGGGCACCGACGGCGTGTTCGATGCTGGGACACTCGTTGAGAATCTGCACGAGATCGGCGCCGCCTACGGTCTACGGCCGAATGGTCTGTTCGGAGCCTCGGGTTTTCGTCGTTGGTCTCTCGCCGATGCGCGACGCGCGATCGATCGCGGCGAGCCGGTCATTCCGCAGGTGTGGTATCGCGCGCTGCCTGGTCGGGAGAATCGGCCGTACAACGGCGATCACTACATCGTCCTGATCGGCTACACGCGAGACGAGTTCATCTACAACGACCCGGTCGACAAGGACGGTCCGGGGCAGAATCGGCGCATCCACGCGACGCAACTCGATCGCGCGTGGCTGAATAGCGACTTCCCGTATGCAGGCGTCGCGCTCGCGGCGCCGGACGGCCAATCTGGGCTGGCATCCGGCGTCCGGCCGGCAACCTGATCGCGGCGACGAGCGAAGGAGGACACGTGGTCTACATCGGCGAGCAATTGAGCGATATCTCGGATCGAAAACTCGCCTGGGTGGCGCAACTCGGGGTCGAGCACGTCGCGGTCAACACCGTTCGCGGTACCGGCATCCAGAACGATGACGGCTCCTGGAACGTTCGGTCGATTCGCGATCTGATCGCGCGCCTGCGCGCCAACGGCCTGGCCATGGACGTCATGAACCTGGGAATCGAAGCGACCTTCTACACCAATTCACGATTTCCGGGTCTCTGGACCGGCTTGCCGAGCCGCGAGGGCGAGATCGCGACAATCGTGCAGAACATTCGCGCCGCCGGTGAGGCCGGTGTTCCGTGTCTCAAGTACAACTGCAACATCATCGGCATCCTGCGCACCGGCCGGACAGTCGGTCGCGGCGGCGCGACGTACAGCCACTTTGACGTGCGCAAGTGGACCGACCACTCCTTGACCGACCTGGGAGACATACCGGCCGAGAAGCTGTGGGACAACGCGGCCTACGTGCTCGACCGGATCATCCCGGTGGCCGAAGCGGCTGGTGTCAAGCTGGCGGTGCATCCACACGATCCGGCGTTGCCGCGCGACACCGGCCTGCGCGGCGTCCGAAGCATTCTCGGCACGGTGGAGGGTATGAAGCGGTGGGTTGCCCTCAACCCGAGTCCTTACAACGGATTCAACTTCTGCCAGGGCACGGTCGCCGAGATGTGTGACAACCCGGCGGTCGAAGTCCTCGATGCGATCCGTCACTTCGGGCGCGAGAAGCGCCTGTTCATGGTGCACTTCCGCAACATCAAGGGCGGTCTTGGCAATTTCGAGGAGGTCTACCCGGACAACGGCGACGTCGATTTCCTGGCCTGCGTCCGCGCGTACCAGGATGCCGGATACGAAGGGATGCTCTGCCCGGACCACGTGCCGCATTCGGAATCGGATCCCGACAACGAGCGACAGCACTCGTTCGTGCTCGGCTACACGGCGGCGCTCATTGCGGCGTCGCGCGCGATGGGAAAGCCGGCCTGACAGGGCGGCAATCACCGCCACTCTGATTCAGCGGCGAGGTGCCCTACTCGCGCTGAGAACCGGAGACAGTAGAGTCAGTCATAGCGTGCCGTCCGACTACGGGCCGATCCGGCTCCCGGCATGTTCGTTCGCGAACGCGCGTCCGGCTTCGATGACCCATTCGTGCAGGTTCAGGCCAACCGAATAGTCACCCGCGACTGCTTTCCCGGCCGCGCGCGCCCGACGCTCGGCGTCGTCGGTCAGCCGGACCCGTTCGGGGTGATCGGGCTGGCCCGGAAAGCCGAGCGAAGCCGCGAAATCGTTCGGCCCGCCGGTGATGCCGGTGAGTCCGGGCACTGCCAGGATCTCGTCGAGGTGGTCGTACCCGGCCTTGGTCTCGATCTGGGCGAATACGAGCATGTTTGCATTGGCCCAGGCGGCGAACCCAACGCGTCCGCCGAAACGGCGCTCGAGCGTCGGGATGTCGTTGAAGATCGAGCCGCGCCCCCAGCCCCACGATCGCTTGCCGGCCGGCGGGTAGAGGCAGGAGTCGGCGAGTAGTCGTGCCTGGGCGGCGGACTCGACGCGCGGTCCGGTGACGCCCTGGACGCCGCGATCAAGCCACAGATTGATGATCGAGGCCTCGATCGACGGCACGCGCGCGATCACCGACAGACCAGCGCCGTTAGCGACCCGACACGTGAGGTCGACCGATTCGGTCGAGAACGCGCCGTGCTCGCCGTCGAGGCTGATGGCGTCGAATCCGGCCACGGCAGCCAGTTCGACGACCTCGGTTGACGGAAACGAGAGCAGCAGGACGCGCGCCTTGAGGCCATCGCGATTGCGGCGAACAACGGTATTCTCGATCACGGTCGGCAGTATACGGCGCGAACGTCGGGTTGGCGCGCGCCGAGTATCCTTCCGCGCTTGACCACCCTTCAGTGCCACATCGCGACCGTCGCCGCGAAAAATGACAGCGACTAACCGACCAGTGAATGCGACATTCGCGGCGTTCGCGCTGGATATCGGCGCCGCGTCGCTCTCGCTCGGGTGATCGACGGATGAATGCGCTGCTCGCGGCGCTGCCGCTGCTCGGCGCGCTGGCGTGGATCGTCGCGCTCCGCCGCTCAGCGCTCGGCGCCGGGTCGCTCGGAATCGCGCTGTCTCTGGCGATCGCGGCTGTCGTTCCGGCCTTTGCGCTCGATGCGAACGGCGTTGGTCTGGCCATCCTGCGCGGCGTGCTCGTCGCGTCCGTCGTCGGATACGTCATCTACTTCGGGTTGCTGCTCTTTCGCCTGACCGAGCGAAGCGGCGCTCAGGCGACGCTCGCCGAGGCGCTGGCGCACCTTCCCGGCGATCGCGCGGCGAGGGCGCTGATTCTGTGCATTCCGGTCGGCGCGTTCTTCGAGGCGGTCAGCGGATTTGGCCTGGGCATAGTGGTCGTCGCGCCGCTGCTGATCGGGATCGGCTACTCGCGCCGTTCCGCCGCGCTCCTGGCGCTCTTCACCCAGAACGCGGTCCCGTGGGGCTCCAGCGCGATCGGCATCGTCTTCAGCGGAACGCTGAGCGGCCTATCGATCGACGAGATCGGGCTCGGATGCGCGCTCTTGGTTGCGCCGGTCTTCCTCTACTACGCGGTCCTGACACTGGTCGTTGCGGAGGACCGTGGCGCGGCGACACGTCACGGCGCGATGGCTGTCGTCGTCGGCGGGTCGATGGCGGCCGCCGCCTGGCTCGGCACGCGATACCTCGGCGTCGAACCGGCGATGGTGGTCGGCGGCCCAATCGTCACGCTCATCGGCATCGCCTGGGCGCGATGGACAAGTCCGGCTTCGTCACTGACCGGCATGGCAGTGAAGGAAGCGGACGAAGGGCGGCTCAGTCCCGTCCGTGGCGGCCAAGTCGGCGTCGGAAGGTCAACGACGCCGACCACGCCTGCCACCAAACACGCGGGCATTCCAACCGGCATCGGGCGGGCCGTCGTCCCCTATATCGTCCTCGTCGCCGCGCTGCTGGCGAGCCGACTCGTCCCGCCGATTCGCGACGCGCTCCGAGGCGTCGGCGTGGTTCGGGTGCCGATCGTCGACTTCGAGCTGGCGCTTCTGTACAGTTCCGGCTTCGCTCTCCTGATCGCGTGCGTTGTCGCGGCGGCGATCGGTCGCCTCAACGGCCGCGCGATCGCGGCGCAGGTGGCGCGCACCTCGCGCCACTGGGTGCGCGCGTTCGCCGCCCTCGCCGGGTTCACGATCATGGCCGAGATCATGCTGCGCTCCGGGATGACACGCGAGCTTGCGACCAGCGTCGCCCTAGCGGTCGGACCGGGCTACGCGCTCGTCGCGCCGGCGCTGGGTGGTTTGAGCGGATTCCTCACCGGATCGAACGTGGCCGGCAGCGCGATGCTGCTGCCGTTCCAGTTGGTCGCCGCGGATCGGATCAGTCTCTCGGCCCTGGTCGTTACGTCGGCGCAGAACGCTGCCGCGGCGGTGTTCAGTATGGCATCCCCGGCGCGCGTGGTTCTGGCGGCCGCGGTCGCCGGTGAGCCCCGCGCGGAGCCGACGCTCATCCGCGCCGCGCTCGTCTTCTGCGCCGGATCGCTCGTGCTCATGACGATCGCCGAGCTCGTCTGGATCGCCGTTCGCGGGTAGTCGGCGTCGGAGCCTTCGGGCAGCCGATTCCAATATTCAATCACAACTGCGGATCGTTCCGGCGACCACGCAGGCACCGTACCATCCGCAATTCTCGGATGGTCGTGTCGATCACGATGGCGAATCGGGCCTCTGGGCAGTTCGATACGCTAAGATGCCGTCCAAGCGAAGAGGAGTGGCCACGTTGTCGAACCGTCGTAAGACAGATGACGAGCGCGTCCTGGATCACCTTGCCGACGCCGCCGCACTTTACGAGCGATACCTTGAGTTGGCGCGAGTCGCGCAGATCCCTTTGCCCGACGATAGCGCGTTCGGAATCTACGGGCTTCCACCGCGCACTGACACTCCACTCACTCTGACCATCCGCGCCGACCAATAGCTCGTGCCGGCTTGGAACGAACTCCTCGCTGAGTTCGCTTCAATATCGGATCTCGCGGACCGGGGAAAATGGCTATCCGAACAGCAGTCACACTGGCTCTCGGAGATTGGCCGACTCCGCGGCGGCAGGAACGTCTTGCTGTATTCCTCGGGTTTTCTTCAAAAGCCACAGGCGCCGCCCCAGAACCTCCAGATCGTGCACGAGGACATCAACGGCCTGATGTCTGTGATCTTCGGAATGAATTGGGATCGTCACCTTACGGTCGTCCTACATACGCCCGGAGGTGTCACGAACGCGGCCGAGACGATCGTTTCCTACCTCCGCTCGAAGTTCACACACATCGAAGTTATTGTGCCGACGTTGGCGATGTCGGCGGGCACGATGATCAGTTTGAGCGCCGATCGAGTCGTGATGGGCAGACAGAGCCAACTCGGCCCGATCGATCCGCAGATGCCGGTCGGCGCCGGACGATACGTATCCGCCGTTGCGATCGTCGACCAGTTCGAAACGGCAAAGGCGGAGATTCTCGCGAATCTTTCGGCTGCGCACGTGTGGGCGCCCATTCTTCAGTCACTCGGTCCCGCCCTTCTCCAAGAGGCACAGAATGCCCTCGCGTACGGCGAATCGATGGTCGCCCGTTGGCTTGCGTCGTATATGTTCAAGGGTACGCCTGACGCCGTTACGCGTGGCCTGCGGGTGGCCGGGCACTTTAGCGACGCGAGTACACATAAGAGCCATGGCCGGCGGATTGATCGTGACGAGGCGCGCTTGCAAGGAGTCGTCATCGAGGACTTGGAGGACGATCAAGATCTCCAGGAGGCTGTGCTCACGGCGTACCACTTGACGACGATCGTGTTTGAGCAGAGCCCGACGACAAAACTTCTCATGAGTGCCACTGGCCGGCAGTGGATCAAGAACTGGGTCGTTCCCGACCAACATGTTTCGGCGACACGGTCACCGGTAGGACCCGCACCGGTGAAACCGTCGCCCGGCGGCGTGGCGTCACCACTTAATCGCAGGCAACGTCGCGCCGCGGAGTCGCAAAAGGGACGGCGGTAGGCCCACGCTTTCGGCAGTCCGCCGTACCTTTCGGTCTTCATCATCACTGCCGCGACGCGGCGACCGACAAGCAACGTCGGCACGACATCACGGTAGCCGACTGTGGTTGCGGTCCCGGCCGCCCGCCAGACTCCTGACCAGACATCCCCTTCACCGCCTCGGGCTCGACCAGAACATCGCACGCCATGTCGACGCGTTCGACTGACACTCGCGCCAGTGCGGGCGTGTGCCAGCACTCACGGCATCGTGCACGGGTTGTCGGACAATGTCGGAACAAGATCAAAGCGATCGCAAGCTTCATTCCGTGGCGGAGTTGACACGGCGCTCGATACACTCCTGATGCTCGATCCGAACGCATTCGGCCGAAAATCGACCGCCACGCTCGCGCCAACCCGGAGGCCCTCTCGTGCTGCGCCTGACCAACGTCGTCAAGAACTTTGGCGACCGTCCCATTCTTCGCGGAATCTCGCTGACGCTGCCGGCCGGGCAGAAGGTCGCCCTGGTCGGCCCCAACGGCGTCGGCAAGTCCACCCTGATGCGCGTCATCGTCGGCACCGAGCCGTACGACAGCGGCGTCCTGCGCACCGACGCGAACTGGACGACCGGATTCCTGCCGCAAGACGCCGGGGTGCGCTCGAACCGGCCACTCTGGGACGAGATGTTCGCCGCGTTCCCTGAGATCTTGGCCGTGAACCAGGAATTGCGCGAGATCGAGAAGTCCATGGAAACCGCCCACGGCGATGACCTCGATCGCCTCGTCGAGCGCCAGGGAGATCTCTACGACGAGTTCGATCGCCTCGGCGGCTACACGGTCGAGGCGGACGCGCACGCGGTTCTGGCCGGTCTCGGTTTCAGCCAGGACGACTACACGAAGCGCGCCCTCGAGTTTTCCGGCGGCTGGCAGATGCGCATCGCGCTGGCGAAACTGCTGGTCCGCAAGCCGAATCTCATCCTGCTCGACGAGCCGACCAACCACCTCGATGCGCGAGCGACCGAATGGCTCGAAGAGTATTTCGCCTCCTATCCCGGCGCCGCGATCATCGTCTCCCACGATCGGAAGTTCCTCGATCGCGTGATCAGTCGCGTCTTCGAGCTGGAAGACGGTCTCATTCACGATTACAACGGCAACTACACGGCCTTCGAGGCGGAGAAGAAGCGTCGCGTGGCCGCGCGCGCGGCGGCTTACTCCCGCCAGCAGAAGTTCATCAAGCGGCAGCAGGATTTCATCAATCGTTTCCGCGCCAACGCCCGCCGCGCCTCGCTGGTGCGCTCGCGGGAGCGCATGCTCGCTCGCCTGGAGCGTGAGGCGGTGCCTCCCACTGAACCGGACACGATGAAGCTGAAGTTCGGCGAGGGGCACCCGATGCCGGCCGAGCTGATCGTGGCCGAAGACATGGCCAAGGCGTATGGCGATCGCACCATCGTCTCGGACGTCAACCTGCGAATCATCGCCGGACAGCGCATCGCCCTGGTCGGCCCGAACGGCGCTGGGAAATCGACGATTCTGCGCGTTCTGGCCGGCATCGATGAGCCGACGGCGGGCACGGTTCGACGCGCCACGGTCGGGTACTTCGCGCAGGATCAATCGCAGACACTCGATGAAACGCGAACGGTCGTCCAGGAGATCCTTGCGAACGCGCCGGCCGAGTGGGGCGAAGAACGCGCCCGCGGCCTGCTGGGTCGCTTCCAGTTCTCGCGCGACACGGTCTACAAGATGACCGGCGCGCTGTCCGGTGGGGAGAAGAGCCGCCTGTCACTGGCGAAGCTGTTGCTGAAACCGGTTCACGTCCTGGTGATGGACGAGCCGACGAACCACCTCGATGTGCGGACCCGCGCGACACTGATCGAGGCGATGCAGGTGTTCAAGGGCGCGATCCTGTTCGCATCACACGACCCGGACCTACTCGAAGCGCTGGCGACGCACGTCCTCGACGTCCGCGACGGCAAGGCGGTGCTCCACACGACCGACTACGCCGGCTTCAAAGAGCGTCTCGAAGCCGCGGCCGAGGAGGAGGAGGTCGAGGAGGACGCGCGCGTTCTCGAACTGGAAGATGAGATCGAGCACCTTCAGCAACGACGCGAGGCGCTCGAAGAAGCGCTTGAGGCGTTGCAGGGCGAGGCGAAGGTGGCGTCCCAGCGCGACCACGCCGAGGTGACGTCGCGCCTGGTCGAGGCCGAGGCCGAACTCGAAGCACTGGCGCTCGCGCCGGCGTAGACTCCTCGGCCAACGGTGCCCGGCCCGCTCGTGGGGTGCCGGCTTGACGGCGACTCCCGCCGGGCAAGCAGAGCGGTCCCAGGCTGGAGCGCGGCCGCTCGAGGCGGGATTCCTCATCGCATACGATCCGGACGACTCAACTGAGCGCGGCTCGGCGAGCGACGAGGTGAAAAGTGCGACCAGGCGTCGTTGGCTACATACCGGCGGATCCGGCCGCGATCACGCCCACGATCGCGCGCGCGATCCGCGAGCACGGCTACACCGGCACGACTGTGCGGCTTGATGCGCCGTTGGCGGCCGAGGAGGGCGTCGTCCGACGCGCCGGGCAGATCCTGCGCGATGCCGGAGTCGAGGTCGCGCAGTGCAATCCCCAGTACGAGATGCTGGTCGATCCGGTCGAGGGCCGGCGCGCGCTCGGCATCCAGCAACTGCGTGCCGCCGCCCGGTGTGCGCGCTGGCTCGGCGCACAGACGACCTACATCCGGCCCGGATCGCTCAGTCCGGCCGGTCCCTGGAAGCCGCATCCGGAGAACACTCGGCTGCGGACGATCGAGCGCCTGGTCGATAGCCTGTGTCAGGTCGTCACGGCCGGCGAAGACGAGGGAGTGCCGTACGCGCTCGAGGGCGCCGACTGCTCGCCGCTCGACACACCCGAGCGAATCCGCGACGTCCTGGAAGCGGTCGGGTCACCGGCGATGCGATTCAACGCCGATCCGGTCAATCTCATTGGCTCGTTGGAAGATCTCTACGACAACGCCTCGGTGACGAACCGCCTGTTCGATCTATGCGGGCCGTGGATCGTCTGCGCGCACGTCAAAGACATCGCCTACGTCGAGAGCCTGACGATCCACCTCGACGAAGTCCCGCTCGGCGAAGGCGTCTTCGACCAGGCGACCTTCGCGCGTCGGTTCGAGCAGATCTGCCCGGACGGGTACTTCATGCTCGAACACCTGCGCGACGACGAATACCCGCGCGCCAAGGCGAACCTCGATGGCATCCTCGCGGAGTGTGGCATCGCCTGGCGATAGCGCGGCGTGTCGGCGCACATGCGACCGTGCGTCGGGGGTCAACGCGCCTGAATCACCAGAACGAGTTGATCGCGCTCCGCGCTGTCGCCGATCACGTCCTCGCGCAGCGACAGGAGGTACTCGCGCAACGCATCCGCCAGCATCGCTTTGGCCTCATCCAGCGTCGGCGCGGCCGTGATGACGCCCGGAAGTTCGGCGATTCGAGCCTGGATCCAGCCGTCCTCGACCGGCTCGTAGATCGCCGAATAGGAGAGCTGCGTGTCCATCGACACGAGTCTAGCCGTGTGGGGAAACGACGGTTCCACGGCATCGAACGATTCCGCCGACGGCGGCTCGTGCAATCCGAAAACAACTGGGTATCGAACCTTTGGGCCATCGAAACTGGTCGGAATCGCCTCGGACTGCGAGGTCAAAGACTCGACTCGACCGCTGTCTTGTCCCGGCGTCCTCGTGCCTTAGAACAACTGTACTATCATAATGGTAGGGGGACGGATGCCTGGTTTGTTCGTCGGCCGCGTCACCAAGCACCATTCAGTCGCTGGCCCGATACCGCAATTGGTGTTTCACGTGCGAGTCGAGAACCTCCAACCGTTTCGCGTTTGGTTCGTGCCGCCTCTGTGTCAACTGTCTTCGCGGCAACGCACGGACTTCCTGACGGCGGCACCATTTCTGGGCCACGCGTGGGTGGAGAGTGCCAATAGCGGGTTCATGCTGGACGCCGCCGAAAGAAAGGGCGCGAGCGAGGCGACGTGGCGGTTCGCGCTCGCGATTGACCATGCCATGTTGTCAGCCCTCGAGAAGGCGCGGGCGGGCGGCGACTTGATCCTTGGACTTTTTGTCAACTTGGTCGGCTTTGAGCTGATGGAAGACGGGACGATGCGACCCACAGCCGGATGGGTCGCCGACGAGTCAGATCATGGAAGTGGGATCTTACCCTATCGCATTGCACAGTCCGATTGGAACCAGATGAAGCGGGACTTGGGTTTCGACTGGTGGGCAATCGTGAGGCGACTCGGGAAGGTTGTCGGAGTCGCCGGGCAGTTTCGTGCGGTCTGGTCCGCCATTCGATCCTTTCTTGGATCCTGAACCGAGATTCCCGACAGATGAGCCTTGCAGCGCGGAAATCCATCGAGCGAATCAAGCTCTTCGCGGATGCCTACGTCGAGTTCATCCAGGCAGCGAAACGCCGCGATATTGACAGTGAGTGGCTGACCCAGCAGAAAATGGCCCGGATCTCACAGTCGGTTCAATCAGAGCTCGATCGCGTCGGATGCGGACAATTCGTCCTCATCGACGCCCCTGCCCGAGGAGGACACCATTACGACGCGCAAGTTACGGGAGTCGCAGTTCATGTTGGCATCGCGCAGCAGTACGACATCGATCCAAGAACGATCGTCTTGATTCTCCAGCAAGCGA
The DNA here is from genome assembly GCA_004297775.1 of Chloroflexota bacterium. Taxonomy (GTDB): domain Bacteria; phylum Chloroflexota; class UBA6077; order FW602-bin22; family FW602-bin22; genus FW602-bin22. The sequence goes on along the minus strand of SCUE01000017.1, from coordinate 5,332 downwards.
TGGGCGAGTACGAACGCAGAGCCGAGGCGCCTGAATCAAGGCTCGTCAGCTCATTTGCATTCGTGTCTCTGGTCGCAGTTTCTGCCCTACGACTGCTGGTCACCGTGATTCGGACATTGCTGTCGGGATGGCGGCTACTCGCGATGCTCGTCGTATTCCTTATCGGGATGGTTGCGTTCATCGCAAATCTCCAGCAGATTGGTTGGCTCGATCAAATCAGGCGCAACCTTGCGCCGCTTGGGCTCGGTATTCCGTAGCCTTTGATCTTGCCATCCCGCGTCGTTCCAACCAATGCGGCGATTTCTCTGGCGATAACCCGGAGTTGTGAACAGTGGCCTGGGTGAATCGATCGGGGTGGTCGGAGTATCGTCGCCGACCACCCGTAACCTCCTCGATGGCCTTCCCGCAGAGCGCAGTATCGCCTGGCGAGAGGCGGTCGTCTGGCTATCGCCGCTACTCACACGCCACGTCTATACTCGAAGCCCTAGCGGGCGCGTAGCTCAGCCGGTTAGAGCGCACGGTTCACATCCGTGAGGTCCGGGGTTCGAGTCCCTGCGCGCCCACCCATTGTCTGAAGGGGACTATCCCCTTGATGGATGTGCACTCTCTTTGTTCTGGAACCGCGCTAGAGGAAGAAGAACATGACCGTCGCAATCGCCCTCAAAGATGGGGATGATCTTTTCCTCGCCACAGACTGTGCCGTGGGCGGGCTACCGGTCAAGGAACTAACCGACCATAAGATTCAGCACGCGGCGACACTCCCGCTGGCCTGGGCTGGTGCCGGCGACGAGGCGATAAGCCAGCAGTTCGGCCGGTGGCTTAATGAGCAGGTTGCCCAATCGCCAACCGCCGCCCTGGACTGGGATGGACTGGTACGAGCGACCGTCGAGCGATTGGCCCAACTTAACGGCGTACGGACTAGAGCCGCAGGGTTGAATCATATTACATTCGATCCCACAGGCGATCTCTGCCAGATTTTGATGGTCGGCTACGTAAGCGGTATCGCCGAGATCGTGCATCTGGGAGTCAAGGGGGACTGGACGCTCCATGTGGTAGGAGGCCGCTCTTTCGCTGCAATTGGATCTGGAAGCGACCACGCGGCGACGATATATGCACTTCTCAAGGAGAGGGGGCTGCTACCTGAGAACGGGGCTGATGCGATTCGCGAAGTGGCGACGCTCGCAACACGATACGCCCCGCACTGTCAACTCCCGGTCCGTATCGTTAAGGTGACGCCTACGGAAGTGATGCAAGTCCAATGACGCACCGAGCTGCTAGCCGAGGCTCATGGTCATCCAGGGCGAGACTCCCGAAGAGTTCACCGTCTCACGCGGGGGTCTGCCGCGACGAATGGAGACAGGCGGGAGAGCCGAGGCATCGCGGCCGTCATGCTTCCGCAGCTTTCGATCGAGCGCCTTGGTCGCCACGTTGCCGGTTCAGCTCAAGGAGGCGAACGAGCAGATCGTCGTCAGAAATCTCGGCGGGCCATCCGTACGCGGAAAGGACCGCTCGATCGAGCTCGCGGTGAGCGTCCGACAGCCAAGCGGGCCGCGCGTTATAGAGATTGGTGAGGGTGAGCTTCTTCACTTCGTCCGCCGAGGCACCGGGTGGGTTCAGCCAGCGGTCACGCTTCTGTACGAGGTCGCGCGCTGCCCGAGCGATGGCTTCGACTCGCGCGTCACCCTTCGGCTCCGTGCCGGGCGGCCACGGAAACGGGAATGTCTCGAAGGTCGACGATGGCGTGTAGCGCGGGTCGTTCCCGACGCCCAGCCAAGTGCACATCTCGAGCGACCACGCCTCGTGAACGCGCGAGTGGAGCACGCCGAAGAAGTAATCGTCGCTGCGCGCGATCACGATCAACTGATGATCGGGGAGCACCGGCTCACGTAGCCACACGAACAGCCGATGCTTCGCGACAGTGGGCGTGGCGATGAACCGCGAAAGCGGGAAGAGAGCCTTGCGCATTTCGACCCGCGGCCTTTCGTGCAGCCACCACTCCGCTCGCGTAGTTCGCGAGGCGGCACGCACCTCCTTCGCGCTCTTTCGCACTAACTCAAACGGTGCCTCGTAGAGGGCTGCCTCGGCTTCCGACATATCGGTTCCGAAGTCGACAATCCACATGTCGCGCGGTCGGCGGGTCACGTCCAAGCCGTTCACCCAAGGGCGCACCACGTCTGAGTTCGGGCGACCGTTCGGGTTGTTGGTCTGCGCGAGCATTGGCTGGGCGATGTCCGCGGAAATGTCGAAGGGTCCGCCCTTGGTGTCGCCCATGAACGCCAGGTCGGCGTTCTCCGCGAGACGGCCGGCGGTCGTCAGGTCGACGGTGCTGGTCAGGTCAGGATTGATGGCGACGACCGGCATACCGTCGAGCGTCCGATCGGTCTGGCGGCCGTCGTCGAACCCGACCATCGATACGCGTACGGCGGCGCCCTCCAGGACCCACGGTCGATCCGACCAGGCCATGAAGATGCCGCCGGATGACTGGATGCGTTCCAGGACACGGCGGTTCGCACCGCCCCGGACGGAGTTGGTCGCCAGCAGACCCGCGCGCTGGAGCTCGCCGGCCGCGATCAGCGCACGCGCGCGCTCGAACCAGTAACAGACGAGATCCGCCTCGCGGGGCACGCGGTCGTCATACACGCGAAACAGATCGTCAACGTACGCATCTCCGAGTTCCGCCCGCAACCGCTTTCCGCCGAGGAAGGGCGGATTGCCCACGACGACGTCGGCTGAGGGCCACGGCGGCTGGACGGCCTCGCCCGCACGGTCCAGGATCGCGTCCCGGTGCATGATGTTTGTCAGAGCACTGAGGATCGGCCGCTGGTTCATGATCCCGAAGCCGTTCTCGTTCAGCCACTGGATGTAGCCGATCCAGACCACGACTTGCGCGAGCTCGTGCGCGTAGGCGTTCACCTCGATACCGTGGAGCTGTGCCGGACCGACGTGCGGAAAGAATGCCGACAGGCCGTTTCTCGCCGCGAACGTGATGACCTCTTTCTCCAGATCCAGCAATTGACGGAGCGACACGTATAGGAAGTTGCCGCTCCCGCACGCGGGATCGAGCACGCGGACCGCGGCGATCCGATCCGCGAAGCCGGTTAGGAGACGCGTGAACAACTGCTGGTAACGCGTGCGCGCCGAGCCCTGGGCGGCTCCGTCCCGTCGCTGGCTGATATCGACCGCCTCCGCGCGAATGCGATTCCATTCCCGCCGAAGCGGCGCCATGAGCACAGGTTCGACGATGAGGAGGATGTCGTCACGGCTCGTATAGTGGGCGCCGAGTTGCGACCGCTTCGAGGGATCCAGGCTCCGCTCGAACAGCGTGCCGAAAATTGCCGGCTCGATCGACGACCAGTCAAGTTTCGTCGCGCGATCGAGAACTCGAAGGTCATCGGAAGTGAATGCAAACGCCACGTCGTCCGCGAAGAGGCCGCCGTTGAAGTGCGCAATCTCCTCGACGCCGAAGTAACCGCCAGTCGCCATCCGGCGAAAGAGCTCGCGCACCTGCGCGGTGAAGTCCGACGGTCGCCCGATGGTTCCGTGCACGAGGCGCGTGAAAAGCCGGTCGGGCAGCAGACCGATGTCCTCGGCGAAGAGGCAGAACAATAGCCGCATGAGGAAGTGGGCCGCGTGCTCCGGCACGACTCCGCTCGCGTGGAGGCTCTCCGCAAGCCTCGCGAACTCGGCGGCGGCAGCCTCGGTGACTTGCGCTCGCGTTTGCGCCGGCTTGAGGTGGTCAGGGTTCGTGAACGCCGACCGCAGTATCTCCAGAGCTGATACATCGGAACCCTCCAACGGCTGCCCGGTGAGGAGATCGTCGAGGCTGAAGCGATACACCTTCTTACTGGTCCCGGTGAAATTCGTGTGTACCTCGAACCTCTCGAAGTCGCACACAACCATGAGAGGCGGGTTATCGAGGCCCTCGCGATAGGTTTGGATTTGCTGGTAGGCGGTGGCGAGATCCCTTCGCTTGCCCTTGTACTCCCACGCGAACCGGCCTTTCAGCCATACATCGACGAAGCCCGTCGCGCCGGTCACGGTCGTGACCTTCTTCTCGAACGTGTAGAAGGCGCCGGTGGCGTCGGAAGCGGCCGGGGTCGGCTGCCCGAGAACCGCACACAGATCCAGGAAGTGCTGGTGGGCGGCGGCACGTTCGGTTAGCGTCGAATCGCGCCACCGCTCGACGAAGTCGACCAGGGACAAGCCAGGCACGACGCCTCTCATCACGCTATTGGGTCGGAAGTCTACCGTAGCACGCTCGCGAAGCCGCCACGCGCTTGCGGCTGCGGGCCTGACGGGCTCATCTCCATCGGTGGGTCGCCGAGGTTGGCTGCCGTCTAGTGGATCTGAGCGAGACAAGGTCGCGCATCATGGGAAGGCACAAATGGACTTCCGAGACCATATCACTGTCGATCCCGAGATCATGCTCGGCAAACCGGTCGTGCGTGACACGCGCATTCCCGTCTCCCTGATCGTCAACCTCCTCGACCACGGCTACAAGGTGGAGCGCATCGTCGAGGCATATCCAGCGTTGACGCGCCAGGACATCCAGGCGACCATCGCGTTCAATGAAACGCGCGTCATCCGACGGGAGACCGGCGAACTACATCCGACGACGTGAGCAGGTTTCTGAGCGCCGCAGCGACTCGGACAACGTTCGTGGACCTGCCGAGATGACCCGCGCGATCGGCGCAGTGCCCGCCCTCGTTGTCCTGGACATCGAGGCCTCGATCAGGTTCTACGAGAGCGCCTTCGCCGCAACCGACTTCGAGCGCCACTATATTCCTGACGGATCGCTGGTCTACGCCTCGTTCATGCTCGGTAACGCGCGTATCGGTGTCACTGTCGAAGATGGGCGCTGGAACCGTTCTCCTCATTCGCTGGGCGGTTCACCAGTCCCAATCGATCTTGAAGTCGACGATGCCGATGCGTTCATCGACCAGGCCCGCAACGCCGGAGCCGAGATCCTGATCGCGGTCGCCGACCACGCGTATGGGCGAAGCGGGCGCATCGTCGATCCGTTCGGACACGTCTGGATTATCACGTCGAACCGCTCCGAGGCGCGATAGCTCACCGAATTGCGCACTCGTTGGCGGCCGAGATCGAAGGTCAGCCATTCCTCGTCGCGATACCTGGACGCGCCGCGTTGGAGCGCGTGGTACTTTGACACAAACAGTGCAACGGCGGGGGTTGGCCCAGAGGGTGTCGCGATGAGCGGTCTCTTTCTCGTAACCGCGAGCTTTCTCGCTTCGGGCGTCGAAATGGTCGAGTCGTTGACCATCATTCTGGCGAGCGGTCTGACGCGAGGCTGGCGCTCGTCGCTGCTCGGCGC
>SCUE01000016.1 GCA_004297775.1 Chloroflexota bacterium | reverse complement strand
ACGACCCTGCGCACGCCGAACGTCTCGTGCTCCACCGCCCTCATGGCAAACACCCCAACCGTGAATGCCTTCACCCTACTCCGACGGCCGGCCTAACTTCCCATAACATGCGGGAGAGCCGTTTTCCCGCGAAATCAACACTCGTCGGCTAACTGGCGGATCGCCCGAATCGGATGGCTAGCCGGGACCAACGCCTCTGGGTCCACGAACGCCAGCATCGACGCCTGGCGCTCTTGCCGCCCGCGCACCGCCGCACCTCCGAGCGAGATGCGGCCACACTACCCCCCGGCCGGCTCCATGTCCATGGCCGACCGAGGCTTCTTCAACAGCCTGCTAGCTAGGTCGGAGTGTGGGCGGTCGGCTCGAGCCGCGCGCATAGCGATGCAACGAGCGCCGCTATTGCTGACGCGGGCGAGCGACCAGGTTGTCTCAGTGATTCTTGCCGTGAGCGATCTGATACACACGCTGCCGCGAGACTCCCAGCTGACGAGCGATTGCCGAGTCGCAGCCCCCTGCCGCCCTTAGGCCCAGCACGTCCTGCCTCCGTGTAAGCTCCTCAGCAGAACGGAGAACGACGGCGTAGACACCGGGGCCGAGGTGGGACACGAGGGTTCGATCCCCGTCACTTCCGCCAGTGCGTTACCCATTTTCTTTGTGTCCGGGTCTGGCTCGGGTCTATGGCGACTCAGCCGATGCTCGTACGCCACCGATTGAAGTAGCAGGTCTGGTCAATCGGCAAGCGCTGTGTCGGGCCAAACCGCCCGCGCGGGTAGGATCGACCTACTTAGATTCACGTGTACAATGTGATACACCGTGAACGGGGAGGTTTGATGGGCGCGGCACGGAGCGTGCGATTCCTGACTCGCGTGGACGAGGGTGTCCGGGCGTTGGCCCGGCGATCCGGGCGCGACGCATCGTCGATTGTGAACGAACTGCTCGACGAGGGGCTTCGTATGCGGCGCATTCCGGGAATCGCCTTCGGCGACGGCGGCGGCGGTAGGGTCGCGCGCATCGCGGGCACCGGCGTCGACGTGTGGGGGATCGCCCGATCGTTCCGGGAGCTTGGCGATCGAGAGGCCCTGGCGAACGCCTACCAGTGGCTGTCCGACCAGCAGTTGCGTGCAGCGCTCGCCTACGCGGAGGCGTATCCCGACGAGATCTCGCGGCGTATCCAGGCCGACGAGGAGTGGACCCCGGAGACGATCTGGGAGACCCATCCTTTCATGCGTCCTGACTGGCGGCGGTGAGGTTCTATCTCGACGAGGACCCGTCGCCGACAATCGCAGAGATCGCGCGCGGCCGCTGCTCCCTTGACGTGATCTCTGCCCACGAGGTGGGCGCGCGAGGATGGGACGACCACGCGCAACTTCGCCGCGCCGCCGAGGACGGGCGCTGCGTTGTCACAGCAAATCGCGCCGACTTCGTCGCGCTCACCCTGGCAGCATTCGAAGCCAGCCTGGCGCACGCCGGGGTGCTGATTGTGCCAAGTACGATCCGCGGCGATCGCTTCGTCGGGATCGCGATTGCGCTCTGCGCATACGCGGAGCGTTTCCCGGGTGGGCCACGACCCTATACGATCGACTTCCTGATGCTGGCTTGAACCCTTGGCGCTGTGATGGGCGGTCGGCGATCACACGGGTGCCGTGAGCCAACTGGCGCGGCGTGTAGCCCTCAGGGTCCGGGTTCGCCGTAGACGTGCCGGTCCTCGGCCAGTTCCAGCCCGACGCGCAACCGGCGCTAATGGTAGGGGCGGTCGGCAGCCGCGTTGAGCGAGGCGATCACCCGCATCCCCGGCAACCCAGTTGGAGTCGATCGACGTAACGCGTCATCATCGCCGTGCCGAATCCAGGAGCGCCCCAATGAGAACCACCCGGCGCTCGAACTTGGCCCTCTGGTCTGCCAGGTGGGCGTCCAGGTCAAAGGCCGACGTCCCGAATCGCTTGCTGTCGATCTTGGGCGGCGTCATCGCCGTAAGGTGAACGGCTGCCCACATGACGTGTGCCATCAAGATCGATGTATCGAGTTCGCGTCGTCCCAATGCATCGAGCCGCATCCCCTCGGCGTATCGACTGATGAACGCGGCACGCGCCGCGTCGGTCAGATCGAGCGCCGTGTCGGCCGCGATGAAGTACGCCACGTGACCAAATGGGCGATCCCAACCAAAGTACTCGAAATCGATCGCGCAGAACGTCGCACCGTGCCAAATCAGGTTGTGCGGGGCAAAGTCGCTTGTCGTCAGCCGCCACTCCTCGCGACCGGCGCGCGCCTCGAGTGAATCGCGTCCCATCCCTCTGGTTGCGCGGACGACGAGATCGGCGACGATCGACGCGGGATCACGCGTAGCATTGAACTCGGCGGTTCCCGCGTCGGCGCCTCGTTTCGCGACGAAGGACGCGAAAAGCTGTGCGCGGCGCAGAATCTGAGTGATTTCGTCTGATCGAGAGAATGCCGACCCGATCGCCGGACCGGGATCGAACGGAAGATCACTCGGGCCGAACCGGGCGAATCGGACGGAAAAGTCCGCCAGCCGGCGGACATCAGTGACCCGGAGGCTCTCCGCCGGCCGAGTCTCACCAGGAACGAAGTCGTAGACAGCCGAATACGTCTCATCATCCTTCAGCCAGGGGCGGGGGACGTTCTCGAAACTCCGATCGGCCAGGAATGACAAACCACCAAATTCCCGTTCCAGCCGCATCCGATCGTCGCGGAAATACTGCTTCAGGATCGCCCGTCGGCCGTCGTCGCTAACCAATCTGGTCACACGGTTCGTGTGGACGACTCCGGGATCGATCGGCTGCATCGCCGCGACGCGGAAACCGAACCCATCCGCCAGTCCTGAGGCGATCTTCGGCGGAAGCGTCGTGACGTCGAGTTCCGAATTGTTCATCGCGGCGCCGGTCACTGACGATAACACCGGTTCGGGGCCAACCGCGAATGCCACGAACGCCAACCCAACTCCCGCATGAGGTGTTGTGTTGGTCGCGGGGCTCCGGTCTCCGGAGACGGTTGACACCGCTGCTCGATCTCGGCTGCACCTTTGTGTTCAGCACCTCGCGCCAAGCAGACGGTGCGATGAGAGAACCCACGTGGTGCAGGTGGCGCGGCCGTTGCTGTCCAAGCATCCGCGCGTGCTTCGGGACACCGGCGCCGTGACCGCGACGATCAGCGGAAAGCGCCGCGTCTACCGATTGGCTGTCGACTCCCCGCTCACTCCTAGTGCGCTATCATGGGCTAGCATCGATACATCTCGATAGGAGCGGGGCCGTGGCATTGTCTGCCGAGCGCCTACGCAAGCTGGGAGTCGACCAGTCGCCGGAGACGGTTGAGGCCCTTCTCTACCGCGCGATCGCACTCACGGTCGGTCCCCACGCGCCGCCGGAGCCGCGCCATGAACTCACACTCGCCGAGGCGACAGTCCTCGAGCGCGGCGGCGTGAGTCTGACCGGGCTATCGGCCGCTGACGCCAGCCCTCTGCTGGCGACCGCCATTGAGTACGCGGCGCTGCTTACGACTGCGCACAGCGTCGACGAAGTCGCAACCATTCTGGGTGTGAATTCGAGCCGGGTGCGGCAACGGTTGACGGCTCGGACCCTCTACGGGCTCCGGGACGGGACTGTCTGGCGCCTACCGCGCTTCCAGTTCGATGGCGGCCGACTGGTGCCGGGGGCCGAGCGCGTGCTGCCGGCCATCCCGCCCGGCGCGCATCCGGTCGCGGTAGCCCGATGGTTTACGTCACCCGATCAGGATCTGGTCGTCGGTCCAGACGAGACGGCGGTCAGCCCACGCGACTGGCTCGCCAGTGGACGCGATCCAGCCGAGGTGGCGCGATTGGCCGCCGAACTGTAAATCGTGCCCAAGTTCCCGGAGCCGCCGCCGGCCGGGCACCTGGCGCGCGTCACCGCGGACCTTCGAGAGGTTTCCTCGGGCACGCTACTCTGGCGGATCTACTTGCGGAGCGGCCGCTACCCGTCCGTCTGGGACGACTGGCGCTCCTTCGGTCCGGTCGCTCGCGGCCGCTTCGACCACCATGTGCCGCCGCCGCGCTCGCAAGAAAGGGCCGTCTTCTACGCGGCCGGCGACGTCGTCACCTGCATCGCTGAAGTTTTCCAGGATCGCCGCTTCGTCGACCTGGAACAGGACGATCCGTGGTTAGTGGGCTACGAAACGGTCGGACCGCTCCGGTTGCTCGATCTGACAGGGTCGTGGCCGACCGCGGCGGGTGCGTCGATGGCAATCTCGTCAGGGCCGCGAGTCCGCGGGCAGCGCTGGTCGCGCACGATCTACGAAGCATACCCCGAGGTCGCGGGACTTTGGTACGCCTCCTCAATGCACGCCAATCGACCAGCGGTTCTGCTCTACGAACGCGCGCGGGCTTCGCTTCCGGCCGCCCCGGCGTTCCACCGGGCATTGGTAGACCCAGCGCTGCGCCAGCCGATCCTCGCCGCCGCGCGGCGGCTCAACTACGCGGTCGGTCGACGCGGGCTGGCCGCGGGCTCTGGCATGCCGACGCATTCAGGAGGGGAGTGACGTGTATCTCGGGTTACGCGGCAAGATTGCGTTCGTCACGGTTCCGATGATCATGAGGACGGCGGCGCTTCGGCGGTCGTGTCGGCGCCCGCGCGGCGCCCGACCTATCGAAAGGCGTCGAATCCGGTGAGATCCGCGCCGAGCACAAGCGTGTGGATCTCGTCCGTGCCTTCGTATGTCGCGACGGACTCGAGATTTGCCATGTGTCGCATGACCACGTTGTCGACCAGGATGCCCTCGGCGCCGAAGAGCGCTCGCGCAGTCGCGGCGACGCGTTGCGCCCCGGCGACGTTGTGCCGCTTGGCAAAGCTGACCTGTTGGTGACGCAACATCCCGGCGTCTTTCAGATCGGCCAACCGACGGGCGACCAGTTGCGCCCGCGTGACGTCGTCAAGCATCGCCGCCAGCCGCTCCTGCACTAACTGGAACCGTCCCAATTCCCGACCGAACTGCTGGCGCGACTTCACGCGCGCCAGCGCGAGATCGAGGCACTCCTCGGCAACCCCAACAACTCCCCAGGCGATCGAGTAGCGGGCTTCGTTGAGACACGCCAGGGCGGCGCCGAGGCCGCGCGCCTCGGGCAGGATCGCATCCGGTGGAAGTCGAACATCGCGCAGGAAAATCTCGCCGGACGGCGACATACGCAGCGATAGCTTTCGATGAAGGGGACGGACCTCGACGCCTGGCCACGGCAGCGGAACCAGGAATCCGCGAATGCCGCGCGATCCGGCGCCAGGTTCGGTCTGCGCCCAGATGACCACCAGGCCCGCGATCGGGCTGTTCGAGGCCCAGCGCTTGTGGCCGCGCAGAATCCAACCATCGCCGGTACGTTCGGCGACGGTCGCCAGGGCGGACGGATCGGACCCGTGGTCCGGCTCGGTCAGCGAGAAGCTTCCGATCACCTGGCCACGTAGAAGCGATGGCAGCCATCGCGCCTTCTGCTCGTTCGATCCCCACTGCGCGATCGCCGTCATCGTGAGACAGGCCTGGACCGACACAAAGCTGCGCAGTCCGGAGTCGCATCGCTCGACTTCGCGCAGCGCGAGGCCCCATGCCAGCGCGCTGGCGGTCGCCATTCCTGGCACGTGCGCGCCGAAGAGACCAAGCGCGGCGAGCTCAGGCACGAGATCGAGGGGGAACTCTCCGGCCTCGTAGAGATCGCCGAGCCGCGGACGGAGCCGCTCATCGAGCAGCGCGCGCATGTTCTCGGCCAGCACTCGTTCGGACGCCGGGATATCGGCGAATGCGCCGAGGTAATCGATCACGTCGGCGGCAGTCCCCGCCGATTTGCCAGCACATGCGGCGTGATGTCGAACATCGTCTCGCGCCCGCCGAAGAACCGTTCGAGCTCGTCAACCATGAAGGCGAAGAAGCGCGGGCCGCACTCCTGGCTGAGGCTCGCGATGTGCGGTGAAAGGAAGATGTTCGGGAGACGGCGTATCTCGCTCTCGACCGGGATCGGCTCCGGGTCGAAGACGTCGAGCGCGAATCGAACGCCATCATCCTGTTTCGCCCGCGCGATCAGCGCGTCCGGATCGACGATCGCGCCGCGCGACACGTTGACGAAGACGCTGTCCGGCCGCAGGAGAGCCAGTTGCGGGGCGCCGATCATCCGATGCGTGCGCGGTGTGATCGGCGCGCAACAGACGACGACCTCGCGGCTCATGACGTCCTCGAGCGACGTCAGTTCGACGTGGCTGGCCAGCGCGACCTCCTTCGGCACGTAGGGGTCGTGGACCGCGATGTCGCAGCGGAACGGCGCCAGCAGCTCGACCAGTCGCCGGCCGATGTGCCCGAGTCCGATCAGGCCAACCCGTCGGCCGGTCAACTCGCTCATCCGCCAGCCGGGATCGGACCCGCGATCGGCACCGATGCGATAGAACTCGCCGGCAACCAGGCGGCGAAAGTGCGCGCCAGCGTTGCGCAAGCCAACCAGAATCAGACCAAGCGCCCACTCCGCGACCGGCGGCGACGAACCGTGGGTGGTATCCACGACTCGGATCCCTCGCGCGGCGGCGGCCTCGACGTCGATACGGTTGGCGAACCGATCGCCTTCCAATTCGCCGATGAGTCGCAGGCGCGGCGCGGTCGCAAGGATCTCGTCGTCGATCAGCGGCGCACCGTGGCAGACAATCAGCGCATCGATATCGCCGAGCGCAGCCTTCAGGCGCACGCGGTCGCCCGGATCGATCGACGGACCGCCCCACTGCCAGCCGGTTCCCGCTGGCGCGGCCGCGCCCTCAGACAGCAGGAACGACCGATCGGCGAGGACGCTCAGGCGTTCGGCGGCCGGACCGACAACGTAGTTGTCCCGGGCTTTGGCATTCGCGCAGATCAGGATTCGGGGCCTTGCCGTCGTCACGTGTCCTCCATCAGATACACAGGATCTCGAACGAACGCTCAGTGGCCCAGCAGCGGCAGCCGCGACTCGCCCATCGCCTGGATGACGTACGTGCTCCCGGGCTGGTTCGTCCCCGGACGGCGCCGGAGCGCGGAGAGCATATACTGCCGCCATGACAGTGAAAGCCCGCATCGTCCCAGAAAACCTCCACACCGCCCTGCGCGTTCGCGACTTCGAGGCCACGCTGCGCTTCTACACCGAAATCATGGGACTCGAAGTCCTGCGCACCTCCGGCGACGCGGCCCGCCCGGCCTCGGCATGGTTACCGGGCCTCCAATTGGTCCGCGCGGCCGAGCAAGACACGGCCGAAAAGGGCGTCCTCGACCACATCGGGTTCTCGGTTGCGAACATCGAAGAGATCGTCGCCGGCCTGACCGCGAACGGTGTCGCCCTCGAAGCGCCATTGCGCGAGATCACCCAACCAAATGGCCAGCGCCTGCGCCTCGTGTTCTTCCGCGACCCGGAGAACAATCGGATCGAGATCACCGACCGGACGTAAGGGCTCGTCCCGAATAGCTCGTCCAAGAAACCGGCGCGCCAATCTCCCAGGCGCCTCCACGATTCCGAATGTCTCGTATACCTAATCACCAATATCGTGATATGCCCACTTAGTGAAATAAACAACCTGTAAGCAACGGTCGGCGATCGGTACGAGACTGTAACGAAAAAATAGCGACATGGCGCTGCCAACGGTGTAGAAACGTTCCAGACATCGCGGAGCCGGAGTTCGATGAAGGAACAAGCAGGATACGCGCGCGAAGCTCGCGTCGCGTTGCACGACAAATGGCGATAAATATGGCTATTATCCGCATAACGCACGTATGTCTGTGGTCGGTCGATCACATAGACGTGATGGTTACCGAGTTGTGCACAGGGCCGCGAATCGCGCCGCCGACGCAACCGCGGGGCGCATCGTCACTATGACGGATCGTGCCGAGCCGGATGACAGCCGTCTCATCGGCATCGCCGACGTGGCTCGCCGCATCGCGATTCCTCCAGCGACGCTGCGTGCCTGGGAGCGACGATACGGTTTGCTGCGACCGTCGCGAACCATTGGCGGACATCGCCTGTACGATGCCGGTCAGGTCGCGATGTTGGCCTGGATCGGCTCGCGCGTGCGGCAGGGATCCCGCGTCGGCGACGCGATTCGACTCTGGCGGGCGCGAGATCAGGTCGCACCGGAGATTCACGGCGACGGAGTCGCGGTCGGCATTCGCAACCGCTGGATCACCGCCTGCGTTCGTCTCGACGAGGCGGGCGCCGACGCCGCGCTAGGCGACGGCTTCGCGCGGTTTCCGGTCGAAGTCGTCATACGCGACATCCTGCAGGCTGGTCTGGCCGATATCGGCGAGGCCTGGCGGCGCGGCGAGGTCACGCCGCACCAGGAACACCTCGCCACGGCCGTGGCCACCCGCCGTATCGAGGTGCTGGTAGCGGCGGCTCCTCCGCCATCACGGCCCGGCCGATTCTGGTGCGCCTGCGCGCCAGACGACCTCCACTCGCTGCCACCGCTCTTGATGACGTTGATGCTGCGACGCGCCGGCTGGAGCGCGTCCACGCTCAGCGGCAACGTGCCTGAGACCGGGTTTTCGGTTCTCGTCGCGCGCGAGCGTCCGGACGTCGTCGTCTTCACGGCCCAGCATCTGCGCGCGGCGGTCGGCCTCGCGCGCGCGGCACACGAACTGGCGGCGGCCGGCGTTCCGATCGGGTTCGGCGGCGGGGCTTTCGTCCGACTCCCCGCATTGTGCGCCCAGATCCATGGCACGTATCTCGGCGACGCGGTCCTCGACGCGGTTAGCGGCGCGACCAGCCTGATCGGTCAATCCGCTCGACCGATCGAGCATCCACCAGGCGATACCATCGGCCCAGAGCGACACGTGCGGCTCCTGGCCGCTCTCTGGCGCAGATTGAGTGGACACGTCACACCAGGCGTGGTAGTCGATGCGGCGGACGCACTCCGCAACGTGGTCGACACGTTCGCGGTATTCGGCGCGGTCGAGGGTCTTCCCAGCGATCTGTCCGGGCTTTCCGCGCTGGTCGGGTTGCGCCAAGACGACGAGACACTCTCGGCGATCGCCGCGGCCTACGCCGAGGCCGCCGACGAGGTGATCGGGTCGCCGGCGGCCTCGGCCGTCGAATACCTGTCGCGCATCGCAACGAGCCGGCCGGACGCTTGACGTGAGAGTCGTCGTCGCCGGCGCCAGTGGATTGATTGGACGAGCAGTCACGCGCGCACTTCATTCGCGCGGCGATCGCGTCGTTACGCTCGGGCGCGACGCGGCGAAACTGATTGGTCTGTTTCCGGGCGCGAGCGCCTTCGCGTGGGATCCCGCCGCGTCGGCGCCGCCAATGGAGGCGATCGAGAACGCCGACGCGGTCGTGAATCTCATCGGCGAGCCGATCGCCGATCGCCCGTGGACAGCCGACCAGAAGACGCGCATCCGTCGGAGTCGGGTCGTAGCGACCGAGCGATTGGCCCGCGCGATCGCGGCGATAGCGACGCCGCCGAGCGTACTCGTGCAAGGGTCGGCAATTGGCTTCTACGGGCCGAGGGGCGACGACGAGGTCGACGAGCAAGCGCCGGCGGGAAATGACTTCCTGGCCTCCGTCTGTCGCGACTGGGAAGCGGCCGCCGACGGCCTCGCGACGACACGTGTCGTCCTCGCCCGGACCGGCATCGTCCTGGCGCGCGAGGGCGGCGCGCTCCCGAAGCTGATCCTGCCGTTCCGCTTCTTCGTCGGTGGTCCGCTCGGAACGGGCCGTCAATGGATGAGCTGGATTCACATCGACGACGTGGCTGGCCTGATCCTGCACGCGATCGACACACCTCAGGTTCGCGGGCCGCTCAACCTCGTCGGGCCGGTCCCGGTACGGAATCGCGAGGTCGCCCGCGAGATCGGTCGCGCGCTCGGCCGACCGGCGATCGCCCCGGCGCCAGCGTTGGCACTTCGGCTCGCATTAGGCGAACGGGTGGATATGTTGCTGGCGTCGCAACGTATCGTGCCACGGGTTGCGCGCGAATCCGGCTACCGATTCCGGTTCAGCGACCTCGGCGAAGCTTTGCGAGATCTCACGCAGCGGTAGCGCGAACCTCGGCTGGCGGGTGCAACTCGCTCGACCGGCCGCGGCGCGATCGGCCGAGCGTTTTCAACCTATTGAATCGTTGGCTTGGCGCGCTGGTCGATCTCGTGAATGCCGACCGCGGTCCCGGCTGCCAGAATGCCGCCGAGGATCGCCTGGGCGATCAACTGGCTGTCGATCCCGCCCGCGCCCTTCTCGGCGACGATGAGGAGCACGATCGCGGCCGGGCCGGACACGAGGGCAAGCAGTGGCGGCGCCCAGCGCGAAACCGGTCCCACCATCCGGGTCAGGCCGATGACGATCTTGACGATCGGAACGGCCGCGAGCGAATAGCTGATGATCGAATCCACTATCTATCCTCCGTCTCGATCGCTGCGCGCAGGCGACGTGTCAGCTCTCGAATCCGCGTGGCCGCGTCACGGCCCACGTCGCGCTCGAGGAACGGTTCGACTTCCCGATCGATCGCGTCGAGCAACGCGACCGGCGATTCGTCGGTGACGCCGGGTGCTTCACCGACGGCCGGGCGGCCGACGAAGAGTCCGTTGATGGCGCCATCGAGCGCCGCGATAGCATCGAGACTCATCCAGGGTGCGCCACCGCGCCGAGCGCGACCGGTGTTGCCGACGTAGAGATCGACATCGATGCGACTGGCGCGTTGCGCGAGGTAGTAGTGCGCCGGCGTGCTGATCACGATCTTCTGTCCCGCGCGCAGCGTATCGAGGACCGCCTCGCGCTCGATCGGCGTGGCAACGACACCCAGAGCGGCGCACATCGCGACGAAGTTCGCCGGACCATTGCCCCCGGCGCCGCCCATTCCATTGACGGCGTCCCAGCCGTGGCGTGGCGCCTCGCGGAGTGCGTCCTCCGGCGCGACCGCGACGCCGAGGCTGGCCGCGAGTCCGACCGCCGCGATCGGTCCGCAGGCCGACGCGATCGTCGCGGTGTCGAATCCACGATCGGCCAGAAACGGCCCGAACTGCGCGATGCACAGATCGCCGGGCGGAGCCTCGCCGACCACCGCGGTCAGGTAGGCCACCGTTTCCGGGTGCGGCTCCCCAGCCTCCCACGCTTCGACGGCGCCGTGGCCGCCGTTCCAGGCGATGACGGCTCGCGTCCAATCGTTTCCGTAGGCGCTCGCCTCCCGCGTCAACCACGCCGCGCAGTACTCAGCCGCCGCGACCGGATCGAGAGGATCAACATCTGGATGAAATCTGGGTATGATCTGCATCAGTCCGCGCGCGCCGGCCGCCGAATCGCGCCGACCCCGAATGACGTCCTCGTCGTAGGAGGATTCCTGACGGGCCATCCGATCGAGGAGATCGGGCGGAACACCGTGCCTCTCGGCGGCGGCGCGAACGATCGCGACGTAATCGGTTGGTTCGGTTGCGCCACCGTTCGACCCTCGGTCGTCGCGCGGCGGTTGGCGGTCGTCGGTCGCGCTCGGAAGCCAGAGCGGCGGTCCGTCGACCTCTTCCCGTATGAGGTCCTCGACCTCGCCCGCGCCGACGACCTCGAACGACTCCCAGCCATTCGGCGGCGCGCCACGGTAGGCGCCGGCGACGAACAATGTGACGCCGTGAACGTACGGATCGCGCGCGACTTCGTCGCGGTACCAGCGACACAGATCGGCGTAGCCGCCCGCGCTCAGACCGAACATCGGATTGCGCCAGCCATCCAGCTTGCCATCGAGCGTGCCTTTGTCGATCCCGAACTCCGTGACGAGGATCGGGAGGCGGGCATCGGCCGGGAGTTCTTCCCAGACCCGGCGATAGCGGGTCAGGCGCCACGGATTCCGCCAATCGGCCGGATGGCTGTACTCGTGCAACGAGAGGAAGCCGGCCACGCCGTGCCGGGCGATCGCGGCGCGGGTCGCGCGCAGCGCCGGCAGGAACCGTGGCCAGTCGGCGGCGGCGGACCCGACGATCTCACCGCCAACCGATGCGCCGATGAGGCGGATCGGATTGCCGACCGAGAAATTGCCGATTGCGACGCCGAATTCGGCGCCGGTGACCGCGTCGACCGCGCCGACGGTCGCTTCGGCCAATCGCGAAAGGTCGTCGCCGGTCTGGAACGCCTCGTTGATCGGGATCTCCAGGACGATGCCGGTCAGTCCGTGCCCGCGCGCCTCATTGGCCCGCTCGATGAGCCACCGCGTATTCGCGATCGCGTCCTCCAGACGGTCGTTCGCCACGTACCGAAGGACGAGTACCGAGTCGCCGGGCGCCCGCCCGGCCTGCCAGCGCCCGGCGCGATCCCAGCGAAACGCGGTGTTGAGAAGCTTCAGAATGCGCGGCGAAACGCGCTCGACGAGATCCCAGGCATCGTCGCGACCGCCGTCCTGGATCTGCACCGAAAGTTTCTTCACGTGTGCCTCCGTCGTCCGGGCACAGACGTCGTATCCGACTCGACGCGGCGATCGGCGTCAGAATGATTGAAGCGCCTTTCGCGGCGCGCGAGCTATCGGAAAGCTGACAGCTTCGAGCCAACCACCAACGACCGGTCGGGGAAGTGCGACGCCCTCCGGTCACGACACGAACGGCGCGGTCGATCTCGCCCGACGGTCCGCGAAACGCGGACCATCGGCCTGTACGTCATCTCGCTACCGGCTGGCGACCGGCTGCTTCTCCTCGATCGGCTCAAACTCGCGCACCGCGTCGATCGCCAGGCCCATCGACGCGTCGGCGTCGCGCTGGACAATGACATCGACGATCGCGGGTTTGCCCGAGGCGAGCGCGCGCTGGAATGCGCCCTTGATCTGATCGGGATCGGTTACGCGTTCACCCCAGCCACCGAACGCCTCCGAGAACGTCGTGAAATCGAGGAAATTGTTCTCCGTCTCCGCGCCGTGTGGGAAGTCGATGTCGACCTCGAAGCGCAGGCCGCCGTAGCCGTACTTCTGGCCCTGTCGGATGAGGCTCATGTTGCCGTTGTTGACGACGACGACGACGACCGGGATGCCGTACTGACAGGCCATGCCCCATTCCTGCATGCAGAATTGGAAGCCGTAGTCGCCGGTGATATTCACGACCGTGGCGTGCGGCTTCGCGACCTTGACCCCGATCGCGGCTGGCATATCCCAGCCGAGCGGTCCGGCGCCGCCGGCGAGCATGAAATGTCCGGGCTTCTCGATCTCCATGAACTGATTCGCCCAGATCTGGTTCAGACCGATACAGGTCGTGAAGATCGTGTCGGGGCCAAAGAACTCGTTGATCTCCTTGTAGAGCCGCTGTGGCTTGATCGGCGTGCCGGCGAAATCGAGCCGTCGCGCCAGTTCCTTCCGCTGCGCCGGGATCGCCTTCGCTCGCTCGTCGGCCTGGCGGGCTGGCGTGACGCCCTTGGCGACGCGAGTCATTGCCTCCATCACCAGCCGAGCATCGCCAACGATGCCGAGATCGACCGGGAACTGGCGACTGATCTGCAGGGGATCGATATCGACCTGGATAAACGTTCGGCCGCGCATGTAGACGTCGAGCGCGCCGGTGTGGCGATCGCCGAACCGGCAGCCCAACGCGAAGACGACGTCCGAGTCGAGGAACGCGGCGTTGCCGGAACGCGTCGATGCCTGGATGCCGACTTCACCGGCGTAGAGCGAGTGGCTGGCCGGGAAGGCGCCCTTCGCCATCGACGTGTTGACGACCGGAATCTGCAGGTACTCCGCAAACGCGCGGAACGCCTCGCCGGCGCCGCTCGTGACGGCGCCGCCGCCGACCAGGAGGATCGGCTTCTGACCGGCCAGGAGCATGTCGATCGCGCGGCGGATGCGCCGCTCGTCCGGCGCCGGGCGATGCACTGGCAACGGGCCATCGATCGACGGGTCGTACTCGACTTCGCCGCGTTGAACGTCGATCGGAAGGTCGATCAGCACCGGGCCCGGACGGCCCTCGCGACAGACGCGGAAGGCGTCGCGGAAGACCCACGGAATCTGGGCCGCTTCGCGCACGTAGTACGCCTTCTTGACGACCGGGCGCACGATCTCGGTGATGTCGAGCGCCTGAAACGCTTCCTTGCCCTGCATCGGGCGCGTGTGCTGGCCGGTGATCGCGATGATTGGGACCGAATCCTGAAACGCGTTGTACAGGCCGGTCACGAAGTTCGTACCGGACGGTCCGGAGGTCGAGACGCAGACGCCGGGGATGCCGGTCGCGCGCGCCCAGCCCTCGGCGGCGTGAGACGCGCCCTCCTCGTGGCGGGCGATGAAGTGCTTAATCTTCGTCGACTTCGCGAGCGCCTGGTAGAAGGGATTGATGTTGGCGCCGGGCATTCCGAAGATCGCGGTGATCCCCTCGTCTTCCATCACCCGGACGGCGGCTTCCATACAGTGCATGCGCGGCATTGGCAGACCTCTCCACGGTTCGATTGCCGCGCCCCGGTGGCCGGCATCCGGCGCGACAGCCGGACAGCGTCGCGTCGCCTATATCGTAAACCGTGTCCGGCTCTCGCCGCGCCATCCCACGCCAGCGCCGCGCAGTGAACGCCATCCGGGTGTGCGCTCCGTGCCTGGGGAGCCGAACCATTTGCCCAGACACAGATAGTAGCTGTCGACGCCGCGCACCGCCATGCAATCTTGACTAAGAAGATTTGAATAGTTATCTTTTCGCCAGTAATCGACTGAGGAGAAGCACGTGGCTGTTGACGTCAAGAAAGATCAACTCGCGGAGACGATCGCCGGAATGCGCGAGCACTTCAAGAATGCCGGTGAGAAGGCAATCGTCGAGTTCGGCGCGGACTCGAAACTCGTCGATGGGTACGCCACCGAGGCGACGATTCGGACGCACAGCCTGATCGTCGACGAGCCGGCCGTTCTCGGCGGAACCGACACCGGACCGAACCCGGTCGAACTGGTGTTGGCCGCGCTCGGGACATGCCAGGAGATCGTGTACGCCACGTATGCGCGGGTGCTCGGCATCCCATTCGACAGCATCTCGATCAGCGCCAAGGGCACGCTCGACGCGCGCGGCTTCTACGGCGTGGCGGACGTACCGGCCGGGTACAAGGAAGTGCGGTTCGACGTCGATGTTCGGAGTTCGGCTTCGCGCGAGGAGATCGACCGTCTCGTCGCGACCGTCAACGAGCATTGCCCGGTGCTGGACATCATTCAGCGCGCCGTGCCAATTGCGGGCACATACAGCCACAACGGCGTCGCTCGCCAGTAGATCTTCACCAGGGCCGGCGCGCCGTGTGCGCGCCGGCTATGCTGCCTCCGCGCACACGGCGCGGGGAGGAATTGCGTGACGTACGCGGCGAGTTTCGAGTTCAGTCTGCCCTCGGAGGGTATCGTCTTCGGCGTGGGCGCCGCCGCGCAGACCGGTCCGCGCACGGCTGGCATCGGCGCGAAGCACGTGATGCTGATGACCGACAAGGTCGTCCGCGGAACCGGGATCGTCGACGGCATCGAAAAGTCGCTCCGGGACGCTGGGCTGGCCGTCTCGGTCTGGGACGACGTCGTGACCGAACCGACGCTGCCGGCGGTCGCGGCGGCCGTCGAGTATTGCAAGTCGGGTGAATACGACACGCTCGTCGCGGTCGGCGGGGGATCGACCCTCGACTCGGCGAAGGCGACCAGTACGATCGTCGCCAACGGCGGCTCCTTCATGGACTACGTCGATCCGACCAGAGCGGCGACGCTCAAACGCGGGCCTCGGCTGGTCCTCCTGGCAACGACATCGGGCACCGGCGCCGACATGACACGCGGCGCGGGCGCGATCGATCCGGCAACCGGAATCAAGCACTGGCTGATCGCGCGATTTCGCTCGAACGTGACGATTTGCGATCCGGAATTGACCCGCGGCGCCCCGGCGCATGTCACGGCGGTGGCCGGCACTGACGCGCTCACGCAGGCGGTCGAGAGCTACACGAATCGCCGGCACAATCCGATGGCCGATCTGCTCAATCTTGAAGCGGTGCGGATCTGCGGGCGGTACCTCCGGCGCGCCGTTGCCAACGGTGAGGACATGGAGGCGCGCTCAGCGATGATGTACGCGGCCAGCGTTCTGGTCGGTCTCGGCTTCGGCAATGCCGGCCTGCACATCGTTCATCCGGTGTCGCAGGTCGTCGGCGACCGGTATCGGATCCCGCACGGTCTCTCGCTCGGCCTACTGCTGCCGTATCTGCTCGAGTTCAGCCTGAACGGCTGCGTCGAGAAACTCGTCGACGTCGCCGAGGCCCTCGGTGTGCCAACCGAGGGGCTCTCCGATCGCGACGTCGCCCAGCGCGGCATCGACGCCATCCGGCAATTGCTCGTCGACGTCGGCACGCACCGACCGCTGCGCGAGTTCGGCGCGACGGCCGAGGTGCTCGATTCACTGGCCGACGACTACGCGAAGCGACCGCCGGATCTCGCCAACGCGCCGCGCCCAATTCGGAGCGCCGCCGAATTGCGCGAGATCTTTCGCCTGGCGCTGTAACCGCGCAACCGGGAACGGCGGGTATGCCGCCCGCCCTCGCGCCAATCAGGTGCGAGCAAACGCGACCGTCCGTCCGCCACGTACCATAAGCGGCCGTGGATCTGCTCTGGCTCGGACTGTCTGAGGCGATTGCGCTCCTGCTCCGGGCCGATCGGGAGGTCCTCGCGATCGCCGCACTCTCACTGCGGGTCTCGGTCGGTGCGACCATCCTGGCCGCGATCGTCGGAATTCCGGTTGGCGTCGTTCTCGCGACGCGTCAGTTCCGAGGCCGCGCGCTGCTTGACGCCGTGGTCAACACCGGAATGGGCCTGCCACCGGTCGTCGTTGGCCTGGTCGTCACAGTCTTTCTCTGGCGAACCGGTCCGCTGGGTGCGCTGGCGCTCCTGTACACGCCGGAGGCGATGGCGGTCGCGCAGACGATCGTGGCCGCGCCGATCGTCGCGGGGGTCACCCGCGGCGCGCTCGAACTGATCGACCGGCACATCGCCGAGGCGCTGCGTGCCGATGGCGCCGGAGGGATCGACCTGGGCCGCGAGCTCGTCTTCGCCGCGCTGCCGCAGGTAATGCTGGCGATCGCGGCCGGATTCGGGCGCGCGATCTCCGAAGTGGGCGCGTCACTGATGGTCGGTGGAAATCTCGCCGGTCAGACGCGCGTGCTGACGACCGCGATCGCGCTCGACACGAGCCGCGGCGACTTCGCGCGCGCGATCGCCCTGGGAATCATCCTTCTCGCGCTCGCCTTCGCGGTCAACGTCCTCCTCGCCTGGCGCGCACGAGCCGCGGCCTGGTGGTGAGCCTGGGAGAGGGTCGGGGTGAGGGCGTCTCCGGGATGAGGATCTCCCTACCTGGTGACGCCCATGCGGTTGTGACTGACGATCTCGGAGAGCGGCTTTCGACCAGGTTGGGAGCGATTCGGCCGCGGGTCTTTGATGGTGACCGGGCGCCCGATGATGACGACTGAGCGAGCCAACTTCTCCGACGGAATGCCGAGAATGCGCTTGCCCTCGGCCTGCTGAGCCTCGTCGCCATAGAACGCGACGCCGCCGCCCAGCCCGAGCATGTTCGCCGCGATCAAGATGCGCTCGGTGACGCGCCCCTCATCGTACCCCTCGCTGGACGGATTCGCCCCATCCAGTACCAGCGCGATGCCGAGCGGTGCGCCGGCGACCCAGTTGATGGGCGTCCGTAGTTCGCTGATGCGCCGCAGTTGCTCGCCATCGTCGATGACGATGAAGTGCCACGGCTGGGTATTCCGCGAACTGCCAGTCCACCGGGCAACCTGCAGCAACTCGTTTACAGCGTCCGCTGACACCGGTTCCGGGTGATACACGCGCGCCTGACGCACCGTGCGCACCGCTTCCGTCGGCTTCGAGAACTCCCGATTCGGCATCTGCCCATCTCCCTGGCGGCGACCGACGGCGATCTCGATCGCGCTTGACCCGAATGGTACCCGTTCGCGAGATGCGCGGGTGAATGGAATCATTGGTCGTTTCAATCTCTGGGGAGCCCATTCGAGGGATCCGCCAGACGATCAGTCGCATCGCGGTCGGTGTTCGGTCGGCACTGCCTTGATTGCCTTCTCCGCGGCTTGCTGCGCATCGAAACAAAGATCCTCGAGGTAAATGCCGACCTCGACACGCCTCGCGCGCATGAGGTTACTTCGCGAACGATTCAGCCACTCGCGGGGCTCGTCGGGCGCGAACCGCTCACGCGGCATAGAAGAGCCTGCCCTCCCGGAGAGCAGGAGCAACGATGAGCGCTTCACTCTCGCGGTATCGATCGACATCCTCCGGGCGCGCGACAATGGCGTCGACTGCTTCCGACGCGCCGATCGCCGCTCGGTAGATCGCCTCGGTAGATCGCATTGGTAACGCCGGCGCGATCGAATGCGCCGGACTTGATGACGAGCAAATCGACATCGCTGTGCGGACCCGTATTCCTTCGCGCGGCTGATCCAAACAGGATGATGCGGTCCGGGGCCGCGACCGCGACAATGCGTCGAACGATGTCGTCGAGCGCTTCGCGCGGAACGGTCCGACACTCATCCACGATTGATCCCATCATAGCGCCCGCAAACTTGATCGGCGGAAGCCAGTTGCTCTCTTGGAAGCGCGCGCGGCGGAGGCATGAATGGGTTTGGAAGCGAACTGCGCGGTGACGTGGAACGGTCGACGCGCGGTGGGCAAGGCGCACTGCGAGACGACTGAACTCACCTTCCGTGGCGAATTCCGACTCAGGATTCCGTTTCGCGATATCTCGGCGGTCAACGCCGAGAATGGCGAACTCATCGTTACCTTTCCCGAAGGCACGGCGCGGTTCGAACTGGGGCCGCAAGCGGAGCGGTGGGCGAAACGCGTCACCAACCCGCCGAGCCGGCTCGACAAGCTCGGTGTGAAAGCCGGTCAGTCGATCGCCGTCATCGACGTGCCCGACGAGTCGTTTCGGCGCGACCTGGTCGAGCGCGTCGGCGACATCGTGGACGCGCCAGAACCGCCGATCGACATCGTCTTTCTCGGCATCGATCGGCTTGACGACCTGGCGCCGCTGACCGAACTGCGTGAGTCGCTGAGTCCGAACGGCGCGATCTGGGTAATCTCGCCCAAGGGCCGCCGCGATCTGCGCGATGTCGACATCTTCGCCGCCGCGAAGGCGGTCGGCCTCGTCGACGTCAAAGTCGCCGCGTTCTCTGCGACGCACACCGCCAGCAAGTTCGTGATTCCACGGGCGCTGCGTCGGTGAGTCTGGCGCCAACGGCGCACTGGTCCTACCGGCACGGGAGCCGGGCGTTCGTTCGACCGAAACCAGCCCCGAATCAGGCCCCAAGCGGGCAAAGTCGAGTTAGTGCCGCGAGCCGACCCACTCCGCGGTGAAACCGCGTGGATACTCCTGGAAGGGCGTCACGTCCGCCGTCGTGAGCATCCACTCCAGCAGCCGCGCTTCGAGTTGGGCGCGGACTCCGGCGTGCGTCGGATCGTCGTACAGATTGCGGAGTTCCGTGGGATCCGCGACGAGGTCGTACAACTCGGAGCGGTCGGCGGCGCGGCGAATGAGCTTGTGCGAACCGGTTCGCACCATCATGGCCCGGCAGACGGTCGCTGGTTCCGCCTGCTGCAGCGCGCCCTTCGGGAAGTAGATGTTGTTCGGATCGCGCGCGAACGCGTCGCGATCGGGCCGCCCCTCGAAACAGTGGGGCTCGTGTGGATCGTAGCCACCTTCGGCAAACGCGGCTCGATCGCGGTCGCCCGCCGCGCCACGCAGTTGCGGCACCAGGGAGCGCGCCTGAACGGTGTGGCGCGGTTGGATGCCGGCCAGTTCGAGAACCGTCGGCGTCAGATCGAACAACTCGGTCACTTCGCGCACCGTGTGGCCACGCGCGATGCCGTGCCCGGCCACGACGAACGGCACGCGTGTGATGGTGTCATCGAGCGCCGACGGCCATTTCTCGACCAGCCCGTAGTCGCCCGCCCAATCGCCATGGTCGGAAAAAGCGATCACGATGGTGTTTTCGGACAACCCGGTTTCGTCGAGGGTACGGAGGAGTTCGCCGAGCAACCAATCCGAGTAGGAGATCATGCCGAGGTATACGGCTCGGATCTCGCGAAGCGTCCGGTCGTCAACTTCATCGAGCCGACGCGTCTCGCGAATCCGTCGATAGAACGAGGGTTTGCCGCCGACCGTCGGGAGTAGCGGCGGCAGGGCGTCCGGATCGTACATGTGGCGGTACGGCTTGGGGGCGGTGTACGGACAGTGCGGCATCGTCAGCGGCAGGTAGAGGCAGAACGGGCGATCGCGCGGTTGGCGCAGGAACTCGATCCCGCGCTGGACGTTCGCGTAGTCCTGATGGTCGCGCGGGTCACCCCCCGGCGCAAACAGGAAACTCATTCGCCGCGGGTCGCCAGCCGGCCAGGGGTTGACGTGGGGCGCGAACGATGAGGAGGAGGCCGTTCCCGCCTCGGCCACGCTCGATGCGAAGCACTCGGGCGCGAGCAGATCGTTCTTGCCGTACCAGCGCACGTCGTAGCCGGCCTGCGTCAGGTAGCGCAGCAGGTTCGGCTCGTCGGGGCTGAGCAGGTGCCAGAGCGTGCGGTGCCCGCGCACATGCGGGTACCACCCGGTCATGAACGAGCATCGCGATGGCGAACAGACCGGATGCTGCGCGTGACATTGGTCGAAGCGCACGCCCCGTGCCGCCAACGCATCGAGGCTCGGCGTCTGTACGGTCGGATCGCCGTAGCAGCCGGTGCAATCGGCCCGCCATTCGTCGGGGTTGAAGAGAATGATGTTTGGCGACACTTGGTTGAGGCAGGGTACCACAGGTGGTGGACATCGATCGGATCAGCCTTGCGCGAGCCGCGCGCACCGAGATACCGAATTCACGACGGTCTGGCCCGAACGGGTGGAGCGAGACGGTGCGGGGCCGTCCTGCCTGGTATGATTTCCTCGGCGCGGGAGGAACCTATGGCGCAAGCGATGCGCTTCACGTCGGCCGACCTGGAGCTGATGCCCGACGACGGCAAGCGGCGCGAGATCATCGATGGACAGCTGTACGCGTCCAAGCAGCCGGGTGCCGAACATCAACTGGTTTGCGGCCGCGCCACTGGGGCTCTCGATCGCTGGAGCCTCCAGACGGGCGCCGGAGAGGCCTACGGCGCGCCGGGCGTGATCTTCGCCCCGGACGACGACGTCGCGCCAGACGTCGCCTGGTACAGCCGCGAGCGGCTCGCCAGCGCACTCGATCAGGCCGGCCACTTCCACGCCGCGCCCGACCTCGTCGTCGAGGTGCTCTCGCCCGGCGCCCACAACGAACGGCGCGACCGCGAGACCAAGCTGAATCTCTACTCGCGCCGCGGCGTGCGCGAATACTGGATCGTCGATTGGCAATTGCGCCAGGTCGAGCTCTACCGCCGCGAGCAGCTGCTGCAGCTCCACCTGGTCGCCACCCTTCTCGAGGCCGACACGCTCGCGTCGCCACTCCTACCCGGCTTCGCTCTGCCCATCCACGACCTGTTCGTTCGCGCGGTCCGGCCATAGCGCGGCGCTGACGCGCCAGACCGCGAAGTCGCCGCGGTGCCTCACAAGCTCGCGTGTGGCGGCGGCGGTCCGCTCCGCGCCAGCGATGTTGACATCCATCAGCGACCGCGTCGCGTCTCGCAATGCCGGGAAGCTCAGCCGGTCGCCGATCAGTCGCAACGGAAAGACGTACCCGCCGGCGCCGATGATTGCGATTCTTGGGGTCAGGGCACGATCTCGAATGCCTGGCCAGTTCCGGAGCGATAGATGCGGAAGCGTGCATCGAGGGTGAACACGCGACGAGTTCGTAGCGAATCCGCCAGGGAAATCAACGATGCGTCGGCCAGAGCCATAGGCAGGTCGCGGTACCGCTCCATCAAGTGATGCGTCCGTTCGACCAGAGCGCCATCGAGGTCACGGACCACAAGATCCCGCCGTTGGATCAATCGCCATAGCCGCTCCTGGCCTGTCCAGCCGCTGTTGCGACCCAGCAGATACATCGCCTCGGTCAACGCGGGCCAGGTCGTGACGAGCGGTGGCTGAAGCGAGCCAAGCGCAGCGACGCAGGCGTCGTGGTCGGATTCGCCAGTATCGAGTAGTGCGATAAGCGGTCCGGCGTCGGTCACCGTCACGGGCGCTTGCGCTCCTCGTCCATGAGCTCCGCGAACGCTTCGCTGGTGCGGCGCGCAACACCACCGCTGGACCGGACGCTCCCAATCACATCACTGAGCCGTTCGCGTAGCGTCCCGCGCGCGGCAAATTCCGCGAGCGCGCGATCGAGCGCGCGCCGGATGTATTCCGACTCGGTCAGACCTTCTGCTTGAGCCGCGCGCGCCAACTGCTCGTCGCGCTCAGGACCCAAGCGGACGCTCTTCACCGACTCAGTGTATCACGCCTGTGATACGCTGTTGAATGATAATCCCGTCGCTCTCCTCTTTCTTTCGCGATACTCCGAAGCGCCCCTCGTAACTCCGCTGGACGCATCCGGCAGCCGGGCGCCGACTGTTTCCGCACTCACGTCCACGTCACCGAGACGTCGCGACGTCCCGTAGGCGGAGTGCGCCGGCGCACTCCGCCGCTGCCAATTGACCACGCCGATATAGTCCATCCCATGGCGCTCGATCTCGCCGGGGGGCGGCCGCGGGCCAAGCTCCGCGCCCTCACGCTTGACGAACTGTTCCGCAATACCGCTCATTTTCCGCTCGTCAACATCCTGCTGGAACTCCTGCTCGAAGGGGCAGGACCGTTCCTGCGCGCGCCGGATCTCTACGTGATGGTTGGCGCGGCGATCAGTCAGGCATTCGTCCTGGCGCGCTGGCGTGAGCAAGGACGCGAGCGACCGCTCCTCGGCAATCTGGTCGCGCCGGCGCTGTACACGACCGTCGAGACTCTTTTCGAAGGCTGGCGATTCTTCCAGGCGCCGCACCATCTCGCGTTCTGGGTCGTCGCCATCCTCATTGGCCTCACCCAGCAGGCTCGCCTCTCGACCCACGGCGGTGCGCGCGATGCCTTGATCGTGGTCGAGGCTCTCGTTCGGTCCGCCATTCTCATCGTGATGTACGGAATCTACGAGGCCCTCACCGCCGCGCAGAGCGTCGATCCGATCGGCTTCCTGGCCGATGGCAGCCACGTATTCTTCGCCACCGCGATCGTGTTCCTCGGCGCGCTGGTCGGTTCGTCGGCCATCACCGCCGAGCGATACCTCGATGCCGTGCACGCGCTCAACGCGCGCCTCCACCGCTACTCAGAATGGCTGCTCGGTCGGACGCTCCTCGAGCAGGCGGTCTCGGACCACGAATCGCTCGCTCTCCGTCGGCGCGAGCGGGCGATCGTCTTCGCCGATATCCGCGGCTTTACGCGGTGGAGCGAGCCGCAACCGCCGGAGACCGTCGTGACGATGCTCAACGGTTTCTATCGGGAGGCAGAGCGTGCCTGGACCGCCGCCGGCACCATCAAAGCCAAGCTCACCGCCGACGAGATCATGCTGGTTTTCGACACCAGTCCGGCGGCCGTGCAAGCCGCTCTCGATCTGCGCGCCGCCGTGGCGAGCTACCTGGAACCGTGGAATCTCGAACTCGGCATCGGCGTCTGTGCCGGACCGGTCGTCGAGGGATTGCTCGGAAGCGAGGACGTCAAGGCGTACGACGTGATCGGCGACACGGTGAACACGGCCAAGCGCTTGTGCGATTCGGCCGGACCAGGGGAGATTCTGGTGTCGGCGGAACTGGTCGAGGGCGACGATAGCCGCCGTGAACATCGAGCGATCGTCGTCAAGGGCAAGCGCGGTCCGCTGAATGTGTGCGTGTTGGCCGCTACTCCGGTCCGTTAGGGAGGCCTGTGCGAGCCGCCCGCCCATCCGGCCGCCAATGGGAATCGCTGCTCGGTCGCCGGCTCGGCCCAAACTGCCGATACCTCGTCATCGATCACCTCGGATCGGGCTATATCGCGGACGTCCTCCGCGTCACCGATGAATCAACCGGCGCGACGTACGCCGCGAAGTTCTACTCAGACACGCCGGCCGCGCGCGCGGCGGCCGATCACGAACGGGACGCGCTGATCGCCCTCGCCCACGCCCGTGTCCCGACCTTCTGGGACGCGTTCGAACACGATGGCGACCGCGTCAATCTGATGGACGTGGTCGCCGGACCAAGCCTACGCGAACGTGTCGACACGCGTGGCGCGCTCGACCAGACACACGCGATCGCGCTGGGAATCGAGCTCTGCGAGGCGTTCGAACACTTCGCGGCCCTCGGATGGACGTACCGCGATCTCCACCCGCGAAACATCCATCCCGACACGCCACGGGGCGCGATGCTCGTGGACTTCGATGGCGTGCGACCGCCGGACTGGCCGGCCAGACCGTCGGGCCGAATCGGCTATCGCGCGCCGGAATTGGCACGACCCGGAAGCGCGACCGTCGCGTGCGACGTGTTCAGCGTGGCGGGCTGCATCTACTTCGCGGTCGTCGGGCGCGACCCCTCAACGCGTCCGGGCTCGCTCGCCGAGCTCGAATCGGCGATCTCGACGCCATCACTGGTGACCACGCTCGTGGCCTGCCGCCAACTGAACCCGAGTCGCCGGCCGTCGATTTCGGAACTGCGCACGACTCTTGTGAAGGCTCACGCCGCCGCCGATTGACAGGCGCCCAGTCATCGGGGACCGCTGGTTCTCGATGTCGAAACGTCAGTCATCCGGCATCGAGAACCGCGTGACCACAGGTGACTGCCGCCGAACCAGGCGACAGCCGATCCTTACATCTCGAAGGTCTCGCACACCTCGATCGCGCCGCCGCCGGCCAGGATCGGGCATCCCTTCGCCAGGCTGACCGCCGCGTCGATCGTGTCGGCCGAGATGATGGTGTAACCGCTTGCGGGGTTCGCGCCGCCGCCGGCCGTGACCGTGCCATCCTTCGCAATCGTCCGCGTCTGGCCGATCGGATTCCCGCCGTCCGCGACCGCGGCGCCGAGCTGTCCGTACCAGGCGCCCCAGGCGTCCATGACCTTCTTCTGCTCCGCCTCCGACTCCGGCATTCCGCCACCGTGATACAAGAGTAGGTACTTCGCCATGCTGACCCTCCCTTTCGCGATTCCCGTACAGCATAAAGTTCATGCTTACGTTAGTCAAGTCTTACTGTATCGAGCAGAAGTTTGTGCTGTCTCGCGTGGGCCGACACGGCTCAACTGTGCGCACGCGGGACCACGGCGTGTCGAGAGATCTCGACGAAGCGTCTCGGGTGGCAGAGCGCAACCCGAGCGCACTACGGCGGCGCGGCCGGACTGATACGTTCCCGTCCGTCGTGCGCGAGGCAAGCGCGAACACTCAAGTGGGCGGCGCCACCGAGGGAAAGAAGCCGCGTAACCGACTGATCCGTTCGGGGTAGCTCAAGATGTCAGTCGAGTCCGCGAATTGGTCGATGCAGCCGGTCATCGCCACATCGCGCAGAATCGGGTCGGCGATACGCTCGAGTAGGGCTTCGACGAACCGGCCAGCGTGGATAACCCGGTACGACCGCTCGTGGAATCGCGACGCCGCGGCTTCGATCGGCGGCGTGAGACCGAGCGCGTTGTGCATCTCGGCGATCGCGACACCGGCGGCATTCAGAGCGCGCTCGCGTTCCGGCCACGTCTCGCCACGCAGCGCGGTCGCCAGGAGCGGCCCGATCCGTTCGGCGCAGGCGAGGCGGGCGAACGCGGTGCCGAACCACTTCGTGTACGGCCAGTAGCGTCGCTCCATCAGGAAGCAGAGTCGCATCATCTCGCGCGCCTGGCGCGCGGCGACGAGGCGCGATCCAACGTCGTCGCCGACATCGCCGCACCGCGCCATGAACGGCTCCTCCTGGTCGATCCGGCGCCACTGCGCGGCCAGGAGTGCCAGCCACACCTCGTCCGGGTAGTAGCGCAGTGCGTCGCGCAGCGGCGCCAGTTGAGCGAGGCCGTCGTGGAACACTCTTCCGGCGGTGACGCCGAGCAGTAGTTGCTGCGGCACGACCAACCAGTCCTCAAACCGCATAGCCGGGCGCGGGTCGAAGCCGAGGCGGCCACGACAGAACGAGCCGACGGTGACGACGCGAACGCCGTGCCGCACCGGCCCCTTGTTCGACTGCGTCATGATGAAGTTGCCCACACCGTCCCGCTGGACGAGGTCGACCGGCAGACCCAGGAACTCGCGCGGTGATTCGCGCGCCAATAACACGTTGATCGCGGTCGCGAATTCCTCGTGGTCGCCTTCCGACAGGAAGATCTGGCCGCGAACTCCCCACTCGTGGTCCATGGATTGCGGCGTGTCGTAGCCGAGGACCTCGGACCCGAACCCGAGAAGCGCCGCCGAATGAACGAGTCCCGGGAAACGCGCATCGAGGACCGGACGGACGACCTCGTTGTAGAAGCGCTCGGCCAGATCGAGCCCTGGGATGAATCGCTCGACATCCATGGCGCCGATGGTACTCGCGACCCAGGTGTTGCGAAATCCTGCGTGGATCGCGGCCGTTCTCTGCGAGAATGCGGCCTCAGTCCAAGACAAGGAGCACTCCCTTGGTTCTACGCGTCGGCATTGTCGGTTGCGGTGGTATCTCCCACGCCCACGTGCGTGGCTGGAACAAGATCCCCGAGAAGGCGAAGGTCGTCGCGGTCGCCGACGTCAATCCGGAGAGCGCTCGGATCGTTTCCGACTTGGTCGGTGGCGCCGAAATCCACACCGACTATCGCGAACTCATGAAGCGCGGTGACATCGACGTCATCGACGTGTGCCTTCCGCACCATCTGCACAAGGTCGCGATCGTCGCGGCGGCCGAGGCCGGAAAGCACGTCATGTGCGAAAAGCCGCTCTGCCTGTCCCTCTCCGAAGCCGCCGAGATTCGCCGCACGGTCGAGCGAACCGGTGTCACGTTCATGAGCGCGCACAACCAGGTCTTCATGCCAACCGTGGTCGAGGCGAAGAGACTGCTCGGCGAGGGGATTCTCGGTCAGATCTACAAGGTGTACTCGTCGGATTGCTTCGTGCATCCACAGAACAACCTGAGCGATGAGGAGAAGCGAACCATCGGGCAGACCTGGCGGTCACGCAAGGAGACGATGGGCGGCGGCGAACTGATCGATACCGGCTACCACCCGACCTACCGACTCCTGTATCTGGCTGGCAGCGAGCCGGTTTCGGTGTTCGCGCAGACCGCGCGCTTCCGGATGCATCACTGGCAGGAAGAAGACACGGCCGAAGTGATGCTGCGCTTCGCGGATGGCGCATTCGGCCACATCGTCACGAGCTGGGCAATGCCGAATCTGCTCGGTCCGTACTACTTCAGCGTCGTCGGCGAACGGGGGCAGATCTACGCGACTGCCGACACGCTCTACCTGGCAATGAATGGGCAAACTGATCCGGAGGTACGGAAGTTCCAGACGGTCGACACGTTCGCGGCTGAGGTCGAGCACCTCGCCGACATTCTGGCGGCTGGGATGCCGCCGGTGCAGTCACTGCCAGACGCCACACGGGTTCTCGAGGTCATCCTCGGTGCGTATCGGTCGGTTGAGGAGAAGCGAATGGTGTCGCTGGAGGCGGCCACGGCCCGGAGTTAGTTCCGGACTGATCCACTCGGCGACACCGCCAGGACAGGTCACGATGGTAGAGTGCCGCCACATCTCGGCGGGAGGATTGGATGTCCGGCATCCGGCCATTGCGACACGGCGTATTCCCCGGCGCGGTCGGCATGACCTGGCCCGAACTGCTCGCCTTCTGGGAGCGGGCCGACGAACTCGGCTACTCGTCATGCTGGATGCCCGATCACTTCTACGCCGGCGTCGGCGACACCGAGCGCGGTTGTTGGGAGGCTTGGACCGTCCTCTCCGCCGTGGCGATCGCGACCAGGCGCATTCGCGTCGGCACGATGGTGCTCGGAAACATGTTCCGGCATCCAGCAGTCGTCGCGAACATGGCCGCGACGCTCGATCACGTCAGCGGCGGCCGGCTCAATCTCGGCATCGGCGCCGGTTGGATGCAGGTCGAGCACGACGGGTACGGCATCCCGCTGCCGCCGCCGCGCGAGCGGCTCGACCGGCTCGACGAATCGCTCCAGGTCTTGAAGTTGCTCTTCACCGAGAAGCGGGCGACGTTCGACGGGCGCTACTTCCAACTTCGCGACGCGCTCTGCGAGCCGAAGCCGCTCCAGAAGCCGTACCCACGCCTCGTCGTCGGCGGTGGCGGTGAAAAGCGGACCTTGCGCGTCGTCGCGCGGCACGCCGACGAGTGGAACGGCGAGGCGAGTCCGTCACAGATGCGGCACAAGATCGCGATCCTCCACGAGCACTGCCGCGAGGTCGGACGCGACCCGAATGACATCGAGATCGGCGTCCTGCTCCGCACCGAACTGGAGGCGGAGGAGACCTACCAGTCGTGGGTGAAGTTCGGCAGTCCATTCATCGCTCAGGAGCGCGAGCGGCTCGCGGCCGACGGATATCGGGACGCCGAACTCGAACGGCAGGTGCGGGCGTCGGTCTACACACAGTTCCTGCCAATCGACGAGGAGCGCGCCGCTCAACGCCTGAATGAGTACGCTGCGGTCGGTGTCAGCCACTTCATCGTCATCTACCGCGCGCCGTATGACTACGCGCGCCTCGAGCGGTTCGTCGAACGAGTGATGCCGAACGTTCGCGTACCGGTCGAGGCAGGGTAAACCGCGACTACGTCGAGCGACCCTCGGCACGAACAATCAGCACGAGCGGGGCGATCAACGCCGTGATCGCGGCCAACATCGAGACGGCGAACCCGAGGTTCGTCGCGTCTGCCAGCGCGCCGTAGGCGATCGGAGCGAGGGCGGACGAAAGCAGCGTGCCGGTGAAGTACACACCGTACCCGCGCGCGCGGCGATGCGCGTCGACCAGCGTCGCGACCGTGGCGTACAGCACCGATGACGTCCCGTTCAGCGCAAACCCGAGCGGTATCAGCGTCAGGACGACCAGATGGGTCGGCGTGTTGAGAAGGCCGATCAACGCGCCAGCGGTCAACAGTTCGGTCACGACGATCGCGGCGACGTTGCCGAACCGATCGGCAAGTGGGCCGCAGAGGAACTTCCCGGCCGCGCCGGCCGCGAACAGAATCGTGAGGTAGACGCTCAGGCCGGTGATGTCCACCCCCTTGTCGGACAGGACGAACGGCACGAACGTGAGGGTCGCGCCACGCGCGGCGGCATCCAGCATACCGACCAGGATGAGAACGAGGAAGAGATCCCAGCGCCGAATCCCCCATCCAATGGAGGTGCCGGTCTCGGCGGCGTGCTGGGATGGCCTCACGGCGCGGTCCGGCTCGGGCACGATCAGGCCGTAGCCGATCGCGAACAGCCAGCCGATCGTCCCGAGCACGAGGAGCGCCGTGCGCCAGTCGGCGTAAGCGGCGACAACACCGACGATCACAGGCGCAATCACTTTGCCGATGTCGCCGGCGAAGTTCAGCGTCCCGATGGCGCTCGCGCGCCGCGGACCGTCGTAGACGCGCGAGATGATGCCAGTCGCGACCGGGTGCTGGATGTTGCCGCCCAGGCCGCCGAAAGCGCCGATCGCGACGACCACCCAGAACGCGGTCGAGAGGCCCATCGCGGCGAGACCCAGGCCGACCCAGCCAGTGCCGAGCGCCAGAAGGATCTGCTCGCCCCAGCGCTCGGCGGCGAATCCGGCCGGGACTTGAAACGCGGCCGACGCGCCGGAGAACGCGGCCTTGATCGCGCCGACCTGCGTATAGGTCAGCCCGAGATCGATCGCGATCAGCGGAAGAAGCGGGTTCAGGCCGACGAAGAGCGCATCGTTGACGACGTGCATCGCGCCCTGCGACACGAGATGACCGCGTGGTCCGAAGCGGAGTTTCCCAAACGTCCAGAGCGGCACGGCGCGGATCATAGGTGGCACGTCGGCCGTCGCGAACCGCGCGAGCGTGGTGCCACGACGGTCTCAGCTTGGCCCGTGACCGGCCGCGAGCGCGACGTGCCGGCAGACCTACCTTCGACCTAATCGAAGTCCGCGAAAAGAATCCGGAGACGATCGAGCACCTCGCGGATTTTCGCATCGTCGACGATTGCGAACCGGCCTCGGATCAGCGACCGATGGCTGGTGAACAGCTTGGCGACCTGGATGATGCTCGGCTTCGGTAGGCTCCGCCCGACAATATCTGGCCCGTCAAGCGGTATTTCCCACCGTGAGAGAGTCTCCGGAACCTGGGAGGTGATCGCGCACAGGATCAGGTCGTCCCCGTGAAAACCACTCGGAGATACCACCAGGGCCGGCCTTTGTTTGTGGCCGGTCAGGTCGGTGAACGGAAAGGGGACAAGCACGAGCGCGCCTCGCGCGATCGGGACTAGCTCGCCTCGATCTGGTCCCATACCTCGTCATCTGCGTTGTCCCACGTTCGGAAGGCGCTCTCGCTCAGCGCGAGCCAGCCGAGAACTTCGGACCGACGCGCTTCCGCATCGATCCTTGCCGCCACAGCCGTCCGATCTATCGGAGAGATGACGCCGACAGGATCGCCACGCAACGTGAGCAGGATCCTTTCACCGCGACGCAGGCGTGCCATGACGTCCCCGGAATGCAGCCTCAGTTCACGCGCGCCGACGCGATGCATCACTCGTCCGCCCAGCCTTGTGAGTACACGTGTAGCACATGAGCCAAGGGCGCATAATTCGTATCGGCCATCACGCCGTGTGTTCAACGCGGATGACAAGCGTGACCTCGATGCCGGCGGTCTACTATCCCGCGGGCGGGAGATGCACGACATGGACTTCGACGACGGACGACCGCGCTGCGCGTGGGCAGGCAATGACGCGCTGATGCGCGCCTACCACGATGACGAGTGGGGTCGGCCGTGCCACGACGATCGTGAGCTGTTCGAGCGGCTGATGCTCGAATGCTTCCAGGCCGGTCTCTCCTGGCAGACGATCCTGCGCAAGCGCGAGGCGTTTCGACGCGCGTTCGAAGGCTGGGATGTGGAGCGCATTGCGGGGTACGGCGACGACGATCGCGCTCGCCTGATGGGCGATGCTGGAATCGTCCGGAATCGACTCAAAGTCGCCGCCGCGACGAAGAACGCGCTCGCATTCCTGGCGATTCGGGCCGAGTTCGGCACGTTTGACGCATACGTGTGGTCGTTCGCGCCAAACCCGAACGGTCGCGCCCGGCGGCAGGCGCTCGGTGAACTCCCGGCGGCGACACCGGAATCCGACGCCCTCTCGCGCGATTTACGTCGTCGCGGGTTCACGTTCGTCGGCTCGACAATCGTCTACGCGTTCATGCAGAGCGTCGGAATCGTCGACGACCATCTGGCGGGGTGCTTTCGGGTACGCTGAGCATCCGGGCGAGATGCCCGCGCCCCCAGAGAACGCCGTTTGCCGACACGAGGCCGGCGGCGCGCGTAGCCGGCAATTGCGGCGATACTCTGGAGAACTCATCGACCGTGGAGGCACACCTAATGGCAACCGGACGAGCCGCCGTCACTCAGCCGGGCACGCGCGAGATGCGGATCGTCGAGTACCCGGTGCCAGATCCGGGTCCGGACGACATCGTCGTTCGCGTCACGATGGCATGCCTCTGTGGATCCGACCTCCACATGTGGCGTGGCGAGGTGCCGTGGTTTCAGCCGGCCCCGGGCATCCAGGGCCACGAAATGACCGGCGTCGTCGCTCGCCTGGGAGCGAACCGCCAAACCGATAGCCTCGGCCAGCCACTCCACGAAGGCGACCGCGTCGCCTACTCCTACTTCATCCCGTGCGGCACCTGTTGGGCGTGCATGACCGGCGTGACCGGGTGTCCGTTCCGATACCGCGCCCGGAACAGCGTGACCGCCGACACGCCGCCACACTTCCTCGGCGCGTTCGCCGACTATTACGTCTGCCGCGCCGGGCAATGGGTCTTCAAGGTGCCCGACGTGTTGACGGATGACGTCGTCGCGCCGATCAACTGCGCGCTCTCGCAGAGCTTCTACGGTTTGCATCAAATCGGCATCTGGCTCGGCGACACAGTTGTGATCCAGGGCGCCGGCGCACTCGGCCTGTACGCCTGCGCGGTGGCGCGCGATATGGGCGCCGGACAGGTGATCGCGATTGACGCCCAGCCAGAGCGACTGGCGCTCGCGCGGGCGTTCGGCGCGACCGAGACGATCTCGCTCCGCGACGTGCCGACCAAGGAAGCGCGCGTGGCGCGCGTACGCGAACTCACGCGCGGCGGCGGCGCAGACGTGACGGTCGAGGTCGTTGGCATCGCCGGCGTCGTCCAGGAGGGCCTCGAAATGACCCGGATCGGCGGTCGGTATCTCTGGATGGGGAACATCGTGCCCGGTCAAACGGCCGAGATCGTGCCGCACGACGCGGTGCGCCAGCCGAAGACGATTCGCGGCGTGCTCGCCTACGACCGGTGGGTGATTCCGCGAGCGTTGGATTGGGTGGCCCGAGTCCGGGACCGCTATCCGTTCGAGCGTATGGTCGGAGCCCGATTCCAACTCGAACAGATCAACGAAGCGTTTCAGCACGCCGAGTGGGTCGCCGGCCAGGGAAGCATCGCCCGCACGGTCATCGTTCCATAACGCCACTTCATTGCGAGATCGCCGCCCACAAGGACCGCTCAGACAGAGTCGGGATGGCGCGAGTGGCCCCGCGCGCCCGCCACGTGGTATGACTGGCTGATGGACGCCCTGACCGAGCTTTCACGCGCCGCGCACGACATGTCAGACGACCACATCGTCGCGTCGCGGCCCGATCTCTCGCGCGTCGAACGGACTGGGATTCCCGAGGTCATTCTGGCCGAGACGAAGGCGCACGAGGATCTCGTCGCAATCGTCGATGCTTTTCTCCGCGGCCGAGGACGGGCGATCTTGTCCCGCGTCAAGCCCGAGCAGGCGACGGCGCTCCGAGCGCGGTTCGCCGATGTGGTCTGGGAGCAGTACGGGCGCGGTCGGGTCTTGATCGCGCGGACCGATCGCTGGGTGCGGCCAGTTCAGGGTGGACGGATTGGTGTATTTGCGGCCGGCACTTCGGACGTGCCCGTGGCCGAGGAGGCCGCGGTCGTGGCGCGCGAGATGGGCTGCGCCGTCGCGACGGCGTACGATGTCGGCGTCGCCGGGATCCATCGACTGGTCGAGCCGATGCGAGTAATGAAGGCCGATGGTCTCGACGCGGTCGTCGTGGCGGCCGGGATGGACGGCGCGCTGCCATCAGTCGTTGCCGGACTCGTCGGGGTGCCCGTGATCGGGCTGCCCGTATCGGTCGGCTACGGCGTCGGCGGGCAGGGCATCGGCGCACTCATGGCGATGCTGCAAACC
The DNA here is from genome assembly GCA_004297775.1 of Chloroflexota bacterium. GTDB lineage: Bacteria > Chloroflexota > UBA6077 > FW602-bin22 > FW602-bin22 > FW602-bin22. Next base: position 120,459 of record SCUE01000016.1, on the reverse strand, counting down.
TGTGCGCCCGGCCTGACCGTCGTGAATATCGACAATGGTGTTGGCGCCGGCGCGACGGCCGGTCTGATCGCTCGCCGCGCGGCGATGGCGCGCGGCGAGATCGCCCCGCTGGGATAGGTGGCGCGGAGCGCCCGCTCGCGTGAGCACACGGAATGAAGCCGACGCGACGATTCTGTCGCGTCGGCCTCGGTGAGTTGGAGAACGAGCGGCGCCGCTCGCGCCCTCAGTGCAACTGCTCGTGAGGTTCGTACACCTCGCCGACGATAACGCCGTACGCCACGTGCGCAACCAGGCTTCCGATCGGCGCCCAGACTCCGGCGCCGAGCGAGAAGAAGCCGGGGGTGGGGTCGAACTTGAAGCCGAGCACTGGAATGACAACGATCTGCGCCACCAGCCAACAGGCGACGCCAAAGATGATGCCGGTCCATTCGAGGTTGCCGTGGAATCGCTGCCGAACCATCCCGAAGATCAGGCCGACGACGAATCCACCGAAGAGGATATTGAACAACATCCCCAGGATAGCGACCGCATTGTCAAGGGTATGAAACGTTACGGCCAATACCTGAACGCCGAGTACAGACATGAGCTCGGCGCGAGCCAGGCCGAAGAGCGACATGGCCGAGCCGATGAGCCAGGTCGCGATCGCCCCGAGACAGCCGGCCGTGATCGCGCGCTGTGGGTGGAGCTTCGACGTAGAACCGCCGATCGTCATTGTTGCCAAAGGAAACGTCCTCCTCAAGAACTGAGTGTCCTCACAGGTTCCGGGTCATTCGCGCAGTGCCCGCTTCACGTCTCCTCCCAGCCTCGATTTGACGGCCAGACTACACGATGGCGGCGTTCTTGGCGCGCCCAATCTCGGCGCGTTGGCTGATTCCGGCGGAACATGTCTCTCGAAGCATCTGCGCGGCGCCACTTCGTCGAGACCGCGCGCGTCACGCTTCGGCCAGCGCTGAGGACGAGCCTCTACTCCGCCGCCGCGGCGTCGAGAGCGCGCGCGGCCGCGGCCGCGAAGTGGCGGAAGCGGTCGCCGCCGAGTTTGGTTCCGCCGAACCACCGGGTGACGATGACGACGAGCCCAAGGGCGTCGCGGGCGCGGAGGACCTCCAAGACGACGCGTCCGGCGCCAGATTCGCGGCCGCGGCCGGAGTACCCGTCGTCCTTCTGTTCGACGACGCGGCCGGTCTCATCTCGCAAACGATAGGCGACGACGTTGTGGCTGGCGAACCGGAAATGTTTGTCGCGGACGAGATCCTGAAGTGCTACCTTGACCTCCTCGACCGTCGCGGCCGGGCGGAGCGTCGCCGTGAAAATCGAGCCGCGATCGATGATGACGCGTTCGAGCATGACCGACTTCCACGCCGCCGCGCCCCGCGAGGCTACCACCCCAACTGCTTGCCGATCGTGGCGAGCAGCTCGGATGGACGGAACGGCTTGGAAATGTAGCCATTCGCGCCAACCTCGATTGCACGGGCGCGATCTTCCGGTTGCGAGCGCGCGGTGAGCATGACGATGAAGGCGTCGCGTGTCGTCGGATCGGCTTTCAATCGCTGGCATGTTTCAAAACCGCTGATGCCGGGCATGGCGACATCGAGCAGGATGACGGCCGGGTGCACCTCGCGGGCGATCTGGACGGCTTCGGCGCCATCGCTGGCCGTCACTATGCGATGCGGCGCACTGCGCAACGTGGCCAGGATGAGCTCGACGATCGATTCGTCATCGTCGACGACGAGAATGACCGGTCGCGCCGCGTCGTCCTTCGAGTCGTTCGTTCCTGAGCGGTCAGTCATCACACTCTCCTACGTAGCCGCTGGCTCGGCGGACAGAGTCTGAGCGCCCGCGGAATCCGGTGTGAGAGTAAAGCGGAACGTGCTGCCACGTCCAACCTCACTCTCGACCGAGATGCGCCCGCCGTGCAGCTCGACGAGCTGCTTGACGATGTAGAGGCCGAGGCCGCTTCCGCGGATGTTTCGCGTCGCGGCCGTGCTGATGCGCTGGAAGCGCTCGAACACGCGTCCCAGCTGGTCCGGCGCAATGCCGATCCCCTGATCCTGGATCGACACCTCGAGCTCCTGGTCTTTGACGCGGCGAGCGGCAATCGTGATCTGACCACCGGCCGGTGAGTACTTGACGGCGTTCGATATCAGGTTCGTGAAGATCTGGTTCAGCTTGCCGACATCGGCCCGGACGCGGCCGGCATTCGGCGCGATCTCGACCGCGAAGATATGATTCGGACTTCCGGCCCGAATGGGTATCAGAACGCCGTCCACCAACTCATCGAGCGCGACTGGCACCGCCTCGAGTGCTACGCGACCGGACTCGATTCGCGAGACATCCAGCAGATTGTCGATCAGGGAAGACAGGTTGCCGGCTTCGCGGTTGATCAGGTAGATCCAGCGCTTCTGATCCTCCGAGCTTGTCTCACGCTCGAGCATCAGATCGCTGAATCCCACGATGGCCGTCATTGGAGTTCGCAGTTCGTGGGACGCGATCGAAATAAACTCCGTCTTGAGCCGATTCAGCTCTTCGAGCGCCGCCACGCGGGCCGCCTCTTGTGCGAGACGCGCGTTCTCATCTTCGGCCGCCTTGCGCTGGCCGATCTCCTCCTGCAACTGCTGATTCAGTTCCCACAACTGGCGAATGTTCGCACTGGTCCGATCGACGTACTGCTTGATGGCCAGGTGCATCATCGCGGCCGGGGCCATGAAAGCCAGCGCGCCAAACCAGCCGAATGTCAGATAACTGAGGCCGAGGATGACACCCAGAACCCCCATGACCAGGTAGTGCGGCCAGAGCCACTGGTAGTTCGTCCGCCAGATCTCCCATGCCGAGCGCTTCTGGATGAATCCGAGAACGAACATCAGTGGCGCGTGATTCACGACGTAGTAGGCCAGGCCGGCGACGAGCGACGGCACGATCGTCTGCTCGATCGGCAGCGATGCGATCGTGCCACCACCAATCCACAGGAACGCGTGGCGAGCCGCCTCGGCCGACAGCAATGCGACCGCGAAGTTGAACAGGGCGCGGTGGACCGGACTCTTGGCTCGGATCTTGGCCATGCCGGCGAAGGTGAGCGCGACAACGAGCGAACCGATGCCGCCGGCGACAAGACCACCGCCGATGACCGGAATGACCGTGATGGACGTCTTGCCACGGCCCTCGATGTCGACCGCATACTGCTCGGCCATGAGGATCAAGATCGCGAAGAGGCCGAGCGCGCCCCACGGAATCGGCGCGGAGGTCGTCGCGATATCCGCGGCGGTGATGCCGAGCCCGACGACGAGCAGTGTGGCGATGAAGCCGAGGATGACTGGGTGCTGGTCGGGTGGTCGCGACGGCGCGGCCGATGGGGCAACCGCCGGCGACTCAGCGTGGGCCGGCGTCGGCGACGCGACCGCGGCTACGCGGGCGACGACGCCATCGACCGCGGCGCCGACCTCCGGCGCCAGCGCGGCCGCTGGCGCTTCTGAGGCTGTGGGCGCCGTGGGAGGCGCGACCCGCGGCGGTTGCGGACCGGCCGCTCCCCGATCCAGGACGACGCCCACGCGATCCCGCGGCGCGATTTGCTGTCGCCGCGCCCAATCGACGCCGATCTGACGAATCGCCGGGCTGTACGATGTCGTCTGGTTGCGACCGGCCAGTTTCGCCTGGAAGAGCGCGAGATCGGCGTCCTCCATGAGATCGCCGACCGGACCGGCGCCAGTGTAGGTGGCGACTCCGACGCTGATGGTCGCGACGATCGGTCCTGGCCGATCGGGCAACGCGACGGGCGTCTGTTCGATGCCGGCTCGGAAGCGCTCGGCGACCCGGAGTGCGCCGGTCTCGTCCGTATTCGGCAAGAGGACGGCGTACTCGTCGTCATCCTCGGACGAACGGCTGACAAGATCGGCTGTGCGATGGCCGCGGGCGATACGTTGGGCGACCATCTGGAGTACCGCGTCGCCGGCGCCACGCCCGTATACCCGATTGATTTGGAGCAACTGATCGACATCGCACCGGACGACGCTGACCGGTGATCCGGCCGCTTGGGCCCGCTCCATGGCTTGCTTCAGCGCGATCCGAAACTGCGCGTCGGTGACGATTCCGAGCGGATTGTCCTCGGAATCACGCCGGGCGGTGATCGCGTGGGCGGAGAGATACGCCAGAACGACCGGAACGGCCGCGACGAGTCCGTGAAGGGGGCCCACCTTCCACGCCATCGCGAGTGCCCAACCAGCCGAGATCAGGGCGCCCTCGATCAGGATCCGTGTGCGCGCCGACTGCATGGAAGACTCGTCACCGAACCAGCGGCCAGCCAGGAATGAAAGGACCAGATTGCGACCGCCGATGAGCGCGAGAGCCTCCGTCAGGAGGAGAACGTTCTCGCTCGCGGCGGCGCCACCGGCGCGCGTCTCAACAGAGACCGCGATCACCGCGGCCGCCAGAGCGATCGACCATCCGGCCGCCTGAAGCATCGCCGCCGCCCCGGTATCTGGCCGGCGGATGATCAGCGCGCTGCTCGACGCGATCGCGACGAAGGCGGCGACGGGCGCGGGAAAAAGAATGAACGCGGCGAAGACCGGCGCCGCGAGCAGGAAACCGCTGTCACGATCGTCGGGACGGCGCAGAACCGACTGCGCGACGATCGCGGCCGCGCTCAGTGCGAGGACGACGACCCAATCGAGCGGGCCAAGAATGCCATCGGCCGTGACGGCGAGCCAGACGATCGCGGCGATGCCAAGGACGCCGACGATGATCCCTCTGGATTGACGCGTCAGGCCGGACAATTTACGCGGGCTACCCCTGAGAAATGATGGAGCCGCCCCTGGCCGTTGCCGGCTGGGGCGGCTCCAGGCGCCGCAAGCTTACTCGGTTTACTCGATGTCTACGAAGCTCCACTCGCTCGACTGCGAGGCCGTGCTCTGGGAACTCGTGCTGCTCCACGCCGATGTGGACCAGGATGATGTGCTCCACGAGGAGGTCGACCAGGACGACGTGGACCAGGATGACGTGCTCCACGAGGAGGTCGACCAGGATGACGTGCTCCACGAGGAGGTCGACCAGGATGACGTGCTCCACGAGGAGGTCGACCAGGACGATGTGCTCCACGAGGACGTGGAGTAGCTAACCAAACCGTCCGGACCGACCAGGAAGTCAGCCAACTGCTCGCCGTCGTTGGCCTTGCCGACCGTGCCGGTGTAGTTGAGCATATTCGTGACGTTGATCTCGCCAACACCGGAGCCAATCTCGCCGGCCAGCGGGACCGACGTGTTCATCATCAGCCACTTGAGTTCGTCATTCGACATTTCCGGATGGGCCTGGAGGACCAGTGCCGCCGCTCCGGCGACGACCGGCGCCGCCATCGACGTGCCGCTCATCCAGATGTAGTTCGGGTCCATCACCCGTCCGCTGTAGCGCGAGCCAAGCACGCTGCTCGGCGATGAGAGGACCGATGGGATCCATCGTCCCGGGGCGACCACGTCCGGTCGTGCCTTGCCTTCTTCGTTGTTGCCGTAGCTCGACCAGCCGGCAATCTTGTCGTCGGACTGCCCGGGGGTGCGCTTAGTATCAGCCGCGCCGACGACCATCACGAACGGGTCATTCGCCGGAGCGTAAGAGGCCGTGTTCGGACCGATGTTGCCGGCGGACACGACCACGAAGATGCCGCTGAACCAGGCCCGCTCCACCGCCGCGGCCAGCATGCTCTGCTTCCGCGATCCGCTGGCGTTCGTGATCATCGACAGATTGATGACGCGAATGTTGTAGGTCAACCGGTTGGCGACCGCCCAGTCGAGCGCGGCGATCACATCCGATACATTGGAGGCGCCGTTATCCGCCGCCGTGCGGAGATTGATGATGTGCGCCCCGGGGGCGACGCCGATGTACTTGCCCTGGAGGGCCGTGGTTGGGTTGAACCAGGAGTTCCCGGCGATGATGCCGGCAACGTGGGTGCCGTGGCCATAGCCATCCGCAACGTATTGCGCGGCGGGGTTGAAGTTTAGTGACGCGATGACGCGGCTGGAGCCGTCCGCCGCGTTGAAGTCCGGCAGTGCCGCGTTGACACCCGTGTCGATAACGGCCACACCGACGCCGGCGCCGGTGATGCCGGCCATCCAAGCGTCGGCAGCGCCGATCGTCCGCTGGTAGGCGACCTCAAGCCCCTGCGGCTTCAAAGTCGTTGAATCGATGGCGGGAGGGATCATCGGCGCATCGATGTCAACGAAGTTGACGGCGGCGTGCTTCGAGATCTTGTCGAGGTGCTTGCCCTTGACGGTCGCGACGAACCCGAGCTTGTTCAGCTCGCGAACCTTCTTGCCGCCCTTGCCCTCGACTTCCTTGTCCGCGTTCCTGTCGCCTTCGTCCGCGTCCTTGGCTAGCTTCCCAGCCTTCTTGTCGGCGACTTTCTTGGCATCCGAGCTCCGGACGACGATGACGCGGAATTCCTTCTCGCCATTCTCCTTCGCGTCGGCGAGCAGCTTGCTGTTCGCCTTGTCCTTCGGCGCGGCCGCGGCCGGCCCGATCGGCAGCATGCCGATCGCCAAGATGAGCGTGCTGATGATCAGTCCCGCTCGCCGCCAGAATCTCGAACTAATACCCATTGTCCGTCACCCTCCCGCCTGTCTTGACACCATTGATCGTAGGGATGCGTGTGGCCAGTACCGTTGCGATTGCGTTACAGCGCGGTCCTATCGCCACAGGGTTGATAGTGCCGGCTTTGGGCCGAGCCGGCTATCCGTGACAAGATCGAACCTGGCCCGCCTGGATACCTAATTCAGTACCTATGGGCTAGTCGGGCGACCGGTGGAGGTCCTCGATCAAACACAGATATGCGCCCGGCTTTGACCGTCGATGGTCGCGCCACCCTTAGCGCGAGCGGGTGATTGACAGTCGCGCCGGTCGCCGGCGATGGTAGGCGGGCCATGACGCGGTTCGCGATCGCGCTGCTAGCGCTTGTGGGACTCTTCATTGTCACAGGCGCCGAGGCGACGACGCCGGCGCGCCGGGTGTTCCTGCCGGCAGCGCATTTCGACGTAACTCCGACACCGACGCTGACGCCGACTCCGACGCCTCGGCCGACGATGGTCGTCGGGACGAACATCATCGATCGGAACTACGAGCTCGTGCGGGAGATGGGCTTCCCGTGGGTGAAGCTGTACGCCGATTGGAACGGAGCGGATCCGGAGAATGAGGTGAACACCGCTTTGCAGCGCTATCCGGGCGTGAAGATCCTGATGCGCATCGACAAGAGTCCGCCCTCGGCGCGAACCGGCGACGACGCGAACCCGATCGACGCGGCGCAGCTCTCGGCGTTCCTGCGCAACCTTGTCCCTCGGATGCGGGGGAAGGTTCAGGCGTACGAGCTCTTCAATGAGCCGAATCTGAAGTGGGAGTGGAACACGAACATCGCCGGCGGGTCGGGGATGCCCTCGGCGGCCGGCTACGCCCGCGTGCTTGCGACGGCCTACGCGGCGATCAAGGAGTCCGATCCGAGTGCGATCGTCGTTTCGGGTGGAGTGTCGCCGGCCGGAAACGGTGGTGCGGAAGCGATCGGCGATCTCATCTTCATCCAGCGACTCTACGACGCCGGCGCGCGATCGTCGCTCGACGCGATCGGCATCCATCCCTACGGCGGCCCATTTGTGTGGGATCAGGGGATGGGCGATCCCACCGGGATCTACTTCCGGCGAGCCGAGGAGGCGCGCGCCGTCGCGGTGGCGAATGGCGACGCTGGCCGAGCGTTCTGGGCGACCGAACTCGGCTGGCTGGTTGATCCGCGCGTCTACGGCTACGCGACCTACGACGGCCGCGATTGCCTCGCCGGCCTGGGCGGCCGAATCGCGTGGGTACGGCAACCGAGCGACGTCGCTCAGCAGTTGCAGGCGGCCTACCAGCACGCGACCGACAACTGGCCGTGGCTGGGCGGGATGTTCTTCTTCAACTTCGATTACTCGGCGGCCGGCTGGGTGAATACCTACGACAAGGTGTGCGACGCTCCGAATTGGTACTCGATCGTGACACGCGCGAATCAGGTCGGTCGTCCCGAACGCGAGCCAGCATTTGCGGCGCTACAGACGTTCGCGCGCGGGTATCTCAACGGCCGCTGAACATCGGGTAACCTCGGCCCAGGGGACTACGATGCCGTTGTCACCCAAGGCTGAAGCGCGACTGACCGTTCGTCTGTACGATGCACTGACCCGCCCGCTCACGCCCGAGGAATTGGCGGCCGGTCGCGCCAGTTGGGCGACCGTGCCCCCAACGAGATACGATGCGTCCATGGAATTCCACCACGTCGTTATTCATGTACCCCTCGAGCGCATCACTGAGTTCGAGGCGCACGTGGCGGCAAATGCGTCCCGCCTCGACGCGCCGGCCGGTTTCGCGATCGCGATCGCGCGCGATGACGACGAACCGGGCCTGTACTACCTCTCGTCGGTCCTCGGCGACCGGACGACGGTTTTCGCGGCGGTCCGCACGGCCGGCGGCGGAGATATCCTCCTCCACCCGTTGTTGGAACGATTCGGTGCCGAGATCGTCCGCCGCGATCGCGGCCAGATCGTTGGGCTCGCCTCGCCGCGGGCAAATCACCCCATCGGACTCAGCGGAATCGAGTTGCGGCCGTAACTGGTCCGCGCGACGAGGGAGGCTAGTCGGCCGAGCCCCTTGAGGCGACCGGCAAATCGGCGCCGCAGGAAGTGCACCAACGCCGCTTGATCGCGGTGCCGTGCATTTCGACGTCGACCCGCGGGTGCGTGCACGTCGCGGGCGTGGCGGCGACCGAATGTTCGGCCAGAGCGGGCGGCTCCTTCGCCCAGGGAAGACGCAACTTCATGAGTCACCTCCTCTACGACGTAGCGCTACTCCAGCGTACCCGACCGGGCATCGGTATAGGACACTGAGTTTTCGACGAAATCGATTCGCGGGCGAGACACCCACGGGCTCGGGGGTATGCGAACATACCGCGCCACGGGAGGCGCGACATGAGTTTGACATTCGAGCGGCTTGCCGGTCCGTATTCCCTGACCGAGGGTCCAGCCTGGGACGGCGGCGGCCTCCTCTTCACGGATGTTCGGAACAATCGCATCCTGCGATTCGACGACGCGACGCGGCGCATCGACGTTTTCCGCGAGGGAACCAACCAGGCCAACGGACTCATGTTCGATCGGCAGGGACGGCTGTACGCCTGCGAAGGTGGCGGTCGCCGCGTCGTTCGGTATGACCGCGACGGGGGAACGACGGTGATCGCCGATCGGCTCGATGGTCGGCGGCTGAATAGTCCAAACGACCTGGCGATCGATTCGCGGGGCCGGATCTGGTTCACCGACCCACGATACGGCAATGACCGCTCGGATATGGAACTCGACCACGAGTCCGTTCTGCGCGCGACATCGCGCGACGACGGGACGTGGTCGGTCGAGCGGGTGACGCGCGACACGACCCGTCCCAACGGATTGCTCCTCTCGGCCGACGAGCGTTGGCTCTATGTCGCGCAGTCGAGCTACGTGCCGGCTGAGGGCCGCCAATTGCGCGCCTATCCGATCGCCGACGACGGCTCGGTCGGGACGTACCGTGTCCTGCACGATTTCGGCGAGAACCGAGGGATCGACGGTATGTGCCTCGACACCGAAGGGAACATCGTCGCAACCTGCGGCTGGGAAACCGGTGGACCCGGCGGTCGGATCGCCGTCTTCGCGCCTGACGGCACGGCGATCGAGGAACATCGCCTGTCGCCGCCGGTGAAGCGACCGACGAACTGCACGTTCGGGGGTCCGGACTTGACGACGCTGTACGTCACGGACATCGACGGTCACCTGCATCGCGCCGAGACCGGGCGACGGGGCCGGCTCTGGTGGCCGGCCGCGAGCTGACGAGCGGCCGGTTTGCCGGCGATCGATTCCATTTCGCAATCCGATTCCTGATCGAGGTGGGTCTACCCCATGGCACGCGGAACGACACTCGAGATTCACGGCGAAGATTTCTTCATCAACCGGCGGCCAACCTACGACGGCCGAACCTGGCGGGGGCATCGCATCGAGGGGCTGCTGCTCAACTCCCGCATGGTCCAGGCAACGTTCGACGACATCAACCCGGATACCCGCGAGCGCTTCGCCTACCCTGATACCGGCGCGTGGGACGCCGACCGCAACGCGCGCGAGTTCCTGGAGATGCTGACCGACTACCGTGCGCACGGATTGCTCGGCGTGACGTTGAACGCACAGGGCGGATCGCCGGATGGCTACAGCCGTAACCAGCCGTGGATCAACAGCGGGTTCACGGCCAACGGCGCACTCCGGCCCGAGTTCACGGCGCGATTACGTCGCATTCTCGATCGGCTGGACGATCTCGGGATGGTCGCCATCCTCGGTCTCTTCTACTTCGGCCAGGATGAAAAGCTGTACGACGAGGCGGCCGTCAAACGCGCGGTCGACAACGCCGTCGGGTTGATCCTCGACGATGGCTACACGAACGTCATTATCGAGATCAACAACGAATGCGACGTGCCGCGTTACGAGCACGAGATCTTGCAGCCGCACCGGGTGCACGAACTGATCGAGCAGGCGCGGGCGCAGACCCGCGATGGGCGGCGGCTTCTGGTTGGAACAAGTTACCGCGGGCGCGGAATTCCGGGTGAAAAGGTGCTGGCGGCGTCCGACGTGGCACTACTGCACGGCAATGGTGTGACCGATCCGGAGTACATCGCCGAGATGGTTCGCATGACGCGGGCGGTGCCGTCGTTCCGTGCGATGCCGATCGTCTTCAACGAGGACGATCACTTCGATTTCGACCAGCCGCGCAACAACATGGCCGTGGCGATCGAAAACCACGCTTCGTGGGGGTACTTCGATCCCGCCAGTGGCGCCGGCGGTGCCGGGTCACGGTCGGACTACATCGCCGGGTTTCAGAACGTGCCGGTGAACTGGCGCATCAACACGGAGCGGAAGCGCCGGTTCTTCGACCTGACGCGAGAGATCGCCGGAGCCTGAATCCAGGGGCAGATCGCACCGTTCACGTCGCGACTCGCTGGCCACGAGATTGGCGCCCGTCGCTCAGCTCGTGAGTCCGGCTTCGGCGGCGTGCGCGGCACGACGACCCAAGAGAAGGACGATTGGCGCCGCGATGATGGCGACGGCTGCGCCCGCGACGAATGGCGCCGGCGTCGTCTCACCGATCATCCCGGGTAGGATGCCGCTCAGAAGTGAGCCGACGACGACGCCGAGAGAGTAGACAGCGTAGAAGATGCCGAACGCGGCGCCACGCTCACGCCGATCGGTCGCCTCCACGACGAGAGCGGTCGCCGGCGGAAACAGCAGTCCAAACCCGAAACCGAAGATGCCCATGCCCACGAACGCGGCGCCGAGACCGGACACGAGCGCCATCACGATCATGCCGAGGCCGATGATGACAAGACCGACCGCGAGCGGGCCGTGGCGGCCGCGCGCGTCGCTGATCCGGTTGGCCGGTCCCGCCATCATCACCATCGCGACGACGGCGTAGACCGTGAAGGCAACGCCGGTACGTGACGCGGATTCGCCGGCGGCCCGAAGTGCCAGCGGTAGATGGGTGACCAGCGTGCCGAGGCCGATCGTGAGCGCGGTCGCCCCAACGTAGGCGGTCACAAGTCGAGGCCGCGTCCACAACGACAGCCAACCGGCCGTGCGATCACCCGGCGACTGAAGCTCGGCCGGTTTCGCAACCGTCTCGCGGGCCACGATGGCGAACGCGATCGTGATGATCGTCATGATGGCGGCGCCGATTAGGAAGGGTGCCCCGAATCCGAGCCGGTCGCTGGCGATGCCGCCGAACGGCGGGCCAATTGTTGCGGCGATGGCAATGATGGCTCCGCTCACGCCCATGACGCGGGCGCGGCGGTTGACGGCCGCGCTATCGCCGATGAGGGCGAACGCGCCCGGCGTGAGGACGGACGTCGCCAGACCGTGGATGGCGCGAACGATCAGGAGATGCTCCGGCGTCGACACCACCGCGTAGCCGACCAGGCTGGCGATCGTGGCGACGAGTCCAACGACGACTGGCAGTCTCCGTCCCCAGCGATCGAGGAACACGCCCGTCCCGAGATTCCCGATCAGGTTCGTCGCCGAGTACACGCCGACGATGAGTCCGATCATCTCAGACGATGCGCCGAGTCGGCGGGCATACGGCGCGACGATCGGGAATTGAATGAAGAGGTCGAGGAAGGTGACGAAGATGACCAGACGCGCGGCCAGAATGGTGCCGGAGGCGCCTCGTCGTGAATCCGTCATGTTCATTGCGCGGCCGAAATGCTAGACGACCGGCCCGGATGGGGCCGGTCGATATCCCTCGGACTACGCGTTTAGACGCGTCACCTGAGCGGTCGGTGCCGGGCGAACTCCCGCGGCATCGATCGGATAGCCGAGGTACACATAGCCGATGATCGTGTCGCTCGCGGCCAGTCCGAGGGCGTCCTTGACGGGTCCGGCGACGTTCGGATCGATCATGGCCGCGCCCGACCGCCACGCGCCGGCGAGCCCACGGGCGGCCGCTCCGATCAGCAGATTCTCAATCCCAGCGCTGACCGCGTATCGGTTCTCGATTTCCTTGACCGGATCCTCGTTGTGGGCACTGGCGACCGCGAGCACGACGGGAGCGCGCAGGAACTGGCTGCGTTGCCGTTCGACGCCGGCTTCGTTCGCGCCTTGTGCCGCGACTGCGTTTGCGGCGACGTGACCGACGCGCTCGCGAGCGGCGCCAGTGATGACGACGACTCGAAACGGATTGGTCCGATAGTGATTCGGCGCCCAGATGGCAAGATCGATCAGATCATCGACGATGGAATCCGCGATTACGCGCTCTTTGTCGACGTTGAGATTCGATCGACGCTCGCGAATGACGCGGGAGACGATGTCCCAGGTAGAGTCGGACGGCACTCTCTTCCCTCCAGAGCCGAATGGCGCGGCTAGTTCTAGCCGATCGGTTTCCCGAAATGATCGTAGTCGCGACGCCGCGCGAGAGCACGTGGCGAGGTGCGCTCCCGACGGTTTCGCCGGCGGCCGACGACATCTCCGAGAAAGTCCCGCCGTCTCGGAGCCGGTCACGAATATGTCACCGATTCCTAACGTCCCAGAACGTATCCTTTCTGGCAGAGCAGCGAGTGAGACCGACGACACCAATCCTGGTCGTTGATGACGACGAGTCCATTCGCGATCTCCTGCGCGCGGCGTTGGAGCGGCGCGGCTACGTTGTCCTCACCGCCAGCGATGGCGAGGAAGCGCTCGAAATGCTCGGCACCGTGCGCCCAGCGCTCCTGATTCTCGATGTGCAGATGCCGCGACTGGATGGCTGGGGCGTGATGCGGGAGCTGCGCTTCCGGCGGCTCGACATCCCCGTAGTCGTGATCTCGGCGTTGCTGGACTTCGCCAGGCGTGCCGTCGAGCTTGGTGCGACTCACCATCTGGCAAAGCCATTCCGCATCGTCGAGCTCATTCGCATCGTCGAAGACATCTTGCCGCCGCCCCGAGATTCGATCGCCGAGGGCGCCGCGTAGGGCGTCCGCTCAGCGCGCGAAGTCCGAACGTCGGGTCGAGCTTGGTGAAGCGCCTGGATGCGGCGCGGTCGTAGCGCGGCTATCCGCCGGCGGGCGAGACCACCGAGCGCGGCCGTGGCGTGACAAGGGTGATGGCGCCGGCGATGGCAAAGGCGGTCGCGGTTAGCCAGAAGGCGAGGTCGTATCCACCGAGGGCATCGAAGAGTGCGCCGGCGCCCAGCGGGCCGAGGCCAGCCGCCAGCGCAACCGGAAGACCCTGGACCGCGGTGATCGCGCCATACGCGCGGCGACCGAAGAAACCGGCCATGACCGACGCGCGCAGGGGCGAACGCGTGCCGTAGGCGACGCCGAATAGCACCGCGTACGCGTACAGCCAGCGGATATCGGTCGCCGCCGCGAGCATCGTGATGCCGATACCCTGAACGACGAGGCAGTAGCCGAGCATGTGCCGGGCGCTGATGCGATCGCTCAAGAGATTGAAGATCAGGCGTCCAGGCAGACTGACCGCGCCGACGAGGCCGGCGATCGCCGCCGCGAGGACACTGTCGAATCCGCGCGAAACGATGAACGCGATCCCGTGAGACCACACGATCATTGCCGCGGCCTGTTCGATCGTGGCGGCGACGGTAATGAACCAGAAGGCTGGTTCACGCAGGGCCTGCCGAAGCGTCGCGCCAGAGAGCGGTACGGGCGCGACTTCGTCACCAGGCTCCGCGCCATCGGGGTGCAAGCCAAGGTCCTCCGGATGGCGCCGAACCAGGAAAGCGTGTAGGGGTAGCGGAACGAGCAACTGGACGATGCCGAGGATCGCGACGGTATCGCGCCAACCGATCATGGGGATCAGAACGCCGGCGAGTGGAATGAAAATGACGGAGGCGAAACCGCCCAGGAGCGTCAGTACGCCGTAGGCGGCGCCCCGCCGACGATGAAACCAGTGAGCGACCACGACCATCGAAACGGGGTAGAAGGTCATAGCCATGCCGAGGCCGATCGCGCCGCCCCAGAGAACGTAGAGATGCCAGAGTGCGCCAGATCGGCTGACCGCCAGCAGCGCGAGGCCGCTAATTGCCGATCCGGCCGCCATGACCAGGCGCGCGCCACGACGATCGACCAGACGTCCGATCGGAAGACCGACCAGACCGGCCAGCACCATCGAGATGGCGAACGGCAGCGAGAGACTGGCGCGGTCCCAGCCGGTCTCGGCGGCCATCGGCAGGAGAATGACGCCATAAAGGTAGGCGGTGGTCCCGTACGAGACGACTGTGGTCAGACCGAGCGCGGTCACGAGGGGCCATCCGTAGAACAGGCGCATTCGGATGAGGATATCTACGATGTTCCGGCCGGCGCGTTCTGCATAATGGCGGCCATGAATGGACGCGAGTTAGCCCGCCGCATCGGATGCGCGCACCGACGATTCCTAGCCTTGAAGCGATGACCGGACTTCGTGATTCGGTCCTCGGCACGGTCGGCAATACACCACTCGTCGCGATCGATCGCTTGCGGTCGCCCGGCGCGGCGCGGGTGGCCGTGAAGTTGGAGGCGTTCTCGCCCGGCGGCAGTGTGAAGGATCGCGCCGCGCTCCGGATCATCGAGGATGCCGAGCGATCGGGAGCGCTACGCCCCGGAATGGCGGTCGTGGAACTCACGAGCGGGAACATGGGGATCGGACTGGCGGTCGCGTGCGCGATCAAGGGATACCGGATGATCGCGGTGATGTCGGACGGGAACAGCGTCGAACGGAGGCAGATCCTGGCGGCGCACGGAGCGGAGGTAGATCTCGTCCCACAGGTCGACGGCGCCCGACCGGGGCAGGTATCGGCCGAAGACCTCGCGGCAGTGGAGGATCGGACGCGATCGCTGGCTCTGAAATTGGGGGCGTATCGACCGGATCAGTTCAACAACGTGAGCGCGGTGCGCGCGCACGAGGAGGGAACCGGACCGGAGATCTGGCGGCAAACCAACGGCGCGATGACGCACTTCGTCGCATCGGTTGGGACCGGCGGAACGTTCGTGGGCGTGGCGCGCGCGCTCAAGCGCATCGATCGATGGATTTCATGCGTCGCGGCCGAACCCGCCTCCGCGCCGGCGCTGGCGGGCGGACCAATCAGGTCGACGAGCCACCGGATCCAGGGAACCGGCTACGCCGAGATACCGCCGTTCTGGGACGCGACGCTCTGCGACGGATTCCTCACGACGACCGACGACGAGGCGATCGCGACTGCGCGAGTGTTGGCAACTCGCGAGGGGATCCTGGGCGGTTTCTCGACCGGAGCAAACGTCGCGGCGGCGCTGCGCCTGGCGGCCGGCCTTCCGGCCGAGGCCCTCGTGGTAACGATCGCGCCAGATACCGGGCTGAAGTATCTCTCGACGGAGCTGTTCGTCGATCGGTAGAACGGATACGCGGATCGTGTATCCGTTGACGGGCGGCGGTCAGGACGATAGCCTGGAGGCATGCCGCCATTCGGATCGCGCACGCTGGCCGGCTTGATCCTGATCGTCCTGGGGCTCGGACTCTTCGCGCTGCAACTGGTGACCGGACTGGGCGACGCGATCGTCCTGTTCATCATCGGGTCGCTGTTCATCGTCGGTTACTTGCGATGGGCGAAGTACGGACTGCTCGTTCCGGGCAGCTTGATCCTCGGCGTTGGCCTCGGTCGAGTCGGGTCCATCGGTGGCTACGCAACCGGCGACACCGAGGGGATCGGGCTGGGAGCCGGATTCCTCGGCATCTACCTCATCGACACCGCGTATCGGGGGCGAACGCACTGGTGGCCGCTCGTTCCGGGCTCGATCATTCTCCTCACCGGCATCGCGCGGGTGAGCGACGACATGCAGCGACTCATCGGTGTGATCTGGCCGATCGGACTCATCGTCGTTGGGCTGGCACTCCTGGCTGGCAGCCTCGGCTTCGGACGCCGGATCGCGTAGGGCCGGTTCGCATCAGATCCGTTCTAACTCGTCGACCTTCAGGACGAACACGGGGCCGACCTCCCCGGCAGCGTTCTGGCTGGCGACGACCTCGCGCATGAGATCGATCGCCGTCTTCACCTCGCCATCTTCCACACCCACGAGCAGGGTGGCGTTACCGCGGCGAAGGAAGCCGCCGACGGTGTCGACGCGAGTCACGCCATAGCGGCGCTCGGTGAGTTTCTCGGTGACGCGGCCAGCAATCTTGTCGTCGAGCATCGCGAGCAACATCTTCATTGCGCGCCGCCCGCCGCGCGGGTTCGCGCCAGCGATTCCGCGACATCGCCACCGAGTAGTTCGACACCTTCGATCGGAATGGTGAAAACGACCGCCCCACCGACCTCGATCTCCATCGGCGCGGGGCCGATACCACCGATGCCATCGGGGAATGGCGGAACCCAGGTGACCGTCCGTGCCCGGCAGGTCTGGCGGATGATGGCGAGCGCGGCCGGAAGCCGGTCCTCGGTCGTGGCGATGAGCGCGGCGGCGTTCTCGCGGCGAAGGAAGCCGCCGTGCGTCTTCAGCCGGGTGAGTCGAAAGCCTTTCGCGACAAGTTCGTCCGCCAGCCGGTCGGCGTCGTCGGCCTGTGTGATCGCCACGAGCAGCTTCGTCGCGTTGATGTCCAACGATTTCCCTCCTCGCGTCGCACGAATCCCGGCGGAGAAGGCGGCAAGACGGGCGGAATGATCCGCCCGCGACCCTTTCGCCAGCCTGCGAGGTTAGCTGTCGGGTTCGGCCGAAAGAGCTAGCCTACCGAGGCTCGTCGCCCCGGATTCACCCCTGGCGACCACCTGGCCACCCGTGGATCCCCCGCTCGACGCGACTCCGGCGCGTCGACTCGGCTACCGGTATTCGCTTGTCAGGCGAAGCGTACCGAGAGCGGCGCCGGCTGTCAACGACCGCGTAGGGATCGCCAGCGCCGACGCAAGCCACGATGCGTTGTATTAGCCTCGGCTAAATGTTTGTTCTGTATACTTGAGGCGCGGGACGACGGAGGATTCGTGACGCAACCGAGTGAGCGCGAAGTAACCCGATCGGTTCAGGATTACCTGAAGACGATCTACAAGCTGCAGGGCGATGGCCCGGTGCAGACGTCGGCGCTGGCCGAACAGATGCGCGTCGCCCCGCCAAGCGCGACGAATATGGTCGCGCGGCTGGCCGAAGCTGGTTTCCTGCGGCACACGCCGTACAAGGGCGCAGAACTGACCGACGCCGGCGCCGGGATCGCGCTGGAAGTGATCCGACATCATCGCCTCTGGGAACTGTTCCTCCACCGCGCGCTCGGGGTGCCGATCGACCGTCTGCACGATGAGGCCGAGCGGCTCGAACACGAGCTTTCCGATGAACTGGAGGAGCGCATCGCGCGCGCGCTCGGTGAACCGACGCTCGATCCGCACGGCGATCCCATCCCGTCGCGGGAGGGCGAGGTCGACGCCACGGCCTTTCCGGCACTGGCCGATCTGCCGATCGGCATGCCGGCGATCATCCGACGCGTGCCGGACAACGATCCCGGATTCCTGCGCTATCTCGAATCGCTCGATTTGTTGCCCGGCGCGACGGTCGCGCAGCGCGCGCGCGAGCCGTTTCGCGGGCCGATCACGCTCGACGTCGGCGGCGTCGAACGCGTCATCGGATACGAACTGGCCAGCCGCGTACGAGTTGAAGCCGTAACGACCAAGGCGTAGTTCGGCGCGACTACCCGCCGGAGAGCACCCAGCGTGCCAGTCCAAAGTAGATGATCAGGCCGGTGCCATCGACGAACGTCGAGATGAGTGGCGCCGACACGACGGCTGGGTCGACGCCGACACGGCGAAGGACGAGCGGCAGAACCGCGGCGACGAGCCCTGCCCACACGACGATGAAGCAGGCGCTGAATCCGACGACCGCGGCCACGCCGACCGGGACGCCGAGCAATTCGGCCCGGCCGTACATCGCGGCGGCCGCGACAAGTCCGATCAGGATACTGACCCGGAACTCCTTCCAGAGGACGGTGACGAGATCAGACCACCGAACATCGTCGAGGCCCATCGCGCGAATGAGCGTCGTCACCGTCTGTGAACCGACGTTGCCACCGGTTCCAACCAGCATGGGGATGAAAAAGCCAAGCGCCACCGTCGCCTGTAGCTCGGCCGAGAACGCGCTCAGAACGCTGGCCGTATACGCCTGAGCCAGAAGCAGCACCGCCAGCCAGACGATCCGTTTCCGGAAGATGGACAGAACGCCCGCGTGCAGGTACGGCTCATCGAGCGGGGACGAACCACCGAGGCGCTCGATATCCTCGGTCGCTTCTTCCTCCATGACGTCCCGAACATCGTCGGCCGTGATAATGCCGAGCAGTCGATCGTCCTGATCGACAACCGGGAGAGCCATGTACCGTTGCTCGCGGAACAGGCGGGCAACCTCTTCCTGATCGGCCGTCACACGCACGGACACGAGATCGGCGTTCATCACCGCGGTGACGGACTGCCCGGAACGGGCCAGGAGCAGATCGCGGAGGGAAAGAACGCCGCGCAGACGCCCATCGGCTTCGGTCACGTACACGTAGTGGACCGTTTCGGCCTCGTCGGCGACGCGGCGAATCACGGCGATCGCCGCTTCGATCGTGAGATCGGGTCGGACGGCCGCGAAGTCCGGCGTCATGATGCCGCCGGCCGAGTCGGATGAGTGTGCCATCAAACCGCGGATTTCGGCGGCATCCTCGACGGTCATCGCATCGAGGACGCCCTCGACCTCGTCGCGCTCGATCTCCTCGACGACGTCGGCGGCGTCATCGGGCGCCATCTCCTCGAGAACATCGGCCGCGTCGGCCGGATCTAGCCGCTCGAGGAGGTCCGCCGCCTCGCTGGGCGCCAACTCGGTGACGACCTCGGCGGTCAGCGCGTCGCCGAGGAGATCCGCGATGGCAATCGTCTCAGTCTCGGGCAAGTCCGAGACGATGTTCGCCAGCTCGACCGCGTCATCCTCGGCCCACCGGCGGAGGGTGGCGGCGTCGCGCCGTTCGAGCGCGGCTCGAACGGCGTCGCCGTCTAGCTTGGTCTTGAGCGTCGCGTCGGCGTCGGACATGGCGCGGGCATGCTATCCCGCGCCGGTCCGACGCGCGTCGAAACGCCAGAGGCCTACCGAGGCGTGCGGGTGCCGGAAATGAACTCCGGGCACTCGAGATCGAGTTGGTCCTCCGCCAGCGCGACCTGGAGAAGAGCGCAGCGATGCGGCGTCTCGGAAGCCGGGTTCTTGTTCCTCTGGAAATGCATGCAGCCGTGACAGGAATGAGCGAGCCAGGCGTAGCCGCCTTCGCCCAACTGCTCCATGAGCGCGCCGACACCGCGATCGAGTCCGGCGCGCTCCTCGGCGGTCATCGCCGAGACGGCCTGATCGAGCGTCTTGCTCTGCTCGCGAATGCGCACGCAGGCGCGGATGCCGTCGTCGGTGAGTCGGAGCAGCGTGACTCGGCGATCGTCCTCGGCGACCGTCCGAACGAGATAGCCACGCGCTACGAGACCGTCGACTGTGCCAACGACGCTTGCGTGCGTCGCGCCGAGCAGTCGGGCCAGGTTTCCAACCATCGTCGCGAATGGCTTCGTTTCCTGGACAAACAGCAGGGACTGGACCTGGATGGGCGTGAGTCCGAGCATGCGCGCTTCGTCCAACGCAACCGCACGGGTAGCCTGCCCAAGTCTGGTCAGGGACTGCACGAGAGGGTTGCCGCTGGACGCGCCGTGGTTTTGGGAGGATTGTTTACCTTTCATACTGGGGAATATACCAGGATTTCAGGCGCAATGCGCCCGACTATTCCTGGCACTCTGTAACAATGTCGTGTCGCCGCGGCGAAGGGTCGCCAGCTGATCTTGGCCCGGCACGTCGGTCCCAGAGCGCGCTCGGCGTCGGCGAGCCCGACCTACACTGTCAACACGATGGCAATGAGACTCCCCACCGCGTTCGTTCGACGCGCGATCGCTCTGGTTGGCTGGGCATCGACGCTCGTCGGCGCGCTCCTCGCGATGCTCGGATACCTGATGGCGCGCGACGATGTGCTCGTCGAGGCAGCCTCGCCGTGGCTCCTATCGCTTTTCCAACTCATCGCGACGACGTTCTACCGGCTGACCGGGACGTACATCAATCATGACGTCCTGGAGCTGCTCGTCGGCGCGCTGGCGTTTTCCGGCGCGACGTTCGGCGTCGGCCTACTGATCGGGCAGGCGAGCGCGAGGCGCGACCGAGGCGGTGATTTCGCCCGATGACGATCGGCGTCACGCGCGGCCGGACGCAGTGACGCTGGAGCAGTTTGCCGGGCTCGGCGTCGACCGCTCTCTCCTCTGGCTACGGCCAGCCGGCCGCGACGAGGTCATCACGGCGCTGGCGACAGCGGCCGACATCGCAAAGGCGGCCGGATTCCTGCCGTAGAGACTGTCACCTCCCTGCCACGCCGCCTTTGCCCGGGTGTCGGCGGCGAGCTCGGGAAGACCTACGCCGGGAGGCCGAGCTCGCGACGAATGATCTTCGCGCCGGCCACGAGTGATCCCAGCTTCTGAACGGCCATCCCGCGTGGGCTCCAACCGAAACCGCAGTCCGGGCAGAGCGTCAGTTTCTCGGGCGGGCACACCTTCAGGATCGCCCGGGCGCGGTCGGCGACGTCCTCCGGCGTCTCCGGATAGAACGACTTGACGTCGATGACGCCCGCGGCGAGTTCCCTCCCGGCGCCGTACTCTTTCCACAGGTCGAGTTCAGACAGTTCGCGGCTGGCGAATTCGAGCACGAATTGGTCGGCGCGTGCCGCCAGGACGCTCGGGAAGTACGGCCGGTAGGTCCGCTTGAAGCGGCCGCGGCCGTTGCGGTTCCCGAAGCAGATGTGGAACCCGAGATGGGCATTGACGCCATCGGTCGCCAGATTGAAGAGGCGCGCCATCTCCTCGCCGGTGACGGTGCCGCGGGCGGGCTCGTCGATCTGGATCCAGCGAGCGCCGGCGTTCACGAGCGCCTTCAACTCCTGATTGATGACCTCGGCAAACCGCTCGGCGACCGCGACGACGCTCTTGTATTCGCCGCCCGGATGGATGCGCGAGCCGAAGGTCAACGGACCGGCGCAGGTCGCCTTCAAGAGTGTCTTCGTGCGCGTCTGAGCGTACTCGAACTCCTTGACGATGCCGAGGCCGCCGGGCGGCGTCTGGATCGTGCCGGTGACACGGAAGCGCTCTTGCTGGTCGTAGCCCCAGGGGCCATCCTTGCGCGCGATCGGGATCGCCTCGATGCCCTGCATGACGCGGTAATAGCTGTCGACGTAGCCATCGAGGCGACGCATCTCGCCATCGGTGATTAGGTCGACGCCGGCGTCGTCCATGTCCCGGATCGCGCCATCGACGGCGTGGGCCAGCATCTCCTCGACGTCGGCTGGCCCCCAGCGACCCTCGTCAAAGAGCCGGACGCCGGCCGTCCACCAGGAAGTCTTGCCGTGCGAACCGACCACGCTGGTCGGCAGAATCGGCAGCTCGAGTCTCGCGGCCATCGGTGAAATCCTCCGTTGTTGCGCGGTGCGCGGATGAGGATGGCACAAACGGCGCGGTGCCGCTTGATGGGCGCCCACGCCCTGCACCGCTACGTGCGTCGGGCGGTCGACCACCAGTTGGCGAGGGGATCTGCCACGGGTGGCCGGAAGCGTGCCCTCTTCTCGATGTCCCTCAGTACGCGAGTCAGCTCGTCGGCGTCTCGGTTGGTTTGGTCGGCCCAAGCTTTCACGATCTCCGACGTTGTTCGAAAGGTCATCGGCGGATTGCGGCCGGCAAACACCCGGCGCGCTTTGCGATCATCGGTCACGGCGATCGCACTCCGGCTGATTGCCAGGGCGCCGAAAGCCGCTGCGATTGCACCGCCGCGTTACGCCGCTCCTGCCATTTCGTGTCGCGCAGAGGTGACCTTCCCTCTCGCGCCGTTCTCCCGCGGAGACCACCGAGAGCGTTCGGCATACCGGCATCGAAGGGGTTCTCGGCGTGCCGATTGACGGCGTTCGCTACTCGGCGGCCGGAATGCTAGCTCAGGCGGACGCCGACCGCCGACGCAATCTGCTGACGAAATCGTTCCCAGTCCTCTCCGGACCGTCCAATGACCTGCGCCGCGTCAAACCAGACTCGCGTCGATCGAGATGCGTCCTGCAGCTTGGCCAGCCCCACCTCTATCGAGATTACGGTCCAGAAATCGCGGAAACCCTTCGTCCTGGCCTTGGCGTGCGATTTCTCGGCCTCACCCGCGCGATTCTGCGCGTTGCTGGCGTCCGTCCCTCCCTTGATTTCGATCGCGACGTTGTTGAGCGTGGAGCCGTCGTCGAACTTCTCTTGGATGCGAACATCCGGGTCAGCACCCAGGGCGATGATGACCGCACGGCCGGATTCGTTCTTGATGGTCAGTCGCTTCGCCTCCGACGTCACGGTGTTACCCGCGACGATCTCAGCGATCGTGGCGAACACTGCCTCGGTCGCGAGTTGCCCGATGATGTTGTTTCGACCACCTTGCAACTGCGGCCCAAAGGTTAGGAGCGGCAGCTCTCTGACGTCCCGATCGGTGACGGCCGGTCTCATTTGGCGGACGAGGTCCGCGAGCCCCGCGCTGATAGTCTCGCAAAAGATCGGCAGAGCCTTCACCTGGCTGGGACGGGCTACGTATCGCTCCTCCATACTGGCGAACTGCTTCATCACGGAGCCCGTGCCGTAGAAGGTCTTCTTGGGCGTCCCCAACAACAAGCGGTAGTAGCCGACGAGCGAAGGCTTGGCCTCAAGGATCGCCGGAACCGGGAAGACGTACTCGTCTCGCACACCCGCGGCCGCGAGGATTCGCTGCGCGTCCTTCGGGACATACTCGTTGAGTTGGCGCTTGACCTCCTTCGGATCGGCGCTCGCCAGCGCTTCGCTGAGCGCGTCGATCATCCAGCGCTCGCGCGCTCCGATCAGAGCTTAGTGGTTCTTCACCTGGCGCGCCGCGTTGACCGCCCGGGCCGTGGCCTCATTCACGGGCGAGGGAGCCGTTCAGGCGGTTTTCGGCAATCCGGACGTAGTCAGCGTTGAGCTCAATGCCGACGAAACGCCGTTCGAGCCCAAGCGCCACCACCCCGGTCGTTCCCGAACCAATGAAGGGGTCCAGCACTAGGTCGCCAGGACGGCTCCCCAGCGTGATGCATGGCTTGACCAAGGCCGGCGGGAAGGTCGCGAAGTGTGCCTCTCGGTACGCTTGCGTATTGATGTCCCAGACGCTTTGGCCGGGCTCCACGACTGTCCGGAAGTTCCGGCCGTTCGGACCGCGTGCCGCCGCGTGATCGTAGTGGTACCGCTCGCTCTTGGTCAGCAGGAACACATACTCGTGGCTGCGCGTTGGTCGGTCCTTGACACTTTCGGGCTGGCAATTGGGCTTGTTCCAGATCAAATCCGCCCGGAGGTACCAGCCCGCCTCCTGCAGCGCGAAAGCCAGGCGCCATGGCACGCCGATCAAATCCTTCGGCTTCAATCCTTCTGGCGTCGGCGGCCTAACGTCCATAGCGCGGATAGCGTTCTTCTTGTCGGGCGCGCGCCAAGTTCGGCCGCCGGAGGTGTATGAGTCACCGATGTTCAGCCACAAGGTGCCATCGTCCCGCAGAACGCGGCGCACTTCCTCGAACACCTCGACCAGACTCTCCAAGTAGGCGGCGACTGACATCTCCAGCCCAATCTGGCCGGCGATGTTGTAGTCGCGCAGCGACCAGTACGGAGGCGAGGTGATGCAGGTCTGAAAGGCGCCCGATGGGATCTGCCTGAGCACATGCCGGCTGTCGCCGGTGATGAGCGCAGAGTCGGTCGCGCCGACCTCGAATAGACATTTGATTGACTCCACGCCGTCCTCAGGACCCAGGACCTGAACACGCTGCGCAGACGTTAGGAGGTCGGGCTGCGTGGTAATCAGGTGCACTTGGAGGCCATCGGCGCGGGCCGTTTACCGGGAGAGATCGGGCGGCCGCGTGGCTGGACCTGGAGAGGCATCGTATGGCTGCGCCCGCCGTGATGGTAGGCCAGCGCCTGGTCAACGAGTTGCTGTCCCTCGGCGACGGTACGGCGTCGGCCGCGGCTGTCCACGAGCGCCAGCGTACAACCCCGGACGAGTTCTGGCTCCTGCGTCGCGATCGAAGCGCGCAGCGCGGCGAGCGCTTCATCGCGCGTTGCGAACGCACCCGAGAGGCTCCACGAGCCATTACGCCAGATCTCGTAGACCATAGGTCAAGTCTAGCGAAGGGGAGTTCCCGCGCTAAAGCTGGTCGTCGTCGAGGATGCGGTAGAACAGGCGCATTGCCCAGCTACTCGGCGACCGTCCTCGCCACGCCGCCGACGCGATCCGCCAGCGCGTTGGGATCGGTCAGCACCTCGGCCGGGACGCGTACGAAGCCTTCCATCAGCCGACGCGCCGTGCGATAGACGCGCACGTTTTCGGCGCGGCCGTCCACGACCGTCGCGGCCAGCGGCAACACGCCAGAAGGATGTCCGATCCGCACGTCGGCGCCCGGCGCGAGACCGGCGGCGGCCTCGGCTGGGATGCTCCCCGGAACGCGCGCGGCGACCGCCAGGCACATCGCAGCCGTCAGCGCAACCGCGCGATGAATCTTCCCCATCGACACCACCAGCACGGTCAGATCGACCTCGTCGGCGCGAATCGGCGAACCGGCGATATCGCGGTAATCACGCGGCGGCGCGACCATCGCGACCTTCGGCACGGCCGGGCTCCTCTCGGTCGCGGCCACGATCGAGGGCGCGATGCCCATCGCGACGGCACCCGCGGCGCGGATCGCCTCGATCCGCCCGGCCAGTTCCCGGTCGCGGTCGAGCGCCTCCGGCGATTCGACGCCGGTCAGGCCGAGGTCCGCCGCGCGGACGAACACCATCGGGTTGGTCGCGTCGATCAGCGACGCGTCGATCGGCCCGAGACCGGGCACGTCCAACCGGTCGCGCGGGGTGCCGGTCGGGAGGAGACGGCCGGTGACGGCGCCACCTGGGTCCTGGAAATCGAGTGCGATGCGCGCGCCGTGACCTGGCACGCCGGGCAGTTCGAAGTTGCCACGCGTGGCCGGCTGATCGCCGTCCATCGGCACCAGGGCGAGAATGCGTTTCTTCGTGTTGGTGTTGAAAATCGTGACGCTCGGGCCGCGGGCGAGGCCCTCCTCGATCGCGTACGGGCCGACCGCCGAGGAGATGTTGCCGCAGTTGCCCTTGTAATCGACGCGCGGCGAGCCGACATCGACCTGGGCGAACGTGAAGTTGACGTCGACTCCTGGCTCCGTGCCCGGCCCGATGATGGCGATCTTGCTGGTCGAGGAACTTCCGCCACCGAGACCGTCGAGCTGGCGGCCATACGGATCGGGTCCACCGAGAGCGGCCAGAAAGAGACGATCGCGCGCGGCCGGATCGGTCGGCAGATCGGAGTTGCGAAAGAAGATCGCGCGGCTCGTCCCGCCGCGCATGAACACGGCCGGGATCCGTGCCTGGCTCATAGAACGCGCGACCGCGTGTAGGCGAGCAAGCCGCCGGCCAGGACGATCCCGCGCTCGCGATCGGTCAGACGAGTCTGGCCGACGATCGTGTCGCCGGTGCGCTGGTCGACGAACGCGACACGGGACGACTCGGCGAGCTGACGACCCGGCTCGTCGGCGACCAGTCGATCGCCCTGCTCGACCCGGTCATAATCGGTCGGGTCGACGAATTCGAGGGGCAGAATGCCCCAGTTAACGAGATTGGCGCGGTGAATGCGAGCCAGACTCTTGACGAGGACGGCCCGGACGCCAAGGTGCATCGGCGCGATCGCGGCGTGCTCGCGCGACGAGCCCTGCCCGTACGCTTCGCCGCCGACGATGACGCTGACCCCGGCCGCCTTCGCCCGCGCGACGAAGTCCGGGTCGCGGCGCCGGAACACGTACTCGGCGAGCTTCGGTCCATTTGTGCGAAACGTGATCGCCTCAGCCCCGGCCGGCGTGATGTCGTCGGTCGAGATCTTGTCGCCGAGCTTGATGGTGACAGTCGCATCGAGCCGCTCACCGAACGGCTCGCCAAGCGGCACCGGCGCGAAACTCGGACCCTTCCAGAGCTCGGTCGCGCCGCCGTCCGGATCGGGCGGCACGATCATCGTCCGGTCGCGCTCGATTCGCTCGGGCAACTCAACGACCGGCGCCGGAATCCCAAGCGCGCGCGGATCGACGATTGCGCCGTGGAGAGCCGCGACGGCGGCGATCTCGGGACTGGCGAGATAGACCCGATCACCCGGCAGCCCGCTCCGTCCGTTGAAGTTGCGATTGAACGTCCGCAAGCTGACCGTGCCAGCCGATGGGACGTGGACGTACCCGGGGCAGGCGCCGCAGGTCGGCGTCGAAACGACCACGCCGGCCTCGAGCAGTTCGCTCAGGTGGGGGCCGCGAGCCAGCTGAACCGACGTCTGCATGCTGCCCGGGAAGATCGCGCAAGAAACGGTCGGGTGGACGGTCTTGCCGGCAACGATGCGCGCCACGGCGGCGATATCGTGGTAGGAGCCGTTGGTGCATGAGCCGACGATGACCTGCTGTATGGCGGTCCCGGCGACCTCGCCAATGGGCACGACCGAGTCGGGCTGGCCGGGCTTCGCGACGAGCGGCTCGATCGCGTCGAGGTCGATCGTGAGATTGTCGTCGTAGGTCGCGTCGCCCTCGGCCGCGAGCGGACGCCACTCGTCCTCGCGACCAAGTCGGCGAAAGTAGTCGCGCGTCTGTTCGTCGCTCGGAAACGCGCTGAAGGTGAGACCGAGCTCGGTGCCCATGTTCGCGATCGTGGCGCGCTCGGGGACGGTTAGCGTCGCGACGCCGGACCCGGCATACTCGAAGGCGCGACCGATGCCGCCCTTGACGGTCAGCCGTCGCAGCAGTTCGAGGATGACGTCCTTGGCGGTCGACCAGGGGCGCAGGCGGCCGGTCAACTCGACGCGCGTGATGGCCGGGCGCGACAAAACGTACGGCCCGCCGCCCATCGACACGGCCACGTCCATTCCACCGGCGCCGAGCGCGAGCATCGCGACCGCGCCGAGGTGGGGCGTGTGGCTGTCGCTCCCGAGGATGGATTCGCCGGGACGCGAGAACTGCTCGAGGTGAACGATGTGGCAGATGCCAACGCCGGGCTTGGCGTAGTAGGCGCCGAACTTGCGGCAGGCGCTTTCGAGGAACTTGTGATCGTCGGCGTGCCGGCTGTCGTTCTGGAGTGACTGGTGGTCGGCGTACTGGACGACGATGCGCGGGCGGACGCGATCGAGGCCCATCGCCTCGAACTGGAGGAACGACATCGCGCCGGTCGCGTCCTGGTGGAGGATCTGGTCGACCGTGATCGCGATCTCGTCACCGGGGGCCGAGCCGCCCTCGACGAGATGATCGTCGATCAACCGCGCGACAAGGGAACGGGCCGCGACCATTACTGACCCCGACGCGGAAACGCGCGCGGCGCTGGGCCGACGTAAGCGGCCCGCGGTCGGAAGATCCGATTGTCCGCGTACTGCTCGAAGAGCTGGGCTGTCCAGCCGGCGATCCGGGCGATCGTGATGATGGGAACGTTCAGTTCGGCCGGGATGCCGAGCGCGGCGAAGAGGCTCGCCGAGTAGAAGTCGACGTTCGGGTGCAGTTTCTTCTCGCGGTAGACGACGCCGTGCAGCGCGACCGACATATCGAACCACTTGCGATCGCCGGTGCGCTGCGTCGCCTCGTCGGCCATCGCGCGCAGTATGACCGCCCGAGGATCCCCATTCTTATAGACGCGGTGCCCGAAGCCCATAAAGCGGCGCTTCGCGGCCAACGCGGCGGTCGCAAACGGCTCGACGTTTTCGACGGTGCCGATCTCCTCGAGCGTGCGCATGACGGCTTCACCGGCGCCGCCGTGGAGCGGGCCCTTGATCGTTGCGACGCCAGCCGTGACCGCCGAGTAGATGTCGGACAGCGTCGACGCGGCCACCCGCGCGGCGAAGCTGGAAGCATTCATCTCGTGTTCGGCGTACAGGATCAGACTGACGTCGAGCGCTCGGGCGTCGCCCTCGCTCGGCTCGCGACCAGAGAGCATATAAAGGAAGTTGGCCGCGTGCCCGAGGTCGCGGCGCGGCGAGATGGGGTCGCGGCCCTCCTGGATTCGCTGATTCGCGGCAACGATCGTCGGCAGTTGGGCGGTGAGTCGCATCCCGATGCGACGGAGCGCCACGGTATCGATCGACTCGGATTCGGCGTCGTAGAGGCCTAGCTGCGCGATCGCGGCCCGGAGCGCGGCCATCGAGTTTGCGCCGCGCGGGTAGAGGCGCAGGGATTGAACGAGTTGATCCGGGATCGCGCGCTGGTCGGCCAGGCTGCCGGAGAGCGCGGCGCGTTGGTCTGCCGTCGGTAGCTCGCCATTCCAGAGGAGGTAGACGACGTCTTCAAAGGTCGCGTGCTCGGCCAGATCGGCAATATCGTAGCCGCCGTACAGGAGGCGGCCGTTGATACCGTCGAGTTCGCAGATGGCGGTCGGCGCGGCGATGATGCCTTCGAGACCGCGAATGAGACCGGGAACATCGCCTCCGCTTGCCACGTCACATACCTCCGAACTGGGCTGAGGATAGCAAGGCAGGGGCGGGCGCGACGTGCCGGGCGCAGTCGGTTCGCCAACGAGGTGCTCAGTTCCGTGCGAGCGGGTTCTCCCATCGCAGGCCGCTAAACCGCGCGAAGTCGCGAACGGCAGAGCAAAGGGTGAGGCCGTGTTCGATGGCCAGCGCGGCCAGATGAGCGTCGTTTACCAGGTTCGCGTGGAGCGATTGCCCGCGCAAGAGATTACCCAGGACAATGCGGTGCCGGTCGGTCGGTTGCGGGATCCAATCGGGTTGTCCACGCTATCAACCAGCAGACGACCGACCGGCATCGGCTTCGTGCGAAACGGCACGCGCGGCGAAGCTGGCCTGGCCATCTCACGCCGGCCAAGCCGCAGCGCTTCATTGACCGCGGCTTTCTTGCCGATCTCCCGGTCGCGCTGCACGCGCGCAAGCATGGCCGCGACATCCACATCGAGCGTGATCGTGGTTCTCATCGACCTCACAGTACCATCGAGAACGATGCGACGGCATCATGATTATCGATCGGCACAGTGGCCGCGATCGCTGATCACGGCAGCCGATACCACTCCCGAGCCATCATCGACTGTTGGTCATAGACCGGAAGCGGCTCGCCACCAGCATCCTGGACGACACGGCGGCGCATGTCGGCAACGACCTCCGGCTCGCCGGACGCAACGTCGTGACGATGATCCGGGTCGGCGACGATGTCGAACAATGTGGCCTCGCCACCGTCATTGCGGGCGATGTAGACCCACCGGTTGTCGCGGCACCAGACGTAGTTGTTGAAGCCGCAGGTGACGTACTCGCGGCGTGGCGCGGCGCCACGGGCCATGGCGAGAACATCGATGCCCTCCATCGCCTCGGCCGGCGTGAGACCGAGGCCGCCGAGGATCGTCGGGGCAAAATCGTGCGTCTGAGTGAAGCCGTCGCAGGTCGTGTTTGCGCTGGCGCCGCCAGGCATCCGCACAATCAGCGGCACGTCCATGAGCTCGGGATGCATGCCCCAACTGATCTTGCCGGTGAGACCGTGCTCGCCTAGCTGGTGACCGTGGTCGGACGTGACGATTAGGATCGTGTCGTCGAGCAGGCCGGTCGCGCGGACGTGATCGATGAAGTACCCGAGCCAGCGATCGGTCATGGTGACCTCGCCGGCGTACAGAGCGCGCATCTGACGCAACTCATCCGCGGTCAGGTAATCCGAGGGACCGTACTGCGGATTGATGACGCTGATGCCCTGGTACCCCGGGTTGTAGAGGTCCGTGTAGTAGGCCGGTGGATCCCACGGCTCGTGCGGATCGAACGAGTCGACCGCCAGGAAGAACGGCCGACCGGTGCCACGAATCTGCTCGACCCACCGCATCGCGGCCGTGAACACCTTCGGCGCCTGGAAATCCTCCTCGTGACGGCGCGACCGGGCATTGGCGAGATACTGGCGCACAAGCTGCCGCAGGCCGTCGGATGTGATCTTCGCGGTCATGTGTCGGTCGACCTCGGCGTCGGATACAGCGACCGCCGGGCCGATCGGATCCCGTTCCTGACCGCGAATCCACTGCCAGTGGTCGAACCCGCGATGAAAGTTCATGGATGGCTTGAACTGGTGGAAGGCATCGGTGATGAACGCGGTCGTGTAGCCGTTGGCTTGGAGCGTTTCGGCGAGGGTGACGTGCTCCTCCGGAATGCGTTGCCATCCGTACGCGCGCACGGTGTCGCCCTTTTGCGGTCGCCAGTCGCGGAACGGATAGGTGCGGCGTCCGGTATGAACGGCCCGACGAACGGGGATGGTCGGCAGGGCCTCGGGAAACGCGCGCGTGAACCGGATGCTCTCACCCGCAAGCCGATCGATCGCCGGCGTCTGGCAGGTCCAACCCTCGGCCGTCGGGCCGTAGCCGTAGCAGCCGACGTGGTCGGCGCGAAGCGAGTCGAGCAGAACGAGAATGACGTTCATGGTGCCTCCCTGCGCATGATGAGATGCGTGCGACCAGCGGCGCGCACGGTGACGCGTGTGCGCGATAGTACGCTCCCGGACGGCCGGTGACACGACGAATGTGACCGGCGCGCGCGATTTCCAGGCGGGACGGCGCGACCGAGACGTGGCGGGAGTCAGACATGAGAGAGGCGATGGCCTTCGGAGCATTGTCGTGACAATCGCGAGCGTGCCGGCGGCCGTGTTGATGGCGGTCGTCGCCATGGCGCTGGCGATCCGGACGGCAGTGCCGCGACCGACCGAGATCGTTTCCGGACTGACGAACCCGCGCGCGATCGCGCCGCTGGACGACGGCTTCGTCATTGTGGAAGCCGGTACGGGTCACGCCGATGGCCGGATCGCGCGCGTTGTCGGCGGCGCGATCGAGGTCTTGGCCGATCGGCTGCCATCGTATCCGTACACTCCCACCGAGATCGTCGGACCCGCGGCGGCACGGCTCGACGCGGACGCGCTCTACTGGTTACAAGGACTCGGCCACGATGCCCTGTCGGGCACGCTCGTCCGCCGACGTGATGGCCGCGTCGAGATGGTGGCGAGCCTGAAGCTGGCGGCCCAGAGCGCGCCAGATGGAGACACGACGATTGCGAACCCGTTCGACATGGTGATGGCCGACGATGGCGCGCTGTACGTGTCGGACGCGTCGGCGAACCTGATCTGGCGGGTCGCGCCCGACGGCGCCGTGCGGCAACACGTCATCTGGACGGCGATCGAGAACCCGGTGCCGACCGGTCTGGCGCGAGGTCCGGACGGCGCGCTGTATGTCGCGCTCTTCTCGCCTGAGCCACACGCCCGCGGCGCCGGCCGGGTCGTCCGCTTCGACGCGGCAGGGCGAGCGGATGTCGTCGTCCGGGATCTGACCCTGCCAATCGCCCTGGACTTCGATCGCGCCGGCCGAATGCTCGTTCTCGAGTTCGCGTCGCGGTTCGATCCGACGGAACCGTTTGGCTTCGCGGCTGGCAGCGGTCGCGTCCTGCGGATCGATGGCGCTCGTCGTGACACTCTCTGGACCGGACTCGACTATCCGACCGATCTCATCGTCGGTCGCGACCGCGCCCTCTACGTGACTAGGCGCGGCGCGTTTGGCGCGCCAGGTAGCGGGTCGCTCGCGCGGTTGCCGACGCGGCGGTGAACGTCTAGCCCTTCAGACCCGTCAGGGCGATGCCCCGTGTGAAGAAGCGCTGCCCGAAGATGAAGACGACAAGAATCGGGATGGTCGCGATCATCGTGCCGGCCATCAGGAGCGTCCAGTCCGTGGTGCCTTCACGCCTGAACTGAGCGAGGCCGACCTGGATCGTCTTCATGAGATCAGAGCGCGTCGTCACGAGCGGCCAGACGAAGTCGTTCCAAATGTTCTGGAAAGAAAACATTCCGAGCGTGGCCATCGCCGGGCCGGAGAGCGGCACGACGATGCGCCAATAGATCCCGAACTCGGACGAACCGTCGATGCGCGCGGCGTCCTCCAACTCGCCCGGCAGCCCGAGAAAGAACTGCCGCAGGAGGAACGTGCCGTAGGCAGTCGCGAACATTGGCACGGTCAGGACCCAGTAGCTGTCGAGCATGCCGAAGCCACCCTGACCGAGGATATCGTTGTCGCCCAGGAGCGGCCAATGCTTCACCAGAATGAAGAGCGGCACGAGCGTCGCCTGCGACGGGACCATCAGCGTCGCCAATACCAGTGCGAAGAGCGCGTCGCGGCCACGGAAATGCAGACGCGCGAAGGCGTACCCAGCGGTGGACGCGAGGATCAGGTGCGCCGCCGCGACGATCACAGACACGAGCAGGCTGTTCAGGAAGTAGCGCACCAGGTTGTATGACTGGATCGCACGGGGGTAGTTGTCGAATCGCCAGACACTCGGCAGTGCCAATCCCTCGCGAAAGATCTCTTGATCGGACTTGACCGACGTGAGGAAGGCCCAGGCAAATGGGAATACGAAGATGACCGCCAATAGCGAGAGGAACGCGTAGTACGCGACGCGGCCTGGATCGAGGCGGCGGCGCGAAACGACCCGGGCGGTAGGCAGGATGTACGCGCGCGCGATCTCGGCACCCGCCATATCAGTAGTACTCGTCGTAGCGGATGATGCGCGTATTGATGTAGGTGACGATCGCGATGATGACGAACAGAAGGAACGACATCGCCGCGGCGTAGCCCATCTTCAAGTACTCGAAGCCGTTCAGATAGATGAGGTACACGACCGTGAGCGTCGAATCGAGCGGCCCGCCCTGGGTGAGGATCCACGACTGAACGAACATCTGTAACGCGCCGATGAAGTAGACGACGAAAACGAAGAACGTCGTCGGACTGAGAAGCGGCACCGTGATGTAGCGAAAGCGCTGAATGGGACCGGCGCCATCGACCAGCGCCGCTTCATAGAGGTGCTCGGGAATGCCCTGGAGCCCGGCCAGGTAGATGACCATGTTGTAGCCAACGTTCTTCCAGACGGAGAGGATCGCGATCGAGAGCATGGCGGTCGACGGGTCGCGCAGCCAGTGCAGCCGCGGCAGGCCGACTGCCTCGAACAGGGTGTTCAGGATGCCGAACTGCGGTTCGTAGAGCCACAGCCAGATAAATGAGACCGCGACGAATGAGGTAACGACCGGGGTGTAGTAGGCGGTCCGGAAAACGGTGATGCCGCGCAGCGGTTGATTGATCGCCATCGCGAGAAACAACGAGAGGGCGGTGCCGATGGGGACGGTCATGACCGCGAAGAGGACGGTGTTCCAGATGGCGCCGAAGAATCGCTTGTCGTCGATCAGGTTGACGAAGTTGTCGAAACCGATGAATTTCGGGGCTTGAAGCAGTTCGTACTTCGTGAAGCTGAAGTAGAGCGCGGCGAAGATCGGGTAGACGACGAAGATGAGCAGGAAGATCAGCGAAGGCGCGACGAAGATGTAGCCGGCGACCGTCTGGCGGTGCGTCCAGCCGCGACGCGAACCGAGTCGAACCGCGGCCGAACCGCGCAGCGACGCTGAAGGCACCCCTGGCTAACCCTTCAAGATCTTGGTGACTTCCTCGTCCATATCCTTGAGCGCCTGTTTGACTGACTTGGCGCCCTTGAACGCTGCTTCGACGTGTCGACCCATCGCCGGCTGGACGTCGAAGTGCTGCGGCACGACCTGACGCGGCCGGCCGTACTTGACGTTCTCGACGAACACCTTCATCCTCGAGTCCTTGAAAATTTCAGCCGACTCGGAAGCCTTACGAGCCGGAAGTCCCCACGTTCCTCCGATGCCAAGATTGTTGTTGACCTCGGGCGAGGTGAGTGCGTTGACCAACTCCCAGGACTGATCCGCGACCTTCGTCTTCTTGAAGATGAAATACTTGTCGACGTAGATCTGATAGGAGCGGATCTTCTGCATGAGCGGCGAGGCGGTGAGCGTATCGTCCCAGACCTGCGGCGCGTTCAGCTTGGTATTGAGCATGTCCTGCGGCCAACCGGGGTACAGCGCGATCTTGCCAGCCGTGTACGCGTTCAGGTTTGGGACGCCGGAATCCATGCCTTGGCGCGGCAGGATTCCCTTCTCGGCGAAATCGACCCAGAACTGAAGCGCGGCCTCACCTTCGGGCGTGTTGTTCGTCGGCGCGGTGCGCTCCTCATTCAAGTAACTTCCGCCCATCTGGAACAGGGCATCCTCGTACTGCTGCGTCGAATCGGTCGGGTTGAAGACGATGTGCCAGCCGGCGACCAGATACTTGTCGCCTTCCTTCTGCGTCAGCTTGGCCGCCATCTCCAGGGCATCCTTCCAGTTCTGCGGCGGCTTGGCTGGATCCAGACCGGCTTTCTGGAAGAGGCTCTTCCGGTAGATGATGTTGCCGCGGGAGTTCATCCGGTACGGAATGGCGTAGATCTTGCCCTTCCAGGCGACATCCTTGCGAGCGACGTCGTACCAGTCTTCCCAATCCTTCATGCCCTTGACGTAGCTATCGAGTTCCAGCGAGCCGCCCTTGTCGGCCATGACCGGCGTCCAAAGGCCGCCGCCGATGAAGATATCGGGCGCGGTTCCGCCAGCGATGCCGGTCGTGATCTTCTGGAATGAACTCGCCCAGTCCGTGTAGTCGATCTCGACGCTGACCTTCTTGTCCTGGTTGTACTTCGCGATGAAATCGTTCGCGAACGTCTGTCCCGGAGGATCGATGCCATTGAGGCGCAGGAGGATCTTCGACCCCGCGCCGGCGGCCGGTGCCTGAGCGGCTGGCTTTGGCTCGGCTGGTTTCTCGGCTGGCTTCTCGGCGGCCTTGGCTGGCTCGGCTGGCTTGGCCGGGGCTGGCGTGGCGGCCGGTTGGCACGCCGCGAGCAAGGCCCCCGCCCCAAACATGACACCAACGCCGATCAAGCGACGACGACTCAGACGCGCGACACCGAACGCCACGATCCTTCTCCTCTTTCACTTACCAGCGCTGGCCGGCACAGCCCATGGCGCGACGCCACTTCCATACACGCCGATTGACCGGCACAGTACCAGCATGGGAACTCACGTGTCAATCGGCGTGTTAGATCGCTGGATCGCGCTCGCAATGACGTGGCACAATGCCGCGGCGATCGGATCCGGACGATCCGGGCTCACACGGATCGCGGGCAAGATGCCCGCCTACCATCGACACCGGTGGGCCATTCCCGATGATCGAAGTGGTTCCCCGAAAAAGCGCGGCGAACCTCACGGGCCTGGTCGATGTCGGTTGACCCGTCCGTCATCCGTCGCGGTACCGGTGGCAGCCTCACGGCAAGCGGTGCCACACTCGCGATCGTGACGCCAACGCGGAAAGCGATTGCATTCATCGTCGCGGCCACGATCGCCGCAATTTTCTTCCTCTCGTTGATCCTGCTCGGGCTGATGACGATGCTCCTGCGATGAACCGGTTCGGCACGCGTCGGACGCGCAGAGACCTGCTCCGAGGGTGCACCTGGACCCACTGACGGCCTTTGGCGCGGTCGCGGTCAGCGCGATGCTGTTCTTCTATGCCATCGAGGGACGCTCGCCCTGGTTCGTCCTCGCGTTCGCCGGAGCCTGCCTGGCGTCGTCAGCCTACGGCTTCCTGCAAGGCGCCTGGCCGTTCGGCCTGGTCGAGATGGTGTGGTCGGGGGTCGCACTTCGGCGGTGGTGGACGCGCCGAGGATGACTCGAGTCTCGCATTGGACGCCGAACCGCTTCCTCCCCGGGGGACAGTACATCGACACGGCCGGCTACCGATGCGAGGGCGTACCCGAACTCGGCCGTTCGATCACGCCTGGGCGAAGATCTTGACAGATAGCAAAGCACGGACTAACTTTAGTCGGACCTAAACTCTGAGTCGAGACAACGTAGTCCTGGAGAGGAGCGACGGTGCAAATCACGCCTAGTCTCATCCGGATGGGCGTCTCACGCCGCAAGATCGTGCAAGGCGGCATCGTCGCGGCCGCAAGCGCGGCCGGGGCGCTCCTCGCCGCCTGCGCCAGTCCGGCTGTCGCGCCAGTTCAATCAACGTTGATGAAGGGCGTTCCGCTCGCCCAGCAGCACCACACCGGCGACGTTCCTCTGGCGGGCATGCCCAGCACCCATCAGATGCCGCTGCCGGGAGTTGTCGCCGAGAAACTCCAGAAGCTGGAAGGCTTCGACCCGATGGCATTCCTGACCGCCTTCGACTACGGCAAGGTCTCGCGGCTACCCGACGGTCGGACGCTGCGCGAGTATGAGGTCGTCTCGTTCAACAAGGACGTCGAGGTCGCGCCAGGCGTGATGTTCCCGGCCTGGACCTTCAACGGTCAGATCCCGGGACCGACCTTCCGCGCGACCGAAGGCGATCTTCTGCGCATCAAGTTCACCAACGGCTCCGACCACCCGCACACGATGCACTTCCACGGCATCCATCCGGCCAACATGGACGGGGTCTTCGAGAACATCGAGCCGGGCAAATCATTCGTCTACGAGTTCGACGCCGAACCGTTCGGCCTGCATCTCTACCACTGCCACACGATGCCCCTGGCCAAGCACATCGCAAAGGGCCTCTACGGCGCGTTCATCGTCGACCCGAAGCCGGGGCGGCCGAAGGCCGACCGCGAATTCGTGATGGTGCAGCACGGCTGGGACATCGACTTCGACGGCGAGAACGAGTTCTACGCCATCAACGGTCCGATCTTCTTCTACCAGAACAACCCGATCAAGCTCCGGGTCGGCGAGAAGATTCGCGTCTACCTCGTCAACATCCTCGAGTTCGACCAGATCAACTCGTTTCACCTGCACGCCAACTTCTTCAACTACTACCCGACCGGGACCTCGCTGCAGCCGGCCGAGTTCACCGATACGATCGTTCAGGGCCAGGGCCAGCGGGGGATACTGGAGTTCTCCTACAAGCACCCGGGCCAGTTCCTGTTCCATGCCCACAAGACCGAGTTCGCGGAGCTCGGCTGGACCGGCCTGTTCGAGGTCGAGGCGTGACAAGGACACACGGAATGGTTTCAAGAACGCGCACACTTCTCGCCGCGATCGCGGTCACCGCGCTCGCCCTCTTCGCAGTCGGGTGCGGCGGCGATCGGTCCGCCGCGACGGTCACGCTCAGTGAATTCGCGATCAAGCCGAAGGGCGTCTTGCTCCGCTCCGGGCAGCCCGCCTTACTCACGATCGTCAATGCCGGCAAGATCGAGCACAACCTGAAGCTCGATCCGGCCGTGACCGACACGTTCCTCCCCGAGATTCTCAAACCCGGCGAGCGCGCGACCGTGAGCTTCACCCCAAAGACGAGCGGCACGTTCGAGTACGCCTGCACGATCCCCGGCCACGCCCCGGCCGGTATGACCGGCGCGATCACCATCGGCGCGTAGGAGAGGTACGTCAGTGGCCGAATCAGTCGCCGCTCGGCGGCCGCGCCCCACCGCGCCGTCACCGCTTCGCATGGCGGGGCTGTTCATGCTGCCGTTGGTACTGCTCGCGGCGGTGATCGCGCTCTTCGTCACGACCAACGCCGGTCTCGACCTCGAGGCGCCCGCGCCGATCAACAAACTCGACATCGAGCGCAGCGTCATCGGCCCCGAGGGATTCCACCTGAACGTGCGGAATGTCGGCCCACGGGAACTCACGATTGCCCAGGTGATCGTGAACGACGCCGTCTGGCCGGCGCTCGTCGATCCGGGCCCGACTCTCGGCAGGCTCGACCGCGCGACGATCAACATCCAATACGCCTGGGTCAAGGCCGAACCCTACGAAATCAAGATCATCACCTCGGATGCGATCCCGATCGTCCACGAGATTCCGGCCGCGTTCGAGACGCCAACGCCGACCTGGGAGTTGCTGCTGTCGTTCACCGCGATCGGCGTCTACGTCGGCGTGATCCCGGTTGCGCTCGGGCTCCTCTGGTACCCCGCGCTCCGTTCGGTCGGTCGGCGCGCATTCACCTTCCTGATGGCACTCACGGTCGGATTGTTGATTTTCCTGGGGATCGACGCGACATCCGAGGCCATCGAGCTGACTGGCAAGATCGCAAGCCCGTTCCAGGGAATGGCGCTCGTTGGCCTTGGGATCGTCCTGACCGCGCTCCTGCTGGAGGCGATCAGCCGTCGCCGCGACGCGACGTCGAGGAGCGAGACAAGTCAGCGTCTGGCCATCGCGTCGACGATCGCGGTCGGGATTGGTGCCCACAACCTGGGTGAAGGGCTCGCGATCGGCGCGGCCTACGCGCTCGGTGAGATGGCGCTCGGATCGTTCCTGGTCGTCGGCTTCGTCATCCAGAACATCACCGAGGGGCTCGGCGTGGTGGCGCCGATCGCGCGCGACCGTCCATCGTGGCGGCGGTTAGCCGTCCTCGGCCTGATTGCCGGTGCGCCCGCGATCGTCGGGACGTGGATCGGCGGTTTCACGTACTCGCTACCGCTCGGCGCGCTGTTCCTCGCCATCGGCGCCGGAGCCGTGTTCCAGGTTGCCTGGGAGATCGGTCGCTTGATTCGCAAGGACGCCGTCCGCGACCCGGCCCCGTTCGTCGCCTTCTCCGGCGTCGCGGCTGGAATGCTCGTGATGTACGTCACCGGTTTGTTGATGAAGTAGGCTGGCGTGCGAGCGCAATGACCGACGCGAACGCGCGCGCCTTGTGGCCATCACCCGATCGTCGTCAGCGATGGCTGACGCTGATGCGGCTTCTGAATCCGCGTCCAGGCGACCGGGTGCTGGATGTCGGCGCCGGGGAATGTCAGGCGCTTCGCTACGTCGCCGCGCGCGTGGGGCCGACTGGCTCGGCGATAGGCGTCGAGTACGGAGAAGGCGGTCTCGGTCGGCTCGCAATCGGTCGGGCCGCCGGCGGTCCAGTATTTCGGGCTGTCGCCGCCGACGCGTCGAACCTACCTTTTCGAGACGCGTCGTTCACCGCCGCGTTCAGCGTCGACGTGCTGGAGGCCGTTCCCGACCGGGAGCGCCCACTGCGCGAGATGCGGCGCGTTGTGCGCCCCGACGGACGGGTAGTCGTCGCGCACGATGACTACGAGAGCCAGGTGTACACATCGGACGACCGCGATCTGGGTCGCCGCGCAGTCAAGGCCTACGCGGATGCGACATTTGCCGGATACGGTGCGAGTGACGGTCAGATGGGGCGACATCTATGGGGCCTGTTCAGGGCCGCCGGATTCCGCGACGCGAAGCTTCACGTTCTCCCGCTCGTCAACACGGAGTACCGGGAACCATTATTTGGCTGGCGACATACGCAATTCGATGCGCAGTTGGTCGCGAACGTCAGCGACTTGACCGACGCCGATCTCCAACGCTGGCGTGCCGATCTGGCCGGGCGGGCCGAGCGAGGGGACTACGTCTACGTGGCGAACATGTTCGTCTGCGTCGGCCGAGCATAGATTCCACGAGCCCGGAGACGAGCCGAATCCCCCGCCATCCTACATCTTGTCGAATGCCAGGATCATGAAGAATGAGATTCGGCTCTCGCCTGGCGGCGGTGGCGGCCGGTGTGCGACATCGGCGAGCTTTGTCAGGCGCCATCCGGCGCCGAGGAAGGCGTCGACGTACTCTTCAAGCGTGCGGTGGTGATACCGAACTGTGTTGCCAAGGAGGTTCGACATACCGCCATACACACCCTGTGTGCCGGATGCGAAATAGTCCAGGACGTGGCCGTCTCCGCGCATCGGAAATGAGTAGGGGTTGTTGAACAAGAGCGCGGCGCGCGCCCCAGGCCGGGCCAGCGAGTACAGGGTGTTGGCGAAGCCAATGAAGTCGGCAACGTCGTTGAGAACGAGCATGCTCGCGACACGGTCGAAGCGCTCCGCAAGATCTGGCAGGGGACGGCTCAGGTCGGCCACGCGATACTCGATCGTGCCGGACGGGTCTCGCCCGCGCGCCAAATCGACCAGACGCGGGGAGACATCCACGCCGGTGACGCGCGCGCCGCGCGCGACCAGGATTCGTGAAAGGAATCCCTCGCCGCAACCGGCATCGAGCACATCCTTGTCAGTCACATCCCCGAGGCACTCGAACAGTCGCGCGACAAGCGGCGAACTCGTGGACTCGCCTTGCTCACGCCCGGCGACGACCCGAGCGTACGCTTCGGCGCGTTCGTGCCAGGGGTTGCCGTCGGTCACGACCGTGGCGCGTCTTCGATGCGCGTCAGGCATGCGAACTCGCGTTCGCGGGCAACCACAAGAGCATCCCGCGGGAAGATCCGCTCCAACGCGGCCGCGACGCCGTCCTCCGCATTCGAACCGGTGAACTCATCGGCCGCCGCGAGAACGTCTGCGTGAGCATTCGCCACCGCGATTCCACGCCCGGCCCAGCCGAGCATCGGGATGTCGTTCGGCATGTCGCCAAATGCCATGACATCCTCTGGCGGGACGCCCAGACCCTGACACAACTCGCCGAGCGCCTTCGCCTTGTTCACACCGGCCGCCGACAGCTCGACAAACGGCGCTCCCGAGTGCGTGGCAGTCACGTCGTCGCGGCCCAACGCGCGCACTGCCTCCAGAAGCTCCGCGACCGAGGCCGTCGGATGACGGACGATGAGTTTCGTCGCTGGCTCGTCGCACAGGTGCAATGCGTCATCGCCATGGCATTCGCAATCATCGCGAAGCTCTGTCCAAGCTTTCTCGGCGACCCATCGCAACCCCAGTTCGAAAGCGAAGCACGTTCCCGGGATCGCGTCGCGCAAAGCGACGATGACGGCCCGCACGGTATCTTGCGCGATCGGGTGATGCGCCACGACGATCTCGCGGGCGAGGTCGTACACAATCGCGCCATTCGAGCAGATCAGCAGGTCATCCGCCGCTGCCTCTGCCGCGACCATCCGGGCGGTTCGCACTGGCCTGGCTGTAGCCAGCACGATTCTGACGCCGCGCGCTCGCGCATCGGTCAACGCCAGGCGAGTGCGATCCGACACGCGCCCGTCTGGCCTCAGGAGAGTGCCATCGAGGTCGGTCGCGATCAATCGGATGCGCGCCATCGTTGCGAACTCTATCTGTCGCGCTCGCGGTGGCGGCAGACCTGATCTCGGCGCGCACGTCGGCGCCCTACTGCGACATCCAGTACCCACCGCCGACGTACAGGAGTTGACCGGTCAGCCAACGTGCCGGTTCGGAAGCAAGAAACACAATCACGTCCGCGACGTCCTCCGGTTCCCCGACGCGGCCCAGAGGAGTGGCGAGCGCGATGTCGGACGCCGTCTCAAGCGGGAGCCAGCCGGTCTGAATCGGACCGGGTGCAACGACATTCACGGTGATCCCGTACCGGCCGAGTTCGGCTGCCGCCGAGCGGCTCCAGCTCTCGAGCGCGTGCTTCGAGGCGGAGTAGGCGACATTGTCGGGATGGGCGTGGGCCGCGTCGGTGCTGACGTTCACGATCCGACCCCAGTTGGCGCCCCGCGCGACGTGGCGGCGCGCGAACTCGGCCATCAACATGGCTGGCGCCCGGCTGTTGACCGCGAAGTGCCGATCGTGCTCGTCAGCCGTGATCGTGGGATGGACGCTTCCTTCGGGACGGAGTGTCGTCAGGACGCAGTGGGTGGCGTTGTTCACCAGGATCTCGACCGCCCCGAAAGCCGCCTCGGCGCGGTCGAACAGCGCCGGCACCGTCGCCGGATCGGCAAGGTCGGCTTCCCAGGAGTCGGCGCGACCGTCCGCGGCGCGGAGCGCCGCCACGACCGCGTCGGCGGACTGTGCCTGTCGATGGTGGTAGAGCGGGCGACCCGGCACGTTCAAATCGGCGCCGAGATCCTTTGGCGAGATCGGCAGCCGCAAGTACGTGAGGAAGACGGCCGCTCCCTGGGCGGCAAGCGCCCGCGCGGTCGCCGCGCCAATTCCGTGGTTCGCGCCGGTGACGACGGCGACTCGACCGTTCAGTCGGGGATCGATCATTGGCGCATCTTAACCTGGCGCGTTTCACAGCGCGGACCAGGTCTGCGCGCGCACGGCGTACTCGACGCACTCGGCTTCCGCTCCGCTTTTCGGCTCGATCAGTGAGTACCGCCGCTCGAAACGCATGCCCGACTTTTCCATCACGCGGACCGAGGCTACGTTATCAACGAAGCACCACGCCGACACGCGACGAGCCCGAAGTGCATCGAACGCGAGTCCGAGAACCGCGCGGAGTGCCTCCGTGGCGTAGCCGGCACCCCAGAATCGACTCGATACCGCATAGCCGACACCGAACTCACCAGATTCGGGGTATCGGGACGAAGGGCCAATGCCGATCCAACCGATGGTGGTGCGCGTCTCTCGATGCACG
This sequence comes from Chloroflexota bacterium, assembly GCA_004297775.1. GTDB lineage: Bacteria > Chloroflexota > UBA6077 > FW602-bin22 > FW602-bin22 > FW602-bin22. The sequence continues at coordinate 77,752 of SCUE01000016.1, read as the reverse complement.
ATCGCGAAGTTGTACGCGACTCGGGGCCGCTTCGCGTTATGGAAAATCGCGGCGTTCAGCCAATCACGCGACTGCTCCAGCGTCTCCGGATCGAAGTCCATGAAGCGCGCGACCTCTGAATCGGCACGCCACGCGCGGACGCTCGGAAGATCATCTTCCTCGAAGTCACGCAACATCAAGCGGGACGTGGTCAAGGGCAAGTCCGTCACGCGTCGCTCCAGCGGAATCCGCCACGCGCGATCACGCCTGCTGCGCGTTCCATCGAACGCGAGCTCGGGGAAGAACCCGGCGCTCCGCGCCAGTCCCAGCCGGCCGCCTCAAGCTCGACCAGGGCCGCGAACGCGCCGCGAGGTCGCACGAGTTCGTCCGGCCGACCCTCTTCAATGACCCTGCCGTGCTCCAAGACGACCACGCGATCGGCTTCGCGGCCGGTCGAGAGCCGATGCGCCACGGTCAGCACCGCGCCGCCACGCGCGAGCACGCCGGCCCGGCGACCTGGCGGAAGTAGGGGCGCAACTCCCACAGGTACGGGCCGCGCTGTCGAGCCGGAAGTTGCGTCGCCACTACGCGCGCCCGTGTGTCCCGTGGCGGCGAGAGGCACAACGGCGACCGTCCAACGGAAGCACGGCCTCCGCGGTCAAGAATCGTCCGGCTCGCTGCCGGCGGTTTCTACCGCTCCAGCGTCTGCCGCATCTCCTCGTACTGTTCCTTGGTGATCTCACCGGCGGCGAAGCGCCGCTTGAGGATCTGGGACGCCGATTCGCCATCGCTCCGGCTGCCCCCAGCGATCGACCCACCCAGCCAGCGCGTGAGCAAGACGATCCCGACAATCACGGCGCCCCAGGAGGCCAGCATGGACAGCCAGCCCAGCCCGTAAGTCAGACCCCAGGCTCCACCGCCCGCCGGCGCACCGGCGTAGCCGCCCATCATCCCTGGCCCCATCATGCCCCCCGTGAACACTGGGCCGATCAGAAGGACCACCACCAGCACCGCGAATGCCACCACCCATCTACGATTGTCGTTCGCCATCGTTCCTATCTCCTTCGATGCGTTTCCGCTGTCGCGCGCGAGTCCGAGCCTGGCACGGCCAGGAGCGCCAGAAATCCGGCCGACCGATCGTCCCGATCGCGCGGTTCCTCCGGCAGCGGCGCCCCATCCGGTTGCCAGAAGAGCGCCGAGCGAAACCGTCGCGCTTCCAAGCCCGCGGCCGTCAGCAGGTCCCGCAAATCCTCACGCGTGAAGAACCGCGCTCGCGCGTAGTACGCATGGCCCGCCGCGCCCAGTGCCCGGTAGTGCCGCCCCCACGGACCATCCGCCGGGACGAGGCCGAGCACGATTCCGCCATCCGGTCGAAGCGCGCGTCGTGCCTCTCGCAATACGCGCAATGGATCGTCGACGAAGCAGAGCGTCACGACCAGGAGCACCGCCCCCGCGACGCCGTCCTCGAGGGGAAGCTCTTCGCCCCGAGCGATCATCGTCTCAATCCCGCGCCGCCGAGCCAGCGCCAGGGCGGCCGCGCTGGGGTCGACCCCGTAGGGGACCTCGAGGGCGGAAGCGAACCTCCCACCGCCGACCCCGACCTCGATCCAGGGTCGCGGGAGCGCGGTGAGCAGGGGTTCGAGCGCCGCGCGCTCGGCCGCGAAAACCGCGTGCCCCGTCGGCGTGTCGTACCAGGCGTCGTACCGATCCGCGGAGGAATCGAAGACCGACACCCTCCGCTCCGGCTCGGCGCGATCCGCGAGATCGCCGGGGGCGCGCTTGGCCATCAGTGACGCCCCTGTCGGCGCCACGGCGCGAAGAGAAGCGCGGCCGTGCGACCCACCTATGCTTCGATCGACCACCGACCGAGAGTCAGCCGAACCGCCCGAAACGCTCGCGGCCTCAAAGCGCCGCCGGCACGCCGAACACCCGCCCGCCCAGTGATAGGCCGGCCGCCGCGAGCGCGCGCCCGAGGCCGTCGCCCATCCAGTATCGCTCGAAGAGCACCTTGCCCAGATGCCACATCCGGCCGGGCCGCTGCAAGCGCAGTACCGGGTTCGGCTCGGCGTAGAACTCGCCGGTCGCGAACGCGGCCTGTCCGCCGCCGAGCTCGACCCAGCAGTATCCTTCGCCGCTGAATCGCGCCGGCGCCGCCCTGGCGCCGAGCAGACGTCCGGCGATGGTCTCGGCGACGGCGAGTCCCTCGGCGTGGGCAAACACGCCCGCCTTGGGCAAGGGACGTCCGTTCGCCAGCGTCACGGCCGCGACGTCGCCGATCGCGTAGACGCCGTCGAAGCGGGTCGCCAGCGTCGCACGGTCGACCGGCACCCAGCCAGCCTCGTTGGCGAGGGGCGAAGCCGCCACGACCTTCGGCGGCCGATGCGGCGGCACAGCGGCAAGCAAATCGAAGGGGACTCGCTCGCCTCCGCGGATCACCAGTTCGCGCCGCTCCGCGTCGATCGTCTCGACGGCGTGGTTCGGGTGGTAGTGGATCCCGCGCGCGGCCAGCAGGCTCGCGACCGCCTCGCCCATCGCCGGACCGGCGACCGGCATCGGCTGTGGTTCGGGCGTGTAGATCGCGACTTCACTACGGCCGCGCAGGCCACGTCGCCGGAGAGCGTCCTCAATCAAGAGGGCGGCTTCGTACGGTGCCGCCGGACACTTGAACGGTAGCCCGGTTACAACGACGACTGCGCGACCGCCCTCGAAACGCGCGAGTGCCTCTCGGAAAGCGGTTGCCCCTTCGAGATCGAAAAAGTTGTGCCCGGCCGCGATGCCCGGCATCCTTTCCGGAGCGAGTTCCGCGCCGAGACTGACGACAAGCGCGTCGTACCCGAGGTCGCCGCCGCTGGACCGGATCTGCTTGCCCTCAGGCTCGATCGCCTCGACATCCGAGACCAGAACCTCGACGCCAGGCTCCACCATTCGGCGCAGGTCCTTCACCAATTGCCGCGGCTCGCGCTGTCCGACCATCAGCCACAGTAGGGACGGCGCGAAGAGATGCTCGCCCGTGCGGTCGACCAGCACGACCCGATGTTCGCGGCCGAGCCGGCGGCGCAGCGAGTTGGCGGCGGTCAGTCCGCCGACTCCGCCGCCCAAGACGACAACTGTTTGGCCGGCCATCAGATTCCTCCTCGCGTCGTCGCCACGGGCTGATCCTCCAGCGTCCCCTCGTTGTCCACCCGACCCGCCGGACTGGTCGCGGCCGTGTTGCTCGGTAGCGGTCGGCGACTGACGAGCCGCGCGACCTTCTCTTCGAACTCATCGAGCTCGATCTCGCCGCGAACATACCGATCCTTGAGAACGGCCATCAGGGCGTCGCGATATTGCCGCGCGTCGATCTCGCCGCGGGCGTAGCGCTCGCGCAACGCGTCGCCCGGTGCGCCACGGTGGTGCGCTCGTCGCTCAAAGCGCCACCAGAGCGTGAAGACGAGCAGCGCGATCAAGAGCACGAGCAAGGCAATCGACCAGGGGTCCGGCCCGGCGACCGTCACTCCGGGATCGCCGCCCATCATCGGACCGCCCTGCCACATTCGTCCCATCGGTCCCATCGTACACCTTCGCGTTATCCTGGCACGGCGCGGCGGTCGACAAATCGATGATCGACCCGGTCAACTATTCCAAGATCGAACACGACACGTGAGACGTTACCCGGAACCATACTGCCGCGCTTCACCGTGGGTCGCCTCAGAACGCCCCGGCGATCCGCCGAGCGGTGTCGGCGTTCCGCTGCCCGTACGGGGTCGCTGCGACGAAGAGCACGAGCGTTTTCGTGCCGCCTGGCCCCTGAACCGATCCCTCCATCGTCCCGCTCCTTCAACCGCTCCCACTCGCATCCATCAATCACTCAATTGAATAATAGCTCTCGGCCCGAATCTAGCGGGCGGACCTAAGTTCGGCATCCGGGTATTCTCCTGATGCGACGCGCGGTTTCGCCTGAGTCGGTTCGTGGATCGCGGTCTGCCGAAGATCAGCTTCCTACCGCTGTCGCGCTCTGCTCGGGCTGGTGCTCGGTGGGGTGACCGGCTGCCTGCCAATCCGGGAACCCAACTGTCAGGCGGGACGCCTTGAAGCCGTGTTGCAGGAGCAACCGGACAGCCTCGTCCGCGTAAACGCAGTATGGTCCCCGGCAGTACGCCACGATCGGCCGGTCGCGAGGCAATTCCTCCAGCCGGCGCGAAAGCTCGTCGGCCGGTATCGGAATTGCGCCGGCGATGCGCCCGTGCCTGGACTCGACCAACGGCCGCACGTCGATGAGCGTCACTTCGCCTGCCTCCAACCGCCGCCGCAACTCGTCGGGTCCGACCTGCTCCAACCGTTCTCGATCGGAAAGGTAGGTTGAGACGACGCGGTCGATCTCGGCCAGACGCGCCTCGCCGGCCGAACGGAGCGCCTGCCATAGCGTGAACACTTCCGACCCGGAAAGTCGATAGTAGACGCGGCCACCTTCGCGTCGCGCAATGACGAGCCCGGCCTGGCGGAGCACCTGGAGATGCTGCGACGCGTTCGCCAGGCTCAGACCGGCCAGATCGGCCAGATCGTCGACCGACCGCTCTGCCTGCGCCAGCAGGTCGAGTAACTCAATGCGGTGCCCGTTACCGACCGCACGGCCTATTCGCGCGAACTGCTCGAACAGGGAGTCCTTGAATTCGCGCTTCGCCCGCGGTTGCACGTGGCCCTCAAACGACCAATCGGATGCTTGAGTTGTAGCACGCAGTCGAGGCACGACCCGCTTTTGTCGTCGCGCCGCGATCGAAGATGGCTGGTGGCAAACGCTCACTCTCCCATCCGCGCCAGCGCCGCCGCGCCGATCGCCAGTAACTCGCCCGCGAGCGCTTCACATTCGGCGAGTGCCGGACTGGGAGCGTCAAGGCGAAGGCCCGCCACCCACTCACCAAACAGGTCGGGATGGAGTCGGCGCAGTGACTGGTGGAATTGGGCCACGGTCTGGCGGGCAACCTGACCGGTTTCGATCAACGAGAGGTACTTGCCAAACGAGATCCGCACCGGCACGGTGAGTTTGTTGTCAGCGTAGTACTGCAGCGCCGGGAGTTTGCCGATTCGCGTCAGCGCCTCACGGCGCACTTCCATTTCCTCCACCACCGCGTCGTTCCAGTTCAACAGCACCCAGGCGCGATCCTCGCCATTCAGTTGACCGCCGATCGCCGGGTCTTCGAACCACTCGAGCGACACTTCCCCGAATCGGCGCCAGGCTTCGAGTGCGCGATCGACTCCCCTTGCGCCGTCGTCGACTGCCATCGCGCGCAGGAACGCCGCGCCAAGGTCGGCACGCCTGAGGTGCGCCAGTCCCTTCACCACCGCGTCGACGAGATGGTTCGAAACGCGATCGTCCGCGAAATCGAGGATCGACGCGGCGGCGTGCTCGACCATCCGACGAGATCGCAGGCGGGCCAGCGTCGCGTCGGATTGCGCGTCGGCCTCGCGGGCGCCCGTGCGCTCGGTCTCGACCAGCGTCCGATGGGTCTCGAAGCGGGCCTGGTACGACGCGGGGAGCGCAAATCGCGCGATCGCGTCACGTTGCAGATCGGCCAGGAAACCGCGCGTGTCCCGCGGGATCAGACCATGGACGAGGCGGTAGTCCAGACCGGAATGTCTCGTCGCGACCTCCTGGTACGCCGCCGCCGACAGTCGGTCGAGGTCGACGTAGTGGGGACCGTCCGGCGGAGCCTCGCCCAGAAACTCGGCGATGCGAATGCAGGTGACCTCCCGATACGGCGCCGGTCGATCGAGCAGAATCTGGAGATCGACATCGCTCGATTCGTCGGCGTCGCCCCAGGTCGACGACCCCGCGAGCAGGACGGCCACGATGTCTCGGTCGGGCAATCGTTCGACGAGACGCCGCGCGATCGCAATGTGCAAGTCGGAGCGCGGATTGCCGGGCTTCGGCTTATCCAATGCCCGATTGAACGGGACGGTGTCAAGTGACGTTACCCACGTCGAACACGTGAATCGCCCTGACGCCGCGTCGCCTGGCCGCCGGACCACGCGCGATGAGGCACAATGCGGCGCACAGGGACAAGGAGTCGCGACATGCCTCGAAATTGGCGGGTCGGCATCATCGGCCTCGGACACTGGTACTCGGCTTTCGGTCTGGCGCGCGCGCTCGGTGAGTATCCGAAGGCGACACTCGTCGGCATCGCTGGCGGCGAGACGCGGCGGCGCAACGAGTACGCGCGCACCTTCGGCATCACCGCGCACGGCTCGGTCAAGGAGTTGCTCGCGCGCGACGACCTCGACATCGTTCACATCTGTCCGCCGGTCGACGAGATTCCGGCTGCAACGGTCGCGGCCGCCCGGGCCGGCAAGCACATCATCTTGGGCAAGCCGATGGCGATGACCGTCGCCCAGGCGGACGACATGGTCGCGGCCGTGCGCGCGGCGAAGGTCGTCTGCGTGCCGTTCCAGGGCATGTTCCGCGTCACTCAGGCGGCGCTCAAGAAGCGGCTCGATAGCGGCGAGATCGGCGACATCGTCGTCATCCACGCGACCGGCCGCTGGAGCATCGCCGAGGACTGGTTCCACTCCGGCAAGCCGGGCTGGTTCGCCGACCCGGCCCACGTGCCCGGCGGCGCGTTCATCGACGAAGGCATCTTCAGCGTCGACCAACTGCGCTGGCTGGCCGGCAGCGAGGTCGTCAGAGTCGAGGCGAAGATGGCCAATTTCGTTCACAAGGATATCGAGGTCGAGGACTGGGGCATGGCGACGTTCACCTACGCGAACGGCGTCATCGCCACCCTCGAAGCGTCCTGGACGATCAACTCGCCGCGCAAGAGCGGTCCGTCGCCGAAGGTGAACAGTCTGAACCGACTCGAGGTCGTCGGCACGCGAGGTGAGATCATTCAGGAGAACCTGCGCGTGCCCGGTCTGGCCGTCCTCGGCGCCGGTGCGGCCGGATGGACGTTCGAGCGGCCGGGCGGCGACTACGTCGCGCCGCTCCATCCGACGAACCTCGACTACCTGATCGAGTGCCTCGAGAAGGGCGTCGAGCCAGAGTCGCGCATCGAGGACGCGCGCGTGTCACTGCGAACGGCGCTGGCGGCGTACCAATCCGCGCGGACCGGGATGCCGGTCACGCTGTAGTCGTGCCAGAACGGTCGGTCGCCCAGTCGCGGCGGCCGGCCGAGTCCCAACTGACAGGCCCATAATCGTTCGCCAGTGTCTCACTCCCCGCCCACCACGCAATCCGCATCCGATCACGACGGTCAGCCCGGCTGGCGGCGCGATTTCACAGTTCTCTGGTTCGCGCAGTTCTGCGCGATCACCGGTTTTTCGCTGGCGCTACCGTTCCTGCCGCTGTACGCGCGGACGCTCGGGGTGGAGAGTCCAACCGAGGCGGCGTTGTGGGCCGGCGCGATGAGCTCGACCGGCGGACTGCTGATGGCGTTCATGGCGCCCGTCTGGGGCGTGATGGCCGATCGGTACGGCCGCAAGCCGATGGTAACGCGATCGATGCTCGGCGCCGGCGTCTTCATCGTCGGCATGGCGTTCGTGAACGACGTGCGGCAACTGTTCGCCTTGCGGGCGGTTCAAGGCATCTTCTCCGGCACGGTCCCGGCCGCGCGCCTGCTGGCGGCCAGCGTCGTGCCGTCGAGCCGCCTCGGTCAGTCGATGGGCCTGATGGCGACTGCCCAGTTCATGGCCAACTCCTTTGGACCGTTCATCGGCGGCCTGCTGGTCGAGCAGTTCGGCTACGGACCCTCGTTCATCGTGACCGGCGCCCTGCTCCTCTTTTCTGCCTCGGTCGTCTTCTTCTTCGTCCGCGAGAAATTCACGCCAACGACGACCGGCGGATCGCGGGGTCGCTTCGTCTTCGATCCGCGCGCGCTCCTGGGCACGCCGCGACTCGCCGCGATCTTGCTCGTGATGCTGGCGGTGAACATGGCCCAGTTCTCGATCGGGCCGATCCTGCCGCTCTACGTCGAGACGATCGCCGGTCCGGATGAGCCGGTCGCGCGCACGGTCGGCTTGATCCTCGGCGCGGCCGCGATCTCCAGCGCCGTCGCGGCGTCGGTCGGCGGGCGCCTCGGCGATCGGATCGGGCATCGTCGTGTGCTGCTCTACGCATCGCTCGCGGCCGGCATCCTCTACCTGCCCCAGGCGATGGCGCAGTCGCCGCTGCAACTGCTGATCGCGCGGGCAGCCTCGGGCGCGTTCGTCGGCGCGATCATCCCGGTCGGAATGGCGCGTGTCGCGCTCATCACACCGATCGATCGACGTGGCTACGTGTTCGGGTTGACGACGACGGTGACGACTCTCGGCAACGCGGCTGGACCGATGCTCGGCGCCGGAATCGCGGCACAGTTCGGGTTTCGCGCGTCGTTCGTATTCATGGCCGTCGCGGTCGTGGCATCGGCACTCTGGGCAATGCGCACGGACCGCGCCGACGACGCTACCGGGTGACGATCTCCCAGCTTCGGACCAGCGGGGTCAGTTCGGCCCAGAATTCCTCCGACAGGGGATGACGCACCGCGTCGGCGTTGGCCCGCGCCTCCTCGGGCGACCGCGCGCCGGGAATCCCCGCCGCGACGACCGGATGACGCGACACATACTGAAGCGCGGCCGAAAGTAGTGACACGCCGTGCCGCCGGCAGACCGCCTCCATCCTTTCAACCTGGCCGAGGCACTCTGGCGAGAAGCGTCGAGCGTAGAACGCGGCGTTGCGCGCCTGCGTGCCCTGCACTCCGAGGGCCAGCAATCCGCGTTCGAGCGGCGTCGCCACCACAACACCCATGCCGAACTTCTGCGCGGCCGGGAAGATGCGTTCGAGCGCGATCTGGCTGAGCAGGCTGTAGGCGTCCGGTACGACCGCCATCTCGAATTCGCCGGTCTCGATGAATGGCGCGTTGTCTTCCGGGTTGTTCGAGGCAATGCCGATGTGGCCGACCACGCCCTCCAACTGGAGCCTTCGTAGCGCCGCCAGCGCGCCATCCGGCGCCAGCACGCGTTCGACGGCGTCGTGCGGCGGATCGTGGATGTAGAGCAGCTCGATCCGGCGGACGCCGAGTCGTTCGAGGCTGCCGGCGACGCTGCGCATCGCGCCGTCATACGAGTAGTCCTGATGATCCGGCAGACGGCAGCATTTCGTCTCGACGATCGCGTCCGCGGCGAGATCGGGACGCTCGCGCAGGGCACGCCCGACCAGCACCTCGCTACGGCTGTTGAGGTAGAGCGCGGCCGTGTCGATGAGCCGGACGCCGGCCTCGAGCGCGGCGTGAATCGTCGCGATCGCGAGGTCCTCGTCCAGATGGCGGTCGGTCGTCCCGTCCATCGCGTCGGTCAACCCGATCCAGGCCGTGCCGAGCCCGACCGTCGTGACATCGACCCCGGTCTTGCCCAATCGCTTGCGCGGTAGCGCGGCTTGGTTCGGCATCAACATTCCTCCCTTGCGCGATCGAGTGTGGCGTGAACGGCGCGGCGCGTCACCGCTTCGCTCCGCCCGACCGGTAGTACTCCGCCATGCGATCGACGAGCGAGTCCTGCAGTTGAACCGTCAGACCGCCATCGACGACCAGAGCCTGGCCGGTCACGAACGTGGACTCGTCGGACGCCAGGAAGAGCGCAGCGTGAGCGATGTCGATCGGGCGGCCCGGCCGGCCGATCGGGTACATGTGATTGGCGCGTGTGACCGATTCGGGGTCGCGACGGACGCCCTCCTCGCCGCGCTCGGTGATGATCCAACCGGGGCAGATCGCGTTGGCGCGGATGTTCTGGTGGCCGAAATCGACCGCGACCTCGCGCATGAGATTGATGACCGCGGCCTTGGACGCCTCGTAAGCGGCACTCCGCGCGGCGGCCAACAGCCCGTGGACCGAGGCTGTCGAGATGATCGAACCGCCGCCGACTTTGATCATCTCCGGGATCGCGAAGCGGCAGCCGAGGTAGATCGCCTTGACCATCACATTGAGCGATCGGTCCCAGTCGGCCGGCGAGACCTCCAGGACCGAACCCCAGGCGCTCCAGTACGCGTTGTTGAAGAGCGTGTCGATGCGGCCGTAGCGCTGAGCGGTCTCGGCGATCATGCGCTGACAGTCCGCCTCGATGCCGACATCGCAATTCAGAAAGATTGCGTCGCCACCGGCGGCGTGAATCTGCGCGACCGTCTCCTCGCCGTGTGCAACGTCGATGTCGACCACCGCGACGCGGGCGCCCTCGCCGGCGAAGAGCGCGGCGGTGGCCTTGCCGATCCCCTGTGCCGCGCCCGTGATGACGGCGACCTTGCCGGATAGTCGTCCCATTGTGTCGCTCCCTTCGCGCCGGGGATGGTACATGCCTGGGCGCACGGTGTCGGTGTCGCGCCGGCGGACAGGTTCGACGCGGGCGGCGATACTTGGGTCAACTGGAGGTGCGGTCATGGAATGGTTCGAAGATGCTCGGAGCGGATTCGTCATCGTCATCCTGGAGCGCGGCGAGATGGCGTTCGAATCGCTCGAGAAAGTCGCCCGCGAGGCGAACATCGCCAACGGCGTCGTGACGAGCGGGATCGGCAGCTTCACCAAGGCGTACATCCACACCGTCCGCTCGAATGACTACCCGCCGAAGGAGGATCATCTGCACCTGGACGGTCCACTCGAGGTCGTGCAGTTCGGCGGCGTGATCGCCAACTTCCAGCCGCACATCCACGTGTCACTCTGGAACGGCGTCGATACGTACTACGGCGGGCACATGCACGAGGGCTGCGAAGTTCTCGCGCTCTCCGAGATCTCGATTCACCGCCTGTACGACCTGAAGCTGACGCGACGCGCGAAGGATTCAAGCGGGATTCAGCTACTCACGCGTGCGTAGGGCCAGTGAGGCGGCCGACCCGGATCGGCTGCCTGCGATGCCCGCATCTCAGGTGACCGCGGCGCCTGGGCGCCGGCATTGCGTGGTCGTGGCGGCGCGAAATACCTCAGCGAAACGGATTGCGCACAGTCACGGGACCGTACGCCTGACCGTGGTTGAGGTCCTCGGTCCGGATGACGCTTGCGCCAGCCTTGGCCGCCGATGTCGGGATCAACGCGTCCCAGTACGAGATCTGCCAGCGCGTGGCATTGTCGATCGCCAGCAGGACGTCGGCGGCGGTGAGGTCGACGATCCCCCAAGCGGTGGACAACTCACTCACGATCTCACGCGCATTGCTCACATGCGTCCCTGGTCGGAGTTTCCGTGTCAACGTGACGAAGAGTTCATTGAGTACCTGGACGCTGGTGACCCCGTCGCCGCGATCGCCAAGGCCTTGGACAAGGTTTCGCGCCGCCTCGTGTGTGGACCCGGTGCCAGCCTGAAACGCGTACGCCAGGATGTTGGTGTCGCAGAATTCAGCGCTCGTAGAGTTCGTCTCGGGTCCAGGTGACCTTGTCCGGCATTCCGAGTTCAAGCCCCGGCGCCATCATCTGACGCAGTCTCTCGCGCGCTCGGTCACGTGCATCACTGGGCTCCGCGAAATCCTCTAAGGCATCGTTCGAATGGAACCCTTCAGCCATCATGCGCCTCTGGCGCTCGCGCGCGGCCGATCGCTCGTGAACGCGCCCGACTTGCTCCTCAACCAGTCGCGAAACGAATTTCGACAGCGACTCACCGCGATCCACGGCCAGATGCCGCGCCTCGCGCACGATGTCGTCGGGGAGCGAGATCGTCACATTCGCCACACAATTACTGTATCACTGTTTTCGTGAATCAGTGCGGTGCAACCTTCGAACGCCGTTCTGTGGCGGAAGTCGCTTGCTGGATTGCCGGTGTTCAGCCCGTACCCGCTCCCAACGGTCCGAAAAGTTCCATGAGCCAGGATGACCCGTGCAGTCAGATCCTTGGCACGCCCGCCTTCGCCATCGCGCCGGTGATGACGCGGTAGACCTCTTCCATCGCGACGCGGGCGTCGTAGCCGGGCCAGGCGCGGCGCATGACCGAGATCTGGGTCGTGATCCAGCCCTGGTAGCCGACCTTGTGCAGGAGTCCGAGCCAGCGCGGCCAGTCGATCTCGCCTTCGCCGGGATTGACGAGTTGATGCCCGGCCGGGGGCGGACCGCCGGGGTGGCGGCCACGCACGTCGCAGACGTGGGCGTAGGCCGCGCGCGCGCCAAGAGTGGCGGCGATGCCCTCGAGATCGTAGCCGAGGGCGAAAGGATGACAGACATCGCAGTTGACGACGAGGTTCGCGCGACCGCAGGCGGCAATCAGTTCGAGAATGTCGCCCGGTCGCTCGATCGCGTGCGCCCAGTGCGGCTCCACCGCGACGCTGATGCCGCGATCGGCCGCGTAATCGGCCACCTCGCGCGCGGCCGCGACCATCGCCGGCCAGAAGCGGTCGCGCGTCCATCCGGACGGTGCACCCATCGAACACGACGCGACGAACGGCGCGCCGAGCGTGGCCGCGGCTTCGATCGCTCGGCGCCAGCGCGTCATTGTCGTCTGCCAGGCGGCGTCGCTCTCCGGCACGAAACCGAATAGCGCCGATACGGCGACAACCGCCATGTTGTGTTCCTGGGAGAGCCGTCGCACGTCGTCGACCCGGCGTTCATCGAGAGCGTCGATCGGCGTCGAGTGGGTTTCGCCGGTGGCGAGCTCGAAGCCGGAGAAGCCAACGCGCGCCATATGCGCGACCGATTCTTCGAGTGGGATTCCGTCGTATGAGTACGTCCATCCAGCAAGTCGCATAGCCGGCATTGTACCGGACATCGCGCCGATAGAATCGCAGCGGTGACGGCCGGACAGCGAATCGAGCGGACACCGGGCATTCTTCCCCTGATCGCGCGCGTCTTCGGTCTGACGCGCGGCCACCGTCGGCCGCTGTTCTTCGCGGTCGCGTGCGGACTGGCGTACACGCTGCTCAGCCTTGTGCCGCCGCTGGTCGTCCGCGCCGTGATCGGCGCATTGGTGAACCCGAGCGGTGACGCGGTCGCGATCGGCGAACTCGCGGCGGTGCTCGTCATCGTGGCGTTGCTGCGCGGTCTCACGCGGTACGGCGAGACGTTCACGTCGCACGTCGTGGCATACCGCGTGCTGAACGACCTGATCGAACGCGTCTTTGCCCACGTCCAGCGGCTGCCGCAACGCTTCTTCGCCGACCGGCGCTCGGCCGAGATCGCGACGCGCGCGGTGGTCGACGCGACCGAGATCGAAGTATTCATCGCCCACGCGGTCACGCAGGCGACCCAGGCCATGCTCGTGCCGACGGCGATGATCGCAATTCTGGTCGCGTTGAATTGGCAGCTCGCGCTCGTCGCGCTGGCGCCGCTACCGATCGCCGTCTGGTTGAGCGTCGCGTTCCTGCCGCCGATGCAGCGAAGGTGGCGCCGAGTACGCGCGCGGCTTTCAGAACTCAGCGCGACGGTGCAAGAGAGCCTGGCCGGCATCACCGTCGTCAAGGCGTTTGGCGCCGAGGCGTCGCGTCAGGCGCTCGTCGAACGGCAGAGTCGCGGTTTCCGGGACGAAATCGTCGCCGCAAATCGGAACACGCTGATCCCAACCTCGGCACTCGAAGCGCTGGCCGGTGTCGCCGCGGCGCTCGTCATCTGGCAGGGCGCCTCGCGCGCGCTCGGCGGCGAGATCGCGGCCGCCGACCTGCTGGTGTTCGTGTTCTACCTCGGGCAGATCTATCTGCCGCTACTGCAGTTGGCCGCGCTCGGCGAATCGGTGAACACCGCGATCGCGAGCGCCGATCGCGTGTTCTCACTGCTCGACGCCGAGCCCGACATGCTCGATCGCCCCGACACGCCCGCACCGCGGGTCAACGCGTGGTCGGTCGAGTTCCGCGATGTCACGTTTGGTTACGACCCGGACCGGCCGGTTCTTCGTGACGTGTCTTTCTTGGTCGCGGCTGGGGAGACGGTTGCGCTGGTGGGTATGACCGGCGCCGGCAAGAGCACGACCGCCAGTCTGGTGCCACGGCTGTACGACCCGTGGAATGGCAGCGTCCGCCTCGGCGACCACGACGTGCGCGATCTGCCGCTGGCGTTCGCCCGCCGTCAGGTCGCGATGGTGCTGCAGGATGTCTTCCTCTTTGAGGGGTCGGTGCGTGAGAACCTGCTCGTCGCGCGGCCGAACGCGACCGAGGTGCAGATCGAGGCAGCCGCGCGGGCGGCGAACGCGGATGGCTTCATCCGGGATCTGCCGGGCGGATACGAGGCGCGGGTCGGCGAACGTGGCGTTCGCCTATCCGGCGGGCAGAAGCAGCGCATCTCGATCGCGCGCGCGCTCCTGCGTGACGCGCCGATCCTGGTCCTGGACGAGGCGACCTCATCGGTCGACGCCGAAACCGAGGGGCTCATCCAGGAAGCACTCGAGCGATTAGCACGCGGTCGCACGACGATCGTGATTGCCCATCGCCTCTCGACGATCCGAAACGCCGACCGAATCGTCGTCCTCGACGACGGTCGCGTCGCGGAAATCGGGACGCACGATGATCTCATTGCGCGCGACGGCCTCTACGCCGCGATGTACCGCGCGCACGCGGCCAGCCGTGGGTGGACGGTGCGATCGGCGGCTGGGGTGCCGGGCGAGTAACGCCGCGCCAATTACGCGGAGAGAAACACGGGGAGGAGCAAGGTGTGACCGACTACCGAATAGCGGTGATCTCCGACATGCACGGCAGCATGGCCGCGTTCACGGCCGCGCTGGTGGATCTCGACTCGCAGGCAGTCGATGAGGTTCTCGTTGGCGGCGATGTCGCCCAGGGCGGAAGGCAACCGGCTGCCGTGATCGACACCCTCATCGAACGCGACTGGCCGACTGTTCTGGGGAATGCCGATCTCTTGCTGGTTCAGGTTGCCGATGGGCTGCCAATCGATGGCGAGGACATCACCGACCAGATTCGGCGCGGCCTCCAATGGTCGGTCGACCGACTCGACGACCGGCACCGGTCGTTTCTGCGGGCGTTGCCGCGCGAGATCCGACGCCGCCACCGTCGGCACGAGTTTGTGCTCGTGCATGCGACGCCTTGGAGCGTTCACGAGATCGTTCCGCCCGACGCGCTGGACGAAGTCTTCGCGCGCATGCTCGCGGTGTCCGGTGCAACCGTCTTGGCGCACGGCCACATCCACAGCGCTCATCGGCGACGGATCCCGGACGGCATCGTGGTCAGCGTTGGCGCCGTGAATGGGTCGAACGATCGCGATCCGCGACCGGCTTACAGCATCATCACGTTCGGTGACGAGGTGACAGTCGAGACACGGCGAGTCGCGTTCGACCATCGACGCGAGATCGCCGCGCTCGAAGCGGCCGGGTTTCCGATGCGACCGGACCGTGTCGAGCAGTATCTCAACGGCGGTCCGTGGCCCATTCGCGCGTAGGGCTGGCCGCTCGCGCCTACGCTTCCCGCAAACCCCGAATCGGCGACGCGATCAGCCAATACGTGGCGAAGATGCCGCCCACGGCGCCGACCCAGATGGTTTCGCGTACACCAACCGTCTCCGCGATGACTCCGCCGACGACCGTTCCGGTCAGCATCGCGCCCCAGTTCACGAAACGCATACTCGCGTTGACGCGGCCCAGGAATTCGTCCGGCGTGATGCGCTGGATGAGCGAGCGCGAGTGGATGGCGAACACGATGCTCGCGCCGTCGAACACCTGCGAGCCCCCCACGAGCAGCAGCGCGAGCCACCACGGTCCCCCCGCCAGAGGAAGAAGTAGCGTCGTCAGCCGATACAGGCCGAACGACCCGATGAGCGTTGCGCCGAGGCCGAACGTTCGCGCCACCCGTTCGGCCACGATGCTTCCTACCAGCGAACTGGCGCCGCCGATCCCAAACAGCAATCCGATGACCAGCGGTGTTAGGTCCAGCTCCCGAACGAGGAACAGCATGAGCACGACCACGAACATCTGGACGAAGAACTGTTCGGCGGCCTGAGACACGGTAAGCGCCCGGAGGACGCGATCGCGCCCGACGAATCGGAGCCCGTCGAGCGCTTCGGCGAGAACGCCACGGCGGATCTGCTCCCGAGCGGGCAGGCGACTGGCCCATCCCGCCTCGACACCGGAACCGCTTGGCCGCGGATCGGGCGCCCGAATCGACCCGAGCGAGATCGCCGACACAACGAAGGAGAACGCATCGACCAGGATGGCGCCCGGCGCGGTCACCGCCTGCACGATCGCGCCGGCCAACCCGAAACCGACGACTTCGATCGACTCCTGCGCCCCGGTCAACTTGCTGTTCGCTTCGATCAGTCGCTCCGGTCGAACCAGAGTCGGTAGGTAGGCCTGGTAGGCAATGTCGAAGACCGTCGCAAGCGTGCCCACCAATAGCGCGACGATTGCCAGGAGCGCAATGTTGAGGAAGCCCGCGAACGCCGCGGTCGGAATCGTCAGCAGCAGCAGGGCCCGGCCGAGGTCGGCCAGGATCATCAACCGCCGCCGTCGCGCGCGATCCACCAGCACACCCGCGAAGAGCCCGACCACAATGCCCGGCACCAGGTCCGCAACGCGCAGCGCGGCAAGGCTGGCCGGCGACGCCTCCAGGACCATGATCGCGACCAGCGGCAGCGCGAAGCCGCCCACCTGCGAGCCGAAGACCGACGCGGTCTGGCCGAGCCAGAGCTTCAGAAAGTCGCGGTCGCGCCAGAGCATCGCACAATCGTATTCACGCTGTCTTGGCCTGAGCGGCGCCTCAGCGACGCGTTCGCAGATTACGGTAAGGTTGGAGCCTCAGCGGTCGTCTGTGTCGGAAGATGGTCGAAGGTGCCCCGTGCGTTTCTGACAGCGAAGCTTCGCCTTACGGCGTCTCTCGCACGAAGAAATGGCTACCTTCCGGCCACGCCTCGTTGCGGTCGTCGAGCGTAAACTGCTGCAGGCGCCAACCGTCGCTGCCCATCTTGTTGAACAAGGCGATCAGCTCAACGAGTGCGCGCGCCTCGAACATCGCTCGATCGTCGCCATCAGCGTCAGTGAAGCGAATAAGTGTCTCAGCTGGATCCCGCACGATCATGTCGCGATCGACGTTGGGCCCGCGGCGTTTCTTGGATCGGTTCGGGAAGTGATTATCCAGAACCGAGACTGAGAGTACCCAGTACTCGTAGCGAACCGACGTGACCTCCTTTGCATCGCCACCATGAAGATGGCGCTCAGAATAGCAAACCTACGGGCGCGACTCGCTCGGTTCGCTCACGGTGCCGCCGACTGTCGATGCTGATTCGACCCCGAGCGCCGCGTCAATCCGTTCAATGTCTGCCACCGCCTGTCGAAAGACGACCTGCTTGAGATACGTCTGGTAGGGCACACCCATCAGCGCCGCGGCACGCTTCACAACCGCGATCTGCTTGCGACGCCACCGCAACGTGACGACTCCTGCCGCCATGTCACGTTCGGCCACCCGCTCAAACTTAGTAACCATCGCTGAGACTTCAGGATCCTCTTCGACGCGATCGGCGACGACACGCATCGTGATCGGATGTTTGAGTCCACTCGTTCCTTGATCGGTTTGCTGCATCATCGTTCGTCGGTCCTTCGGACGTAGCTAATCACGATGACAGACCGATCGTGGGCGTGCCTCGTCCAGAACAGAACATGCGTCTCCGTCCACGACGCAAATCGCATGCGCGACGAGTCCCACGGCTCGACGGATCCGCGCAAGAAAGTACCAATCGCGTCTTCCGGGGTTGTTCCGTGTCGACGCGTGATATGGAGTTCGCTCGGGTTATCTCCGTCATAGTAGAAGCGGAAGGTCTCACTCTCTGCTTCGATGATCAGCGCCAGTCGGCGCGTCACGCCGTTTCAGCGTACTGCAATATGCAGGACACATCAAGTAATCATCCCGCTCCGCCCGCCCCTACCCCTCCGCCACAACCCGATTCCGCAATACCCCGATGCCTTCGATCTCGACTTCCATCTCGTCGCCGGGCTTGATTGGGCCGACGCCGCTCGGCGTGCCGGTCCAGATCATGTCGCCCGGCTCGAAGGTGAACGCCTTCGAGAGCTCCGATACGAGATGCGCCGCATCGAACAGCAGATCCGATGTGCGCGAGTCCTGCTTCGTCTCGCCGTTGACGCGCAATTGGATGCGCAGGTCCGAGCCGTCGATCTCGGTATCGACGTGGGGACCGACCGGACCGAAGGTATCCATCCCCTTGCCCCAGAGGATGAAGCCGTTCGCCATCTCCTTGCGCTGCCAGTCGCGCGCCGAAATGTCGTTGCCGATCGTGTAACCCAGAATGTGTTCGGCGGCGCGTTCGCGCGGTATCCACTTGCCGCGCTTGCCCATCACGATGACCAACTCGGCCTCGTAGTGGACGTTCTCGCTGATCTTCGGGTACACGACGTTGGCGCCGTGCCCGATCAACGCCGTGCGCGGCTTCATGAACAGCAACGGGAACTCCGGCCGTTTGGCGTTCGTCTCCTCGATGTGCTTGATGTAGTTCAGTCCGACGCAGATCGTCTTGCCGTTGTCGAACGGCGGTAGAAGCGTCAGCTTGTCGAGCGGTCCGGCCGAGTCGCCGAGAGTTGGCTTCTCGAACGGCGATCCCTTCAGGGCGCGGACACTGCCGTCGGCCTGGATCGCGCCGTGGGCCGGTCCGGATGGGGTCTGGTAGCGAACGATCTTCACTGTGGTTCCTCCGATTGCGTTGACGGCGCTCATTCTATCCACGCGCGCGATTGCTCAGATCAGAGCCCACTGCCTGACTGGTCACCCGGCTCATTCTATCCACGCGCGCGATTGCTCAGAACCCGCCGCGACGATCCTTGCCGCGCAGCAGCGGGCCGGCGAAGGGCGAGCGCGTGAGATGGCGCGCGATGTCGTCGCGGTAGAGGATTTCGGAGTCATCTTCCGGCTCGTAG
Organism: Chloroflexota bacterium; assembly: GCA_004297775.1. Lineage (GTDB taxonomy): Bacteria > Chloroflexota > UBA6077 > FW602-bin22 > FW602-bin22 > FW602-bin22. Next base: position 59,008 of record SCUE01000016.1, on the reverse strand, counting down.
CCGATGACGCGCCGCGCGTTGGCGATGCTCCAGAACGCGCGAGTGTTGCCCGAGATGCCGTAGAACACCTGCCACGGCACGCCCCATTCGTTGCGGATATCCATTGTCTCGATCGACCGGTCGAACAACTGCGTCAGATCGCGCGGCGAGATGAACGCGCCGAGATCGCGCGTGTAGGCGACCGGATCGTTCCGGTCGCCGGCGAAGAACGGCTCGGCCGCGATCGGCCGGGGCGCGCCGATGCGGATCTGGACGACCTCGATCGGCCGTCCCGCGCCACCGGTCGCGAAGACGAAGCCGAGATGCTCGTACGTCTCCTTCGCCCAGCCGTAGAAATTGTCCGACAGCGGCCGCGGAGCATCCGGCGAAATGCCATCGATCTTCCGCTCCCAGATCGGATACTCCCAGAAATCGGCGGCGTGATTCGAGCTGGCCATCACGACACGTCGGCCGCCGGCGCGCTGCGTCAGCTTGTAGACGTTGTAGGCCATATCGACGTTCGATCTTTCGTCGAAGTAGTCACGGTCGGGATCTCGCGAACGGTGCTTGTAGGCGAGATGCACGACCGTATCGACACCGACGAACAAATGCGCATTGGCATCGAGATCGGGATTCGTCAGGTCGGCGATCTGGACACCTGGGACGATCTGACCGTTCCGATCGGTCGCGCGCGCGTCACAGACGACGAGATCGTATTTCTCACGCATGGTCGGCAACATCTGGCTGGCGACGTACCCAGTCGCGCCGGTGATCAGGACTTTGCGTGGCATCGAACCCTCCCGGTGGTCGAAGGAGGATCGCACATTCCTCGGCGGAGAAACGATCATCAGCGACTGCCAGGGCGGCCCCGATTCTTGGCCGCGAGGAGGCGCGCGGCGGTGCCACCGGCACCCTCCGTCAGTGTCGCGGGAGTCTGCGCCGGTGGACGGTCGGAGGAACCGGCGACCGGTTTGCGTAGTGTGGCCGGCCGTGGCGGCGACACACGCTCGGATACATTGGACGCGGGACGCGCTGATCGTCCGCGCTCGGAAGGCGCCGTGGCCACGATCGGACGCCGGGCGCGCGCTGGTGCCATCTCCCCATCGCCGACCTGGCTGATAGCCTCGGGACGCGCGACCGAGGGAGATCGCCGCGAACCACGTCCGCCTCCGACGTCCGTGGCGCTTCGCTGTGACGCAAACGCCGAGCGCGCGGCGGCAAGGCGGGTCGCGGTCGTGGCAACTCCTTCGGGGATGGCCTCGCGGCGCGCGGAGCGGTGAGCCAGGACCGAAGCGAAGATCGGCGTCGGCCGCGGCCGACGCTGGCGCGCGGCGGCGAGGCGCGCGCGGATGCGATCGAGAAGCGTCATCGAGACGCGCAGGCGGCGGGCCGCGACATCGAGCAGGAAGAGCGGTATCGCCAGGCCGATCAACCAGGGGGCGAGTTCGAGACCAGCGCCGGGCGCGCGCAGGTTGTGTGCGAACACGTCCACCGGGGTTCGTCGCTCGACGCCGCCAGTCTGATTCGCGATCGCCGCCAGGAGCGCCGCGTTCGGCTTCAGTTGCCAGTATTCGGTATTCGCGTTGGCGATGAATCCGGATGACTGCGAGCCGACGACAGCGCCGGAGGGATCTCGCGCGACGACCTGTATCAGCCGCGGACCGTCGCCCGCGATCGGCACCGACGTCTCATACCGTCCGGGTCCCTCGCGCGGCAACTCGACCGTCGTCGCGCGACCGTTCGCGTCGAGCACGTTGGCCGAGATCGTCAGTTCGTTGCGGAATGCCCGGGTATCATCGAGCGCGTCGACGCTCAGGCGAGCGCGATCCGGCTCGACGGCGATCGACGTCTGCATGTTCGTGTCGACGCGCGCCGGGACGGCCCGCTTGACGACCTGACTCCAGAACTGGCTGAACTCGCGCCATTCCAGCCAGTCGGCTGACCAGCGGTTCTCGGCGTCAGACGTCCAGGCGATGACCTGACCGAGGCCGAACTGCCACTCCGCCAGGATCGCGTCGCCCTGCCGGCTGCCCAGGACAATCAGGCTGGCCGGCTTCGGCGTCACCGCGATGTACCCCCGCAGCGGCGGCATCGCGGCGGTATCGATTCCATCGAGGATCGGACTCGACCCGACCGGTAGCGGCTTGAATGGCTCCTCGACGATCGCGGTCCGCGCGATTTCGAGCGTTTCCTTCACCAGGATCTGCGGCACCTGGTACGGGTCGGACCCCTCGTAGAAGCGACCCGCGCCGTCGGTCGCGAGCCGACGCAGGAGGTTCACATCGGCATCGTTGCCGACGCCGATCGTCGAGAGCGTGATGTTCGCCTGCCGCATCTGACGGGTCAGGCTTTCGTAGTCGCCGGATGGCGAGATGCCGTCGGTCAGGAGAACGATGTGACGGACCCGCGCGTCGATCTTTGCGAGCGCGTCGAAGGCCGTCTCGAGTGCTGGGTAGATCGCCGTGCCACCGCCCTGTGCCATTTGTCGTATCTGACGAGTCGCGGTAGTCGAATCGGTCAATTCGGATATCTCGCGCAGCCAGCGCGCGCGATCGTCGAAGGCGATGACGCCGAGGCGGTCGGCCGGCGTCAGCAAATCGAGCGAACTGACCGCGGCTTCCTTGGCGAGATCAAGCTTCGACATGCCGCCGACCGATTCGCCCATCGAGCCAGAGTTATCGATCACGAGCAGGAGCGCGACGCTCGATTGTGCGCGGGTCCCGCGCCGTTGCATCGAAAGTGGCGACATCTCCTCCAGCGCGGTCCGCTGGTAGCCGCCGAGGGCGAACGATCGGTCGCCGCCAACGAGGACGAGGCCACCTCCGAGAGACTGCACGTAGGTTTTCAACGATCGCAACTGGGCTGGCGCGAACGCCGAGGCTGGAGCGTTGACGAGCACGACCGCGTCGAATAGTCGAAGCGCGCTCAGGTCGGTCGGCATCGCGTTCGGCGCGGCCAGCGTCGTCTCGATCCCACCGGCGCGTAGCGCGTCGGCCAGGTAACGTCCCTGTCCGGCGGTGGCCTCGACGACGAGCGTACGCGGCCGACCGGAAACGACGGAAAAGGCGCTCGCTTCATTGTTCTCGGCGACGGTGTCGACAGCCGGTTCGATCTGGACGCGAAATACGTGGAAGCCAGGCGCAAGGGGATCGCGCGGGATCGCGATGTTGTTGGCGCCGGGTTGAAGGCGAAGCGGCGCGCCGAGGACATCGCCCGATTGGAGCCGTCCGTCGACCAGGAGAATGACGCGGGCGGTCGTCTCGACGGTCGAGTCGACGGTCATGCGCAGGGTAAACGTGTCGCCGTCGCGTAGCGCCGCCGGGGCTTCGAGGTTCCGGATCGACACTTCGGCCGCGCCGAGCGCACCGCCGATCGTCACGTAGTCGATCGGAACACCGACGCTCGCCGGCACACGCGCTTCTTGACGCGCGTGGCCGCGATTCTCGTTTCCGTCCGAGAGGACGATGATCCGGCGCGCGCCGTCGGTCGGCAGAACACCGAGTCCAACCCGGATGGCGGCACTGAGGTCGGTCGCGCCGGATGGCGGTGACGACTCGATGACGCGCAGTTCGCGGTCACGGCTCGGAGTCCGCTCGACGACAGCGTCGCCGCCGAACGCGACGATGGCGGCGAGATCGCCGGAGGGCATCGCCTTCAGGGCATCGGTGACGAACACCTGCGCCTCGTCGCGCGCGGCGCGGCCGATGCTGTCGGAGAGATCGACCAGGAACGCGACCGCCAGCCGGTCGGCTGTGCGTGGCACGCGCGGATCGGCCAGAGCCAGGGCCAGCAGCAGCACGACCAGGAGCCGGATCGCCAGCGACGACCAGAGCAATCGTGGCCGCATCGCCCGCCGGCTGCGCAGGGCAAGCCAGACGAGGATCGGAGCGATCAGAAGGAGGAACAGACCCGTCGGCGCGGCAAGCGTCGGCATCATGCCCTCCGGTGGAACCACCACCACTCGCCGACGACCAGCGCCGCGACGGCGATGATCACGCTCGCGACGATCTCGCGGCTGGCCGGCGGTCCCGCCGCGAGGGCATCACCAGCCACGCTGAGATCCGGTGCGCGCGGCCGGGTGTCGGACTCGGCCGCGTCGGTCAGGTTGACGGCCAGAGGATCGATCGCGATCGTTTCGCCAGCGCTCAATTGAACGAGTCCATAGAGTCCTATGCGCGACGGCGCCTCGATCGCGGTCAGGCCTCCCCGGATCGGCCGCATCCAGAGCGGGCCAGACTCCGCTTCCACACGGATGGCGTCGGTTCCCGGGCGCGGCACGACATCGACGAGCGCGCCCGCGTGAGTCGCGCCGACATCGACCGCTCGGGACGGTTCGAGGTAGCCGATGACGTTCGCCATCAGGATCGGGAACGACGAAGCGAGCGGCAAATTCGAGTTCTGAAGGTCGAAAAGGAAGATGACGATTCGGCGACCCTCGTGCTCGCCGGCCAGGATCGCCGGCGCGCCGTCGGCCTCGGCGACGACTCGCGCCCATGACGGCGCCGACACCAGGGCCAGCCGCGCGACGCGCGCCTCGCGAAGATCGACGAACTTCATGAGTGGATCGTCCGGATCGGCGACGAGCGCGCCGGGGCGGCGGGTGAACCCGCCGATGGGCAGCGATGGACCGTCCTGCGGATTGATCAACAGCAGCGGACGGCGCGGCAGGATGTCGGGCGTCAGGCCGTCGTAGACGATGACGTCGTAGGCGCCGGTGTCGATCGCACCGGCGCGACGCGGCGGAACACGAAACGACTCCGCTCCGGGCAGGAGGCCGAGCACGCGTTCGAGGAAGACGTTGCCGCGCGTGACGAGCAGGATGTGGCTAGCTTCGCGTCGCTCGAGCACCGTCCAAGCGCGATCGTCGCTTGCCAGCGCGTCGCTCTCAAGGAGTCGTGCCTCGATCGTCGACGCGCCGAGCGGCAGGTCGACGAATGTCGCCGAGGCATCGGCGCGCGACTCGAGCGTCAACGCGCGCGAGTCAGTCAGCGCGCCATCGACGTAAAGGGCGATCGTCGCCGGCGCCGGCGTGGTCCCATAATTCCGCACCCGCGCAAACGCCTCGTAACGACGCCGATTGGCGACTTCGGGTCGGGCGCTGATGGCGACGATGGCGCGGTTGTCATCGCCGCCGGCGATGACATCGTGTCGCAGCCGAATGCCCGCGGTATCGAACGCCGGGGCATCGAAAGCGTTGTCGGAGAAGAGATGAACCGTTGGGTTGGCGCGACCACGCGAAAGGGCCACCGCCATTCGCAGCGCCGCCGCAATATCGCCGGCGTCATCGGTCGCCTCGGCGCGAGCGACCGCGTTCGACGCAACCGTTCGATCGGTTTCCTCGGCGACCACGACGCGCGGCGCGGCCGCGGCCAGGATGACAGTGACGGTTGATCCGGCCGGCAGTTCGCTCAATCGCTCGAGTGCCAGCGAGCGCGCCTTCTCGAATCGACTCGGCGCGACATCGGTCGCGCGCATGCTGGCAGAGCCGTCGAGAACGACGACCGCGAACTCGCGCGCGGAATCTCCGGCCACGAGCGCCGGCCGTGCCAGGGCGAGCGCGAGCCCGATCAGGATCGCAGCCTGCGCGACCAGCAGCACCGAGAAGCGAGGCCGCTGCCACGGCTCATGTACCGCCAGGTCGCGCCGGAGTTGCTCCCAAAGGTAGGTCGATCCAACGGTCTGGTCGCGATAGCGCGCCTTCAGGAGATAGAGCGCGACGAGGACGCCGAGCGCGATCAGGCCGACTAGGCCAAACGGAGCGAGCAGCGTCATCGGGCCGATCAGGCGACCAAACCGCGCCGACGTAAGCCGTCGAATAGGACGGTCTCGATCGGCGTGTCGGAATCGACGCGCGCATAGCGGATCGCCCGGTCACGGCAGAACCGCTCGATCGCGCCGGTCCAGGCGGCAAAGCGGCGGGCATAGGCATCGAGCGCGACATCGTCCAGGTGAATCTCGACGTGGCGGCCGGTCTCACGATCGATCAAGCGCAGTTCCTCGCCCGCGGTCGGCACGACTTCCTCCGGCGCCAGCACGTGAATCAGGGCGATCTCGTGCCCGCGACGCGAGAGGGCACGTAAACCGTTTTCCCAGGTCGGCGTCATCAAGTCGGAGATGAGAATCGTCAGGCCCACGCTGCCGAACCGGGCGGCCAGCGACTGGAGGGACGAGGCGAGGTCGGAGCCTCGGGCGGGCGCCATCCGTTCGACCGCGGCGAAGAGGAGCGACGCCTGATCCTTGCCACTCAGCGGACCGGTCGTCGGCCCAGCGCGATCGTCGATCGCGGTCAGGTACAGCCGGTCAAACCGCGCCAGCGCGACGTGGCCGAGCGCGGCCGCGATGCGTCGGGCCGCGTCGAACTTGCTGGGCGCGCCGAAATCCATCGACCGCGATGCGTCGACGACGATGTGGATATCGACTTGGCTCTCCTCCTCGAAGAGCCGCACGACGAGATTTCCGCCGCGGGCATAGACGTTCCAATCGACCTGCCGCGGATCGTCCCCGGCGGCGTACGATCGGTAGTCGGCGAACTGCATCGAAGCGCCGTGGCGGCGGCCGCGCCGCTCGCCGATGGACGAACTTCGCGCCCGACCACGGCTGGTGATGCGGAGTCGTTCGAGCCGGCGCAGCAACTCGGGGGCCGGTCTCATTGCGCTTGCGGCGTGGCGGCCAGTGCCGACGCGACGATGGCGTCGGTCGTCAACCCCTCGGCCTCGCCCTCATAGCTCATGATCACGCGATGGCGAAGCGCCGGCGTGGCGACTTCGCGAATGTCCTCGAACGCGACGTTGAAGCGCCCTTCGAGCAGGGCTCGGATCTTCCCGGCCAGGACGAGCGTCTGGACCCCACGCGGACTCGCGCCGTGGCGGACGAACTGCTTGACCTCGCGCGGCGCGCCCTCGGTCGTGGGATGCGTGTTCAGGACAAGGCGTGCCGCGTAGCGCGTGACCGGTCGGGCGATCGGCAGTTCGCGCGCCATCCCGATCATTGCGACGACGGCCTCGCCGTCGGCGACCGGCGTCGCGGAGCGCGTCTCACCGCTCGTCGTGCGCGTCGCAATCTCCACGAGGTCGTCCTCACCGGGGAAGCCGACATTCAGCTTGAAGAAGAACCGATCGAGTTGCGCCTCAGGCAGTGGATAGGTCCCCTCCATCTCGATCGGGTTCTGTGTCGCGAGCACGAGGAACGGCTCGCGGAGGACGTGGCTCGTTCGCGCGATCGTGACGCGCCGCTCCTGCATCGCTTCCAGGAGTGCCGACTGCGTCTTCGGCGTCGCGCGATTGATCTCGTCGGCCAGCACGAGATTGGCGAAGATCGGCCCGGGTTGAAAGCGAAACGAACGGGTGCCGCCCTCATCGACGATCAGATTCGTGCCGGTGATGTCGGCCGGCATGAGGTCGGGCGTGAATTGGACGCGGCTCGCTTCGAGGCGAAGCGCCTGGGCGAGCGTGCGCACGAGCAGTGTCTTGCCGAGGCCGGGGACGCCCTCCAGAAGGACGTGGCCGCCGGCCAGAATGCTGATCAGGACGCCGCGCACGATGTCGCGCTGGCCGACGATGACCTTGCCGATTTCCGCTTCGATGCGTCGAGCCGTTTCGATGAATGACTCGGGCGTCAGATCCTGACTCGTCACGCGGTCGTTCTCCAGTCATGGTCGTGGGGAGCTCCCAGCAGCGACACGTCGCACGATGTTCGGTCTGAAAGTCCCCCTCTCCTTCTGGGAGAGGGCGGGAGTGAGGGCGTCCCGGACGCCACTTTCAGATCGATCATCGGACGCCGGGCGGCTGGAGCGACGAGAAGTACTCGCGCACCAGTTCCTTCATGCCGAGAGGGATGTAGCGATCCTGCATGGCACGCGTCGCGCGCTCCTGGTACGTGGGGAGGACCGATCGGTAGTCGACGGTGACTTCGCCGTCGGCGCTATCGCTCTGCTCCTCACTCTCGCCGAACGTCGGTCGGTCGAAATCACCACCCGGCACCTGCACCTGGCGGGCTCGCGTCGCGGCCGGGTCGTACACGTCGGTCGTGCGCGTCGATGTCCCGGTTCCGGCGCCGGAACCGCTGCTCGGATCGCCGCCCTCACCATCGCCGGCCTGCCCGCCAGACCCTTGACCGCCGGACTGGCCCTGACCCTGGCCGCCACGGTCGCCGGCGCCAGATCCGGCGCTTGGATCATCGCCATCGGCCCCAGCCGCTCGCTCGGAGGGACGCGCGCCGCTGCCCTCACGACCGGACGTGAGCGCCTGTCGGCTTTCCTGTAGCTGGCTGAGAGCTCGTTCGAGCGCCTCTTGTCGTCGGCTTTCGTTTCCAAGGCGATTCAGCTCGCTCGTCGCCCGTTCGGTTGCGCCTTCGTCCCCCTGCCGAGCGCGCTCGGATGCTTCGCGCAGAGCCTGCCCGAGTCGCTCGTCGTACCGAGACGCGGCCGCGCCGGCCTGTCGGAGAGCCTCCGCAATCGCCTGTCGATCGGCACTCGATCCCTGGGCGGCGCGAGGCCCGAGTTGAGACATCTCGCGAGCCGCGCGCGCGTAGTCGCGACGGTCGAGGGCGTTCGAAACCCCGCGCGTGCGCGTCTCGCGATCGAGCGTATCGGCCACGCGCGCGAGCGCCGACGCGGCGTCGAACGCCCGGGAATCCTGGAGCGCGCTCAGCCGGCGCTCTGCTTCACCGACGCTGGCCAGCGCACGCTCGGCATTGACCTCCTGGCGCAGTTGCGCGGCGATCTCTCGGAGGACCGCGGCGGCGGCGGCCGGCCGCTCCTCGCCGGAATCAGCCACGCTCTCACGCTCGATCTCCTCCGCGATCGCCTCGATACGTTCGGCCTCGGCGGCCACGATCTCGGCCGATCGGTCGCGTGCGCCACTACCGCCGGGGAGGGAAAGTGAGAGGAACGGGATCATCGCCAGCGCCATCACCAGACTGGCAATCGACCAGCGCTTCGGCAGGCGGGGCGGGAATGTCTCGAGCGGCTCGAGGCGTCGAAGATGCTCGACCGCGTCGGCAATCTGAGTGCGGGCCAGCGGATCGAACCGGCCCGTCATCTCCAGCGCGGTGATGGCGCGCTCGCGCAAGTTCGCGCGGTGATCGACCTCACTGGCGATCTCCCCGAGCGGGCGGTGGCGGGCCAAACCAGCGATCGTGCCGATGATGAGGGCAGCCATCGGCAGCACGAACCATGCCGCCAACGTGACGGTGACGACGCCGAAGCGCGACGCCAGCGCGAGAGCAAGCGTCAGCGTTATGCCGACGGCGAGACCTCGCATCGCCCAGACCAGTGCGCTGGAGAGGCGGGCGGCACGTTCGAACGGACGCAATTCGGCGGCCAACGATCGGTCCGCCACGGCGCGGGCGAGGCGAGGCGAACGGGATCGCGGCGCGAGCTTCATCAATCGGCCGGCCGATACCGAAGCCGGATGGTCTTCAGCCGGTGCATCGGATCGAGCGTCAGAGCGACCACGGGAACGAGCGCGATCGAGAGGAGAACGTAGAAGCCAGCCGACACGAGCGGAAGCGGTCCGCCCACGACGGCGCCGGGTAACGAGATCGTCACGCGGACCGGCAGCGAAGTCGCGATCGGCGCAACCTTCCCGAGCGCGTCGGCGAACTCGGGATTGGCGGCCAGGATCGCGGCCAGGGGGCTAAGCGCAACGATGAACCCGCCGCCGGTCCGGTCGGTCAGCATGAACAGTAGGTACGTCACGATCGGCGCAATGAGTAGCGTGGCGCCGATAACGCCGCCGGCCGCGGCCGGCGCAACGTCGCCGCGACTGAACGAGCTGGACACGAGGCCGAGCGCGCCGAGCAACAGGAGCCAACTGGCGATGACGAGCGCGGCTGACACCGCGGTCGTCGCGGCGACGCCGCCGAGCAACCACACCAGCGCGAACGCCGGTAGGCCGCTGGCGACGATCATCGCCGACTGCAGCGCGACGGCGAGGAGCTTTGCCGCGACCAGCGACTCGACGCGTGTGCCACTGCCAATCAGATCATCGAGCGCGCCGGTCCGGCGATCGGCGCCGATCGCGCGCGCCCCAATCACCGGGGCGAAAATGGTGCCCATGATCGTGAGCCACGCGCAGAGAAGGATGAAGAGCGCCGGGCCACGCCAGGCGACCAGCATCGGTCCGACGCCGCTCGGCGTCGATGATGGCGTCGCTCCGATCGATGGGGCAACCCATGGCGAAACTGTGCCGACAACGGCGTTCAAGGCCGCCGCCACTCCCGCCATCAAGATTCCGTTGGCGAGAAGGAGCGCGTAGGGCGCGCCTCGACGGCTGCCGAGCACGAGCTCACGCGCGAGCGCTACGATCATGGGACGCGCGCCATTCGGGCGAGTTCGGCATCGGCCTCGTCCTCGACCAGACCGAATGAGATGACGCCAAAGTCATCGGCGATCAGATCGCCGAGCAGCGCGGCCTGACCCGCGTCATCGCCATCGAACCAGAACGCGATGGCGCGCTCCCCGACGATTGCCGGGCTCGTGACGTGCACCCGAGCGACGAGCCAGCGTTCGACGAGACCCACATCACCTGCCACGACGAGGCGAAGCGGCCGGCCGGCCGAGCGAAGGAGATTTGCCGGGACATCCTCGTAGACGAGACGACCGCCATTGAGGAATCCCACCACGTCGCACACTCCGGCGAGGTCGCCGACGGCCGTGGCCGTCAGGACAATTGCCTTCCCCAGCGCCCGCAGTTCGCCGACGATGGCACGGAACTCGATGCGAGTAGCGGCGTCGATCGCCTCGAACGGGCCATCGAGCAAGACGACCGACGGATCGTGAACGAGGGCGCGCGCAATCGAGAGCCGGCGATAGTCGCCGTCGGAGAGCGATCCGATCGGGCGCCGGCGCCGATCGTGGAGATCCACCAGATGGAGCAGGGCATCGATCGTATCGGATCGTCCAGACGTGACACCCCGCAGGCGCGCCGCGTAGTCGAGTTCTTCGACGATGGTCAGGAGTGGTGAACCAGTCACCGGACCGGCGTAACCGATCATCCGTCGCGCCCGACGCGGATCGGCGATTGCGTCGACGCCACCGATGCGCAGCGCGCCGGAAGATGGCCGCTCGATCAGCGCGAGGATGCGCAGCAGAGTCGACTTGCCGCCGCCATTCGGGCCGGCCAGACCGTACACCTCGCCAGAATCGACCGACAGCGACACGCCATCGACCGACCGATTGTCGCCGTGGCGTCGCGTCAGGTCAATCGCGGCGATTGCGGCCGCGTCGCCGGCGGTCATGCGCCGCGCCCGGACACCGACAGGTCGAATCGATCGAGCGTCAGGCTCGTCGTTGCGCCGGTGGCCGGGCGGTGATTGACCCGCAGGCGGACGCCACCGAGAGCCGACACGACTCGGGCGGGATCGCCGAGCGACACCATTCCGGCGGCGAACGAAATATCGCGCCAATCGGCCGCGAGCCAATCGTAGACCGACGCCGTAGCGATGTCGCCGACCGCTTCGCCGCTCGTCGTCGCACCATTCACATCCAGCGACACGTCCGAGATCATGAATTTGTCCGGGCGGTGCGGCAGGCGATACTCGAAGGCGAGCAATTCACCGCTCGTGACGACCATTCCCGAACCGCTGACACGGCCGGTACCGGAAACGAGATTGCGCCGCTCGATGAGTGCCGGTGGAATCTTCTGGTCGTCACCGGTGGAGGGCTCGACCGACAGGCTCGCGATCAGGAGCGAGCGATTGATCTCGGCTGAACGCGCCGACTGCGCCGACAAGCGAATCGGCGCCCCATCGAGCCAACCGACCAGCGCGACTGGGCCAGTCTCGATGCGGCTGACCGCGTTCAGGCCGGTGCTCAGAGCATTATCGAGAATGTCGCGGCTGGCGACCTCGGCGCTCGTTACCGGCGTCGCCAGATGCGCACTCGGATAGAGCTGCTTCACGATCGCGGTCGTGTCGATGTAGCCTATGGTCGTCGGCGCGGTGATCGACACGTGGACCTGACGCGTCTCGCCCGGACCGAGATCGCCGAGGCGCACCACGTCCTGTCCCACAACCAGACTGGCGCCCCGGATCGCCGCGGCGGAACGATTGCGAATCGTGCCATGCACGGCCATTCCGTCGGATGTGAGATTCGCCTCGAGCGCAAGTCCGGCGGCCGAAGGTGAGTCGACCTGGAACGTGCCGAGCGAGCGGGCCGGCAGCGTGAATCGGCGCAATTCGGTGACGTCGCCGCGACGGACCGACAGTCCGACCGGGTCAGGCGACGGCGTGCCGGTCGGAACCGGAAACGGGTAGAAGAGCGGCCAGACGAGATTATCGCGCGCACCCGCGCTTTCGTCGGCCGCCGCGATCTCGATCTCGTACGTGTTCTCGCGCGGCGAGAATGCGCTCACATAGGTGCGCGCGTACCCCTCGGCCTGGCCGTCCCAGACGCGAATGAGCGAGACCTTGTTGAAGAGGATGTCGGCCTCTCCGGCGCTCCGAGAGAAGGCAAACGCGCCGCCGGCCGCCACGAGCGTGACGATCGGGAACGTCCAGAGGCTCCACTCGAGTCGCCCGAACCGTCGCAGGGCAACGTAAGTGACCGGTCCGACGATAACCGCGTAGCCGAACAGCAGCCACGGCATCCAGTCGGCCGTCGGCGGACGGAGAGCCGACAGGTCGGCGAGCGTATTGCGGGGCATTCGCCCATAGCTCGCGTACTGACGAACGAAGTTGCTGGGCAACTGCAGCTCCGCCGGCACGTAGGCGGTGAGGTAGCGCCAGAGGTGAACCGAGCCGCGCCAGCTTCGCAGCGGCTCGAGGCTGGGATCGAAGGCGAGGAAGAAGACCGCGCCGCGGCCGCGCTGCGCGCCGACGAGAATCGGCACGCCCTCCTCGGCGAGGATCATGATGCCATCGGTTAGTCGTGCATCGGCGATGAGCCAGGGGCCTGGATCCTCGATCGGCGCGCCGCCGAACTTCTCGAGCGATTTCGCCGAGCGCAAGGGAATCGTGCCCTTGACCTCGACCGGAAGAAGGTCCTTGGGTAGCCCGGCGAGCGTCTTCTGCCAGCCAGGGCCGCCGGCCACCACGAGCAGTCCGCCGGCGGCGGTCCAACCGCGCAACGCCTCGCGCTGCTGGTCGCCGATCGAAGCGAGCGACGCGTTCGAAAGAACCAGACAGTCGAGCGAAGCGAGGAGCTGCGGCGTCGGTGGCAGGTCCGCCGCGTCGAGGTGGGCGACGCGAATGTGCTTGGCGCGACCGGGAAGTTCGACCGCCGGGAGGAAATCGAGCGCCGACCGGTTCGCGCTGAGCACCCCACACATCGTCTCGTTCTGGCCGACCCGTTCGAACGGCGTCTCGGCCGCGGCGAGGACCGCGCCATCGGCGATGAGCTGCGCGCTCAACTTCTCGACCGGCGCCGGCAGGAAAACCTCGAGGACGAATCGCTTGCTCGACTGGCGCGGCAGATTGGCCGGCACGCTGTAGGTGATCGGTGGCCGGTTGAACGTACCACGACCGTCGAGACCATCGACCTTCAATTGAATCTCGCCGGCGATCTCGGGTCCGGTGTTCGTGACGCCCACCTCGACCGGGAACCACGCGCCGAGCTTGGCGACACCATCGTAGCCGGATCGAATCGTCATGCGGGGCGGATCGGCCGCGCTCGCGCTACCAGGGCCAATCGCAAGGGCGATCAGCGCGAATAGCGGTAGGAGCAGTCGCAGCAACCTGAACTCCCGGGCGGCTGCATGCATTCTACAGGCGGCGCGGCGATGATGAAAGTTACTGTTTGTTGACAATCGGCGATGCTGATCGCGCATTTCGCTCTCGAACTGTCCCTGGGGCGGTTGCGCGACCGACTCAGGTGGCGCTCAGGCGCGCCTCAGGTTCGACTCAGATGGTCGCGATACGCTTCCTGGAATGGCACTGATGGAGAATGTCGCACGCGGCGGCAGGTGTTGGCCGGGTATTCGATGGCAAAGGCCGACATTCGCCGCGTCCATCCTGGCGGCAACCCTCACGCTCGCCGCGTGCGGAGCCGTCGCGGCTGCGCCGAGTTCCGGCGCGACGCAAGCGGATGGGAACACGGCCGACGTTCGAACGAACGAGGCGGGTTCGGTCACGATGGTGATCGTCCTGAAGGGTGTGGCCGCCGGTCCGACCTTCTCGGTGACGATGGACACGCACTCGGTTGACCTGGATAGCTACGACTTGAGCGCACTGGCGGCGCTCCGAACCGACAACGGTCGAGAGGTTCGACCGACCGCTTGGGATGCGCCGAACGGCGGGCATCACCGGTCGGGGGAACTCGTCTTCCCGGCGACGACTCCCGACGGGTTGCCCGTCATCCAACCCGACACGCGCGCGATCGCGCTAATCGTGCGCGACGTGGCCGGCGTACCGGAGAGGAGCTTCCAGTGGAAACTACGCTAGCCGAGCGACGAATCCGCGTTCCGAGTCGTGGTCCCGGACGCTGGATCGGGCCTGCGCAGAGTGTCGCGCGCGGAGCCTGGATGGTTCGCGCGCGCATCGCCATCGGCGTCGCCGCGGCGACGCTGCTTTTCGCACTCTACATTGGGGTCGTCGCGCTCGCGCAGGGATGGGATCACGCCACGCGGCAACTGTCGGACGACCGCTGGTTCGTCCTGGCGATCATGCTCGGATTCGGCGCGCAGGCTGGTCTCTACGCGCACGTTCGCGCGCTCCATCGCCGACTGTCCGCCGGTGGAGTCGCGGCCAGCGGCGGCACGAGCGCAACCGCGATGCTGGCGTGCTGCGCGCACCACGTCGCCGATGCGCTGCCGATACTCGGCATTTCCGCCGCCGCGGTCTTCCTGAACGCGTGGCGAACGGAGCTCCTGTGGCTCGGCGCACTGATGAATCTGGCCGGAGTTGTCTACCTGGCGGTCCAGGCACACTCGGCCGAGCGTGCGGTCCGTGGGACCGAGCACGCGGCATGATGTCGTGTCGCGACCGCGCCGGAGGCAGACCACGGTGGGGCAGATCACGGTGGGAATAACGGCGACACGGACGAGGGTCGCGACGTCTCGATCGAGACGGTTGCTGTTCGTGGGTCTGGCGATCGTCGCGGCGGTGATCGGCGTCGCCGTTCTCGCCGCCGGCCGTGCCGAGTCTGGCACGATCGCGGCCGAGCAGACGTTCCATCATTTCGGCACGGTTCGCATGCGGGATGGCGTACTCTCGACCAGTTTCCCTCTCACCGTCACGGGGACCGTTCGAGTGACGAATCTTGGCACGACCTGAATGTGCACGCGTGCCCGCCTGGTTCAGGCGGGTCGAGCGAGCCCGTGGTCGAGCATGTCCCACGATTCGGCGGCGCCGGGGTGGAGCACGTGGACCGTCTCGGGCGGCGGGCCAGCGGCCCTCGAGGTAGAAATCGATCCGGCGGCGCACGGGCCAGAGGGAGTCGGTCCGCTGACGCGGGGCGTGTTCCTTGCGACCGGCGTGAACGAGGACGCGCTGCAGTTCATCCTGAAGGCGAACGTGACGGCTTCGTAGGAGGCATAGCTCGTGGATGCGGCGCTCCTGGCTCGCGTCCTATGGCATCGCTGGCGCCTCGCCCAGCGCGAGCACTGGACGCGCGACCAATTGCGCCGGCACCAGGAACGTTCGCTCGCCACGCTCCGCGGACACGCCTGTGCGCAATCCCGCTTCTATCGCGAGCTCCATCGCGGGCGCGAAACGGCGCCGCTCGACGCTCTGCCGACGGTCACGAAGGCGGAGCTGATGGAACGCTTCGACGACGCGGTCACCGACCCCCGGGTTCGACGCGCTGACCTGGAAGCCCATCTCCGGACCCTCCGAGGCGACGAGCTCTATCTGGGCCGATATCGGCTAAACGCCACGTCGGGGAGCACCGGTGAACCAGGGTTATTCTTGTTCGATCCGTACGAATGGTCAATGGTCCTGGTGTCCTTCGCGCGCGGACCGGCCTGGGCTGGCTGCGCGACCGGTCTGACACACCGCGCGCCCACCGCGATCGTCGCCTCGACCGGACCGAGCCATATGTCTGCGCGTGCCGGAGCGTCGTTTCGCAGTCCAATGGTTCCGACGCTTCGGCTTGACGCGACTCGTCCGATGGCTGAGCTCGTGGCTGAGCTGAACGCGTTCGCGCCGCGGATGCTGGTCGGGTATGCGTCGATGATTCGTCAGCTCGCGGATGAGCAAGTATCCGGACGGCTCGGAATCTCGCCGGGCGCGGTATTCACAAGTTCGGAGGCCCTGACCGAAGACGCGCGACGACGTATCGAGTCGGCGTGGGGCAAGACCCTGTTCGACCAATACGCGGCGACCGAGACGGCGGGGATCGCCGCCGAGTGTCGCGCGCATCGTGGCAAGCATCTCTTCGAGGACATGGTGCTTGCCGAGGTGGTTGACGAACGAAACCATGCTGTTCCGCCTGGCACGTTCGGGGCGAAGGTCCTCGTGACGGTGCTCTGGAGCCGGACCGTGCCGCTCATACGGTACGAATTGAATGACAGCGTGCGGCTCGCGGACGAACCATGCCTCTGCGGGCGGCCTTTCCGACTGGTCGATGCCGTCCAGGGTCGAACCGAGGACCTGTTGCGGTTCGTCGGCGCCGACGGCCAGGCGATCGCCGTACAACCGCTGTTGTTCCACCACCTTATGGACGGCCAACCCGTGGCAGCCTGGCGCGTCGTCCAGGTGAAGGGCGGCATTCGAGTCCAGATCGTGGATCCGGCGGCGCGCCTTGCCGACGCATCGCTCGCGACTGTCTTGCGCGATGCGCTTCGACGGCAAGGAATGATCGATCCAATGGTGACGGTCGAGCGGTTACCGACGATGCCAACAACTCGCAACGGGAAATCGCCCTTGATCGTCGCGCTGCCCGGTATCTGACCGTTTCGCGTTCCGGCTGTCAGGCTCGACGACCGCACGAGCGTGAAGGTCCCGGCCGCTCAGGGAGCGCTCAGGTTCGGCTCAGCGTCGCCTCAGCGTTCGTGCTTACTCTCGAACCAGACACGGTCGCGGAGGTCTGATATGGCGATCCCGGGGCCCACGCACGAACGTGGCGCGGTCGCTGGGGCGAAACCCCCCGACGGAGTGACGCCGTCGCGCGCCGGGGCGGACATCGACGATGCCGCCTCACCAACGGTTGAAACTCTCCTTACGGTGCGCGGTATGACGTGCGCATCGTGCGTCCGTCACGTCGAGAAGGCGCTCTCCGGCGTGAGCGGCATCGTCGAGGCTCGCGTGAACCTCGCCACTGAAACCGCGCGCGTCCGCTACCAGCCAGACGTCGCCACGATCGCGGCGATGCGGACAGCAGTCGCCACGGCCGGCTACGCCGCGGAGGAGCGCGACGCGAGCGAAACCGGCGCGGACGCGGTCGATCGCGAGCAGCGCGCCCGCGGTGACGAGATTCGTCGCCAGGGATGGAACCTCGCAATCTCCGGTGTCCTCGGACTCGTCGTGATGGCGGGTTCTTTCCGTGAGTACTGGATTCTGCCGTGGGTCGTGCCGGAGTTCTTGGGCAACAAGCTGGTGCTCGGCGCTCTGACCACCCCGATCGTCTTCGGTCCGGGCCGACAGTTCTTCGTCAGAAGCTGGCAGTCGCTTGTTCACGGCGCGACAGACATGAACCTGCTGTATGCGACCGGTATCGGCGCCGCGTACGGCATCGCCACGATCAACACGCTCTTCCCGAACGCGGGCCTCGGTGGCGAACGGGCGACGTTCTTCGAATCGGCGGCGCTCCTGACCGCCTTCATCGTGCTCGGTCGATGGCTCGAGGCGCTGACGCGCGGGCGCACGAGCGAGGCGATCCGGAAGCTGATGAAACTGCAACCGAAGCGCGCGACCGTACGCCGCGGCGACTTCGACATCGAGATCGCGGCGGAAGACGTCGTGGTCGGCGACCTCGTCCTCGTGCGTCCTGGCGACTCTATCCCGGTCGATGGCGTCGTCCAGCTTGGCCACTCAGCCGTCGACGAATCGATGGTCACGGGTGAGTCGTTGCCGGTCGAAAAAGGGCCGGGCACGACCGTGATCGGCGGCACGATAAATCGCGTCGGATCGTTCACGTTCGTCGCGACGCGGGTCGGCAAGGAAACCGCCCTCGCGCAGATCATCAAGCTGGTCGAGTTCGCGCAGGGGTCGCGTGCGCCGATCCAAAAGCTGGCGGACTTCGTCGCCGGTCACTTCATCCTCGGTGTTCATATTCTCGCGGTCGTCGTATTTCTGTTCTGGTTCTTCTGGGGATACGACCAATTCTTTCGGACCGACGCCTTCTTCGTGCTGACACCAGGCGTGCTCGGATCGATCGGCGTGTTCGGGTTCTCGCTTCTCCTGTCGGTGACGGTGCTGGTGATCTCGTGCCCGTGCGCGGTTGGGCTCGCGACACCATCCGCGATGATGGCTGGGACGGGAAAAGCCGCCGAGCACGGCATCCTGTTCAAGGACGCGGAAGCGATCGAGAACACGACCAGGCTGACGACGATCGTCTTCGACAAGACCGGCACGCTGACACGCGGTCAACCCTCGGTGACGGACATCGTGGCGGGCGACCGGTTTCTCTCGAACGAGGTGCTCGCGTTGGCGGCCGCCGCGGAGAGGGGTTCCGAGCATCCCCTCGGCGAGGCGATCGTGCGTGCCGCTCGCGAGCGCGGGATCGAGGTGCGCGAGGCAACGGCGTTCTCGGCCCTGCCCGGTCGCGGGATCGAGGCGACGATCGACCGGCGCGTCGTTCTCCTCGGCAACCGCGCCCTGATGGCTGAACGCGGAGTGACGCTCGGCGACCGCGAGCGTGACGCGCAGTCGCTCGAGATCGACGGAAAGACGGCGATGTTCGTCGCGGTCGATGGCTCGCTGGCCGGGCTCATCGCCGGGGCAGACACGCTGAAAGAGAACTCGGCCGAGGCCATCCGCCAGTTGCACAAGCTCGGGATTAAAGTGGCAATGATCACCGGCGACAATCGCCGGACCGCCGAGGCAATCGCCCGCCACGTCGGCATCGAGCGAGTCCTGGCTGAGGTGCGTCCCGAAGACAAGGCATCCGAGGTGATGCGGCTCCAGGCCCAGGGCGAACGAGTATCCATGGTCGGCGACGGCATCAACGACGCGCCAGCCCTGGCGCAGGCCGACGTCGGCATCGCGATGGGCGCCGGCACGGACGTCGCCAAGGAAACCGGTCACGTCATTCTGATCAAGGACGATCTGCGCGACGTCGTCGCGGCAATCGAAATCGCCCGCGCGACGATGCGCAAGGTGAAACAGAACCTGTTCTGGGCCTTCGCCTACAACACCCTGGGGATACCGATCGCGGCCGGACTGCTCTTCCCGGTGTTCGGCTGGCTTGTCAGCCCCGAACTCGCGGCCCTCTTCATGGCGACGAGCTCGGTCTCGGTGACGCTCAACACGCTTCTGCTCAAGCGATACCGGCCGTCCAGCCTGCGCCCGCCGACGGCCCCCGGTCTGGCGCGCCGCGAATCCATCCCATCCGTGGCTCCGAACGCGATCTAGGAGAGTGGACCGTGGTCGATAGGAAATCGTTCGATGCGGGATTCGTGGCGGCGCTCGTCTACGTTCCACTTGCACTGCTATCCGCCGGACTTTTCGCCCTCGCGGCGGCGGCGTCGGGCCGAGCGGGTCCGACAGTTATCGTCGCGGGCGCGTTCTGGGTCGGCCTGCTGGTGTTGATCGTGTTGATGCCGATCGTCATCCCATTCGTGCGCGCCCGTTCTCGCCGCTGAACCACCTTGGGAGAACCGCAATGCGCAGTCACTTAGCAGATGGCCGGAGGGCGACGACTCGCGTCGTGTTCCCGATCTTCGGCTTCACGTGCGGCGCGACCGAGGCGCCTCTCGTGCAACGATGCCTGTCTCGTTCGCGGGGCGTCGTGCACGCATTCGTGAGTCCGGCGACGGAAATGGCCTACGTCGAATATGACCCGACTGTGACCGATCCGACGTCCCTTTCGAAAACGATTTGCGACGTTGGTCTCCGCGCGGGAGAGCCAGAGTTGCGCTGATGAAGAGATCCTCACAACCAGCCCTGCGCGCAAGCAAGCGGCTTCGCATCGGCCTGTTTCTCGTGACGGCCACGGTAGTGATCGTGCTCGCTGGGACGCTGGCGTTCCGAGGCGGCGTCGCGTTGGGGTCCTCGGATGCGACCGTCGAAATCTCGATGGGTGGATTCTCGCCGCGCACGATTACCGTGGCGTCCGGCCGACCTACGCGTGTTGAGCTCGTCAATCCGGATAGCGCGTTCCACACCGATGGCGGCGGTTGGCACCAGCTCGCGATTCCGGCTCTGGCTATCGACGGCCGGGTCGCGCCCCGTGGGCGCGCCGTCGTGGACCTCCCGGCTGTCGATCCAGGCGAGTATCCCTTCTACTGCGACATCTGCTGCGGCGGCAAGGAGAATCCCTCGATGCAAGGCGTCTTGCGGATCGTCTGATCGTGGGCACGTCGATCGCGACCGATCTCACCCTGCCGATCGTGGTGACATCGGCGCTGATCGACAGCGTCAATCCGTGCGCGTTCGCGGTGCTCCTGACATTTGTCGCGACGACGCTCGTCCTCGCGGAGCGGACCAGTCTCCAGTCCATCGGCGGAAGGGCGATGCTCTGGCGGATGGGCGCGTTCTACATCGCCGGTATCTTCGTGACGTACCTTGGTCTCGGCCTCGGCGCGCTGACATTCGCGACGGCGCTCGGTCAAACGCACTGGATTGGGCGCGCGGCCGCGCTTGGCGCGATCATCCTGGGCGTGCTCGCCCTACAGGAAGCCCTCGTGCCCGAGTGGGGCTCGCGCCTGACCGTGCCGGCGGCGGTACACCACCGACTGCGCAGGCTGACGGAGCGAACGAGCATGCCGGCGGTGTTCGCCGCCGGCGTCCTCATTGGACTGTGCACGGTACCTTGCTCTGGCGCGATCTATCTTGCCGTCATCGGGCTTCTCACGACGACCGCGACGTATGCCGTCGGCGTCGCGTACCTGGCGCTGTACAACATCATCATCGTGCTACCGCTCGTGGCGTTGCTGGGAATCGCGGGATCTCGGCCAACGCTGAACCTGATCGCGCGTTGGCAATTGCATCACCGTCAGGCGGTCAAGTTCGGTCTGGCCGCGCTTTCCGTGGCGCTCGGGCTCTCTCTCCTTGTCACACTCTGATGTTGGGACGATTGACACGCTCCCGGGCCGCGCGCGACAACGACCATATGCCCGCGCGTTCGACTTTCCAGCGTCACCCGAAAGGTGCGCGAGGTCAAGATGCATCGCATCCTGGTGATTGACGACGATCCCGCGGTCACGAGCGTCCTGAAGCGAGGGCTTTCGTACGAAGGCTTCGTCGTCGACACGGCGCATTCCGGCGAGGAGGGACTGACCCTCGCGCGCGATTGGACGCCGGACGCGGTCATCCTCGATGTCATGATGCCGGGAATCGGTGGCCTCGAAGTCCTGCGGCGAATGCGCGCGGCCGACGCGACGCTACCAGTTCTGCTGCTGACGGCACGCGACGCTCCGGCGGATCAGGTCGCCGGCCTCGACACGGGAGCCGACGACTACGTCGTCAAGCCATTTACGTTCGACGTCCTCGTCGCGCGGCTACGAGTCTGCCTACGTCGGCGCGACGCGAACCGGCCTGCGATTCTTAGCTTCGCCGATCTCCGGATTGATCCAGCCGAACGTCGGGCTGCCCGTGGAGGGCGCGAGATCGAACTCACGGGACTCGAATACGATTTGCTTCGCGCGTTCGTCGAGCATCCTCGCCAGGTGCTGTCCAAGGATCAGATCCTGGAACGCGTGTGGGGCTACGACTTTGGCGGCAACGCGAACATCGTCGAGGTGTACGTAATGCAGCTTCGCCAGAAGCTGGAAAGCGCCGGCGAGCCTCGCTTGATCCACACCTTGCGGGGAGCCGGATACATCCTGCGCGAGGCGTAAACGTGCCGCTGCGACTGCGTCTGGCACTCTGGTATGGAGCTCTGACCGGACTCATCGTCTTAACGGTCACCACGGTGATGTACGCGGCGCACACTCGCGGCCATTACGACGATCTCGACGCGGCACTCGTGCCCTCGACGTGGCACGCCATCGAGGAGTACGACCGCGGACGCGGCGCTCCGGCCGGCAGCCTAATGGTCACGGGACCGGCCCCGGTCGTCCGAATCCACGGTCCGGATGACGCGATCGAATCTGAATCGCGCGACGCGGCGATGGCGCCCGTCATCGCGCCTGGCTCGATTAGCTCGCGGCCGGCCGTTCCGGACCCGATCGCGGTCTATGCGCCGCCGTTCGTCGAGGTCGACCTCCGGGGCGGAGTCCTGGGCGTCGTCGAGACGGCGGAGCGTCGATGGCGCGCCTACGTCGCCCCGATGGCCAACGGACGCCGCCTCGTCGCTCTGGCGCCACTGGATCATCTGGACGCGTCGATCACGGAGTTTCGAAAGCTCGTCGTTGGGCTCGTCGCGGCCGCGACCGTGGTGACGCTTCTGGCTGGATGGATGCTGGCGCAGCGCGCGCTCAGGCCGGTGGCCATACTGACTGCCACCGCGCGTCACATCGCCGTCGCGCGCGGATTCGATCAGCGCGTGCCGATCGGGGCGGAGAATGACGAACTCGGTCGTCTGGCCGTGACATTCAATGAGATGCTCGCGTCGCTGGAGCACGCCTACCGTGCCGAGCAGCGCTTCGTGGGCGACGCGTCGCACGAACTGCGTGCACCTCTGACGGCCATCCAGGCAAACCTGGAACTGCTCGAACGGTATCCACGCATGCCGGCCAACGAGCGCGCCGACGCGATCGCCGAGGCGAGCCGCGAAGCTCAACGCCTTTCGCGGCTTGTGGCGGATCTCCTGGCGCTGGCGCGCGCGGACGCCGGCGTCACGGTGCGAAAGGTTCCGGTCGAACTCGAGCGCGTCGCGCGCGAGGCCGCGAGTGACGCCCGACACCTTGCGCGCGGTCACGCACTGGCGGTCGGTGATACACAGGCGATCACCGTTCTCGGGGATTCCGACCGTCTGAAGCAACTGATCGTGATTCTGCTCGACAACGCCTTCAAGTACACGCCGAGCGATGGGCGCGTCGCGCTTTCGGTCCGCCGGGAAGGGGGTGATGCAACGATCACGGTGATGGACACCGGCGTGGGAATCGCCGCGGCCGACCTGCCTCACGTCTTCGATCGCTTCTACCGAGCCGACCCAGCGCGCGGCCGAGATGCCGGCGGCACCGGCCTGGGCTTGCCGATCGCGCGCTGGATCGCCGAACAGCACGACGGCACGATTTCGCTGGACAGCGCTCCCGGACGCGGCACGAAGGCGACGGTGAGGATACCGATTCAATAGGCGCGCGATCGCGTCTCCCAACCGCGCGCGCCTGATAGTAGTGCGCTACACTGGTCTTAGACTGGTCGTAGGGGTTCTCCATGAAGACGGTCGGCGCGTACGAGGCCAAGACCCATCTGGCTCGCCTGCTGGACGATGTCTCCAACGGCGAGGTTGTCACGATCACGCGTCACGGTGTTCCGGTCGCCAAGCTCGTGCCGGCGGAGGAACCACAATCCATGACGCGGCGAGAAGTGATCGAAGCGCTCAAGGCGTTCGGTCGAGGCCGCACGTTGGAGGGCGTGACAAACAAGGAGATGATCGAGGATGGTCGGCGATACTAATGCCATTTGTCCTCGACGCCTCGGTCGCGATGTCGTGGTGTTTCCGAGATGAGGTCAACTCGCGGGCGACCCGAGTTCTGGATCGGATCGATGAAGAGTCCGCGATTGTGCCGGCAATTTGGCCGCTGGAGGTTGCCAACGCGTTGCGGTATGGCGAAAGGAACGCGCGCCTAACTTCCAGCGAGGTAGCCCAATTCATGGATCTGGTGAATCGGCTTCCGATCGAAGTTGAGTCGACGCCGTTTGGCCGCGCGACTGGACCGATCCTCCAAATCGCCCGCGACCATCGGCTGACCACATACGATGCCGCGTACCTCGAATTGGCCGCGCGTTTGGCTGCTCCGCTCGCGACTGACGACCTGGCGATGCGTGGAGCCGCGATGCGCATGGGGGTCGCCCTGATCGACTGAGGCGGTTCGCCGCGCCATCGATATTCCTTTGGCCGGCTTTGTGAACTGTCGGCTAATTCTTGTGTGCTTCGCCAGTCATCTGCTGTGTCATCTGACGTGATACGCTGGCGGTGGTTCGCGGAGGTAGCGCTGATGGTACGAATCGTCTCACCCTCTGAGCCGCGGTCCTCAACCATTCAGGCGTTTTCGGGGCGGATCGCATCCTTCTAGCCCTTCGCCAGCGGGACTTCGCCCTGTTGTGGCTGGGGTCACTGCTCTCCACGATCGGTGACTGGGTGCTCTTCGCAATCCTCCCCTTCTTCGTGTATCAGGAAACCGGCTCCCCCGTGGCAACCGGGCTGATGCTAATCGCCCAGGTTGTCCCACCGGCATTCTTCGGCTCGCTGGCCGGCACATTGGTGGACCGATGGGATCGACGTTGGACGATGATCGGCTGCAACCTCGCACGAGCGGCCATATTGCTCATCTTGCTGATGGTTCCAAGCACCGGTTGGTCCGTGCCGGTGTACGCCGTCGCGTTCTTGCTCTCCCTGTGCGCGCAATTCTTCACGCCAGCGCGAAGCGCTCTGATACCCGATGTCGTGCCGCGTGACGCCCTGGTTGGCGCCAACTCTTTGGATGCGCTGATCGGCGCCGTCACCCGGCTGGTGGCTCCAGCCGTCGGCGGGGTCCTGCTCACGATCTACGGGCTCGGCAGCGTGGTTTCCGTTGACATCGCCACCTTTCTGGTCTCCGCCGTATGCGTTGCGCTGATTCGACATCGGCCGCGGGCGGCATCAGTTGACCCGAGGCCGCGTCCCGTTGTTGCCGGATGGCGATTGCTATGGATGGAGCACATCGACGGCCTTCGCCAATTCTCGCGACACCGACCCCTGATCATGCTTCTCGCGGTCAACGCGGCGGTCAGCCTCAGTTATGGCATTGGCAACGTCTTACTGATCGTATTCGTGCGCGACACGCTCCAGGGCAACGCCATGGATTTCGGCGTCGTGTCTTCCGCCCAGGCCGTTGGTGGCATCTGCGCCGCCATCGCTCTTGGAGCGTTGGGTTCGCGACTTCCGTTGAATGCGACCCTCGGCGTAGCATTACTGCTGGTCGGCGGGATCCTGTTCGTCGCGTTCGGGCAGACCTCAGTGCCGGCGGTCGTTCTGCTGCTGGGCCTCTCCGGCGCACCAATCACCACGACGTTCATAACGTTCCAGACGCGGATTCAGTCCGCGGTGTCCGGCGAATATCGGGGGCGCGCTTTCGGCCTGATCGGGCTTACGGGGAGCGTGGCGATGTTCGCTGGCATCGGCACGGCTAGCGTGGCCACAGTGTGGACTGGTCCAGGAATACTCTTGCAGGGATCTGCCATCCTCTACGCCCTCATGGGGATGCTTGTTCTCGTCAGTCGAGAAAGCCAACCTCTCGGGCAGGACCGTTCACCGGGCATCACTCCGACTTCGCCGAGACAAGCTCATCACAATTCTGGACGGAGTGGCATTCCTCGGCGTGGTTGAGGCATCTCCGCGCGTGGCGACGGGCATCGCGGAAGACTTCGCGCGGCAAGGCTCGGGCGCACTTACGCCCGAGCGCACGCATCGTACAACCGGACGACGTCGTCGACCGACGCCTCACGGGGATTGTTGCCCGGCGAGCCGGACTCGATCGCGTCGCGCGCCATCTTTTCGGCGACGGCCATGAGCCGCTCCGGCGGAACGACGTCGCGCAGGCGTGGCACTTTCATATCATCGCCGAGTCGGGCGAGGTAGCCGGGGATGTCGCCAGCGTCGGTCAGGCCGAGCGCGCGTGCGACGGTCGCGTACCGCGCGGGCGCGCCTTCGAGGCTCCAGGCCGTTACCGTCGGAAGAAGCATCGCGTTCGCCAGACCATGCGGGATATGAAAATAGGCGCCGATCGGGCGCGACATTCCATGGATGAGCGCGACCGAGCTGTTCGAGAACGCGATGCCGGTGTGTAGCGCACCGATCGCGGTCGCGGCGCGCGCCGAAATATCCGCGCCGTCCTGCCAGGCCGCTTGCAGACCGCGATTCAGTTGCTCGATGCCGTCGAGCGCGAAGAGATCGGCGGTCGGCTGATGGCGCCGGCTGATGTACGCCTCGATCCCATGTGTGATCGCGTCGATGCCGGACGACGCGGTCACCGAGCGCGGCGATCCCGCGACAAGGAGTGGATCGACGATTGCCACGTCGGGCAGCAGGCGCCAGTCGGTGATCAGCATCTTCACGTTGGTCGCGCTCTCGGTGATGGCGATGTGGCGCGTCGCCTCCGAGCCGGTACCGGCCGTCGTCGGCGCGAGGATGAGCGGCCGACGGCCAGTCGTGAACCGATCTCGTCCGGCGTAGTCGCCGATCGTGCCCGCGTGCTGGTCCATAATCGCGATCGCCTTGGCCGTATCGAGAACGGCGCCACCGCCGAGCCCGACAACCACCTCGGCGTCCGCCGCCCGAAACGCGACCAGCCCATTCGCGACTTCGCGCGTCGTTGGCTCGCCGGGAATGGCGTCAAACACTGACACGGCATCGGCCGCTTCGCGGAGCGATGCGATCGTCGCGGCGACCTCTGGTATCCGGGCGCAGTTCGCATCGGTCACGACCAGGACGCGGCGTCCGAGGAGAAGCGCCTCTTCGGGGATCAGCGTGTGAGTGCCGACGCCGACGCGCAGGACACCGGGCAGATGGAATTCGTACGGAGCTGAGTGTTCGTTCATCGCGCGCCGAACCGCGCGATTCCAGTCGAACGCGGCATTCCTACCGCGACCGGCCGAGGTAGCGCATGATCGCGTCGCCCTTCCAGAGCGCGATCGCCAGGATGAGGATGAGGGCGATCGCCATGCCGCTCTGGCCGCCGAAGACCTTGCCAAGGATGGTGAAGCCGATCGACCAGGCGATCATGATCGCGACCGATCGGGCGATCTGCTGGATCGGCGAGCCAGCTCGTCGCCGAGCATTGGGAATGGCGCCGCCAATACCGGGCATCCAGGATGGCGCGCGCGACTGATCGTAGACATGACGTCGAGCGGCGTCGGAGAGGATTTCGTGCGCCGCGTTCAGCTCGCGCATGCGCGCCTCGGCCTCGGGCGATCGATTGACATCCGGGTGATACTTGGCGGCCAGACGCCGATAGGCGGCCGCGATCACCTCCGGCTCGGCATCGGGATCGACCTGAAGCACGCGGTAGTAGTCGGCCTCGCGCGTCGACGCCACAGTGCCATTCTAGCGAGCGCCGCGACACGAGCGGTGCCGCATTCCGGCCCCACGTCTCGTAGCGCTGGCGGCGCGCCCTACCGAATCAACGAACGCTCCGGCGCGAGGCCCATCGCCTGCCGCAGCGGGCGCAAAGTCGCTTCGAGTTCCTCGTCGAGCGCGCCGAGTGGACGCATCTCGCGGGTCGATCCGCATTGAAGGCAGTGCAGGTAGCCGCTGTACACGTCCTCACTGAAAAACATCTTGCCGCCGCACTTCGCGCAGCGCCGTTCCGTCGCCATGGTAGCCTCCGACCAGTCTCGATTGGCGATCAATACGCGCGGCGCGGCATCCCTTCCGACGCCATCGCGTTCGACCGTCACCACAATGATCGGCATTGCCACGCGTGGCCAATTCCGGTATCCCACGTACGGCGTGAGGGTCGTACCCCTAACTTCCAATGCACTCCCTTAGGACAAAAGTCCTGGGACCGAGGGAGTCACGGGATAGGACCAATGCGTCACCCGACAGGGTTTACCCTCATTGAAGTTAACGCGACTCCCTCGATAGGTTGTACCCCATAGGGAGGGATCGCCCGATGGCCGTTTCAACTGCTCGACTCATCCCGCGGCCGGTCGCGCCGAATGCCCGTATTAGGCTGCTGTTGGCCTATCGCCACACGCTTCTCCGTCAGGCTCTGCGCACGCTCCTGAGCGCGGAGGGCGATATCGACGTCGTTCACGAAGTCGAGGACGGTAAGGCGGCGATCGAGGCGGCCGAGAAGTACCGCCCGGACATCGTGCTGATGGACACGCAACTGCCGATCGTCTCCGGGATCGAGGCCACACGGCTGATCCGCAAGCGGGCCCGCCTGTCGCGCGTCCTGCTCCTGACGCTCGGCGCGGACGACGAGTACATCCTGCAACTTCTCCGCGCCGGGGCATCCGGTTGTCTGTTGAAGGATGCCGACTCGCAGGAGCTCCTGCTCGCGATCCGAGCGGCTCACCGGGGCGGTTCGTACCTCTCGCCGGCCATCTCGGACAAGATGGTGCAGAACTACATTCGCCTGGCCGATGGCCACGTCGACGATACGCCACCGCCGCCGCGCGAATTGCTCTCGGTGCGCGAGCGCGAGATTCTGCAGTTGGTCGCCGACGGCAACGGCAATCAGCAGATCGCGCAGCAGCTCTGCCTCTCGGTCAAGACGGTCGAGGCGCACAAGGCGCACATCATGCGGAAACTGAACGTGCGAGGCCGCACGGAGCTGATTAAGTACGCCATCCGCAAGGGACTGATCGAGTTGGAGATGGACGCGACCGCCAATCCGGCGCGTGAGATCGTAGCCCTGGCGAGTTAGCCCGCCAGTTCGATCTCGACGCCGCTCGGCAGGTCGAATCCGCGCAGCATTCCCAGTAGTTCGGCGCCCGGGTCAACGAGATCCAGGCGCCGAACGTGGGTCCGCATGCCCTCGTGCGACGACGGCGCCGACGGCAATGGATACGGGCCCTCGACGACGCCGCCGGCCCGTTCGGCGACCTGAGTCAGTCGCAGGCACGCCTGATCGACGACGCGGTGATCGACCGAGCGGAGGACGATCTGCAATCGGCGCGTAGGCTGAACGATCGGCGCCCGGCTCTTCGATCGTCGCGGCATGACGACGGCAATTCTACCGAGGTTTGTTCAGTCGCGACGTTAGGGGTGACCGCCACGACTATCGCGATGGAATCCGTAGACCCGGTAGCCGCGGGAAACCAGGGAGCTCAGGCACATCGAACTCCGGCGCATTCGGTCGCGGCGCCTGTGTGCGCGGCGCCTCGGGCCATTCTTCGAGAGTCACGTTGAGCGTCCGCTTCGCGCCGTCGCGCAGGATCTCCAGCTTGACGACATCGCCGACCTTGCGCGTGTCGAGATAGACTGAGATGTTCTCGATGCGATTCAGCCGGTTGCCGTCGATTGTGAGGATGACGTCGCCGCCCTTCGGGACCTCGCCCTGAGCGCGAGCCGTCCCGGCCTTGAGGCCGCCCTTCGCGGCCGGACCATTCGGAACGAGTTCGCTGACGTAGACGCCCTCGGCCACATCGATGCCAAGCTCCTGTGCCGTCGCCGGAGTGATTGGCATGCCCGTGATCCCGAGCCAGGGGTGGCGCACCTGCCGACCGGCGAGCATCTCGGGCATCACCTGGCGCGCGGTATTGATTGGCACGGCGAAACCGATGCCGACCGAACCACGGACCGGACTCTCGATCGCGGTGTTGATGCCGACGACCTCGCCGTTCGAATTGAGGAGTGGACCACCCGAGTTGCCGGGATTGATCGGCGCGTCGGTCTGGATCATATTGCGAATCGGGCGACGCCCCTCGTTGGAGCGCGTGCGCCCGGTCGAAGAGATGATGCCAGTCGTAATCGTGCGTTCGAGGCCAAATGGGCTGCCGATCGCGATCGCCATCTGGCCCGGCTTCAACGCATCGGAGTCGCCCAGCGGCGCGATCGTGAGCTTCTCGGCCGCGTACTCGATCTTGACAATCGCCAGATCGTTGGCCGGGTCGCGTCCGAGCAGCTTGGCCGGCAGGTTCGTGCCGTCGGCCAGGGTCACCTCCAGTCGCGTCGCGTCATCCACGACGTGGTTGTTCGTCAGGACGTGGCCCAGCTTGTCGATGACGACTCCGGAGCCCGCGCCGGTGCTGGGGAATTGGCCGCTTCCAGGGACGCCGCGACGGTTTGTGATTGCGACAACCGCTGGTGAGATGCGTTCGTAGAGATCGACCAGCGTCTGCTCGTCGGCCAACAGTTTGCCATTACCGGACGCGATCGGTCGGGCCGCCGTCGGCGATGGCCTGGTTTCGGTCGCGGTCGGCGCGACGGGCGCAGGAACCAGTGCCGGGCGTGTCGCGGTCGGCTGCGCTGCCGCTGTGGCGGTTGGCGCGATCGGGGCAGCGATCGCAGTCGGCACGAGTGTCGACGCAGCCGGAGCTTCCGGCGCCGGCGCCGCGACGGCATTCATAATGCGCGCCGACGTTGCTGGTTGCGCCGCCACCACGCTTCCGGTGACGACACCGATACCGACGATGATGCCGAGGAGAAGGTAGCCAAGGTTTCGCATTCGACGAGTGCCCTCCGGGTGTCAACGAGTACGCAACAGTTCTAGCGACCGGAGATTAAACGTCCGTCGGGATGACGCTAACTCTCTGTAAACTCGGGCGTCGCGCCATACTGTCATTACCTACTCGGCAGCCAGCTCCAGGACAGCGGCATGCGTCGCCTTGGCCAGGTGCAGGCCCGCCGCGCGTAGCTCATCAAGCAGTGGCCGAACCGCTGTGGGCACTCCGCGTTCCTTGGCTGCGAGTAGAACTCCTGCGCTCCCCATGACTGGCACGCCCAGCGCGCGGGCACGCCGCCGAGCCACGCGATCGTCGAGAATCAATCGCGCGTCACCAAGTTCGAGCGATAGTGCGATCGCTTCCGCCTCACCCGCGCCGAGTTCCAATGGAATCTCGTGCCACATCGGCATCCTGCCGCATCTCCTCACCTGTCTCTGGACCCGACTCGATCATGAGCTTCGCCATGAGTTCGAGCAGATCCCAGCGGCTAATACCCAGAAGGCGCGCGGCGTGTCCCTGGCTGATTCGAGACTAGCGAAGCAGGTCGAGAATCAACACCTGCTTCGCCTTGGCAGCCGCGTTCTCCGCCGTGCCCAGGAGCGCGAGAAGCTCCTCCGGCAGCTCGACCGACAGAGTCAGCGTGCCCATCCGAATCACTGTACGCGATGCATCGTGCCGACGGTCGCGAACAGCCGTATCGTCCCCGTCAGTCGCCTCCCGCCCCGGGCGCCGGCATCGGTATCGGCATCGGATCGACATGGCGAACTCGGCGGCGGCCGAACAGCGCCTGTAGATCGTCCAGATACGAGTACATGACCGGGACGAAGAGGAGCGTTAGCAGCGTCGAGCTGATGACGCCCCCGATGACGACGACCGCCAGCGGCGCGCGCGACTCGGCGCCGGCTTCGAGCTTGGCCGCCATCGGCCACATCGCGAACACGATCGTCGCGGTGGTCATCAGAATCGGCCGCAGTCGCGTCGGACCAGCCGAGCGAATCGCCTCGAACCTTTCCATACCACGCGCCCGCAGCGTGTTCGTGAAGTCGACCAGCAGGATCGCGTTCTTGGCCGCCAGACCCATGAGCATGATCATGCCGAGCATCGAGAAGAGGTTGAACGTGTTGCCGGTGATGAAGAGCGCGCTGAAGGCGCCAATGAGCGAAATCGGCAACGAGAACATGATCGCGAGTGGGTGCAGCCAGGACTCGTATAACGCCACGAGCAACATGTAGATGAGTAGGACGGAGAGGCCGAGCGCGCCGAGCAGCGCTTGCATCGCGGTGTCGAGCTGTGCCGCCTGCCCGCCGATCGAGTAGCTGTATCCGGCCGGGAAGACGATCTGTGATGACACGTTCTCGCGCACGGCTTGCGCGACCTCGCCGAGCGTCGCACCCTGGGCTACCGTGGCGCTCATCGTCAGAACGCGCTGACGATCCTGACGCGAGATGTTGGCTGGCCCAGAAGCGCGCTCGAACCGCGCGACCTGGCCGAGTCGAACCGACGCCGCCGCGGCCGCGCCACCGACCGCGGGCTGGATCGGCAGATTCGCCAATTGATTGAGATCGAGCCGGTCGAGCGGATCGCCGATCAGCGTAATGTCGATCTGATCCTTGCCTTCGGGGCGCAACTGGCTGACGATGGTGCCGGCGATGGCCGTGCGCATCGTGGTCGCGGCTTGCTGCGTCGTGACACCGAGTTCGGCCATGCGATCGCGATCGAAGATCGCTCGCACTTCGGGCAACTGGGAGAGCGCCGACGAACGAGCGCTGGCGATACCTGGCGTGTTGCGGACGACTTCCTCCGTCTGAACGGTCAGACGCTGCAACGTCTCGAAGTCGTCGCCACGGAGGCGGACCTGGATGCCGCCGCCACCACCGCCGCCGCCGCCGAGCGCCTGATTGGTCGAGATCTGCGCGTTCGCCTCCGGCACGGCCGTGAGCCGGCGGCGCAAATCAGTCGTGATGTCGAAGACGGATCGATCGCGGGCCGGTCGCGACTCTTCATTCGAGAAGATCGAATCAAGACGATCCCACGGACGAATCCAGATTGGCTGCGCCTTGGCAGCCAACTGCACGTCGATGTTCGAGCCGCCGCCGCCGAACCCGCCACCACCGGCGCCACTGACGCTCGTGAACATCGCTTCGAGTTCCGGTACTCCGTCGCGAATGATCGCCTCGACGTGCCGCACGGCTGCGTCGTTGGCGGCGAGCGTCGAGCCGGTTGGCATCGCGACGCTGATCCGGAGGTTACCGTCATCTTCAGCCGGGGCGTATTCGGTACCGATCAACTTGAGCGGCACCATCGCAAGTGCCGAAGCGAATGCGATGACGCCGACCGCGACGATGAGCGGACGGTGCGTCAGCGCGAATCCGAGTGACGAGCGGTACGTTTCGGCAAGCCACTCCATGCCAGCTTCCCAGCCAACGATAAAGCGCCCCCAGAGACCGCGACCGTGATTGTCATCGTGCTCCTTGAGCCAGCGCGATGCCAGCATCGGCGTCAGCGTGAAGCCGATGAACAGCGAGAACAGCGTCGCGACCGCGATCGTAATCCCGTACTCCTTGAAGAGCCGGCCGATGTTTCCTTGCATGAACGCGACCGGCATATAGACGACCACGTCGGCGAGCGTGATCGCGATGGCGGCCAGGCCGATCTCGGATCGGCCGGTTAGCGCCGCAACCTTCGGGTGTTCGCCGAGGCGGATGTGCCGATGGATGTTCTCCAGGACGACGATCGAGTCATCGACCAGGATACCGATCATCAGCGCCAGGGCCATCAGCGAGATCATGTTCAGGCTGAAGCCGAGCGCGTACATGACGATAAACGTCGAGATCAGCGACGTCGGAATCGCCAGGATGACGATGAAGACGTTTCGCCACGAGTGCAAGAAGAGGATCAGGACGGTCGCGGTCATGAAGATCGCCAGGCTGAGGTCGAACTCGACCGCTTCCAGCGAGGCGCGCGTGAAACGCGACGTATCGTTCGTCACGCGCACCTCGATGTCAGCCGGCAACAGGCTCTTCAAGCTGTCGAGTGCGACGCGAATCGCGTCCGCGACCTGAAGCGCATTGGCGTCCGATTGCTTGGTGATCGACATGCCGACGGCGTCTTGGCCGTTCATCCGCTGGTAACGCGTGATCTCCTTGTTCGTCTCGAAGACGCGCGCGACATCGCGTATTCGGATCAGTTGAGTTGCGCCGGTCGTGATCTGGACATTGGCGATGTCTTCGACCGACTGCAACTGCCCGAGCGAGCGCAGGGTAATGACCTGGCGCCCCTGCGGAAGCGACCCGACCGGCTGACCGACGTTCTCGCGTTGGATCGCCGTCGTCAGCGCCTGAAGCGAGATGCCGTACGACTCGAGCTTCTGGTAGTCGACCTGAATCTGGATCTCTGAGCGCGTGCCGCCGGAGACGTTCACCTCGGCGACGCCGAGGACTGACTGGATCCGCGGCGCGACAATGTCGGATGTGAGAGCGAAGATCTGCTCCTGCGGCCGATTGCCACTGAGCGCGATATTCATGATCGGGAACGAATTCGGATCGGCCCGGTTGACCACCGGCGACTGCGCGTCGGTCGGAAGGCGACCCCGGATGCCGGCCAGCCGGCGCTCGACGTCGACGGCGGTCTGATTCGCGTCGGCGCCTTCGACGAGCTGTAGGTTGATGTTTGCGCGACCCTCGCTTGCAGTCGTGCTGATTCCTTGGACCCCGGCCAGACCTGACAACGCCGACTCGACCGGGCGCGCGATCAGCGCCTCGACGTCGAGCGGCGATGCGCCAGGGTAGCCCACCGACACGCTCACAAACGGGAAGCTGACGTTCGGTAATCGATCCACCTTCATAAGCGACATCGAGACCAGGCCCAGGATCACCAGGGCGCAGATGAACATCAGCATCGCGAGAGGGCGGGTGATCGCGATTCGTGTGAGCCCCATTGACTGCTCCTTGTCCTTCCGGGGTTACGGCTTGGCCGGCGCGGCGCCGTCCGGCTTGCGGAACTGTTTGTCGGACGCGCCGGTCGGCTTGACGCCGTCGCCGGTGGCTGGCTTCGCGGTGTCGGCGTTCTGTGGCTTCTGACCTTCGCCGGCGCCGGGCTTCTCTCCGGCTCCAGCCGGTCGGCCAGCCTGGGCGCCACCCTGCGCGCGGCCGGTATCGACGCGTACGGCGTCGCCGTCGTTGACTGTCGCCTGTCCGGCGATGACGACTTGATCGCCCTCGTTCAGGCCGGTCGGAATCTCGATCGTCTTTTCATCGCCGAAGCCGTTGCCGGCGTCCAGTTGCTTGACGCGGCCATCCTGGACGACGAACAGCACGGGCTTGCCACCGCGCTGCGTCACGGCGTCGCGCGGAACGACGATCGCGCGTTCCTTCTCAGCCGTGACGATACGAACCTCGGCGAACATGCCGGGTCGGAGATCGGCCGCGGCCGGATCGGGACGGACGCGAACGGGGAACGTGTGGGTGCGCGCATCGGCCGCCGGCGCGATCGACACGACCTTCGCGGGGAACGCCTTGCCGGGGTAGGCCGGCACGATCAGAGACGCGGCCTGACCGACGCGCACCTGCCCGACGCGAGCCTCGTCGATGTTCAGCACGATTTCGACCGACGACGACGCCAGAACGAGCGCGGTCGTCTGCGCGCTGACGAGCGATCCCTCCGACACCGGGCGCGCGACGATCACGCCGTCGTACGGCGCGACGACGGTCGCTTCGAGCGCGTTCGTCTTGGCGATCTCGAGCTGGGCTTGCGCTTGAGCGAGCTGCGCTCGCGCGGTTGCGACATCGCTCTCGGTGAACGGTGTGGTGGTCTTGCCGAGCGCTTGCCGCGCCTGCGTTAGGGTCGCATCAGCGATCTGAACGTCGTCGCTGGTCGCACCCGCGCGTAGTTGGTCGAGGCGCGTCTGGGTCGCCTCCAATTGGGCGCGCGCGCTCATCATCGATTGCAGGCTGGCCGCCAGATCCTCGGAACGAGGACTTTCGCGAATGCGCAACGACGCGCGTGCGCTTTCGTAATCGGCGGTCGCGATCTGGAGCGCGGCCGCTTCCGGGCGCGACGAGACATCGGAGCGCCACCCGACCTTGTCGTAGTTCGTCTGAGCAGTCTGGAGGGCGGCCTTCGTGCGCTCGACGAGCGCTTTGGCCGAGGCGAGCTCATCAACAGACGGCTTGGAGAGCTTCTCGTAATCGGCCACGGCACGGTTGTAGGCGGCCTGGGCGGCTTCGACCGATTGCTCCGCCGAGCGCATATCCGAGGGAAGCGCGCCGCGCTTGACGATGCGCAATCGCGCCTCGGCACTCTGAACCGCCGCCTCGGCCGACGTGACATCTTCCTTGCGCGGGGGACCGGTCACGGTCGTCACGCGCGCCTGGGCGCTCAGAATATTCGCCTCGGCCTGCTTGACCGTCGAGTCGAGCGTGCCGCGATCGAGTTGGACGAGTACCTGGCCGGCCTTCACGCTCTCGCCGACCTCGACCAGAATCTTCTCCAGACGACCGGACGCCTTCGGCACCAGGTTGGTCTGCTGAATCGCCGTGACACCGCCAGACACCGTCAAGATATTTGCGACCCTGCCGACCGTGGCCGGCGTGGTCACAACCGGGACACCGGCGCCACCACCGGGCTTGGCGCCAGCCTGCGCCCCCGGCTTCGCCGTCGCGGCCTGGCCACCGGCGGCCGGTGAAGCCACTGCCTGAGCCTGGAACGGCAACGGTATCGGTAGCGAGGCGCAGGCGACCGCGATGACAAGAACGACCGCGGCCGCGATCGCGATGAGCGGGGCGCGCTCTTTCGACATGTCTTCCTTCCCTAACCGGTGATCCGAGGGACTGCTATGCGACCCGACGAGGGGCGAATGGTATCGGTGGTGAGGCAGTCAGCTCGTGAAGCGGCAAGTGGACGACGAACGTCGTGCCGTCCCGCTCGTCGCTCGTGGCGATGACAGTGCCGGAGTGCGCCTGAACGACTTCCCGTACGATCGCCAATCCGAGGCCACTGCCGTGGCCGCGGCCGGCGCGCGAGCGATCGACCTGGAAGAACCGCTCGAACACGCGCGGCAGATCCTCCGGGGGGATAAACGATCCGGTGTTGTGGACCGAGATCGTGACGTCGTTCGAGTCGGCGCGCGCCACGGCGCGGATGGTGATACGCCCGGCGCGCGGCGCGTGGCGCATCGCGTTGTCGAGCAGATTCGAGAATACCTGGGCTAGCCAGCGAGCGTCGCCGCGCACGATCGCCCCTGGCCGTGAGTCAAGCGTCAGCCGCGTTTCGCGACCCTCGAGTTGCCAATCGGAACGTCGCACTGTCTCGCGCAACAGCCCGTCGATGTCGACTCGCGCGTCATCCATCGCGATCTGTCCGGATTCGATCTTCGACAGCGTCAGGAGATCATCGACCAGACCGCGCATGCGGTTCGTCTCGTCGTCG
Organism: Chloroflexota bacterium; assembly: GCA_004297775.1. Taxonomy (GTDB): domain Bacteria; phylum Chloroflexota; class UBA6077; order FW602-bin22; family FW602-bin22; genus FW602-bin22. The sequence continues at coordinate 22,309 of SCUE01000016.1, read as the reverse complement.
ATGATCGTGGCGGCGCGTTGATAGCCATCGGCATCGCGGATCGTGCCGTCGAGCATCGCCTGGGAGAAACCACGAATCGACGTGAGTGGCGTCTTCAGTTCGTGCGACACGTTGGCCAGAAAGTCGCGCATCGCGCGGTCTGACGCCGATACCTGTCTGGCCATCTCGTTGAACGCGGTCGCGAGCCGCCCGATCTCGTCGGTGCCGCCGCCCGGAATCGACTGGTCGTAGCGGCCGCGGGCCATTTCTTCGGACGCGCGCGTCATGCGAACGAGCGGTCGCGAGATCGATCGCGTGAGGAAGAGCGCGACCAGAATACTGACGACGAGCGCGACGGCCGCGGCCATACCCAGGCTCGGCGCCAGTTCGAGCCAGGCCGCCGCGACGTTCGCCTGTGGGATCGCCAGGATGACCGCGTAGTTGGTCGGGCGCATGTCAAGGGGGGGTGAGACGAGAAACATCCCTTGATCGGTCGCGGCGAAGTAGGCGCGGAAGGCGGTACCACGTCGATCGGTCGGCTCCGGACCGGGCAACCGCACGACCTGGCCATCCAACTCATCATCGGTGTCTTCGAGCACACGCCCGGTGCGGTCGGCCAGGATGACGCGTACGCCGAGCGCGCGGCTCTGCTCGCGAAGCATGAACGCGATCTGCGGCGTCGGGACGCCGGCCAGCTCGAACGCGCGCACTTGCAGCGATGTCAGGACCGAGAGATAGCCAATTTCGTCGAGACGGCCCTTCTGCTGCGAGTCGCGAAGGACGATGACGACTGCCGATCCGGCCAGGACGAGGCAGACGAAGATGACGAGCACGTAGCTCGCGATCAGCCGACCCCTAAGTCCGCGGAGCATCGCCCCTCTCGTCAATGATGAGCTTGTAACCAATGCCCCGAATTGTCTGAATCCGGGCGGTCGCACCGGAGAGTTTGTCGCGCAACCACGTCACGTGAACGTCGATCGTGCGGCTATCGCCGAGGTAGTCGTAGCCCCAGACTACACGCAAAAGGGTCTCCCGGTCGAGTACCAGGCCAAGGTTTTCCATGAACGCAACGAGGAGGTCGAACTCCTTGGCCCGCATTTCGACCGCGCGCTCGCCGATCGTGACTTCGCGGCGGCCAATGTCGACCCGCACGTTGCCGCCCGTGAGGACGCGGGTGGCCTTGTCCGGTTCCTGGCTGCGGCGCAGGACGGCTCGAACGCGCGCCACGAGCTCGCGCGGATTGAACGGCTTAGCCATGTAGTCGTCGGCACCAATCTCGAGTCCGACAATCCGATCGACGTCGTCGCCCTTGGCCGTCAGCATGATGATCGGCGTTCGCCCACCGTCGCGGCGCAATCGACGACAGACCTCCCAGCCATCGATCACCGGCATCATCACGTCGAGCACGACCAGGGCCGGCTTCAGTGTCGCGACCTTTTCGAGCGCCTCCCGACCGTCGCTGGCCGATTCGACGCGATACCCTTCGCTGGCGAGGTAGAGGCGAGCAAGCTCGACGATGTTCGGCTCGTCATCGACGACCAGGATCGTGGGGCCGGACTGTATCGTCCGACGTTCGGCCATCGCCTAGCCTCCGCCCCAGTGGATGAGCCGCATCGTCCGGCGTTCGGCCATCGCCTAGCCTCCGCCCCAGTGGATGAGCCGCATCGTCCGGCGTTCGGCCATCGTCTAGCCTCCGCCCCAGTGGATGAGCCGCTCGCGGGCGCCACGCGGGTTGACGACCAGATCACTGACCCGGTGGGCATCGGAGCCGTCAGCCCGCATCACCCACACCCGATGCGCGCCGTCCCGATCTGAGACAAAGGCGATCTGCTGACCATCGGGTGACCACGCCGGCGACTGGCTCGACCAGGGCCGATCCGCGAATGCCGGCGATCGCGTGAGCTGCGTGTACCGCGCGCCGTCATCGTTGACGACGCCCACCTCGTACCAGGTCCAGTTCTGGTTCCGCGCGACCGCGACCTTGCCGCCGCGCGGCGACCAGATTGGCGTCTGCACAAGCGGATCGAACGGCCCGATCGAACGTGCACTCTCGCTGCGCGAGGCGGTCGCGAGACCCTTCTCGTCGCGGAATATGAGCCGCTGGCCATTCGGGCTCCAGGTCGGCGCGTGGCTATAGAGGTCCTGCCCCGGCGGAAGCCAATCCGAACCGCCGGCGACGGGTGCGACGCGAACTTGGAAGCAACTGTCATCGACGTACCGGCTGGAGGACAGGCGACGCAGGCAGTCGGAGCGCTGGTAGAAGGCGATCTCCTGACCATTCGGCGAAAAGAGCGGACCGCGCAGGCCGCGTCCCTCGATCAGGCGAGTGGTTGAGCCGTCGGTCACGTTCATCGCATACAGGCCAGGTGCCGGGCCATCCTCAACGGTGTACGTCACGCGGGCGCCATCGGGAGAAAGTGAGGGGTCGATGCCGTTGCCGAGTCGGCGGGTCTCAGTTCCGTTCGGCCGCATGAGAAAGAAGGGACCGCCGATATCGGTCGAAACGACGAGCCAACCCGGCGAACCAGCGGCGTTCGTGGCCGCGGAACGCGTGGCCGGAATCGTGATCCGGCCGGCCGAGATCTGCTCGTCGCCGAGTAGGCCAAGCTGAACCTGGTAGGCCGGCGGATTGGCTGGGTGCCACTCGAAGCGGGCGCGCTGGAAGTACTGAACGGTCCGACCACGCTCTTCCATTTCCGGGCCGATTGGATAGCCGAAGACGGTCAGTCCGCCGCGCATCTCCCAGAAGATTCGGAACGCGCCGGCGATCGAGTGCCCGGTCTCCGCGAATAGTCGACGATTCGGATCGGGCGTGAGAGTCGCCGGCGAACGCGCGCCGCCGACCTCGTCGCCAAGCAGTCCGAGTTGCACCTGAAAGGCGGCCGGGTTCTCCGGCCACCATTCGAAGCGGGCGCGCTGGAAATACTGCACGCGACGACCCGCCAGATCGATCTCGCCAGAGCGCGGATAGCCGAAGATGTCGACGCCGCCATTGGCCTCGAAGAAATCCAGGAACGCCCCGGAGACGGCATTCCCGGTCTCGGGAAACGATCGCTCCGCCGCCGCGACCGGCGTCGCCAGGAGCGAGGTGATGATGGCCATTGCCGCCAACAGCCACCGGGCGCCAGTCCCTGCCCCTCCTGGGAGACCCCAGCGGCCAAGACACCCTTCTCCCTCTGGGAGAAGGTCAGGATGAGGGCGTCCCTGCGCCATTGCCGCCGGCATCATTCGTAGCGCAGCGCTTCAATCGGGTGGAGTCGTGCGGCGCGAGCGGCCGGATAGATGCCGAAGAAGAGGCCAATCGCGGCCGAAACGCCGAACGCCAGAAGCACGGCATCAGCCGAGACGAGGGTCTCCAGTTTCTGTCCTCCGAGATCGATCTGACTGATGAGGCGGGAAAATCCGATCCCGAGCGAGACGCCGATGCCGCCGCCAACGAGCGACACGACGATTGCCTCGGTCAGAAACTGCGCCAGGATATCGCGACGCTTGGCGCCGACCGCCTTGCGAATCCCGATTTCACGGGTGCGCTCGGTAACAGAGACAAGCATGATGTTCATGATCCCGATTCCGCCCACAACGAGGCTGATGCCCGCGATCGAGCCGAGCAAGACCGTCATGACGCCGGTAATCTGACCGGCTACCTGCAGGAAGTCCTCCTGGCTCTGGATAACGAAGTCGTCCTGCGCCACTCGGTGGCGTTCGCGGAGGACCTCGCCGACTTGCTCGGTCGCGGTTTTCATCAGCGATTCGTCGGCGACCTGGACGTTGATGATCGACACGTTTCGCGCGCCTCGGGTCGTTCGTTGTCCGAGTAGCTTCGACTGGAGCGTCGTCAGCGGTACAAGCGCCTGGTCGTCCTGGTTGCCAAATCCGCCGCCGCCCTTCCGCTCCATGACGCCGATCACGCGGAAGTTGACGCCGACGCGACCGCCGACGCTGACTTTGACCGTCTGACCGACCGGATCGCTTTCGCCGAACAGGTTCTCCGCGACCGTCGCGCCCAAAGCGATGACGCTTGACCGCGCCTCGATGTGATCGGGCGTCAGGAACTCACCGGCGAACACCTTCATGTTGCGTACCTCGGAATACTCCGGAGTCACGCCAGTGATCCGCGTGTTGTAATTCTGATTGCCGAAAATGATCTGGCCGCCGGAGTTGAACTCCGGCGCCACCGACACCACCGCCGGCGCGCCTCCCGGTTCGATCAGAGCGAGCGCGTCTTCGTAGGTGAGCGTTGGCGCCTGGCCCTGGCCGGTCCGGACACCACCTTGCTGCGTGAAGTTCGGCCGCACGAAGAGCAGGTTCGTGCCCATGCTCTGGATGCTCGACGTGATCGTGGCCTGCGCGCCGCGCCCGACCGACATGAGCGTGATCACGGCCGTGACGCCGATGATGATGCCGAGCATCGTCAGAATCGTGCGTAGCTTGTTGGCGCCGAGCGCGCGGATCGCGACCCGGATGCTCTGGACGACGTTCACGCCGTCACCGGAATCGCGGCGTGGGCCACCCGCGGGTCGCGTACCTGATCGTCTGCCACGATCTTGCCGTCGCGCAGGTGGATGATCCGGCGAGTGTGAGCGGCGATATCCGCCTCGTGGGTGACGAAAATGACCGTCTGCCCCCGCTCGCGATTCAGGCGCTGGAAGATCGCCAGAATCTCCTCGCTGGTGCGGGTATCCAGCGCACCGGTCGGCTCGTCGGCCAAGAGAATGGCCGGATTCGTGACGAGCGCGCGCGCGATCGCGACACGCTGCTGCTGCCCGCCGGACAGCTCGGTCGGCCGATGGTGGACGCGATCGGCCAACCCGACCGCTCCGAGCGCGCGCAGCGCGCGTTCGCGCCGATCGCGCGCACCGGAATAGATGAGCGGAAGCTCGACCTGTTCGATCGCCGGCATGCGCGCCAGAAGATTGAAGCTCTGGAATACAAAGCCGATCTTTCGGCCTCGCACGTCGGCGAGTTGATCGTCGCTGAGGCGACCCGTCTCGATGCCATCGAGTTCGTAAGTGCCGGAAGTCGGCTGGTCCAGGCAGCCGACAACGTTCATCAGGGTCGATTTTCCCGACCCGGATGGGCCCATGATCGCGACCAGTTCACCGGCGGTAATGTCAAACGAGACGCCGTTCAGGGCGCGAACTTCGACATCACCCATTCGGTAGACCTTGGTCAGATCGCGAACCCGAATCATCGGCTGGCCAATCCCTAACGACCGCCAGCCGGCTTCACGACGACCTGGGCGCCCGGCGGCGGACCGCCTCCGGGTGGACCACCGCCGCCGGGGAAGCCACCCACGCGCGGCGCCTGCGTCGTCGTGGTCGGGATGATCACCTGATCGCCATCGGCGACGCCTTCGACGATTTCGGTCACCTGATCGTTCGAGACACCGGTCCGAATCGGCCGCTGCTCCGGCCTACCGTTGACCAAGACCTCGACGAATTGGCCGCGGCCGGCCCGACGGATCGCCCGGTTCGGCACCGTGACCACGCCATTCTTCTCGGTGACGACGACGTTAACGTTCGCGGTCATTCCGGGTGCGAGCGCGTCATCCGCGTTGTCGATGCTGATCGCCACCGCATAGGTCGAGACGCCCTGTTGGATCGTGGCGCTCGGCGATATGCCGCTGACCTTGCCGGCGTACCTCTTCGACGGCACGGCGTCGAATGAGATCGCGGCGCTCTTCCCGACCGCGATCCGGCCGACATCGGCCTCGTCGACGGTGACATCGATGCGCAGTTGCTTCGGGTCGACCAGCGTGACGACTTGCGTGCCCAAACCGAGTTGTTCCCCGACGTTGATCGCCAATGCGCCAACGACGCCGCCAAACGGCGCGGTCAGGGTGGCGTTGTCATAATCGAGTTGCGCCTGCTGGACCGATAGTTCGGTCTGCTTGACCGACTCCTCGGCCAGGGCAATGTCGGTCGGCGTGCCCGGCGTGCGCTTGGCGGCCAGGCTCGCCTGAGCCTGAGCGAGCGTGGAGATTGCGGCCTGCAGATCGGCCGACTTCGCGCCGGCCTTGAGCGCGTCGAGTTTCGATATCGCCGATTGCTGACCGGCCAGCGCACTCTCGACCGAGGCATCGGCCTGGCGCACGTCTTCGTTGGTGCCACCCGCGCGCACCTGCTGCAGCTTCAGTTGGGTGGCGCGCGCGGTTTCGCGTGCCGCTTCGTACGCCGCCTGGGATATCTGGACGTCTCTCGCGTCAGGCTTGGCTCGCAAGGCAGCCAGCTTGACCTCGGCCTGCGTGACGCTCGATTGCGCCGACGCGACCTGGGCGTTTGCACTATCGCACGACGCACCAAGCGAACGGCCACAGGTGGCGTCGCGACTCACTTGCTGCGACCAGAGGCCATTCCTCGCCTGATCGAGCGCCAACTCGGCACCGCGCAATTCGTCGCTGGTCGGGCCGGCTTTAACCCTTTCCAGTTCGACTTCGGCTTTGCGAAGCGACGATTGCGCTGCCGAGACGGATTGTTCGGCCGCGCCGATATCTGCCGCGGTCGCCCCGATCCGAACCTGATCGCGTCGGGCGATCGCCTGGCGGACCGACGCCGCGGCGCTATCGACGCTCGACTGCGCCTGTACCAGGTCCTGCGGAAGGGCTCCACCCTGCAGTTCGACGAGGCGAGTCTGAGCGCTCTTGACGGATGCCTCGGCCGCGGCAATGTCTTCTTGGCGCGCGCCGGACTTCAGTTGTTCGAGTTTGAGTTGAGCTACCCGGAGATTCGACTTGGCCAGACTGAGCTTGATCTCACTGGCCGTCGTTTCGAGGCGGACGAGCGGTGCACCGGCGGCGACGGTCTCGCCGAGTTTCACGAGCACGTCTCTGACGCGTCCGGCCGTCTGCATCGTGAGCCGTGATTGGCGCGTGGCGATGAGAGTGCCAGTCGACGAAACGGTCGCGGTGACGTTGCCCATCTGCGCGCTGACGGGTGTCCCGTTAAATAGGGGCGCGGCCGGCCGCGCAACGAACTGAACGTATACGAAGTAGCCGGCGATCGCGAGGGCGACCAGGACGACGACGACGATTCCGACTTGTAGCGGGCCGAACCGGCTTGGCGCGGCGGTCGAGATCGGGCTGCTAGACGCGGCTTCCAACGGGCGCTCCTTGAAGAATTTCGTATCGCGATGCTGGGCCAGTTGCCGCGATAGTCAACCTAGGCCCCGAACCTTGAAGGATCCTTGATCGATCGTGAGAAGTTTGTTAACTGGACGATCGCGCTCCTGGTTTGTCACAACAGACTCGACACGCGGCGCCCCGGAGAGGAGATCGAGAACGTCCCGCATCGCGCCGTCCAGGCGGTCGAGGCGATCCAGCGAGAGCGAAGCGAGCAAGCCAGCCAGGTAGTCCTCGGCCGCTCGCTGCGTCGCGATCTGCAGCGCCCGCCCAGACTCGGTGAGCGTGATGAGGGCGACACGGCGATCGGATTGCTCCGGCAGACGCTCGACTAGGGCCTTCCGAACGAGACCATCGACCAATCGCGTGACGGTCGGGCGCGAAACGCCGAACTTTTCGGCTAGGAATCCGGCCGGACGCGGGCCTTCCAGCAGTGTCATGAGCGTGATGAACTGCGGCATGCTGAGGTGAGCCGCCGGCGTCACCTGCCCCCGAATGGCCCGGTGCAATGCTGGGCCAAGCGATGCCAGGGATCGAGCGGTCTCGCGAACACGGCTATCGGGTGAAAGTTGCATATGCGAACTATTAGACGCGGGCATTGTAGGCGCGTACTCGGGCACGGTCAAACTATGGCCGTGGTCCGACCTTGGCGCGCAGATCGGGATTGTCGGCCCAATGCTGAAGCGGCCGCTGTGGCCCGGGCACCAACGCCAGGCCGTCGACGAGCGTGAGCGCGCAATCGAGTTGCTTCGTACCCTGGAACGGGTTCAAGAACACGTCGTAATACGTGAAACATCCCTCCCGGACGCGGAACAGTGCCACGTCGGCTGGATTGCCCGGCCGAAGTGTGCCAATGTCCTTCAACCCGACCGCCCTGGCCGGGCGCGACGTCGCTCGCTCGACGACATCGACCAGTGACATGCCGAGGGCAAGGAACTTCGACATCGTCGTCGGCATATCGAACATCGGTCCCTGGACGCTCAGTTGATGGATGTCGGTCGAGATCACGTCCGGGCGCAGACCCTGACTCAGCATCGCGCGGGCGGTCTCGACGCTGAAAGAGCCAGCGCCGTGCCCGATGTCCATGATGAGACCCCGATCCCAGATCTCACGCACGAACGGCAGAACCATCTGGCCGGCGTCGATGACGCGGTTGTCGTGACCGGTGAAGCAGTGGGTCAAGATGTCACCCGGTCGCATCAGATCGAGGATCTCGCGCAATTCGGGAGGCCCCTTGCCGATGTGAACCATGAGCGGCAACTGGACGCGGTCGGCCAGATCGCGCGCGCGGCGGAGCGGTTCGATGCCGGTGCTGCGGGTCGTGCTGGCATCGATGCGCGCCTTGATGCCGAGGATGAGATCGCGGTTGTCGTTCGTGACGCGCTCGGCCAGGGCGACGTTGGCGTAGTCGAGGTTGGCGAATTCGTAGGTCGGGCCGACCAGACCGACGTAGGACGCGTTGAGCAAGGAATACACGCGAGCGCGGGACGGCTCGGCGATCCAGGCGCGAAACCCCGGAAAGCTGTACGCTCCGGCTGAGCCGACGTCGAGCCAGGTCGTGACACCGGTGCGGGCGGCGATAGGGTCCGGCTCGATGCCCCAGTAAGTCGCGCCCCAGTAGACGTGGGTGTGGAGATCGACCAGACCCGGCGTGACGATGAGCCCGGTCGCGTCGATGACGTGGCGGGCATTCTCGCGCGGCAGCGATGGCGCGACGGCCGCGATCTTGCCGTTCGTGATGCCGACATCGAGCCGCCCGATGTGGCCGGCGCCCGGATCGATGACATCGCCACCGGCGATCAGGCTATCGAACTGCATACGACATCCTCCTGGCGATTACGCCGGCGCATTGTACGGTCGCGCGGCATTCGTTGGCGGCCGCGGGCGAACGGCGAATTGCTGGCACCACTGCTGTACCAGGCCTGGTCCGATCTGGACCGCGCGATTGTTGGCCTGTCCGATGCTCAGATGATCGAACGACCGGACGGGCCAAGCGCATTCGCCTGGACCGTCGCCCACGTATCGCAGCAAGTCGATTCGTGGCTCAACGCCCGATTCCAGCACATGGCGCCCGGTCCGATCTTGAGCCATCGGGCCTACTACTCTGGCGGAATCGGCGACGCCGCACACCATTGGCCCGCCATCCGGCGAGCCGTCGATGACGTCCGATCGAGGGCGACGCATTTCTTGGAATCGCCTATTTCGCCCGATCTCGACGCTCGTGTCGCCTACACCGGGGGCATCGCCTACCTTCGGATGACCGGGCTCTCGCTCTGCCACGCGCTAATGCACATCGCCGCGCATCATTTCCTTCACGTCGGAGAGATCATCACCCTCCGCACGATGCGCGGTCTCCCGGTCGAGAGCAACGACCGGACCTGGGGTCAGACGTTCGCGTAGACAGACAAGCGCGACGATCGTCAGATGTGTGAAAACGCGATAGCGCGACGCCGTTGCAGACGGTACGATGGCAACCAAGCACGCTGGCGTTCGCGCGGCCCGCAACAGATGCCGGCCGTCGTCGTTGCGTTCGAGGAATGCGGGTGATCGGCGAAGAAACCGAACGACGCGAGCCATCGCCACAGCCTGATCCGCGATCGGCGCCGGCACGGCGTCACGTACCCGATCGCTGCCTTCGTTCCCCCAACGTCCGGCACGATGGCGCCTTCGCACTCGATATCTGCCTCGAAGGCGACACCCGCTGTTTCTTCCGCGGACCCGCCTACGTCCTGGACATGCGCGGCCGGGAAGATGAGTGTCGCGCCCGCGAGGAGAAGGCATAGCGGCGGCCCGACAGCTTCAATCGGAGTCGTCGAGTCCGAATACGTCGCCCAACGTGCGCGTTCGTTCCTCGTCGCTGGCCAGCAGTTGCTCGGAGCGTACGCCATTCTCGACCTTCGTCAGATGATCGCCGCTGAGTAGCGCGACGCCCCTGGGCGTGTGAAGAGCGCACAGTCGTCGCGCGTTCCATGGCGGTTCGTTCTGCTGCTCGGCGCATCGGGCTGTGAACTCGTCATCAGCGCGGATGTCGAGCGAAAACGAGTAGACCGGCCGCCAAAGGAAATCCTCGTGCAAACGATGGAGCGTACGGACACCGTCGCCATTCGTCGAGATCCGAAAGCTGTGAAGGCCATCGTGCTGTTCGAAGGAATCATCGATGCGGAGCGGAATGCGCGGATTGCGGCCACCGAAGCCGACATCGACCAGCCGTGGTCCCCCAACGTCGACGACGATCGCCTGATGACTGAAAGCGGGTCGAATCGTGCCGTCGGTGAAGTGGACCGCGAGAGCGGCCACCAAAGTCGGGCTGAAGCCGAGGTCGTCGAGCCGCCAGCGGAATAGTTGATTCAGCTCGTGGCAGAACCCGCCGCGTCTCCGGATCACGATCTTTGAGTAAAGGTCTGGTCGGGCGAGCGATACAGGTCGAGACCGCGGAAAGATGTCGAGATTCTCGTACGGAACGCTCGTAAGGTGGGCCAGTTGGAGGCCCTTGAGGACCTCGATCGTCCGTTCGATGGGACCCGTGAAGGCGAGTCGGCGCAGGTATTGCGGAGCGTCCATCACGCTCGAATCAACGGGCCTCGGCGGCCACCGTATCGTGATAAGTCCGGACGCCTCTCACTGGCGACCACCCGACCCACGCGACCGCGAACGCGGACGGCGATCGCGTTGCGCGCTCTCACGTCATCGACCGCACGCGATTGAGGAACGCGGTCGACGCGAGGTTCCGGTCCAGAACATGCGCGATCTGCGCGCGCAAGAACGCCTCGAGGTCGCGACGGAGATCTTCATCCCGACGCACGCGACAGGCGGTCGCGTAGTCGCCGTTCTGGAGGAGGCGCGCCATCGCGAAGGCGTTCGCGCCGATCGGTCGCGCGCCCGGCACGCGGGCTCCACAGGTGGGGCAGAGAATGCCGCCGGCGGTCGCCGAGCAGAACGAGTCGACCCGTTCGAGCGGATGGTCGCACTGCACGCAGGTGTGGAGGTTCGGCCGATAACCAGCGCGTTCGAGGACGCCCATCTCCCAGAATCGCACCGCCAGATCGGGATCGGGGTCGTCGGCCACTCGGTGGAGAGTCGCGACGAGGAACTCGAAGAGCGCGCGATCTTCATGCCCTTCCTCCGTCACGCGATCGATCAGTTCAATGACCTCGAAAGCGAGCGCGGTCCGGGTGAGATCATCGCGCAGCGCGACGAATGCATCGATCGTCTCACTCTGCGTGACGATATCGAGACTCCGTCCGCGCGCGATCTGGAGTGTGCTGTGCATGGGTATGTCGAGATGGCCGCCCGACCGGCTCCCCGGACGACGAATACCCTTCCCGACCGCGCGAATCTTGCCGTGATAGGCGGTGAAGAGCGTGAGGATCATGTCCATTTCGCCGAGCCGGACCCGGCGCAAGACGACGGCGGGAGTTCGGTAGACCCGCGCGGCGCGCACGCTTCAGATTGTAGGGCCGCCGAAACCTGACGCCGCGCCCTCGATTCGAGACGGGCATTGTCCGACGCCCAACGGACCGATCTGGCGCCACACACCTCGGTCGCAAGTCTTCACGGCTGGTGTGCGCGCGTATTGCCATCGCGAGCGACCATGCCCCGCGCGCGTCGGTGATCCCCGTCCGGCGAGGACGAGGCCAAGACCGGAGCACACAATGAATGCATCGCATATACTCGTTATGCGGTACTTGATATTTCACCGTTCACTTGTTAGCGTGTGCCGCTTGGGCAGGCCAATTCGCCGCGTCGTGAAAGAGGAGAGGATATGCCGCGCTACATGACTCAGTTCGCCTATACGGCCGAAGCATGGGCACACCTCGCGAAGAATCCGGTGGATCGATCCGCCGCAATTGGCGCGCTCGCGACAAGACTGGGCGGAAAGCTGATCAGCTTGGACTACACGATGGGCGAGTACGACGGCGTCATCGTGTCCGAAGGGCCAGATGACATCACTGCCATGGCGATCGTGATCGCGGCGATCGCACCGGGACACGTCCGCGCAACGCGGACGACACGACTGTACTCGCCGGACGAGGCGATCGCGGCGATGAAGATGGCCGGCACGGCCAGCTACTCCGCGCCGAGCTGACTGCATTCGTGCTTGAGCACGGGGGATCGGCATCGTCTCAGCACCCCGTGACGCGGATTCCCAGTCGTCTTCTCAACTACGATGACGTCTCCCACCGTGGCCACGACAGATCGCGACTCCCAAGCTGGCGATCGGCTTGCGAGGCGGTCCGACCGAAAGCGCCGCGACGTTCGCGTGACGAGTGATCGCGGGCAAATTTCGACCCGGCAAGCCTCGGGGACCTGGCTCACGGACGCTGCGAAGGCCCCAGCCGAACGCGGGGCGGAACTGTCTTGCACCGGCCAGTGTCGAGGATTCTCCCGATGAATGCGTCACCTGGCGCCGCGAGGCCTGGATTGACCGTGCGCGACGACACGGACGCCAGTTCGGGAGCCGTCCTCCAGTACCGGCTGATCACCGGTCGGTCGGAGGCGTTTCGAGCGGAGAAATTACAGGCGATCGGAGCCGCCCGTCGACGAATCCTCGACATCGGCCGCGGCGCGCGGCACGACGAAAGCCTTTTCGCCGGGTCAGAGTATCGCGTCGTCAGCATCGATCCCGGCGATCGACCGGACTTCCTTCACGATCTGTGCACGATGGATGCCATCGTGCCGGCGGCGGCGTTCGACGTCGTCCTGTGCATCGCGGTCCTGGAACATGTTTACGATCCTTTTCGCGCGATTGGGCAGGTGTGGCGAGCACTCGAACCGGGCGGCCTCTTCTTCGGCTACGTGCCATTCCTCTACGGCTACCACGCCGCGAGCACCTATCGCGACTACTACCGCTATACCGAACAGGGCCTCGCGTACCTGCTGCGCGAATTCACCGAAATCGAAATCGCAACCGTGCGCGGCAATCTCTCGACGCTCGCCAATCTATTGCCTGGCCGTCTCGCCCGCGTTCAGACATTGTTGAGACCCTTCGACCGCTTCTTCTCGTTCCGACAGGTATCCGGCTACTACTTCTTCGCGCGAAAGCCCTTGACGATTGAATGAGAGAACGGCCGACCTGGGAGCCCCGCCCACCTCCATCCCGAGCAGCTAGGCGCGTGGAGATGCCTCCCACCGCCAACTCGCGTGATCGCCCAATCCGACTCAAGGACGTTTGATGAGGCTGGATCGTGCAGACCCGGCGCTGCCGAAAGGTTGGTATGCCGGCCCGTGGAACTCGGATCTGACCGTCTCGGTCGGCTACGCGAACGAGGGCATTGACGAACCGCACGTTCACACGAGGATCACCGAGATCTATTTGGTGGCGCGTGGAGAGTCGGTGATGCGCGTGGGGCAAGAGTCGGTGGCGTTGATGCCGGGGGATATGTTGGTGATCGATCCAGGCGAACCGCACACCTTCCTGTCCAGTTTGCCAGGCTATTTCCACTTCGTGTTCCATATTCCGGGCCTATCGGCGGATGAGATTCGGGCCGAACGGCGATCTGTCACGCGATCCGAGTTAGGTCTGTGATCGTCGGTGACGGCTGCGGCGCTCATTCCGGCCTCGAGCAACGCTCACCTCCGACGGAGAAACCGATGGTTTCGGGTAACGGACCGCACTCTGGCCGTCTTGACGAAAGATTGGGGGAGCCGCTCGTGGCGCCGACGTGTTCCCGCCCTGACACGCCCAGTTATTCCGGTCATTCGCTTGGTCGAAAATGTGTTGCGTGAAACGTCTCCGCTACGCCCCGAAGCTGCCGATCGCCCGCATACGACGTCTCTACCAGGCAGACGCGCTCCGCCTCCGCGACGATGATCTGCTGACCGATGTCGGCTGGCGCCTTGTCGCGCGATGCGCCGACGTCCTGATGGTGAGCGCTTCCCAGGCGCGCTGCCCGGAGTGCCACGCCTGCTTCCGCGTTCCGTGGATCGGGCAGCCACCTAGTCTGGTGTCAACGTGCCCGCCGTGCGGCTGGTCTGTGACCGCCGGCGAATATCACGACAGTTGGCGGCATCAGGATCTGTGGGGAACGAACGCGCGCGAACCGCTCGGCGCCTTTGTCGCCACTTACTCGCAGGCCGCCTCGTACGAGGCGCGCATGCTGCTGATCGATCGACTCATCAACGCGGTCCACACCACCGGTGGCCGTGTCGCGCGCAATCTATTCGAAGGCCGATCGAGTCAGGTCATCGCGGCGCTGGACGCTCTCGCCGTGGATTGCTCGCAGGCACCGCGTGACGGTTGAGGCGTTCGGTCCTGCGGCGAGGGCGCGATGACAACCGCCGTGTAGTTATACGGTTGTGCGATCTGTAAAACGTGAAACATTGGCCGCTCTGAAGCAACCGTGACCGCGTCAGACCGGGCCTCGCGCCGCGCTATGAACCGCGCGGTCGCGCGATCAGATCGACGATACCTTCCAGCTCCTCGTCGGAGTAGAAGTGGATGACGACCGTGCCGCCACGACGGCCGCGCCGGATCAATACTTTGGTGCCGAGAGTGGTCCGCAGTTGCTCTTCGAGCGCGCGTGTTTCGAGCGACGCGACGCGCCCCTCTCGCGAGGCGTCGCCGCCGGGCGCTTCCGCGCGTGACCCTTCGCCCCATCGTCGAACCAACTCCTCTGCCTGGCGCACCGACAACCGCAGGTTCTTCACCTGGCGAAGCGCCTGAATGCGGGCCTCATCGTTCGGCAACGCCAACAGCGCGCGCGCATGTCCCTCGGTGATCTCCGTCGCGGCCAACGCCGTCTTCACCGCCTCCGGCAGTGCGATCAAGCGCAGCGTATTGGTGATCGTGACCCGATTCTTGCCGACGCGGGTCGCCAGCGCCTCGTGCGTCAGTCCAAACTCCTCGATGAGCTGGCGGTAGGCGGCCGCTTCCTCGAGAGGACTGAGATCCGCGCGCTGAATGTTCTCGACCAGCGCGAGTTCGATCTGGGCCTGCGGCGTCACGTCCTTCACGACGACCGGCACGCGCTGGAGTCCCGCCAGGCGCGCGGCGTGCCAGCGCCGCTCGCCAGCGATCAGTTCGAAGCGGCGAGACGGCCCACCTGGCACTTCGCGCACGACCAGAGGCTGCAGCACGCCGTGAACCCGGATCGATTCGGCCAGCTCGCGTAGCGTCGCCGGATCGACGTGCTGGCGCGGATTGCGTGGATTGCGCACGATCGCGTCGATATCGGCATCCGAGGTGCCGCCGCTGTTTGGCAGAAGGGCGCCCAGCCCGCGACCAAGCGGGCCACGACCGCGCAGCACGCTCACGACAACGCCCCAACGGTGGCGCCGATCCGCATCGGAAATTCCAACGGCGCCATTATACGGACCGGCCGGTTTCGCCGTACCCATCCCGGACCGAATGTGTTTCCGTTCCTGAGCGAACTGGGGGAATCAGTGGGGGAAGCAGTCCTCGCGGGAAAAGTCGCAATTGTCACGGGAGGATCGCGCGGCGTCGGCGCGGCAACGGTCCTGGCGCTGGCGCGTGCCGGCGCCGACGTGGCCGTGAACTATCGAAACAAGGGTCGCCGGGCCGAAGACATCGCGTCGCAGGCGCGGCGGCACGGTGTCCGCGCGATCGCCATTCAGGCCGACATCACCGACTCGACGGCCAATCAGGCGATGATCGACCAGGTGATTTCCGAGTTGGGTCGAATCGACATCCTGGTCCTAAACGCATCCGGAGGGATGGAGAAAGACCTCGTCGTGGCCGACCCCGCCTACCCGATGAAAGTGAATCGCGATGCGCCGTACGATCTGGCGACGCGCGCGTTGCCTAGGATGCGCGCGGGTGGCGCGATCGTGCACGTCACGAGCCACCTCGCTCACTTCTACGGGCAGGTGAAACAACCACCGGCCTACGAACCGGTCGCCCAGAGCAAGCACGCCGGCGAGATCGCACTGCGATCGTTGGAGCGCCCAATGAGCGACCGAGGTGTCCGGCTGGCGATCGTCAGCGGCGATCTGATCGAGGACACCATCGTGCCGCGACTCATGGACCGCGCGACGCCCGGTCTTATAGAGATGCGCCGGTCCGAAGTCGGGACCTTACCGACGACGGCCGACATGGCCCACGCGATCCTCGACGCCATCGCGCAACCCGTCACCCAATCGCCACACGTCGTCTTCATCGGTTCGACCGAGTTGACACCGCTCAAGGCCAACGCGACGCGGCGATAGCACATGTGCGGTGCCATCGACGTCACGCAAGAGGAGCGACTCGCGTTCCGTCGCCGCCAGGCAACGCGTGCCGCCGCCGTGACGCCCCAATGGGGACGCTAGTGCTAGTTGCTTCCCGGTGAAAGGGCTGAATAGATCGCGTTCGAATCGAACTGCCAGGCTTTCACCCCCTGAGGACGTTTGAATCCCGCCACGCTTGCGCCGGACTCAAGAACCCCAGATTCCACAATCGCCACCTTGAGGTCGAGAAACAGAACCTCCGGCCTGACCGTAAGAATGACATCTCTCTCGTCATCTCCTCCGAGGTCGACGCGCAGGTGGTTGGATGGCGGCCCGACATTGGTGATGCCATCTGCCACAGAACTGATCGTTCGGCCAAACGTGGCACCGGTCAACGCAATGTGGAAACGAGAGTCACCCGTCAGATCCGCCGATAGCTGCTCATAGCGGTGTGCCTGGCCATTTCGGACGAGATCGAAGATCGCCTGAAGAAGCCAGCCCATTCCGGGGGAGCGCCCGACCGGTCCCGGCAGATCAAACTCGGAAGGCCTGTCTACGACGTCAGGTAGCTGGCAGAAGTAGCGCGGGTTCCGTTGTTCAAGCGCGAACGACAGTTGTTCGAGGGCTGTGCCACGAGCGTGGCACAGCCGCGAGGCCCACTCAAGAAGGACCATCGCCTGCAGTGCAAACAGGTAATTACCGCGCCCGGTGGCAACAGCGTCCGGCGTGCGCGCCATGGCATCCCACGCGCATTCGAAGTCATTCGTCAAGAATCGGAACGTTGTCCGGATATGGGCTCGCTCGTCCAAAATCACAACCCGTCCGGCGGGTGCCGTTACGCCTACAGACGCGCAACTTTCAGAACATCGGTCAGATACCTCTTGTTGATGAGCAGCTTGTCCTCCGGCGAACCCTCACCCTCGTTCGCGCGCGGCGGATCGAGGTCGAGCGTGATCCAGCCCGAGTAGCCGGCCTTGAGCAGGTCGGCGTAGATCGTTTCGTGATCGACGCCGCCGGACCCAAGATCCTGGTACAGGATCCGTTCGCGGTGCTGTTCCTGAGTCGGCGTTGCGCCGGTCCAGCCACGGTACTGTGGACGGCTATCCTTGAAGTGCACGGCGATCACACGGTCGTAGTACCGTCGCACGATCGCGACCGGGTCTCCGCTGCCGAGATTGATCTGGGCCGTATCGGGCAAGAACCAGACGTACCGCGGGTCCGTTCCAGCCATGATTGCGTCGATTTCACCAGGGCGCTCGACCGGTCCCCAGATGTGCGCGTGCGCACCGAGGCTGATGTCGAGTTCCTCCTTGACACGACGACCCAGCGCGTTGAGTGTCCCACAGATCGACGCCAACTCATCGGCGGTCGTCGCGTGGTCCGGGCGCCGCCCCATGTTGATCTTGAAGTGGGTACACCCAAATACGGCCAGAAAGTCGCGCGCGAACGCGACGTGATCGTCGATCGTCTTCTGACGAGCGGTCGGATCGATGAACTCGACCGATTGGTTTGGTCCGCCGTTCGAGCAGGTGATGAGCCTGACACCGTGGTCGTCCAGCACGCGCTTCAAATCGAGCGGGCGCTCGAGCCAGTTCATCAGTTGGCCACGATACGGCTCGAATCCCGGAAAGCCGTGTCGGGCGATCATCGCGATGTCTTCGACCTCGGTTCGACCGAACAGAGCGCCACCGACCGCGAACCGCGGCGAATCAGTCATGTCTCTCACCCTCCGTGCGTTGCGGGAACTTCGGCCAGTGTACAGAACTGACGGCATTCACGCGGCACGCCACGACACGCCGCCGAAGGAGTACGCGGTCCATGGTCAAATGGCATACCAGGGTCGCCGACGATTTCTCACCGTACTGTTGTCCGGTTATACGGTCGCCAGGCTCGGCATCTCTCGGCCCGCGCGAAGCAGCGCGAACTCCATCGAATCTGCCAACGCGAGCCAGCTCGCCTCGATGATATTGCCCGACGAACCGACGGTCGACCACGTCGCGTGCCCGTCGCTCGACTCGATCGACACGCGCACGACGGTGCCGGTTCCCGCGGTCTGATCGACGACTCGCACCTTGAAGTCGATGAGTTCGACCGCGGCGAGCTCGGGATAGGACCCCAGGAGCGTCTTCCGCATCGCGCCGTCCAGCGCGTGGACCGGACCGTTGCCCTCGGCGGCGGTGTGCATCACGGCATCGCCGACCCGAATCTTGATCGTCGCCTCGGCCAACATCTCGACGCCCCTGCGCTTCTCCACCAGCACGAGCACATCCAGCAATTCGAACGGCGCCTTATAGTTTGGCAACGCGCGGCGCGCCAGCAGCTCGAAGGATGCGTCGGCCGCCTCGTACTGGAAGCCGCGCGACTCCATCTCCTTCACCTGGGCGCTGATGCGCCGAAGCACGCCCTCGTCGCCCGAGACATCGATGCCGAACTGCGCCAGCTTCGATTCGATGTTGCTTCGGCCGCCGAGTTCCGAAATGAGTATGCGCTGGCGATTGCCGACCAGGGCTGGATCGATGTGCTCGAACGAAGCTGACGTCTTCAGCACCGCGTTGGCATGCAGGCCAGCCTTATGCGCGAACGCGGTCGATCCGACGTAGGGCTGATTCGGACTCGGAATCTGGTTCGCGATTTCGGCGACGAACTGGCTGAGTTTGGTGAGTTGAGCGATGCTTGCCTCGTCAACGCACGTGAGCCCCATCTTCACCTGAAGATTCGGGACGATCGAGATCAGATTCGCATTGCCGATGCGCTCGCCGTAACCGTTGATCGTGCCCTGCACCTGCGTCGCGCCGGCTTCGACCGCCGCCAGCGCGTTCGCGACACCGCATTCACAATCGTTGTGGGGGTGGATGCCGATACGGGCGTTGGGCAATGCCAGTCGAACCTCGGTCACGACCCGGGCGACGAAGCCAGGCATCGAGCCGCCATTCGTGTCGCAGAGGACGAGCCAATCCGCGCCACCGTCGAAGGCCGACCGAATCGACTCCAGCGCGTAGCGCGGATCCGCCCGGTAGCCGTCGAAGAAATGCTCGGCGTCGTACACCACCTCCCGGCCTATCGCGTGCAGGTACTGGCACGTATCGCGAATCATCGCCAGGTTCTCGTCCAGCGTCGTCCGTAGCACATCGGTCACGTGCAGGGTCCAGCTCTTCCCGACGACGGCGACGACCGGTGTCGCGGCATCGATCAGCGCCCGAACGGTCGGATCGGATTCGACGTGTCCGCCCGGCCGGCGGGTCGAAGCGAACGCGGCGAGCCGCGCGTTTCGAAGCGGCACGTCGCGCGCGCGGACGAAGAACTCCGAATCCTTCGGTGTCGCGCCCGGCCAACCGCCCTCGATGTAATGAAATCCGAACTCATCGAGGCGGGTCAGAATCTTCAGTTTGTCTGCGACTGAAAATGTGATGCCCTCGGTCTGCGCGCCGTCGCGCAGCGTCGTGTCGTAGAGGAAGACGTCCGGCATCAACCCAGTCGCGACGCGATTTCGCGCGCCATCGCCTGCGTCCCCACCTTGTGGCGTCCGTCGCCGGCGCCCATGATGTCGTAGGTACGGAAGCCGTCATCGAGCGTTCGCTGCACGCTGGCCTCGATCGAGCGAGCCTCGGCGTCGAGATCGAGCGAATAGCGCAGCAGCATAGCGGCCGAAAGAATCATCGCGATCGGGTTGATGTCGTCCTTGCCAGCGTGGCTCGGCGCCGAGCCATGAATCGGCTCGTAGAGGCCGAGCTCCCCATCTCCCAGGCTCGCCGACGGAAGAAGTCCCATCGAGCCGGCCAGCATCGACGCTTCGTCAGTGAGGATGTCGCCAAACGTGTTCTCAGTGACGATGACGTCGAATGACGTTGGCTGTCGAACGAGTCGCATCGCGGCGGTATCCACGAGCATGTGCTCGACCGTCACGTCCGCGAACTCGGCCGCGACCTCGATCGCGACTTCGCGCCACAGCCGCGACGTTGCCAGGACGTTCTGCTTGTCGACCGACGTCAGGTGCTTGCGCCGACCCTGGGCGAGGCGACAGGCCGCGCGCACGACCCGTCGCACCTCGGTCTCGTCATAGGCCAGCGTGTCGACCGCCTCGCGACCGTGCGGTCCGTCCCGCCGCTCGCTCGGCTTGCCGAAGTACAAGCCACCCGTCAACTCACGAACGACCAGCAGATCGGTTCCCTCGACGATCTGTCGGCGGAGCGGTGACGCGTCGACCAATGCGCTGAACAACCGCACCGGCCGCAGATTCGCGTAGAGGCCGAGCTCCTTTCGGATTCGCAGGAGTCCCTGCTCTGGCCGCACCGATGCGCGCGGGTCATCCCATTTCGGCCCACCGACGGCGCCGAGCAAGATGGCCGCGCTCTGACCGCAATCGGCCAGCGTCTCGTCGTTCAGCGCGGTGCCGTGGGCGTCGATGGCGGCGCCGCCGATCTTGCCAAACGAGTACGAAAACGAGTGTCCGCCACGGGCCGCGACTGCGTCGAGAACGGCGATCGCCGCACGCGTGATCTCTTCGCCGACGCCGTCGCCAGGCAGAACCGCGATTCGGGCAGTAACCAAGGTGAAGAGGCTCCTATTTCGTCCGTTCACCCGAGCGCGCGTTGGCCGGGGCCGCGGGATTTCGCCGAGATTATCGCGAAACCGCGTCGCGAAAGTCCGGGTTCGCGGCGAGGCTTCACGTGAAACAAAGATCTATCGCGCCCGATCGCGATGCCAGCTTGCCCGAAGCTCCGGCCTGCGTACGGAACCACCGCCTCGTGTCGAGCGTCGCTGGCGGAACAGCGCAAGATGCACGACCGCGCGCTCTATAGACGAGCGCCATGCCGCCGACGTCGTCGCGCGCGTTCGAGAATGCCGCTGATCTGGGCCGACAATTCGTTCAACTCGCGCACGATTTCCTCGCCACGCAGCGTGAAGAGCGCGCCATTCCGCGCCACGACATACGGTTTGCCCGCGCCCAGCGCCGCGAGCATCGCCGCGCGTATTCGCCTTCGATACTGCACCAGCGAATCGCCGCGTTCGGCGCATGCTCGCAAGATGTCCTCCTCGATCTGCTCACCGAACAGTCGGCGAATCTCGCCATTCTCGAAGATGACAATTGGCCAACCGGCCCGAAGGTGATCGAGTCCCGCGTCAATCGCCGAATCGCTCATCGCGCGATCGAGCGCCTCGCTGTTCCAGCCAGGAACCCCTCGCGTAAACACCTCACGCCTGATCGGCATTTATCTCCACCTGTGCGTGCAAACGTCGCCACGTTCGATTATCCGTGATCAGGCTGTTTTCAGGATCGCGCGAGCCCTGGGCGACCATCCGGCGCTGCCTGACATTCGCATCGTGGACGGCCCATGTGGAACCGAGATCACGATAGATCGCGAGAGAACTGCGGAGACCAGCCGCTTAGCGTCGGCGTACCACGTCATCCGGAATGTGGTGCCCGCCGTGGCTGACGCGCTCGGCCACGCGTCGGACTGCCGCATCCGGGCCTGACAGCCATAGGTAGATCACGTGGACGCGGTGCCCGTCCGCAAATGCGTCCCTCAGCCAGACGGCCAGCGAACGGCCGGACATTGTCGTCTCGATTGCCATGGATACGCGGGTCCGCCGCGGTTCGTCGAGCCGTGTCAGCATCGCACGACCGGCCGCGATCGCGGCGGACCCCGGATCGCCCGGCAGAATGTGCCGCGCGAGCTCGTCCGCATTCACGAATGTCTCGACCGTGAGTTCACCTACCAGGAGTTGTCGGGACGCCGTGGTCTTGCCCGCGCCACTCGGGCCGCCGATGATCACGATCCGAGGCTGACCCTCTGGCTCACTCACGCCAATACCACAACACTCTCGCGGCCGTCTTGGATCGGCGTCCCTCCCCCCTCCTAGCCGTAGGCGTTTGGGAGAGGGTCAGGGTTTGCATCGGCGTCCCTCCCCTCTCCCAGCAGTAGGCGTCTGACATCACGACAGTTTTAATGTTGGGCGGGTGAGGGGGAGGAGATGGAAGGTGCAGTGGAGCGCGGTGTCGTTGGTGAAGCCGCGCAGAATTGCCTGAAGGCCGAGTTGAAAGATGCT
>SCUE01000015.1 GCA_004297775.1 Chloroflexota bacterium | reverse complement strand
CGGGCCGTGTCAACGAGTTTGAGACAACCTGATTCAGCATTTACTGTAGCAACTCCATCGAGTTGATCGTCGAGATCGACGTCGTGCCGATGATGAGTGGTGGCCCGGAGATCCCCCCATGCTGCGGGTCGTCCGGGGTGACGATCGTCGTTCCTGGGGCCTCCTGGCCGGTCGATTTCGCCGGCGGATTGATCCAAACCGCGTGCGGCAGGATTTCCAGGCGCGGCGGGCCCTGCACGAAGCGCTCAGGATGCGCGGCGTACGCAGCCAGGCGCGTCTGATGACGGCCCTCGAGGACGGTGGCGGCGCGGCCATAGTGGACGTCGGCCGGCGTGAGATAGCTCAGGCCGCTGTGATGGTGGTCGTCGTTGTACCAGGCGAAGAGGTCGCGGCTGATCCTGCGGCTGTGTTCGATGGAGCCGAAGCGATCCGGAAATTCCGGCCGGTATTTGAACGTCCGGAAGTGCGCTTCGGAAAACGGATTGTCGTTGCTCACTCGGGGCCGCGAATGACTCACGGCGATGCAGAGGTCCGCGTACAGGTCGATGAGCAGTTTGCTGCGCATCGGCGCGCCGCGGTCGGCATGGATCGTGATCTGGTGTGGGCCGATGC
This sequence comes from Chloroflexota bacterium, assembly GCA_004297775.1. Classification (GTDB taxonomy): domain Bacteria; phylum Chloroflexota; class UBA6077; order FW602-bin22; family FW602-bin22; genus FW602-bin22. The sequence continues at coordinate 1,103 of SCUE01000015.1, read as the reverse complement.
GCTGTTTGCGGCACGTCGCTTCGATCAGGCGCTGGGCCAGACGCGCGTTCTCGTGCGTGGCGACCATCCAGCCTACGACGTAGCGGCTGAACAAATCGAGGATCACATACAGCGAGTAATAGAGGTACGGGATCGGCCCCTTGAGTTTGGTGATGTCCCAGGACCAAATCTGATTCGGCGCCGTCGCCACGAGCTCCGGTTTCGCGTACGCCGGATGCCGTGCCTGGTCGCGCCGCTCCCGGACTTCCTGCGCGGCGTCGAGGATCCGATACATCGTGCGCGTCGAGCAGAGGTAGGTCTGCTCCTCGAGCAGCGTGGCCTGGACTTCGGCGGGCGATTGATCGACGAATCGCTCGCTGTGCAAGACGTCGAGGACGGCCTGCCGTTCGGCGGGGACCAGCGCGCGCGACGAGGCCGCGCGGACGGTCGGCGTCGACGGCCGGACGGGCTGTCGACGCCGATACAGGGTCGCGCGCGCGAGGCCGACGCTCTGACAGAGCGCCGAGGTCTCGCCGTTCGTCGTCACGGCGTCGATCGCGGTCATCAGTCGGTCTCGTCGATGTCGAGGGGTTTCAGGGGGATCCCCAGGATCTCGGCAACTTTTTTTTGGAGGGTGATGATCGTCTCCGCCCGCGCCAGCTTGCGCTGCAGGCGGCGATTCTCGACTTCGAGTTGCCGCATCTTCGGGTCGACTGGCTTGGGCACTGGTCCGCGCTTGCGCGCGCGTCCGACGACGAGCTCGCCCTGGTCACGCTGCCGGCGCCAGTTCACCAAGTGCGAGCTGTACAACCCTTCGCGGCGCAGCAGCGCCCCCAGCGCGCCGTGCTTCTTACACGCGTCGGCTTCTTCAAGGATCCGACGCCGGTACTCCGCGGTGAATTGTCGACGCTGGGCCTTCGCGGGGACTTCAGGATCGGGGGCGGTCGCGCGTGACGTGGTGGAAGGGCCGAAGGCTGCGGTCGCCCTTCGGGCTCCCTCCGCCTCCGGCCCTTCCACCACGTCGATCTCTTCGGGTACTGGCATGCGATTCATTCATCGAACCCTCCCCGCCCCTACACTAATCTCCACGGCGAGGTTGTCTCACGCATTATTGGCACAGGGGG
>SCUE01000014.1 GCA_004297775.1 Chloroflexota bacterium | reverse complement strand
ACGCCACACGTCCGGCTGCATCGTCACCCTCCGGGCCTATCGCCCCGAGCACAGACTCCATCACTCACTGTCAACTTGTCAATAAGTTGACCGGAGACGATTACTGGGCCGGCCCTCTAGGCCGCGCTCGCGCCCGCGTTCTGCCGGTGGTTCCACAGCGACCACGCGGCCGCGGCGGCGATGACGGCCAGGGCAAGGATTTGCGGCTCTTGCAGACCCCAAAACCACACCGCCTCGGCACGCAGGAACGTCAACCCGAACTTGCCGGCCGCGTACAGCGCCGCGTAGAGGGCGAAGAGGTATCCGCTCGGTATGTCGCGGCGACGGATTGCCCAGAGCAGCGCGAAGACGGCGAGGTCCCAGCCTGCCTCGTAGAGGAACGTGGGCTGGTACGCCACGCCGAGCCGCGGCGCCATCGCTCCGGAGTTCTGGTAGACGATCCCCCAGCTACCATCGGTGGCGGGACCCAGCGCGTCTCCGGTGATCAGGCAGCCAAGTCGACCAATCGCCTGGCCCAGCACGACCCCCGGGGCCGCCGCGTCGAAGACCCGGCGGATCGGTAACCCCAGGCGCCAGGCCGCGATGCCTCCGGCAAGCGCCCCACCGATGATCGCCCCCAGGATCGCTAGACCGCCGTTCTGCACGGCTGGGATCAGGGTGGGGTTCGCGCTGTAGAAGTCCCAGCGGTCGATCACGTGCAGGAGTCGCGCCCCGACCAGACCACCGCCGACCGCCCAGAGCGCCGAGTCGAAGATCGGCTCGGTCGGGATCCCCTTGCGCCGCGCCTCGACAAGCGTCAGCCAGACGCCGACGAACAGGCCGAGCGCGACGGCCAGACTGTACCAGGAGAGCATGACCGGCCCGAGGTGGACCAGCACTGGATCGACGTCGATCGTGATCATCGTCTCGGCCTCCGACTACCCGAGCGTCTTCGGACGATTCGGCTGCTCGGGCGCGTGGTGCCCGGTGTGGTCGCTGGCGCCATGGCCGTGGCCCCTCATCATAAAGATGTGCATCAGCGGGCATAGCAGGAACACCCCGTAGAGTAGGACCGTCGAGACGGGGATCTGGAACAGCGTCACCGCGACGACCGCGGCGATCGGCAGTAGGCACAGCGCCATCATCCACGATGGGTGCCCGCCGTGGTTCTGCGCTGGCCCCTCGCGTTGCGTCTGCATCTCTCTCACCTTCGGCGCCTCGGCGCTTGAGTCAAGTTCTACGGGGCGCCGCTGAGCGCCGCCTGAGCCGAACCTGAACACTCCCTGAGGGCTCGACTTACCGCAGAACCATCGCGCCCTGGGGATCGAGCGCGACGAGCCGTACCACAACACCCAGTTGTCGGGCTACCGGCACCGTCAGGTACCCGATGCCCGGCCCGCTCTCCAGGACGCGCAAGCCGGGCATCGGCACGTCGTTTAGTGGCTATGCCGGGCGCCATGAGGTCCAGGATCACCAGGTCCAGTGTCTCTTGATACGATCTGGGCGAGCCGTGCCGGTCTATGCATCGCGTCATCCACTCGCGCGTGACATGGTCAGCCGCCTGCGCTCCACCGACACGGACTCAGCCGCGTTTCGCGCTCTGACACGCGAGCTTGCCACGATCCTGACCTACGAAGCGACGATTGACCTCCCGCTCGACCCAATTTCGGTGCGGACGCCGCTCGCCGAGACGCGCGGCGAGCGACTGGCGGCGCGCATCGGTCTGGTGCCGATCCTGCGCGCCGGGCTCGGCATGGTGGACGGCGCATTGGCGCTCCTGCCACGCGCAGCGGTGTTTCACCTCGGCTTCTATCGCGACGAGACGACGCTTCGCCCGATCTCGTACTACAACAAGTTGCCGCCGAGTCCGCCCGTCGATATGTGTCTGGTCCTGGACCCGATGCTGGCGACCGGAGGATCGATCGCGGCCGCCATCGATGCGCTGGTCGAGTCCGGCATCCAGCGCATATCGGTCCTGGCCCTGATCGCCGCACCGGAGGGACTCGCCGCGGTGGGCTCTCGCCACCCGACGATCGACATCCACGTCGCGGCGATCGACGACCGGCTCAACGATCGCGGCTACATCATTCCCGGCCTCGGCGACGCCGGCGACCGCCTCTACGGAACGCCTTAGCGCCCCGTCGATCGTCGCCTATCATGCGGCGGCGATGCGGTTTTCCCTCGATGGCGCTCTCTTGAATCGCGTGCCTGAAACCGCGGTGACACTCGTCGTCGCCGAGGCAATCGAAGACGTCGGCGGTTCCGACGCGATACGGCGGATGCTCGACGACGCGGTCGCCGAGGTCCGCGCGCGATTCGATCGCGGCGGCATCGAGCACTCGACCGAAGTCAAGGCATGGCACGGCGCGCTGCGCGCCCTCGGCGTCGACCCGAAGAGCCATCCGCCATCGATCGAGACGCTGGTCCGGCGCGCCCTGGCCGACGACGCGCCGAGGCTCGGGCCGCTGGTTGACATTGCGAACGCGGTTAGCCTGCGCTATCTCCTGCCGGTCGGGGCACACGATGTCGATCGGCTGCGCGGCGATTTCGGCGTCCGTCTCGCCAGCGGCGACGAGTACTTCACCGGCCTGGGCGAATCGGGCGTCGTCCGAGTGCCGGCCGGCGAGCCAGTCTACGCCGACCAACGCGAAGTGCGGACACGGTGGTGGGTTGGCCGACAGGGCGACCGCGGCAAGGTCACGGCCGCGTCGAAGACGGTCATTTTCCCTATCGACTCGGTCGACGCGGACGGTCACGCGCGCGCCGAAAGAGCCGCAAACGCACTGGCGGAGGCGCTGCGAACGACTCGCGCCACTCGGACGCGCATCGTCCGGGTCGATCGTGCGACCCCTTCGGTCGAGTGCGGCGTCGAGCCTCGCGAACTCGACGCGATCGACCGAATCCTCGCCTCTGGATTCGTCGAGTTGTACCCCTCGCGCGCGGCGACCGACCGCCGCCTTCGTGAGGGCAAGCCGATGCGCATCTACCTCGGCGTCGATCCGACCAGTCCCGTCATCCACATCGGCCACGCCGTCGGTATTCGAAAACTGGCTCAGTTGCAGAAGCTCGGGCACACGATCGTCCTCCTTATTGGCGACTTCACCGGCCGCATCGGCGATCCGACCGGCAAGGATGTCGGCCGCATCCCGTTGACGCACGAGAAGGTCCTGGAGAACGCGCGCTCCTACCGGGAGCAAGCCTCCAAGATCCTCGCCTTCGACGGTCCCAATCCGGTCGAGCTTCGCTTCAACGGAGAGTGGTGGGACACGATGACGGCCCGCCAGATGATCGAACTTGCGGCGAACTTCACCGTGCAGCAGATGATTCAGCGCGACATGTTTCAGCGTCGGATCGCCGACCAGAAGCCGATTGGCCTGCACGAGTTCATGTACCCGCTACTGCAGGGCTACGACACGATCGCGCTCGATGTCGAAGGCGAGATGGGCGGCACCGATCAGACCTTCAACATGCTGGCCGGGCGCACGCTCGCGCGGGCGCTATTGGATCGGGAGAAGTTTGTCTTCGTCACCGGACTTCTTCCCGGCACCGACGGCCGCAAGATGTCGAAGAGTTTCGGCAACGTGATCGGCGTTTCCGATCGGCCGTACGAGATGTATGGCCGAGTCATGTCGCTCTCAGACGACCTGACACTGACGTTTTTCGAAATGTGTACGGATCTGGACGACGACGCGCTCGACGAACTGCGGCACATGATCGCGAACGGCATCAATCCCATGGCAATCAAGAAGCGGCTTGCCCACACGATCACGGCGATGTACCACGGCGAGAAGTCCGCCCGTGACGCGGCCGATCGCTTCGAGCGCGAAGTCCAGCGCGGCGAAGCGCCCGAGGAGATGCCGGCGGCGCACGTCGAGCGCGGCGGCGAATGGCCGGCGGTCGATCTCCTCGTCGCGACTGGTCTTGCCACAAGCAAGGGCGAAGCACGCCGGCTGATCGACGGCGGCGCCGTGCGGATCGACGATTCACCCATCCGAGATCGAGCGGCATCTGTCGCGGTGACAAACGGCACGACCATTCGCGCCGGCAAGCGAGCCTACGCGCGAGTCACGATCGGCACGCCCTGAGGGCGGCTGGCAAGCATTCGCGTTCGAACGGCTCCTCGGGCGAAGAGACTGTCCCACACAAGAACGGCCAAGCAACGGGCCCAACAAAAAAGGACCGGGAAATCTGCCCCGATCGCCATTTGGTCTGAGATTGCGTGGCCTTCGTTCCCAAAGGCCACGCAACGCGCTAACTAGCGGCCGCGACCGCCTCGCACTGTCTCGAAGCAGTCCGAGCAGTAGACCGGCTTGTCGCCGCGCGGCTGGAACGGAACTTTCGTCTCCTTGCCACAGGCCGAACACGTCGCCGGGTACATCTCGCGGCGTGGGCGGTCGAATCCGCCACCGCCAGCGCCGCCACCGTAGCCACCACCACTGGCGCCACCGTAACCGCCGCCGCCACCGCCGGCACCACCGGAGTAACCTTCGCTGCTCGAGCTGTAGGCGAAACCGCCGCCGCCACCACCGGACTGCTTGCGGGAACGCCGGCAATCGGCGCACCGGCCCGGCTCATTCATGAGCCCCCGGCTCTGGTAGAACTCCTGCTCGCCGGCAGTGAAAACGAACTGCCGACCACAGTCACGACAGGTAAGGGTCTTATCCTGGAACACGCGACACTCCTGGTACGCTGAGATTGTGTTGGGCCTCCGCGTTGATCACCAGGAGCCGGACTGCAGGAATCAGCACAAGCCACGCTCGGGGATCGGTACGCCTATGGTCAACCACTGACGATTATACGCGCTGAGTCAGTAATGTGTGCGCTCAATTTCTCGCGCGCGGATCCAGTGCATCACGCAACGCGTCGCCAAGGAAGTTGACGGCCAAGACAACCAGGAAGATCACGACACCCGGGTAAACGGCCAGGAGGGGGTTTCGGAACATATACCCCTGGGCCTCGGTGAGCATGTTTCCTAGACTCGGGTAAGGCGGCGCGATACCCAGCCCCAGAAACGACAGAGTCGACTCGAAAACGATTCGTTGTCCGAACCCGAGCGTCGCCGCCACGAGGATCGGCGCGATCGCGTTCGGGACCAGGTGACGGAGGACGATGCGTGCCGTGGGTGTCCCCAACGCCCGTGACGCTTCGACAAACTCTCGTTCGCGCAGCGACAACACCGCGCCGTGAATGAGCCGGCAGACCGTCATCCAGCCGAACACGGTCAGAATCGCGACCATCACGACGACGCTGACGTTCTCGGCGCCAAACAGTTGCTTCATACCCTCCATTTCACGGAGCATTCGCGAAAAGATGAGCAGCATCAGTAAGAGCGGCAGCGCGAGCATGACATCGGTGACTCGCATGATCGCCGTCTCAAGCCATCCGCGCCGATAGGCCGCGTAAGCGCCAAGCGGTATGCCAACGACGTTCACGAGAATTGTCGCCAGGAGCGACACGGAGAGCGTTACGCGCCCGCCGTAGAGCAATCTGGAAATCGTGTCGCGACCCAATTCATCCGTTCCGAACGGGTGCGCGACCGAAGGTGTACCGAATTGATCCATCAAATCGATGTCGGTCGGCGAGTACGGCGCCACGATCGGCGACGCGTAGCTGAGGCCAAAGATAACCACCAGCATCACCAGCCCAATCAAGCCGAGGCGGTGGCGTCGCAGGCGCCGCCACGCCAGCGCCCACTGCCCCATCTCCGGGATGTCGAGAACTTCATCCGTTCGCGCCGACAGGGCGCTGGCTGTGGCCGCCATTACGAGTACCGAATCCGCGGATCGACGACCGCGTAGAGCAGATCCGCAAAAAGGTTCGACGCGACGACCAGGAATGACGTGATGACGAGGATCGCTTGGACGATCGGCCAGTCGGAGGCAAAAACGCCCTGTATGAAGATCTGACCCATCCCCGGCCACGAGAAAATGAACTCGGTCACGACCGCTCCCGCAAACAGGACCGGGATGCGCAGGCCGACGATCGTGATAACCGGAATGAGCGCGTTCCGGATCGCGTGGCGAAAAATCACAACGTTTTCGCGCAAACCCTTCGCGCGAGCGGTTCGTAAGAAGTCCTGACTCAGGACATCGAGCATCGCCGACCGCATGAAGCGGCTGACGACCGCAATCTCGATCAGCGAAAGGACCGTCACGGGCATTATGAGGTGCTTCACGAGGTCGATCAGCGTCGGCTCTTCACCAGCGGTGTACATGCCGGATGTCGGCAACCAGCCGAGCTGCACCGAGAAGATGATCATCATCATGATTCCGAACCAGAACGTCGGCATCGCCAGGCCGAAGTACGACAACGCCGTCACCAGGTAGTCCAGGAAGGAGTACTGGCGCACCGCTGAGAAGATTCCCAGCGGGATCGCCAGAACGACCGCGACCGCGGTCGAAACGCCCATTAGCAGTAAGGTCGCGCCCAGCCGATCGCCGATGATCGTGATCACCGGCTGGCCATAGGACACGCCCCAGGACGCGCCCCAATCCCCCTGACCCATCTTGGCGACCCAGAGGAAGTACCGCTCGTACCACGGCCGGTTCAGTCCGATCATCTCATTGAGACGATCGATCTGCAGCTTCGTGACCGTGCCAGTCCCAAACAAGGCCGTGTCGAACGGCCCGCCCGGCACGAAACTGATAATGAGGAATATGAGGGCCGAGATGGCGATCATCAAGACCGCCATCTGAGCCAGACGTCTCAGAAGAAACGACTGCATCGGCCCTCTCCGACGCTAGCGCCTGGCCGCTACGCCAGCGCCCACTCGTGAATGTTCCACGTCTCCGGCGTGGACGTCGGCGTCGGCTTGAAGTTCTGCAGGTTGGTGCGCCCGATCGCGACCACCACGCGCTGGAAAAGAGGCAGGACGGGCAGATCGTCCGTCCAGATCTTCTGCAGTTCGTGGTAGATCGGCGCGCGATCCTTCTCGTCGAGCATCGATGCGCCCTTGGTCGACAGTTCGTCGACCTTCGGGTTGTTGTAGCCGGGGTAGTTGTTGCCGGCGTAGTTGTTCTTCTCGGTCGGGATGTTCTTCGAGTGCATGTAGTCGATGCGGTCTGGGTTCATCTGCGACAGCCACGTGTACAGGCCGAGATCGAAGGTGCGCATGCGGAGCGGACCCTTATTCTCGAATAGGCCTCGGCCCGGCAGGAACTCGAGCTGGATGTCGACACCGACAGCTTTCAGTTGCTGCTGGATGACCTGACCAACGTTCTTACGAAGCGAGGCATCGGTTGTCGACAGCTTCAGGCTGAGCTTCTTGCCACCCTTCTGGAGAATGCCATCCGGTCCGGCGGCATACCCGGCTTCGCTCAGGAGAGCCTTGGCTTTAGTCGGATCGTAGGCGTACTTGACCAGCGAGGCCTCGTTCCACGCCCACGGCGGCAAGCCCGGCTGAACCCACGAGTGCGCGACGACCGACTTGCCGTGCAGCAGCCGCTCGACGATCTGCTCGCGATTGATGCCATAGGCAATCGCCTTCCGGACGTTCTTCTCCTTCAGGTGCTCGTTGTCCATGTTGATGTCGATGTGTTCCCACGGCGTGCCGGCCACGTAGTGGACCTTGTACTTGCCCGCGGCGGCGATCTTGTCGAGATCGGGCGCCTTGTCGAGATCCGGTCCCTGCACTTGGGTCACGGCGTCGATCTCGCCGGCCTGGAGAGCCGCGAGCTGCGCGTTCGTGTCCTTGATGACGCGGAAGACAACTGTCGCGATCTTCGGCGCGCCAAGCACGTAATCGGGGACGGCCTCTAGCGTGATCGACTGATCCGGCACCCATTCCTTGAACTTGTACGGCCCAGCCAGGACCGGCTTGCGCGTGAACTCGTGCTTCTCGATCTCCTCAGCTGGAATCTTACCGAGAATATGCTCTGGCAGGAAGCTCCCCACGAGCACATACAGCGGCTCGGCGATCGGCTCCTTCTGTTCCTTCCAGTCTGCAAAATCCTCCACGGGTAGGCCCTTGAACCCCTTGACGGCGGTGTCACGTGCCTGCTTGGCCGAGTGGAAGACGTACGTCGCGGTGAGATCGTCGACAACCTTGACGTCGTTGACCTTGACCTCGGTTGAGCGATCGTCGACCTTAAACTTCGGATTCATGATGAGTTCCCAGGCGAACTTCATGTCCTTGGCCGTGACAGCCTGACCGTCGTGCCACTTCAGGCCCTTCCGGAGCTTGAAGGTGACCTCGAGGTGCTTGTCGTCACCATCGCCGACCCATTTGACGGCGCCGTTCTGGAACGACGGGACCGACTCGGCGCCGTGGGCAACCCACGCACCCTTATCATCCGAGAGAATCGGGTCGACGTGGAGCGCGCCGAGAACCTCGGTGCGGGCCATCATCGAGCCGATACGCGGCATGAGCGTATCCGGCTGCTGACCCATCACGATGATCGCGCGCGCGGCGCCGGCAGCCGGCTTGGCGGCCGCGGCGGGCTTCGCCGCTTCGGCTGGCTTGGGGGCCTCGGCCGGCTTGGTTGGCGCGGGCTTCGGAGCCTCGGCCGGCTTGGTCGCCGCCGGCTTCGGAGCCTCGGCCGGCTTCGCCGCCGCGGGCTTCGGGGCCTCGGCTGGCTTCGCCGGGACGGGTGTGGCGGTCGGCGCCGGGGCGGCGCACGCGGCCAGAAGAGCGCCAGCGCCGACCGCGGCGCCCGCGCCAATCAGTCGCCGTCGACCAATTCGCGGGTTTGATGTGTCGTTCACACGTTCCTCCATGCTGGTTTGGGAAAGATTGGCTGCTAGCCAGAGATCATACCGCCGGCCGCGCGCCTCTGCACGATTGTCAGATCGTCGCGCGAACTCGTTCGTACAGATCGGCCATCAGCGCGGCATTTTTCGCCCAGTCGTACCGACGTTTGATGAGAGCGCGTCCAGCCGCGCCGAGCCGGGCGCGAAGATCGGCGTCCCCGCTCAGCCGTTCCAACTGGGCCGCAAGGGCATCGACGTCGCCGGGGGCGACCAGATGTCCGGTTATGCCATCCTCGACGACCTCCGGAAGTCCACCCACGTGCGATGCGACGACCGGGAGCCCGGTCGCGGCCGCCTCGACCGCGGCTACTCCGAACGCCTCGGGCACGACCGAAGGCATCGCAAAGATATCGACCGCCCGTAGCGCGGTCGGCATGCGCGCGTGATCGATCGTTCCGGCAAAGGCGACTCGATCGCGGAGGCCGAGTACATCAACTCGACGACGGAGAGCCGGGACGTGATCGCCGCCGCCGTACAGCACGAGGCGGGCGAGTGAGACCGGCAGCCGGGCGTACGCCTCGATCAGCGTGTCGATGCCATAGATCGGGTCCAGACGCGCCCGCGCGGTCGCGATCCTCGCCGGACCCGGCGCGCGATCGTCAACCGGATAGAAAGTTGAGAGATCGACGCCGAACGGCGTGATTTCGATGGACCGCCCGTCCGAAACGAAGTGGCGCGTTCGTTCGGTGAGAAAGGCGCTCGTCGCGCAGATCGCGCTCGCGCGCCGGAACGTAAATCGGAGGAGCGCCGCGTACGGCGCCCGCTCGGCCCGCTCGTCGCAGACATCGCTACCCCAGGCCGAGACAACGAGCCGTCGGAACCCGGTTAGGGCGCCGATGAATCCGTAGCTGCGCGCATAGTGGGCGTGGAGGATGTCGGGTCGGATTGCGCGCATGAGGACCGCGGCTGCGGGAGCGGCGGCGAGAAAACGCGCCCGACCGCGCAGGGGTGCGCCAAACGCGATAACGCGCACTCCCGGGATGGCGCCGTCGCGCGCGCTCAGGACGATGACCTCATCGCCACGCGCGGCAAAGTAGGTGGCCCATCGCTGGGTGTGGACGCTGGCCGCGTCGGCCAGGAAGCAGATTCTCATCCTCTGTCATCGCTCTGAGGTGAACGAGTCCCTTCTCCCCCTGGGAGAAGGTCTGGATGAGGGCGTCCTCCACAGGTACGCCACTGCCCCCCGATCACTCAGAGGCCACCGAGCCGAAGGTACCCGGCGCGCGCGAACGATCGTTTCACCGCGCGCAGACCGACTGGAGGATTTTGGCGAGTTGACCGGACTGCCGACGGCGATCGTAGACCGCGACGCCTTCAGGTCGGTGCGTACTTGAGGCGACACCCGACCGCCAGATTTCGAGCAGTGACTCGCCGATGCCCGCGATATCACTCGGCTCAATGATTCGTCCACCGCCGGTCTCGCGCAAAACGTCGGCGATCGCGCCCTCCCGCGGCGCAATCGCCACGATCGGGCGCTCGGCCGCCAGGTACTCGAACAGCTTGCCAGGCTGCTCGGACGCGTCGCCGCCGCCGATCAAAAGGAGCACGCCAGCCGCCCGCAGGTGGCCGATCGCCTCGCGATGCGGCAGGTACGGAATTGACCTGACCAGACTACCGACCCCGAACCGATCGGCGGCGGCCTGGTGCTCCGGCCGCCAATCGCCGACGAAATACGCGCGCGCGACCTGGCTGAACGCGGGATCGGCTCGTACCGCATGCGCCAGACCAGCCAGGAACGGATCGGGCGGCCGATACGGCATCAACTTTCCGACGTGAACGAGCGGAAAGCCTTCGAGCGCAACCGGCGCGGCATCGGCGACATCGTCGAGATCGAACCCGTTCGGCAAGACGTGGAATCGGTGGGCCAGCCGCGGGTACGCCACCGAATAGTCGCCGTGAACCTGGCGGCTCATGAAGATCGCCGCTGAAGCGCCCGCGAGCGCCCACGACTCCTGCCAGCGCTCGATTGCCGCGCGCCGCCGATCCGCGCCCGGCTGGTAGCGCCATGAATAGCGATTGAGCGTCCATGGGTCGCGAAAGTCCAGGACGTAGGGGAGTCGCGTTGCCACCGCAATGAGTCGGGACAGGAGAAAGGACGAGTACGGGTTGCCGGTCGCGTAGATGACGCGCGGCTGCCAGGCGCGGACAGCCGCTAGAGCGGCCGGAAAAGCGCGCGGAATCCAGAGTAACTGTCGGTCCGGCACGATTGCGAGGCGGTAGAGCGATCGCGCGAGCTCCCGCGGGTAGGTAGCGCCAAACGGCTTCTCGATTCGCCGCTTCACCACCAACGCGCCGAGCCGGTCCTGCAACGTTCGACCGCGCGGTTGCGGACGAAGCGGCGGCGCGCCGCGCGCGTGCTCCGGGGACACCGTCAGGTCGGACTCGCCGCGCGACGCGACCGCCGCCGCCTCGGATGGCTCGAACGTGCCCGTCCGAATAATCGGCGTGCCAGGCGGAATATCGCGCAACAGCGACTCGTCGCGGACGCGGTAGATCCCATCCCGAACCGTCAGCACGATCGGCTGCCACCCGTGCTCGGGCAGGAACTTGACGAACTTCGTCGACCGCTGCACGCCCGCTCCGCCGGTCGGCGGGAACGGATGGCAGAGCATCAGCACGCGGTTCGTTGGGCGGGCGCTCACGGGTCGATTCTAGGATCGCCGCCCGAGCGCGCCATCTCGCTCCCACAGTCGGATGAACTCCTGCCTGGAGGCTCCCGACCGATCGGATTCGCCGCTCGGTTAGGGCAGCAGCGCGACGCCGAGTTCGGCGGCCACACCTCGCAACTGCTCGTCAAGCGTCGCCAGGGGCAGCGAGCGTCGCAACGCTAGCGCCAAGTACGCCGCATCGTACGCTGATAAGCCGTGCGCGTGCCCGAGCGTGACGGAACTGCGCGTGGCATCTGCCCTTGCGGTCATCACTACGTCAATCGAGAGCCCGTCGATCAACGCAAGGAACTGCTCAAGTTGGACTTCACTCAGGCGTCCGCGCCGACGACCGTGCAGCAGCACGTTGGCTATCTCATACGGCCAGAGCGGAGGTACGATGGCGCCGTCGCGCTCGACCTGATCGAACACGCCATCTGCGCTCGACTGCCGCTCATCGGGGAACGCCCACGCCAGGGCGACCGACGAATCCAGCACCAACGTCACGGGCGTCCCTGTTCGATGAGCTGCCGGATTGTCTCACCGGATCCGAGCGTGACCTCGCGCCGCGTCTCCTTCCAGCGGGCGAAGGCCTCCTTCAAATCCGACCTGCCAGACTGTGGTGGCGGGATGAGCAGCGCAACCGGGGTTCCTCGCTTCGTGATGGTGATCGTCTCTCCGGCCGCGACCTCATCGAGCAGTCGGGGGAGATGAGTTTTCGCAGCGTAGGCGCCGATTGTCCGCATGCACAGCCTCCTGAAATCGCACTCAAGGCTAGTCTATCAGACCAGTTCATTGGGCGGCGAACTTCGGCCCGAGGTGCCCGGCCGCGCAGACTCAGCCAAGATCGAACCGTCGCGGCGCGCGCTCGGTCAGACGCGTGACGGTCGCCTCGATCTCCGGCGATAACGTCGGGCCGCGCGGGAGCAGGACGCGTCGTGGACGGGTCGCGTCCAGGAAGTCGCGAGCGTTCGCGTTGCGCGCGCTCCCCAGCCAGAGCAGGTCGATTCGATCGCCCAGCGATTCGGCGAGATCCGCGCCATCGTCACCGCCGGTCGCGACGAAGGCGACCACCGAACCACGTCGCTCGACGCTGACGACAATCTCTTCGTACGAGATCGGCGCGATGCGCATGACTCCATCGGGCAGACGAACCTCGATCTCCTCATCCGCGATGCGCCAGTCCCCACGCGACGATGCGATGGCATCGGCGCGGCGAGCGCCGGACCGCTCAGGCACGATCACGGTTCCGATCTCGAGCTGCCGTTGCGCCTCGACAATGCCACTGTTGTCCTCGCCATCGCGCAGCAGCACCAGCGCATCGATTCGACGTGACCAGAAGGGCAGCGCACGACCGAGATCCGACGCCAGCGACGCCGAGCGGGCATCGGCCGCGATCGCAATGCGTCCGCCGCCGACACTGACGAGGACGGCACTCGAACCACTCAGCGCCGATAGGCTCGCGCCCCCGCTCGGTGCCGTCAGCGCGCTACCGACGGCCACAACCGCGGATAATCCGGCAGCCACCACTCCGATCCGCCCACGCACGCCGGCGCGAACGACAAGGCTGCCGACAAGGCGTTCCACTGTGGAATCCGGCGACACGATCGCGCGACGATGGATCACGAGAAGCGCCCCGACAACAACCGCGTACCAACCAAGGACGAATCCAGCTCCAGCCTCTCCAACGTTCACGACCGCCCACGATGGCGCGCCCAGCGCCGACGCGACCTCGACAAGCCAGGCAAGCGGGACCCAGGCCAACCAGCCGAACGCCTGACCGGCCCACGGCGAACCGAATGATCCGACGACGCTGAGAGCCGACAGCAGCATCGCCGGGGCCACCGCCGGAAGAGCCAGCAGGTTCGCGAACGGCGCTACGACGCTGATCCGTCCGATCGCGAGGGCGATGACCGGCAACGTCGCGATCTCGACCGCTAGCGTTGAGGCCAGGATGTCCCGCGCGCCATCGTAGATGGGAGCGAACCGGCCGAACCGGTCCGACGGCAGCAACGCGACGAACGCACGAGCGACCGTCGGATACAGGCCGATCAGGCCGGCCGTCGCCAGCGCCGAGAGTTGGAATCCGAGATCCGCGATCACCCGTGGATCGACCGCGGTCATGGCGACACACGCGAGGCCGAGCGCGGCGATGGCGTCGGGCGGTCGGCCAGCCGCCCGTGCGGTCAAAGCCAGTGCGATCATCGCGGCCGCGCGCACGGCCGAGGGCGGCGCGCCAGCCAGAAGTGTGAAGAGGCCGACCGCCAGAAGCGCGAGGAGAACGCGCCCGCGCCGACCGAAGCTCCGCCCGATCCCGAGCGCCGCCGCCGCGATGAGCGATACGTTGTAGCCGGACACCGCGACGAGATGGGTCAAGCCGGAGCGGCGAAATGCCTCGACGACGTCGAAGGGAAGGCCTCCGGTGCCGCCGACGAGCAGGCCGCGCGCCAGCGCCGCCTCGGTCGACGGAAGTGCCGCGGCGAGAGCGTCGCCGATCGCGCGGCGCAGGCTGGCCAAAGGCGAGGCGATCGACTGCCAGGGCGAACCACTCGCCTCCGAACTGTAATTCGGCTCGCGCGCGATCGAACGCGCGCGCATCGTCGCGTTGGCGCCGTCGGATAGCCCGAACAATTGTGGGGCGCCAACCGCGCCACGGGCGATGATCATGTCGCCAACCGCGGCGGTCGTGCTCCGACCGAGGACAAGGACCACGCCGTCGGTCGGCGCGCTGCCGCCACGGCCCCGAACCTCCTCGGCAGTGACGAGCAATGAGACCTGCCCGGGCTGACGCTCAGCGCGCGCGACGACGCGTCCGACGAGCGCGATCTCGCCGCGACCGATCCAGTCGGCGATTGATGCCGCCGACGGCTCACTCGGTACCGCTTGCGAGCGCGCCACGCCAGCGACCAGCGCCAGCAGCGCGACGACGGCGGCGACCAGAATCGGCCGCCGCCAGACGGCGACTGCAAGTCCGAGAAGCGACGGCAGGAGGAGGGCCAACGACCAGCCCGCAATTGGTGAAAGGTCCCGGCCGACGCCGATGCCGGCCAGCCAGCCGACCGCGAGAGCGATCGGCGTCACGTTCGCGCTCCGAACGGCGAGATGGAAGAGCGACCAGACCGAATCACGCGGCGATCATTCGCTGCCGCGTGACCCATGTCAAACGCGACTCATCTGCCCGCCACTTACGCGGCGACCGGTTCCTTCTCCGCGAAGACGTACTCGTAGAGCAGCGCCGCCACGATGCCTCCGGCGATCGGGCCGGCCCAGTACACGAGCTGGTTGTCCCAGAACTCGGCCGCGAACGCCGGCCCGATCGCGCGGGCCGGATTCATGGCCGCGCCGGTCAGGAACCCGCCCATCAGGATGTCGGCGCAGACGATGAGCCCGATGCCAAATCCAGCGATGGACCGTGGCGCGCGATGATCGACCGCCGTTCCAAAGACAACCGTCACGAGAAAGAATGTCATCACGGCCTCGATCAAGACGCCCGTCCCGAAAGAGACCTCACGCGCCAACGCCGGTGCGCCGAGGTGAGCCACGACGACCGCCTCGGGGAAGACCTGGGCGTACACCAATCGGAGGAGCAAGCCCGCGACGATGCCGCCAGCGACCTGCGCGACGACGTGGGCGGCCGCCTGTAGCCAACCGATCCGACCGGCCACCGCCAGCGCGATCGACACCGCCGGATTGAGATGGCCGCCCGAAATCGCTCCGAACGCCGAGATCATGATGCCGAGCGCGAGTCCGTGCGCGATCGCAATTCCGACGATGCCGAGACCACCGCGCGAATACGCGTCGGCCGCGACCGCCCCCGCGCCGATCGCCACAAACCCAAAGGTGCCGACGAATTCCGCCAGTGCCGATTTCCAGTTCACAGAATCCTCCCAGTTTCGCGACAAGTGGGTAGCACGCGTCGCCGCCAGTATCAAGCCGTCTCTGTTAACGGCGGCAGGGAAATCACATCGACGCCACCAGATCGTTCGATTTCGACCGCTCCATCGTCCGTCAGGCGCACCTCGGTGACGCGTTCGCCAGTGATGAGCGCGACCAGACGCGTCGGCAGCGATCCCTCGTACCGCTCGACGATCGTTGGAGTAGCCACGAGAACACCGTACGCCGGCGACCGCCATCCGACCCGCGATCGTGGATCGCCGACGACAACATTCAGCGTGGTGCTGTCAGACGACAGACAGATCAACGTCACGTCGTCGAGGACGAACCGGACTCCGTCGCGCCTCATGTCACCGGCCGGCAACTGGAAGAATCGCTCGACAACATGATGTCCGGCGCCGAGGATGTCATCGACGATCAGGGCGCAGCCTCGATCGTCCAGGTAAATGCGGCGCCGATGGCGGAACGTTCCGCCATCCGGTAGCGATCCCGTCTTTTCGCCGACGAACAGATCCCGTCCCGGGCCGTTCATCCAGGCCCGCACGAACGGTCGCCGTGATTCACCCAGGCGCCAGGTATCGATCTGCGCCACGGAGTCCACGCCGTCGACGCGAATCGTATTGTGAGCGGCCTCGCCCCGCAGCGCGTTGCGCCAGCCTTCGTCGCCCGTGTACGCGTACGTCCCCGAATCGAGGAGGATTCGCCGTCCACCGATCGACAGCGCCACATTGAGCGCGTCGAGGTGTCCGTGACCGCCGTATCCGCCGTCGCCCATTCCAAGAGGGCTGGCATCGATGACGATTCGCGTGCCGCGCGACGCCACGACGTAGAGACCGGATCGCGGAAACGCCACCGACGTGCCGCGCGGCGATTCGATAAGTGCCGACCACAGGTCCGGCGCCGTCGGGCCGAGCAGCCATAGCGCCTCGACCGGCATGGTCAGGTCGGCCGGCCGGGTCGTACCGAGCGCGATCGACGCCAGCGCAACGAACGGACGGTGATCGTCGGCCGATCGCTCGCCGAGACGCCAGACGAAACCGCTGTCATCGTCGCCGAATCCGGGACCGTGGCCGTCTGGCCACATCATCGCGTCGCTGACGCGCGACATGGCCTGGATTCGGGTGGCCGCATCGCGATCAAACGGGGTCCCGCTCAACCGCGCCAGGAACAGCGCGTCGATCGCCATCTCTCCGACGAATCGGTGGTAGGCGCTCGAACCCTCGTAGTCGAGTCCGTCCGCATATGTCTGCTCGACGATCGCGCGCGACAGAATGTCCACCCCGCGACGACGACGCGCGTCGGCGCCATCCAGCCAGGGGAACGCCGCGCCCGCGTAGAGGAGGCCGAGCGCATCGGCGACGAGGTGGTTGCCGTTACGCGGCGTGTACTCGAGGTTCTCGCCGACAAAGCGCGCGTGTTCGAGGATCGAGCGAAGCCAAACCGCCTGCATTTCCGGACGGACGACGTCCTCGACCGAGAGAAAGTGAAAAGCCCACGACCATGAGACCAATCGCAAAGCGGCTTCCATTGGCATGGCCCAGTTGACGCCACGCCCGAGCGGATTGGCGTCGATCCACGATGAGACGCATGCGACCGTCGCGTCGGCATACCGCCGGTCGCCGGTCAGCCAGAACGCTTGCCCAACGGGGAACAGCCACTGCTGCCGGTTGATTTCCCAGACGCGCTTGACGTCGACCTTCGGTTCGACGTTCAGGTAGTCGATACCGCGTGCCGGTCCATCCGGCCATTGAAATCCGGTCGCGGGATCTCGATGCCAGTCGGACGCATCGGCGGGGATCCGCGCGGCGTGGCCGAGGACGTGAAGCCGACCGGCCATGATCTCATCGGCGGCTTCGACGACGCGTCGCCGCTCGGGTGGCCAGTGACGCGCGAGCGTTTCGACCATCGCGTCCCGGCGCAATGGATCGAGGTGAAACATCGATCGCGCCGCACGCTGATCGACCGGCGGTATCGAAATCGTTGCGCCGAGTCCCTCGCCGATCGCGGACACGTCCGCCGCGCGACGCAGGGTCTCGCGAACGCGCCGCGCGATCTTGTCGACGATCACTTCCGGTGGGTAGCGCCGGACGCGGTCGATCACTGCTCCGGTAGCATAGGGTGATGCTGACCCTCAGTCGCGCCGAGGCGGCACTCGTTTCCCAGATAGCGCAGGGGCTGTTCGATCCGCCCACGCGCAACCCGACGCCCGAGGATGTCGCGGCGATGGTCGACCGGCTCGGACTGGTGCAGGTCGACACGATCAGCGTGATCGCGCGCTCGCAGTATCTCGTTTTGTGGAGCCGTCTCGGGGCATACGCGCGAACCGATCTCGATCAGCTTCTCCATCCGACGAGGCAGACGTTCGAGTACTGGGGCCACGCGGCGTCGATCATCCCGATGCACGACTACGTCCATTTTCGTCGGCGAATGCTCGACTACCAGCGCCACATGTATGCGGGGACTCAGCGATGGGTCACCAGCAACCGCGCGGTGCTCGATGCGACACTCGACCGCCTGCGGCGCGATGGCGCCATGGCATCGATCAACTTCGAGCGTGATGAGACGAAGACTCGCGCCGGCCGCTGGGATTGGTACGGGCCGAAAGAGAGTCGGCGTGCGCTCGAAGCGCTCTGGACGATGGGCGAAGTGATGGTCCACAGTCGCCGGGCCGGGCAGAAGGTGTACGACCTGCGCGAACGCGTCCTCACCGATGCGCTCGGTCAGGTCCCGGACGACGGCGCGCTGCCAGACCCGCCGGAGACTCGTCGATACTTCGCGCGCCGAACGCTGATCGCTCTCGGCGTCGTCCTCCCCTCGTGGCTGCACGACTATTACCGGATCGGCGTCGATTCGATCCCGCGGAAGAAAGAGGCCGAGGGATGGGTCGGCGATTTTCTCGCGAGCGGTGACGCGACACCGGTTCGGATCGCCGGCATCCCCGGCGTGGCGGCGATCGACACCGCGCGCCTGGGCGACCTGGACCGTATTCGATCCGGGGAGCGCCCGACCCACGCGACGCTGCTGTCGCCGTTCGACAGTCTGATCTGGGACCGTTCGCGCGCTCGCGCCCTGTTCGACTACCAAGTGGTGTTCGAGGCCTACGTCGCTCCCGAGAAGCGCGTTTACGGCTACTACTGTTTGGCGATCCTCTATCGCGGCGCGATCGTCGGTCGCGTCGATCTCAAGATGGATCGCGCCGAGGGCGCGCTGATCGTGCGGGGCCTGTGGCTTGAATCCAGCGCGAATCCGGACGACGGGTTCCCGGATGCCCTCGCCGCGTCATTGCGCGACCTCTCGCGCTTCCTGGGGGGTCATCGCGTCGATGTCGCGCTCGGGCCCGAGGTCGCGTTCGCCAACGCCCTGAGTGATCGTTTGGCTTAGCATCGCGGGAGTGCCGGCCGCGAGGACGCGAGTCGGCGATCCCGGCGCAGACAACTCAGTCGCGCAGGCGCGGCATAACCTCGCGCGCGAACAGCTCAAGGGAATCCTCCGACCACAGCGTGAAGGGCTCGGCGCCGAGGCCGAGCACCAGATGCCGCGCGCCCCATTCGAGAGGCCGCCGTAAACCGGCCACCACCTGATCGGGTGTGCCGACGACGTAGCGATATCGGACCTCATCGGGAGTGATCTTCGGCGGCTTGGCGGCGATGACATCGATCGCCTGGCGCGCCTGGGCGGCGTCTGGCACGACCACGACCGTGGCTGAGTACGTCACCTCGATCTCCGCCGGATTGCGCCCCTGGCCACGGCAAGCGGCGTGAAGCTGTTCGAGTTTGGCCCGGAATCCTCCTTCGTCCGTACCAGCCCCGGCGAGATTGACCGCGTCGGCATAGATTGCGGTCAGCCCCATCATCCGGTCGCCGCCCGCGGCGATGAGCAAAGGCACCCGCGGATACTGATAGAGCAGATTCGCCTCGTCGGCCTTGTAGTGGCGCCCGTGAAGACTGATCGCGCGACCGTCAAGCAGCACGCTGAGAATCTGAAGGTATTCGTCCAACGCTCCGACCCGGCGCACGAACTCGAAGCCGAACTGCGCATGTTCAGCCGCCTGATTCCCCGCGCCGAGTCCCAGCAACAGGCGACCCCCGCACAACTCCTGAAGGGCGCCCGCCATATGCGCCATGAGCGCCGGATGCCGAAAACCGGCCGCAAGGACCATGCTGGCGACCTGTACTCGCTCGGTCGTGACAGCGAGCGCGGTCATCAGCGTCCAGGCCTCCGGGTACGGTGTCAGCGTGCCCGGCGGCCGCTCGAAGTGGAAGTGGTCGGGGACCCAGATCGAGTCGAATCCGAGCTGCTCGGCACGTTGTCCGAGACGCAGCATGTCGCGATGGGTATTCTGCGTCCAGTTGGGCGGCTGTCCGACCTTGCGGGGGATGCCGAAACCGATCTTCGTCACGGGTTCATCTCCGTAGTTGTATTTCGACGCGCCGTCGCCGCGGTCATTCTGAGTGAATCACGTCACCGATGGCGCGCCGAACGATCCAGCGCTCGTGCCAGAGAATGAGATTGAGCACCGTCCAGAGGCGAACCGAGTGATCGGCCCGCCCGGACCGATGCGCATCGATCAATCCATCGATCGCGCTCGGATCGACGATTCCTCGTTCGGCGAAGCCTGACGTTCGACCGAGACGACGAAGACGATCGCCGAGCGGGCCGCGAAACCAGGCCGCGGTCGGGGCGTCGAACCCGCGCTTCGGACGCGCGATCACCTCCGCCGGTACGATCGAGCGAACCGCCTTCTTGAGGAGGTGCTTCGGGCCGCCGTTGGCGCGCTGGGTGCCTGGGATGGACAGGACGAACTCAACGAGACGGTGATCGAGGAACGGCACGCGCGCTTCGATCGAGTTCGCCATCGTCATCTTGTCGACGCGCATCAAGAGCAGTTCCGGCAAACGGACCTTGAGATCCTGATAGCAGATGAGGTCGACCGCGTCAGCGTCGGGCCGGCGCTCGATCAGGCGTTGCTGGATCGCCGCGACGATGTCGTGCGATGACAGACCGCGACGGCGCGCGCGAAAGTCGTCCGTCAGGATGCGCGCCTTCTGACCTTCATCGAACGCGATCGCCCCTCCCCAGAAGAGCGCCTCCCCGCGCCGAAGTCGGTCGAGCGCGGATACGACCCCGGCGCCGCGCCCGGTTACATCGGAGAGACCGGCGACGACGCCGCGGCCGATCGCGGTTGCCCACGCCGGAGCGGACGACAATCCGCCAAGCCAGCGGGCATCACGCCGGGCTCGGACGTAGTTCGGGTAGCCGAAGAAGATTTCGTCGGCGCCTTCGCCGACGTGGCCAACCGCGACTCCGTCCTGTCGCATGAGACGAGCGACGAAGTGGAGCGGCAGGCAGACCGGGTCGGCCAGCGGCTCGTCCTGGAGCTCGATGAGATCGGGCAGAAACGCCAGCGCCTCGTCGAGACCGATCTCGACCTCGTGATGATCCGTCTGGTAGTGCCGGGCGACCGCGCGCGCCTCGGCGAGCTCCGAATAGCGACCGCCCGAGGCGAACCCGACCGAGAATGTCCGCGGCGGCTCGGTCATGTGGCGCCCCATGAGCGCCACGTTGGTCGTCGAGTCGACGCCGCCGCTCAAGAAGGCGCCGAACGGCACATCGCTGATCATGTGGGACGCGACCGCGTCGTCGATCAGGTCCGCCACGCGCTCGACGCACTCGCCTGCACTGAGGCGCTCGTCGCGCGGCGCGGCCGGGTCCCAATATTCGGATACGGATGGCGACCCGCCCGACTCCAACATCAGGAAGTGTCCGGCTGGGAGCTTGCGTGTGCCAGCGAAGAGCGTCATCGGCGCCGGCGTCGCCAGGAACGTCAGGTAGTGGTGCAGGGCCTCCTCGTCGAGCTCGACGCGCCAATTCGGCACGGCCGCGAAGGCACGAATCTCCGACGCAAACGCGAAGGTTCCGTTGACGGAGGTCCAGTAGAACGGCTTGATGCCGAGGCGATCGCGTGCCGCGAAGAGCCGTCGGCGGCGCTGATCCCAGATCGCGAACGCGAACATGCCGCGTAGACCCGCCAGGCAATCGGGGCCGTCCTCTTCGTAGAGGTGGAGGATGACCTCGGCGTCGCTCCGGGTCGCGAACGTGTGCCCGCGCTCGACCAACTCGCGCCGTAGCTCGACGAAGTTGTAGATCTCGCCGTTGAAGATGAGCCAAAGCGAGCTATCTTCGTTCGCCATCGGTTGGTGGCCGCCGGCCAGATCGATGATGCTGAGACGGCGAAATCCAAACGCGGCCAGATGATCGGATGACGACCAGAGCCCGGCATCGTCGGGTCCGCGATGGCGCATCGTATCGGCCATCGCCGCCGCGGTTGCGCCCAGAGTCGGATCCGGCCCGCGCGCGACCAGTCCCGCAATACCGCACACGCTCGGGGTGTCGACTCCTTGGCGGTGACGATAGAGCAGGCGCGTCGCGGCTTGCACCTCTGCCCTCTTTCCGCTATGAAGAGGCAGTCAGTTAGCAAGGAGCGCTCCCCTCTTGAAGATCCTCACTCGGCCTCGTGCGGAAGAGGCCGGCGCTCCGACAGCGATGCAGGCTCCCGGCGAGCCGGTGATCCAATGCGAAAACCTCGTCAAGATCTACAAGGTCGCCGATCTCGAGGTCGTCGCGCTACAGGGACTCGATCTGACCGTGCGACCGGGCGAGCTTATGGCGATCGTCGGCAACAGCGGCTCCGGAAAATCGACGTTCCTCAACATCCTCGGCGGCCTCGATCGCCCGTCGGCTGGTCGTGTCGTCGTCGCCGGTCGCGACTTGCTGAAGATGTCGGAGTGGGGCCTCGTCAAGTACAAGCGCGAGGTCGTCGGCTTCATCTGGCAGAACACCTCCCGAAATCTGATTCCCTATTTGACCGCGCTCGAAAACGTGGAGCTTCCGATGATGATCGCCGGACACTCGGGCGCCAAGTGGACCGAGTGGGCAAAGGAACTGCTCGACGCGGTTGGCCTGAGTGATCGGATGCGCCACAAGCTCTCGACCCTCTCCGGCGGCGAGCAGCAACGGGTCGCGATCGCGATCGGGCTGGCGAACCGTCCACCGTTGCTCCTGGCCGACGAGCCGACCGGATCGGTCGATACCGCGACCGGAAATCAGATCTTCGACATGTTCCGCGAACTGCGTGACACCTACGGCACCACGATCATCATCGTGACGCACGACATCTCAGTGATGGCCAAGGTGGATCGCACGATCGCGATTCGTGACGGCAAGACATCCTCGGAACTCGTGCGTCGGGTCAAACTGGAAGATCTTCAGGCGGTCGATGGTCGGTCACAGGTCGTCCTTGGGGAAACGCACGAGGAGTTCACCGTCCTCGATCCGGCCGGACGGCTGCAGATTCCGCGCGACTACATCGAACGGCTCGGGTTGAAGGGCAAGGTGCGGGTCGACCTCGACGGCGATCAGATCGTCGTCCGGTCGGTGACCGATTAGCGTGCCGCCTCTCTCCGGCTTTCTGGCGCGATTTCGACGGTCTCGCGCCACGGATTCCGCCAGCGCCACCCCCGATCCTCTGATGAACGCGCCGCTCGTCCGG
Organism: Chloroflexota bacterium; assembly: GCA_004297775.1. Taxonomy (GTDB): domain Bacteria; phylum Chloroflexota; class UBA6077; order FW602-bin22; family FW602-bin22; genus FW602-bin22. The sequence continues at coordinate 23,260 of SCUE01000014.1, read as the reverse complement.
CGGTTCGGCAATAACTCGGGCGATGTCGTCGTCGCGTGCCTCGGCGTCGTGCGCACCTACGAGGTCGGCGTCGAAAAGGTCCACGCACTGAAGGGCATCGATCTCGAACTACGACGCGGCGACCTCGTCGGTCTCATGGGGCGGTCGGGCTCCGGCAAGACGACCCTCCTCAACCTGATCGGCGGTCTGGACCGGCCGACCTCGGGCGAAGTGGTCATCGAGGGTCAGGCCATCAGCGGCCTGGATGACACTCGTGTCACCGAGTTGCGCCGCCACCGCATCGGCTACATCTTCCAGTCGTTTGCGCTCCTTCCAGTTCTCTCGGCGCTGGAGAACGTCGAATTGCCGATGCACATTGCCGGTGTGTCGGCCGGCGAACGGCGGCGTCGCGCGATTCAATTGCTGGAACTCGTCGGCTTGGGTCGCCGTATGCACCATCGCCCGTTCGAGTTATCCGGCGGCGAGCAGCAGCGCACCGCGATCGCGCGGTCGCTCTGCAATCGCCCATCAGTCATCCTGGCCGACGAGCCGATCGCCGAACTCGATTCGGTCACCGGGCTCCAGATTCTGAAACTGCTTATGCGCGTACGGGATGTCGAGAACGTCACGATCGTGATTGCGACGCACGATCCGACGATTCACGAGGTCGCCGACCGCACGTATCACATCGTGGACGGCCGGATCGACCGCGTCGAAGCCTATGATGCTGCCGGGGAGACGGTCTCGTGAGCGAAACGGGAGCCAACCGGACGATCATCATCCTCGGCTGTGGTCGCGTCGGCGCGCAGTTGGCGTACTTACTCGATCGCGACGGTCACACGGTCACGATCATCGACCAGGACGTCGAGGCGTTTCGACGGCTTCGCCCCGGCTTCCGCGGCACGATCGTGGCCGGTGACGGCCTGGACGAAGATCTGCTGATCCGCGTCGGCATCGAAACGGCCGACGCGTTTATCGCACTGACGGATGGCGACAACCACAACATTATGGCCAGCCAGATGGCCAAACACGTCCACAGCGTCCCGATCGTGATCAGCCAGATCAAAGATCCGCTGCGGGGCGAGGTGTACGAGGCGCTGGGCGTCGAAAGCGTCTCGCCGACGATTCTCGGCGCCGACCGCATTCGCGAGATGATGGGAAGCAGCTAGCGCGCAGCCTTCGGGGCCGCGCCGCCGCTAAGGCGCGTCGACGAGATCCTTCAGTCGCTCCCACGCCGCGGCAGTGACGAGTCGCGCCGAACGCAGTTCGCGCGGATCGGCGAACGGACCGTTCTTCTGCCGATATTCGATGATCCGGCGAGCGGTCACCGCGCCAACGCCGGGCAGCGAGTCGAGCGCCGCGATATCGGCCTGATTGAGATTGACCCGGACCAGCACCGCTGTCGGAGTGCGCCCGGGCGTCGGCCGGATCGCTGGGGCCGCGAGGGCTATCGCAATCGTCGGCACGAGAATCTGCTGGCCATCCCGAGCGCGCGCGGCCAGGTTGACGCGCGCGAGATCGGCCTCGGGCAACGCGCCACCCGCGCGTTCGATCGCGACCGCAAGCCGCTCGCCTGACCGCAACTGATACACGCCCGGCCGCGCGATCGCGCCGACGACGTGAACGGAGATGACGCGAAACTCGGCGGGGACGTCGGTCGGAATCGCCAGCGGGGCAGTCAATTGCGCGCGCCCGAGCCAGAGCGCCGCGCCGACGACGGCAACCAGCGCCAGCGGGGCCGCGACCCAGGGCGAGATCGGCGCCGGTTGTGGCCGCGTCGTCGACTCGTCATCGGCGCCTTCGGGCGCCCCGGTCCAGCGCTGGAGCATGGCGCGATCGTACGATCGTGGGATCGCGCCGTCAACGCCGGCTACAATCAATTCACCCAACCCACGGAGGGCATTCACCAATGGCAGAAAAGGCAAACAAGAACGCGACCGCCGCCGAGCGCGCCGAGCGCAACCGCATTTTTTCGGGCCACCTTTGCACGAAGGACGGCTGCGGCAACCCGATCAACCGCGATGAACTGCGTATGGTTCGCCGCATGGATTTCAGTGGCACTGTCAAGACAATCGTGATGTCGCCGTACCACGTGCGGTGCTACTCGATCTAGGGCTCCTCGGCGAGCCTAACGCCGCTCGCTGAGGTACGCCTCGACGGCGCGCGCGAGCGCTTCAGCGAGCGATCCACGCACGTCGGAACGCGCTAGAAGCGCCGCATCAGCCGCGTTCGATACGAATAGCATTTCGACGAGCGCCTGAGCCTCGGCCCGATTCGGACGCGCGACGCGCGGCGTCTTCGGCCCGATCACGAACAGGTGGCCGTACGGCTTGCCGAGACCGGCCTCGTCGTAGACGCCGGCGCCAAACGCGCCGCCGCCATACGGGCGAACCGCCTCGACCGCGGCGCTCTGCACGGTCACGGCGAGCGAACGGTGCCGCGTCGAGTCGGTACAGTCCGCGCAGTAGTACGTGGCAACGCCACGAAGTGCCGGCGGCCCGCCATTGCTGTGCAACGAGACGAACAGATCGGCGTCGGCGTCATTCGCGATGTCGACGCGCGCCTGCAAGTCGTCGTCCACATCGATGCGGCGGTCACCATTCCGATCCAGGGCTGGCACATTCACCTCGGCGTCTGCGGTCCGCGTCAGCGTCACGCGGTGGCCGAGGCCACGCAGAAGGACGGCCAAACGACGCGCGATATCGAGCGTGACATCCTTCTCGATGAGGACGGGAACATCCCGCGCCGCGCCGGATTCAGCGCCGCCGTGGCCAGGATCGATCACGATCGAGGCGGCAAACGAGTGAGACGGTGCAGTTTCCGGCACAAGTGCCGCTCGATCGGGCAAGATTCCGGCTTCCTTGGCGATATCGCCACCCAGCGCAACCGTGACCTGACCCGCGCGCGCCCACGGCACGCCGACTTTCCAGCGCTGGAAGACGACGCGCTGGCTGCGCAACGCGACGTGGTTCCCGAAATCGACGATGTCGCTGACCGGCAACCCATTGGCCTGAATCGGATCGCCGACGACGTCGAAGTACGCGTGCTTGATCGCTGGGTCGCGGTCGAGCACGCGTAAGCGGAGTGCCGCCGCGGCATCCCACGATAGTCCGGCGTCGGCGAAGGACCCCGGCGGCGGCGTCTGGCGAACCGACGCCAGCCAGTCGTCGTAGCCGGCTTCGTGCAGACGATCGAACACGTTCACGAACGCGACCGAGTGCGACTCCGGCCGCCATTGGAAGATGACGCGCTGGAAAACCTGAACGGTGAATCCGTCCCAGGTGAAGCGGCGCGACGCCGGATACCCGACCGCCCCGACGCCGCCGAACCGATCGAATTCGCTCAGAAAGCGAACACCGTCGGAGTCGGACACCGAGAACCCCGTCTCGACAAAAAACCGCGACCCCACTACCTGGGCGCTCGCGGTTCCTGGGAACGTCAACGCGATCGCCAGCGCGATCGTCGCGATCGCGCTGAGAACTGCGCGAGGACTAGCTGAGATGCGGCGTGATCGCCTGCATGAGCTTCGCCTTCGGCATATAACCGACCAGGCGCTCGACGGGCAGACCGTTCTTGAAGACGATCAAGGTCGGGATGCTCATCACGCCGAACTGCGAAGCGGCACGCGGATTCTCATCGACGTCCACCTTCGCGACTTTCAGCTTGCCAGACTGCTCGTTCGCGATCTCTTCGACGATCGGAGCAACCATCTTGCATGGGCCACACCACGTTGCCCAGAAATCGACCAGAACTGGCTCCGCTGACGACAACACCTCATTCTGAAAGCTGGTGTCTGTTACAGCAACTGCCGCGCCCGCCATAGATGGTTCCTCCGTTACCGTTTGCCTGTTCGGTAGGGGAATTGTAGGAACGGCCCGGTGAAGCGTCGAGGTATTCGTACTTGCCAGCCGCGATGGCAATGACACGGGCCGCCGCCAGCGTCGCGCGCGCAACGAGATTCTCGGGATCGAGGCGCGTCGCTTCCCGCGCGGCGATCACCGCTTGCTCGACGCGGAATCCGCCCGCGAGATGAAACCGCGCCTTTTCGAGGAATGCTTCGACCGACCGCGGCGAAAGCGTCGTGGCATCGGTGTAGGCGAGCGCGGCCGCGCCATACTGCCGTGCAACCGCGTACATGCGCGCCGCTTCCAACGCCAGTTCCGGATCGAGGGGAGCCAGCCGCCGCGCTTCCTCGATCGCCGCGATCGCCCCGGTCAGATCACCGGCCGCCCGACGCTCCAGGCTGGTCGTGAATGAGGTGAGCACGGCGCGCGCGTGGTCGAATTGCTCCGGGCCGTCGTAGGCGCACGCTTGCGTCGGCACGGCCACCAGCACCAGCGCAATCAGGACACCGGCGATCCGTCCAAACGTCATCGTAAGAACTAGGCCATGCGCGGCTCCGACGTGCCATGACCTACTTGGGTCGAGACGGCCGGCCGAACAGTCCTAAGGAACGGCCCGGCGTGGATCAGTCAATCTTGCCGAACCAGATATCCGTCGCGGTCGGCGGCTGCCGATTGTGGTCGCGCCAGGTGCCATCGGCATTCTCAATCGTGTGAGTCGGTTCGTGATTCGGCATCACCGCCAGGAACATCTTCATTGGCCGGTCTCCCACCGCGGTCAGTTTGTGGGCCACGCCGGGGCCAACGTAGACCGTCTGACCAGCGATCACGCGCTTCGTTTCATCGCCGACGATGAAGTCACAGGCGCCATCGACGATCACGAACACCTCGGCGGCGTCCTTGTGAAAGTGGACGTCGCACGCCATCCCGACCGGCCAGGTGGCGTAGCCGGCGCGTAGGTAGTGATTCCAGATGATTGGTCCTGGGCTGTCGTCGACCGAACAGATTTCCACAAATCCTCCTAGAGCGCGATCAGGCTCGCGCGGTACACCTCATCGTACAGCTTTCGCCAGGTGGCCTCAGCGCCCTGCGCGGTGTACGCGTCCATCAATTGATGTGGCTCGTGCGGCGTCACGACGATCGACGCCAGACCGCGGGCGAATCGGACCGACATAATCGCCTCGAGGTGTTCGATCTCATACCGATGCTCGGGCCGCAAACCGACCAGCACCAGCACGTCCGTCGCACGCATCTGTTCGAATTGATCGCGCGAGATGCGCCCAGCCAGATCATATTCCGTGCCCGGACCTCGCGGAAGCGCCACCGCGGTTGGCAGTTCGACTCTCGACATGTACGCGTTGAGCGCGAAGTCCCGCCAGGGAACGTGATAGTACGAGATGAACGGACGCCGTTCGGCCAGGCGATCGAGCACGAATCGCGCGATCCTCGACGCGCGCGACCGGTCGGCGTTGAAGATGAACCACCCCTGCCCTTCGCGCAGCCGCGTATCGAGCGATTGAAAATAGAGCGTCAGGCGCGTCAAGAGATCGCGATCCTGCACCGACACGCCGTCGACCGAGATCACCGTCACTCCTTCGCCCGTATAATATTGCCTCTTGACATCCCTGGTCGTCGTCCCGACCTACAACGAACGTGAGAATCTCGAAACGCTTGTCGCGGCTATTCTGGCGGCCGGACCGTTCCACATCCTGGTCGTCGACGATGGGTCGCCCGACGGCACCGGCGAGATTGCCGAACGGCTCAAGAGGGATCTCACCGGACGACTCGACGTCATTCATCGCGCCGGAAAACTCGGCCTGGGTACGGCGTACATCGCCGGATTCAAGTACGCCCTCACCCGCGATTACAGCCACGTCTTCGAGATGGACGCCGACTTTTCGCACGATCCGGCCGTTCTGCCGCGACTGCAAGCCGCGACCGACGACGCCGATCTCGCCCTCGGTTCGCGCTACGTGCCCGGTGGGGCGACGCCCGATTGGTCGCTCAGCCGCCGTGTCATCAGCCGTGGCGGTTCGATCTACGCCCGCGTGATTCTCGGGCTGCCGATTCATGATATAACCGGCGGCTTCAAGTGCTTCCGACGCGAGAGCCTGGCCGCGCTCGACCTCGATGCGATTCGATCCGAGGGGTACTCGTTCCAGATCGAACTGAGCTATCGCATCCATCAACTGGGTGGGCGCATTCGCGAGATCCCGATCGTCTTCATGGATCGGCGCGTCGGACAATCGAAGATGTCCGGTCGCATCGTCCGCGAGGCAGTGATCGCCGTGTGGCGTCTGCGGCTGACGCCGCCACCGCGCTCGGCTCGCACCGGGACGCGACCGCTCGCGGACAGGCGACTGGTCTGACCGACGCCACACCCACACCCGGCTCTGCCGGAACTGCCCCGCGTCGCCGTCGCCGTGAAGCATTCACGGTCAATCGTCGTGCGACCGCTCGTCGATTCGTCAAGTTCGCGATCGTCGGCGCGAGCGGCGTGCCCGTAACTCTTCTCGCGAACTACTTGCTTCACGCCGTCCTCGGACTGCCCCTGCCGATCTCGACTGCCCTGGCGGTCGAAATCGCGATCGTGACGAACTTCATCGGCAATAACGCCTGGACGTTTGCGAACGCCGCGGCGCGCGTTCGCCGCCTGCCGATCGCGGAGAATCATCCGATCGCCGGGCCGATGGCCACGTTCCTACTCCGGCCAACCGTCCGTCGCTTCCTGAAGTTCAACGCCGTTTCACTGGTCGGACTGGCGATCACGACCGGGGTCACCTGGTTCCTGGCCGACGCCTACGCCGAGCCGCTGCGCCAAATCGCGGGCCCGTTGTACTTCCTGGTCGCGAACCTCGCTGGCATCGGCGTGGCGATGTCATGGAACTTCCTCGCGAACGTCGTCTGGACGTGGCGCTGATCGACTGGATTCACGACGGCGTCGAGACGCTGTCCGGCGCGCGCAACACGGCAAGGCGCTCCTTGTCGCGCTGACTGCCGGCCTTCTCCACGAGTGGCGCGGCCTCGGCGATCGCGGCATCGGCTGAGTCGGCCCGTCCCAGCCCGTGCTGCAACTCGGCCAGATCGAGCAGCGCGGTGCCGAGTTCGTGGGTGTTCTTCGCTTCGCGTAGCGCGGTCACGACATCGTGGATGAGATCGACCGCCTCGGCACGGTCGCCGCGCCGCCGGGCTACTTGCGCCAGGACGCGGTTAGCCAATGCCGACTCGAACTTGTCGCCGAGTTCGGATGCGATCGCGAGCGCTTCACGCGCGTCTCGCTCGGCGGCATCGACGTCGTCGAGCTCCAGACGGTGCGAGGCGATGTTGCGGAAGATGTATGCAATCTTGTCGCGCGCGCCGACGTCCCGGGCGATCGCCAGGGACTTCTCGTACGTCGCGATCGCGCGCGCGGCCTCAGTCTGGTCGCCGTACACCTCGGCCAGATTGTTGTAGGCGATCAGAACGCCGCGCGGGTCGCCGATACGCGCCTTGATCCGCGCGCTTCGCTCGTAGTAACCGACCGCGCCATCGAGATCCTGCCGCGCGCGCGCGACTCCGCCGAGGCTACCGAGCGCGGTCGACTGCAGCCAGATGTCACCGGTGCGTTCGCAGAGCGCATTCAGTTGCGCAAAGTATTCCAGCGCCTCGTCGCGACGACCGAGTCGGAACGAGGCGACACCAAGGTTCTGGAGAAACGGCGCGATCTCGCGGCTATCTTCGCAGCCGCGGGCGATGTCGAGTCCGCGCGACCACTGACCGTGCGCACCCGCGAAATCGCCGGTCGAGGCCGACAGACGGCCGAGTTGCATCGCGACGCGCGCCCGTTCGACGCAGAGATCGGTGCCATCCAGCGCGGCGGCGCAGGTTTCCGCGATCGCGCGCGCCTCCTCGGCTCGGTTGAGTCGCCAGTACACGCGACTGAGCGCGATGTCGATGCGCGCCTCAAGCGTGGCCGAATCCGTCGCGCCCGAGACCGCTTCCCGGCCGCGTGTCAGGCAATCGAGCGCCTCGGCCCAGCGCGCCCGCTTCTCGTGAACGTTCTCGGCCAGACGCAAGAGGAGATCTCCGCGCGCGGGCGGATCGACCGCCAGTTCGAATCCGGACGTGTACGTCGCCATCGCATCGTCGTACGCGCCGATGAGAGCCTGGGTATCGGCGAGGCGCGACATGATTTCTTGCCGCTGCGCGGCGAGCTGGTCGCGATTCAAATCGGCCAGATCGGGCTGCTTGTGCTCTTCCCATTCGGAAGTCAGAAGTTCTTCGAGCCGATCGATCGCGCCGAGGCACCGCTTGTAGTGCTGTATCGCCTCGGCGTTGGCATAGATCGCGCGGGCTCGGTCGGCGGCGACGCGCCCGAACGCGAGCGCCTTCGGCCAGATCTCGGCCAGTGCGTAATGCCGCGCCAGATCCTCGACGTGCTGGTCGATCGTCTCGCGGAACATGCGTTCATAGGCGTCGGCGACGCGGCGATGGTAGGCGCGCCGTCGGCGCACCAGCAGGACGCTGTAGGCAACTTCCTGCGCCAGAGCGGTTCGGAACACGTAGGCGCGCGGCTGATCGGCCGGTCGAATGAATTCGGTCGAGATCAAGTTGTCCAACGGCGGGTCGAGCGGCTTGACGTCGCTGACCTCGTCGAGCAATTGCCGCGAAAACGTCCGGCCAATGACGGATGCCTGCTGCAGCACCCGCCGCGTGGAATCCTCGAGACGATCGATGCGGGTCCGCACGATCGCCTGGACGGTATCCGGCACCTGATAGTGATCGACATCATTGCTCGCGACCCAGATATCGCCGTCCCGCCGAATTGCGCCAGTCTCGTTGAAGGTCTTGATGATCTCTTCGATGTAGAAGGGATTCCCGGCCGCCCGCGTCACGATATGGTCGAGCACGCCGGCCGGGAACTCGATCCCCGGCAGGATCGCCCCGATCAGCGCGCGTGACTCGTCGGATGTGAATGGAAGGAGCGCCTCGCGATGGAAGCCAGGATGCGCGTGCCACGCTGGCGGCTCGGCCAGTTCACCTCGATAGATCAGGAAGAAGAACACCGGTAGGTTCCGGATGTTCGCGATCAGGGAGTTCAGGAGATCGAGCGATGACGCGTCGATCCAGTGCATGTCCTCGAAGAACAGGATGACCGGCTGGATCCCGGCCTGGCGCTCGACGATGTCCCGAACCGTCGCGAACGCGAGCTGCTGCCACTGTTCCGGCGTCAGACGTTCGAGCGCGCCACGCGCCCGACCGCCCGTCAGCAGTGGCAGCAGTGTCTCGACCGCGTCGTCGGATTCGCCGCGTTCGCGGATCTTGGTCGCAATGACGACCGGATCGGTCTCCTCGCCCAGCCCGAAGTAGTCGCGCAGGAGCGAATTGACGACGCCGTACGAGTTGCCCTGCGCGTACGGCAGGCAGCGGCCGAGCAAGTACAGCGCGTCCTCGCGCAAGCCGGCGCGATGGAGCGCGTGCTGGAACTCGTGGCGCAGACGCGTCTTGCCGAGTCCCGCCTCGCCGACGGCCGCGAAGATGCGCGTTTCGCCCTTGCATACCTGACCGTACGTCTCGACAAGATGGTCGACCAGATCGCGGCGCCCGATGAAAGGCGTCTCCATCCAATCGATACCGCGGACGCCGCGCGGGCCGCCGGTCGCTCGCGCAGTTGGCTCGAATACGTTGAGCGGCTCGGTCTTGCCCTTGACCGTGATCGGCTCGAGGATGCGCCAGTCGAAAAGATTCCGTGTCGCCCGGTAGGTGGACTCCGAGACGAGAATGCCGCCGACGGGCGCGTTGTGCTCCAGGCGGCTGGCCGTATTGACGGTGTCGCCCATGACCGTGTAGTCCGACCGCGCCTCGGAACCGACGTGCCCGGCGATGACCTCACCGGTGTTGATCCCCACCCGCATGCGGAGCATGACCCCGGTGCGTCGGTGCAGTCGAGCCGCGACCCGGCGCACCTCTTCCTGCATGTCCAGCGCGGCCAGAATCGCGCGCTCGGGATCGTTCTCGTGCGCGATCGGCGCACCGAACGTGGCCATGATCGCGTCGCCGATGTACTTGTCGATGTGCCCTTCGTACTGGGTGATGCAGGCCCCGAGCCGGGTGAAGAGGTCGTTCACGATCGTCGTGAACTCCTCGGGATCCATCTTCTCGGCCATCGCGGTCGAACCACTCATGTCCGTGAACAGGACCGAGACGATTCGGCGCTCCTGCTCGGGCAAGCCGTGCGCGCCAGCGCCCTCAGCCGACTCGGCCGTGGCGGGCTGGAACGGCGCCGACGGCGCGGCGGTGGCCGCCGACGCCGGCGCGGGCGGCGGTGGCGGGGCGACGGCAGCCTCTGAGACCTGCTCCAGTGCGATGCCCGTCGGTGGCTGTTCGAGGGCGGGCGGCGTCGCCGTGGACGGAGCGATCGGTAATTGGACGCCCGGTGACGCGGTCGCGGCCGGGTATGGCGTCGGCGGTTGATACGGGTATGGCTGCGCCGGCGGCCAGCCGGACCCGGGCGGAACTGGTTGGCCCGGATACGGCGAGGTCGGGATCTGGCCAACCGGCGATGGCGGATAGCCCGGGGTCGCCGCGCCAGGCGGATAGGGAGGAGTCGCCGAGAGAATCGGGAGGTTTGGGTTCGCCGAGGGAAACCCGACCTGAGCCGCCGAGGGCCAGACCGGCGCGGTCGTTGGCGCGACGAGACCGCCGCCGCAGAATCCGCAGAATCGCATGCGTGCCGATGCGGCCGAGCCGCAGGAGGGACAGAACAGGACGAGGCGGGTGCCGCAGCCACCGCAAAAGCGGAATTGCGGCGGGTTATCGAATCCGCACGTCTCGCACCGCACCTGGCCCCTCACCTCGCGCCACGGGCTCGCCCATACCAATCGACACCGCGACCTGTCGCCATTCTACGGAGGCGATGCTGCGCCCACCATTAGTCGGCCGCGCCAGGCCTAGCCAATTCTTCCTATCAGTTCTTCGCGCCGAACAGACGCCGCAAGAAACCCGAGGGACCGCCGCCGCGACGGCGCCGCCCGAGGACGCGATCGACCTGCTCGCGCAGATCGGTCTTGATATGCGTGTACTCCTCGTTGAAGCGCGTCGCGTGCGTCCGACCCTCTGCGAGATGCTCCTGCACCACGCGGAGTCGCTTGGCGTCGTGCTGTGAGCCGATTTGGCCCAATAACGCGCACGCACTGAGATGGACTTCCAACCAGTCGGAGATCGCCCGATTGCACGCCTCGCAGAGGGGTGGTGGGTCGAGTGCATCGATCTGGTGGCGCGCCTCGCGAAACATCGGCGATGTCTCATTGCCGAGTCGACCGGCCTGCCGAGCGATGCTGATCGGATCGCCCTGCCGCAGTTGTTCGATCAGGACACCGACTTGCTCGATGAACCCTCGGCGCACCTGGACGGCATTCGCCAGGACCGGCCGCAGGCGCAAGAGGTACGCCACGACCTCGCGTGGCGAACTACGCGCGCCTACATCAGTCACGAATGGCCCTCATGCTGCCTCAACGCTACCACGCTACGCATGGCGCGCCATCGTGTCAATGACCCGACTCTACTATGCGAACCCCCTACGGCGCGGATTCACGCCGGCAGGGAACACCCTGCGCCATGCGCAAATGGGAAGAGAGTCAGGGTTGAGCGCCCGAAGTCGACGACCTAGGCGCCGCGCGGCGCCATCGGAATCATCTGGCGAAACGGCGACCCTGTCAGCGCGAACGTCGTCAAATGGGTGGTCGTCGCGCGCACTCGCCGGGTCGCCGGATCGACCGTCGCCGGCAGCAGTTCCCAGGTCACTCCGTCGTTCGACGAATACACGCGAAGTGAACTGGCGTTGAGTCCGCGCGCGGCCAGTTCCGAGTCCGAATACGCAAACTCCACCACGATACTGCGTGTCAGTTGAGTGATCGGCGATCCACCCTGCGTCTGCATTTCGATGCGCACGGCCTTCAGACCGCGCGAAACACCATCGGTCGTGACCGGCGCCGGATTCGTCTGCACGTTCACGACCACCGGGACCGGCGTCCCGTTGGCGGCGGCGACGCCACCAGCCGGAATCTCGATCCGCAGAACGCCGTCGCTCGTCGCAACCGTCGTTGTTGCGACGAAGTTGACCGGCACAGTCGTCGAAACCGGGATGAATGTCGCGGTTGGAGTTGCGGTCGGCGTCACCGTCGGCGTCACTGTCGGCGTGTTGTCCGGTGTGCGCGTCGCCGTCATCGTGGGTGTTGCACCGAACCCACCACCGCCACCACCGCCACCGCCACCACTCGGCGATGTCGGAGTACTTGTCGGCGCCGTGGCGGCGCGCGACTGATAGGTACGACCGAACCGTGTCAATCCGGCATTGGCGGTCGAACCATCCATGAGCGAGACACCCGCGTAGACGCCGGTGTAGGGCTCCGGCTGGCCGTAGTTCGTATACACGAACCACCGCTCGAATCGATGCGATACCGATCGCGCCAACAGCCAGTCCATCATCGTCGCCAGATACGCGTCGATGGCATCGCTCGCCAAGGGAAATTCGATCGAAGGCTGACCGGCATATCTGGCTGTGACAACGCGTGGTGTTGCCGTAGCAGTTGTCGACGACCGGCAGTCCGGCGTCACGTGATCGCCAAGCCAGCAGTAGTCCTGATAGCCCCAGATCACACCCATCTCGGTGATCCAGATCGGCTTTCCGGTTCCGCCAGGCAGCGAATCGACATACGCGCGAAACGCTTCCGCGTTCTGGATCAACTCCGCCGTATCGGTCATCGGAGGATGGTCCCAATCAATGACGTAGAGGTGCAGTCCCCAGACGTCAACCGGAAGTTCGGTGCCGTAGAGCGACTGATACGCGGCTCGGAGAGCCTCGAGGTACGTGTCGCCACGGGCAATTCCAGAACACCCAGTACACGTTGTTGCGTGGTTCAACATATTGCCAACGACGAACTTGGCAGTCGGGTCCACACCCAGGATGACATCGCGGTATCTCTTGTACGCGATCGCGTGATTGCGTCCCGCGGTTGGGTACAGGTCTCCTGTCACCCAGTCCTGCCCAGGGACATTCGGCTCGTTCCCAACGATCCAATACGAGCCTGGCTGGGCGCGCGCCACATCCCGCAGGCTTTCGTCCGCGCTCGTCGAAAGCGTGTTGGGGCCGACGCGAAGGAGATGCACCTTCCCCGGTGGGCCGTACGTGGACGGAGCGCCAGCGCCATAGGAGTACCACGATCCAGACCGCGCCTGCGTAAGCGCGTGATCGATCGCGGTCGCATCGCCGCTGATGATCGCAATACCAAATCGCGGGTCGCGGTACTCCGCGGTGGCGCGCTCCACGGCCGTCGATACGGAAGCGGCGGCCGCGCGCACGGTCGACGCCACCGCGGCATCCGAAGTTGGGATCGGTGTGGCGTCAGAGCGTGGGCCGAGACTCACCGGGACTGTCGATGTCGGAGACGGATCCGATTGTGCCGTCACCGCTGGGCGCACGGGCCACACGTCACGCGAGGGCACCACTCGCGACGCCTCACTCGCGAAGACCGCCTCGATTTGACCGCCCGATGCGTCGCCGATGCGCGCCAGAACCATTGCCGCGACCGCGACTATCGCGACCGCCGCCCACAGTGCGCGAAGCCGCACTCTACTCACTCACGATTGCCCAAAACTCCCAACCACGGGCCGCGCCGGCACACAGCCGTGCTTCCTCAACCATAGCCGCACCCGATCGTGGCTTGCGCGCCGAATGGGCCGCGCACCAGAGGAGAGCTTAGGCCCCACCCCGATGCGGAACGATGGGAAGAACGTACCGGTATTGCGATCCGGCCAGGGCGAAGATGGTCAGGTGGCTCACCGTCGCCCGCACGCGGCGCGTCACCGGATCGATCGTCGTCGGCAGCAACTCCCACGTCACGCCGTCGTTCGATGAGTAGACCCGCAGGGTGTTGGCGGTGAGACCGCGCGCGCTCAGTTCGGCGTCGGAGTACGCGAACTCGACCACGATGCTCTTCGTCAACTGCGTAATCTGCGTCCCGCCCTGCGTCTGCATCTCGATCCGCACGGCCTTCAGCCCACGCGCCACGCCATCCGTGCTCGCTGGAACCGGCGTCGTCCGGATCGTCACGACCACCGGAATCGGCGTCCCGCCGGTCTCCGCCACGCCACCAGCCGGGATCTCGATCGTCAGCACGCCGTCGCTCGTCGACACCGTCGTCGTCGCAACTGGATTCACCGCGACCGTCGTCGACACCGGCACAAACGTCGCGGTCGACGTCGGCGTCACGGTCGGCGTATTCGCGCCAGTGGTGGTCGCGGTCGGGGTCGGGGTTGCGGTGTCAGCCGCGGCCACGAACACCGGCGTCGCCGTAATCGTTCGAGTCGGCGTGATCGTGTTCGTCGGACGCGGCGTCGGCGTCGGAACCTCGGCGCCGACGATCTCAAAGTCGGTGAAGTGCTCCGTCTTGACGCAGATCTCGCCCGCCAGCAGCGCCGTCGCCTTCCGCAGGAATACCCGTGTCACACCGTCCGTTCGCCGATTTCCCGTCTCGGGGTCGATCCAGGAAACCTTGATGTCGTCCTGGTCCAGGATCTCAAAGCCGTCGCGGCTCACGTCGGCCCACGAGATCGTCGAGCAGAAGCTGATTGACACGTCGAACTGCGTGATCTGGTCACCCGTGTCCGAGGCGAATGCCTTCGCCTTGTACGATCGCAGCGAACGTTGCCCGTCGCCCTGTCGGTAGGCCGGTCCGCCGTTGAACTCGAACACCACTTCGCCGGCCAGATTCGAGAAGCCGCCGGGAATGTCGATCCGGGTGTCGCCGTTCGAGGTCTGGAGCGTCGTCCCCTGGCTCGTGTTCACTGTCTGATTGATCGGTTCAGGGGTCGCGGTCGGCGTCGGCGTCGCGGTCGCCGTCTCGGTCGCGGTCGCCGTCTCGGTCGGCGTGTCCGTCGCGGTCGGTGTCGGAGTGGTCGTGAACGTGCTGGTCGCGGTCGGGGTCGGGGTGGACGTTGGCGTCCACGTCGGCGTGCTTGTCGGCGTGTAGGTCGGCACACCCGGTGGCAACGTCACGACTGGGGTCACGGTCGGTGTGATCGATGGCGTCCAGGTCGGCGTCGGCGTCAATGTGTGTGTCGGTGTATTCGTCGGCGTCGGCGTATTCGTCGCCGTGCCAGTCGCCGTCCGCGTGAAGGTCGGCGTTACCGTCGGGGTCGCGGTCGGCGTCCGCGTCGGCGCCGGCTGTTCCTGCGCAACGTGGAGGTTGTAGAAAGCATCGACGCCGTAGAACGCCGAGGCCTCATTGCGCACCCGGATGTACCACACCTGCCCGGAGTACAGCGCCGCTTCCTCAGCCGTCACCACCCAGACAATTCGAGATTGGCGGACGTTCGGGCTGTCCGGATCCTGGCTGTTGAACCGCGCCAGTCGTACGCCGCCGGGCGCGGTCGCATCCGGCCGATAGAGGAAGAGCAAGGTCTCGGTGCGGAGAATCGACTCGCGGACCGTCCCATCGGCGTCGCGAATGAAGCGGCGGCCGAGGTCGCTGGTCATAATCACGATGCGGGTGCCAGCGACCAGGCGCCCAAGTTGCACGGCCACCCAGTCCTCGTCACCCGCCTGGTGGAAGCCATGGCGCGGACCATTATTGCCGGCAAGTGGCTGGCTTCCCGAATGAACGATCGGGTTCTTCAGGTCGAAGATGCGGACGTCAGCCGAGGCCTTGCTATTGTCGCCCTCGTACGCGTCCGCCACCGCCGTCGGCGTCGGCGTCAGCGTCTGAGTCGGCGTGCTCGTGACGGTCGGCGTCTGGGTCGGCGTCCCCGTCGGCTCACCAGCACCGAGCGTCGGAGTCGCGGTCGGCGTCGATGTCTGCGTTCGCGTCGCCGTCGGCGTTGGCGTCACGAAGACACCCGTCACCGCGACGTTGTATCCAACCGTCGAGCCGTACAGATTGCCGTTACGGTTGCGGATGCGCACCAGGAACGTCTCTGGCGTCAAAACCGTGAAGCTAATCCGCGACTGCCGATAGTTGGTCGTCCCACTCTGCAGCGGATCGTCGTCGTTCTCCAGGCGAATGCCATTCACGTCGAACACGTTCGTGCCATCGGCGCGCATCAGCGTGATGATCGTGTCCGCGCCCCCGGTCAGCGCGGTCGTCTCAATCGTATAGACGCCCTGGACCGCGGCCGAGAAGCGAACGAAGTCATTGTCGAGTGGCGCGTGGAACGTGTGAGCCTGCGGCGCGGCGTTGACCACGATCGCCTTCGCCGCCGACGGCACGTTGTCAGACTCGTAAGCATCGACGACCGCGGTCGGCTTCGGTGTGACGGTCGGCGTCGCGGTCGGCGTCGCGGTCGCGGTCGAACTCGGGGTCGACGTCTGGACCGCGCTCGACGCGGCCGAAGCAATCACCCGCAGGTCGTGCGCCGTCCCGGCGCCGCTCGCGGTCGAGTCGAAGTGCCAGACCGTGAGGTAGATCGTCTCGTTCAACTCGGCGAGATACGTGACGCGCGAGAAGCGGTTCCTCTCGCTGTCCGTTGCCCGGGACTCGTCGTCGTCGTTGTACGCGATCGCGTGCGGCGCCGCGGCGGATCCACGCCAGACCATTAACTGAGTGTCTACGTTCGCGGTGGCATTCGCGGTCGACGGATCCGTGCGAATCTCGTACGTGTACCCGGCGACGGCGCTGAACTGGTACCAGTTCTGATCGCCGCCGAATGCGAAGACCTCATCCGCTCGTGCGCTCGGCGGCAGCATCGGCAGCGCCAGCGTGATGAGGTCGCCTGGCGCCGGGGTGTACGTTGGCGTCGAGGTTGGCGTGTTCGTCGGCGTGCTCGTCTCGGTCGGCGTCAATGTCCACGTGGGCGTCAGCGTCGGCGTGTGCGTGACAGTCGGCGGCACCGTCATCGTCGGCGTCAGTGTGGGCGTCCATGTTGACTCTCCGACAACAAACGTCGGTGTGACGGAACGCGTCGGCGTAATACTCGGCGTCAGCGTCGGCGGCACCGTCATTGTCGGCAGCGGCGTCGCCGTCGGAATCGCCCCAAGTTCCTGCGCCGCGATCCGATACTCGGTGCCCTGACCTCCAGTCGGCGCCACGTTCCTCGCTCGCACGTAGTACGGTCCGTCCACCTGGGCCGTGAACTGGATCGACGATCCGTCCGGCTGATCCGTCGCGTGGTTGTTGTAGTAGAGCAGCGACCCACTCGGATCGTAGACCGCGATCGCCGTATCGACGATCGCCCCCAGCGCGAACGTGTTCACGCGATAGATGAATCCGCGTCGACCCGGGAACCAACTCCAGTCCCTATCGGACGGGCTCTCGAAGTCGTGCAGCCGCGAGTCGGTCGGCCCGACCAGGCTCAGCCGCGGCGCCGCCACGCTCAGGGCCTGGTTGTTCGCCGGTTCGAACGCAACATACGTCAGGTTCACAATCGTGTTCTGAGCCGTCGCTGCGACGTTCACGCGCAGGATCGGACCAGCCTTCTCTGGCTGTGTCACACCCGTGAGGTTCCACGTTCCCGCAAACACGCTCAGGCTGTACGCGCCGCTCGCGTCGGTCGTCGTCTCGACGCGGTATCCCGGCAGTTCGGCAATGACCGGAACGCCGGTCAAGATCGCTCCGGCCGTGTCGCGTGCTGTGCCCGAGATTGATTGCGTCGCGGCTCGCGCAATGATGTCGATACCGCTCAGGTTACCGGCGACACCCATGTCACGCCGTCCGCTGATGACGCCCGGTCCACCGCCGACGAAATAGTACGGTCCCTCGGTCGGCAGGTTGACGTCATACACGCCCGAAGCGTCGGCGATCGTCTCCGCGACCAGTTCCGGCTCCAAACCCGCATTCGGCGGCGGCAGCAGGTACGCGCTGACGGTTGCGTCGGGAATTCCGGAGCCGCCGAGACCGTCACGCACCGTACCGGTGACAGTGAAGCCGGTGCCGTACCGGAAGTCGCCAAGGTCGACGCTCGCCTCAGAGTAGATGAAGACCTGCGCCATCGGCGGGATGTTGCCCGGCACTGGAATCGGATCGGCCGTCACCGAGAGGTAGCCGATCTCCGGCACCGGAATCGAGAAGAGTCCCGTCCCTGACGCCGACCGGACCACGCTGATCCAGTTGTCCATCTGGGCGCGGATCCGAACATGACCGACCGGGCTACCCAATCGATCGACGAGCCGGCCCGTGATCAGCTTCGGCGTCGAAATCAAGAGCGGGTCGAAGAAGACGTCGCCGACTGGCAGGAACAACGTCTGATCGCGGAGAGACATGTGGCCGGGCGCGCTGGCGCTAACCAGCCACTCGCCATCGTCGGGCAGGAAGGTGGCGTACGAACCCGTCGCGCTGCTCGTCAGATTAAACGTGACGAATGGCGATACCGCCTGGCGCACGCGGATCCCCGCGCCCGTCAGGACCAAACCAGTGTCGCTGACGACGCGCCCCTGCAGCCTCGGCCGTGGCGGTGGCGGCGGGGGAACAAACGTGATCTGCGCCGTCTGCGCCAGCGTCACACCACCCGCCGTGGCCATGATGGTCGCGACACCATCCTGGTACGACGACACCAGGAATCGCGCCCAACCATCGAAATCGGTCTGCGCGTTCAGCGCCTGAATCGCGACCGGGTAGCCAGGGCTGGCGACGAGGCTGACGTTGACGCTGGCCGGGTTGCCTTCGTTGTCGACGACCCGGACCGCGACCATCGCGCTGGCGTACCCGCCAATCGGAATCTCGGGACCGATCACCTGCATGATCGAGCGCGACGCGCTCGTCGCCCCGGCCGTGAACTCGACCACCACCAGTTGCGGCAGCGAGAAGCCGTCCGTGAAGTCGGCGCCCATGATGAACGCTGGACCGATCTGCCGCGATCGTACCGTGAAGACCGCGCTACCAGACGCGTCGGTCGTCGCTTGCGGCGGTGCGATATCGAGCCCCGGATGACCGGAGAACAGTCCGACCACCTTCGCGGCCACACCCATTCCGCTGCCGTCACGCAGCGTGATGCGCACCGCCGAACTCGTGGTGCCGTCGGCGGCCACCGACGCCGGCAGCGCCTGCAGCGTCGACTGGCTCGGATCGGGCAACTGCAACAGCGTGATCTCGGTCGGATACGACTCCTCGCTGATCGCGAGTGCATTCGATGCCTGCACGGTGAAGCGGTACGTCGCGTTCAGCGTCAACCCCGTGATGAACGCGGACCGCGCGTTCGCCGGCCGATTCACGATGGAGACCGGCGTCGTCGCCGACACCGAGTCATAGACATTGACGCGGAACCCAGTGATCGGCGCGCCGCCGTCGAACAGCGGGTCGCTCCAGAACACATTCGCGCCGCCGCTGGCCGAATCGACGCCGACGCTGTACGGCGGCTCCGGCGGCATCGCCATCACCGGGAAGCTCGCGCTGTTGACCGCCGTGAAGCCGGACGCGGATGCCCGCAGACGGTTGTTCGCGCTGGCGTGCGAGATGCCGAGCCCGCCGAAGAATGCCTGGCCGCCGAACGCGTCACTCGTGGTCGGACCAAACAGGACCGCCCCGCTCGCGCCGCCAAGCCGACTGAGCGTGACCAGCGCGTATGCGCCGTGATCGACGTTGCCAAACGCGTCCACGAGTCCGACGACCGGCTGATACGCAAACGGCATGTTTGCCGTCGCCCCGCCCGGCTGCTCCAGGAACGCCAGCGCGGTCGCGGTCGCCGCCATGACGCTGAATGGGAAGGTGACGTGGCCGGAGATGTTGACCGTCGAAGCCGCGAGTTGATACCCGAACCCGGCGCGATCGATGCGCAGTCCACTGAACTGCGCGACGCCGTTCACCGGCGTGGCATTCGTCGTCCCGAGGAGAACCGTGTCGCTCGCCGCGTGCAGCAAGCTCAGACTCACGACGTGGGTCGCGTTCGTGACGACGTTATGGAACTCGTCAAACAGCACCGCCCGCGGCTGCACCGGCAGCGGCGACCCGGCCATCGCATCCGGCAGGAAGTCCGGCAGATCGATGAACGTGGCCTGGCCAGGCGTGACGCTGAACTCCGCGCTCTCGATCGGATTCGGTACGCCGTAGGCGAAGACGAACAGGCGATACCCGGTCGCGGCCGCGTCGATCCGCAAGTCACTGAACACGGCGACGCCGTTCGCCGCTTGGAGGAATGTCTGCCCGATCAGGAACGCCGGCGCGGTCGGGCTGTAGTTGGTCGGCTGAAGGTACATGCCGACGAAGTCATTGAAGTTCGCGTCGACGTTTCCAGCCTGATCGAGGGCAACAATCACCGGCTGCTGACTGAGTAGCTGACCGGCCACGCCATTGCCAGGCTGCGTTTGGAAGACCACGCGCTGGGCCGGTCCGCCGAGGATGTCAAACGGTCCACTCAACTGTGGCGCCAAAGATGGCCCTGAGACGACGAACTGGTATCCGGTCGCCGGCATATTCACGGCGACCCGATCGAAGTAGGCCACGCCTTGATAGGCGGCGGCGGCGATGCTCGTCACGGGAACCGGTCCGCCCGGCATCGGCAGAAGGAGAGACGCGTTCGGCGCACCGCCAATCAACGTGATCGTCAACGACTGATCGTGGAAGCTCTCGACGACGTTGCCAAACGCGTCATTGACGACCACGCGGAAACCCGGCAGCGGGAATCCAGCCTGGCCGCTCGCGGGCTGGTCCAGGTAGACGATCTGGCTCGCCGCCGCGGCCGCGACGGTGAACGGGAAGCTGATCGCGTCCGCCACACCCGGCGCGCTCGCGAGCAATTGATACGGGAACGGAGGACTCCAGCCACTGGGATCCGAGAATCCGGATCGATCGATCCGTAGATCGGTGAACGTCGCCGCGCCGTTGGATGCGGCGACGGCGGTCGTTCCCTGCAACGCAACCGCCGCCGGCGACGTCGCAATCGAGACCGTCACGGTCGCGGCCGACAACACCGGGTTGCCAAACGCGTCCGCGACCGTCACGACTGGCTGCTGGCCAAACGGCATACCGGCCGTCGCGTGGAGCGGATGCGTCACGAACATCAGGTGGCTGGCCGCGCCGGCCACGACATCGAATGTCGCGCTCTCGGTCGCCAATCCCGGCCCCATCGCCATGAGCCGGTAACCCGTCGCGGCATGATCGACCCTGACATCAGTGAAGATCGCGACACCATTGGTCGCCTGAATTCCGGTCGGACCGGCCAAGAAGCCGAATCCATCGCCGCCGGTCAGCATCAGGTTGACGAACGAACTGTCCGACGCCGCCCGGTTTCCAAATTGGTCCTCCACCACCACCACCGGCTGCGTGGTAAGGGTTGACCCGGCCACGCCATTCCCAGGCTGCTGGCTGAACGCCACCTGCGACGGCATGCCCGGGAAGACATTGAACGACGCGCTCGTCGTCGCCACGAGCCCCGGAGCGGTCGCCAGCAACACGTAGCCCGTCCCCGCCTTGTCGGCCCGGATGTCGAAGAACTCCGCGACGCCGTTCATCGGGTACGCGGTCAGCATGCCGAAGATCGAGGCGCCGGCCGGCCCGGCCGCCAATGTCACCGTCACCGGCGCCGTTGCGCCATTGCTTCCCGGTCCAAACGCTGGATTCCCGTAGACGTCGACCGCGCCGATCCGCGCCGGCGGTAATGGCTGTCCGGCCGGTC
Source organism: Chloroflexota bacterium (assembly GCA_004297775.1). Lineage (GTDB taxonomy): Bacteria > Chloroflexota > UBA6077 > FW602-bin22 > FW602-bin22 > FW602-bin22. The sequence continues at coordinate 1,859 of SCUE01000014.1, read as the reverse complement.
CGCTGCCCGGCTGGTTAACCACGACGAGCGCCTGCGGCGGTCCGTTCGCGATGTAAATCTGCGTGGAAGCTCGATCGACCTGGATGCCGCCCTGTTCCGCCGACTCGTACGTCGTGACTTGCGCGTCGTAATCCCCGGCGCCGAACGGGTTCCGCACGCCGCCGACCTGGAACATCACCGGCGTATTCGCCAGCAACGGCGCGTCGGCGAACGTCACGACCGCGCGCGTCCCACTGGTTGTGACCGTGGCGTTGCCGCCGAATCCGTCAATGGTCAACGGTCCGGTAACGCTGAATACCGGTCCGAACTCGATCTCGACCCGGCCGCTCGCGCTGACCTGGTTTCGCGCGGTGAAGAAGACGTTCGCGGTCGCGACCTCACCGGCGCCGTTTGGCGACATCATGATCGATAAACCGTCGAGTTGGCCGGCGGCGAATGGTGGGAGAATCGAGCCGCCGACCAGGATGCCGTCGACGATCGGGAAACTCGCCAGGTCGAACAGCGTCACTTGGCTGACAAATGGACGCGGCGCCGCTGTCGATAGATCGATGCGACCGATGTCGAAGTCGAGCGCACCGGAGGCCATCGGATGCCCGGCGAGAAGCGTGATCTCGACTCGACCCGATGCCGGAATCGAAACGGTTATCGGGCCGAGATTCCCGTTTCGGTCGATGATGTCCGCCGCGGTCAGGCCGTCAACGTTGACGCCGCTACCGAACTCGACCACCAAACGCGATCCCGGCGACGCGGACAGGCCAGCAATTGGATTGAACGTCACGTGCGCGGTCGCCAATTGCGGTCCAACGAACGGCGGCGACAGCACGATCGTACCGGCCGGGTCCACGAGAACAACCGGCGGCGGCATGATAAACGTTCCCGCGCCGGCCACGATCGAGAGCGGCGTAGTGGCCGCATCGTACGCGGCGAGCGAAAGGGAGGCCGGGCCGGACGCGGGTGGAGCCCGAACGTCCGCGATGCCGATCCGCACATCGTTGCTCGCCGCCAAACCACTTGGGAAATGAACCCGCAGGTTCATCGGTCCGGTCGCGACGTACGTATCTGGCGGCAGCCCGAGGCTACACGGCGTGCAGATTCGCGCCGATGCTCCGTCAGCGCCCATCGGCAGGTAGATATCGATCCAGCCGTTCGGCGGAATCGCGCTCGATGTCCGGAACGAAACCGCTACCTCGACACTGCCGGCTCCCGCGACCGGCGGATGGATCGTCGCCGACGCGAGATCGAGCCAGACGGTCGGCGTAGCTGAGGGCCGCGCGTACGGCGCGCCCATCGCATCCACGATCGACACGTGCACGGATTGCGATCCGGCCAGCGGACCATTCGTCCACCGCTCCAGCGACAGCATGAAGTAACTCGCCTGGCCACTCGCGTACATCAACACGAGCTGCGTCGCCGAGGACTCGATCGCCGCAATGGCGAAGCCAGGGCTCGTGCCCGGGCCAAGCGCGATGCCAGCGAGGTTGCCGGGCGTTCCGTCATCGACCGACACGCGCACGCGGCCGTCGTCCGGAAGCGTCGGCGCCGGGCTCATCAGGCTGCCCGCCACCATGAGCGAAGCGCTCGACCAACCCGCCACTGGAGGATTCGCCGCGAGCACGACCTGAAGATCGGGCAGCGCCGATACAACAACTGGATTGACCGTCACCGAGGTCATTCCGTTCTGCAGCGTCAGAGCACCGGACGCGTTCGAGAGCGTCGTCAACACGTTCACCGTGTAGCCGCCACTCGCCATCGAGTCGACCATCCCCGGTATCTCCAGCGTCACCAACGATCCGCTCGCCGCGCCGCCGGTCAGCTCGACCCAGATCACGCTGCCCATCGTCGATTCGACGACCGGCATC
>SCUE01000013.1 GCA_004297775.1 Chloroflexota bacterium | reverse complement strand
TGAGCGTGTCGGTCATCGTGTCGGTTCTCCTCTTGGCGAAATCAAGCATCCCAATGAGAACCGCGCGGTGGCCGTCTGTCAACGGCCTCCGCTTCTACACACATCCGGGGACACGACCCGCCCGCACTGCACCTGACGTGGTGGGACCACTACGGAAGGTGGGTTTTCGACGAGATTGGTCGTCCGCCGATCTGGGTGATCGGCAAGGGTGTTTACGACGCGGTGAAACCGCCAGCAATCGGCTTGCCCGTAGAATGTTGGGTGTATCAGCCTCAAGCTCGTGTCACGAATGCGGTTCGTACGCCGCGCTTGGAGTTGCTCCACGCTGCAGTGGCGCGCGCCATAGGGTGAGTTCACTCAGAGGGCACCATCTCGCGCGCGTCCCGCCCCCGAAACCGCTATTCTGACCCCGGCCGCTGGCCAGACGCATCGGTGGGAGGGCAACCAATGACGAAGACGATCGCGGTGATCGCCGCGCTCGACACGAAAGGGTCCGAGGCGAAGCTCGTCTGCGACGTCATCGTCGCCGGCGGCTGCCGCGCGCACGTGATCGACGTCGGCGTCCTGGGCGAGCCGACGATCTCGGCCGATACCACGCGGGCGGACGTCGCGAGCGCCGACGACGAGGATATCGCGGCTCTCGTTGCCGCGGGCGATAAGTCTCGCGCGATGGCGGCGATGACGCGCGGCGCGGCGGTGGTCGCAGCGCGCCTGTATGCCGAAGGCCACATCGACGGCGTGATCGGCCTGGGCGGCTCGGCCGGAACCGCGATCGCGACCAGCGCGATGCGCGCCCTGCCGATCGGCGTGCCGAAGCTGTGTGTCTCGACCGTCGCGTCCGGCGATACGCGCGCCTACGTCGGCACGAAAGACGTCACGATGATGTACTCGGTCGTCGATATCGCTGGAATCAATCGCCTATCAGTCCGCATCCTGACGAACGCGGCTGGCGCCATCGTCGGGATGGTGAACACCGAGCCGCCAACGATCGCGGACAAGCCGCTCCTGGCCGCGTCGATGTTCGGCAACACGACCGCCTGCGTCGACCGGGCGCGCAAGGCGCTCGAAGACGCGGGCTACGAGGTTCTGGTGTTTCACGCCACCGGCGCCGGCGGCCAGACGATGGAGAGCCTCATCGCCGACGGCTTCGTCGCCGGTGTGCTCGACCTCACCACAACCGAATGGGCCGACGAACTGGCTGGCGGCGTCTTCAGCGCCGGTCCGACCCGCCTGGAAGCGGCCGCGAGGGCTGGCGTCCCGGCCGTCGTTGGGCCGGGGTGCCTCGACATGGTGAACTTCGGCGGCCGGGCGACCGTGCCCGAGAAGTACCAGGACCGCAACCTCTACGAATGGAACCCGAACGTGACGCTGATGCGGACGACGCCGGAGGAGAACGCCGAGCTCGGCCGGATCATCGCCGAGAGGTTGAATCTCTCGCAGGGTCCGGTGACCGTGCTTCTGCCGCTCAAGGGCGTCAGTCAGCTCGACTCGGAGGGGAATCCGTACTGGTGGCCGGAAGCCGACCAGGCACTCTACGGCGCATTGAAGGCGAATCTTCGCGCCGACATCCCGGTCGTCGAGATGCCAAACAACATCAACGATCCGGAGTTCGCCGATCGCGCGGCGGCGCTCCTGCTCGCGATGCTAAAGAAGTAGAGGTCCATCGATGCGATACACGCGCGACGAAGTGCTGCGACGCCTACGCGCCCAGGTTGATGCCGGGAAGCCGATCGTTGGGGCCGGCGCTGGCACCGGCATCTCGGCGAAGTTCGCCGAGGTTGGCGGCGCCGATCTCATCATCATCTACAACAGCGGCCGCTACCGCATGGCCGGGCACGGTAGCCTCGCCGGCGTCCTCGCCTACGGCGACGCGAACCAGATCGTCAAGGACATGGGCGAACGCGAGGTCCTGCCGGTCGTCCGCGACGTGCCGGTCATCGCCGGCGTGATGGGCACCGATCCACTCCGGCAGATGGACTACCTGCTGCGCGAGATCGACGCTCTCGGATTCTCCGGCGTCAACAACTTCCCGACGGTCGGCCTGATCGATGGTCGCTTCCGGATGGAACTCGAACGAACGAACATGGGTTTCGGACGCGAGGTCGACATGATCGGCCTGGCCGCGCGAATGGGCTTCTTCACCTGCGTCTACGTGTTCAACCCCGATGAGTCGCGCGCGATGGCGGAGGCCGGCGCCGATTGCGTGATCGCGCACATGGGGCTCACGGTCGGCGGCTCGATCGGGCTCGACGCGAGCGATGCTATGAGTCTGGCCGACGCGCCGGCGGCGGTTCAGGCGATCGGCGAGGCGGCCTGGCGCACGAAACAAGACACGATCCTGCTCTGCCACGGTGGCCCGATCGCCGAGCCGGATGACGCGGCCTACGTGATCGCGCGCTGCGACGCCCTGGGATTCGTCGGCGCGTCGTCGATGGAGCGGTTGCCGGTCGAGCGCGCGATTACCGATACGATGCGGCGATTCAAAGACGTTCCATTGGGACGACAGGGGTAGTTGATGGCTCAATGGCAGTTGGACTGGCGCTCTGGACCGATGACGCTCGACATTCCGGATCGCAACCTGCGGCAGGTCGTGACATCGCGCGAACTGCCCTCGCTCGGCGCCTGGCCGGACCTCGTCCGCGAGGCGATCGAGCATCCGATCGGATCGGCGCCGCTACGCGAATTGATCAAGCCTGGGGTGTCGGTCGCGATCCTTTTGACCGATGTCCACGATGGCCTGTTTGGCGCGACGCATCGAGTCGGGCCGATGCTGCTCGACTTCCTGAACGCGGCCGGGGTGCCGGACTCGAAGATCACGCTGATCCACGCCGCGGGACTGCACGGGCACGCCGACGCGATCGCACGAATCGGTCCGGAGGTGCTGAATCGGGTCCGCTATCACGAGCACGACCCGCTGAATGAGTCGATGCTGTCGTTCCACGGTGCCACCTGGCAGGGCACGCCGGTGTGGGCGAACCGCCTGGCGACCGAGGCCGATCTCATGATCGGGTTCGGTGGCTGCAATCCGAGCCTCTTCGGCTTCCAGGGCGGCGCCGGGATCATTCTGCCCGGCATCTCCGGCGCGGACACGATCCGCCACAACCACATCAAGATCATGAACAGCCAGCGCGTCATCAGCGGCTGGTGGCCGGGCAACCCGCAGCGGATGGACGTGATGGACGCGGGCGATCGGGCCGGCTTCCGTTTCAAGATCGATATCACGGCCAACACCGTGTTCAGCGGCTACTTCCGCGACGAATGGCCGATCGCGGTCAAGTACATCAAGGACAACGTGCTGACGCGCGTCGCGCCGACCGACATCTACGTCCACGCGACCTCGAACACGCGCGACCTGGCGAACGCCCTCTATATGCACGTGGAGTATGGGTCGCAGATCGTCCGGCCGGGCGGCATCATCATCGTGTGCGCATCGGCGGCAGACCGCGTCCGCGTCCCGGCCCGGTCGGTCGAGGAGACGCTGTATGAGATGACGCATGCGACGCGCGTGTGGAACGCCGAGAGCGGTCCGGGCGATCCGGTCCAGCGCGCCTACTGGCGGAAGCGCGATGTGCTCTGCAAGGAAGAGCTGATGAAGCTTTCGATGGAGCAACTCTCGCGCATCTTGGCGCGCCACCTGGGCGAGCCGCGCAGCACGACGATGTCGTGGTCACACAAGCGCGCCCTGCTCAAGCAGCGCACGTTCCTCGTCACCGAGGGCGTCGACCCCGAGGAAGGGATGCAGATGGGCTTCGCCTACGTCACGCGGTCGTTCGACGACGCGTTGCGAATGGCGTTTGCCGAACTCGGCGACGACGCCGCGGTCGTCGCGAACGTCACCGGCGGCTCCTTCGGCGGCGTCGCCGCCCCCGCCGGCGGGATTCCGTACCCGATCGACGAGTAAGTCGGTGCGTTACCATTGGCGTTACGCGTAACGAACCGCGTACGATTGAATCAGGATGGACTCGACTGTCAAGTCTCCCCGAGTGAGGGCACGAGAGTTCCGCGAGCGCCAGCGCGCCCGCGGACTTCGTGAGATTCGGTTCTGGGTGCCAGATGTCCGCACGGAAGCGTTTCGCGCCGAGGCTCGGCGACAATCTCTGGTCGTCGCGATGAGCGAGCAAGAGGATGAAGACCAGGCGTTTGTGGACGCGGTTTCGGTCTGGAACGATGAGTGAGGCGGGGCGAGATCTGGACTGTCTCGGGCGGGAGTGCGTACTCGGGTAAGCCCCGACCGGCCGTCATTATTCAAGATGACATGTTCAGTCAAAGCAAATCTGTCACTATTTGTATTCTGACGACGAATGAGACCGAGGCTTCGCTGATGCGCCTCGATGTCTCGCCGACCGCGAACAACGGATTGCGCGCGGTCAGTCGATTGATGGTCGATAAGATTTCGACCGTCCCGAGGTCGAGGATCGGGGATCGGGTTGGCTACCTCGACGACGAAGACATCGTGCGCCTCGATCAGGCGCTCCTCGTGTTCCTGGGTTTGACCGCCTGGCCAAGGATCGGGATCGGCGAATAGGGGCGGCTACGCCAACAACTGCCGTAGCCGCGTCGCGACGAACTCGACATCGCTCTCGGTCCGCAGCGGCTCGGGATTGACGATGATCGTATTCGGGCCGCGATTGACGTAGATCATCGGCGTGCCTTCCTGGAGCGCCGCGAACACATCCTCGGCCGAGCGCTTCGCGAGGGCGGGGTCGATCACGATGTGGAGGAGTCGCGGTCCGGCGCCACGCTGCTTGATGAGCCGGAGCGTGACGCCCGACGCGTTTTCGATACCGCGCGAGACGGTTGCGATCCGCCGCTCCGACTCGCCGAGCCGGCGATCGTGGTCCATCGAAAGCCAGTCCTCGACCGCGACGACGGCGCAGACGACCTCCTGGCGATCGATCTTGTAGCCGCGCCCGAGTCCCTTGCGGTTCGTCTGATGCTCGAAGCCAATGAATCCCTGCATCGAGGCGGCGGAAATCAACTCGGCGTCACCGCAGAGGATGCCCGACGAGTTCGCGCCGCCGAAGTACTTGCAGCTGTAGGCGATCAGATCGGCGCCCGTCTTCGGGAAGGAGAGGAATCGCTCGACCGGGTACACCTGGGCCGCCGCGTCAACGATGACGCGAACGCCGCGACTATGCGCCAGTTGGATCACCGCGTCGAGCGACACGATATTCGGCAGTTCATCGAGATGAGCCGGGAAGAGGATCGCGACGGTGCGATCATCGATCGCGGCGGTCAAGTCGTCGGCCGAGCAGCCGTCCGGACTCCCAACTTCGACCAGTTTCGCGCCATGGACGCTGACGGCCCGGTCGTACTGGTAGACCATCGGTCGCTGGATGAGGACCGTGTCCTTGAGTCCGGTCGTATCCGGCAATTGCGCCATCTTTTCGATGTCCGAGCCGGTCATGCACGCGGCTGTCCCGAGGGACAGCGCCGCCGCCGCTCCAGGCGTGACGTAGGCGGCCGGCGCGCCCATCATCGTCGCAATCGCGCGACCGGACGCCGCCAGCAACTGCTGCATATCGACGTAGTACCGCTCGACCTCCGCGATCGCCTCACGCATCCGCGCCGACGGTGTATTGCCGCCGACGACGGTGTTGAATCCCTTGGCGTTGATGACCGGCTTGACGCCAATCCGCTCGAAGATGCTGACCTTCTGGGCTGTCTCCATCGCACGACTCCTCGGGGCGTAGTCTACCGGCACGCCGGGGTCGTCGCGGTCCGAGTTTCGCCGTACACAATGGCCCGCGACGCACGGACTGGTTTCGATGAACTCGGTTCGCGCAGCAAGACGATCTCATTGGCCATACTTCGCGACGCCTCGTCACCTACTCGGCGCGTACTCGGCAGATGGCTATCGGGAGGCGACAATGCGCTCCGAGCGTCGTGTCAAGGTGTTCCGACTTGGCCGCAGTCAAGCGGTACGGATTCCGCGCGAATTCGAGCTTCCCGGACACGACGCGGTGATGCACAAGGAGGGTGACCGCCTGGTGATCGAGCCCATTGCGCCGCGTTCGCTCCTGGCCGTGCTGGCGACGATGTCACGGCTCGATGAGGACTTCCCGCCAATTCCCGAGCTAGTTCTTGACTCCATCGAACTCTGATGCGCTACTTACCCGGCACGAGTGTCACCAGCATCGCGATACATTCACTCGCATTCATGCCCTCAGGAGTCCCTCGTGATCGACACCAGTGAGTCAACCGTCACGCGGGCCGTCTGCGGACACGACTGCCCCGACCAATGTTCGATGCTGGCGACGGTGCGGGATGGCAAGCTCCTGTCGGTCGCCGGCGACCCCGAGCATCCGTTCACACGCGGCTGGCTCTGCGCCAAGGTCGCGAAGTACGAGCAACGCGTCTATTCGCCGGACCGCCTGGCGACGCCGCTCCGACGGACCGGACCGAAGGGTTCGGGTTCGTTCGCGCCGATCTCCTGGGACGACGCCCTCGACGAGATAGTCGAACGCTGGCGCGAGGTCGCGCGGCGGTGGGGCAGCGAGGCCCTGCTCGGCTACTGCTACAGCGGCCACATGGGTCTCATCAATCGCAATCTGCCCCGGGCGCTCTTCCACGCGCTCGGCGCCTGCCGATTCCAGGCCGGGACCGTTTGCGACAGCGCGGCCGAGGCTGGCTGGACGGCCGCCGTCGGGCGCACTCCGGGCGTCGATCCCGAATCGATCGTCGATTCCGACCTCATCATCGCCTGGGGAGCGAACATCCCGACGACCAACGCGCACCTACTTTCGTTCCTGAGCGAGGCGCGCAAGAAGGGCGCCAGGTTCATCGCGATCGACCCGCACCGCAATCGCGCCGCTCGACACGCCGACTGGCATCTCGCGCCGCGGATCGGCTCAGATGCTGCGCTCGCCCTCGGCCTGATGCACTGTCTCTTTCGCGACGGCCAGCACGACGCCGCGTATCTGGCCGATCACGCGACCGGGCTGGACCGACTGCGTGCCGAGATCCTGCCCGCCTACACGCCTCGCGCGGTCGCGGCGATCACCAGCCTCGAGGCGTCCGATGTCGAACGGCTGGCCGATCTCTACGGGCGCGCGGCGGCTCCTTTCATTCGGCTAGGCATGGGCATGTCTCGTCACACGCGCGGAGCGATGGCGATCCGGGCGGTGGCGAGCCTGCCGGCCGTCGTCGGTGCCTGGACAACGCACGGCGGCGGAGCGCTGATGGACACCGCCGGGATCTGGGGATTCGATTACGACGCGATTCGACGTCCCGATCTCGCGCCACGCGAGACGCGCTCGATCAACCATTCCGAGCTCGGCCGTGCCCTGACCGAACTCGACAACCCTCCTCTCAAGGCGCTGTTCGTCGCGGCCAATAACCCGACTGTGACGTGCCCGGACGCCGGGCGGGTCGAGCGCGGCTTGCTCCGCGAGGATCTGTTCACGGTCGTCCACGATCTGTTCCTCTCCGACACGGCGCGATTCGCCGACATCGTTCTGCCCGCCACGACCGCTCTCGAGACCGACGACCTCTATCGAAGCTACGGCACCTACTACACGCAGTTCGGCGCGCGGACGATCGAGCCCGTCGGCGAATCTCGGTCGAACGCGCGGCTCGTCGCCGATCTGGCGGCTCGGCTCGGCCTGACCGATCCCGTCTTCTCGCGGAGCCCACGCGAGCACGTCGCCGCGCTCCTCGCCAACGCGACCGGACCGACCGCCGCGCTCGACATCGACGACTTGCTATCGGGCACGCCGGTCAAGCTGCCATGGACATCGCGCGGTCCCGCGATGACGTTCTTCGTGAATGACGCTCTCGGTGCCGATCAGGCGATCATCCAGTGGCGGCCGGATCCCGCCGAGGCGAATGTAACGCCGGAGTGGCCACTCCGACTCCTGACCGTTCCCGGCCACTTCCAGGCCCACACCGCCTACGACGGCGTCGCGTTCCTCCGAAAACGCGAGGGCGAGCCGGCCTGCCTTGTCCATCCCGATGATGCCACCGCGCGCGCGATTCGCGACGGCGACCGCGTGGACATCGTCAACCAGGCCGGACGCGTCGCCTTTCGAGCCGCCGTCAGCGACGCCGCGCAACCCGGCATCGTCGTGGTCGAGAGCGTCCGCGCGCGCAATCGGCACCGCGACGGCCGCACACTGAACATGCTGATCGGCGATGGTTTGACCGATCTCGGCGGCGGAGCGACCTACCAGAGCACCTGGATCGATGTACGGCCGAGCCAGTCCTGACGCGCGGCCTCAGCCCAGCCGATCGCTCGCCACCGGGGCCGACCCGGCCGGCGCGCGCAGCCACGCCCGACCGGCGATGAGCGCGACCGCGATGGTGCCGGCGGCTCCAATCGTGAACGCGGTTGTCAGTCCGGCCCGGTCGACGACCGCGCCGAGTGCGAGCGAGCCGAGCGGCATCAGGCCGGCCTGGACGACCGTGAACAGGCCCATCACTCGACCGACGATGTCGTCGCGCACGTTCAATTGCAGGGTCGTGTTCGCGATCGACATATGCGCGATCGAGAACAGCCCGATCGCGACCAGCGACGCGAACGCGAGCGGCATTCCGCCCGCCAACGGGGCGACGCCGAGAAAGATGAGCGACACACCGACGCCGATTGGCAGCGTCACGATGAGCATGAGCGAACGGCGTTGGGCGGCGCGCACACCACTGATGAGCGCGCCGACGATCGCGCCGGCGCCGACGGCGGTCATCAGCAGTCCCAGCCCCTGCGGACCGACGCCGAGGCCATCGCCCGCGACGGCCGGCAACAGATGCTGGTACGGCTGGCCGAAGATACCGAGGCCTCCGGTAACAATCAGCATGCGGCGGACGAACGGCGAGCCGATCGCGTAGCGCAGTCCCTCCGCCATCGCCGGTAGCCACGGGCCGGCATTGACCGGCGGGCGCGGCGGCAGGCGAACGAGCAGTACCGCGACGAAAACGCCGACCAGCATCACCGACGCGAGCGCGAAACAGACCGCCGGGCCGTAGGCCGCCAGCAGCACACCGCCGATCGCCGGCCCGATCACGCGCGTCAGATTGAATCGCGCCGAATTGACCGCCACCGCCAGACGTAGCCGATCCGGTCCGACGAGATCCTTGATGAACACCGACCAGACCGGCCAGCCGAGCGCATCGAAGATCCCGTTCAGCAGGGCGAGGATGACGATCAGCGGGATCGACGCCATGTCGAACCAGACCGCGAATGCGAGCGGCACGCTGGCGATCACGCCACCGAGCGAGCTGAACATCAGCATCGTCCGCCGCTCGACGCGATCGCCCAACGCGCCGGCCGGGAACGCCAGGATCAAGAGCGGAACCATGCGCGCGAAGCCGACCATGCCGAGCACGAATCCGGAGTGCGCGAGCTCGAACGCGAGCCAGCCGAGCGCGACGCCTTGAATCCACGAGCCGGTCGCGCCGACGAACGAGCCGACCATGAAGATCGTGTAGTTACGGTTGATGAAGATGGATCGCGCGCCCACAGAGCCGAGTATCGCTCCCCGGCCGATATGCGCGAACGATCTTGGCAGTCGGAACGCCCTCGTGACCGAGGCGTGTCCGATCACGGCCGGCCTGGCAGCCGTCGTTCAGTCGATCGGTGGCCGGCGCTCGCGGTGGCGAACATCATACGATACGGTCGTGGAAATTCCGTTCAGGCGCATCCTGAGCGATCCCGCCGGCGCCCTATTCCTGGCCGGCTACATCTTGACGATCCTGGCCGCGAACTGGGCGATCACCGCCTTCGGCGTCGTGCCGGTCGGGTTCGGCCTGATGGCACCGGCGGGCGTCTACTTCGCCGGGCTCGCGTTCACCTTTCGCGACCTGACGCAGGATGCCCTCGGCAAGCGCTGGGTTCTCGGCGCGATCGTCGTTGGCGCGGCGCTCTCGGCGGTCCTTTCGCCGCAACTCGCTCTGGCCAGCGGCATCGCCTTCCTCTTCTCCGAATTGCTCGACTTCGCCGTTTACACGCCGCTCCGCAAGCGCAATTGGTTGACGGCTGTGTTCGCCTCGAACATCGTTGGCCTGGTTGCCGACTCGGCGCTCTTCTTGAGCCTTGCATTCGGAAATCTCGACTTCCTGTCCGGCCAGATCGTCGGCAAGGTCACGACGACGGTCGTCGCGGTCGCCCTGCTGTACGCCTTCCGGCGATACCTACAGAGGTCCGAGACCGAGCCAACGTCGCTCTGATACGTCGGCCACACAATGCGCGCGGTCGACGCCAACTACGCCGTTGCGGCCGGCGCGGACGTCAGCGCGACGAAGGCATCTTCCAGCGTCGGCGCAGTCGGCCGAATGTATTCCACGCCGACACCATTCGCCGCCAGCGCCTGGGCAATCGCCGCGTCCGAGCCCTCGTCGGCCAGCAGGACGTGGATCGCGCGACCGATCAGCGTGGCCGCGCGCACCCACGGTTGATCGACGATCGCGTCGAGTCCGCGCGCCGGCGCATCGCACAACACTTCGCGCATACCCGCGCCGATGCTCGCCCGGATCCGGGCTGGTGAATCGCAGACGATCAGTCGCCCCTGACTCATCAGCGCCATGCGCCCGCAGTACTCGGCCTCGTCCATAAAATGCGTCGTGACGAACACGGTCGTGCCGGTGCTGGCGATTTCATAGATCGTGTCCCAGAAGGCGCGGCGCGCGGCCGGGTCGACCGCCGCGGTCGGCTCATCCAGAAAGAGGATCGGCGGTTGGTGCACGATCGCGGTCGCGAACGCCGTCCGCTGCCGGGCCCCGCTCGGCAGATCCCCGACCCGGTGATCGGCGATATCTGTCAATCCCATCGACGAGATCAGTGATCCGATGCGCCGACCGCGTTCGCGCCCCGGGACGCCGTAGAGCCCAGCGTAGAACGTGATGTTCTCGCGTGGAGTCAGATCGTCGTATAGGGCAAACCGCTGGCTCATGTAGCCGATGCGCTGGCGAATCGCGAGCGCCTCGCGTCGAATGTCGAAGCCGAGGACCGTGGCGTCGCCAGCGGTCGGCTCGATGATGCCGCACAGCATGCGGATCGTCGTCGTCTTGCCGCAGCCGTTCGGCCCGAGGAATCCGAACACTTCGCCCGGTGTGACGGTGAAAGAGATGTTGTCGACCGCGACGAAGTCGCCGAACGCTCGCGTCAGCGAGCGGGCTTCGACGGCCGGGGCGCTCACGAGGCGGCCGCCAGGAAGACGTCCTCGACCGTTGGATCGACGATCGTCGGCGTGGTCAGATCGACCCGCTCCGCCAGTCGCGCCATCAGCGCACTCGCGACGCCGGAGGAATCGGCCGCGATGTGGAGCCGATCGCCGAAGAGATGCGCGCCGACGACGCCGGGTATGCCAAGCGCCTCATCGCGCAAGGCGCGCAGCGCGGCCACACGCGGCTCGCGTGGGCCAACCTCCAGCACCGCGAACGGGAAGTTCTCGCGCAACTCGCGAGGCGTGCCGGCCGCGGCGACGCGACCGCGATTCAGGAGAACCACGCGGTCGAATCGCTCGGCTTCATCCATGTAGGCCGTCGCGACGAGCGCGGCGACCCCCTCCTGCCGCATCCGATAGATGACACGCCAGAGATCGCGCCGCGACACCGGATCGACCCCGGCGGTTGGTTCATCAAGGATCAAGAGCCTCGGTCGGTGGATCAAGGCACAGGCGAGCGCGAGTTTCTGGCGCATGCCGCCCGAGAGGTGCTCGGCCAGACGATCTCGAAACGGCGCCAAATCGGTCATGGCGAGCAGCCGCGCGCCGGTGTCCTCGCGATCGGCCGGCCGGACCCCGTAGATCGAGGCAAAGAAACGCAGGTTCTCCCAGATGGTCAGATCGCCGTAGAGGGCGAACCGCTGTGCCAGGTAGCCGATCGAGCGCCGCGCGGTGTCATCGCCGCCCGTCACGTCGCGGCCGTTCATTCGAATGAGGCCCGAGGCCGGCGTCAGCACGCCGGCCGCGATTCGAAGCGTCGTCGTCTTGCCGGCGCCGTCGGGTCCGATGAGGGCGACGATCTCGCCGGGCGCAACGGCGATGGCTAGCCGCTCGAGCGCGACGGTATCCCCGTAGCGGTGGTGAAGATCCTCCAGCGCGATGACGGGCGCCGCCTCGCTCACGCCAGGCTCCGTCGGAATCGCACGGTGCTGAGAACGGAAATCACCACCGCGAAGACGAGAAGTGGGATCACCTGTGGCCAGAGGAGATCGAGACCGACGCCCTTGACGATCGTGCCGCGCAGGATCTGGAGGTAGTAGGTCAAAGGAAGTACGTACGACAGGGATGCAATGACCGGCGGCATCGCCTCGCGCGGGAACATGAATCCCGAGATGATGATTGAAGGCAAGAGCGTAAACAGCGTGGCCTGCATCGCCTGCGCCTGCGTGCGCGAGACGGTCGAGATCATCATCCCCATCCCGAGTGCGCCAAGAAGAAAGAGGAGCGACAGCGCGAGCAGGAGGCCGAGGTCGCCATTGAACGGAACCTGGAACCAGAATCGGCCGACAATGAGCGCGACGCCGATCTGGGCGAACGCGATGATGACGTACGGGATGATCTTGCCAGCCATCAACTCGAATGGGCGGATCGGCGTCACGATCAGTTGCTCGAGCGTGCCGCGTTCGCGTTCGCGCACGATCGCGAACGCCGTTAGCATCACCGCCTGCGTCTGAAGAATCATCCCGATCAGCCCCGGCACCATGAAGTTCACGCTGCGGAGGCTCGGGTTGTAGAGCACCGTCGGTCGGTTATCGATCGGCATCGTCGGCGTTCGGCCCATGGTTGCGCCGAGCAGTTCGATGCCCCGAACGCGAGCCAGCGCCTCGGCCGAGAGGAGCGCGGTCGTGGCCGTGTTCGGATCGGAACCATCGATCAGGACCTGCACCTGGGCAGATCTCCCGGCGAGGGACTCGCGACCGAAGTCGGGCGGAAAAATGAAGGCGACCTTGGCCGTGCCTGTATCGATCGCCCGGCGCGCCGCGCCGGCGTGCTCGGCCGAGCCGACGATGTCGAAGTAGCCCGTATTCGCGATCGAGTGGATGAAGTCGCGACTGCGCACATCCATCGACTGATCGACGACGATCGTCGCGATGTGATCGACGGTCGTGTTGACCGCGTAGCCGAACAGGATGAGCTGCATGATCGGCATCACCAGCGCCATCGCCAGCGTGCGTCGGTCGCGAACGACCTGAATGAACTCCTTACCGATCAGGGCCCAGATGCGCGCAAACATCGGGGCTACGTTCCGAAACGCGCGTCGGCGAACATGCCCGGCTTCAGCCGTCCATCGGGATTCGGCAGCCGAACCCGGACGGCGAACACCGTCTTGGCGCGATCGCTCTGCGTCTGGACGTTTCGGGGCGTGAACTCGGCCCGCGGCGAGATGTAGCTGATCGTCCCGCCGAATGCCTCGGCACCGAACGTATCGACCGACACCGACACCGGCGCGTTCAGCGCGACGTGTCCGATGCGATCCTCCGGCACGTAAACCGTCAGCCGAAGCTCGGCCAACGGCGCGACCGATACGACCGGCACGCCAGGTGAAACCGTCTCGCCGATCCGGGCAGTGCGCCGAGTGACGACGCCGGCGACTGGCGCGACGATCGACGTTCGCGCGGCCTGCACCTCGAGAGCCGCGAGCGCGGCCTCGGCCTGCGCGACGGTGGCCTGCGCGACCGCGACTTGCTGGTCGGTCGGACCGGCCTTGAGCGCGTCGAAGCGCGCCTTCGCGGCCGATTCAGCCGCGCGGGCCGACGTCGCCTGGCCCTGAGCGGCGTCGACCTGCGCGTTCGCAGCCTGCGGATCATCGCGCATCGCCCGAAGATCGCTGAGATTCCGCTGCGCGCCATCCAGCCCCGACTGCGCGATCGCCAGTTCCTGCGCCGTCGCGCCTGACTCGAGGTCGCGCACACGGGCGCTAGTCGCATCGACCGCCGAGCGGGCCGAGGCCAGCGATGGACCGGCGACCTCGAGCTTCGCTGCCAGATCTGCCTGCGCTTGCGCCACGGCAGACTCGACGAGACGGATCTCGTCCGGCAACGCGCCATTGCGCGCCTTATCGAGTTGGGAAGCCGCGGCCGAGACCGCGCTCTCGGCCGCCGCGACTCTGGCCGACGCCGCGTCGCAGAGCGCACCGGGACCACGACCGCAGATGGCGTCGCGCTCGATTTGCTGACCCCAGCGTGCGTTGCGCGCCTGTTCGAGCGTGACCTCGGCCGCGCGAATGTCCTCCGCGCGTGGGCCAGCCTTCGCCAGCCGGAGACGACCTTCCGCCGCCGCGACCGATTCCCGCGCGATCTTCTCCAGCGCCGCGAGCGTAGCCTCGAGTTGCGATGCCGCGCTCCGTGCCTGGTCGCGAGCGGTTCGGGCGGTGGCCAATTCTCCGGCGCGCGGACCCGCCTTCACCTGGTCGAGCCGCGCTTGCGTCGCCGCGACGGACGCCTCGGCCTGGGAGATTCGGGCGTTCAGTTCCTGTGGATTACCGCGAAGCGTGCGCGCGTGGGCCAGGGCGCGCTCCGACGCCGCCGCCATCGCCGCCGTTTGTTCGAGCGTCGCCTCGGCCGCGCGAATCTCCTCGGTCCGCGCGCCGGCTTTCACGAGCGCGAGATTCGCCCGCGCCAGCCCTACGGCGGCGCGCGCCTGCCCAATCTGGGCGCGCCAGACAGTGTCGTCCAATGTGAAGAGTGGCGCGCCAGCGGCGACGGAGGCGCCTTCGTCGACCGCGATCGACGCGACGCGCCCGGCGATCTCCGACGCCACGTTCGTCTCGTCCGATTCGATCGTGCCCGAGGCGATCAGGGCGCCATCCTGGCTGCCGACCTGCGATTGCCAGTACCAGTAACCGGCCCCGATCAAGATCAGAAGTAGGACGATCGGTCGCGCGATGTGGCCCAGGTCGACCCGGTGCGCGGACGGACTAGCGGTTGCGGTCGCCATCGGTAACTCCCTCCAGAAACATGCGCTGGAACTCATCCGCCACTTCGTTCGGTGGCGGCAGATCGATCCGATCGCCGAAGATTCGGCGTACGAGGCTGTAGTAGGTCACCATCCCGAGCAGGGCGACGACACGTGCCATCGCCGGCCCCGGTCGGAAGCGACCCTCGGCGACCTGGGAATCGATTGCGCGCGCGAGCGTCGACCAATTCGGCAAGACGATTTTCCGGCAGACGAGGTCGGCCAGATCGGGTTTCGTCGCGACCTCGGTCATCATCACGCGCACGAGATCGACGTTCTCGAGCTGTGTCGCGATGGCGTTCCTGAAGAACGTGCCGAACCATGCGCCCGGAGCACCCGGCGCGGACGCCATCCGTCCGATGACGCCCTCGATCTTGGCCTCGAAGGTGCCAATGAGTGCGCGCGTGATGTCATCCTTGCCGCGGAAGTGCCAGTAGAGAGTCGGTGGGCTGACGCCGGCATCCTCGGCGATGCGCTCCATGGTCGTGCCAGCGACGCCGTTCGCGGCGAAGAGGCGGGCGGCGGCGGCGATGATTCGGTCGCGCGTGCCGGGCGCGTCCGATTCTTGCCCGATCGCGGCCAGGAGTCCGGCCCGATCGCCGAAATGTCGATGGATCGTCACCGTCGTCGTCTCGGCGCGTCGGGCGATGTCGGCCAGCGTGACGGCCGCGCCACGCTCCGCGACCACTGCCCGCGCGGCCGTTAGGATGCGATCGCGCATCGCGCCTGCGTCTTTACGATACCGACTCGACATTCGAGTCGGTAGCATTACATCTATTGCGATGCGCGTCAAGGGATCGTCGACAGACGCTCGTCACCCGCCACCATCGCCGTGCGTATCCGATGCGGCGATGACCGGCCGACAATCCATCGTGCAATCGCCGCCTCTTCGGCGTTCTATCCTTGCCCACGATGTCACGCGGCAAGACGATCGTCTTCATCGACAACTCGAACATCTTCCACGGCGCGCGCCAGGCCGGCTGGCGCATCGATTACAAGCGGCTGCATAGCTTTCTCGCCCGTGAGGGGCCGGTCTGGCAGACGTACTTCTTCGCCTCGACTGACGACGCGCTCGCGTTTCAGCAGAGCGGCTTCTACAAGTTCATCCGCTACGAGATGCGCTACGAGGTCTTCCTCTTCAAGCTCGGCGTGCGCACCCTGACCTGCGCGACCTGCGGCACGCAGCGCGTGGTGCCGGTCGAGAAGGGCCTCGACATCGCTCTGGCGACGCGCCTGTTGACACTGGCGGCGAATCGCGCCTTCGACACCGCAATCCTCGTCGCGGCCGATCGCGACTACCTCGAGACCGTCCGCGCCGTGAAGCACATGGGCATGCGCGTTGAGATCGTCGCCTGGTGGGACACCATCTCGCCGGAGATGGACGCCGAATCGTCGCGCTCGGTCGTCTACCTCGACCAGGCACGCGCCGAGATCGAGCGCCTCGGCGGTCCCGACGAATCACGCATGGACGAACCCGGGCCGACGAACGGCGGGTTGACGGCGACAGTCACGTCGGGGGGTTGATCCTGATCAACACCATCCCAGGTGCCCATTCACCACCTTACTTTCGCGCTCGGCGCCCACCGATCCACAGCAACCAGAGGCCAAGCGCGAGGATGATCAGTCCCAGAATCGCGTAGATCGGCTGGCCCGACATCATCGAACCCGGCAGAATGTTCAGTCCCTGACCGATCCACACCAGACCGACGAGCGCCAGCAGCGCGCCGCCGATTCGCTTGATCCAGTTCACGGTCTCCTCTTATGGAGTGCGGCCGAAACGTAACCCCTGGCGGAGCGGCCTCAGTCGACCTCGATCTCCACGCGGCGGGTCGACCGCTCGGTCTTGTCGGTCCGTTCGATCGCGGCGTCGACCAGGCTGCGGATGGCCAGGAGATGCTCCCGCCTGGCCGCTCGCAGGTGCCCGAAAAACTCCTCCGGTACTTGGCTCTCGAACCATGCCCGCACGTCGGGCAGGCGGATCACTACCTCGTTCCGGCGGGTCCCTGTCTCGTTCGTCACCGTCGCGCTGGCGCCTTCGTCTCTTTCCACTGGCTCACTCCTTCGGCATTCGCGCGCGAGAACTGCATCTGCAGCACGCCATCATCCAGCTTTGCCCGACCCGGCTCGAGTCTGACCAGCGGCCGCGGCAGCATGATGGTCCTTCGATAGTGCCCAACTTTGACAAACAATTCGTCGCCGACCCGACGCAACGAGACGTCGCCCTTCACCGATCCGGGCAGCATAATCGTCATACGGTAACCGCCGTCGCGCGGCTCGATCGTGTGCGCTTGCCCACGGAAGAATACTTGCGTCGGGTCTTCGCCGTCCGGATGGAGCGCCTCAGCCATCCGCTCCAGCATCGACAGCCCGACCACCTGGTCGTTGAAGAAGGGAATCTGTTTCAACGGCAGAGGTCGGAACGCCTCGCTCGCCAGCTCCAGGTGCTTGGCCTGTATCTCCTTCCAGGCCGCGAAGAACGGATCGTTGACTTCGGCCGGTATCACACGGTTGCACACTGCCAGGTCGCACGGGTACTGGAAGAGATTGAGGTAGAGGTACGTGCGCTGGGCCTCATTGACGACCATCCGCTCGGCATTGAACACGAGGCGGATCGAGGAGGTGCCTGGATCGATCATCATGCGATGAAGTTCCTCGAGCTGTCCGAACAGCTTGGCGACCGAGGCATAGACCTCGTCGCTCGGCAGTGGAATGTCGACAAACGAGCGCAGCAGTGGTCGTGCCATCCCCATCGCCTTGCGCTGAAGGGGGAAGAGGCGCTCCATCCACCAGCCGAGCACGTGCGGGAACGACAGCAGTCGCAGGGTCTCGCCGGTGGGCGCCGCGTCCACGATCGCGACGTCGTAGTTCCCGGAGTCGCGGTGCCGGTTGATCCAGAGGAGGTTCGCTAGCTCGTCCATACCCGGCAGGACCGCCATCTCGTCAGCGACCAGTTTATCCATCCCGCGCCAGGCCATCAGCGCCTCAAGCCAGTCCTTGATCGTCCCCCAGTGGGTCTCCAGGTTGTGGTAGACGTCGGTTTCCTGGGCCCACAGGTTCGGTACGACCGGCGTAGGCTCGGGACCGAGCGGCACATCGAGGCTGTCGGCCAGACTGTGCGCCAGATCGGTGCTCATTACGACGGTGCGATACCCGAGTTGCGCCGAGCGCAAAGCCGTCGCGGCCGCGACGCTCGTCTTTCCGACGCCGCCTTTGCCGGTAAAGACGATGATTCTCATCCTGTTTCTGAGTCTACAAACGCCCGGGGACGGAGGACCACAAACGGCAGTTGTGCGGTCTGGGCAAACACCTCGAGGGCAAGCTGGCGATTCGACCGGTATCAGTTCGCGAGAATTCGGCCGTACCCGTTAGTCGAGTTAGCGCGTGAGCGAGCCACCCGACCGAATCTGATGACTGAGCACTCGGAAACTAAGCCCTGTGAATCGCAGCGTAGCGCCTACCCCGCAACGAGCGACCTGATCGACTCTGCGATCGTCGTCGGACTCGGGACGATCGCGGCTTCGAGCGTCGGCGAGTACGGCACCGGCGTGTGCAGCGTATTCAGACGCTGAATCGGCGCATCGAGCGAATCGAAGCCGCGCGCGACAACCTGGGCCGCGATCTCGGCGCCGATGCCGCACGGCGCGTACCCCTCGTCGACGATCAGAAGCCGGCCGGTCTTGTGGACCGATTCCAGCACGGCGTCGATGTCGAGCGGCGCGAGCGTTCGCGGATCGATGACCTCGGCGTCGATGCCGTCGGCCGCCAGGGCGTCGCACGCGTCGAGCGTCTTCGGCACCATCCCGCCGACGGCTACGACGGTCGCGGCGCGCCCGGTCCGCGCGATCGCGGCCAGACCGAACGGGACGAGATGCTCTCCGTCCGGCACCATGCCCTTGCGATTCAGCAGCGACTTGTGTTCGAGGAAGATCACCGGGTCATCGCACCGGATCGCGGTCTTGAGCAAGCCCTTCGCGTCGGCCGGGTTCGACGGCACGACGACGCGAAATCCGGGCTGATTCACGAAGATCGGAAAATAGCTGCCCGAGTGGTGCGTCGCTGCCGCGCCGCCGATCCCGATGCACCCGCGCAGAACGATCGGCATCTTCAGGCGGCCGTTCGACATGTACTGAAGCTTGGAAGTCTGGTTGATCAACTCCCCAAGCGCATCGAGGATGAAGTCGACGAACATGAAATCGACGATCGGACGCGCGCCGCTGGCGGCCGCGCCGGTGCAGATGCCGACGAACCCGCGCTCGGCGATCGGCACATCGCGCAGGCGCTCCGGACCGTACTTCTCGTAGAGGCCGAGCGTCGTCTGAAAATTGCCGCCGCGTGCGCCGATCCCCTGTCCGACGACGAAGACCGACGCGTCGCGCGCCATCTCCTCGGTCAGACCCTCGCGCGCGGCGGCGACGAACGTCATCTCAGTTGGCATAAACGTGCTCAATCGCCGTCGCCGGATCGGGCCAGGCGCTGTTTCGCGCGAACTCGGCCGCGCTCGCGACCTCGGCGTCGATCGCCGCGTCGATCGCTGCCAGGTCCGCGCGGGTCGCCAATCCGCCCGCCATGAGCGTCTCGGCGAACAGCCCGATCGGATCGCGCCCTTTCCAGGCATCGACCTCCTCGCGCGATCGGTAGCCGGTATCGCGCATGCCTTCCGAGTGGGCCCGCGTGCGATACGTCTTGCACTCGATCAGCGTCGGTCCTTCGCCGGCCCTGGCCCGCTGGATCGCCTCGCCAGCCACCTCGTAGACGGCCATAACGTCGTTGCCGTCGATCGACACCCCCGGCAGACCGTACCCGGCCGCCTTGGCGGATACGTCGACCACGCGCGACACCGACGAATAGGCGATCTCGGTCGCGTACTGGTTGTTCTCGCAGACGAAGATGACCGGCAGCCGCCAGACCGTCGCCATGTTGACGCCTTCGTGGAACGCGCCGTTGTTCGACGCCCCGTCGCCGAAGAACGCGACCGCGACCCGCTCGGTCTTGTTCAGCTTGAACGCGTAGGCGGCGCCGGTCGCCAGGAGGATGCTCGGACCGACGATGCCGCTCGTTCCGAGTAGTCCAACCTCCGGCTTGAACAGATGCATCGAACCGCCTCGGCCGCGCGAGCATCCGGTGTCGCGACCGAGCAGTTCGGCGATCACCTCGGACGCGGGCACACCCTTCGCCAGAGCGTGGCCGTGCCCGCGGTGGGTGCTGAAGATCGAATCGTCGAGCCGCAGGTGCGCGCAAACGCCGGTCGCGATCGCCTCTTCACCGACGTAGGTGTGGCACGCGCCGTGCACGAGACCCTGCTGATGCAGCCGCGCCAGCGCCTCCTCTGTACGGCGAATGCGCGTCATCTGCTCGTACAGACGGCGGTAGCGCGCCGCGTCCGACGACAGATCGGCGGCCGACCCGCGATCGCTCCGAGTTCGCTCGTGCGCACTCCCGGATGTCATCATTTCGGCGCCACCCGACGACGGACTCTCAAACGGCGCCCGTTCGCCCGGCGCAAGAATGTACGCCAGGAGCGTCCCGATCGGCACTTCGACGCCCGGTTCCGGTGAATCGGGCGGAATCCGCAAGATGCCAGAATCCAGCGCCTCGACCTCGGCGATCGCCTTGTCGCTCTGGACGCTGAAGAGAATGTCGCCAGCGCGGACTTCATCGCCGTCGCGCTTGAACCACTCGACGACGCTTCCGACCTCCATGGTCCAGCCCTGGCGCGGCATCACGACCTCGGCGGCCATCGCTACAACCCCGCCGGCCAGACGCGGTCGCCGCCGCCGTTGAGCGCGAGATTGCCGCCGTCGATCGGAAGCAGGATTCCGGTGATCCACTCCGCCGCGTCCGATGCCAGGAACAGGACGCCTTTGGCGACGTCGTCCGGTTCGCCCAACCGTCCAAGCGGAATGCCGCGCAACAGCCGCTCGCGCAATGTTCCCGGATCGAGGCGCGGGTCATCGAACATCTTGCGCTGCCCGGGCGTCAGGATCTGGGCCGGCAGAATCGCGTTGACGCGAATGCGGTGAGGCGACCACTCGATCGCCAACTCTCGGGTGAACTGGTTGATGCCGCCTTTGGCGACGCTGTAGACGAAGTTGCCGCGACCGAGGGCGGAGATGCCAGCAATCGAACTGATGTTGACGATGCTGCCACCGGCGCCGCGCGCGATCATTCGACGCCCCGCTTCCTGGCTGCAGAGGAACGTTCCATCGAGGATCACGCGCATGACCCGCCGCCAGTTCTCCAGGCTCAGGTCTTCCGGGCGCGATCGATGCGCCGCGGCCACGTTGTTGACCAGGATGTCGACCTTGCCGTACTCGCGATCGAGGACATCGAACATCGCGCTGATATCGTCGGCCTCAC
The DNA here is from genome assembly GCA_004297775.1 of Chloroflexota bacterium. GTDB lineage: Bacteria > Chloroflexota > UBA6077 > FW602-bin22 > FW602-bin22 > FW602-bin22. Next base: position 21,643 of record SCUE01000013.1, on the reverse strand, counting down.
CGATATCGGCCAGCGTCCAGACGCAGCGACGACCGAGCGCCTCGATCTCACGCGCCGTCTCGCGCGCACCGGCCTCGTCGCGATCGCAGATGAAGAGGTCCGCGCCGTGGCGAGCCAGGGCGACGGCCGACGCGTGCCCGTTTCCGCCGTTTGCGCCCGCGCCGGTAACCAGCGCGACCCGGCCGGAGAGATCAAACCAACCGTCGCCCACCTTGTCACCTCGCAATTGCCGCCCTGATCGCGGCGTCCGCGCAGGATATCGCGTTTGCGGTGTCGGCCGTTGATGCCGTGATCGTCGCAGGCGCGCGGCTGCTTCGCCGGATCATTCGCCGAGGATGATCGTCGGGCCGCCGAAATCGCGCGGGTCTACGACATCGCCGAGCGCCGATGCCAAGCGCACGAACTGGCCGGCTGTGAGTGTTCGGTCATTCGGGCGGTCCTTGGTCGATGCGCTCCCGCACGCTCGCGAGGTCGTAGCCGGCCGGCGGCGTTTCCAGCCACCATGTGGCGCCGGCGTCCGCGGCCACTTGCACGGCATCGAGCGCTTTCGCGCGATCGTCGCCAGGGGTGGCGCCCTCGAGGACGATGTCGAAAGGGGCCGTCTCGTCGCGCGTCTGCGCGACAAAGCTCCTCAACGCGGACATGTCGACCCGCGGATCGACAACAACACCGTCCCACTTTAGGATGCGCCGAATCTCGGTCGGCGGAACGTCGGGCCAGCCGGACCCGGGCACCCAGATCGGGATCCTCGGAGTCTGCAGCGGAGGACGCCCCGGGAAGTCCCGGATGTTGTAGCGCTCCCCCTGGTACGTGAACGGATGGTCGCTCCAGAGGCCCGAGAGCACGTCCAGGCCTTCATCGAGCAGTGTGACTCGGACCTGCCGATCCATCTCCTCGACCAGCCCCAGTTGGTCCCACCGCTCGTCCTCGGCACCGCCGAGCCCGACCGGAAGGATGAGCCGGCCCAGCGATAGATGATCGAGCGAGACCGTCTCGCTAGCAAGTTTCCAGGGCCTGTGCCTCGGCAGCGCGGTCACAAACGGCCCCAGGCGGACGCGCTCGGTACGCACGGCGATAGCCGCCAGCGCAACCCACACGTCGGATCCGAGGAGGGTGTCCCAGACGAAGACGCCGTCCCATCCGGCTTCCTCGGCCGCAAAACCGAGATCGACGAGGGCTCACGGGCGAAGGGTGCTCGGCAGGACGACGCCATACCATACGCGCGCCCTCACGTTGCAGAGACATCGCGGCCGTCTCGAACACCGGACGTGTCCTTGACCACAATCGGCACCGCGAGCGCGCGTAGACGCTCCCGGCTAATTGACAACTCGTGATCCATAGCGCGTAGGCGCAAGCGCAGCCGCACCTCGCGCGCGGCGCCTAACAGCAGCGTGACAACGGCGCCTAGCGCCGCGGAGAGCAGCACAAGGACCGACGCCGCGACTGCATCGGTGCGCCAGCCAAGAAACTGAACCGGTACGGCAGTCGTGTTCTGAACCGCGAAGACCGCGATCCCGACCGCGAAGAGGAGCGCCGCGACAAGCATCGGCTGAAGCAGGGTCTCCTCCTTCGCCGGCCAATCGTAGGTCGCCTCACGGTCGATCGAATGACCGAAAGCTCACGTCTCCCCCGTGACGAATCCGTCATAGTAAGCCGGCGCGCCACGGCGAGAATGCACTCGACGATATATGAAATCATCGACGTGGCACGAAGGCCTACCTCGCCGCTGAGCGCGCGCCTTGCCGTCGGCGCAATCCTGGTTGGCGTCTTGTTGGCGCCCTTCTTGTTCGAATTGGGCCTGGGCGCCGGCTAGCGCAACGGGAGCCTCATCCGCCGCGTAGCGTCATCCACCAGATCGCGGATTTCGTCGACCAGAGCGGTGTGTTCATCGTTGAAGCCACGCGCATACTCCTGGGCCTCAGCCAGAAGCGAGCGAGCTCGGCCGAGTTCAGCGACGTCGCCGGTCGTCCCGACTGTGCGGAGCACTTCGCAACAGTCGATCAGGCGATTGAGCCAGCGTCCCAGCGTCATGTGCGCGGCCGAGCACGATGACGGCGTGGCGAGACCATCGAGCTGATCGCGAAGCGCACGGAACACGCCAATCCGCTCCGCGCCGATCGCGGCAGCTCTTTCCGCAATCATCGGACCGCCGCGACGCACGTCATCGGCGAGTTCGCGAAAGCTATGCAGCAGCGCCCGCCGAACGCCGGTTGCGTCACCGACGATCGGCCGCAGACGGATCAAGTACTCCGCGGCGGCACGCGGCGATCCGGGGTCGATGGCCCGCTCGTCCGAATCCATGGCGCGGCCTCCTGTGGGACGTGTCTCCAGCGTACCAGACCCGGCCGAACACGTGATGGCCGACCAGACGGCCAGACCAGGCATCCTGCACGTCATCACGGGAGTGGCTTTCGGCTTCTTTCGCGACCAAAGTGCCCAACGACGACTTCGTCGCGACTCGGTAGCCAGCGGATGGGAGGCCCATTGTGAGCCGTCCCCTCGGCAGCACGCTCAAATGACTGAATGCTCACAGCCGGCGCTCCGTGGGGTGACATGGTGGTGTGAGCGAATGGGGTTCAACGATGGTGACGAGACGAGGCATGGGTGCTGTGGCGCTCGGCGGCATGATCCTGGTGGCACTGGCGGGCTGCGATCGAATGGCGGCCGGACTGGCCGATCCCGAGGCCGCGGTGGCTGCCGCGCGCATCAAGGAAGGACTCGGATCGCAGGCAGCCGCGGCACAAGGCTACACCGCGCAAGCCGCGGCCGCGGCGACGTTCCAAGCCGGCGGTCCAGGCACAGCCGCGGAACGCTTCGGGCAGCTAGCGCGCGCCGAGGGGGCCCGGTTGCTGGGCGTCCCGGCCGAACAGGCCAATCTCGACAGTGTCGAGGCTGTCCAGTGGGCCGACACCTCGCTCGGTTGCCCGGAGGCGGGTAAGGCCTACGCGCAGATGATGACACCTGGCTTCCGCGCGATGGTCTCAGTCGCCGGCCGCCAACATCGCCTTCACGGCGACGCGTCGGGACGAATGGTCCTCTGCACCGGTCCCACTCCGTAGCGGTTCGCTCGGCTCGGACCTGGCGCCGCTACGCCACTCCCGGACTTCGGATTCGAATGATCGAAAGCTCACGGATTTCGTCGCGTCGCTGACCAGAATTCTGTCAGGTTAGGAGGGCCGATGATGGGCCGACGGCTCGGTGAGTTGGCACTCGGCGGAATCGTTCTGGTCGCACTGACCGGCTGCGGTGGCACGTGGACCGGTCTGGGCGATCCGAGCGTCGCGGCGGCGGCGGGTCCCCTCAAGAGCGAGTCCAGAATGGCATCCGAATCGCCGCGAAGCGCGGCCGGCGGCTACACCGCGCGCTCCGTTGACCGGGTGTCATTTCAGTCAATTGGCGGCGTCGATGGTGCCTTCGAACGCTTCGGCCGATTGGCTCGAATTGAGGGCGCGCGCGCGCTTGGGGTTCCAGCGGAGCAAGTGAACCTCAGCAGCGTGGAAGCTGTCCGGTGGTCTGATTCTTCGCTCGGCTGCCCGGGGAACGGTAGGGCCTACACAAGGATGTTGACACCCGGCTTCCGCGCGATCGTCTCGGTCGCGGACCGCCAGCATCGGGTTCACGGTGACGCCGCCGGTCGGATGGTCTTCTGCGCCGGTCCCAGGTCGTAGGGGTCGTGGGGGCACTTCCGGTCTTCCGGCCAGAGCCGGCGGTGAAACTGACGACCCTAGTCGGTCTGGATGGTTTTCCCGCGTAGGTTCGCCGCCGTGCCCTCGACCTGCGCAGATCAGCAGCGCCACCGGCGCGAGCATGAACCGCGGGCCCCCGAGAATGTCGAAACCCCCCCCCATTCCACCGAGCCAGCCGAATCCTTCGTAACCCATCATGTCGGATGCCTCCTCCAGGGGCCTGTTCCCGACCGCGCCGTCGCTCGGCAACATCGGCTACACGTCAGGACGAATAGTCCTCGGCCCAGGTCCCACGCCGTAGCGCGCGGGCCGGTTCGAGCCCTTTTTTGTTGATTGCGAAGGGCTCGAACCTGGGCGCGATCTTCAGCCGGCCCGCTCGGCCTTCCCACGCAGCTTCTCGGCTATGCCCTCGGCCTGCGTGACCTCATCTCCGATCAGCTTACCGAAGCGTTCCTTCAGCGCACCGCCGGCCTGACGCAGCGCCCCCTTGGTCTTGCGCTTCGCCCTGGCATCGTCGGTCTGGACCTGGCCCTCGGCCTCGAGCCGCTTGTCGCCCGTCACGCTACCGAGACCTCTCTTCAGATCGCCTTTGAGTTCGTCGACACGATCGCCCATTCAAGATTCCTCCGAACCCATTTCCGCTTGCCCAATCGAAGACACGGTCAACCGCTTCCTATGCCCCGCGAGCGACCGGGCAGCGCCCGCAGGATCGCGATCAACAGGACCGCGCCGATGAAGGCCACCACGATGCTGCCAACGAACCCGACGCTACTGCCGGGCATCAGAAAGCCAAACAACAGGCCGCCCAGGACCGCTCCGACGATCCCCAGGACGATGTCACCGACGAGTCCGTAGCCGCCACTCTTCATGAACTGGCCCGCCAGCCAGCCGGCGATGAGGCCCACGATGAGCCACATGAGTATTCCACCCGGTTCGAGTGTCACGTTGCACCTCCATAGAACTGACCAAAAACCTTCCGGCGCAGAGCCCGTGCGGGCCTTTACCCGGCCGGATACCAGGCACGGTGCCACGACCGCATCTGGCCGATCTCCTTGGCTTGCTCGGAGATCATCGTCTGTTGCAGCGTCGCCAGCTCCGGCTTCTGATGCGCCCCGAGCGCCATCGAGGCCATCATCACCGCCATCTGGTGGTGTATGGACATCATCTCGAGGAACGCCTTGTCGGCCGGCTTGGTCCCCGCCATCGCCGACGGGTGCATCCCCGACGCCGCCATCTTCCCGGGCGGTACCGGCGTCCCAAACCAGTCCCGGTGCCAGGCGGCCATCCGCTCGATCTCCCAGTTCTGCGTGCGGACGATCATTTCGGCAAGCACCTTGATCTCGGGATGCTCGGCTTGCCCGAAAGCCGTGGTCGCCATCGCCACGGCCGCCTGATGGTGCGGGATCATCTCCTGGATGAAGATACGATCCGCGTTCGGTCCCATCAGACCGCCCATCATCATGCCCATCATTCCGTGCATGCCCTCCATCATCGCGGTCCGGCCGCCCATCATCCCGCCCTGACCGGCGCCGCCCATAGGGCGTGTCGCGCCCACACCCGGCATGCCGCCGGACTGCTGGGCCAGGGCGGACGTGCCGCCCAGCGAGGCGACGAGCCCGACGCCGGCGAGTGCCCCCACGATCCGCAACGTGCGGCGCCGGCCGAACCTGCTCGCGCTGTTCGCGTTGTTGGTCACGTCAACTCCCTATGCGTGCGGCGCCAGGTATCCCGGCCCGCGTGCTCGTGGCTGGCATTGTTCAGAGCTCGGGGCGGCCATCAGCCCCAGGCATATGTTTGCGCCGATGGCCTGAGTCGGCCCTATGCGAGCGTCTTCCGAGCCTGTTCGTACTCGACCTGGTTGATCTCGCCGGTCGCAAAGCGTCGGCGCAGGATCTCCGCCGGCGTGACGCCGGTTGCCGAACGGCCGTCGAGGAGAGCGCGCGTGCCCCAGACCAGCAACGCTACTAGCCCGACCATGAACAGCAGACCGCCGGCGACGCCGAAGCCGCCCATTCCGCCGAGCCAACTGTAGCCTTCGTACCCCATCATGATTGGATGCCTCCTGTCCGGGTGATTCCCCCGTGACGCTCCAACTGTGTGCGCTCATCCCAGGACGGTCGTGAGGTTATCGTCATCCCAGGTCCGCGCCCGATACGCCGCCAACCCCGGCGGGATGGACCGGTGCGGCGAACACCGCGCTCACCTCCGCGCCGAGGAGAAGGATCAATCCACAGACGTAGCACCACGTCAGCAGCGCGATCACCGCGCCGATCGCCCCGTAGACGGCCCCGTAGTTCGCGAAGTTCGTGACGTAGAACACGAAGCCCCATTTGGCGGCTTCGAACAGCAGCGCGGCTACCGCTGCGCCCGGGGCCACGTCGCGCCAGGACAGCGGGCGATTCGGCGCGACCCGGTACAAGACAGCGAACGACGCAAATCCAATCGCGGCTGTCAACATCGTGGGAATGATCGCCCAGATGAGACCGGACCGCGGAGTCGAGATTCCAAGTAGAGGATTGAGCGCGTCGAGAGCCTGCACGGCAGCCGTGACGCCGATCGACAACAACATCAGTCCACCAGCGCCAAACAGCACCCCGGCTGAGACCAGCACTGTCGCGAGCAGACCACGCTCGCGCGGAACATCGAAGGCGACGTTGAGTGCGTGGACGATTGCCTGGAAGACCCCGAGTCCGGACACCAGCAGGAGCACGACCGCGACCAGTCCGATTGGACCGCCTTGCTCGATGACGCTGGAGGTGGTCGCCTCGATCAATTCGCCGGATCCGGGCAGGTAAGTGAGGGCGGAGCCCAGGATCCGATTTCGCGCATCTGGCGAGTTGACCAGCGGACTCGCCAGCGCGAGCACGCACAACAGCAGCGGAAAGATCGAAAAGAAGGCCGAGTAAGCGATCGCGGCGGCCTGAGTGGCGCAATCGTCCTCGCCGAAATCAACCAAGACATTCTTCGCGAACGAAAGGGTCGATGTCACTGACCGCGCGAGATCACGCCAGCGCTGCCTGTTCGCAGCCTCAGCCAACGCGCGCCACAAGGAGGAATCGTACGCGCGCCATCCGCTCAGCGGAATGACGATATCTTCAGCCATGCTGAAGCGGTGCCCAATATCTTGGCGTATCTTGGACTCCCGCCCACATTCCAGGACGACGGAACAACCGGAATGTGCGTCGCGTAGTAATATGGAGTTACCAACGAAAGCGCAATCACACCGGATTGGAGGGATACAATTGCCTAACATAACAATGTGGCATGTGCGACTGGTGTCGGCCGCGATCATCGTCGGTACGCTATTTCTGGTGAGCCCTGGCATCGGTGGCGCGGCCACCGGTCTGTTTCAGACCGCGCCGTCGCTCGGCACGGCCGCGAGCTTCGCCGTATTGGGCGGCTCGACGGTGACCAATACTGGCTCATCCGTCGTCACGGGCGACCTCGGCCTGAGCCCCGGCACCTCGGTTACGGGATTCCCCCCTGGATCGGTCGTCAGCGGAACGATCCACGCGGCCGACGCCCTGGCATCACAGGCCCAGGACGCCGTGACAACCGCCTACAACAGCCTGGGATCACAGGCGTGCACGTCCGACCTGACCGGCCAGAACCTGGGCGGCCTGACACTCACGCCAGGCGTGTACTGCTTTTCATCGTCGGCCCAGTTGACCGGCGCCCTCACCCTCAACGCGCAGGGCAACGCCGCCGCGGTGTTCATCTTCAAGATCGGCAGCACCTTAACGACCGCCAGCGGCTCATCCGTACTCATCACGAACAGCGGCTCCTCGTGCAACGTGTTCTGGCAGGTCGGCTCGTCGGCCACCCTCGGGACCACGACCGCCTTTCAGGGAAACATCCTCGCCGTCACGAGCATCACGCTGAACAACGGCGCCAACGTGATCGGCCGGACGCTGGCGCGCGGCGGCGCTGTCACGATGGACACGAACACGATCTCGGCCGCCGCATGTGGCGTACCGCCAGCCGCGACGGCCACCCCGACGGCGACCGCGACGCTGATCCCGGCCACGGCCACGGCTATTACGGCAGCTACCGCCACCGCCATCACGGCGGCGACGGCCACGGCCATCGCGACGCTCCCGCCGGCGACGCGGACGGCGGTGACGGCGGCCACCGCGACCGCTGTCTCGGCAGTTCAGACACCCGGTCCCCGGTGCATCGGTAACATCCGAGGCCGCAAGGTCGATAGCGCCGGCGTGGGACTGTCGGGCTGGACGATCGAACTGCGCCAGGGCGATCAAGTCGTCAGGAGCGCGGTGACTGACGGCAATGGCAACTTCGACGTCCTCGGTCTGGATATGGGCGCCTACGCGGTTCGCGAGGTTTCCCAGACTGGGTGGACCAGCCATGGACCGGACCGATTCGACGTTCGGCTCGGCACCTGCGGCGAGAATCTGACTGGGTACACCTTCGTCAACGCGAGAGCGGTCGAATCGGTCACCGCGACGGCTGTCGCCACGGTGGTGGCCGCGACGTCGACCCCGGCGGTCCGGTTCCCGACGAGCCTGCCCCGAACTGGCGGTGGATTCCCGGGTGCCGCTCTGTTCGCCCTACTGCTCGGCGGACTCGCGCTAATCGGTAGCCTGGCGTTGCGACGGATACGGGAGTAGCGGCGCCAAGAAACGCCATCCCGTCATCGCGGCGAGACCTCGCCGCGATGACGGGATACTCATACTGTTTCCGCATGTGAACGCGAGACTGGTCTTGGATCGCGCGACGTAGAACGCCGCGCGACGAGGGAGACCAATGTCGTCGAACCCACGAGAGCGGATCACGGAGACGGTCGTCGAATCTGCGCCCACTTCGACGGTCGAGGAGCGAATCGTCGACCCGGATGGCACGGTACACCGCATCGTGCGCACGGTCGGACAGGCCGCGCCGGCGATCCCGCCAACGGCATTTCCGGCCACGACAAGACGAACCGTCAGCCGATTCTGGCAACGGACACGCGTTCCGGCGGGGACCGGGGCAACCGAGTACGAAGCCACTGGTGCCTTTGCTCGACAGCCGACTCTCGGGGAGTTCCTTCGGGCGGTATGGTTCTTTGTCGGCTTGCTTGAGGGGTTGCTCGCGTTGCGCTTCTCTTTAGCGTTGCTTGGCGCAAACCCGAATAACAGCTTCGCGGCGCTGGTCTACGGTGTCACCTGGCCGCTGGTGGCGCCCTTCAAGACCCTGTTCGGAGTGCCCGCGGCCGGCGGCGCGGTCCTGGAAACGTACACGCTGATGGCGATGCTGGTGGTCCTGTTCGGCTGGTGGCTCCTGGTGCGGCTGATCGGCGTACTGACGAACCGCTATCTGGACGTGTAGGCGGCTGTGGAAAGCGCCGCGGTCGCGTCGGATGACATCGTTTTCCGGCCGACCGATCGCCTGTCCGTAGTCCCGATTGGCGAGGCCAACCATATTGCCGAGGAGAGGCGCGTCACGCCGCCCGTGAGCCTGCACCTGCCGGCCGGGGAGGTCGCCCGCGCGGGGATGGTCCTGCTCGCCCTGGTCGTCGGCAGCTATTTGCTGTGGCGGTTGACCGAGGTAGTGTTGCTGGCGTTCCTGGCCGTCCTGTTGGCAACCGCGATCGAGCCGCTGGTCAACCGCCTGCGGCGTGGGCCGTTCTCCAAGGGTACCGGCGCATTGGCGGTTTACCTCGCAATCGTCCTGGTCGTCGGCTTGCCCGTCTACATAGCCGCGCCGACGGTCGCCGTGCAGGGCACTGCGTTCGCCGAGGAATTGCCCGGCCGCCTGGCGACGCTACGATCGGAAGTCGAGCCGCTCCAGCCGCCGGCGCTGCGGGACGCCCTGCTCGGCGCGCTTGACCGTGCCAGCCTGGCGGCGCGGTCACCGGGTACGCCGGGAGACGCGGAACTCGTGCTGGTCGGCACGACCGCGGCACGGCTCCTGTTCGATCTGGTCACCGTGTTCTTCCTCGGTTTCTACTGGCTGATTGAGCGCAATGCTGTCAAGCGCGTCGTCCTTCAGTTGGCCGGTCCACATCGAGCGCGCGAAGTGAGTGAAGCTTGGCTCGAGGTCGAACAGAAGTGGGGCGGCTGGGTGCGTGGCCAACTCACGCTGATGTTGACGATCGGAGTGGTGGCCGGTCTGGGGTACGTCATGCTCGGCCTGCCGAGTCCGGTGCTACTGGCGACATTCGCGGCGGTCGCGGAGATGGTCCCGATGGTCGGTCCTTTCCTGGCCTTCCTGCCAGCCGTGCTGATCGCCTTCACAATCTCGCCGGGCACGGCGCTGGCGGTGCTCGCCTTCGCGCTGGTGTTCCAGCAGATCGAGGGCAACGTGCTCGTGCCGCGTGTGATGAGTCACGCCGCCGCAATCAGCCCGCTCACGGTCATGCTCGGCATCCTGGTCGGTCTGACGCTCTACGGCCTACCGGGCGCGTTCCTGGCTGTACCGGTGGCGGCCGCGCTCCAGGTCATCGTCGCGGCAACGATGCGGTCGCGCTCCCACGAACGGTCGGTCCTGGCGGCGAGCGCCGCAACCGACGTGGCGACCCCATGAACGGACCGTTGCAGGCCAGCAATCTCGGGCCAGATGATCGCGGAACGCTCGGCCAGGCGACACCGAACGGCGCCGCCGGCAGCTCGGCCCGGGGCTTGATTGCCTTCCATGAGGCTGGCCACGCGGCGGTCGGGCACAGTCTGGGGCTGACCTTCGGCGTGATCTACGTCGGCGACGCGAGCGGTCAGATCATCTTCGACGAACAATGGGATCGCGAGATGGTCGTTCACGACGCCGATCTTCTCGACCGGTACGGACTGATGCTGCTCGCGGGCGGACACGCCGAGCAGCGCTACGTCGGTGGCGTGTTCGGCGCGCAGCGGGATGGGGAGATACTGGAGCGCATGCTCGCGGAGGCGAGACGACGGGGTACTATGCCGATAGCGAACCTGTGGCAGAGGGCCGAGCGGCAGGTGGCCGAACGCTGGACTGCGATCGAGGCCCTGGCAGATGAGCTGGAGAACCGGGGCGCGCCGATCAGCAACCTCGCCGAGGTGCTGACGCAATACCCGTACCTGGGCAGGATCGTGGCCGGGACCAGCGGCGCGCGTGCCCGAGCGATCCTCGATGCCAATCAGGGGCCGAGCGAATCCTCGTCGTGAGGCCTCTGCTGCAACGACGTCGGTTCCTGCCCAAAATTGTGCCGGCGATGATTGTCTCGCGACGGCCGGTCGTCCTCTCGCTGGCCGCGTTCGGCGTGACCGGGCTCGCTCTCCTGATCCTGATTAGCATGCTGACCGGGCTCAACGGCGACCCGTTATTGATCGATCGCGCTGCGCAGCCGCGGTCGGCCGCGGCGGCACCTTGCGGCGATCTCACTGCCAGGACGGAGAAGGTCAGCGATCTTCTCACGCGCGGGCAGCTCACGGCGGCTCTGGCCGAGGCCAACGATGGCCTGACGCGGCCAACCGCGCCCGATTGCGCCGAGGCTCACCTTGCCCTGGCGCGGCTGTGGTACGCGGCCGACCTCGATGACCTTCTCGCCACTCAGGTCGACGACGAGGCGCTCGGCCGCCAGGCGCCGATGCGGTGGGTGTCGATCGAGCGACGGGCCGACCAACTCGGCGTGCCGACCGAGGAGCGCCGACCGAAGATGACGCTGGCCGAGACGGCCTACGACCGCGGTCTCTGGCAGTTGGCCGACGCGGCATTCCGCGACGCCTGGGCCGTTGGACAGATCGGCGTCGGCGGTGTCGAGTTCCGCCACGCGCTGCTACGAAACTGGGGTCACCGGCTCACGCTCCGGAACTCGGCCGTGGCCAAGACGCAGGGACTCGGTCTGCTGGCAACGGCCCACGCGATCGCCCGACGCTACGACCTTCAGACCGATGTTGCCTGCACCGATCTGCGGGCGCTTGGCGTCGCGGACTGTTCGAGGACGGTCCCCGACCCGGACGAGCCGACGCTGGCCGGACCGCGTCGCGCGGGAGCTCCCTAGAAGGTTCGTATGTCACTACCAGACCCCGAATCCATCGGTAAAGTGCATTTGACACCGCCACAGATTATCATTCCCGACGGAGGAATCCCGTACCAATGGACCGGCCGCCCCCCAAAAGCGCCAACTGACGCGCCAGTGAAGTCCGTGCCAACGCGCGTGCTGCTCGTGCTGGACCAGCCGATTGTCGCCGAGCTTGTCAAGCTGACCCTCAACCACGGTGTCTTTGAGACTCGCCACGTTGTTAGCGCCGCCGAGGCGCTGGTCGCGCTCGGCCAGTGGCGTCCGCATATGGTCCTGCTCGACATGGACTTGGAGGGCGTGAATGGCGTCCGCGTCATGGATCGGATCGGCCCAGCCGCGACCGGCGGCGGGCCGATCCCGACGATCGCGCTGACGCGTCGGGGCGACCTGCGGACCAAGCTGGAAGCCTTCGAGCGGGGTGTGGACGACATCATGACCCTCCCGTTCCCGCCCGAGGAACTCATCGCCCGCGTAATCGCGCTGGTGCGCCGATCCTACCCGGACGCGGTCGTGTTCGCGCCGGTGATCCGACTGGGCGATCTGGAGATCGACATCCTGCGCCGCAGCGTGCGGTCTGGGTCCTCGGAGCTGCACTTGACCGCCCTGGAGCAGAGCCTGCTCTACCTGTTGGCCGCGAACGCTGGCCGAGTCGTCAGCCGCGAGGAGATCCTGGACGCGCTGTGGGGTCAGGACTACGTGGCCGAGAGCAACGTCGTCGACCGCCAGGTCCGCAACCTGCGGACGCGGCTGAACGACGACTGGCGGCGACCGCGCTTCATCGCGACCGTGCCCGGCCGCGGCTATCGCTTCATGCCGACCCTGCGCGAGGGCGACGCGATCGCACCGATACCCTGAGGAAGCGAATTCGCCCGTCACGTCCGCGGCGCGACCGCTAGACTGGCCCGATTGGGGTACCGCCGCGAGTCGCTCGGCCGGTTGGCGGTCTTTCTCATGCCGTCGCTGAAGCTGAAGCGGCGCGGACCGGATGGCATCGCGATCGAGGATCGCATCCATCGCTTCCTGATCGGCAACTTCGCCGGCTACACGGTCGAGACCGGCAACATCCTGGGCTACTGGAAAGACGGACGCGGCGAGGAGCACTACGGGGAGCACCGTCTCTTCCGGGTCGCCTTCACCGGCAAGGATCGCGTCGCCGTGCTCGAAGCATTCCTCGCCGCCGTCGCGGCCGAGATTGGCGAGCGGTCGATCTACCTGGAAACCGGTGAGGACGCCTGGCTGATCTACCCCGATGACGGCGCCTAGTCGGTCAGTCACGCGACCGGCCGAGAGATGATCGAAAGCTCACGACGACACAATCCGGCGGAAGGCCTAAGATTGTCACCAGACCGCCCAACGTCAGGATCGGTGATTCGGTCTTGGTCGCCCGGTACGCTCGTACCGAGATCAGCCAAGGAGGCCAAGAGCCTCTGAGTCTCGAAAGATTAGACGTCCTCGCGGTCCTGAAGTAAGAAGGGAAACACATGCCAGCCAAACAACTCGTATTCCGCGAAGATGCCCGTCGCGCGCTCAAGCGCGGTGTCGACCAACTCGCCGAGGCCGTCAAGACGACCCTCGGGCCAAAGGGACGCAACGTCGCCCTCGACAAGAAATACGGCGCACCGACAGTCACTCACGACGGCGTGACGGTGGCGAAGGACATCGAACTCGACGATCCATTCGAGAACATGGGCGCCCAACTCCTGAAAGAAGCGGCCAGCAAGACCAACGACGTCGCCGGCGACGGCACCACTACGTCGGTCGTCCTGGCGCAGGCGATCGTTCACGAGGGCATGCGCAATGTCGCGGCCGGTGCGAACGCGATGCTCCTGAAGCGAGGATTGGACTTGGCGATCCTGGCCGTGGTCGGCGAGATCAAGGCGATGGCCGTGCCGGTCAATGGCAAGGAGGACATCGCGCACGTCGCGACGATCTCCGCGGCCGATCGTGAGATCGGTGAGTTGATCGCCGACGTCATGGACAAGGTCGGCAAGGACGGTGTCATCACGGTCGAGGAGTCGCGCGGTCTCAAGTTCGAGACCGAGTTCGTCGAAGGCATGAACCTCGACCGCGGTTACGCCTCGCCGTACTTCGTCTCGAACGCCGAGCGAATGGAGGCGGTCGTCGACGAACCGTCGATCCTGATCACGGACAAGAAAATCTCGGCCATCTCCGACATCCTGCCCGTTCTCGAGAAGTTGCTCCAGACCGGCAAGAAGGACTTCATGATCGTCGCCGAGGAGATCGAGGGCGAGGCGCTGGCGACGCTGGTCGTCAACAAGTTGCGCGGAACGATCAACGTCCTGGCAGTCAAGGCGCCGGGATTCGGCGATCGCCGCAAGGAGATGCTCCGCGACCTCGCGACCCTTACCGGTGCCCAGGTGATCTCGGAAGAGACGGGGAGCAAGCTCGACTCGGCGACGTTGGCCGACCTGGGAACGGCGCGCCGCGTCGTCTCGACTAAGGACGAGACGACGATCGTCGAAGGACGAGGAAAGCCCGAAGACATCAAATCGCGGGTCAGGCAGATCAAGGCGCAGATCGACGAGACCACGTCGGACTACGACCGCGAAAAGCTGCAGGAGCGACTGGCGAAGCTTTCGGGCGGCGTGGCGATCATCAAGGTCGGCGCCGGCACTGAGACCGAGTTGAAAGAGAAGAAGCATCGTGTCGAGGACGCGCTCTCGGCGACACGCGCCGCGATCGAAGAAGGTGTCGTTCCAGGCGGCGGCGTTGCGCTAATCAACGCGGCCGCGATTCTCGACGGCTTGAAGCTTGAGGGTGACGAGGCGACCGGCGCGCAGATGCTCCGCCGCGCGCTCGAGGAGCCGATGCGGCACATCAGCGCGAACGCCGGGATGGAAGGATCGGTCGTTGTCGAGACGATCCGGCGCCGTGCTATCGAAGGCAAGAACAAGAACATCGGTTACGACGTGATCGCCAACGCGTACGGCGACATGATCAAGGCCGGGATCATCGACCCGGCCAAGGTGACGCGTTCGGCGCTGGAGAATGCCGGCTCGATCGCGGGGATGATCCTCACGACCGAGGCGATGGTCACCGAGGTGCCCGAAAACGGCCAGTCGTCACCCGCGATGCCGATGCCGGAGTATTAGCCGCCCATTGGTCGCGAACAGCCCCCACTCCTCGCCAGGGGTGGGGGTGTTCCCCATCCTCTGGCCCACGGCGCTATCCTGAAGCTGTGACAGATTTTCCGCGCGGCCGAGACGTGAGCTTCGTCCTATCGGTCGACCAAGCCAAGACGATCATGGAACGGGCGCAAGCGGAATGGGGCGCGGACATCGATAGTCCGTCGACGTCCCGCGTTGCGGTGATCCGCCTCTTTATGGGTGGGCGCAGCCAGAATGCACGGGAGCGAAACCGCCGCGCCGTTGGCGCTTTCCACATCCGTTGGCACGCACCAACGGGAGACCAGGCGACGATCGAGCGGCTGGAGTGGGACCCGGAGCGCGGGGGTTCCGATGAGGAAGTCCGCCAGGTGATCGACGTGCTCGCCGGTTGGCGCCTCGCCCGCTGACGGCGATCCTCGCACCCAGAGCCGCGCCGGCCTCCACCGCTACGCGTCCTCGTCGACGTGGCCCGCGGCCGAAGGGAGATGGCGTGAGGGTCGACGCCGGGTCACTGGGTGGTACTCCAGCACGCGGCCGAGGATGCTCGCAACTGTCGACTCGCTCGGCAACCGTTCCTCAATCTGCTCGATCTCTGCCTGAGTCAGCATTGTGACCAGTTCCTGATCCGCATCCGGATCGGCCGCAACGTGACTGCCTTGCTCGACCATCCGTTCGAACAAGTCGATCTGTTCACGCCCGACGGGACTACGCACCGTTCGCGGTGGTGTGACCTCGGAGGTCGGCGCGATGCCGTCGATCCGACCGGCGCGGTCCATCATTCCCCCCACCGACTGACGCAGCCGTGGACGATTCGCAAGCAAGACGACAACCCGGTGAAGAACATCCAGGGCCGTTCGATGGACCCAGGCTCACGCAAGGTCTGCCGTGCCGCAAGACGGCCCGTTGCGCACACGGATGGAAGCTTGTCCCACCGCGGGGAGCCTGTCAAGACGGTTTCGTCATCGATGAGCGGGAACGACCGAGAACGAGACCGGGCCAGCGCGCTCCCTCAAGGCCGTGCCGGCGATGGCGGCGGTTGATCCATCCGTGGTCGCGAGCGCGGGGTGATTGACCTAGGACAAGAGGTCCGTGGCGCGGGCAGCGGTGGCGTCGACGACGCCCGGCACGCTCCGGCCGATCTCGATCGCATCGGCCGCCGCCGCGCTGGACGCGAAGGCGCCGCCGATCCTGAGGCGCCCGAACTCGGACCGCACCACGAGGCGGCTGCCGCGTTGGCCGTCACCGCGCCCAATCGTCGCGGCGACCCGTACCTCCAGTTCATCGTCAGCAAACAATCGATCCTCGACCGCGGTTACACCACGGACGCGCCGCGCGACCTCAGCCATGCTTCGGGCCATCTGTCGGGAGCGGACGTGTCCCACCAAAGTGGCGCGTCCGCCGCTCGCATCGATCTCGTACCGCGCCAGATGGCGGACGCCCTGAAGATCGTCGATCTTCTGACCCACCTCGCGTCCAAGTTCCAGGTCGGTGCTATCGATCCCTGTCTTCTTGGATTCACGGGTAAACCTACTCAGCATTGTTCGCCTCCTCAACGTTGCGCTGTGGCATTGCCGCCGTCGGCGCGGCGGGTGTTCCACGCGAGCCCTCCGCGAAGGATCGCGGCTGGGTGGCTCAGACGACGACGGCGGGCGTGTGCCGGATCGGCGCCTCAGCGCCGCTGAGCGCGAGGATGGACTGCGCGCGCAGACCGTCGGTGGTGTGGACCGCGACGACGTACGCGCCGACCCGAACTCGCTCGGCGTACCTCTCGGCGTCGTGCTCGGGCACGCCGTGGGCGGCGAAGAAGCCGACCAGACCACCCACGAATCCGCCGCTCAGGGCGGCCGAGAGGGCGATCGAGAATGGACCAAGCGCCACGACGGGACCGATTCCGGGAATCGTGGCCGCCACGATTCCGATCGCGAACGCGCCGAAGCCCCCCAGGGCTGCGCCGATGCCCGCGCCGGCCGCGGTCTTCTCCATCGTCTCGTGCTCGGGAGTCAGGTCAATCACCTCACCGTGTCGTCCGAGGACGGATATCCCGCCCGTACTGAAGCCGCCGGCAAGCAGGTCATCGACACCCCGCTCGGCCATCCGCCGCGTCTCGAAGGCACCCAGGACCGTCTCCATCGTTGAGGGTTCCGGTACGCGATCGGTCATCCGCGGGCCCGCGGCAGCGGCTGACCATCGCCATACGGCTGGGACAGGACCGCGAACGGCATCGGGAAGGCGCAGTTGGCGCCGTCGGTGCAGTCCGCCGGTTCGTCGGGGTGACCATCGGCCGCCTGGCGATGCAACCACCCACCGCCGACCATCGGCCAGGCGGAGACAATATTGCGGCAGTCTACGGCCAGACCGCCGCGGAAGACAGCCGTCATGCACCCCTCGCCCTCAGCGCAGATGGGGCACGGGCTGGGCCGCGACACCGCGGCCCAGCCGAGTTCTTCGTTGATGGTCGCTGTCGCACCCTGGTGAATCACAATCGCCCCTCCGTGTGCCCCGGCATGCGCATCGTGTCCCGGACGACACGGTGCGCTAGCGGGCGCACGAGCATGGTGCCTAGCCGCGCGCCCGTTAGCGTGAACTTTCGGTCATCTTGGTGGCTGACGGCGTTGTCGAAATCACCGGAGTGTCATTCTCACACCACGCCAGCACGGTCCAGCTATCCGGCGGGCGATGCGTCACGCCGATGGCCTACCACGACCCACGGTGAATGACCGTTTCGCTCGGACGGCGCCCGCGCTGAAGCGAACGTGAGGGACGGTCGGTGGCCGGGTAGCCCACCGCGATCGCGCCGATTGGATCCAGAGCGTCCGGCACACCGAAGGCGCGACGGAGCGCGCCGTGATCGCGCACGCCGAAGAAGAGCGCCCCAAGCCCAGTGTCGACGGCCGTCAGCAGCGCGAGCAAGGACGCGTAGGCGGCGTCGACGTACCAGTACGGGATTGGCCAACGGGTCTCATCCCGGTCAGTCCAGCCCTTGTCCGGCTCGGCATAGCGGTCCAAGTAGGCCTGCTTGTGCGCGAACGGCACGATGATCAGCGGCGCGCTGTGGACGCCCGGCCACCCGGCGCTCGAAAAGCCGCGATCGGGCGATACCGCGGCCCAGAACTGCGCGGTCTGATCCTCACCTTCGAGGACGAGCAGATCGATGCCCTGTGTAAACCCGGCCGACGGACCGCGACGGGCGTTGGCGAGGATGCGCTCGACGGCTTCGGCCGGTAACGGTCGGGGCGCGAAGTTCCGCGCCATCCGGCGGCGGCGCACGACTTCCTGGAACTCCATATGGTTGCCTCCCTTCAAACCTGGCCTTATTGGTCGGCGATGGTGACGAACAGGCTAGCGCACCGCATGGCGGGGGCCGCGTATCGCGGAGCCGGTCGTGGCGCGCGTGCATGGCTGGTGGATGATCTCTGCCATAAGCGTATACTCCCGTCATGGAGACGTTGATACGCCAGACCTCGACTGTGATGGCGCGACTTGGCGAGGGCGGTCGTTTGGTCATTCCCGCCGACATGCGACGCGCAATGGGCGTCGAATCCGGCGATGTCTTGCTGCTGTCGCTCGATGAGATTGGTCTTCGTGTCATGACCCGCAACCACGCGCTCGCGCGCGCGCAAGAGATGATGCGCGCTCTGGTTCCCGCCAATGTGTCCCTGACGGACGAGCTGATCGCGGATCGGCGGCGCGAAGCCGCGAATGAGTGAGGCGCGTCGAGCGTCGATTGTCGTTGTTGACGCCTCCGCGATCCTCGCCTTGCTCCACGGGGAGCCCGGCGGGTCCACTGTGGCAGCCACGGCCGACCATCTTCTGATGAGCTCAGTGAATTATTCAGAAGTCGTCGCGAAACTTGCCGAGCGTGGCGCCTCGCGCGAAAACGCGGAATTCATGCTGTCTGCGATCGTCGTTGAAGTCGTCCCGTTCGACGCCGCACAAGCGGTCGATGCGGGAATGCTCCGACCGGCAACCCGTTCGCTGGGGTTGTCGTTCGGTGACCGTGCGTGCCTCGCGCTCGGCCGCCAGCGTTCGGTGCCCGTCTTAACAGCCGATCGGCATTGGCTTGATGTCGATCTCGGCATCGATGTCCGGCTCACCCGGTCTCGCGATTAGCAACACGTACGACGGTTCGTGGGAACGGCCACGCACTCACGTGGCGGTCCGTGAGCCCAGTGCATTGTGCCATTCTGGAGGAGATCACGCGCATTGGTCCGTTCCGTTCCGCCGCGTGAGCGTAAAGCCGCCTCGGACCCCACGATCGTCACCGAGAGTTCGACCGTGGCCCAGCCTGCATCGAAGGCCAGATGGAGAGCGCAATTGATCCGAGCACTCATTTTCGACTTCGTGCGTGAGGCCTCTGGCGGCCGTGCCTTGACGCCACGCTTCCCGTCTGCCACCATCCTGACCGTGAACCCGATGCTACGCCGATGGTGGCGGCCGCTCACTTAGGCGGCCGCTGAAGTCGGGTCACACACGCGACTGAGCCGCCTCGGAGGAGGTTGCTCGGGTCGCCGCGCCAGACCTCCCCCAAACCAACGGGATGGAGGAAGAACATGGCAATCAAGTCGGCGCCACGGCTGAGCGACGATCGCTACACAACGCGCGGCGGGATCGTCGTCCACCGCGTCGTCGAAGAGATCGCGCCCGATTCGGCAATCGAGCCGATCATTGATGCGCTCGATTCCCGCCGCGGCGCGCTGCTCGCCTCCAGCTACGAGTACCCCGGACGCTACACGCGCTGGGACATGGGCTTCGTCGATCCCGCGCTCGAACTCGTCGCGCGCGACCGCTCCTTCCGCGTCACCGCGCTCAACGACCGCGGCGCCGTCCTCACGCCAGCGATCGGCACGACGCTCGAATCGCTCGGCGCGCTCGAGTCCGTCGCCCTCGGACCCACCGAGATCACCGGCACGATTCGCGCGCCGGCCGGCCGTTTCCCAGAAGAAGAGCGGAGCAAGCAGCCGTCGGTCTTCTCGCTCGTCCGCGCGCTGATCGATCTCTTCGGCAGCCCCGAGGATCCGCACCTGGGCCTCTACGGCGCGTTCGGCTACGATCTGGCTTTCCAGTTCGAGCCGATGCGGCTACGCATGCCGCGCCCGGACGACCAGCGCGACCTCGTCCTCTTCCTGCCGGACGAGCTTTCGATTGTCGATCACCGCCGCGAGCGCGCCTCACGACGTCGCTACGACTTCGATATCGGCGGCCGCTCGACCCGTGGCCTGGCCCGCGAAACCGCCAGCCAGCCGTTTGTCGGCGCGGCGTCCGTCCCGCGCGTCGGCGACCATGAACCGGGCGAGTACGCCGACGTCGTTCGCCGGGCGCGCGAGAAGTTTCGCCGCGGCGACCTCTTCGAGGCCGTGCCCGGACAGACCTTCTTCGAGCCATGCCCGTCACCGCCCTCGGAACTCTTTCGTCGCCTGCGCGAGCGCAACCCGGCGCCGTACGGCTTCCTCATCAACCTGGGACAGAATGAATATCTCGTCGGCGCCTCGCCGGAGATGTACGTCCGCGTCGACGGCGATCGCATCGAGACGTGCCCGATTTCCGGCACGATCGCGCGCGGAACCGATCCGCTGAGCGACGCCGCGCGCATCCTCGAACTGCTCAACTCGACGAAAGACGAGTCCGAGTTGACGATGTGCACCGACGTCGATCGCAACGACAAGTCCCGCATCTGCAAGCCCGGCAGTGTCCGCGTCCTCGGGCGCCGACAGATCGAGATGTACTCGCGCGTCATCCACACGGTCGACCACGTCGAGGGCCACCTGCGCGACGAGTTCGACGCGCTCGACGCGTTCCTGGCCCACACCTGGGCCGTGACCGTCACGGGCGCGCCGAAGGCGTGGGCGATGCAATTCATCGAGGACAACGAGAAGACGCCGCGCGCCTGGTACGGCGGCGCGGTCGGACTGGTCGGATTCGACGGCAACATGAACACGGGGCTTACTCTGCGGACGATCCGGGTCAAGGATGGCGTCGCCCAGGTGCGCGCCGGCGCGACTCTGCTGTACGACTCGGACCCGGACGAGGAGGAGCGGGAGACGCGCGTCAAGGCGTCGGCCTTCATCGACGCGCTGCGGCGGCCGCGTGGCGCGACCACATCGCTCCAGGCCGAAACCGCCCAGCCCGGCCGAGGGAAGCGCATCCTCGTGGTCGACCATCAGGACTCTTTCGTCCACACGCTGGCGAATTACTTCCGTCAGACCGGGGCCGAGGTCATCACGTTGCGATCCGGCTTCCCGGCGATCGAGTTCGACCGGATTCAACCGGACCTGGTCGTTCTCTCGCCGGGGCCGGGGACGCCGCGCGATTTCGACGTCTCGGGCACACTCGCGGCCGCGCTATCGCGCGATCTACCCGTCTTCGGCGTCTGCCTGGGACTACAGGGGATGATCGAACACTTCGGCGGCGAACTGGCGACGCTCGACTACCCGATGCACGGCAAGCCATCGACCGTCCGCGTCCTCGTCGCGAGCGCCATCTTCGACGGAATGCCGTCCGAGTTCGCGGCCGGACGCTACCACTCGCTCTACGCGCTGCGCGACCGCGTGCCGTCGGCGCTGCGCGTGACGGCGGAAAGCGACGACGGGATCGTGATGGCTGTCGAGCACCTATCGGCGCCGCTCGTGGCCGTTCAATTCCATCCGGAGTCGATCCTGACGCTCGAGGGTGAGCGGGGCCTGCGCCTGATTCGCAACGTCGTGGCGCACCTGGCAAAAGGCGCACCCGTGGGGCTCTCCCGCATGTTAT
This sequence comes from Chloroflexota bacterium, assembly GCA_004297775.1. GTDB lineage: Bacteria > Chloroflexota > UBA6077 > FW602-bin22 > FW602-bin22 > FW602-bin22. Next base: position 101 of record SCUE01000013.1, on the reverse strand, counting down.
GGGAAGTTAGGCCGGCCGTCGGAGTAGGGTGAAGGCATTCACGGTTGGGGTGTTTGCCATGAGGGCGGTGGAGCACGAGACGTTCGGCGTGCGCAGGGTCG
>SCUE01000012.1 GCA_004297775.1 Chloroflexota bacterium | reverse complement strand
ACATCCAGATGACCATTACCCTCATCGAGCCCGTCGCCTGCGAGCAGGGCCTCCGCTTCGCCATCCGCGAAGGCGGCCGCACTGTCGGCGCCGGCGTTATCTCCGACATCATCGCGTAGTTTGAGCCAGAAACAGAGGTAACACGTCAGTGGCCAAGAAGAAGGGCGAAGCCCGCATCATCATCACCCTCGCCTGTGGCGAATGCAAAGAACGCAACTACACGACGACGAAGAACCGCCGGAACGACCCGGACCGGCTCGAGTTGAAGAAGTACTGTCCGCGGTGCCGCGAGCATCGGGCACACCGGGAAACACGCTAGCGCGCGTGCGGGCCGAGCCGTAGATGCTCGGCCCTTTCTCGTTTCTCGAGGATGCCCTTGCGACGCTGATTGCGTCCGTCCCCGAGCTCCGGCTGCTTGGGGCAATTGACTACGTTCTCTTGATTACGCTCGGCGTATTTGCGCTCGATGGCGCGCGACGCGGAGTGCTCCTCGGCGCGATCGACCTCGGCACCCTCGTCGTCGGACTATCCCTCGCGGTCGCGCTCCACGGCGCGGGGACCGATGCCATCGAATCCGTTGCGCCGAGTCTTGGCACGTTCGCGCCGTTCATCGCCCTCACGGCGGTTGGCGGGGTCGTCGCCCTCCTCGGCTCCCTCGCGGCCCGAGTCGTCGACTCGACGTTTGTCTACCCGATGCGCCGGGTCGGGGCGTTTCGATTCGTTGATGGTCTGCTCGGCGTGCCCATGGGATTCGCCCGCGGCGCGCTTCTGTCGGCGGTTGCGTTGATCGCCCTGTCGGCGCTGCCGCTCGCGACCGAGATCGCGCGGTCGATCGACCAATCGCCAATTGCCGAGCGCCTCGTGCCTCTCGGCCGTATGGTCGCGCCGGACCTCGGCGCCATCGTGACGCGCATATCGCTCGGAAACACCGTCCTCGCGCCACCGCCGCGGGCGCAGTTGTCCGGGCAGGCAGCGCCCGCTCTCGTCGCCGGGGCGCGGGCGACTCTCGATCCGGAGGCCGAATTGGACATGGTGTCGCTCGTGAACCGGGAGCGGGCCAGCGGCGGACTGACGCCGCTCGTCTTCGACGATCGGCTCACGCTCGCCGCGCGCGACCACGGGCTCGAAATGGCCCGACTCGGATACTTCGCCCACCAATCACCGATCAGCGGATCGCCATTCGACCGCCTGGTGCGTTCCGGTGTCCGATTCACGATCGCGGGTGAGAACCTGGCCCTCGCGCCGACCGCCGAGTCGGCCCACCGCGGACTCATGAACAGTCCCGAGCATCGACGCAACATCCTGTCGCCGACGTTCCGGCGAATCGGCATCGGTGCCATGCTGGTCGAGGGCACGGGAATGCTGTTCACGCAAGCGTTCACGGACTGATCGCGGCGTAGGAAATCCCGTAACGCGGGTTCACGCTCGATCCGGTCGGCTACGATCACGCCTGTGACGGAGCGATCAGCGGTCATCCTCAGCGCGGTACGAACGCCGATTGGCCGTTTCAATGGCGCGCTGGCCACGAGGAGCGCGATCGACCTCGGCAGCGCCGCGGCGAGGGCGGCGACCGAACGCGCGCTCATCGACCCCGCGACGATCGACGAAACTCTTTTCGGCGTCGTCGTCCAGGCCGGACTCGGGCAGGCCCCGGCGCGTCAGATCGCGCTCGCGGCCGGGGTGCCGCCATCCGTGTCCGCAACGACGATCAACAAGGTTTGCGGATCGAGCCTGAAGGCGGTCATGCTCGCGGCGCAGGCAATTCGGGCTGACGATGGCGACCTCTTCCTCTGCGGCGGCGCCGAGAGCATGTCGAACGCCCCGTACATCCTGCCGAAGGCGCGCACCGGCTACCGGCTCGGACACGGGCAGGTCATCGATTCGGTCATCGCCGATGGTCTGTGGTGCAGCCACGGCAACGAGCACATGGGCGACGCCGCCGAGCGAATCGCGGCGCTCCACGGTGTCAGCCGGCAGGAACAGGATGAATTCGCCTTGTCGAGCCATCGCAAGGCCGTTGCGGCTCAGGAGAGCGGCGCGTTCCGGGGTGAGATCGTTCCTGTCGTTGTGCCAGGCCGCGACGGATCGATCGCGATATCCGTCGACGAGGCGCCGCGTCCGGACACGAGTTTGTCGGCGCTGGCGCGGCTGCGTCCGGTTTTCAATTCGGAAGGCACGGTCACGGCTGGCAACGCGCCGCCACTGAGCGATGGCGCGGCGGCGGTCGTCGTGGCGAGCGATCGCCGGGCGCGCGATCTGGGCGCCGAGCCGCTGGCGCGCATCGTGGGCTACGCCCAGGCCGCGATCGAGCCTGGCCTCATCTTCGCCGCGCCGCCACTGGCGATCGAGGCGCTGCTGGCGAGAACGAAGACCGCTCTGCGCGACTACCAGACGATCGAGATCAACGAAGCATTCTCGGCTCAGGTCCTGGCGAATCACCGCGTTCTCAACTGGGACTGGGACCGATTCAACGTGCGCGGCGGCGCGGTCGCCCTTGGCCATCCTCTTGGCGCGACGGGAGCGCGCATCCTGACGACCCTGGTCCACGCCCTGCGCGCCCGCGGCGGCGGCCTCGGCCTCTGTGCCCTCTGCCTGGGCGGTGGCGGCGCCGTCGCGCTGGCAATCGAAGTGTGATCGCGCGTTATCTTTGCGGCGCGCCGGTGTTGTCATAGGGAGAACCGAGCGGTCTCTGAAACCCGATCCCGCCGACCACGTGAGGAGAGCAGTCGCATTGTCGAATGGAGCCGCCGGCACGGCGCAAGCGCGCATCGAGCAGTTGCGGCAGCGTCGCGCGCAGAACGAACTCGGTGGTGGGCAAGAGCGCGTCGACGCCCAGCACGCCCGCAACAAACTGACTGCCCACGAGCGAGTGCGAGTCCTGCTCGACCAGGGTTCGTTCCAGGAACTCGACCCATTCGTCGTCCATCGGTCCGACGATTTCGGTCTCGACCGCCAGCGCATTCCTGGTGATGGCGTCGTCACCGGCTTCGGCCGCGTCGATGGGCGCCTCGTCTTTGTCTACGCCCAGGACTTCACGGTGTTTGGCGGCTCGCTGTCAGAAACACACGCCGCCAAGATCTGCAAGATCATGGATATGGCGCTCAAGAACGGCGCACCGGTTGTCGGCCTCTGCGACTCGGGCGGCGCGCGGATACAGGAGGGTGTCGTATCGCTCTCCGGCTACTCGGAGATCTTTCTGCGTAACACGCTGGCGTCCGGCGTCATACCCCAGATCTCGGCGATCATGGGGCCGTGCGCCGGTGGCGCGGTGTACTCGCCAGCCCTGACCGACTTCTGCGTCATGGTCCGCGAAACGAGCAACATGTTCATCACCGGCCCGAATGTCATCAAGGCCGTCACCCACGAAGATGTCTCGTTCGAGGAGCTGGGCGGCGCGATGGCGCACAACAGCAAGTCCGGCGTGGCGCACTTCGCGGCCGAGAACGACGAGGAGGCCCTCTATCTCGTTCGCCGCCTCCTCTCGTACCTACCGCGGAACAATGTCGAGGATCCGCCGCGGCAGCCGCCTGAAACGAGTGTCACGACACCCGATCTCACGCTGAACGACATCATCCCCGACAACCCGAATCGTCCCTACGACATGCGCGACGTGATCGGCCGAGTCGTCGACGACGGATCGTTTTTCGAAGTACACGAGCACTTTGCGCCGAACATCCTGGTCGGATTCGCTCGCCTTGCCGGCCGCTCGATCGGCATCGTCGCAAATCAGCCGAACGTGCTGGCGGGCGTTCTCGACATCGACGCCTCGGTCAAGGGCGCGCGCTTCGTGCGGTTCTGCGACTGCTTCAACATCCCGATCATCACGTTCGAGGACGTCCCGGGGTTCCTGCCCGGTGTCGCGCAGGAGCACGGCGGCATCATTCGGCATGGCGCCAAACTCCTGTATGCCTACTGCGAGGCGACCGTGCCAAAGATCACCGTCATAACCCGCAAGGCGTACGGCGGCGCCTACTGCGTCATGAACTCGCGCCACATTCGGGGCGATCTGGTATATGCGTGGCCCAGCGCGGAAATCGCGGTCATGGGCCCCGACGCGGCGGTCAACATCATCTTTCGACGCGAGATCGAGGCGGCCGAGGACGCCGAGGCGACCCGCCAGCGTCTCATTCGCGAGTACGCCGAACGCTTCGCCAATCCGTACGTCGCGGCGTCGCGTGGGTACGTCGACGACGTCATCGAACCGGCCGAGACGCGGGCGCGACTCATCGCGGGGCTCGACATGCTCGGCAACAAGCGCGACACGAACCCGCCAAAGAAGCACGGAAACATTCCGCTCTAGTGGCAACTCGACCGGAACGAATCCGCAAAGTCCTCATCGCCAATCGTGGCGAGATCGCGGTGCGCATCATTCGCGCGTGCGGCGAAATTGGCATTCCGACTGTGGCCGTGTACTCCGAGGTCGATCGGTCGGCGTTGCACGTGCGGTACGCCGATGAAGCGCTGCTGATCGGACCGGCGGCGGCGCGCGATTCCTATCTCCGGATCGACAAAATCATCGACGCGGCCCGCAAGAGCGGCGCCGACGCGATCCACCCCGGCTACGGATTCCTCTCCGAGCGCGCCGAGTTCGCCCAGGCATGTCGCGACGCTGGCATCACCTTCGTCGGTCCATCGCCGAGCGTCATTCGCGCGCTCGGCGACAAGATGACGGCCCGACGGACGATGGTCGACCACGGCGTGCCGGTGGTTCCCGGCTCGACCGGCCTCATCGAATCGCTGGACGAGGCGATCGCCGTCGCGAACAAGATCGGATTCCCGCTTCTCATCAAGGCCTCGGCCGGCGGTGGTGGCAAGGGCATGCGCGTCGTCACGCGTATGGAGGATCTCGGGTCGCTGCTCCGCGCGGCGGCGAACGAAGCCCAGGCCGCGTTCGGTGATGGCGCGGTCTACATCGAGAAGCAGCTCGAGGCCGTGCGCCACATCGAAGTGCAGATTCTGGCCGATGGACACGGCAACGTCGTACACCTCGGCGAGCGCGAATGCTCGATTCAGCGCCGTCACCAGAAGCTGATCGAGGAGTCGCCGTCTCCGGCCGTGACCGAAGATTTGCGCACACGGCTCGGCGACGCGGCGTTGCGAGCCGCCCGGGCGGTCGGCTACGAGTCAGCCGGCACGGTCGAGTTTCTGCTCGACCGTGATGGCAACTTCTACTTCCTCGAGGTCAACACTCGCATCCAGGTCGAGCATCCGGTCACCGAACTCGTCACCGGCGTCGATCTGATCGTCGAGCAACTGCGGATCGCGGCCGGTCGTCGCCTCCGGTACAAGCAGGAGGATTTGACCCTCAACGGATGGGCGATCGAGTGTCGTGTCTCGGCCGAGGATCCGCACAACAGTTTCATGCCGTCGACCGGCCGGATCACGATGCTGAGCGAACCGAGCGGCCCGGGCGTGCGTGTGGATAGTGGCATCTACGCCGGATTCGATGTCAGCCTCTACTACGACCCGCTGCTCGCGAAATTGATCGTCTGGGGCGAGACTCGCGGCCAGGCGATCCTCCGAATGCGGCGCGCACTCAGTGAATATCGAGTGTTGGGCATTCGCACGACCATTCCGTTCCATTACCGCGTCATGGAGATGGCCAGCTTCATCGCCGGAAGAATGGACACGCGCTTCATCGAACGAGATGTCATCACCGAGCCCGACATCAACGGTGAGGTCGCGACGATCGCGGCGCTCGCCGCGGCCCTTGTCGCCCATCAGCGCCGACAGGAGAAGGCGCCGGCCGTGTCGGACGCGGCCGTGGGCGTCAATCCGTGGAAACTATCCGGCCGATCGTGGGCGCGGTGATGAAGTACTACGTCACGATCGAGGATCGGACCGTCGAGATCGTCCTATCCGACACGCCAGTCGAGCGCGTCGCGACGATCGATGGCGTCGAATACACGTTCGACCTGGCGGCGGTCAGCGGAGGAGCGTTCTTCTCGCTCATGGTCAACAACGCCAGCCACGAGATCATGGTCGAGGATACCGAGGCCGGTATGGAGATCATTGTCGGCGGCCAGCTCTTCCACATCGCGGTTCAGGATGAATGGGAACGCCGTCTGGCGACGATCCAGCGACGAAATACCACCGACACCGGCGAAATCGTCGTCCGTGCGCCGATGCCGGGAGCCGTCATTGCCGTGACGGCGACGATCCAGGCACGCGTCGCACGCGGTGAAGGGTTGGTCATCCTGTCGGCAATGAAGATGGAGAACGACATTCGCGCGCCGCGCGACGGCGTCATCACCGTGGTCCACGTCTCTCCCGGCGACAAGGTCGAGCACGGCGCGCCGCTCGTCACGCTCGGCCCGGCCTGATAGGCCTGCCTATACTCGCCCCGTAATGGAGGACGCGAGGGCGTCGCAGTTCGCGACCGAGCACGATCGCTGGGAGTGCGAGGTCGTCCACCCGCTTCTGTCGCGTACCCCGGAGCGCCAGGCATCGTTCGAGACACCGTCCGGCATTCCGATCGAGCGGGTTCACGGTCCGCGACCGGGCGACTACGCGCGCGACCTCGGCTTTCCCGGCGCCGCGCCATTCACGCGCGGGGTTCAGCCGACGATGTACCGCGGTCGCTTCTGGACGATGCGGCAGTACGCCGGTTTCGGGAGCGCGGCCGAGACGAACGCCCGTTTTCGATTCCTGCTCGACCAGGGACAAACTGGCCTGTCGGTCGCCTTCGATCTACCGACGCAGATCGGACTCGATCCGGATTCGCCGGAAGCGCTCGGCGAGATCGGAAAGGTCGGCGTATCGATCGCATCGTTGGCCGATATGGAAGAACTGCTCGCCGGGCTTCCGCTCGATCGCGTCACGACGTCGATGACGATCAACTCGACCGCGATCGTCCTCCTGGCGCTCTACGTCGTGGTTGCGCGAAAGAATGGCGTCTCGACCGACAAGATCGGCGGCACCGTCCAGAACGACATCCTCAAGGAGTACATCGCGCGCGGCACGTACATCTTCCCGCCGGCGCCATCGATGCGACTCGCCGGCGACGTGATGGAATGGTGCGCGCGCCAAGCGCCACGATGGAACCCAATCAGCGTCTCCGGCTACCACATTCGAGAGGCCGGCTCGACGGCGGTCCAGGAAGTCGCGTTCACCCTCGGAAACGGTCTCGCCTACGTCGAGGAACTGACTCGGCGCGGCATTCCGGTCGAAACGTTTGCGCCGCGCATCTCCTTCTTCTTCAACGCGCATTCGGATCTCTTCGAGGAAGTCGCGAAGTATCGGGCGGCGCGACGGCTCTGGGCGCGCCTATTGACGGAGCGCTTCGGGACCCGCGATCCGCGCGCGCTGGCGCTCCGATTCCACGCGCAGACCGCCGGTTCGACCCTGACCGCCCAGCAGGCCGACGTGAACGTCGTCCGCACGACGATCGAGGCGCTGGCGGCGGTGATGGGCGGATGTCAGTCGCTTCACACCAACGGCATGGATGAGGCGCTGGGACTGCCGACCGAACAGTCGGCACGTCTCGCGCTTCGGACCCAGCAGGTGATCGCCCACGAGAGCGGCGTCGCCAACACCGCCGACCCACTCGGCGGCTCATATTATGTCGAATATTTGACCGACGAAATCGAGTCGCGCGCCCGGACACTGATCGAAGAGGTCGATCGCATCGGCGGACCGGTCGCCGCGATCGAGCGCGGCTACCAGGCGGCGCGGATACACGCCTCAGCCTACGAGCACGAGCAGCGCGTCAATCGCGGCGAGCGAGTCGTCGTCGGCGTCAACTCATTCGTCGATGAAGACGCCTCGTCGCCGGAAATCCTGCGCGTACAGGAAGAGATCGGCCGACGCCAGATCGAACGCGTGATACGTGTGCGTCGCGAACGAGACGCTGCGCGCGCTCGGCGCGCGCTCGATCGGCTGACCGGCGCCGCCCGCGGGAGCGAAAACCTGGTCGATCCAGTCATCGAGGCGGTCGACGCCTACGCGACGATCGGCGAGATACGGGCGAGTCTCGAAACCGTCTTTGGGCAACACCACGCGCGAGGAGGTCTATGAACGGCCGCATCGATCACATCGGCATCATCACCTCGGATTCCGCCGCCGCCGCCGCGCTCTACGCGCGTGTCGCGTCTCTGATGGCCGAACCGTCGGTGGAGCACGCCGAGGAGGGCGTTCGCATCACGTTCTTGCGTCCGACCGGCGCCGACCCGGCCGCCACGACGATTGAACTGATCGAGCCGACCCGGGCCGACACCGGCGTGGCGCGCTATCTGGAGAAGCGTGGCGAGGGGATGCACCACGTCTGCCTCGAAGTGGAAGATATCGTGTCCGAGATCGGCCGTCTGAGTTCGGAGGGTTACGAAGTGCTCGACCGCGAGCCACGGCGCGGCATGCACCGCGAGAAACTGGCCTTCATCCACCCTCGAAGCGGTCGCGGCGTGCTCATCGAGTTGTACGAGAAGGGATCGCGCCACCCGTGACAGCGATTCGCGTGCTCGTGGCGAAGCCGGGACTCGACGGCCACGATCGCGGCGCCAAGGTCGTCGCCCGCGCGCTCCGCGACGCCGGTATGGAGGTCATCTACACCGGCATCCGCCAGTCGCCCGAGGCGATCGCCGACGCGGCAATGCAGGAAGACGTCGATGTCGTCGGCCTGAGCGTCCTGTCCGGCGCGCACATGACTCTCGTCCCGCGTGTGATGGAGCTTCTGCGGCAGCGGGGACTCGCCGACGTACTCGTGGTCGTCGGCGGCATCGTGCCAGCCGATGACGCGAAGACCCTCCGCGAGGCCGGCGTCGGCGCCGTATTCGGCCCCGGGGCGTCGCTCGCGACGATTGTCGAATTCGTCAAGAGTCACGCTCCTCGCCGCGATGGCTGACCCCTCGGCACTCGTCGCGGCCCTGGTCGACGGCGACCGTCGCGCGCTGGCGCGGGCGCTCTCGATCGTCGATCGAGGCGGCGCGGCCGGCGATGCGCTCTGCCAGGCGCTGCCACTCTCCACGATCCGATCGCGAATCGTCGGCTTCACCGGCGCTGGCGGCGCCGGCAAGAGCACGCTCATCGCCGCCTTGATCGGCGCGACGCGCGAGCGTGGTCTGACGGTCGCGGTTCTGGCGATGGATCCGGCCAGTGTGATCGGCGGCGGCGCCCTTCTCGGCGACCGCGTGCGTATGGAGGAGTATCACGCCGATTCCGGCGTGTTCGTTCGCAGCGTGGCCGCGCGCGGCAATGCGGGCGGCATCAGCCGGTCAACCGCGTCGGCGCTGGCGGTGCTTCGAGCCGCCGGATTCGACGCGATCTTTGTTGAGTCGATCGGCGCCGGGCAGGACCAGATCGATCTGGCAAGTCTGGTCGATACCCTGGTGCTGGTCGAGGCGCCAAATCTGGGCGACGATGTCCAGGCGCTCAAGTCGGGCGTGCGCGAACACGCCGACATCATCGTAGTAGCAAAGTCCGACATTCCTGGCGCGGACGCGTCCGTGGCGATACTGACAGCCAACGCGCGCGATGAAGCGCAGAGTACCGGCATCGAGCGCTCGGTCGTGCGCGTGTCGGCTTACACCGGCGAAGGCATCGCCGACCTGCTCGACCGACTGCTCGAGCCACCCAGGCCGAACGCGCGCCGCGAATCGATCCCGGCCGCGCAATTGCGCGCGCTCGTGGCCGACGAAGCGGCGAAATTGGCGATCGAAACGCTCGACGGTCCGACGCTGGCGAGACTTCAGGCGCGGATCGATGCCGAACCGGGCCACGCGCGCCAGATCGCGCGTGAGTGGCTTATCGACTCCCGGCGGTAGCGCGCCAGGCGTAGTTCTGCTCGTAGTACCGGGCGTACTCGCCGCTCTTGATCGGCCTCCACCACCACTCGTTCTCTTCGTACCACCGGACCGTCGCCTCGAGACCGGACTCGAACGAACGGGTCGGCTCCCAGCCGAGCGCGCGTACTTTCGACGAATCGAGCGAATACCGGATATCGTGGCCGGGTCGGTCCGACACGTGTCGAATCAGGTCGCGCGGTCGATCGAGCGCGGCCAGGATCTGCTCGACGACGTACATATTCGGGCGATGGTCGTCCGTCCCAATGTTGTAGATCTCTCCGGCGATGCCCTCGCGCAGGACCAGGTCGATGCCAGCGCAGTGATCGAGCACGTGCATCCAATGACGCTCTTGCCGGCCGTCGCCATACACAGGCAAAGGCTGTCGGTCGATCGCGTTGGTCGTGAAGAGCGGAATCGCCTTCTCGATGAACTGGAACGGTCCATAGTTGTTCGCGCCACGGGTGATGACGACCGGAAGTTTGTAGGTCGTGAAGTAAGAGCGCGCGAGCAACTCGGCCCCGGCCTTGGTGGCGGCGTACGGATTGCGCGGATCGAGCGGGAAACTCTCGTCGGTCGTCCCGCTGGCAATCGACCCGTACACCTCGTCGGTCGATACCTGAAGGAAACGCCCAACTCCAGCCTTGCGCGCCGCCTCGAGCAGGACGAACGTACCGACGATATTTGTTTGCACGAACGCGGCCGGACCGAGGATCGACCGATCGACGTGCGATTCCGCCGCGACGTTGACGATCGCATCGGCGCCCTGGACCAGTTCCTCGACCAGCGACGCATCGCATATATCACCCTCGACGAAGCGCACGCGCGGATCATCGAGAAAATCGCGCATCGTCTCCCGCCGCCCAGCGTAGGTGAGCTTGTCCAGAATCGTGATGGAGACATCGCGATCGTCGGCGAGGAGATGACGTACGAGATTGCTGCCGATGAATCCGGCCGCGCCGGTTACGAAGAGTCGCTTCACTGTTGAACCTCGACACGGCTATGGTCGCCCAGGGTCAGACGATGCGCGCTGGGGCGCTCCGGCGCACGCCGAATCTCGACGTCGCGGCCGATCAGGCTGGACTCGATGCGGCCGCGCACGCCCTCGATGTGACAGTGCTCCATGACGATCGAGTGCTCGATCTCGGACTCGCGCACGACGCAGTCATCGGCGATCGCCGTGAATGGGCCGATGTACGCGTTCTCGACCACGGTGCGTTCGCCGATCGCAACCGGGCCCCGAATGACGCTGTTGATGATCCGGGCATCCGCTCCCACGACGACTCGCCCGGCCAGCAGCGATCCGCCATCGACGTATCCGTGGATGGCCGGCGGGATGAGTTCGAGTAGGATGCGATTGGCCTCGAGGACATCGTCCTTCTTGCCGGTATCCAGCCACCACCCGCGATGGATGTGCGGCCGAACGTCGAATCCGTTCTGGACCAGGTATTGAATCGCGTCCGTGATTTCGAGTTCGCCGCGGAATGACGGCCTCAGCGAATCGATTGCCTCCCAGACGTTCCGATCGAACAGGTAGATGCCAACGAGGGCGAGATTGCTGATCGGCTCGCGCGGCTTCTCGACGAGACGAGCGACGCGGTCTCCTTCGAGAATCGCGACGCCGAAGCCGGACGGATCCTTCACCTCGGTCAGCACGATGGAACAGTTCATCGAGCCAGTCGCGAACTCGGAGACGAGCTCCGAAACGCCGCCCTCGGTCACGTTGTCACCCAGGCAGAGGATGAACCGTTCATTCCCCAGGAACTCACGGCTCTCCTTGACGGCGTGCGCCAGGCCACCCGGCCGCGACTGCTGCACGTAGGTCACTCGAACGTTCCACCGGGATCCATCGCCGACAGCCTGGCGGATCTGATCGCCCGTATCGCCGACGACGATACCGATATCGTCGATTCCGGCCGTGACGAGATCCTCGATCACGTAGAACAGGATCGGCTTGTTCGCGACCGGGACCAGTTGCTTCGCACCGGTGTATGTGATTGGGCGTAGGCGGGTCCCCTTGCCACCGCTGAGAATCAGTCCCTTCATCGGGCGGAGTATGGACCAGGCTCGGAATCGACACCTGTCACGATCGCACCGATCACGCGCGCACCGGCGCGGTCGAGGATGGTCCGCGCTTTCGCGGCGTGTGCCCGACCGGTGGTGCCGGCCGCGAGCACGAGCACGACTGCATCGACACATCCAGCCAGCGCCACCGCGTCCGGCGCAACGAGCACGGGCGCGCAATCGATGACGAGCATGTCGGCGTTCGCCAGCAGCCGGTCACGAACCCCAGCGAAGCCGCTGTCCAGCGCGTCACTCGGGCTCGGAATTGGTTGCCCGGACGGGACGATCGAGAGCCGTTCGTGAGCGGTCGAAATTGCGAAGACCGGCGAGTCCGGATCGCCGAGCATATCCGTCAGGCCGCGGTCATTCGGCACGCCGAACAACGTGTGCAGTGAGGGGCGACGTAGATCGGCGTCGACCGCGACGGACCGCATCCCGGCCAACGCATAGGCGGCGGCCAGATTCACGACCACGCCCGAACGGCCGCGATCGTCATCCGGACTCACCAGGAGCAGCGAACGAACGGGTTCTGACCGCGCCACGCGTTCGATCGTGAGACGAAGGCTTCGGTGGGCTTCGGCGACCGCCGATGTCGGCCGCGCGAGGGTTGCGATGTCGGGCGGTCTCACGCGGCTATCGCTGAGCGGCCGATTGGGATCGACGCGTCCGCCGAGGCGACGGGCCACTGCCGCCATCGTCGCCGTCACCATCCGCGTCTCGCCGCGGGTTGACCCCGGATTCCGCGCGCCGCGCCGTCGCCGGATCGACGAAATCGATGCCGAACGCGGCCAGAACGCCGACCAGCAATCCGAGGATGCCAGCCGCGGCCACGATCTGATTGCGCTTCGGCCAGTTCAGGTCGGCTGGCGCCGGACGGTCGAGCAGATTGATTTCAATGCGATCGCGCGGCTCGACCGAAGCCATCCGATTCTGGTGGAACTTGACGAATTCGCGGCTCCACTCGTAGGCGATGTCCCGCGCGCGTGCCGAGTCAGTGTCGTCGACCTGGAGCAGCAGGGTCAGGTCGTCCATAACCGGACTCGCCTTCATCTTGCCACGCAAGAGGTCGATCGGCAGATCGAGCTTCAGCAGTTGATTGACCTGCTCGGCCATCCGCTCGGTCTGCAATTCACGGGAGTACTGCCGGATGAGGTTTTCGATCACGAGCGTCTGCCCGTAATCCATGCGCGAAGGCGACACGGTCAGACTCGCATTTGCCCGGTAGATCGGAGTCTGTAAGCGCACGAAGGCGAAGCTGCCGAATGTCGCGACCAAGGTGACGCCGACGATGATGAGCCACCGTCGCCGGATGACTGGCAGGTAATCGAGAAGCGACACTATCGATCACCCTCGCCCGGCTCGTGGTCGGACGCTGAAGCGGCGGCCGAGGACGCGGCTCGTCGGGCGGTCAAATTCCTTCGGAGTATATCACCCACCTTCCGCCAGACTCCGGGCGCGAACAGAGCGAGCACGCGGAGCGCGACGAGGCCGACGATCAGGCGGATCGCCACGTCGAAGAATTCGAGACCCCGCGCGAGTCCGGGTGGATAGAAGGAGAACTCCACGACGTGGTGTCCGGCCGGAACGTAGACCGCCCGCAGGACGTGAAACGCCCGATAGGTCCGCGTCGGCATGCCATCGACCGTCGCCTCCCATCCCGGGTAGTCGCGCTCCGAGACGACCAGCATCCCGGCGCGCTCGGACGACGTCTCGATTCGAATGCGCTCGGCCTCGCAATGGACAACCGCCGCGCCGGGCACTTCGGCGATCGGTCTGGTCGGCGGGCGACCATCCAAAGCGGGCGGCTCGCGATCGATGACGACCTCCTCGTCGAGGTTCGCCTGGCGGGTCGCTTCGAGACTTGTGTCGCCAGTCGGCGCGACGATCGCCCGATGGACCATGTAGGCACGCGGTAGCCGAAGGTCCGGCCGAAGTTCATACGTGGACAGGTCGCCGTCCTGGTGTACGAGCGGCAGGCGCGGATCGGCGATCTGCCGCCGCGTGACCATAAGCCGAACCGAAAGCAGTCGCCACCGCGCGATCTCGTCGATCTTCTCGCCGAACTCCCGATAGCTCTGCAGTTCCAGCGGCGTGTTTCCGACGATGTCCGGCAGTCGGAATAATGCGCCGGCGTTGCCATCGGCTGGCAGGTGTCCCTCGGTCGAGACGCGATCGAGCGCGCCGAGCCGCGATCGCAAGAACTGCACCGTCGCGGTCGGTCGCAGCAATGTGTCGGGCGATCCAGGATGAAGGTTCTCGTTCCACGACGCCGTGAAGAGGTCCACCCCAATCAGTCCAACAAACGCCACGGCGCAAATCGCCCGCGAGGCGACGCCGCCCTTCCTGGCCGCGAGCAGTGCCGCGGCCAGCGCCGCGAACAGCGCCGCCAGGAGCGCCCGATCGCCGAACCAGCTGATGTGTGTGCGCTCATCGCCCTTCGTCATTAGCACCAGGAGTTGAATCAGCAGCCCGAAGATGGCGAAGGCGCTCGCAACGACGATCGCCGCCACCATCGGTGTCCGGATCGAAACGCGGCCAAGTTGTTCGGGACGCGCCAGCAGACCACGGATGCCGATGCCACCCAGCATCGCGATGCCGAGCACGACCATGATTGCGGCTCGCTCGTGATCGCGAAACAACTGCATTCCGGGCACGAGCGCATACGCGGCCGGATACAGAAACGTATTGCCGCCGAGCGTGAGGAGCGTGCCGACCGCGACCAGGCCCGACCAGAACCCGGCCGCTCCGATTCGGGCCGTCGCGCCGCCGATGGCGAGCGCGGTCAGGACCGGCCCGACATAGAGGGGGCGGCCGCCGCGGTCGCTCCAGAACAGGAGGCCGAGCAATTCGACCGGCGTGAATCCGTGCGCCGTGTACGCGTAACCGACGTCGGTGCGCCCAGTCAGCCGGATGTGCTCGAAAACTGGCAAGAGCGCCGGGGCGGCCAGTCCCAAACCGGCGAACGCGCCGATGGCGCAACAAATCCCGCCGAAAATCGCGCGACTGGTGAGCAGCCGATAGACACCGTAGGCGGCGGAAACGACGAACACGTACAGGAGTGTTTGCGGATGCCCAGCCGTTGCCGCCAGCACGACGCCACCGGCGACGATCAGCGACCCGAGTGGTTCCCTCCGGCGGGTCGACACCTCGATACCGAGCAGGATCCACGGTAGCCAGACTGCCGTCTGAAGGATGACGATCTGTTGGACGGGAAACGTCGTCAGGTAGCCACCGAACGCGAAACCGACCGACGAGACGATCGAACCGACTCGCCCGAGACCGAGCGCTCGTCCGAAGAGGTACACCCCGACGGCCCCGATCGCGAAATGCGCGATCGTCTGCTTTTCGAGGCCGAGGTAGGTGAGATCGCCGTCGTATAGCCGGGCGAACAGCCAGCCAATGGGATAGAGCAGGCTGAATTGAACATCGCCGAGCGCCGGATGGCCCGCCGAGATGAACGGGTTCCAGGTCGGCAGCACGCCGCGCGCGAGGTGCTCGGAGGCCCAGTTGCGGAACGGGTAATTCAGGTCCGTGAAATCGCCGATCGGGATGATGCCGACATCGATCGGGTTCGAGGTCAGGTGCCGCCAGAAGTAGAGCCCCGGCAGCGCCGCGAGCGCCGACACGGCGACGAGGTCCAGCAGGGCACCGACGAAGAATCGAAAGGTCAGGCCGATCCGCTGCGTCGCCGTCGGGCCAATCCAATCGACGCGCATGTCCGGCCGCATTCTACGTTGCAGTTGCGCTCAACCAGTCCCAGATGGACGGCGTGATGAAACCAGTAGACTCACCGGCGGTAAGTGAGGAGGCGGCACGTTGAGCGCGGCGCCCCCCGATCGTCTCGGCGAAATCGTGGCGGTGACGTCGACCTCGTTCACTGCCCAGTGCTACGAGAAGGCGTCGATTCCCGCCTTCGGCTCCTTCGTGCGGGCGCAGGCGGACGGTCGCGACATCATTGCGATCGTCGCGGGCATCACCAGCGGCTCGATCGACCCGTCGCGACGCGTCTCGGCACGCGGCGAGAACGAATTCGACGACGACGCCATCTGGCGGAACAACCCGGAATTGAGCGCGTTGATCCGCACAGAGTTTCGGGCGACGATCGTCGGTTTTCTCGATGACGGGATCGTTCAACATCAGTTGCCCGATCGCCCGCCACGGCTCCACGCGTTCGTGTTCGGCTGCGATCGCGAGACGATCGCGCGATTCGCGCGGCGCCACGACTTCCTGAGCGTGCTCCTGGCAAACGGTCGCGATGGGTCAATCGACGCACTCGTCGGCGCCGCCCTGCGACACGCCGCGCGCGCGAGTGAGGATGCCCGCGCCTACCTCGTCGGCGCTGGTCGCGTCGTCGCCCCCAGCGTCGAGCACGATGCTCGACGCCTTGCCGGAATCCTCCGCGTGGCGTCGTCGTGATGCTCGATCCCAGATCGCGCCTGCTCGGCCGAATCACGGCTGGTTCGCTGTCGGACGGCATCGAAGCGCGCCTCCGCCCGAACGTCTCGGTCGAGGATATGGCCGTCGGCCGTTACGTCGTCATCGAGGGTCGCGACTCCCGCTTCTTCGGCATGATCACCGACGTTCGCCTCGATACGGCCAACCCGGACGCGCTCGGCGTTTCCGACGAGATCGACGATCCACTTCTGGCCGAGGTCCTGGCCGGATCGAGCGCCTTCGGCACCCTCGAGATTCGGCCGATGCTGACGATCCCGCGCGAAGGAACACCGAACAGCGGCGGCGGGCCTCAACCGGTTAGGACCGTTCCGGCGCACTTCGCCCCGGTCGCGGAAGCGATCGACAGCGACATCGACACTGTCTTCGGCGCCGAGGACGCGACCCATTTCTGGATCGGCACGCCGATCGACATGAACGCGCCGGTCTGTCTGGACCTCAAGCGCTTCGTCGCGCGATCGAGCGGCGTCTTCGGCAAGTCTGGCACCGGCAAAACATTCCTCACCCGCCTCCTGCTCGCCGGCATCGTCCAGAAGGACATCGCCGTCAACCTCGTCTTCGACATGCACTCGGAGTACGGCTGGCGCGGAACATCCGAAGGCGCCGGCGGTCAAGTCAAGGGGTTGAAGCAGCTCTTCGACGCCCGCGTGTCCGTCTTCACGCTCGACGAAAAGTCATCGCGCGACCGCGGCGTCAGCGCCGACCACGTCGTCGAAATTGGCCTCGATCAGATCAGTCCGGAAGACTTCGAACTGATGGCCGAGGCGCTCGACATGACGCAGGCCCAGTGCGAGTCAGTCCATCGGCTCTCGAACAGGTTGGGGCACGACTGGCTGTCTAGGTTCTCCGACAGCGAGGCGAACGAGCGCGAGTCCCTCGCGGCCGAGTTCGGACTGAACCCGAGCACGCTCAACGTCCTCCACCGCAAGATCGAGCGACTGCTCCGTCTGCCGTTCCTGAAGCGGCGCACCGATACGAACTCCGTCCAGCGTCTACTCGACACACTTCGACGCGGACGTCACGTCGTCCTGGAATTTGGCGGTCACGGGTCGCTCGATTCGTACATCCTGGTCGCGAACATCTTGACGCGGCGGATCCATGAGAGTTATGTCGTGGAGAAAGACCAGGCGCTGGCCGGCAAGGGATCGGAGCCGCCGCCGCTCGTCATCACGATCGAAGAGGCGCACAAGTTCCTCGGGCCGCAGATGGCCGGGAAGACGATCTTCGGCACGATCGCGCGCGAACTGCGCAAGTACAACGTGACGCTGCTGATCGTCGATCAGCGTCCGAGCCAGATCGACGCCGAAGTTCTCTCGCAGATCGGCACCCGTGTCACATGCCTGCTTGATGACGAGAGCGACGTGGGCGCGGTCCTTGGCGGCATCTCCGGCGCCTCAGCGCTGCGCTCGGTCCTGGCTCGCCTCGATTCGCGGCAGCAGGCGATCGTGCTCGGTCACGCCGTTCCGATGCCGGTCGTCATTCGGACGCGTGACTACGGACCGGACTTCTACGCCGCAATGGCGCGCGGCCGCGTCTCACTGCCGACGATTGTTTCTGACGCCGCCGCGATCGAAGACGGAGCGACCAGCGCGCAACGCGCCGACCGCATCCGGGCGCTGTTCGACAGTTAGCTTGCCGCGATACACTGGCGGCGTGATGGCGCGAACCCCGATCGACCGCGAACGGATCTACCAGTTCTGCCGGCGTCACGCCATCCGGCGCTCGGCGCTCTTCGGCTCCGTACTTCGCGAAGTCTTTCGCGACGATAGCGACATCGATGTCCTGGTGCAGTTCGAACCGGGCCGTACGCCCGGTTTCGCCTTTTTTCGCTTGCAGGATGAGGGCTCCGAGATCCTCGGCCGCGCGGTCGATCTCAATACACCGGGGTTCCTGAGCCGTCGTTTCTGCGACGACGTGGTAGGTGGTGCCGAAGTGCTCTATGATGCGGCGTGATGAGGCGTTGCGGCGTCAGATCGCAGTCACTCACAATCGGATGGTCCCTACTGGCAAGTCGACCTTGATGTCCTCGGGCAGATCGTGTCGGCCGATCTGCCCGAACTGATCGGCCTGCTAGCGGATACGAACTCGGGTGGTCGCGGCCGGAAGACGCGCGAGCACCGGGAAATACGTCAAGGTATCGTCGTACAGGTGGCCGGCGCTCGCTGGACCACGCACCGTCACCAACAACGCGAACGGGATCTCGGTCGGCTCGTGATCGAGCGCGCCAGACCGCCGCGCGACGTACGAGACTTCGAGTCGAGGGTCGCGCGCCTCGTCCGCCTTGAGGGTCAGCGCGTGGTGCCGCACCGTCTCCCATTTCCCCGCGTCGCGAAGCGAGGTCTCCGACTGTCCCGCCCGTGCCCCGAGTGCCTTCGTGACCGGTTCTTGGCTCATGTGCCAACCGTTCCGGAGCAAGTCCCAGGCTTCGTCCGATGTGAAATCGAGCACTTGCGATTTGGTGCTGGTCAGGTCGTCCGGTGGGGCGAACCGGTGCATCAGGTAATGGGGACGCAAGGCGAGCTCAAGCGACGCCCGGGTGTACTCGGTCGGCTCGGCAGGATCGATCGGCGACGCGTAACTAACAGTGAGGGTTACTTTGACGTCGTTCTGGATGCTCGGCGGCAGCGGTAGCTTGTAACCGAGCAATTCACCGCGCTTGATGCTGTCGAGAAACAGCACGTGAACCTCGTTTGCGTCGCACTGCAGGTGATCGACGAAGGAAAGCGGAAAGCGACCATGTCCGACCTCCTCGATAGATCCGTTGTGCTTCCGAGGGCGCTCGGCGAAATGCACGGCGAAGGCACGCAACGCAACGGCGCTCGGCTGCGGCAAGTGCGTCGTGAGTTCGGAAAGGGCATACGTTACGAGTGGCGCCGCGAAGCTGGTTCCGCAGTTGTCGAGCAACTGCCCGTCCGAACGGAGCACCGGGAATGGTCGCGCGGGGACACCGCCGAACTGAACCCCTGCGGGTTGAACCCT
Source organism: Chloroflexota bacterium (assembly GCA_004297775.1). Taxonomy (GTDB): domain Bacteria; phylum Chloroflexota; class UBA6077; order FW602-bin22; family FW602-bin22; genus FW602-bin22. Next base: position 283,707 of record SCUE01000012.1, on the reverse strand, counting down.
GTTGCCGTGACGGCCGGGTCCCATCGACGAATATGGCGCCCGCACCCAAGGTGCCCCGGGCGGTGGCGCGTCACACGCGCCGACGGTGAGGCCGTTCACCATGTCGCCGGGGACCTGCACACGGTGAAGTCCCGTAGCAGGATCGCGGGCACCGTCGTTCCCGGACGCGACGACGAAGAGCACGTCGCGCTCCCACGCCAGTTGATCGAGTTCGCTCGTCCAACGGTTCGGCTCGGTGCTGTCTTCGACCGCCAAGGACGGTCCGAGGCTGAGGTTCACAATCCGGTAGCCACCGGTAGCGACCCGCTTCCTGATTTGGTCCAGTACCCAGTAGCTTTCCAGATCTCCTGGAATCGCGGGAGCTGGAAGCACACGGTAGTGCTCGACGGGGAGGGGCGGACTCGCCGCCTGGTTTCCCGGCTGCGCAAGACCGTACATTGCTGCACCGCCGACACCGGTGCCGTGTGCGAGGAAGCCCGCGTTTGGTGGCTCACCCGTGAGGTCGGTGCTGGGTGTCGGGAAGAAGGACAGTCCACCGGTGGTGTCGAGCCCGCCGTCGAAGACCGCCACCGTCGGTGAAGGCGATCGTGGCGCCGTGGAACTCGGCGGCAAGAACGGATTCACTGCTCTGACCCCGAACGCCGGGATTGGCCGGATCATCGGAATTGGACGCAGCGCCCGGAGCGGGTTGAATCGCGCTACTCGGTCCACTGCCGACGCTCGCAACCGAATCGGCGCGAACGTCAGTCCGCCGACCTGCCGCACGAAATCGCGGTAACCCTCTCCCCCCTCCGCCTGGACCAGGCTGAACCACTTCTCAAGGGTTCCTTCGTCGATTGGCTCGGAGTACCTCCCTACGCCCGCCGCGGGGTGCAGAACCGCCTCCCAGGTGATCACATCGTCCTCGACCGATGGGCGGGCAAGAACGACCGACGCCGGATCACGCAAGCCGAAGTCGTCGAACTTGCGCACTTCTTGGAAAGCCTGGGACTCGCTACGGCCAGGACCGGGTTGATCGATCAGCTGCTCCAGCCGCGTCAAACCATCGTCACTGACGGCGAGAATCAACCGGCGAGTCGTTGCGCGCAACTCTCGTTTCAGCGTTCGCAGGACGCCTTGCTCCAGACGCGACCCGACGGGTACGGCGTCCACCTGGGACAGCAGGGCATCCGGGAAGTGGCTGGCCGCGAGGTAGTTCGGCAGTAGCCTCGCCTCGACGTAAATTCTCTGTCCCCTGAGCGCATCGGGAAGGTCTCGCGCCAGGCGCACAGTGGCTCGGACCTTCGGGAGCAGAACTTGGCGCGCCTGGTGCGCCGTTTGGGGCTCGTACTTCTCGCCGCCACCCATCGGCGGCGCCGTGACGTTCATACGGAGCCCTTCACCATTGACCAGTAACCGACGCCCGGTATCCTGTTCACTCATTCGCTTGACCTCGTGCGCAGAAGTGCCGCAGCGACTGTCGGATGAGACACACCGGTGTATGTGGCGATCTGTCGGTTGGAGAACCCGAGTTGGTCCGCCATGGCGCGACAGAGCTGATCCCGCGCTTTGCCTTGGTGCGGACCTCGCTGGCCAATCTCCGTGAGCAGCATCCTCCCAAGGTCCTCGCCGCGAAGCGCAGCCCGGCGGCGAACTCCGTTCCAAAGCCCGACGAGGTCTGCGCCGGTCATCCCGCTGGTCGCTGCGGCGGCGACCTCAAGAATCGGGGCCAAGTCAAGACGCGCGGACTTTGCGAGGTGACATAGGATGGCGCCTCGTTCGCGCACGTCCGGGAGCGACAATGTGATGATCCGGTCGAAGCGTCGATCGACGGCCGGATCGAGCAGATGCCGATGGTTGGTCGCCGCGACCAAAAGGTTCGAATTCGGCCACCGATCGAGTTCCGCCAGTAGGACGTTCACGATGCGCTTCAATTCGCCGACGTCGGTATCATCGTCGCGCCTCTTGGCAAGGGCATCGAACTCGTCCAGCAGCAGGACACAGGGACGCTTGCCCGCGAAATCGAACACCGAGCGCAAGTTTCGGCCGGTGGTTCCTAGAAAGCTCGACACTAGGCTCGAGAGATCTATGGCAACGAGCGGCACGCCGACCTCGGCCGCAAGCCACCGTGCGGTCATAGTCTTCCCGACGCCGGGCGGACCGCATAGAAGCACGGTCCCCGTAAGTCGGACACCCGAACGAAGCAGTTCATCTACGCGCCGACGTTCTTCGACGATCTCCGCCAATTCGGACGCGTTGAAGGAGTTTAGGACGAGGCCGTCGCTGTCGGGTGTATCGTCGATCGACACGAGCGGGAGGTCCGTCCCGGCTTCCACCGGGAGGTCTTCGGCGACGAAACGCAGCCCCGCCGATTCGACACCCGCCCGCATCGCCTCTTGAAGGGAAGCGGCGAACGCAGCCGGATCGCTTATCTCAGGAGGGACCGTGCGGATCAGCCGCGACGCAAGCTGACGAACGCCGGATCCTGAGCCCGCACAGCCGGTCCGCACCAGGTCAACAACCGCCTGTTCCAACCCGCCGGAGAAACGGTAAGACTCGCGGAACTTGCGAATCACCTTTCCATTCTATGCTCCTTGACATTCTGGTCGTGCGTCGAGAAGACGGTAAATTGCGAGGCTCCAGTTCACAGGCTTTCCGTCATCGTCGTCGTGGGCCGATCGGCCCGCTGAACACCAACCGCACCGCCACCGCTTTGAATGCCTCCGGGTACGGCGCACGCCTCCGCCCTGGGGCATTGAGCATCCGGGCATCGCCATCTCAGTTTCCGACGGAGTGGACACGATAACACCCCGAATTCCTGCTGTCGCCATCGTTGACCCTCTAGACGAGTCGATGACTGGCTAGTGCGCCGCCCGCGCCCGCAATCGCTCGCGATCGCGCAGGAACGAGCTGACGATCTTGACCGCCGCGCCGGCCGCCAGGAGCAGCTCGGCCGTGTCCTCGGCGATCGCCGCGACGCCGCCGCGTCGCGCGGTCACGCGTTCGCCCCGTAACGCCGAGACGGCGCCGGTCGCGGCCTGGGCGCTGGCCGACACGTACTGCTTGGCCATCTCGATACCGGCTTCCGTCGCCATCTCGGGCTGACCGGCCCGATTCGCGACCGCGCGGCCGGCCCGGCTGGTCAGAAACGTTTCGAGCGCCTTGCCGATGACGAACGGAAGAACCAGGAGGATGAGAAGCCGAGTTGGACCGCGCACACGCCCTCCGCGTCGCGAAGCGTCGCCAGCCGAGTATGGCATAGTCAGGACGGATGCGACCGCTCCGGCTCCTGCATTTTGCCGACGCCCACCTCGGCGTCGAAACGTACGGACGGTTCGATCCGGTCCTCCAGATGAACACCCGCCTGGCGGATTTCACGCGTCGGCTCGACGATATCGTCTCGCGCGCAATCGACGAATCGGTCGACCTCGTGGTCTTCGCCGGCGACGCCTACAAGAGCCGGGATCCGAGTCCGACGCACCAGCGCGAGTTCGCGCGGCGCATTCGTCGGCTCTCCGAAGCGGACATTCCGACGTTTCTCCTCGTCGGCAACCACGACCTGCCGGCGGCGTCCGGACGCGCGAGTTCACTCGACATCTACGACACCCTGGCCGTGCCGCGCGTGACGGTCGCACGCTCGCTCCAGACACACATCATCGAAACGCGCGCCGGCCCGCTTCAAATCGTCGCCCTGCCGTGGCTGCGCCGCTCGGCATTGCTCGCGCAGGCCGAGAACCGTGCGATGACGGCCGAGGAGACCCGCCGCGCGATCGAGGAACACGCCGCGAACTTCATCGCCGCGAGCGCTGAGAGCCTCCGATCGGACGTGCCCGCGATCCTCGTCGCCCATGTTTCAGTCGAAGGCGCGGTATTCGGCTCCGAGAGAAGCGTCCTCGTCGGCGACGACGTTGCGTTACCGCTGTCGTCGATCGCGCGGCCCGAGTTTCGATACGTCGCGCTCGGCCACATCCACAAACATCAGGTACTGTCGAACGATCCACCGACGATCTACCCCGGATCGATCGAGCGCGTCGATTTCGGCGAGGAATCGGACAAGAAAGGCTTCGTCATCGCGGAGTTGGGCGAGACGACCACCTGGCGATTCCAGGATCTCCCGGCGCGGCGATTCGTGACGATTCGAGCCCGCGCGCACGAACTGGATCCGACCGGTTCGATCGTGGCCGCGATCAGCCAGGCGGACGTCGAGGACGCGATCGTTCGCGTCATGGTGCAGGCCGAGCCCGATGTGGATGCGCGGGTAGACTACGCGACAGTCCGACGCGCGCTCGACGGCGCGGCGATGGTCGCGGGCGTTCATCGCGATGTCGCCCGAGCGGACCGACGCGGGATCGGCTCCGAGGGACTCGAATTCCTCAAGCCGATCGATGCGCTCGAACGGTACCTGACCGCGCGCGAGATACCGGAGACGCGACGCGCCATCCTTCGACAGTACGCGATCCGGCTCAACGAGGCGGCGCCGTGATCCCCACTCGCCTGCGGCTGCGCAATTTCATGAGCTACGGCGAAACCGGCGGCTGGCTCGACTTCGCGGCGTTCCGCGTCGCCTGCCTGTGCGGCGACAACGGCCACGGGAAGTCGGCGCTTCTCGAAGCCATCACCTGGGTACTCTGGGGCAGGTCCCGCGCGCGCACCGAGGACGAACTCCTGCAACACGGCAAGCTGGAGATGGAGGTCGAGTACACGTTCTCGGTCGGCAGCGACTCGTACTCGGTCCTGCGCAAGCGCTCGCGTCGCGGCGGTCGTCAGCCATCGGCGACGATCCTGGAACTGAACCTGGTCGACGACGATCGACTCACACCGCTGACCGAGGACAGCGTCGACCGGACGCAGCGAAAGATCGCCGAACTCGTCAAGGTCGACTACGAGACGTTCGTCAACTCGGCGTTCATCCGGCAGGGTCACGACGACGAGTTCACGATCAAGACGCCGGCCGAACGAAAGCGGCTGCTGGGAAAACTGCTCGGTTTCGACGAGTACGAAGAACTGGAGCGGCGCGCGCGCGCGGCATCGGCCGCCGCGAACGCGGAACGAAACGCACTGACCGCCTCGATTCGCGAATACGACGCGGCTCTCGCCCGCCGGACAGATATCGAACGAGACCTCGCCGACGCGGAAGACATCGTCGTCGCCGCCGAGGAGACCCGCGCGCGCGCCGAGGCCAACGCCCAACAATGGCGCGAGCGCGAATCGCAGATGTCGCTTCTCGCCCAGGAACTCACGAATCTGCGCCAATCGCGCGAACGGATCGCGGTGGAACTGGCCGGACTCGAAGCGGATCTGGTCGCCGTGACGACCGAGATTGCACAGCATCAGGCTCTGCTCGACCGCAAGACAACCATCGAAGCCGCGTTCCGTCGGCTGGGCGTTGCCCGGGAAGAGGAGGCACAGTTCGCCGCGGCCGCCGCGGTAACTCTGTCGCTTCAGTCGGAATTCGCCGCGCTCGATCGCGAATGGAACGCGGCCCGAGAGGCGGTCGCGTCCGAACACGCCGTGATCGCGCGAAGACTCACGGAGTACGAATCGATCGTGGCCGAGCTTTCCCTTCGCGAGGCCACGCTCGCCCAGGCAAACACGCGCCTGGCTGCGATCGAGGCCGATGAGGCGCGGCGGGTCGAGGCCGACCGCGTTGCGCGCGATGCCGAGACCGACGCGACCCGCCTGCGGACCGTGAACGCGGCGCTCCTCAAGGACATGGAGGAGCTGAAGCACCGGATCGATCTCGTCGCCCACGCGGAAGCACTCTGCCCGCTCTGCGCCCGGCCGCTCAACGCCGAGGGACGCGCGGCCGCCGAGGCGCGCATTCGGTCCGATGGAAAGACGCTCGGCGATAGTCACCGACAGAATGACGAGCGCATCCGCGAGCTCGTCGAAGCGGCCCGCGCGTCGGCCGAGATCGCGGCGCGGCTGGCGCGGGTGATTCACACCCGATCGGCCGTTCAGCGCGCCCTGGCGACGGCCGAGCGCGCGCGGGATGAGGCAATCGCCACCCGCGACCTGATCGAGGGTACGCGGGCGGAGGTCGCGCGTCTGACGGATGCTCTCGCGTCGGGCTCATTCGCGCCGGATGTTTCCGCACGGCGTCGGGCCGTCGGAGCGTCGCTCGCCGCGACGGTCTACGACGCCGACCGGCACGCACGGGTCCGCCAGGAGATTGCCAGCCTCGCCCCGGTCGAACGCGAGCAGGCTGTGCTCGCGCGAGCGGGCGAAGCCATCGCATCCGCCGAGAGTCGGCGAGCGAGCCTTCTCGGCTTGATTGCCAGTCGCCGCGACGAGATCGAATCGAGCGGCGCACGCGAGCGACAGTTCGTCGCGGCGACCGTCGATTTGCCCACGGTGACGGCTGCCCTCCGGGACGCCGATGCTCGGACGTTCGCGGCCAGTCAGGCCGCCAACGACGCGCGGGTGCGGGTCGGCGCCGCCCGCGCCCAGGTCGCGCATCTTGACGAGGTTGCCGAACTCCGAGTTTCGCGCGCGGCCGACGCCGAGCGCCTGTCTGCGGATCGTCAGGTGTATGACGATCTGGCGGCGGCGTTCGGCAAGAACGGCATTCAGGCGATGCTGATCGAGAACACGCTGCCCGAAATCGAACGGCAAGCAAATGACGTGCTGGCTCGCCTGACCGATGGCCAGCTCACGCTCAGTATCGAAACGAAGCGCGACGTGCGCGGCGGGGCGGTCGCGCAGGAAACGCTCGATATTCGCGTCAGCGATGCCTATGGCACCCGCGCTTACGAGATGTACAGCGGCGGCGAGGCGTTCCGGATCAACTTCGCGATCCGCGTCGCGCTCAGCAAGCTGCTCGCCCATCGCGCCGGCGCGGAGCTGCAGATGCTCGTGATCGACGAGGGATTCGGCACCCAGGACGCGACCGGACGCGAGCGCATCGTCGAAGCGATCACGGCGATCCAATCCGATTTCGAGAAGATCCTCGTGGTCACGCACGTCGAGGAGCTGAAGGACTCATTCCCGGTCCGAATCGATGTCGTGAAGGACGCCAGCGGCTCGAAGGTGATCGCCAGCGTCGCGTGATCCGCCACTGAGAGCGCCGATGACCATCACGCGATCGGTCGATGACAGAGGATGCGCGAGGCCGGTCATCTTCTCGCTATTCACGAAGATCGAAATGTGCTCTCGGATACGCTCCTGTTCGTCAATGATCCGAAAACGCAATCCAGGAAAGCGCCGCTCCAGGTCCGCGAGCAGACCCTCAACCGAGGGCGCCGCATCGATGTCGATCTCGGCGCCGCCGGTGTAGGACCGCAAGTGGGTCGAGAACCAGACCTTCACTACGCCGGCTCGCCGTACTCAATGGACAGGACCTCTGGCAAGTGGCGGCCGATGTTTCGCCAATTGGAACCCTCGTGCTCCCCAATCCAAACTTCGCCGGACGTCGTGCCGAAATAGACGCCGAGCGGATCGTCTGAATCGGTCGTCAGCGCCTGCCGGCGCATCGTCAGCCAGCCGCGCTCGGGCAATCCGTTCGACTGGCGCTGCCACGAGGCGCCGGCATCGCGCGTCACGTAGACGGCCGGAACTCCCCCGGGACTTGTGCGCGGCCAGACATCGGTGCCGTCCATCGGGAATACCCAGGCGACGTCCGGGTTGCGCGGGTGAACAGCCATCGGGAAACCGATGTCACCAACGCCCGCCGGCATGTTCGAGCCGATGCGAATCCACTCATCCGAAGGCCGATCGACGCGATAGATGCCACAATGGTTCTGCTGGTAGAGACGGTCCGGCATCGCCGGATGCAACCGGGTGCAATGGGCGTCCTGTCCGAACTCGGGGTACTTGTCCGGGTGGTAGTCGGCCAGGACGCCCTTGTTTAGCGGACGCCAACTCGCGCCCTCGTCGAGGCTCTCGAACATCCCCCCGACCGACAAACCAAGGTAGAGGTGACGCGCATCACGTGGATCGACGATGACGGAATGGGTCGACTTGCCACCCGGCGGGGTGGCCTGCTCGTCGCCGGACCACGCCGCGAAGTTCCGGTGATCGTTGAATCCCGAGACCGGCTCCCACGTGTCGCCGTCATCTTCGCTGCGGAACAAACCATGCGGCGAGGCGCCGGCGTACCAGGAGTGTGGATGCGACGGATGGCCGGGCGTGATCCAGAACACGTGACTCAGCGTCTTCCCGGTGCCGTCTTCCTTCCGCGGAAACGCCGGCGGGCGCGTCGCCTCGCGCCAGGTGGCGCCAGCGTCGGTCGACCGAAGGACGGTTGGCCCCAGGTGGCCGGTTCGCGCCGCGACGACGACAGTGCGCTGGTCGCGCGGATCGAGGACCGCGTGGTTAATGATGTGCCCCAGGTAGGCCGGCTCGCCCAGCGACCAATCGCGGCGGTCGCTCGATTTCAGGGTGAACAGACCTTTTCGGGTGCCGACGTACAGCGTTCGCGACATGCCATTCCCTCCGCGTTCGCGCCATTCCTTCACGGCGCGCCGCAATTCTCAGGCGATCCGCGTCACCTCAAGCTGCTCCGGCAGGGTGACTCGCGGTCCCTGGGCCGTCATGACAACATTTATCTCCGACCGCGCGCCAAATTCTGGAAGATAGATACCGGGTTCAACGGTGACGGCAATGCCCTGGATCAGCGCGCGTGTGTCGTGCGTTTCGAAATCGTCGAGATTCACACCCGGTCCGTGGACCTGCTGTCCGAGGCTGTGGCCGGTGCGGTGCGTAAAATGGGCTCCGTATCCGGCCGCGGCGATCACGTCCCGCGCGGCCCGATCGACCTGCCATCCCGCGACTGGTTCACCGGCGCGCCAGCCGGACCGAATGCGCTCGACCGCCGCGTCACGCGCGCGCCGCACCGCATCGAAAACCTTGAGCTCTCGCTTGGTCGGGTCGCGTCCGATGACCGCCACCCAGGTCGAATCAGCGTAAACCGTCCCGGGCCGACTCTCCCGCGCCCACAGATCGATCAAGAGCCAATCGCCGATGCGTATCGGCGTGTCGTCGGTCGCCGACGGCTCATAGTGGGGATCGCCCGAGTGCGCGTTGACGGCCACGATCGGCCCGTCCTCGGTCGTCACGCCGCGACGACTGAACTCGTCGCGCAGGAATCTCGCCACGCCGAATTCGGTGATACCTTCGTTGACGCGCTCGGCGATGTATCGGAACGACTCGCGGAGCGACGCATGCAGTTTTTCGGCGGCCGACAGATGGTCGGCGAGATCGCCCGCCGACCATCGCGCGACGGCAGCCTGAATGAGATCGGCCGATGAAACGACCTCGATACCGAGAGCGCGCACCAGATCGAGCGTCCCGCCATCGACTCGCGAGACGACCGGCAGCATCGAGCCGGGCGAATAGTCCATCGCCAACCGTCGCCGATCTCGCAGAAACAACGGCAGCGCGGCGGAAAGATCCTGCCAGGTGATGTACGTCGTCATCGGAATGCCAGAAGGCGAAAGCGCCGTGACGTCGATCGCATGACAGAGCATGCGCGGCTCGCCGGCGCGAGGTACCAGCAGGTAACAGCGACGAGTCGTGTGGCGCGGTTCCCCGAGCAACTGCCAGAAGATCGGATTCTTGCCCTGGAAGTCGTAGAGCAACCATCCGTCAATGCCGGCGATGGCGATCGCGTCCCGCGCCGCCGCGACACGAGTCGCCACCCCCTCAGCCAGAGCCACGCCTCAGACTTTTCCTTTGCCCTTGCACTTCGGACACTTACCCTCGAGCTTGTGCCATCCGCCAGGCTTCGACGGATCGGCCCATTTCTCGTCAACGTGACCGGTCCCATCGCAGCGCGTGCAAATGAGGCGAGGGCCGCCCATGAACCGCGTGATGAAGAACGCGGCCGCGCCCATGACGATCAGCAGAATCAGGACGCTTGCCAGGTCCATCGGGCGCCCTCCAGAGGCTCGATTATAGTTTTGCCTGATGTCCACCCGAGCCTTGGTCGATGCCGGCCTGAATCCAGCTCAAATCCAGGCCGTCGAGAACGTGACCGGCCCGATGCTGGTGCTGGCCGGCCCCGGATCGGGCAAGACTCGGGTCATCACCTATCGGATCATTCACCTGATCCGCGATCACCGTGTCCCGCCGTACAACATCGCCGCGGTTACCTTTACCAATAAGGCCGCGCGCTCGATGATGGAGCGCCTCGACGCGGTCCTGCCCGGCCAGACGCGTCACCTCACAATGGGCACGTTCCATTCGGTCTCATCGCGCATCCTGCGACGCGACGGCGATGCAGTCGGGATCGGCTCGAACTTCACGATCTACGACGATACCGACCAGATCGCGATCGTCAAGGCGATGCTCAGGGAGATGAACCTCGACGAAAAGCGCTTCGCACCGCGATCGATCCTGGCCGGGATCTCGAAGCACAAGTCGGAGCTCCGTTCGCCCGAGGACGCCGCGCGCCTGACCAGCAGCTACTGGGAGGAGATCGTCCAGCGCGTCTACCGCGGCTACCAGACCGCCCTTGAAGCGCGCAACGCGCTCGACTTCGACGATCTCCTCACCGGCGTGATTCGGCTCTTTCGCGGCAGCCCTGACGTCGAGGCGCGCTATCAGGAGCGGTATCAGTACGTCCTCGTCGACGAATTCCAGGATACCAACGTCGCGCAGTACGAGATCGTGAAGCGACTGGCCGGTCGGCATCGCAACCTCTGCGTCGTCGGCGACGAGGACCAGAGCGTCTATTCGTGGCGTGGCGCGAATTTCCGCAATGTCCTCGACTTCGAAGTCGACTACCCGGATGCCCGCGTCGTCTTGCTCGAACAGAACTACCGCTCGACCGGGACAATCCTCGGCGCCGCTCAGGCGGTCATCTCCGCCAACACTCAGCGCAAGAAGAAGGCACTCTGGACGGAGAATCCGCCCGGCGAAAAGATCCGCGTCTTCGAGGCGTACAACGAGGACGAGGAAGCCACCTTCCTCGCCAACGAGATCGAGCGCGGGCTTCAGACCGGTCAGCGCCGATACCGCGACTTCGCGGTGATGTATCGAACGAACGCTCAGTCACGCGCGGTCGAGAAGGCGCTGGTCCGGAGGCGCATCCCACACAAGGTCGTCGGCGTCCGCTTCTACGACCGCAAGGAGGTCAAGGACCTCCTCTGCTACCTGCGACTGATCCACAATCCGGACGATGACCAGGCGCTCGAACGCGTCCTGAATGTGCCTCCGCGCGGCCTCGGCGACAAGTCGGTCGCAGAGTTAGGTCACCTCGCGGCCGGGTGGCGGATTTCGCGCCTGGAGGCGATTCGACGCCTGCGCGAGGAGCACCTCGCCGCGGTTCACATCACCGGACGCGCCGTACGCGCGTTCGTTGATTTCGCCGACCTCTTCGATCGTCTGGCTTCGACACAGACCGAGGTCGAGGTCGCGGCTCTGCTCGATCAATTGCTGACCGAGTCGGGCTACGAGCAATTCGTTCGTGATGGCACCGACGAAGGCAACGAACGCTGGCTGAACGTTCAGGAGTTGATGACGGTCGCGCGCCAGTACGCCGGGCTCGAAGGCGGCGCCGGCTTGGCCGCCTTCCTCGAAGAAACGGCTCTGGTGGCTGACGCGGATATGTACGACGAAACGAGCGACGCGGTCACGGTCATCACGTTGCACGCCGCGAAGGGGTTGGAGTTTTCGGTCGTCTTTCTGATCGGAATGGAAGAGGGCATCTGCCCTCATAGCCGCTCGTTCGAAGACGACGATGCGATGGAGGAGGAGCGCCGGCTCGCCTACGTCGGCATCACGCGGGCCCGAGAATCGCTGTACCTCGTCTACGCATTCCGTCGCGCGCTGTACGGCGGCGCGATGACGAACATGCCATCGCGGTTCATCGCCGAAATACCGAAGCAGTTCGTTCGCCTTCCCGGACGCGGCGACGCGAAGTCGGCATCCGTGGTGGCACGACCGTCTCTATTGAACCCATCGTTCGCCTCGACCCGATCGCCCGCGGCGATGGCGCCGGCGCGGCCGAGGCCCCCGCGCGAATTCTTGCGACAGCCCGGCGCCTCGCCACCGCCCGCGCAAGGGAAGCGCGCGGTCGAACGTATCTTCTCAGCCGGCGATCGTGTCACCCACGCCCGGTTTGGCGAAGGCGTCGTGGTCTCCTCGAACCTGGTCAGCGACGACGAGGAAGTGACGGTGGCCTTCGCGGGGATTGGCGTGAAGAAACTTCTTCAGAGCTTCGCGCAACTCGCCCGGGCGTAGCCGGCCCACCGGCCAACCCCGCGATCCGGCGTAGCCCGGCAACCTCGCCGGCGCTCAACGGCCGACTCGCTCCCGGCGCCAACCCGTCGATCGTCAGCGGACCCATACGGACGCGGATGAGTCGCAAGACCGGGTGCCCGATCGCTTCGACCATGCGCCGCACTTGCCGATTCCGCCCCTCGTGAATCGCGATCGACACCCAGGTTCCCTGGCGCGCTGACGCGACGACGTGTGCCTGGGCCGGCGCCGTGACGCCATCGTCGAGTTCGATTCCACGTTCGAGATTCTCCAACTGATCGCGCGACGGCACACGCTCGACGAGCGCGTGGTACTCCTTGACGACGCCGAACCGCGGATGGGTCAACCGATGGGTCAGCTCGCCGTCATTCGTCATAAGCAGCAGGCCCTCGCTATCCCAATCGAGCCGACCGACCGGATACACACGCGCGCCGCGCGGGATGAGATCCATCACGGTCGGCCGTCCGCGCGGATCGCGCACGGTCGCGACGTAACCGATCGGCTTGTTCACGACGATGTAGACGTGACCCGCCTCTCCTTCGATCACCTTGCCGTCGAAGAGCACGCGGTCGGTTTCGGTCACACGTCGGCCGAGATCGACGACCACTTCACCGTTCACCGTGATCCGACCGGCCCGAATGAGATCCTCAGCCGCGCGCCGCGAGGCCACGCCGGCCCGGGCCAGGACCTTCTGAAGCCGCTCGCCTGGATTCTCAGTCATCGGGCGTTAGGATAGGGCCGAGCGGTCGCCATCCGCGTCGTCGAACCGATGCTCGCGCCGGCGGTGGATGAATCGAGCGAGCGCAGACGCTCAGCCGGGTGCGAGCCGAAACCCGGTCACGCGCCCGCTCGACTCGACGATCGGTTCGAGTCGCCAGAGGCGCGCCTGCCACGCCGGCACAGTTAGCCGAGTGGATCGATCGATCGCGACATCGCGGAAGAACGGCGATGAGATTCGGTCGCCGATGATCGTGAAGTCGCTGAATCCATGCGCCAGAAGTGCCTCCGCCTCCGACCATCGGTCGGGCGAATTCAGCAAGACGGCGATGACGGTGCGACCGGCGCGGTCGGCGCTCGCGACCAGCGACGGTCCGGCCGCGTCGGTCGTACCCGTCTTCAGTCCGGTGGCATCGGCGCGCAGCCAGAGCATCCGGTTCAAGTTCGTCCAACGGTAGGTTTCCTGGCCGCGCGCGACGTGCTCCTTCGTCGCGACGACGTCGCGCAAGAACGGCTGCTCGAGCACCTTGGCCGCCAGCCGAGCCAGATCGCGCGCCGACCCGTAGTGCCCGGCCGCGTCGAATCCATGCGGATTTGTGAACCGCGTGTGCGCCAGGCCAAGACCCTGCGCGCGCTCGTTCATGAGGCGTACGAACGGCTCGACGCCACCGGAAACACTCTGAGCGATCGACAGCGCGGCGTCGTTTCCGGATGGCAAGAGGAGTCCGTACAGCATCTCACGCATCGGCAATGCATCCCCGCGTACGAGTCCGGCGACGGAATGGCCGGGCAGATCCGCCGCCGCGACCGACGCGGCCACCCGCTGATCCAGGTTGACACGTTCGACGGCCACGAGCGCCGTCATCAGCTTCGTCGTGCTGGCGATCGGTAGCTCGCGATCGGCCTCGCGTTGGAAGAGCGTCTGGCCCGTCTCGACGTCGAGGGTGATAGCCGCCCGCGCCGCGATTGTCGGGCCCGTCCCCGCAAGGCGCGCCTCGTTCAGCACGCGTGCCGACGCCGATGAGCGGCCGCCGGTACCATCGACGAACGCTGGCGGAGCGAATGCCATCAGCCACGGAGCGCAGACGGCCACAACCAGGAGCGCGAGCCGGTTCACGTCCCAAGCCTAACGCACACGCCATTCGTAGAATGCCGGGATGGCGCTCTGGCCACTCCTTCGTTTCGCTGACTGGCCGGCGTATCTCGCGACGGCGCGCATCTCAGCCAGCAGCCAGTTGGATGGCAATTTCCTCTTCCTGATCGACTACCTGCTGCGCCTCCTGCGCGTCGCGCTCTTGATCGCGGTCTGGATGTCGTTGCCAAGCGAGAACGGATACGTCGCGGGAATCGCGATCGGTTCGCTTCTGGCGTACACGGTCATCGCCGAGGCATTCGAAGAGATATTCGATGCCCGCACCGAAATGACGACCACGATCTGGAGCGGGGCGATTGCCTCTCGCGCGCTGCAACCAATGGGCTTCGTCGGCCTATACGGCTCGGAGGCGGCCGGGCGCTGGGCGGTCGGATTCGGCGCCTTCTCCATTCCGCTCATCGCGCTCGCGAACCTGGTGGGGATCGATACCCGACCGGCAAGTGTTCCTCACCTCGCGGCGTTCATCGTCTCGGTCGCGCTCGCCGCGGCGGTCGGATTCGCGATCGAGTTCGCGTTCGCCGCCATCTCGGTGATCATGAACGAGAACCTGTGGGTGATCGACGGCGTCCGGAATGCGTTCTCGAAGCTGCTTTCGGGTGCGGTCGTGCCGTTGGCCCTGCTGCCATGGGGACTGGGCGACATCCTGGCGTGGTCACCGTTCGCCGCAATGGCGTCCTCACCACTGCGCATCTATCTCGGTAGCGGCGATGTCGCGGCGATCCTGGCGACGCAGATCGCCTGGGCCGTGGTCGCGTGGATCGTCGCCGACCTGCTCTGGCGCCGCGCGCGCGAGAATCTGGCCGCGCTCGGCGGCTAGCGATGGACTCGGCGCGGCGTCTCATCCAACTTTGGTTGATCCACGGCTACCTCGATCTCATGTTTCTGCTGCGCAACCCGCGCCCGCTATTGCTCTACACATTTGGCGACGCGGTGATGGGTCTGGGCAGCGTGGCGTCGGTCATTCTGCTGTCGGAACGCTTTGGTGGCCTGGGTGACTGGTCGCGCGGCGAGATCCTGTTCCTTGGCGCGTACGGTATGCTCCTCAGCGGCGTTATGGAGATGTTTTTTGGCTATAACATCTTCTTCGTCTCGCGCCGCATTGGACGCGGGCAACTCGATCATTCGCTCCTGCAACCCCGGTCGCTCGCCTCAGCCCTCCTAACCGAGGGATTCGTCCCGTTCTCAGGCTGCGGCGGACTCATCGCCGGTCTCGTCATGACGACGCTGGCGATCGCAACTCTGAACGTCACGCCGGAGCCAATCTGGTACGCCTGGCTCGTGCTTCAGCTCTTCGCATCGGCTGTCGTCCTCCTGTCATTCACGGCCATCCTCGGCGCTCTGGCGTTCTGGGCGCCGCGCGGCGCCGAGGAGCTGAATTCGTCGACGGCGCGACTCTTCTGGACATTCCGCGGCTTTCCGCTCGATCGGGTCGCCGAGCCAGCTCGCACCGGGCTGCTGACGATCCTTCCGATCGGATTCACCGCCTGGGCGCCCGCCAAATCACTCGTCACCGCCGTGCCGACGGCCTCGGCCTACCTGGCGACACCAATGGCGGCCGCCATCTTCGCAACCATCGCTATCGTCGTCTTCCGAGGGGGTCTACGGCACTATGCTCGAACCGGATCGTCACGCTACTCCGACTTCGGACATCGCCGTTGAGCTGCGCGGCGTCTGGAAGATCTATCGCCAGCGCCAACGCCGCCCTGGCCTGAGAAACATCGTTCAAGATTTCTTTCGGCCGCGCACGCGAATCGTCGAGGCGCTGCGCGGCATCGACCTGACGGTGCGGCGCGGCGAAATCGTCGCCTACGCCGGACCGAACGGGGCGGGCAAGAGCACGACGATCAAGCTGCTGGCCGGACTACTCGAACCGGATCGTGGCGCGATCACCTCGCTCGGCATGAGCCCTTCCCGTCAGCGGGCGGACTACGTGGGGCGCATCGGCGTCGCATTCGGACAGCGCACCGAGCTGTGGTGGGACCAGCCGGTCGCGGCCACGTTCGAGTGGCGGCGCGTGGTCTGGCGTGTTCCGCGCGACCGATTCAACGCCGTGCTGTCCGATCTCCGACCGCTGCTCGGACTGGATGACATCTGGGAGACGCTGGCGCGCGAACTCAGCTTGGGACAACGGATGCGCGCCGATCTGGCCCTGGCGCTGCTGCACGAACCCGAGATCCTCCTGCTCGACGAACCGACGATCGGCCTCGACGTCCTGGCGAAGCGCAGCATCCTGTCGTTCATCAAGCGCGTCAACCGGGAACGCGGCGTAACGGTCATCGTCACCAGCCACGACATGAGCGATCTCGAAGAACTCGCCGGACGCATTGTGCTGATTCATCGCGGCGAGATCGCGTTCGACGGCGATTTTCAGACTCTGCGACGCGCCCACGGCGACCGTCGTCACGTCTCGATCGAGACGGGCGTGACCGCGCCGCCGGCGATCGAGGGCGCGTGGCACGTTTCTTCGGACGGCACGCGACACACCTACCGCTACGACGGCCAGGCGACGCGCTTGGCAGATCTCCTGCGCGCGTGCGAGGCGGTCGCCGGGATCAGCGACGTCGAGACACACCGCGCGCCGATCGACGACGTTCTGGCGGACATCTACGAGGGCTGGCAGCGCGCGCCTACCGGAGCAAATTCGCCTCCGTCGTAGGGTCGAACAGCATCGCGGCGTCAGCCGAGACGCGGAGTGGAACGCGGTCGCCACGCATCACCGCGACATCGCCATCGATCCGCGCAACGATCTCGGCGCCACCGGCCACGCGCGCGTGAACGAGTTGCGCGCGCTCGGCGACCATCGGCTCGACGACCTCGACCAGCCCGGTGAACCCGCGATCGGCATCGTCGAGCGTCACGTGCTCCGGTCGCACGCCGAGCAGGACGCGCTGTCCGATCGATAGGCGAGACATTGCGGCGGCGCCGAGCGAAACGGCGATTCCGTCGCCCCGCAGAATCCCATCCGCAACCTGAACCGAAAGGAATGACGCTGGCGGCGAACCGACGAAGCCGGCCACGAACGCGTTGACGGGACGCCGGTACACCTCGTTGTACGGCCCGACCTGCTCAATACGGCCGAGCCGCATCACCGCGACGCGGTCAGCCAGCGCGAGCGCCTCGATCTGATCGTGCGTGACGTACACGGCCGTGATCTTGAAACGATTGAGCAGCCGCTTCACCTCGACGCGGGTCCGCATCCGCAGTTTGGCATCCAGATTCGAGAGCGGTTCGTCGAACAGGAACAGCTTCGGATCGCGGACGATGCAGCGCGCGATCGCGACCCGTTGCTGCTGTCCGCCCGACAGCGTCTTCGGCTTTCGATCGAGCAACTGATCGAAGTTCACGCCCATGATCTCGGACGTGATCTTCACGCGGTCGTCGATCTCCATCTCGCGCTTGCGGATGCGGAAGAAGAACGCGAGGTTGTTACGCGCCTCCATATGCGGATAGAGCGCGTAATTCTGGAAGACCATGCCGATGCCACGATCGCCGGGTTGGACATCGGTCATGTCGGCGCCGTCGTACCGGACCACGCCGGATTCGGCCGCTTCGAGCCCGGCGATGACGCGCAGCAGCGTCGACTTGCCGCAGCCCGACGGCCCGATCACGCTGACGGTTTCGCCGTCCTCGATCGTCAGGTCGATGGCATCCAGCGCCCGGATGCCACCGTCCGCTGTCATGGCGGAGGCGGCGCCGGTCGCGCCCTGATCGGCCGATTCGAACGCCCGCGCCTGGCGCAACGCCGATGCCTGTCCACCGCGAAAAGTCTTGGTGACGCCGATCAGTTCGATGCGCGCCACCAGGCAACTCTAGCGTTCCACGCGGGGGGCGCCGCTGGCCTCAATGAACGCGCGCGCACTCGCGATCGCGCCTTCGCGATCGTCCGGCGCAAGCGTGCCGTCCAGGACGAGGTCAAGCAGGTGGTTCTTGACTGGGGCAATCCACGGTCCGCCGCCACGCTGAAACAGTGCCATCAGGTCGTTGCCGTCGAGGGGGCTGCGCAGCGCATGGACCTCTTCATCGACGGCGATCTGGCGGCAACGTTCGCGTAGCGCCTGGGCGCGTGCGCGCGCCGAGGCGACTTTCTGGGCCCGTTCGCTGGTGACGTCGGCCTCGGAGAGGGACAGGAGCCGATCGAGGTCATCGCCAGCGTCACGCATCAAGCGACGGACCGCGCCATCGGTCCACGATTCCTCGTACATATTCGCGCGCATGTGCAGGCCGACCATCTGAGCGACGCGCGCCGTTCGATCGGTGTCAAGCCTCAGACCGGTCAGGATGTCGCTCGCCATGCTCTGCCCAATCCGATCGTGCCCCGGGAAGTGAACCTCGCCGTCGATTACGACGCGCGTGCGTGGCTTGGCGATGTCGTGCAGGAGCGCGGCCCAGCGGGTCACAAGATCCGGCGGGGTCTTGTCGACAACGCGCACGGTGTGCGCGAACACGTCCTTCGAACGGGGACCGTCGCCGGTGGCCTGCAAGGGGATAAGATCCGGGACGATCTCTGCCAGTAGGCCAAGCTCGGCCAGGAAGCGCACCCCACGCCCCGGCTCCTTGGACGACAGGATTCGGTTCATCTCCTCGATCACACGCTCGCGTGAGATCGATTGGAGGTCGCTGGCGCGATCGCGGATCGCCTCAGCCGTCGATCGATCGATCTCGAATCCAAGTTCGACCGCCAGGCGAACCGCCCGCAGCATCCGCAGTGGATCCTCCGCAAACCGCTCGACGGGATTGCCAACCGCGCGAACGAGACGACTCTCGAGATCGCGGCGGCCATCGAACGGATCGACGATCTCGTTCGACTCGATGTCCCGCGCGATCGCGTTGATCGTGAGGTCGCGGCGTGCCAAGTCGTCGATCAGCGACTCGCCGTAGGCGACGGACGGCTTCCGTGAGCCGGGTTGATACGCCTCGGTGCGAAACGTCGTGATCTCGACCTTGAGCGACGTGTTCTCGTCACCATAGACGGCCCCGATCGTGCCGAACCGTTCGCCGACGTCGAAGATCGCCCGAGGTCGCGTCTCGGCCAGGATGGACTTCACGCGCGACGGCACCATCGCGGTCGTGAAATCGAGATCACTGTGCGCACGACCGAGCAACTCATCGCGAACCGTTCCGCCGACCAGATAGGCGCGTGCGCCGTTCCGCGCGAAGGCTCCGCCGATGACGACAAGGAGGCGCGCCACGTCCAAATTGGCGGGCACGCGACGATTCTAGAATCGACAGGTGATCGCGGGCATCATCCTCGCGGCCGGTCAATCGACCCGGATGGGCTCGCCGAAGGCCAGTCTGCCGTGGCAAGACACGACACTGCTCGCGTATCAGATCCGCGAACTCGGCGCGGTCGTCGACGACGTGATCGTCGTCCTCGGGCACGAAGCGTTGGCGCTTGAACCGATCGCGCGCGCCTCGTCTGCCCGGGTCGTCGTGAATGAGCGGTACGCGACCGGTCGCGCGTCGTCGATTGCGGCGGGGGCGGCCGCGATTCTCCCGGAAACGAGGGCGATCATCATGATCGGCGTCGATCAGCCTCGCCCGCGCGAGGTGTTCCGACACGTCGCCGAGGCGGTGGTGCCGGGCGGGGCGGTGATCGCCCGCGCGATCTATCGCGGCGCGCACGGTCATCCGACCGCGTTCGCCGCGTCGCTGCTGGACGAGTTGCGCGCCGTCGAAGAGCGAGGCGAGGGAATGAAATCGCTCCTACGCGGCCACGCCGCCGCCATCGTCGACGTCGAGTGCGACGATCCGATCGTGCTGGTCAACCTCAACACGCGCGAGGAGTATGAGGCGTCGCATCACCGGTTCGGGCGCCGACGGAGGCACCAGCCCGGCTCCCACGATGCTCGCCTCCACGCGCCCGTGGAAGGGCAGGCGAATCATTCGCCGATCGCCCCACGCTGCCGGTGGTAAGCTGAATGGCATGGAGACAACCATCGATCGTGCCGGTCGAATTGTCATTCCGAAACCGATGCGCGATCAGGCGGGACTGACGCCGGGGACCCCGCTCGAAATCACCTTCGACGATGGGAAGATCGAAATCGAAGCAGTTCCCTTGCCGGTAAGGCTCGTCCAGATGGGCCGATTCCTGGTGGCCGTGCCCGACGGGGACGTGCCCGCGCTGACCAGCGAGGACGTCGAGCGCATCCGACAAGATATCTACATTGAGCGCGAAAAACGGATTCTCGGCCAATGACGTCGCGTGGGCGCTTCATGCCCGACTCAGACTGCTTGGCGTCGGCCATCACTGGGCAACCAGGCGAACTCCGTTTCGTCTGAATTGTTCGACCGGCGTCCCAGCGCCTACCATCACTACTGGCCGTGCTAGACGGGGAGCCAGCGGTGCCCTGAACCCGCAATCCGCTTTAGCGGGGTTGAATTCCCTCCCGAGGTTGTACGCTCCAGACACGTTCGACGCGAAGTGGTGTTGAGGACCGGGTCCCATGCGGCGGAAGCCTGTGAACCCCGCCAGGTTCGGAAGGAAGCAACGGTAAGCGGTCTCTTCCGGGTGTCGTGGGGAAGCCCGATCTGAGCTAACTGGCGCCGGCGCGTTCGCGAGACGCAATCGAAGGGGGGTGCACGGCCACTCTATGACTCCTCGCCTCACGAAGCGACACGAAAAACCGCCCCGCGACCCGGATCGGTTTGTCCGTGTCGGGCTCGCGCCGAAGACGCGTGCCCTGCTTCGACGCTTCGAACTCGCGCCGCGGAAACAGCTCGGGCAGAACTTTCTGGTCGACGAATTCGTTCTCGGCCAGATCATTGAGGCGGCCGATCTCGACCGCGATGACACTGTGATCGAGATCGGCCCTGGCCTCGGCGTCTTGACCACCGAGCTTGCCGCGCGCTGCGCCGCCGTCTACGCGATCGAAGTCGATCCCGGGATGGCGCGCGCGTTGCGCGAAACGCTCGCCGAGACACCGAATGTCACGATCGTCGAAGGCGACGCGCTCGAGGTCGAACCCGGCGACGTCGTGGGGGTTCGGCCGTACTCGGTCGTGGCGAACATCCCCTACCACATCACGTCGGCGCTCCTCCGACATCTGTTCGAGGCGCGCCACCCGCCCGCGAGCATCGTCGTGATGATCCAACTCGAAGTAGCCCAGAGAGTCATCGCTCAGCCGGGGGACATGAACCTGCTGGCGGTGAGCGTCCAGTTCTACGGAGTGCCTCGCCTGGTCGGACGCGTCGGCGCGAACGCCTTCTATCCGGCGCCAACGGTCGATTCAGCCTTGCTTCGGGTCGATCGGCGGCCGACGCCCGCGGTCGATGTGCCAACCGAACCGTTCTTCAAGACCGTATCGGCGGGATTCGCCATGCGGCGCAAGCAAATCCACAACGCGCTGTCGGAGCGCCTCTGGTTCCCAACGAACGGCGCAGTCGACGCGCTGACCGCGGTTGGCATCGAGCCGTCCCGACGCGCCCAGACTCTGTCGCTCGACGAATGGGGTGCGTTGACGCGAGAGTTGATTGCGCGAGGCATCGTGTGATCCCGGTTCGGGAACGAGCCGAGGCGAAGATCAACCTGTCGCTCGAAGTAATCGGCCTTCGCGCCGATGGATACCACGACATCGTCACGATCTTCCAGACGGTCGACCTTGCCGACTCGATCAAGGCGACACCGGCCGAGAGCATCAGTCTGGCGGTCGATGACGCCGAACTCGACACACCCTCGAACCTTGCCACACGCGCCGCGAAGGCGCTGAGGTCCGCGACACGTACCAGCGCTGGCGTCCGTCTCGCGCTCGCCAAGCGCATCCCGACCGCGGCCGGACTCGGCGGCGGCAGCGCCGACGCGGCCGCGACGCTACGCGCCTGCGCGCGCCTGTGGGCCGTGCCATTGTCCCGAGCGCGCGACGTCGCCAGTGACCTCGGCGCAGATGTCACGTTCCTCATCGATGGCGGCACCGCGCTCGGAGCGGGACGCGGCGAGCGACTCACTCCGATCGTGACGCCAACCGCCTACGCGGTCATCGTGTCACCGGCGATCCGCATCGAATCGAAGACGGCACGAGCATACGGGTCACTCCGGAGAGACGATTTCACGTCTGGCGAGCGCACCCATGCGCTCGCACGAGAACTCGACGTCGGCAATCTCACCGCGCTTGCCGACGCACCGAACGCGTTTCGGCGTGTCGCATCGGACATCTTTCCCGGCATCGATGACGTCCAGCGAGCGTTCGCCGCGTCTGGGGCGCCGTGGACGCGGTTGAGCGGCGCCGGTCCATCGCTCTTCACCGTGATCGCCGATCCCGAACACGCCGCCGCTGTCGGAAGGCGATTGACCGGACGCGTCCGGAACGCTACGATTTTCGTCGCGCGCGTGACCGACCGCGGCACGGGCGTAGAGTGAAAGTTGGATCCGGACGATCTACCTAGCGCCGTTCTCTGCCTCGTACGCGAGGTAGGAGCGGCCGAAATCAGCCCAGACGCGTCTCTGTGTTCGGTCGCCCAGTGATCGACATCGATCTCGGACTGCTGCGCGTCGTTGCACTGCTCGTCGCCGTCGGGGTTTTCATCGTTGCCGCGATCGTCGAGTCGGCGCTCGGCCATCTGAATCGCGCGCGGGTGCAATCAATTGCGGCCTCCGGCCACCCGCGGGCGGCCGATCTCGACCGACTGATTGACCGCCTTTCCAGCGCGCATATCGCCGCCCAGGCGCTCCGGACAATTGGCGGCGGCGGGGTCCTCGCCCTGATCGTCACCACCTCGGGAATCCGCGAGAGCGACATCGCGCTCACGTCGGCGATCGCTGTCACGCTGATTGCGCTGGTGATCGGCCAGTCCTTCTGCGACATCATCGCGCTGGCGAATCCCGAGCGCGCGATTCTCATCCTCCTGCCCCTCTTCGGACCGGCGATGCGCGTGACCGGCCCATCGCTGCGCGCCCTGCACACGTTAGGTGGCGCCATCGCCGGCGTCCTTGGAGCAGCGCGTCCACACGGGCATCTCTTGACCGCTGAGGACCTTATGACGCAGACCGAAGCGGCACTCGAAGCCGGTCTCATCGAAGAAGCCGAGCAGGAGATGATCCAGTCGATCATTGAGACACGCGACACGAGCGTGCGCGAGGTGATGGTCCCGCGCCTCGACATGACCGCGCTGCCGGCGACGACGACGATCGGCAATGCGCTCGACGTCATCGCCGAGGCCGGGTATTCGCGCGTGCCGATCTTCGATGACTCGCTCGATCAGATCGTGGGGATCCTCTACGCGAAGGACCTCTTGCGTTTTCGCTCGCGCGACGCGCTCCGTCGGCTGGTGCGCGAGATCGCGCGCGAACCCCACTTCGTGCCGGAATCGAAGAAGACCGACGATCTGCTTCGTGAGCTCCGCGGCAAGCGCGTCCACATCGCGATCGTCGTCGACGAGTATGGCGGGACGGCCGGTCTGGTCACGATCGAGGATTTACTCGAAGAGATCGTCGGTGAGATCCAGGACGAGTACGACGACGAAGAAGCCAAGATCAAGATGCTTAGCGAGGATGAAGCGATCGTCGACGCGACGGTTGCGATCGACGACGTCAACGAAGAACTCCATCTCGCCTTGCACAGCGAGGACGTCGACACCATCGGCGGCCTAATCTACGAGCGGTTGAAGAAGATGCCTCGCCAAGGTGACGCGGTCGAGGTGGAGGGCGCCGAGATGACCGTCGAAGCCACATCCGGGCGCCGCGTCCGAAAGGTCCGCATTCGGCGCCGAAAGCCCACCGACGCGAACGGTGATGAGACGCGCGTCGCTCTGGAGCCGCGGTGACGGATCGAGGAATGGAGCCCGTGCGCGTGGATTGGGCGGCACTCATTGAGGCCGCGACCCGTGCCCGGGAGCGCGCCTATGCGCCGTACTCGCGATTCGCGGTCGGGGCCGCGCTTCTAGCCGACGGCGGTTCCATCCACACCGGCGCGAACGTCGAAAACGCCTCCTACGGACTGACGATCTGCGCCGAACGGGCGGCGGTTGTCTCGGCGATCGCGCGTGGAGCGCGCCGATTTGTGGCGCTGACAGTCGTTACCGATGCGCCGACGCCTACGCCACCGTGCGGCGCATGCCGACAGGTGCTGCGCGAATTTGCGCCGAACCTCGACGTTCTGTGCGCGAACACATCCGGCCGTCAACTTCATCGAGCGCTGGCCGAACTGCTACCCGACGCGTTCGGACCGGACAGCCTGGCCGAGTGAGAACGGTCGGGGGCTGGTTCCCGTGGAACCAGCCCCCGAGCAGTTCGGAATTACGTGATCTCGACGGCCGCGCCGACATCCTCGAGCTTCTTCTTGGCCGCCTCGGCCTCGTCCTTGTTGACGGCTTCCTTGACGTTCTTAGGAGCAGCCTCGACGAAGTCCTTGGCTTCCTTCAGACCGAGCGCGGTCAACTCGCGAACGACCTTGATGACGTTGATCTTGTTCGGGCCGACGTCCTTGAGGACGACCGTGAACTCGGTCTGCTCCTCGACGACGACTGGCGCCGCCGCGCCTGGTGCCGCCGCCGTCGCGACCGCAACCGGCGCCGCCGCGGACACGCCCCAGAGTTCCTGGAGGGCCTTCGACAGATCCGAAATCTCAAGGACGGTCAACGTGTTCAACTGATCGATAATCGCCTGGACCTTTTCGCTTGCCATTTCTTTCTCCTACGTGCAACGTGAAAGTTCGGAAATCGCGGGGTCAGGCGGCTACGCCGCCTCCTCCAATTGCTTCGCGCGAGCTTCGAGTACATAGACGATGTTCGAAACCGCGCCATTGAGAACGCCCACTAACTTCGTAAGCGGTCCCTGGATCGCACCGGCGAGTTGTGCTTGAAGCACCAGCTTCGAGGGCAGATCGGCCAGGCTGGTCGCCTGTTCCGCGCCAATGACCTGCCCGCCAACGATCGCCGCCTTGACCGCGAGCATCGGCATCGTCCGCAGCGCGTCACGCAACGTTCGCGCCGCGGCGCCGATGTCACTGGACACGAAAGTGATCGCGGTTGGCCCTTCCAGGAAAGCGTCGAGTCCCGAAATGCCGACCCGACGTGCCGCGATGCGCGTCAGAGTGTTCTTGACGACGTGGAACTCCGCGCCGCTTGATCGAAGCTGACCGCGCAACTGACCGATCTGCGCAACCGAGATGCCGCGATAGTCGCTCAGAATCGCGACCTCGGCCAACTTGAGCCGCTGTTCGATCCCGTCGATCAGCGCTGCCTTACGTTCTGTTGGCAATCCGACTCACCTCCTCTCACGACGGACTGACGACGCCAGAGGACGCCGTCGACCCGTTGAAGGCTCGTCGGAAGGTGGTGTCCACCTCGGCGGGATATTGAGCGTCCGCTCCGGACGCACCCGCTGTCTCTGGCGCGAACTGGTGCGAAGTATAGGGTCTGCTAGCTCGCCGCCGCTATCGCCGTCGCCTGTTGGATATCGAGCGAGATGCCCGGCCCCATCGTTGCGCAAACCGTGATCGATCGGATGTACTGGCCCTTCGCGCCGCTCGGTCGCGCCTTCTGAACGGCATCCACCAGCGCG
Organism: Chloroflexota bacterium; assembly: GCA_004297775.1. Taxonomy (GTDB): domain Bacteria; phylum Chloroflexota; class UBA6077; order FW602-bin22; family FW602-bin22; genus FW602-bin22. The sequence goes on along the minus strand of SCUE01000012.1, from coordinate 258,163 downwards.
CCCAGATTCTCGACCAGCTTCGGCGTCTCGAAGCTCGCCTTGCCGATCGGCACGTGCATGATCGCGGTGCGATCGAGCCGAAACTCGACCCGTCCCTTGCGCGCCTCTCCGACTGCGCGGCTGATGTCCTGCGACTGAACGACGGTTCCCGACTTCGGGTTCGGCATCAGACCTCGTCGCCCGAGGATCTTTCCCAGCCGACCGACCTTACCCATCATGTCGGGAGTCGCGATCGTGATGTCGAAATCGAGGAAGCCACCCTCGATCTGCTTGATGAGGTCATCCGAGCCGACGACATCGGCTCCGGCCGCCTCGGCCTGCCGAACCGCGTCGCCCTGGGCGAACACGAGCACCCGCACGGTCTTGCCGAGCCCGTTCGGCAGGGACGCGATGCCCCGAACCTGTTGATCGGCGTGTCGAGGATCGACACCCATGCGCAGGTGCGCCTCGACCGTCCCGTCGAACGATGAGTAGGAGGTCTTCTGAGCCAGTGCGACTGCCTCGACCGGGGCATACAGCTTGTCGGCCTCGACGAGCTTGGCCGCTTCCAGGTACTTCTTGCCGCGACGTCGGGTCATGAATCGTCCTCCACGCGGTACTAGCGAGGCATCGGCCTCTCCCGCCTATTCGCGCGCGATCAGGTGATCGCGATCCCCATCGACCGCGCCGTGCCGGTAATCATCCGCTCGGCGCCTTCGATATCGACCGCGTTGAGATCCTTCATCTTCTGCTGGGCGATCTCGCGCAGCTTTTCCTTGCTGATCGACCCGACCGACTCCGTGTTCGGCTTGCCGGAACCGCGCTCGACGCTAGCCGCTTTTCGCAGCAAGTCCGCCGCCGGCGGGGTCTTCGTCACGAACGTGAACGACCGATCCTCGAAGACGGTGATCTCGACCGGGACGATCGAGCCGACCATCGAAGCGGTTTTCTCGTTGTACTCCTTGACGAACGCCATGATGTTGATTCCGTGCTGACCGAGCGCCGGGCCGACCGGCGGAGCCGGCGTCGCCTTTCCGGCGCTAATCTGCAACTTGACGACCGCGCGAACCTTCTTGGACATTGGTTACAGCTTCTCCACCTGCAGGAAATCGAGCTCAATCGGCGTTTCACGGCCGAAGAACGACACCATGACGCGAACCTTGCCCTTGTCCTGCAGAATGTCGCTGACAACGCCGATGAAGTCGGCGAACGGGCCGTCGATGATGCGGACGCTTTCGTCCTTGGCATACGTGATCTTGACGCGCGGCGCCTCGGCCGTCATCTGCTTGAGGATCTTCCGAACCTCGGCATCTTCGAGCGGCGTCGGCTTCGGGCCTGATCCAACGAACCCGGTGACGCCCGGCGTGTTGCGAACGACGTACCACGAGTTATCGTCCAACTTCATCTGTACGAGGACGTAGCCCGGGAACACCTTCCGCTGGACGGTGCGCCGCTGCCCATCCTTGACCTCGACCTCGCCTTCCATCGGAATCACGACCTGGAAGATTCGGTCGGTCACATCCATCGTCTGAACGCGGTGTTCCAGGTTGGTCTTGACCTTATTCTCGTAGCCGGAGTACGTGTGGATGACATACCACTTGACATCCGGATCGTCCGACGTGATCTGGATCGGCTCCGGTGGAACCAGATCGGCCACCACATCCGCTTTGACTGCTCGCGTGCTTACTCGCGCCATCGCCCCCTAGACCCTTCCCAACAGCAATCTGAACAGTTGGGCAAACAATAGATCGATCCCACCGAGGAGTATGCCGACAATGCCGGATACGATGCACACGATCACCGTGAGGTTCATCGTCTGCTCGCGCGTCGGCCAGGTGACCTTGCGTAATTCGGAGCGCGTGTCGCGCACGAATCGCTGAAATGCCCCGTCGCGGTCGCCGATGCGACTCAGCGCGCCGATGACCGGTAGTCGTCCGATCCGGGAAGGCGCATCGACATCGCGACGGCGGGTATTCGTGGCCAATACTGTGAGGCTCCTGGCGGCCGGTGGGAAACTCAAAAAACCGCGGCGGCCAATAATCGGCCTACCGCGTACACCGATGATACCGCCGCGCCAATTTCGGTGTCAACACGAGTCGGCTGTTTGTCGTTACGGCGCTGGAGTCGGGACTGGGGTTAGGTCCCTAGTTCTCGTCGGGTAGGAGGTAGTTTGGCACGCGATGCCGTCGCGGTCATTGTCGAGGTTGCTCGGGTCCGACGGAGCCCACCGTAGGTACTTCTGAGCTTCAGCTTGGGACGAGAATCCAGGCTTCCCGTCCGGGGCGCAGTTGTAGGCCGCGCCTGGGAGGTATGGGGTGGGCATCGGTGACGGAGTCGGACTCGGTGTCCGGGTCGGAGTTCTGGTTGTGGTCGGTGTCGGCGACCTCGTTGCGGTCACCAGGACGATCGGCGTCGGTGTCACCGCCGGGTCGACGTGGAGCACCGGATTCAAGTCCCGCGGCGCCGCATTACTCTCGCACGCGATGCCATTTCGATTCGTGTCGAGCTCGCTCGGATCGTGCGGATAGCGGCGCAGGAATGCCTGAGCCGCCGCTTGCGATGGGAAATCTTCGCATTCGTACACGTCATCGAAACCAGCGCCCGGTCGCAGCCGCACACCGTTGATCGTCGGCTCAAGGAGCGTCGCCGAGATCGTGTAAGGCCCATCGATCAGCCGCGCGCCGAGGCTGCGCACGTACACGTAGAACTGGGTATCGGCCGGCGTTAGTTCGGCGTACGACCGTGTCGATGTCGTGCCATCGAATCGTTGTCGCCCGAAATTGACGCCGATCGCGTTCAGGACATCGATCTTGAACGCCGGCGGATTCCCCGTGACTGTGATCACCAGGTCGCCGTTCGCGGCCGAGGTCTGCACCACGAAGACGTCGACGTCGTCGACGCTCGAGATGTACAGCCCATCGAGCGGCGCGTCGATCGCCAGCGCCGTCGCGGTATCGCGCGTGTCGTTCGGTTCGAGATCGTCGACCGGGCGCGGCGTCTTGGTCGGCGGCAGTCGCGCGATGCGCGTCTGTTCGGCGGCGGCCGCCGCAATTGTCACCCGCGGGGTCCGCGTCGCGGTCGGCGCCGGTGTCGGCAGTTCGAACATCGGTCGGCTCCCGGTCGGCGCCGTCGCACCGGGACGCGGCGTCGTTGTCGCAAGCTGCTCGATCGGCGGCTCCGGCGTCTGCGTTGGGCGCGCCGTAAATGTCGGAAAGAGGACCACGTTCGGAATTACCGCGACGATGTTGGTCGTCGCGGTCGGCGGTGGGCGGCTCGGCGCCAGCCTCGTCGGCAAGAGACCGCGGTTCTCGGTTTCGACGACGAACGAGTTCTCGCCGCCGCTCGGTCGCGCGGTTGGCTCGAACAGCGACGCCGACGGCGCGCACCCGGGAAGCAGAGCCAACGCGGCGGCAAGGCCTAGCCAGACCGCGACCGTATATATTCCGATTGTTCCGACTCCCCCGGGGGCGCTCATCGATGGTCTATCGAATTTCGGGCCTGCATCGTCGTCGCATCGACGAGATTCACCCATTCTTCCCCGGCGCGGCCTTGATCGAAGAATCGGACGACGCGGTCCTTCGCGTAGATCCGACCACCGCGTCGGGCGGTATCGAGATTCGCGCCACGCCGACCGGCTACTACAACCACTGGTGGTCGTCGCGCCCGGTGTTCTCGGCAACGCTCGGCGACGGTGACGAGGCGAAACGGCGCGGGGCGATCTTCGCCGGCATCGGAGCATGGCTCGCCCAACTCGGGGACGCGACGCTGTACGCCGACTTCAACCGTGATACGGGCGATCTCGTGGTCGGTCGCTACCAGTTGTTCCCCTACGCGGCCTCGGCCGGATTGAGCGCCAGGATTGCTCGAGATGGCGCAATTGACATTATCGGCCAGCGCAAGAAAGTTGAGTCTTTGATTCAGGCACGACTTTCGACCGCGGCGGCGCGTTAGCGTCCCGATGGCTCGCGTCACCTGCGTTCGGTGCGGCACCGAAAATGAAGGCCTCACAGCTCCTCCACTGGGCGGCGCCCTCGGCCGCGAGATCGTTGCGCGCGTGTGTGTCGACTGCTGGGTGGCCTGGCGCGACGAATCGTTTCGCTTGATCAACCACCTCGGCCTCAAGCCGGCCGACCCGAGTGACCGGCAGCGTCTCTACGTCATCTTGCGCGAATACTTGAAGCTCCCGGCCGCGGCGGAGTCGCCCAGTGGCTGAACCGCTCGATCTGACGGTCGCCGATCACATCAAGGCCGACGCGGTCGGCGAGCCAGGCAAACGCATGTTCCGTATTCGCGTGGTGTCGCCGTCCGGCGCGGCGCAGTTGTGGATGGAGAAGGAGCAACTGCACGCACTGGCCATGGCGATCGATCAGTTGCTGGTCCAGCTTCAGTCGAGCAAGCTCGGCCGCGTCCAGCCAGCGATACCGTCGAGCGAGTCCGGCGACTTCCCGAATCGATTCACGATCGAGTTTCGCGTCGGCCGTTTGGGCCTGGGGTACGACGACGAGCGGGACTTGCTTGTCCTACTCGCCCACGATCAGGAATCCGATCCGGAGGGATCTCCGACCGCGACGGTGCGCGCATCGCGCGGTCAGATGAAAACCGTCAGCGCCGAGATCGGCGCGGCAATGACCGCCGGTCGGCCGCGATGCCCGCTCTGCAACACACCGATCGTTCCCGGCACCCACCACGCCTGCCCGGGGACGAACGGCAAGACACCTCACCCGGTCAACGAGTAGCCGGTTCCAGCATCACACCGGCCCACGTCAGGAAGTTCTTGTACACGCGAAGGCCGGCCGCGCCCGATTTCTCGGGATGAAATTGGGTCGCGATCCAGTTTCCGCCACCGAGCACGCTCGGAAAGTCACCGCCGTACGCGGTCGTGGCCACGATCGTGTCCTCCGACGCCGGTGCACAGTAGTACGAGTGAACGAAGTAGAAGAACGAGTGATCCGGGATATCGCGAAACACCGGGTGATCTCGGCGAACATCGACTTGATTCCAGCCCATGTGCGGGACGATCAGATCATTCGAGAACCGCTTGACCCGTCCGTCGACGATGTCGAGGCAGGCGTGCCATCCGCCCTCTTCGCTGCCGGTCAGGAGCGCCTGCAAACCCATGCAGACGCCGAGAAACGGGCGTCCACTTGCGATGTACGCGCATAGCGGTTCGACGAGGTCGTACTGCCGCAGATGAGCCATCGTGTCGGCGGCCGCGCCGACGCCGGGCAGAATGAGAGCATCGGCACGATCCACGTCCGCGCCGCTCGATGTGACCGATGGATTGGCGCCCTGGGATTGCACGGCCCGCACCACGCTACGGAGGTTTCCGGCACCGTAGTCCACGATGGCGATCACGGGGCCGATGATAGACTCGGGTCGTGGCAAAGCGAGAAATTCCCCGCGAGCAAGGCTATCGGTTGCTCGCCTGTGGCCCGGTCACGCTCGTCACTTCGTACTACAAGGGCGACATGAACGTGATGGCGGCGAGCTGGATCACTCCGGTGAGCGCACGCCCGATCCTGATTGGTCTCTGCGTCCACGAAGCGACCTTGAGCCACGAGTTGATCAAGAAGAGCAGCGAGTTTGCGATCAATATCCCGACGATCGAATTGATGCGCCAGACCCGCTACTGCGGCTCCGTCTCCGGACGCGATCACAACAAACTCAAGGTGACCGGCCTGCACGAGGCCGGTCCACACGTCGTGCGCCCGGTACTGATCGAGGAATGCATAGCGCACCTGGAGTGCGCGGTCGTCGAGATGGTGACGCCGGGCGATCACACGATCTTCATCGCCGAAATCGTTCACGCCTCGGCCGAGGAGGAATCGTTCGACAGTGTGTACCTCTTGAAGGAGCGGGATCTCCGCCCGCTGCACCACCTCGGCGCCGACCGCTTCGCCGTCCTCGAAGAGCAACTCATCGCCGACGCGCCAACTCCCGAGCGGGACTAGCGCCCCAAGAGACCGGCCATCAGGTCCCGAATCGCGTCGAGCGGACTCGACGCCGTGTGACCGACCGGTTCGGGAGCGTCGTCGAACGGCGGCGCTTTCATCATCGCCCACGGCGCAAGCCACGACCGCCACTCGATATCGAGCGCGTCGATATCGCTGCCGAGCGCGGCGATCGCGCCTTCGTCGAAGGTGACACCGTTCGCATATTCCCGGAGGAGCGCATAGGTGCTCCCCCGGCCGCGCCGCTCGACCAGATAGCTAACCGCCGACGCGCTCTGCGCATAAGCGAGCCGAGCTTCGTCCGCGTCAGACGGGAATGATCCGCCCAGGGCTCGGAGGGACAGCAACCGGTTCGACGCGACCGCTTCGATCAAGGCGTCGGTGTTCGCGGTATCGACCGTTCCTTGCGCCCGTGAAGCAAGCCCCTCGTTCAGCCACGAGGGCACCTCACCGAAGGGATTGTCCGTCACCTGGTGAACGGCCGCGTGCGCCAGTTCGTGGGCGAGGGCGCGCCGCGCGATGTCGAGCCCCTGCGCCGTCGGCGGCGCGTACGCGATGATGACACGCTCCTCCGGGTAAAACGTCCCGCCCACCCATTCGAAGCTGCCCTTGAACAGCGCGGACCGAAACTCTTCGAGATCTCCGTATAGCGTGACCCGCAGGCCGCGTGGCGGCGTCGCGCCGACCTCGGCCGCCGCCGCCACGATGGCGCGATCGACGACGTTCAGCAGCGCGCGACCAAAGACCTCGTCGCCACGCGACCAGCGCACGTCGATGCCGCGAACCGTCTGCGTCCGCCAGGTAATCCGCTCATCGTCAATCCGCGCGGCGTAGAACGGGCTGACGAACTCCTGTCCCCGATCGTCGAAGAGTTGCCATCGGTACTCGATGTCGGTCCCGGGCGGCAAGTAGTTCTTCGAGAAATCGAACACGTGCGATCCAGCCATCGCGCCCGGCGCCCCGGTGACGCGGACTTGCGACTGGGTGATCGCCCGGCGTCCGAGGATCCGGTACTGAAAATACGCGCGCGCGATCGGCCGGGTCACGGCGGCCTCGACGCGAACGATCGCCGATTCGGGAAAGCGCGACTCGACCGACGTTCGAATGATCCGTGCATCGGCCGCCGCCTCGGTCGTCGCGACGGACAGAAGGGCAATGCAGCCGGCGACGATCCCGGCAAGGGAGATGCGTCCGGCGTCGCGCGCGATCGTCGTCAATGGGTGAAGTCGACGCAATCGACGTCCGTCCTCGGTGCTACGCCGCCGTCGCGCCGACCCGCGACCTGAGGTAGCTTTCGATGAAGCCACCGATCTCGCCGTCGAGTACGGCGCCGGTGTTGCTGGTTTCGAAATCGGTCCGATGGTCCTTGACCATGTTGTATGGGTGGAGAACGTACGACCGAATCTGATTCCCCCAGCCGGCTTCTTTGTGCTCGCCTTTCAAGCGCGTCTGTTCGCGATCGCGCTTCTCAGCTTCCATCGCGATGAGCCGCGCCATGAGGATTTTCATTGCCGACTCACGATTCTGGATCTGCGACCGTTCGTTCTGGCAGGTCACGACGATGCCGGTCGGAATGTGCGTCAGCCGCACCGCCGTGCTCGTCTTCTGAACGTTCTGTCCACCGGCGCCAGACGACCGAAAAACGTCCATCCGAACGTCATCTGGTCCGATCTGGACTTCCGCGGCCGCCTCGACCTCCGGCATCACTTCCACGAGTGCGAACGAGGTGTGGCGCCGATGCGCCGCGTCGTACGGCGACAGGCGAACCAGCCGGTGGACGCCGTGTTCGGCCTTCAATTGACCGTAGGCGCGAATACCGACGACCTCAAGCGTCACGCTCTTGATTCCGGCTTCCTCGCCCGGCGAAAAGTCGAGCATCTCCGTCTTGTATCCCTGCCGCTCGGACCACCGCAGGTACATCCGCATCAACATCTCGGCCCAGTCCTGGGACTCGGTGCCGCCTGCGCCCGCGTGGATGGCGATGATCGCCGACCGGCCGTCGTACGGGCCACTGAAGATCAACTCGAACTCAATACGACCGAGGTCATCCTCAATCGCGGCGACATCGCGTTCGACATCGACCATCGCGCTGTCATCTGGTTCGGCCTCGGCGAGTTCCAGGTACTCACCGGCCTCGGCGATGCGCCCACCGATCGTGCGCCACTGATCGACGTCGGCAACGAGACCGTTCAGGCGACGCATATGCGCCTGCGCCGCGACTGGGTCCGACCAGAAATCGGGCGCGACGGCTTGATCTTCTAGCTCGCGGGCGAGCTTCTCCTGCCCAGCAACGTCAAAGTCGCACCTCGAGCTCCCGCACGCGCCGCTCAAGCTCGTTCAGTCGCGCACGGATATCGTCCAAGGAACCCCCAGCTCGTAAGCCCGCCAGAATTATAGTGGCCTCATGTCAGCCGCGGTCGGCGTCTACGTGCACGTCCCATTCTGCGGCGCGAAATGCCACTATTGCGATTTCAACTCCTTCGCCGGATTGGATCGCCTTCGCGCGCCGTACGTCGACGCCGTGAGTCGCGAGATCGCGTCCTTCGGCGCCGCGAACAACGGGATCGGTGATGCCAACGGCAGAGTGCCGCTCGCTGCGCGAACGATCAATTTCGGTGGCGGGACGCCGAGTCTGCTCCAGCCGGACGACGTGGCACGCGTGCTTTCGGCGATCCGCGGGCGTTTCTCGGTTGACTCTGGCATCGAAATCTCGCTCGAGGCGAACCCCGGTACGATCGCCGAATCACGGTTGGCCGCGTTCCACGCCCTGGGCGTCAATCGCCTGTCCTTCGGCGTGCAGAGCTTTGACGACGCTCTCCTCGTCCGTCTGGGCCGAATCCACGACGCCGATCAGGCCGCCAGCGCGCGACTGGCCGCGCGCCGCGCCGGATTCGACAACCTGAATCTCGATTTCATCTACGGCCTGCCCGGTCAAACACTGGCGATATGGCGCGACACGCTCGTCCGCGCGATCGACCTCTGCCCCGAGCACATTTCCGCGTACTCCCTCACGGTCGAAGAGGGGACGCTGTTCGGGACGCTGCGCGCCCGGGGCCAACTGCCGCTCCCCGATGAGGACCTCGTCGCCGACATGTTCGATCTGGCCGAGGAACTGCTGGCCAAAGCGGGCTATTCCCAGTATGAGATCTCGAACTGGGCACTCGCAGAGCGCTTCCGCTGTCAGCACAATCTCGGCTACTGGCGCAATCTCGAGTACCTCGGATTCGGCCCCGGCGCGCATTCCTGGTACGGCGGCCGTCGGTCTGTCGCCACGCTAGATCCGCGCCGTTGGGTGAAGGCGGTCATCGCCGATGGAGCCTCGATCGAGGAAAGCGAGGCGATCGACCGAGACCTGGAACTCGGTGAGACGATGATGCTCGGTCTACGCCTTACCGAGGGCGTCGACCTCATATCGGTCGGTGAGCGATTCGACCGCGATGTGGCGTCAGACCTCGCCGCGCCGATGACACGATCGATCGAACTCGGGCTCCTGTGGCAGTCCGGGGATCGAATCGGTCTGACGCTGCGCGGACGCCGCCTCGGCAACGAGGTATTCGGGCTATTCCTCGAGGCCGCCCGGACCGGCGCAGTACCCGCTGGCGCGGCCGCCTAAGCCGGCAGCGGAAACGTGAACTCCAGGCGAGTCGCCGTCTCGCCGGTCATCGTTACGCCGAGGTTCGGCAGCCGTTCGATCGCGGCCACGAGATCGACCTCCGGCTCGTAGTCGACCGCCAGGACGAGGGTTCCTCGCTCGAACTGCAGCGCCTGCACCTGCTTGACGCCCTCGGTGCGCTGAACCCCACGCTGGAACTCCAGCGCACGCGCGAAACTCGGGGTATTCGTGACCGCGACCTCGATCTTGCCCGGCACCCCGGCCGGCTCAATGGCCGCTGGCCGCGCGGGGACGGCGACCACGACCGGCGCTGGTCGCGTGACCGGTTCCTCTGGCAAGACCGATGGGGTCGCGACCGGCGGCGGCGTTACTTGCCGCCGCGGCGGAACGACCGGCGGTAGCGATGGACGAGCGCGCACGGGCGGAATCGAAGGCTCAGCGATCGGCGATACGGGCGGCAGCGTCACATCTGTCCCGCCGTCCCGCGGCGGAGCGGGCGGCTCGGCGGCCACGGGCGCCGTGACTGGCGCCGGAGGCGATACCTGAGCGCTCGCGCCGTAGGCCGCGGCAGCCGAGGGCGCCGGCGCGGGTGGCGCCGCGCGCGGTGGAGTCCGTTCGATCGGTGGTGCGCGTCGGCTCGATTGGCCGACATCGCCGCGCACGCGTCCAATCTGCTCCTGGAGCAGCGACTGGATACCGGAGCTGACATCGGCGAGCTGTTGCTCGAGACGCTGGATTTCGGCGGTCAACTCGACCTTCCGCGTCTCGGAGTCCCGCAACATCGCGGTCTTCTCGGTCTCGGCGGCTCGCCGGATGCGGGCCGCCTCTTCCTCGGCCCGGCGCCGTGCCTCGCCGATCTCGTTCGACAGGCCATCGCGCTGACGCCGGTAGTCGCGAATGTCCTCGATGAGGCGCGATCGTTCGTGGCGAAGTCGGTCGAGAACGAGCTTAGCTTCAGCCTCCATGGCCTGACGCGTCTCGGCCGCTGCCTGCAGCACGTTCGCGACCGCCTGCTGCACGGCGCCGTCGAGTTGCCGGTAGATCTCCAGCCGCCGCGTGGTCCAATCGCGTTCGACGTCGGCCGCCTGCAGCGCCGAGCCAATCTCGACCTCGGGTGGACCCACGGCATTCGGCGTACCCTGCGCGCGATTCGTCTCGTCACTCATCGGCGGACCCTCTACTTTTCGCCGAACGTCGAAGCCGGCAAATTGATGACGACCCCCGGCTGCAAAGCGTCGGGGTCGCCGATTCGATTGAGCGCCAGAATGTCGGCAACGGTCACTCCCGATCGCTCGGCGATACCTCCGAGCGTATCACCGGGCCGAACCGGGTAGCCATACACCGCGACGGGCTGGCCGGTTCGGGCGTCGACAACCGAGTGGGATGGACCGACCGCCCGGATCGGCGACGTCGCGAGCGCGATGTTGTCGGCGCTAATGACGCCATCGACAACGCCGGTACGATTCGCCGCCCGCGCGTATCCGGGCGCGGCTGCCGAAACCTCGTACGCACCGGACGCGAGGCCGGTGATCCGGTATCGTCCGTCGCCGCCGGCGGTGGACTCAGCCCGAATCGGGCCGACCAGCACGATCGACGCGCCGGGAATCGCCGCGCCGGTGGTCAAATCTGATACGCGCCCTTCGATTCCCGTGTCCGCGCGGACGACGCGTGTCGGTTCGATGACAGCCGTGGGAGTTGGAACTGCCGGCGTCGGCGGCGACACCGCCGGAACCGCGGTGGCAGTGGCCGGCCGCTGAGTGGCGATTGGGGTCGACGAGGCCGCCGGGACGTTCGTCGGGCTCGATGTGGCGGTGGCCGGCGCTTGGGCGGCCTCGACGGGAACCTGGGCCAGTTCCCGCTGGGCAAGGTCGCCCGCCGTGGGCGCCGCGGCACTTTCGATCGGAGCTGACCCCGCGCCCGAGGCCGGGGATTCGACGCCGGGGATTCCGGCGAACGCCACGTACGCGCCGACGGTCACGATCGCGATCGACGCCGCCACGAGCGGACCGCGCCACGGCGACGGGCGGCGACGCGGCCACCGCATGATGATCGGCGCCTCCGTCTCGAGTTCATCGTCCGTGGATTCGGTCGGCGCAGGAATGACGATCGGTGACGGTGGTGCGACGCGACCGATCAGATCCGTGAGAACAGCGCGAATCGTCTCGTCATCGGCGTTTCGCGCCAACCGTGCCTCGAGTCGATCGCCGGGTTCCGAGGATGCGTCGGCGCCGAGAAATAACGCCGGAACGACGTCGGCGCCAGTCGGCGGCCGCAACCCTCCCAGGATCCGCAGAGCGTCTGCGCCGGAGACTCCGGCATCGAACACGACCGCGGCAAATCGCTCATCGCCGAAGTCGATCGACGCTTCCGAGCGCGTCGCGCGAGGGAAGAATCCCGCCCGCAGCAGAACCGATTGCAGGCGCCAGACTGAAGGCAGTTCGTCACCGACGACGAGAGCCCGCTGGCGTCGATCGATCACTCGCTACTCTCCGCCTTTACCGTAACTAGCATTGTATTCTCGCGGGACTGGCGTACATTGTCGAACCGATTGCATCTGCCGCACGCGCTTAGCGAACAGTAGCGGCTGATGGTCGGCGCGTCTAGCGTCATTCGGCGACCATCATAACCGTCGATGGCGTCAGTGATCGCGCGAGACGATGAACTGCCCGATCGCTCGCAGCGTCGCCGCGTGTGGACCGGCCATCCGGAGCGAGTCGAGTGTGCGTTCGGAGTCAGCCAGCCGCGCGGTCGCCACCGCGTTGGCGCGCTCGCGAACTCCGGCTCGATCGAGCAGCCAAACGGCCTCAGCGACATCCGCGTCGGACCGCTCGGGCAAACGATAGATCTCGGCCAGGCGTGTCCGATTCATTCCAACGCTGATTTCGAGCCCGAGCAGAAAGGGCATCGATCGTTTCCCTTTGAAGACGTCGTCGGCCCGCGGCTTGCCGGTTCGCCCATTGTCGCCCCACACACCGAGCACATCATCAGCGATCTGAAACGCGCGTCCCAGGTCCCGTCCGTACGCGCGCCACAGAGACGCATCGCGTCGCCCAGCCAGGAGTGCGCCGATTTCGACGCAGGCCGCGATCAACGCGGCCGTCTTGCCGTCGATCATTCGCAGGTATTCCTCGACCGATACGGCGTCACGCGATTCGAACGCGAGGTCGGAGTATTGCCCCTCCACCAGTCGTAGGCAGCACTCGTGTAGCGAGGCCGCGGCCGCGAGGACGGACTCCGCCTTGGCGCCGCGCTCGGCGCAATGCAGCACGCCGCGGGCCGCAATCGCGTGCATGCCATCACCGGCGTTGATGGCCTGGGCGATTCCCCACACCTTCCAGACGGTCGGTCGATGGCGCCGCTCCTCGGAGCGATCCTGGATATCGTCGTGAATCAGCGAGAAGTTGTGGAGCAACTCGACGGCAGCCGCGGCCGGCATCGCAGCGTCCGGGTCTCCTCCGGCGGCCTCGCAGGACACCAGGAGAAGTAGCGGACGAATGCGCTTCCCTGGCGCCAGCCGCGCCGCGCGGCCATCGGTGTCGACCCAGCCGAGGTGATAGGCAAGTAGCGTGTAGAGCGGATGCTCGGCGACACTCGGTACGAGGGCGCGCAGTTCGATGTCGAGCGCCGGCCCAAACCGATCGATCAGGGGCTCGATCGGATCAATGGTCACTCTGCGTCGCGCGACCCCTGCTTGTCGTCATCCTCATCGTCGTCTTCGAAGTAGTCGTCGCTGAACGTCCCGACGTCCCGGCCCTGGAAGACCGACACGATGAAGTCATCGCGGGGAACATCCGCCGTCATCACGAGCTCATCGTCGGCTTGCTCAATGACATCGAGAATCTCTTCCTCAGGCATCTCGCGCTCGACGACCATCGTTCCATAGACGACGCTGTGAGTGAAGTGCAATTCGACCCGGCCAAGACGATCGGCGCCGTCGAACATGAGGTACCCTTCGGAATTGGCCGTCCGGTACTGCCGCTCGAACCGCAGGTCTTCGATTGCCATGGCGACCCCTCAGACCCGCTCGAGACGAGCCGGGATGCCGAAGTAGATTTCGTCATCCCCGATCGCATTCGCGGTGCCGTTTTCGGCCATTGAGGCGTACATCACAACCGATTCCGCCGAAACGCGAATACGCTTTCCCAAGTCGTGACCATCTTACCACGCTATCCTCGTTGATCCTGCGTTTCGGCCGATGTTAAGATGAAACGCCCGTTCAGGAGGATCGACACACGAATGCCCGTATGGGCGAAACGGGGAACTGATCGCCTGGGTGTGGCGCGGGCCTTTGCGGTCCCCGCGCTGCTCGTTGTGGCGGCTTTGCTCCGTCTCTCTGACATCGACTGGGACAGCGGGCACATGTTCCATCCGGATGAACGCCACATCCTGATGGTGACGGAAGGCCTCAAACTCCCGTTCCCGATCGACGTTCCAGCGCTGCTGACGCCTGAAAGCCCGCTGAACCCGCGGTCGTTCGCGTATGGCTCCTTCATCTTCTACTCGTTGCGATTCGTCCACTGGTTCGTGGCGGCGGTGGCGGATCTGACCGGACTGGCCGACGCTGGGGGCGCATTTGCGCCGGGCACCCTGACGGTTCGCGCCGTCGGCCGGGTGCTCTCGGCGCTCTTCGATCTGGGAACCGTGTACGTCACGTTCCTCCTGGGCCGCACGCTCTACGGGTGGCGAGTCGGCTACCTGGCCGCCGCGTTCGTCGCTTTCGCCACTCTTCACATCCAACTGAGCCACTTCTACGCCTCCGATACGCCGATGACGTTCTTCGTCACCCTGACGCTGCTCATGTCGGCCCGGCTCGTCCAGACCGGATCGCGACGACACACGATCGCGGCGGTCATCACGGCCGGACTCGCGCTCACCTGCAAGATCAGCGCCGCGCCGGTCCTGGCCGCGGTCGCCGCCGGACACGGCTTGCGCGCAATTCTGCCGGACGATTCCGACACGCGCCTCCACGGACTGGCGCGCATTCGCTTCGATGGTCGCAAGCTCGCGCCAGCGGTCGGCGTGTTCGCGGCCAGCTTGCTTGTCGTGGTGGCCGTCTTCTTCGTCATCGAGCCGTACGCCCTGATCGACCGTCGGATATTCCTGGCCAACATCGCCGAGCAGAACGCAATGGTGAGCGGCGCGGCCGACGTGCCGTACACCCGCCAGTATGCCGACCGGTTGGACTACTGGTACTTCATCGAGAATCTGACGCTCTTCGGCGTCGGCGTCCCACTCGGGCTCGCGATGGCCGCCGGTTGGCTGTACGTCGCGTACCGCGCGATTCGGGAGCCGCGACGGCCCGACCTTCTATTGCTCGCCTTCGTGGTCCCGTACTTCGCGATCACCGGAAGTTTCCACGCGAAGTTCATTCGCTACTTGCTGCCCATCACCCCAGTGCTGTCGATCTTCGCGTCGATCGGTCTGTGGCAGATGTACGGGTGGGCGACGCGACGCGCACCGGTCGCAACCGTCGTCGAACCGGACAGGGCGAGGCCCGAATCGGCTGCCGCCTACGCCGAGGCTTCATCCGTCGGGATCGCGCCGAGCGGACAGGTCGTGTCAGTCGGCGGTGAGGCCGCGACCGGCGCGGCGTTCGAGTCGCTCGCGGCGACGATCGACGATGAGACCCGTCGCTGGGCCGAATTGAAGGGCATGTCGCTGTTCAGCGTCGAAGAGCAGCCGAGGACGGCGCCCGAGAGCGACGTGACCGTGGTGCCGGTCCAAGTCGTGGAGATGGTCGCGCCACGAACCGACTTCGATGAGGAAACCCTGCGCTTCGCGCAATTGAAGGGCATCGGGCTGTTCGACGACCTCGATATCGACGAAACCGACGTGGCGCTCGCCGCGTCGTCCGACGCGGAACCGATCTCCGAGCGGTCAGTCGCGATGTCCGCCTCCACCACGCCGGCGGCGCCTGCGATCGTCGAGCCACGGCGCATCTGGACACGCGAGCGTGGCATCGCGGCCGCTTTGATCGCGTTCGTGACCGCGAGCGCATTCCTATTCGCGCTCGCCTACCAGGGCGTCTATGCCGGCGAGCACACCGCCGTCGCGGCTTCGCGCTGGATCTACGCCAACGTGCCGCGCGGCGCAACGCTGGCGAACGAGCACTGGGAAGAGGGATTCCCCGTCGCGGTCAAGGCCATCGAAGATCCGCGGCGGCAGATCGACCTCAGTCAATTCGGTCTCCGCCAGGTTCCCCTGAATCTGTACGAGGCGGATGACGAGCAGAAGCTCCGGCACATCTCGTCGACGCTGGCGCGCGCAGACTACATCCTTTTCTTCAGCAACCGACTCTACGGCACGATCCCGCGTCTGCCGGAGAGGTATCCCATGACGACGCGCTACTACCAGATGCTGTTTGGCGAAACGCTCGGCTTCGAACTGGCGGCGGCATTCACCAAGTACCCCAGTATCGCCGGGATCTCGTTCGCCGACGACACGCTGAGCGATCCGCGGCTGCCGACGCCGAAGCTTCTGGAAGCGTATCGGCCGTCGCCGTTCGTCCTCACACTCGGTCGGGCCGATGAGGCATACAGCGTTTACGACCATCCGAAGGTCTTGATCTTCCGCAAGGTCACGCCGATGACCGAGGGCGAGTACCGCGCAATACTGGCGCCGGCGTTGCCGACTGGGCCACGTGCGGCCGCGACTGATGGCCACGTCTATCGATCGATCCTGCAGACTCCCGAGCAGGCCGCGATCCAGCAGGCTGGCGGCACGTTCGCCGACATGTTCGATCGCGATGGCTTCGCCAACCGCTTCCCACTCGTGGTCTGGGTCGTGATGCTGATTGCCCTGACGGCGGTCGGAGCGCCACTCGCACGCGTTGCGTTGCCACGGCTCGCCGACGGAGGACTGCCCCTCGCGCGCGCTCTGGCCGTCCTCGCCGCGACCTGGGTAGCCTGGATGGCAGTCGCAACGACTGGGATCGCGGCCGGGCGGGGCACGGCTTACCTCGGGTTCGCAGTCGCGGCCGCCCTCGCGGCGACGTTTGCCCGACCGGCGATCGCGGCGATTCGGAATGACTTCGCACAGCGGAAATTGGCGTTCATCGCCGGCGAAGCCGCGTTTTGGGTCGCGTTCGGGTATTTCACGATCGTTCGCGCAGCCAACCCGGACCTGTGGCATTCGGCCCACGGCGGCGAGAAGCCGATGGACCTCGCCTACCTCATGGCCACGGTCAAGTCGGCCTCGTACCCGCCGTACGACCCTTGGTTCTCGGGCGGAATCCTCAACTACTACTACTTCGGCCAGATGATCGTCGCCGAGATGATCAAACTGACCGGGATCGTTCCCACCACGGCCTACAATCTGGCCGTCCCAACGCTCTACGCACTGACCGTGACCGGCGCATTCAGCGTCGCCTACAACCTGGCACGTCGGGGCGGCTTGGTCTCCGAGCGCATCGCGGTCGGGGCGGGGCTGGTCGCCGCGACGATTGCGACGACATTCGGCAACCTGGGCGGCGCGATCCAGATCGGCGAGGGCCTGATGCGTCTCAGTGGGACCGCCTACGACAGCCTCGTTCCGGGGCTCAACTACCTGTTCCTGGTTGCGGTTGGTCTCTTCAACTGGCTCGCGCTCGGCCGAAAGTACGAGGTCCCGGTCGACTGGTACTGGCCGACTACGCGCGTCATTCCGGGCACCATCAACGAGATGCCGTACTTCACGTTCCTCTACGCCGACCTCCACGCCCACATGATTGCGCTGCCGTTCACGCTGTTGGCGATCGCGGCGGCGACGAACGCCGCGTTCTCGATCGCACCACATGTCACGCTTCCATTGCTTGCCTCCCGACGCCTAGGAATCACGATACCTCTGGCGCTCTCGCGTGGCCTGGCGCTTCCGACCGATTGGCGGTCGCTGGTCGATGTCCTCGGGCGCGCCGCGCGTGGCAGCGCGCCGATCGCCCTCGCCGGGCTGAGCATCGGCGCACTGCTACCGATCAATTCGTGGGATTTCCCCACCTACCTCGGACTCGTCGTCGTCGCATCCTTCATCCCCTGGTTCGCCCGCAGTCCGCGTGACATGGGCGCCCTTCTCGGAACAATTCCGCGAGCGGTGCTCATCGTCGCGCTCGCGTACGGCCTGTATCTGCCGTTCCATCGCTCCTTCGTGAGCTTCTATTCAAGCGTTCGACCGACGCCCGATCAGTCCTCGCCCGTTCACTATCTGGTCATCCACGGACTCTTCATCTTCATCCTGACCAGCTACGTCATCCGAGATGCCGCCGGCGAACTCCGCGCCACGGGCCTCGCGCGGTCACTGGCGTCATTTGCGCGACGGTGGGACCGATTCCCCCACTGGTTCGTCCTCCGCGCGCGCCTCATCCAGCATGACGACGGCAGCGTCAACGCCATCGCCGGCGTAACCGCGGCGTTGATCGCGCTGATCGGCGCCGCCGCGGCGTTCGGCTACCTGTTGGCCGGACTTCTATTGGCGCTGCTCGCGATCGTGCTCTGGCGCTTACTCTCACGGCCGCGTCCGATCGAAAGCACGTTCACGCTGCTTCTCTTCGCGACTGGACTGGCGCTGAGCACAGCGGTCGAGATCGTGGCACTCGACGGCGACATTGGCCGCATGAACACCGTCTTCAAATTCTACCTGCAGATCTGGATCATGTGGTCGATCGCCTCCGCGGTCGCGCTGGCGACGATGCGCGATCGAGTCGCGGCGTCGGTCCGCGGCGGGCGCGGGCGCGCCTGGGGAGTGGTGTGTGCGATCCTGATCGCCGCGAGCGCGATCTATCCGATCGTGTCCACGCCTGGGAAGATGGCCGAGCGGTTCGACCGCACGATTCCCTTGACGCTCGACGGCACCGCGTATATGGAGTCGGCCAGCTACCGTGAAGACCATCCGACGACGCAACGGGTAACGGCACTCAAGTTCTCGCGCGATCTGCGGGCGATCGAATGGATCTGGGACAACGTCAAGGGATCGCCTGTCATCGCCGAAGGGAACGCGCCCCTGTACCGATGGGGTTCGCGCATCTCGATCTACACCGGCTTGCCGACAATCATCGGGTGGGATTGGCACCAGTCGCAGCAGCGGGCCGGATTCCGGTTCATGATCGAGGAACGCTTGCGCGATCTACGCGCGCTGTTCACGGACGAGAACGTCGAGCGGACGCGTGCGCTACTCGCGAAATACGATGTCACGTACGTGTACGTCGGCGATATGGAGCGTGCCTACTATCCTGAGCGCGGATTGCGCAAATTCGACACGATGACAGGTTCAGACCTCGACGTCGTGTATGACGATGACGGCGTCCGCATCTATCGGGTTCGCGGCAAGGAAGCGTGAGCGACATCGTCTCAGTGGTCGCCTGGTGGGTCGCCCTGCAGGTTTTCGGACTGGCAGCCCTTCCCGTCGCCCTGCGCGTCTTCCGCAATCTCCCCGATCGAGGATTCTTCCTGGCGCGTCCGGTCGGCCTGATCCTCACCGGATTCATCTACTGGCACGCCGGAACATTCGGCATCCTGCGGAACACCTGGGAGTCGGTCGTCGCCATCCTGATTATCGTGGCCGCGATCGGTTGGCTCGGCTGTCGTAGTCAAATCCGTCATCTGGGCGATTTACTGCGCGAGAGACGCGCGTGGCTCGTCACAACCGAGGCACTCTTCACCGTCGCGTTTCTCGTCTGGGTCGCGATTCGAGCGTTCGACCCAGACATCACCGCGACCGAGAAGCCAATGGAGTTGCTGTTTCTGAACGGCGTGCTTCGCAGCCCGTTCTTCCCGCCGATCGATCCTTGGCTGAGCGGCTTTTCGATCAGTTACTACTTCTTCGGCTATCTCATCGCGGGCATGTTGGCGTCGCTGACCGCGACACCGGCGCAGGTGGCATTCAATCTCATGCTGCCAAGCCTCTTCGCGCTGTCCGCGACCGGCGCGTTTGGCATCGGACTCGCGCTGGCACACGGCGGATCACCCAGGCGCGGATCGAGGTTCGCGATCGCCGGTGGATTGATCACCGTCGCCACGACCTTGCTCGTCACCAATCTCGAACCGGTCCTCGAAGTCTTGAACGCAAACCGACTGCTGTCACCGGACATCCAGCGCTACTTCGCGATCAAGGACATGCCGAACGCGTACCAGTCGGCGCGGTTCTTCCCATCGGACAACTGGTGGTGGTTTCGCGCCACGCGTGTGATTGGTACGACAGTCGGCGATGGTCGCGCCCCGGCTGCCGACTACACGATCAATGAGTTTCCATTCTTCAGCTTCATCCTGGGCGATATGCATCCCCACGTTCTGGCTCTGCCGTTCCTCTTTCTCGCGATCGGCATCGCCTTGAATCTGGCGCGCGCGCCGGGAACGATCACCCTGGCGTCGTTGCGGCGAGATCCCTGGTTTGTCGGATCGGTCGGCATCGCAATCGGCGGCCTCGGGTTCCTCAATACCTGGGACATGCCGACGATGCTCTTCGTGCTGGCTGGCGCGTTCGCGATCCGCCAATTGCGTGAGCGCGGTGTGTTCGACATCCGATCGATTCGCGAGATCGCGCTGGGATTCGTCGGTGCAACTGCGCTTTGCATCGCTCTCTACCTGCCGTTCTACCTCACCTTCCGATCTCAAGCGGCCGGCCTCGGCGTCGTAATCACCAAGACGCAGTTCCATCACTTTCTGCTGTTCTGGGGCCCGACGTTCGCGCTGCTGGTCGTCTATCTCCTGACCGGCCTGTACGAGGCGAGACGCGACGGTCCGCCGAATGCCTGGTACCAGAGCCGGATCACCTGGCTGCTCGTCACCATCCTGGCGGCGGTCGCAGTCATCGTTCAGGCGCCGGTCGTTGCCGCGACCGTCCCACTGATCGCGGCCGCCCTCGCGATCGTCACGTGGCACGGTGCACGCGCGGTCGCGGCGCCATCCAGTGGCGCGGAATCGGCCGACGGCAACAACTCTCCGATCGAATCGCCGCTGGCCGCGTTCATCGCGCTAACCGGATTCCTGCTTGTTCTTGGCTGCGAGATCGTGTTCATCCGAGACTTCTTCGGCAATCGCATGAACACGGTCTTCAAGCTTTACTACCAGGCCTGGGTCCTGCTGGCGATTGCCTCGGGCTTCGCCATACCACAGCTAATCGCGCGGGCGCGGGAGGTCCGCCGTCCGCTGACGCGCGCGACCGTGTCGGCGGTCGGGGCGGTGATCGTGATCGCGTATGCAGCCACACTGCTGTACCCGATTGGTGCCGTGCTCGACAAGACGCGTGACTTCGGCCACGCCGCGACGCTCGACGGCATCGCCTTTTGGGGCCGATCCCGCCCGGACGAGTTGGCGGCCATCCGTTGGCTGCGGCGGACGGTCGTCGGCGCACCCGTCATCGTCGAGGCAACCGGCGGCTCCTATCGGCAGGAGTTCGGACGCGTTGCCAGCATGACCGGCCTGCCGACGCTGCTTGGCTGGGACTACCACGAGCAGCAGTGGCGCGGCACGTTCGAAGAGGCGGGCGCGCGCAAGCCGGACATCGATCTCATCTACCGATCGAACGAATCGCGTCAGGTCCTGCAAATCCTGGCGAAGTACAACGCCACCTACGTGTTCGTCGGCCAGACCGAACGCGACGTGTACGGTCGACAGGGCGCCGACCTCGAACGATTCGGTCAATTCATGGACGTTGCATTCCGGAGCGGCGCGGTCACGGTCTATCGCGTGCGGGAGGGCGCACGGTAAGTGGGCGAGCAAGTACACCGGCCAACCCGGCGCACGTCCACGCGCACTCGTCGCGGCAGCGCGGCGCCTGAGATCGGCGCGCGCGTGGATACCGTCGCGGTCACCGCTGGCGACGCCGCGGCCTCGCCGCTCGACCGACGGCTCGATCTGCCGGGCGTCTCGCTCGAGATGGCGCTGTACGTGCTTCTGATCGTCGTCGGACTGTTTGCGCGGCTGTGGATGCTCGGTGAGTTGCCGCTGTCGCCCGACGAAACGCGCGTCGCTCGCGCCGCGCTCAACCCCACCGCCGATATCGACCTTGCCGGCATCGGCGCGGGCTCGTTCCACCTCTACGGCACCGCGCTCTTGTTTGCCGTGTTCGGCGCGGCCGACACGACCGCCCGTCTCTCGACGGCGCTGCTGGGCTCGCTTGCGCCGGTCGCGATGCTCCTCGGTCGCGTGTCACTCGGTCGCGGGCCAGCCGCGATCGCCGCGGTCGCGCTGACGTTCTCGCCGTTGATGCTGGACCAGGCCCGCACCGTGCCGGGCGCCGGCGTCGGCGCGATCGCGGCACTCGCGCTTGTGTTCATCGTGACGAGCGGAAACGGCACGAAAGGTGGTGCGCGCGGCACTCGATTCGCCCTCGCCCTGGCGCTCGCGCTTACGAGCGGACATGGTGCTGTATCCGGTCTGGCCGCGATCGGGATCGCCTTCGCCCTGGCGCGCGCAACCGGCAAACGGACGACGCCGTCCGCCCGGTCGGCGGACAACGCGCCACGACCCGATGCCGTGTTCGGCGTCGAGGCGATCGCCTTCGTGGGCGTCTTCGGCTTCCTTGCGACCGGCGGATTCATTCACCTCGACGGAATCTACCGGGGGGTCGTGTCGCCATTTGGCGATTGGACCGCGGCCGTTGTCCGACGGGCGATGATCGACGATATCGTGCGCGGACTGCTGCTCGTTGCCGGCTATGCGGCGCTCCCGGCCGCCCTCGGCGTCTGGCGGATCGTCCGAAATCTCCGGCGCCTCGACGATGCCGAACGCGTGCTCGGGATCTGGCTCGTGATCGGCATCGTTGCAACGCTTCAATCCGGAGGCGACGCCGGCCACGCGCTGTCGATCGTCGTGCCAGGCACCCTCCTGGCTGCGCGCGTCATCGCCGACGCGCTCGTGGTTGCCGATCACTGGCGTGGCTTGACTCTCACTGGAATCACGATCGCGTGGTGGGGCGCAACGATCATCTCACTCGGGATCGGTCACGTGTCGCTGCCCGATCCCGTCGCGGCGCGATACCTTGCGCCAGTTCTCGGCACATTTGTGAGTCCGGAGAGCGCGAACGAGGTCGCGATTCGCGCGATCGTCATCGTGCCGATCGCCCTGACTCTTGCGGCGGCGCTCTACCTTTGGCGACAGGTCGGTGCCAGGGCGTGGCCCGCGCTTGGCTTCGGTGTCATCACGCTCCTGATCGCGCGCGAGACACATGTGGCGTGGAATCTCGCCTACAACGCGCTCGACAACCGAGCGGAGTTGCCCCGGTCGCTCCAGACATCGGTCGACGTTCGTGCGCTCGCCGCCGACGCAAACGCCGTCTCACAGGTCCTCACGATCGCACGCAAGGACCGTGTCATTTCGATTCCCGAAAGCCTGCGCGATCCGTTGGAGTGGTATCTGCGCGGTTCGACCATCAACGTCAATCCGGTGCCGAGTGGAAACCCAGCGATGGTCGTGCTCGATGCCGAGACCAAGGCTCTGGCCGGTCGGTACACCGGCCAGCGATATCGATCGCACGCGAGGGGGTCGCTCGCCTTCGAAAACGCGGCCGAATTCTGGCGCTGGATCGCCTATCGCGAGGCGCCAGATGTCGCGCGGGCGACCGATGTCGTCCTGTACGTGCGCGCCCAGTGATCGTTGTGCAATTCTGGAGCGATTCCGCGCGCCTAGTCCGCGTGCGGCGATCGTGGCCTCGGGAGGGCTAGGACAATGGCAACCGCCTCACGCGCAGAATACGAGTCTCAGGCCGAGGCGTCGTTTCCGGATCCGCTCGGCGCGGCGCTGACACGGCCCATCTTCGGCGTCTTGCCGATGACGGTCGAACAGGCGTTGTACGTCATCATCGTGGCGGTCGCGGCGGCGCTCCGTCTCTGGGACCTTGGCCCACGCATGCTCCACCACGATGAGAGCCTGCACGCGCTCTACTCGTGGTACCTCTACAACGGGCGTGGTTACGTCCACGATCCGATGATGCATGGTCCGTTCCTCTTCGAGGTCGGCGCCCTCCTCTACTTTCTCTTCGGCGCAACCGACGCCGTCGCGCGCCTCGGGACGAGTCTTTTCGGAATCGCGCTCGTTGGTCTCGTGTACATGACCCGCGAATTCATCGGCCGATCGGCCGCCCTGATCGCGGCGGTCCTGATGGCCTTCGCCCCGACGGTCGTCTACTACTCGCGCTTCCAGAGGCACGACATCTATCTGGCCGTCTTCCAGTTTCTCTTCGTGCTCGCAATCTTCCGCTATGCGCGTCGCCATCAAGATCGAGATCTCTGGCTGATGGTCGCGGCGCTCTCCCTGGCGTTCGCGACCAAGGAGGACACCTACCTCCAGATCGCATACCTCACCCCATTCCTCGTCTTCCTGTGTCGCTTCGAGCTCGGCGCAATCGGACGGCTCGTCCTCAGCGCATTTCGGCTCCGGGCGCGGCCGGAACAGCCACTCTCACCGATCGCGAGCGCGTCGGTCCTGATTGGCACGATCGTCTTGCCGATGGTCGCCGGCGGCTTCGAATACCTGTTCCTGCGCATGCGCGTCGACGTCGAGCAGGCGAACACGCTGCTCGTCGCGATCTTCGCGGTCCTGGCCATCGTGGGCGCAATCATCGGCATGCAGTGGAATGCCCGCGTCTGGGTGACGGCGGCGGTCATCTTCTGGGCGATTTTCGTCGCCCTCTATACGACGTTCTTCTCGAATCCGGGCGGGCTATTCAGCGGATCGATCGGCGGCCTGAAGTATTGGATCGATCAACAAGGCGTCGCGCGCGGAAACCAGCCGTGGTTCTATTACCTGATCCTGTTGCCTCTGTATGAGTTCGTGCCAGTCCTCTTCGGCATCGGCGGCGCGATCTACCTTGCCATGCGACGCACGCTATTCGGCGTATTCCTGGTGTATTGGACCGTCGGCGCGCTGGCTCTCTACGGCTGGGCGTCCGAGAAGATGCCCTGGATGGTCATACACATGGCCGTCCCGTTCGTCCTGCTCGCCGGCATCGCGATCGCGCGCCTGATCGAGCAAGTTTCGCTCCAGGACAACCCGATTCGCCGATTCGGGTTGTTCGTTGCGACGGTATTCCTCGGCGGCGCCGCTCTCATCAGCGGTCTGGCGCGGATGTCAGTTTCGGCCGGTCTGGACGCGTTTGGACGGGCCGCTTCCGGCGGCGCTCGCGCCGGGGAAGTTCAGGCGTTCTTCCAGGCCAGCGGACTGCTCCTCGTCGCGCTCGCCTTGCTTTACGTCTCGGTCGTGCTGGGCCGACGGATTGGCGGCGTGGTCGCACTGAAGACCGTTGCTCTGGGGTCGCTGCTGGTGCTGATGCCACTCTCGTTGCGAGCGACGTGGCAGGTGAATTTCTTCAACGGCGACGTTCCGATCGAAATGCTCGTTTACACGCAGACCTCGCCGGATGTCGGTCAAGTCATGGAGGAAATCGATCGCGTCGCGTTCAGAACCGGCCAGGGCCGAGAGAAGGTCAAGGTCGTCTACGACAGCGGTGTCTCCTGGCCGTTCGAGTGGTACTTGCGCGACTACAAGGGTCGCGTCTTCATCGGCGCCGGCAACATCCCCGCCAACGCACTCGACGCGCCAATCGTGATCGCGGGCATGGAAAACAACCGCGATCAGGTCATCAAGCAACAACTCGGCAGCAAATACGTCAGCCAGCGTTACCGGCTTCGGTGGTGGTTCCCGGAGGACTACCGGAGCATCAGTTTCGACAGCTTCTGGTCGTTCATCACTGAAAGTTCGACCCGACTGCGAATCTGGCGGTACTTCATCTACCGTGAGACGCTGAATCCGCTTGGGTCGACCGACTTCACGATGTTCGTGCGCCGAGACCTCGCGTCCGGAGCGTGGGCGGCGCCACAGTCGAGCGCTCAGGCAGTCGATGAAGAAGCGTACGCGCGGGTGACGCGAAGTGTCACGGCGGCGCAGATTCTCGGCGGAACACGTGGCGCGGGTGAGGGTCAGTTTACCGACCCAAAGGGAGTCGCGCTCGGCCAAGACGGAACGGTCTATGTCGTCGACTCATTCAATCATCGCATTCAGAAGTTCGGCGCCGATGGTCGCTTCCTGGTTGCCTGGGGCCGCGAAGGTAATGGCGATGGCGAGTTCAAGGAGCCGTGGGGTATCGCGGTCGCGCCGTCCGGCGATGTGTATGTCGCCGACACATGGAACCACCGCGTCCAGAGGTTCGATGCAAACGGTGCGTTCAAGACAAAGTGGGGTGGCCAGAAACTGGTGCCGAATGTCCGCGACGACGGCGGCCAGTTCTTTGGACCGCGCGCCATCGCCGTCGATGCGAACGGGTCGATACTCGTGACCGATACCGGAAACCATCGCGTGCAACGCTTCGATGCCGACGGTCGATATCAGGCGGCCTACGGCGGGCGCGGCGCCGGCGATGGCCTTCTTGCCGAGCCAGTCGGCGTCGCGACGGATCGTCAGGGCAACTTCTACGTGTCGGACACCTGGAATCGCCGCGTGCAGAAGTTCGACCCGACCGGGAAGTACCTGGCGCAGTGGCCGATTGTCGGATGGGAGGGTGAGTCGGTCATGAACAAACCCTCGATTTCGGTCGACAGTGATGGCGCAGTGTACGTGACCGATCCAGAGTCGCACCGCGTTATCAAGATCAGCGCCGCCGGACAGGTGCTGGCCGTGTTCGGCAAGAATGGGCGCGACAGCGCGTCATTCAATCTTCCGAGCGGTATTGCTGTCGGCGCCACCGGCGACATCTGGGTCGCGGATAGCCTGAACAATCGGATCCTGAAGTTCGCGCCGATTCGCTAGCCAGGCATGCGCTACCGCTCGTCCTCATCCTCGTCGCGATCGGCGCGTTCGCATGGGCGTACGATGATCGCCTGACGATCCGCGTGGCCGTCACGGACGGATATGCGACCGCGCTGGTGGAAGACGCCGCGTTCGCCGTCGAGCGTTACGAGCCGCGTCGCAACCAGGTTGGCCTGTATGTCGAAGGCCACGGTCTGGAGCCTCGGCCGGGGCAGGTGCCAGGCTGGGCGCGCGACCTGCTCAAACGGGCACTGCGAATCGATGTCGAACAAGGCTGGCAGTCGATTGAGGTACACGATCGAGAGGGTACGCCACGATTTACTCACGACTTCGGGCGGGATGACGCCAGCGTCTGGTCCGACGATGCCGCGACCTGGTTTCATCTAGTCGACGGAACGGCTGGTTCGTCGTACTCCGGATTCATCGGCTCGCCCGAGTTCGATTGGCCAATCGGAGAGGTCGAGGCCGTGGCTCGGCGCGGTCGAACTCTTGGACTCGTTGTCGACGGCGACGGCCGCGACGGCGGGCTCTTTCTCATGGTGCGGCCAGAACATCGCGACGTGATCTGGTGGCGGCTCTCCGACGGCGCGTGGACGGGTCCGATTGCGGGAGGTCCCTTCAACCGGCCGTGGCTCAGCCCGATCAAGGAATTTGTACGCGTCGTGCTGTCGCCGATCCTCGCCGCCGCGATCGTCACCGGCGCAATGCTCGTGATCGGCGCAGCGATTCGACGGCGCGAGCAGCGCGCCCGGTCCGACATCGGCCGCTTCGCGGCGTGGTTCGCCGCGGTCGTGATCGGCGGCCTGACACTTGCCGTCACCGCGTTCGTCGCCGACGGATTGCTCGACCGAATCCCGCACGTGCAGGATTCGGTCGCGTACCTGTTCCAGGCGAAGCTGTTCGCGATGGGACGGCTCTGGGCGCCGGCGCCGCCGCTACCCGACTTCTTCTGGCACGAATTCATCGTCATCGACGGCGATCGCTGGTTCGCAAAGTACCCGCCGGGGTTCCCGCTGATCCTCGCCGCGGGCGTTCTACTTGGCGCGCCGTGGCTCGTCAATCCCGTGCTCGCTGCCCTGACGATCCTGGTCATCTACGCGATCGGCGCGCACCTCTGGAGTCGGACGGTCGGGCTGCTGGCGGCCGGGCTCATCGC
Source organism: Chloroflexota bacterium (assembly GCA_004297775.1). Taxonomy (GTDB): domain Bacteria; phylum Chloroflexota; class UBA6077; order FW602-bin22; family FW602-bin22; genus FW602-bin22. The sequence continues at coordinate 230,755 of SCUE01000012.1, read as the reverse complement.
GGTGTCACCGTTCGCGATTGGCCTGGGCGGAAGCCACATGGCGCACACCGCCGGTCTCCTGCTCTTCGGTGGGTTTGTTCTGGCGTACATTCGCGCGAGTCGCGGCGGGACTGGCGCGGCCATTCTGGCCGGTCTCGCCCTTGGACTCGACTTTCTGGTCCGTCCCTGGACCGCAATCGTCCTGGCGGTGCCATTTGGCATCGACGCGATCGTCGCGGCGGCTCGGGATCGCCACGCACGCGGAACTCTGGTGCGCATCGCGGCCGGAGCCACGCCGGCCCTGGCAATCTGGCTCGCCTACAGCGCGATTCTCACCGGGCACCCATTTGGCAACACGATGGAAATGTGGTGGTCGTTCGACCGGCTCGGGTTCGGGGCGGACAAGGGAATGGGCGGTCATTCGCCGTTCAATGGCCTGCTCAACACGCTTCGGAACTCGAACGAATTCGCCCGGCACGCATTCGGCTGGCCGTCGATCGCCACGCTCGCTTTCGCCTGGACTCCGTTCGTGGCGCGACGCGCGGGGAGGTGGGAGTGGCTCCTCGGCGCGAGCGCGGCCGGTCTCGGAATTGGCTACTGGCTCTGGTGGGCTGATGGTGTGATGTACGGACCGCGCTTCTACTTCGAAGCGCTCGCGCCGATCGCGCTCCTGTCGGCGCGCGGCATCGCCGTATTGGGCGGCCTGGGAGGTCCGATCGGCCGGATTCTCATCTCGGTGACGGTATCGTTACTGATCGCGGCAAATCTGGGTATCTACCTGCCACGCTGGCTCGGACAACTGCAAGGATACAACTACATCAACGGCGACCCGATCGCGGCCGTAGCCGCCGCGGGAATCAGTCACGCAATCGTTCTCGTGGATCCGGGCCAGCCAAATCAGTGGTGGAACTATGGGATGGTGTTTTCGGCGAACGACCCGCTGCTGGCGGGGCCGATTCTCTTCGCGCGCGATCTCGGTCCATTGAATCGAGACCTTCTTGAGCGATACCCCGATCGAAGCGTCTATCGGTTACGTGGTATGACCCTGATCCCAATGCGTGGCGGAGAGTAGGTGTCGATACTATTGTGCCGATGATGCGTCACGGCGGCATCCCAACCCAATGAGCGAACTCGAGTTAGTCGGTGCGATCGTCGCGCCGCGCCCACGACGGCGATTGACGCGGATCGACCGCGTCGCGCTCGCGCGTCTCGCGTGGGCGGTCGTGGCGGTTACGGTAGCTTTGTTCGCTCAGGGTTATCTCGAACGGCGCGTCTTTCTCGCCGACGGCTTCGTGATGCTGACGATCGCCGGTCTCATCCTCGCGCGAACCGCCCGTGGAACGCTGACGCCGACGCCGGAATCACCGGATCCAGCTCTGCCAGGGTTCGCGGATCGGCGCGCGTTTGCGCCTGGCGCCGCGGTGGTCACGCTCGGAGCAGCCGCGAGCGTAGGCGGCCTGTACCTCTTTGGAAGCGGTCGCGATCAGAACCTCGCCTGGATTGCCTACGCCGCCAGCCTCGTCATCGCGCTGGTCGGTGTGTATCTCCTTGACAACCGGCCACGCGTCGTTCCGCTACTGGTTCGCAATTGGCCGACCATCGCCGCGATTACCGCAATCACCGTGGTCGCTCTCGTGGCGCGTCTCTATCGGCTGGGTGAGATACCGTTCGGGCTCTGGGCCGACGAGGCGTTCGCCGGACTCGAGATTCAGCGGATCATCCACGAGCCGAACTATCGTCCCGTCGCCGGAGCCGGGCCCGTTCAGGGATTGCCGGCAATGGCCTGGTACATCAGCGCGCCGCTATTGGCGGCGTTCGGAACGAGCGAGTCAGTCCTCCGCGCGGCGCCGGCCATTTTCGGCGCGTTCGGCACGCTGGCGGTGTTCCTGCTTGGGCGCGCGATGCTCGGCACGATCTACGGCCTCGCCGCCGCGGCAGTGCTCGCGACGATGTCGTGGCACATCACCTTCAGCCGCATCGCCATGAACGGAATCTATTCCGTCACGCTGAATACATTCGCGCTGGGTCTACTCGTCCTCGGCCTCCGAACGCGCCGACGTACGCTCTTCGCGGCCGGCGGACTCGCGTTCGGCCTGAGCATCAATTTCTACTTCGCGGCGAGACTGTTCGTTGGCGTGATCGGCATCTTCCTTCTCCATCAGTTCATCGTCGGCCGTATGCCATGGCTGCGCCGCAATCTCGAAGGCCTGATCATCTTCGGCCTGTTCGCCTGGCTTGCGGTCGCGCCGCTGGCGCTTCTTGCCTATCAGAACCCTCGCCTCTTCAATGAGCGCACCGAAACCGTCTCGATCGTGCGCGAGATCAACGAGACCAACAGCTACCAGCCGCTGTACGAGAACATTCGCAAGCACGCGCTGATGTTCAACGCCTTCGGCGACAGCAACGGTCGGCACAATCTGCCCGGTGCGCCGATGTTCGAACGCACGACCGCTGCCCTCGCTTTCGTTGGCCTCATTATGTCGATCGCCCGGGTGTGGCGACCCGAGTTCTCCGTCCCGATCGCCTGGCTTCTGGTGATGGTGATGGGGGGAGTCCTGTCCCTGGCATTCGAAGCGCCACAGGGCTACCGCACGATCGACAACACGGTCGCCGGCGCGCTGCTGGCGGCTCTCCCAATCGCGAGCCTGGCCGAGCGACTGCGCGGACTCTTCGGAACGGCGACGGCCGTGATCATGGCGCAACGGGTTCCGCTCGGAGTGGCGGCAGCGGCGTTTGTGGTCGCGGCGGCCGGGATCGCCATCGGGACATCGAACATCGATCGCTACTACAATCGTCAGGCTCGCGACCAAGGCTCCTGGGCGGCGCACTCTACGCCCGAGACGATCGTCGCGCGTGAGATGGCATTCGGCGGCTCGGTCGGAAAGCCGTACATCGACCAGACGCTGATGGATCATCCATCGATCCGCTTCATTGCGCCCGGAACGTTCCCGAACACGCGCTTCGATCCCGCGACATCGCTGCCGTTCCGCGATCCTGAAGGCGCGACCGTCTTCCTCAACGCGGAGGCGACGAATCAGGTCGCGACCGTGCTGCGGCTCTACCCCGATGCGACGTTGAAGGAGCACCGGAATCCGGCCGGCGGACCACCGGTGCTCTTCGAGATACTGGTGCCACCCGAGATCATCTCGCGCGTTCAGGGCTCCGACGTGCGGATCTGGGCTGGCGCGGAGCCGGCCGGCGAACCAGTTGCTCGACAGACCGTTCGCACGATCGGGGAGTTGGCTCCGCTGGACGTCGCCGCGCCATTCATCGTCGAGTGGCGATCGATCCTGGCCGCGCCAGAATACGGCCGCTACGCGTTTAGACTGAGCGGCCCTGCCTCAGCGGTGCTGAAACTGGACGAGACGGATCTCATCAAGGGTGGGGAAGAGGCCGGCGCGACACTGGCGCGGGGCAACCACGCGCTGTCGATCGTAATGCCCGACGCGGCGGCGGACGCGGTCGCCCTGCTGTGGCGAGCGCCTGGCGACACTGCCTATGCACCAGTCCCGCCGCACGTCCTGTTCCGGAGCCCGGTCACGAATAACGGCCTGCTCGGCTCGTACTTTCGGGGCACGACCTGGACGGGTGATCCAGGCCTGGTGCAGATCGATCCCGGCCTGCAGTTTCGTTTTCACCTCTTGCCGCTTCCCCGACCGTACAGCGTCGAATGGCGGGGAAAGGTGTACATCCCGGCCGAGGGCGCGTATCGGTTCGGCGCCAGTTCGATCGACGAATCGTGGATCTACATCGATGAACGCCTCATCGTCGACAACTCACGCCAGATTGGCGCCTACGGCGAAGGTGGCCTGGTCCTGAGCGCCGGATTCCACGACATTCGTGTCAGGTTCATCGACCGAACCGGTCACACGTTCATCAACGTCTTCTGGACACCTCCGGCGCGGCAACGCGAGCCGATCCCCACCGAGTATCTGTTTCCGCCGCTCGGCTCCTACCCGGACAAGGTCGTACCGCCGCCGCAGCCGAGGACCGCCCCGCCCAATCCGGCGTCGGCGCAAGCCCAGCCGGCCGCGGCGCCGCCGCCAAAACCGGGACCATCAAACGTTCAATCGAGGCCTGGACCAGGCTCGAACGTACCGGCCGTCGTCGGGCAGACGACGGCAGTCGTCGGCGCTCCCGGGACCGCCAATGGTCTGTTCAATCAGCCGCGTGCCGCCGCGCTCGATCGAGCCGGCAACCTGTACGTCGCGGATACCGAGAATCACCGCGTCCAGAAGTTCGATGCGTCGGGCACATTCGTTCTGGCCTGGGGCAATGCCGAGGAACTCCAGGAACCGCTGGGAATCGCGACCGACAGTTCCAACAACGTCCTCGTCTTGGACTCGCTGCCGGGTTGGATTAAGCGGTACACGCCACACGGTACCTTGATCGATCAATTCGGCGGGCCCGACGCGCGCTTCTACCACCCGCGTAGTCTTTCGATCGACGCGGCCGACAATACCTATGTGGCTGACACGGGCGGCGCGCGTGTCGTCAAGTTCAACGGCAAGGGCGAACAGGCTCAGGTCTTTGGAACGCGCGGCACCGCGAAGGGCCAGATCGCCGAGCCGACCGGCGCGGCCGCGGACCCGTTCGGGAACGTCTGGGTGGCCGACTCGGCCAACGCAAAGCTCGTTCGATTTGGCGCGAACGGATCGCCCGACATCGAGCTTTCGCTTCCGAAGGCAGGCAGCCTGCACGGTCCCAAGGTGGCCGCCGATTCCGTGGGTTCGATCTACGTCACCGATCCCGAGAGTGGCCGAGTGTTCATCATCGGCTCCGATGGCACGACCAGGGCTCTCATCCAGTCGTCCGATCTGAAGCGGCCGCTCGGCATCGTCGCCGGACCCGATCGGAAGCTGATCGTTACCGACGTCACGCTCCACCAGATCGTGACGTTGACCATCCCCGAGGGCTTCTGATGGCGACCCGCGACGTTCCGCAGATCGATGACATCGATCTGCCGGACATCCCGGATGACGACGACGTCGACGATATTGACGATCTCTCGCTCGAACAACCGGCGGCCGATGGCGCGTCGCCGGATGGAGACGCGACTGCCAGGTCGCTGTCGCTGCCGCCATTCGTCATCTCACTACTCGAACAGCTTGCGCCCCTGCGGGCGGCGGCGGATACCGCGCTCCTCGCGACCGCGCCGATTCGTGCGAAGGTTGCGCCGTACGCGCGCGTGGTGCCCGACTTCGCATGGATGGGCATTGGCGTGGCCGTCGCTGTCCTCATTGTCGGCTCGCTCGCGGGCGCGTTTATTCGCGGAGGTACGACCCAACCAGCGCCGGAGCTGACGCCAATCACCGCGCTGGCGGCGGCGCCCCTGCCGACGCGGAAGCCAAGCGCCACGCCAACGCCATCGGGTCCTACCGCCACGCCAACGCCGGTGGTGTTCGAACAGCGCGATGGCGGCTGGGTCGTAACCGGGCCGCCGCGCCCGAATCCGATCCATTTGCTGCCACCGGGGCAAGTACTCCTGACCGATGGCGGCGGCGACGTCTTCACATTGATCGCGCGCGCATCGGTTGGCCTCCGCTTCGGACCCTCGGCACCGATCTGGGGAGTCATCCTCTCACACCGTGGAGAATTCGATCATTTACGCATCGAGTTCTACACGGACAGCTACCAGCGCGATCGCCCGTTCGTCGGCCTCGTCGAGACGCGCGGCGGCGTTCAGAGACTGATTGGACCGAACTCGCCGATTCCGGAGTTGGAGTTCTGGGGACGCGACGCCCACGAGGTCCGCGTTCAGGTCATACGCGACCAGGTTCAGATGTGGGTCAATGCACAGCCCCTGCCGCTCTGGAAAGTCCCTGGCGGCGTGCTGCCGGGCAAGCGCGGACTGTACTTGTGGGGCGGTAGCAAGATGCGGTTCGATTCTCTTTCGATCACGTAACGAGTTGTCCGGCACGTCATTCCCAGCGACCAGCCGCCGAACCACTCCGGCGCGACGACCCCTTTCGGCTACCCAGCGTGGCTAGACCGATCCGGCAGTCGTTAGCGATCGGGTCCCTGGTCGCGCTCCCGCTTCCGCTGATCGCCGAGGTATGGCTGCGGACGACGAGTCCGATCGTCAGTTTGCTCCAGGGCTGTGTCTACTTCGGCGCGGTCCTCCTCTTTGCTTTCGTCGCGCCCGGCCTCGCCGTATCGACGGAGTGTCCGCCCTCGGATCGCATCCGATGGCCGTTCCTGGCCGTCGGCGCGGCGATCGCGGCGTACGGCGCCAGCGCGGCGATGACGCGTCCACGTGACTGGACGCTGACGCCGATCTGGCTGGCCGGACTCGCCTTCGCCCTCGCGGCGACCTATCGGCGCGACACGATCGCGGCGTGGCTCGGGACCGCGAAGCGCGAGAGAACAACGACGATCGCGGTGATCTCGGTCGTGATCGTCGCGACGGGTCTCCGTTTGTACCACCTCGGGACGCGCCCAATCATCGTCGACGAACTGGCCATGATGCCGTTCGCGCTCGAGCTTGGACGCGAACTGGAAACCTGGCGACAGATACAGGAATACGGTATCTCGCTATTCGCGGCGAATCAGGGACTCTTCTCTCAACTCGCGCTGACTTCCTACCTCAGCAGCGCCGCCTTCGCGTGGGGCGGTATCGACATCGGCTGGATGCGCGTCCCGAGCGCCCTGATTGGCGTGGTCGAGGTCGGACTCGTGTACGTGATCGGTCGAGTTCTCGTCGGCTCACGCGCGGCGCTGATCGCCGCGCTCGTGCTCGCGACCATGGCGGCGCACCTCGAGTTCTCGCGCAATGGGCAGCGCCTGATCGAGGCCTCGGTGGCCTGGAGTCTGGTCGCTCTCCTGATGTCGCGTGGTTTCGCGCGCAAGAGCGCTCCCGCTCTGACCATGGCTGGCGTCGTGCTCAGTTCGTCGCTCTTCATTTACTGGGCGATGCGCCCCGGCGTCGCGTTCGGACTGGGACTACTGGCGCTCGCCTGGCTCGATCCGCGCCTTCGGGGCCGCTGGCTGGTCGCGGGCTCGATCGGACTGCTCGCTGGCTTCGCAATCGGAGCCGGACCGATGCTCGCGCCCTACATCAAGGATCCCGCGCTGTTCCTCTTTCGCAGCGAGAAGACGAGTTGGCTGTCGGACGTGATCGCGGCCTTCCGCGCCACCGGAGAGTGGGCGAAGCTGTGGCCGATCTGGGAGCACGTTCGCGCGTCGCTCCTCGGTTACAACCTGTACGGAAGCGCCGACAACCACTATCGGCCCGAGCGGGGGCTGCTTGTCGCCATTCCGGCGGCGCTGATGTTCGCCGGCGCCGCGATCGCGACCGTTCGCCTGAGCGATTGGCGCTTGCGCACTCTGGCGGTGTGGTTCTGGGGCGCCACCACGGCCCTGATGGTCCTCTCGGACGTGACGCCGATCACCCATCGCGCCTTGCCGACGCTCCCCGTGGCGGCGCTACTCGTCGGTCTGGCGGCCGATCGAGCGCTCGTTCGGCTGGGATCCGTCAGACCGGCCATCGAGCGGTACGGTCAAGTGGTCGTCGGCGCGGCAATCTTGATCGCGGCAGTCCAGGAAGCCGCGTTCTACACGCTCGACTATGCAACGCGCGATCACGATCGCTGGCAGGATCAGTTGACGCGGTACATGCTGAGCAGTTCCGATCAGCACCATCTCCTGATCTATCCGGGGATCTCGCCAGTCGGCATGGAATTGAACGCTGAGGGCAAGCCGTTTCAGTGGGCGAGCGAACTGCGTCGGCGCCTCAGCGGCGAAGACCTCGGTCGTTATGTCGATCAATTGCCGGACGCCTCGGCCCGTCCGAACGGGATCAGCTTTCTCTTCCCGGACGTCGGCGAACCGTGGATCGAGACGGTCGCGAGACTCTATCCTGGCGCGGAACGAATCGCGCTCCGTTCGTCGGACCCCCGATTGGCGAATCAGCACGCCTGGACCGTCCTTCGGATCGGGTCGGACGAACAGCGTCGCTACCGGGGACTGCGGGCGCGCGGTCGCGATGCCCGCGGTGTGTCGTTCGAGTTCGTCTCGGACCGGCTCGAAATCGTGCCCGGCACGCTTCCTCCCGAAGTGCGCTACCCGGTCGAAGTTACGTGGGATGGGTGGGTCCGCGTCGCGCGCGGGAGCGGAAATCCACACGATTTCCGCTCCCTGGGCACCGTCCAGCCAGCGATTCTGGTTGACGAACGGCGGATCGAGTGGCAAGCAGCCGCACGCGGCTCCCGCCTACCACTCGGGGGGCACTACCTGCGCGCGACTGCCCACCTCAACTCACCCGACGCGCGCGTTGGCGTGACCTGGGATGACGCCGCGCAAGGCACCCAGCGGCCGTTTCCCGAGAGCGATGCAATGTGGTGGCCGGGCGATCCCCGCGTCGAAATCACCTGGCAGGCCAACGATGGCGGACCGGTGCTTCAGCGCGACTTCGACATCATGATCGCGGACAATCGATTTGCGCTGCGCCGGCCGCGCGACGCCGGCCATGTCGTGCGATGGGCTGGCACGATTCGCCAGCCATCGGCCGCCACCTACGATTTCGAGGTCGTCTCCGATGGCCCGGTCCGACTCGAGATCGACGATGCCGCGGTCTGGCCGCGTGGCGCGGAGCGGCGCAAGGTCCCGGGCGGAGCGCTCGAAGAACGCACGTCTCGCGTCACACTCGCCGCCGGCGACCACAAGATCGTCGTCGATCGCCTCCATCGCGAAGGCGGAAAGGTCGCTCTCCAGTGGCGACGCGGGAGTGAGCCGTTCACGCTGGTACCAGTCGATGCATTCGTGCCGCTGGTGCTGCCGACGCCGTGACGTCGAGGCTGGCACTGATCGCAACACCCTGGCGGATCGTCATCGCCCTGATTCTCGCCGCCCCGATCTTGGCGGAATACATGTTTCGCGCGGCCTGGGATGGAAACGGCGACATCCTCTTCGCGACCGCGGTGTATCTTGCCGCGGCTCTTCTGTTTGCGGTCGCCGCGCCAACCTCACCGGTACTCGCCGCGCCTGCAACGGCCGGGCAAGGCGCACTCGGCGGAGTTCGTCCGCGCTGGCGCTTCCTTGCGGCGGCCATTCTTCTCTTCACTCTCGGTCTCGTCGTCGGCGCGCGCGACATTCATGCGTGGATCCTGGTGCCGATCTGGTTTGGCAGTATCGGATTCTGGATCGTCGCCTGGATTAGCGGATCGATATCGCCAGGCCTCACGCGCCGACAAGTCGCGCTGCTTTTGCTCGTGCTGACGATCGCCTCCGTGGCGCGCCTGTACGGCCTGGAATCGCATCAGGCTTCGCACATCGACGAGTTCGTCACGCCCGAGATCTCACTCCGGCGCACCGACACCGACTTCTTCGGCAAGGAAGGCGTGCCGATTTTCGCGATGCAGTCGAATGACATCGGCAGCATGCTGCTGCTCGGCTCATATCGTCGCCGCTGGCTCTATGAGATCGCCGGGTTGAGCATCACGACGATGCGTCTCCCGAGCGCAATCCACGGCATCATCGATGTCGGGCTGATTTTCTTCCTCGGCCGCCAACTGTTCGGTTTTCGTGCCGGAATCTTTGCCGCGTCGATTCTGGCGACGCTCACGATGCATCTCGCCTTCTCTCGACATGGCGAAATCACGATCGAGGGCCCGTTTCCGTGGATCACGACCAGCCTGCTGTTAGCGATCGCGTTCACGCGTCGGAGCGTCCGATTCATGGCCGCGGCCGGTCTCAGTCTCAGTCTCGCGATGTACGTCTACTTGTCCGCGCGGCCATCGCTCGCCTACGTTGTCGTGTTTCTCGTTCTCGCGGCAATCGATCCTCGGTTACGCGGACGCTGGCTCGCCTGGGGATCGGCCGCGTTCCTGGTTGGACTCCTGATCGGTGCCGGTCCATTGCTGGTCACGCTCTATCGCGAACCATCCGTCTTCTTCTATTTCTCCCAGATCACCTCGTGGCTCTGGATTGCCATTGGCGAGTTCCAGAAGACCGGGCAGATCGCGGCGTTGCGGCCCCTCTGGGAGCACTTCTATCGGGCATTCCTGGCCTACAACGTCGTTCCGAGCGCGGACCATCACTACTACCCGGGGCGCGGCCTCTTCACCATCATTCCAGCCGGACTGCTATACGCCGCGCTCGCGCTCGTCTGTTTGCGCGTCACCGATTGGCGCCATCGGATGCTGGCGCTCTGGTTCTGGGCGCCGACGATCGCGCTATCGGCCATGTCGGATCATCCGCCGCCGATCCATCGCACCCAGCCGGCCGTACTCGCGGCGGTGCTCCTGATCGGGCTCGGCGGTGACCGCCTCGTCGCCGCATGGGAGCGCGTGTCCCGCTTCGGCGGTCGCGCTGCGCTCGCGGCTGTGTCCACGCTGGTGGCACTGTCCATGGCCCAGGAGGCGTGGTTCTACTTCGGCGACTATGCAACTCGCGATATGGATCCGTGGCAGGGCAGCATCGCGCGTTTCGTCCTTTCGACCGATGAGGGTCAGCCCTTGATGATCATGCCAGGACCGCAGGGTGCGCGGCTCGCGCTGACCTTCGCGACGAACCTTGGCCGCCGCAACAGCACTGAACTTCTCTACCGGCCAGTCGACGATCTCGCCGACCTGAGCCTCAGCCCGCGCGACACGATCTACATCATCAACAGCGTTATGACTCCGTGGCTGCCGCTCTATCGCGACGCGTACCCTGGCGGCACCGAGACGCGACTCCTCACGAGCGATCAACGGATCACAGACCCGCTGCTCTGGACGACCTACCGCGTTTCCCCCGACATCGCGCACCGTCAGGTTGGCTTGCAGATGAGGATCCGCGACGCCCGCGATCGCACGACCACCGTCAACGTGCCCACCGTCGCAATACCCGACGCTATACCCGGTGACTTCGTCTATCCACTGTCCGTGGAGTGGCGTGGCTGGGTCCGAGGCGAGCGTGGAGTCGGCGATCGCGTCGCGTTCGCATCGACGGGAAACACCGAGACGCGACTGCGGATCGGCGATGAGACCATCAATCTGGGAGGCACGATCGCCGGCAACCGCGCGGCCGTATCACTCTCGCTCGGCGGACAGCCGGTCTACGCGTCCGCCCGCATCGAGACGCCCGCTGACAGAATCGGTATCACATGGGAACCCGTGCGCGACGCGGGACAACAGTCCTTTCCGCTCGGCCGCGCGTCGATATGGCCCGGTCCGCCACGCGTGCTCGTGGAATGGCTCGCTTCCGATGGCGCAACGGTACATCGGCGTGAATACGATGTGACGATGGCCGACCACGCAGTCGGCCTACGCGCCAGCGGCGATTGGCTCCGTCCGCTCCTGGTGCGATGGTCCGGCACGTTGCTCGTCGAACGGGCCGGCGCGTACGAATTCGAGCTTCAGGGCGATCAGCAGGGCCGGTTGTTGATCGACGGGCGGCAGGTCTGGCCGCCCTACAGCGATTGGCGGCGGCCGCGCGATCTCCGCCGTGAGGAAATCGCCGTCACCACCCGACTGACCGCCGGCGAGCACAGCCTGGTGGTTGAACGCCACCATACCGCCGGTGGACTGATGACTCTGTACTGGCGAGTCCCGGGCGGCGAACAAGTGGTGATTCCACCGCGTTCGCTGGCGCCGCTCAGTGATTGGCCATGATCTTGCCGAGAGACTGGTCGGCGTGGCCGCGTCGGCCGAGAAGCCACATTCCGCTCAAACCCCACGGTAAGACGACCGCATAGATCATCGTCTGGAGGAGAACGATGTACGCGATCGCCGCGCTCGGTGTGAAGTCGAACCGCGTCAGGACCGTCACGGCTACGAATTGGTAGATCCCTACGAAGCCGGGTGTTGATGGCAGCGCGCTACTCAGGCCGAGCCCGGCAAGCAGCAGGATGACCATCGGCACGGTCATCGATAGGCCCAGCGCCTGGGCAAGCAGAAGACACGTGACGATGTCGTTCGACCACACGACCACAGTCATCGCCAAGAACGGCACGACGCGGCGTGGTTGCCGGAGCGTCTCGAATCCAAGCAGAAGGCGGCCGAGTTGTTCACCAATCCGCTCCCGGGCCTGTGCGCCAAGCGGAATGCGTCCCAGAACCCAGGAGATCGGCCGGGTCGCGCTCGGCGCGGCAAGCAAGAAGAGAACGCCTCCGAGGGCAGCCAGAGCCATAACGCCCAGCGCCTGCTCGAAAACGGGTGCCAGCGCACCGGTGAACAGAGACGCGACGAGAGCCGCCGCGACGAGCGTGGGAACGTCCATCACACGTTCGACCATCGCCGTCGCGAAGATGAAACTCGCCGGAAGACCGGATGCTCTGGCGGCCAGCGCGGTGCGGATGACCTCGCCGGCGCGGGCGGGTAAGACGTTATTACCCACGTATCCGGCGGTCGTGGCCCAGAATGCGTCGGGATAGCTGATCGGTCCCTGCGCCCGTAGAAGGATGCGCCAACGCACCGAACGCGCGAATTGCGACGCGGTCATGCTCAGCCAGACGGCGACCATCCACCACGGATTTGCACGCGTGGCTGTGGTGAGTACCTCGGCTGGATCGACGCTTCGAACCGCAAGGTACAGCAGCACCACCGCCAGCGGCAGCGCAAGCCATTTCATCTAGCCAAAGGCGCGATAGTCGAATGTGTCCAGGTATTGCCAGGCGCGCGCGCGAATCTCCTCGCGCTCGGCCGGGGACAGCTCCGCCGCGGTGGCGCGATTCGCCTCCAGCGTCGGCGTTCGAATCGTGCCCCAAGGATAGACTTGACCCAGGACATTGCCATTCCAGCTTGGTCGGCGGAGCGTCTCGGCCGGCGCGATCTCCAGCGCGCGACAGAGCGAACCGAGTGTGCCAAAAGGATCGGCCAAGACATCCTCAATGCGGATCACGTGCATCCGGCCAGGGAACCGCTCTCGATACAACAGCGCGTGGTACTGATTGAGCGTCCAGCCAAGGAGATATGTCGAGAGAGACAACGGAACCGGCCGCTTCTTCGTATCGGCATAGGCCGACCACGGATTGCGGACGATGTGCAGGACGTGGGCATCGGGCATGTCGGTCAGGATGCGCTCGGCGTCGACGCCGATGATTGGGCTGTAGCCCACGTACATGGACGGATTCGGCCCCCGCCGATAGTCCTTCCAGGCGCGGAACGTTGCCTCATAGAACGCGCGGACATTCCCGGCCCGGGACCGCCCGGTCTCGCTCACGATGTCGATGTAGTGCTTGCGACGGTCGTCGTCCGAGAAATCGAACGGATAATCGCGAAACTTGCTCACGAACGGCGTCCGCGCGCGGACCTTGCACTCCTCGTCGATGATGGCGTGGTAGTCCGTGGCGGCCTCTCCGTCGAGCGGGAACTCCGGCCACCGGTACTTCACCGGGAACATCGAGGTCAGATGGTCAGTGACGAACCGGGTGCCAATCTGAGATTCGAACGGATAGACGAGTAGCTCGGGATGACCGTCGAGAAACCGGTGAGTCGTGTTTCCACCGTTCTCGTACATCGCGCCGATCATCAAGAGTCGCAGTCCCGCGGCCATACCAATACTCCTGGCTAGTTCACTTTGAAGGCGTAGAAGAGATTGCGCTCGGCCACAGTGACGCGGCGGCTGGCGGCCCGGGACGGAAAGCCAGTCGCGACTGACGTTTCGATCCAGTCAACCGCGAATATCTGATTGCCGTTCGGCCAGGTGACGCTCGCGCGGACCGTGCCGTCAGTCAGATCGACCGCGTGAACGCCACACTCGCTTCGCCCAATGTCGAGTCCCGGCGCGTAATGGCTGAATCGTGGAATGACGCGCGACGTTCCGACGAACCCGATTGAGCCGACGAAGGAGAGGCCGCGCGTCCAGCCCGGCAGTTGCGCGACAACGTCGAATTTCCCCTCGGAACAGCGCGCAAGCTGTCCATAGCCACTGTTGTCGACCCACACCACGCCATCGCGCAGGCGGGCCGAGTGCGGTCGCGTCAGACCGCGGAACGCGACCTCGCGCGTCGCTCCGTCGAAAATCACTCCTCGCCGGTCGACCACGAAATTGCGATGGCCGGGACGCCGCGCTGCTGGCCGATCGGCCGAGGCGCTGAAGTACGAGGTTTCGAGCGACTCGCCGGCTGCGATCGAGTTCAACTGCAGGTAGTTGCAGGAAAACCCAGCCACTCCCTCGGACTCGATACAGCGGGGCCACCAGACTCGGCGATAGCTGTCATCCTCGAACGTCGCGATCGCGTTCTGGCCGACCGCGTTGGCGTGCAACCTATCACCGACCAACGCCAAATCGTGCATGTACAGGCTGCCGGGATAGGTCCGCGACTGAATCGAGACGAGCGGTCGATCCGAAATCGGACCGATTGTTCGATCGCTCCGCCCTTCGACGCCGACGACGGGCGCGAACTCGAAGAGCTGGTTCGGATTCCGAGTGCTGGCGATCCAGACGCGCCGACGCGCACGATCGACTGCCAAACCGGACGGATGTGGCATCGGCACCGCCGCGATGCGCGGCGATCGATCGGGTCGCGACAAGCCAATCGCCAAGTGCTCGTACTCCCGCGTCACGAGTAGCGTGATACCCAGTTCGCCGAGCAGATCCCACCAGTCGCCCGTAACCCGCATTTCGAGCAGCGATGGATCGATCGCGACGTCGCGCCACTGTCCGATGATCTGAGCCGGATCGCGCCATTCGGTGTGATGACGCGACCAGCGCGCCGCGCGTACGTCTTCCGCGGCCGCGCTCACACGGTTGGCCCCATCGCGCGTCGCATCCTCAGGGCGCCAAGATACATGCGCAACGCCGAGCGAATGTTCGTCGTCGATCGTCCGCCGTGGCGTCGCACGGAAAAGATCGGAACCTCGACGACCGGGTAGCTCTGGCGCCGGCAGGCAACATTGAATTCGAGGTCGATCAAGTCGTCAGAGCGCGCGAGATGAGCCAGGCGGTCGAATGAACGCGGGAAAACCTTCGGCGTACCGTTGATGTCCCAGTACGACAGGTCAAACAGCGCGCGACATTCCAGGTTGTAGAGCAGCGACCCGAGGCGACGACGGAACCCATCGCGAATCTTCCGGTTCGCCTTTACCACGACGTCCGGGTACGAGTACGAGTAGATCGCAATCAGGGTCAGGTCCTGCGCGCTCGTTCGGGCCAGATTCGTGTACCCGAGGAGGTCGCCGCGCGCTACCGCCAAACCGTGTCGAACCGCCGCGCCCCATCCAGTCGCCGCGCTTGGCTCGCAACGAACGTCATCGTACTGCCGCGCCAGTGCTCGGCAGATTGCCTCCGACGCGTCGCGGCTACCGTTCGGCACGAGGATCAACTCGAATGGACAGGGCACGCGCGCAAGTTCGGCCCGGTAGTCCGCCACGACCTCGGCAAGGTGATCGGCCTGATTGTAGACCGGAAGAACGATCGAAAGGAGGCGAACGCTCACCGGGCGCGGTCGACCATGGCTCGCGCGCGCGCCGCAATCGCGGCCGGTGACAGGCCATGCGCGGCCTCCAGAGATCGCTGGCTTCCCGTCCGGGCCGACGGGGCGCCGACCGAGACGCGAGCGAGCGAGCCGCCCCAACCAGAATCCGCCGCCACTTCGGCGACGAGCGAGCCGAGTCCGCCGACCATGCCGTGCGCCTCTACGGTCACGACGCGTCGATGACGGCTCAGGAGATCGTGCAGGTCGTCCACCGGTGGCGGCGCGATCATCGCCACGACGGCGACTTCGCAGCCGATCCCTTCGCTCGCCAGGAGATCGGCCGCGCCGTTCGCCGCCTGCGAGATTGCGCCGGTCGCCACGAGTGCCACGTCCGCGCCCCGCCGCGTCTGCTCGACACGCCCGAACCGAAAACGACCGTCGAGCCCGTCGACGACCGCTCGATCGTCCTTCCCGAGCCGGTAGTAGATGGGGCCGGGCAAATTCCAGGTCGCGAGGATCGCGGCGCGCGTCTGGGCCGGATCGGCCGGTGCCACTATGGCCATTCCGTGCATCGCCCGCATCACGGCCAGATCGTCCAGTCCGTGGTGTGTCGCCCCAGCCGTGCCGTACTCGAAGCCGCCGCCGATACCGACGACGCGGACTGGTAGATGATGGTAGACGGGACCGTTCCGAATGAACTCATACGGGCGCAACGTGGCGAACGTGACGATCGAATAGACAAACGGAATGTAGCCGCCCTCGGCGAGTCCGGTCGCGACACCGACCATGTTCTGCTCGGCCACGCCGGCGTTGATGAAGCGATCCGGAAAGCGTTGCTGGAACGATTCGAGCGCCATGAAGCCAAGATCACCGGTCAGTAGAAGCACGCGTCGATCGGTTGCGGCTATCTCGGCCAGGGTCTCGGCGAACGCGGCTCTCACGCCAGACTGTCGGTTTCGGCCAGCGCCTGCCGGTACTGATCGTCATTCATTGGCAGATAGTGCCACGCGATCTGATTTTCCATGTACGAGACGCCGCGCCCGAAGATCGTGCGCGCCAGAATGACACGCGGCAATTCTCCAATCGTCGTCATCGCGGCGGCCAGCGCCCGACCATCGTGTCCATCGACCTCGGCGACATCCCAGCCGAAGGCGCGCCATCGGTCGGCGAGCGGCGCCGTGTTCATCACGTCGCGCGTGTAGCCGAGCGCCTGCTGGCCGTTCAGGTCGACGATCGCGATCAGGTTGTTCATCCGGTGGTGGGCGGCGAACATTGCCGCTTCCCAGATCGAACCTTCGTTGCACTCGGCGTCGCTCATCAGGACATACGTCCTCCTCGACGCGCCATCCATCCGGGCGGCCATCGCCGCGCCGGCGCCGATCGAGAGGCCGTGTCCGAGCGAGCCGGTCGAGAAATCGATCCCGGGAACGGCATGCTCGGGGTGGACGCCTAGGAGCGACCCGTCGCCGCAGAACGTCGCCAGTGTGTCGTCGTCGATCCAGCCCTTCAACCGAAGTGCCGCGTAGAGCGCCAGCGCGGCGTGACCCTTCGACAGCACGAATCGATCGCGCGCCGGATCGCGCGGCGTCTCAGCTCGGAGAACCGATTCGTAAAGTGTCCCAACGATATCGGCAACGGACAACGCTGAGCCAATGTGACCGACATGGGCCCGCTTCGATTGTTCCAAAATGATGCGGCGAATGCGGCGGGCGAACACGATGAGCAATATTAGGTATCGACGTTCCCTGTGAATCTGGCCAATTCGGGGGAGAGGCAGTGACGGCGCGGCGTGTACTGGTCACCGGAGCCGGCGGATTCGTCGGTGCGAACCTCACGCGGAAACTACTGGTGGCCGGCCATGAGGTGTCCGCGCTATTCCGGCCCGACCACACCGGCTGGCGGCTCGCCGACATCGCCGGCGATATCCGCGCGCTCACCGCCGACTTGACCGATGCCAACTCGGTCCGATCGGCTGTCCAGGCGGCGCGCCCCTCGTGGATCTTCCATTTGGCCACGCACGGCGCGTATTCGTGGGAGCGGGATGCTCGCCGGATGCTCGACGTCAATATCCTCGGACTGGCGAACCTGCTTGACGCCGCCCTCACGTACGAAGTGGAACGGTTCGTCAATACCGGGTCGTCGTCGGAGTACGGCGTCCGTTCGTCGGCGCCAAGCGAGGACGAGCGACCCGAGCCGAACAGTCACTACGGGGCGACGAAAGCGGCCGCGACGATGTACGCCCGATTCATCGGCCGCGATCGCCGCGCATCGATCGTGACGCTGCGGCTCTACTCCGCTTACGGCCCCTGGGAGGATCCGAATCGCCTGATCCCAACCATGATTCTCTCGGCGATGGCGGGGCGGTGGCCACCGTTAGTCAGCCCGGAAACGGCGCGTGACTTCGTGTACGTCGGCGATGTCGTCGACGCTTACATCCGTGCCGCGACGACATCCGTTGAGCCGGGCGATGTCTTCAACATCGGCACAGGTCGGCAAAGCACCATCCGGGAGGCGGTCGAGACGGCGCGGAGATTGCTGCCGATCGACGCTGAGCCCGCCTGGGGGTCGATGCCGGGTCGATCCTGGGATGCGTCGACCTGGGTGGCCGATCCCACGCGAGCGCGGGCGATCCTGGACTGGATCCCGCGACACGACCTGGAAAGCGGCCTGCGCGAGACGATCGCCTGGTTTCGCGAGAACCCGGCGATGATCCAGTATTACGAGTCTCGGATCGCGAACGGACGCTGATCCGCCTAGTGCGGCAGCCGATTGTTGTCAGGACTCGTGTCGGCGTACGATAACGCGCCGCTAGCAGTGGGAGGCGATGATGAGTAGGGATCCAGAAGACGCGGACATGGGCGCGGAAACCGCGTCCGTGGAGCAGGACGCGACCTCCAACACGCCGCGCGTTGCGCCGGCGAAGTCGGCCAACGGTAAGACGGGCTTCTGGCGAATGGCGTTCCTCCCGATCGTTACCGCGGTGCTCGTTCTCGTCGTCGGCGGTGTGGCGGTCCTCTACGTCCTCGACACGCTCGCACCCATTCGGCGAACCATCTACGGCGGCGCGACGGCGCGGTGCGAGGCAGCGCGACTGGCGAACTGCCGCGGCGTCGATTTCCGCCTGAATCTTCGCCAGGCTGACCTGATGCAGGCTGACCTGCGCCAGGCGAGCCTCGTCAATGTCGATTTGAGCCTGGCGAATCTCGAGCAGGCTGACCTCCGCGGGGCAGACCTGCGTCTGGCCATTCTGGAGGGCGCGAATTTGAATTCGGCTCAGCTCGGTCAGGCCATCCTCACGCAAGCCCGCTTGAATGGCGCGGTGCTGGCGCGGGCAAACCTCAATCGGGCGGTCCTACAGCAGGCGAGTTTCGACAACGCCGATCTGTCGCAGGCGAATCTTTCCGGCGCAAGCCTTCAGGGAGCCAACTTCCTACGCGCGAACTTGAGCGGCGTCAATCTGGCCGGCGCGGTGTTCAGCGGCGCGAACTTCATCGGCGCGGATTTGTCCGGCGCCACGATCACCGGCATCACCCAGGGAGGCGCGAACTTCAGCCAGGCGAATCTCTCGGGCGCGACGATCACCGGCGTGTCCTTCCAGGGCATGAACTTCAGTCAGGCTGATCTCTCGAAGGCGAAGCTGACGGGATCAAACCTTAGCCAGACGAACTTCACGGGGGCATCGCTCGAGGGCGCTGATCTCTCCAACGCCGACCTCACCAACACGGACTTAACCCAGGCGGTGATCGCCGGCGCAACATTCAGTGGCGCGAAGCGCGACGGCTGCAAGGGGTGCCCGACCGGCTAGATACACTATTGCGCTGTCTCACGGACTGACGCGATAGCGCGTGACCGACTGGTAGCGCCAACCGACGACGAGTTCGCCGTGAGTATCGTCGACGATGATTCCGGCGACGCCGCCTTCGCCGAAGCCGCCGTAGATCGATCCCTGAGGAAAGTCGGCGATGAGTCGGCCATCCCGCCCATAGCGGGCGATGCCGCGCCCCTGGCCACCGCCGATCCAGATCGACCCATCGCCGCCGACGGCAATGCGCCCATCGCGGATACCGGTCTCGAATGCGTCGGTCGCGCGTCCCATCTCGTCGCTGATGATGACGCGCCCACGGGCCGCCTCGTACAGCGCCATCGAGCCGTCCGATGCGACGGCGATATCGCTCGTGCGCGCGTTCCTCGATGGGTCCGGGTCAGAGTTCGACATGCGCAATTCAGCGACACGTTTGATGTCGCGTTCGAACGCCAGGAGGCGACCGGTTGATTCGTCGGCGATGATGATCCGGCCACGACGATCGATCGCGATCCCGGTTGGGTTTCCCAACGCGAGGTCCGACCACGTAATGGTGCGCTGGATCGAGCCAGACGAGTCCACGAGAACGATCGCGCGCAATCCGGCATCGAGCACGACCAGGCCTCGATCGTCGGCCGCCAGTCCGGTCGGCGTCGAGAGGACTCCGCGGCCCCAGTGCGCGATCGGGCGCCACGAGGCGTCGAATTCGGTGATCCGCCGGTTCCCGCGATCGGCGACGAACCAACGACCGGACGGATCGCGCGCGATGTCCGCGATCTCCTGAAGCGCACCCAGTCCCGCCCCGCGACGCGAGTCCCCACGGGCAATCGCGTACAGGAGACGCCCTTCACCAAGCGGGCCAGCCGCTGGCGAGGTTTCACCTGGACGGGTGATCAGGACGGCTGAGGAACGTCCGGCCGTGTCCGTCAGGGTGGTGATCTCCGCGCCGGGCTGGGCGCGCCTGACTGCGTCGACGACCCGCCGCGCGGTGTCCCCCTCCGCATGGTGTACGACCACGCAGCTCCACCGCTGGTACGCCGGAATCCTCAGGAACTCCGGCTCCGTCACGATCATCGGCACGTGCGTCCCCGGTTCGTACCCGCTCAGCATCGTCGCGATCCCGCCCGAGCGCCCACCCCAGATGACCAGCGGGTACGCCCCACCCACGCGGCACCGTTCGTCATAGACTACCGCGACGATCATCGTTTCCGGCATCACGTGGTTACGAAGCGGCGTCTGCACGCGAAAGCGATACAGGTTCAAGCCGACAACCGCGGCCACGAACGCGATGAGTAGCACCGCGCCAGTGTTCCGCCGGCCCGCCGTCACGCGATCGCCAATCACTCCAATGCTCCGCCCGATCGCACGCACGGCATCGCCGGCGAACAGACCAAGGATTGGCACCGCCACAAGCAACCGTGGAACGGATATGCCGCTGTGGCGGGCGAAACCGCCCGTGATCAGGAGGATCGCCACGAACCAGATGGCGAGCGCCCGTCGGCGCCAATCGCCGGGCGCGAAAAGGGCAATGCCGACTCCAGCCGCGCTGAGCGCAGCTGACAACGGGTCAAGCAATCCCAGCGAGATGTAGAGGCCGTGCGCATCGCTCCAGTGAAACGCGACGGCCGACCAACCGGTCAGTGAAATGATCTCGTACAGGACCGACAGCAGGGGAACCTGCTTCGTCGTTGCCGACTCGACGAGCATACGCGTAAGGATTTCGAGTTGGTTGCGCGCCACGAAGGGCGCGATCGCCAGGGCGCACCCCAGAGCGGCCGGGCCGATCGCCGACCGAAATCCGGCTCGACCACGCAGAAGCGTGCCGATCGCGAGCATCGGTCCGGCCACCCGGGCCGCAAAGAAGAAGTAAAGGGACGAACCGCCGGCGACGCCGGCCAGGAACCACGTCAGGCGTGACGGCCGCCGCGTAGCAAGCCCAACCATCAAGATCGTGAGGATGACCGGCGGAATGCTGTCGATATTGTTATGCCCAGTGTGGCTGTAGGCAAATAGGTAGTGCGACGTCGCGACGATAGCCGACGCCACGAGGGCGACCGTTCGGTCGAATAGCCAGCGCCCGGCGAGATACGTCAGAGCAACGATCATTAGCGCAATCGCGACGCTCCCGAGCTTCCAGCCGGTAAAGTCGTCGCCGAAGATCCGCATGGTGACGGCCGGTATCCACGAGCTGACCAGGGGATGGGTGCTGTAGACGCCGGCCTGCCAGAACATGTCCCAGGATCGGCCGGAGGCCAGCTCATAGGCCACCTGGTAGAAGGCGTGCTCGTCGCCGATGAAGCTGTACCGCCAGTCTTCCAGGGTCGGAACTGTTTCGGCGACGAAGAGCGCCATCATCGCCACGGTCCACGCGGCGTCCCAGCGATCGAACGGCAATCGCTCGTATCGCGTGGTACCGAGAAGCGCGCATCCGACCAGCCCAAAGCCAATCGAGGCGAAGAAGAGCGGCGGCCGAACGTACGTGAAGATGATCGCGCGCGTCGACTCGTCCCAGCGCCCTGGATCCGATGCCAGGATTTGCGCGCAAAGCGTCGCCGAGAGAACGACCCCGATGCCGATCAGCGTGTGGGCCACGCGACGCCGCCGATTCGAGACCGGCACGACCCACGATCGTTCGGCTGGTAGTGCCGATGCGAATCCGAGCCGCCGCGCGCCCAGTCCGATCAGCGTCGCGCCGAAGGTCACGCCGACGATTCCGGGCAGGAATCGCGTCAAGAATGGCGCGCGCAATGCCTCAAACGCGGGATCGTGCTCGAAGCGCATCTGCATCGATTCATCGAACGCGATTTCGCCGAGGACCAGCAGAATGAGGCCGAGCGCGAAGGCGAGTCCACCGAGCAGGGATCCGATCCGTGGCGGCGCGCGCGAAACCGACTGCGCCCCGGCGTTCGACTGGCCTGCCACGCCTCAGTCGCGAAGGGCCGGCGTGCGCCCGGGTGTGCCCGTCAGGGGAGGGTCACCTTGAGGACGCGATTCATGTCGGTGTCGACGATGTAGACCGCGCCAGTGGCATCGACTGCCAGGCCGGTCGGGTGAACGATCTCGACGTCATCCGACCCGGCGTACCGGGCGATGAACTTGCCATCGGCCGCCCACCGCACCAATCGCGACCGCGCCGGATCGCTCAGCAGGAAGCTGCCGTCCCGGAGGCGGACGACGCGGACCAGGCCATTCGCGGCCGCGTCGAACCCGGAGATGAACGATCCGTCCGGCTTGTACCGCTGCAGTGTTCCGCGCGCGCCATCGGCGGCGACAATCGTTCCGTCCGGTTCAGTCGTGACCCCGCTCGGATCGAACGTGGCGCCGCTCGCCACCTCGCGTCCGGCAAACTCGGTCGCGACATCGCCAGTCGCTTCAAATCGAATCAGGCGACCGGTGCCCGTGTCGGCGACGACGACGCCGGTTGGACCCGAACCAATGCCGAATGGGTTGTACAGCCCGGGACCGGGGTAGGATCGCACGACCACGCCAGCCGCGTCGTACGTCACGATGTTTCCCGTCGACCGATCGAGCACGACAACCGACCCGTCGGGCGACGACGCGACGTCGATCGGCTCGACAAGGCCACCCTTGGCCGCGTCGCCGCTGCCGACTTCGCCGAGAAAGCGCCCGCTCGCGTCAAACTGAACGAGCCGCTTCGCGCCCGAATCCGCCACGTAGATCGAGCCATCGACCACGATCGCGACACCGTTTGGCGACCGAAATGGATCGTTGACCGACGGTCCTGTCAGGATAAGTTCGATTCGCACGTGCTGGGGATCGGCCGCCTCGGCGATCTTCTCACTCGCGTTCGGCGCGGCGCCCGGCTGGGCGCTCCCGCCTGGCGAGGCATTGCCGCAGCCCAAGGCAAGCAGTGCGAAAGCGCCGACAAAAGCCGCGCGAAGCACGGCCGCGGAGGCAGCGTGCGCGGTCAGCCCGCGATGCGAGATCGGGAACATGCCCTTCACTCTAGGCGTGATCGCGTGAGACGTGCGTCAAGTGGCCACGACCATCGGCACGAAAGATCGCGAACCGGGCGAGATTGCGGCGTTGCAGCCACAACTGCCCGGTCGTCCATAGGACGCCGAGTCCGTAGCGTGTTGACGCGCCGAGACGGATCGAAGAGGCCTCCGGGAAATACTTGGCCGGGCACGATATTTCTCCGATCGAAAAGCCGAAGTAGAGGGTCTGCGCAAGCATCTGGTTGTCGAAAACGAAGTTGTCACTATTCATCTCGAGCGGCAGTTCAGTCAGGACTCGGCGCGAAAATGCGCGGTACCCAGTGTGATATTCGGACAGTTTCGCGCCCGTCACGAGGTTTTGCGCGAATGTCAGGATGCGATTCGAGATGTACTTGTAGAGCGGCATTCCACCCTTGAGCGCGCCGCCGCAGAGAATGCGCGAGCCCAGCACGACGTCGTACTGGCCAATCGCGACGAGTGAGGCCATCGCGACGACGAGTTTTGGTGTGTATTGGTAGTCCGGATGCAGCATCACGACGACGTCGGCGCCCATTTCGAGTGCGCGCGCGTAGCACGTCTTTTGGTTTCCGCCGTAGCCGCGATTGCGCGGGTGAACGATCGTTTCGAGTCCGAGCGCGCGCGCCCTGGCCGCCGTCGCGTCAGTACTCGCGTCATCCACGACGAGCACGCCGTCGACGTAACCCGGCGGAATCTCGGCGTACGTCGCTTCGAGCGTCTCGGCGGCATTGTAGGCTGGCATCACGACGACGACCTTCTTGCCGTGAAGCACTCCCCGGAGTCTATGCGCGGGTTGGGTGTGCGGCAAGCGGTCGGCGATAATCGGCCGCGATATGGCGCCGGGATCCAGCAATCGCCAACCATGGGCATCGACAATCGCGGGCCGGATCGTCCTGAACGGGTTGGTCGTCCTCGCCATTGCTCTCGGCGCGGCCGCGCGAATCTGGGGGGCCTCGGTCGCGGGCGATATTGCGGACGTCTCTGCCTATCGACACCACGTGTTCCTCGTTGAAACGGGCAAGAACGTCTACAACGCCGACACACGCTATCCATATTTCCCCGGTTGGCTGGGCATCGAGATGGCGGTGTGGTGGGTCAGCCAGTCGACGCACTGGTTGTTCTGGTGGGCTATTCGCATGGTCATCGTCGGCGGCGATGTCGCCACGAGCTTCGCAGTCTGGTGGGTCGCGGCCGGGTCGTCCGGTTCGGCGCGCGGACGGCTCGCCGCGATCGTGTACTCGCTCAGTCCGATTGCCATTCTCATCAGCGGCAACCACGGCCAGTTCGACGCGCTGCCTACGCTGCTTTCGGTGGTCGCGGTTGGCCTCTTGATCGGGCGCGCGCGCCCAGTCCCGGCCGGAATCCTGCTTGGCGCGGCGATGGCCCTGAAACCGTTTCCGGCGCTTCTCCTACCGATCATCCTGCGCGCGCCGGAGTTGACGTGGCGCGCGCGACTGATCGCGTGCACGCTGTCCGGTGTCGTCGTTCTGGCCGTGACAGCGCCGTTCCTGATTCTGGACCCCACGGCTGTCCTTCGTAACGTCGGAGGCTATGGCGGGCTAAATGACCAGGGATTCGGTGGCGTCCTGCGCTCGCTCTGGCTGTTCAAGGACGGGAACATTCACCTGCCCGGTGAGTTCGGCGAAGAGATATCGGCGACGACGCGATACGTGGCGCTGGGAGCGATGGCATCGACGCTCGTGCTCCTGTGGCGTGCGCCGATTCCGCGCGTCGCCGCGGCCATCTACCTGGCGTTTCTCGCCACGTTTGGTGGGATCTCCGCCCAGTATCTCATCTGGCCCGTGGCGTGGCTCGTCATCGCCGATCTTCCGATCGCGCTCGCGATCGCCTATTCGATCGTCGCCGCCGCCGAGGCGATCGGCTTCTACCTCGTCTACTGGCCGACGATGATTCTTCCCGAAACGCCATTTCGCGGACCGGCTCTCACGTTCATACCGGTCTTCGTGGGCACACAGATTGCGGGCTACGTCGGGTTACTGGGCTCCTACGTCGCCGCGATCCGCCGCGTCGCGATCCCGAAACTCATGCTGTTGCCGCTGGCGGTCTGTCTCGCCGCGACCGCGCTGGCGATCGTGCCAGTGATCGCGCAGATCCAGTGGTTCGCAATGGAGTGGCTGCGCCGTTGATCGGCGTCAGGCGGTCGTCCGATCCCGAGACGCGCCGACCTCCCCGTTCGTCCGTCTCAGCCCGCCGTGCCGCAGGCGTATCGAGAGAAGCTCCGGGAAGAGCTCGAGCGCGCCGCGAATGACGCGCACCTTGCTTCCCGGCTGATCCGCCCACGCCACCGGCATCTCGATGAATGAGTAGCCGAGGCGGCGCGCGATGAAGAGCGTTTCCGAATCGAACATGAACCGGTCGACGCGTTGTCGCGCGAAGATGTCTCGGCCGACGTCACCGCGGAATAGCTTGAAGCCGCACTGGCTGTCGACGACGCCGCCATTGCCCACCAGAAAGTCTCGCGCGAGGTTGAAGAAGCGGGCCGCGAACTGCCGGAACAGCGGCTGCCGAACCCGCACCGTGTCACCGGACGCGCGCGAGCCGACGACGATATCGTGGCCAGCCTGCGCGATCGGGATTGCGCGCTCAATCTCTTCAATCGGCGTCGATAGATCGGCGTCTGTGAAGAGGACCATTTCGCCGCGCGTCTCCGCGAAACCGCGCCGAACCGCGAAACCCTTGCCGCGATTCGGTCGGTACGAGATCACGCGCGACTGGGGAAATCCGGTCAGGGCGCCTTCGGCAACCGCAACCGTCGCGTCGGCACTTCCATCATCGACGACGATGATCTCGCTTTCGTAGCCTTGGCGGCCGAGGTAGTCCCGGATTGCTCCGAGCGTCGTCGCGATGCGCCGCTCCTCGTTGTACGCCGGGACGATCACGGAGAGCCAGGGGCGCACGGCCAGACTCTACAATAGATCGTGGGCCACTCATCACCGTGGCCGTGAGGTCAGCGTGATGTGGCGAGCCCGCGCGATCGGACTGGGCATCACCCTGGCCATCGTCATCTACGGCATTACACGCTTCGATATTGGCGAGGTCGGACGAGCGGTTGCCAGGATCGATGCGACATTCATTCCACTGAGCGCGGCGGCAACACTCGCCGGGTATGCCGTCCGAACGATGCGATGGCAGAGGATCCTGAGACCAAGTGATCGCGCGCCGTTCACACGCCTTTACGGGCCGCTCATGATCGGATTTATGGCGAACAATGTCCTCCCGGCCCGGATGGGCGAGTTCGTTCGCGCCTACGCACTCGACCGCGAACGCGGTGTCGGCAAGACGCTCGCGCTCAGCACCATTCTTGTCGAACGGCTTTGTGACGGATTGACGCTCGTATTCATACTGGCGATTCTGTTTAGCGCTGGCGCGTTGCCGTCGGTTGGCCAGTCAGTCGGGCTCGCCGCCGGCGGCGTGTTTCTGGCGGCCGCGCTCGTGACCGCCGCCCTCGTCACTCGGCCGGTGAAAGCGCTCGCGATCGTTGGACGACTCTCTCGTCCGTTACCAGCGCGCTTCGCCTCGATCGCAGAGGAAAAGCTTCGACAGATTACGCTCGGGATGGCCGCGCTGCGCAATCCGGGATCTCTCGCGATTGTGGCGGCGCTATCCCTCGCGACGTGGGCATGCGAAGCCGCGTCGTACTACACGCTCCTGGCGGGGTTCGGTGTTACGGTCGGCGTCCCGGTGGCCCTATTCGCGACGATCGTCATCAACCTGGGGATCATGATTCCGTCCGCGCCCGGTTACGTTGGCACTTTCGAAGGCGCGGCGCTGATCGCGCTGACCGCGTTCGGAATCGACCCCGAAAGCGCGTTGGCGTTCGCGATCGTGTCCCACGCCATTCAGTGGTCGCTCGTTACCCTTATCGGCGCGGTTTTCCTCAGCCGCGGAGGCGCTTCAATTCGTATTCCGTCCGCGGTCGAGCGGTCGTGACCGAGCCATCGGGCGAGAATGGCGGCGCGACGCCCGCATCTCCGACGCTTTGGCGTTGGATCATCGGCCTGGCCGTTTCGGCGCTCTTCTTGTGGGTGGCGTTTCGCCAGGTAAGCGACATGTCCAATGTCGGCGCGGCGCTGATGGCGGCGCACTACGTCTGGATGATGCCGGCAGTGGCGTTGTATCTGGCTGGCCTCTGGGTTCGCGCGTGGCGCTGGCGCGCTCTCCTGGCTCCGGTCGCGGACGTTCCAGTCAGCTCGATGTTCGGCATCCTTTCGATCGGATTCCTCGTCAACAATGTCCTACCAGCCCGGCTCGGTGAGATCGCGCGCGCCGTCATCGCCGGTCGCCGCCACTCGATCAGTCGCAGCGCGACTCTGGCGACCGTCGTTGTCGAGCGGATATTCGACGGGATCGTGATGCTCCTGTTTCTCGGTGTGTCAACTGCCTCAGCTGGCGGCCGGGTGGGAGCCGAATGGCTCACGATCCTCGTGCCAATGACGGCGATCGGGTTCGGCGGCGCCGCGCTGGCGCTCGGCTTCCTCGCGTTCGCGCCATCGCTGACACTTGGAATCGCCGCGCGTCTGCTCGCGCCGCTCCCGAAACGAACTCGTGAAGCAGCGCTGGATGTCGCGGGCAAGTTCATCACCGGGCTCGGCGTTCTCCAGGACCTGAAACTCGCGGGAGCGGTCCTCGGCTCATCGATGGTCGCGTGGCTGCTGGAAGCCGGTGTCTACGTCGCGGTGGGTCAGGGATTTGGCCTCATGACCGATCCGCTGGCGTACCTGCTCGCGGTGTCGGTCGCCAACCTCGGCACGATGATCCCGTCGTCGCCGGGATACGTCGGCACGTTCGACGCGTTGGTCGCGCGCTCGCTGGCGTTCTTCGGCATCGGCGATGCCGTGGCTCTGGCCTACGCGTTCGCGCTGCACCTCGCAATCTGGCTTCCGCCGACCGTCATTGGGCTCTTCTACCTGTGGCGATATAATCTGCGCCTCAACCGCCTGACGGGCGAATAGCCGGACTGGAGATCGATGGCAAACGTTTGCGTCATTGGCGCCGGCTATGTCGGATTGACGACTGGCGCGTGCTTCGCGGATCTTGGGAATCAGGTCGTCTGTCTGGACATCGATCAAGCGCGGATCGATCGACTGAACCAGGGCGAGTTACCGATCTACGAACCAGGACTCGAAGAACTCGTGCAACGCGGTGTCGGCGCCGGAAGGCTGACATTCTCGACCGACTACGCCGCGTCGGTGCCCTCCGCTGAGTTCATCTTTATCGCGGTGAACACACCACAGTCGGCGATCGGTCACGCCGACATGACGCAGGTGGAGGGCGCCGCGGCGACCCTGTCGCGCTATCTCGGCAACGGGCCGATCATCATCAACAAAAGTACGATGCCGATCGGATCGGTCGACAGGGTGGCTGATATCATCCGACACCACACGCCGAAGCCGTTCGCGGTCGTGTCGAATCCCGAGTTTCTTCGCGAGGGCTCGGCCGTGCACGATTTCCTGCATCCCGATCGCGTTGTCCTCGGTTCGACCGATGGCGCGGCCGTGCGAAGGGTCGCCGGCCTGTACGCGCCACTCAACGCCTCGATTCAGATCACCGATCCGCGGACCGCCGAAATGATCAAGTACGCCGCGAACGCGTTCCTGGCAACGAAGATCAGCTTCATCAATGAGATTGCGCGCATTTGCGACCGGCTCGGAGCGGACGTTGTCGAGGTCGCTCGCGGAATGGGCCAGGATCCCCGCATTGGCAGCTCGATGCTAGCGGCCGGTCTGGGTTGGGGCGGCTCCTGCTTTCCGAAAGACGTCCGGGCGCTGGAGTACATGGCGTCGCTCCACGGCGCGCACCCGCAGCTCCTTCGCGCGGTCATCGAGATCAATCGGGATCAGCGGATCCACGCGGTTCGTCTGGTCCGCGAAGCGGTCGGCGATCTGCGCGGTGCGACGATTGGGCTCCTCGGCCTCAGCTTCAAGCCGAATACGGACGACATGCGCGACGCGCCGTCGTTGGAGATCGTCGATCTGCTGGAGAATGAGGGCGCGCACGTTCAAGCGTTCGATCCGGCCGCGTCCACTCGCGCGAAGGCACTTCTGCCCCGCGTTGGACTCTGTTCCGATCCGTACGCAGTCGGCCGAAACGCCGACGCCATCATCCTCGTCACCGAATGGAACGAGTTCAAGCAGATCGACCTGCGGCGTCTGGGCGCCGGAATGAAGCGGCGAGTGTTGATTGACGGTCGCAACCTCTACGATTCCGCCGCCGCGCGCGCGGCCGGGTTCGACTATCACGCGATCGGGCGCCCCGAGGCGGCGCGCACGGTTGTGCCCGTCGGCTCGTAGACGCGAAGACGGAGAAGCTATGGTGACGGTGGGATGACGTTCAAACTCGCTTCCGGCTTGGCCAGGCTCGGCACAGAGACCGCGTTCGAGGTGCTCGCGCGCGCCCGTGCCCTCGAGGCCCAGGGCAAAGAGATCATCCACCTTGAAATCGGTGAACCCGACTTCGACACGCCGCCGAACATCGTTAAAGCCGCGCGCAAGGCGTTGCGTGACGGATTCACGCACTACAACCCATCCGCCGGAATCCCCGAGCTTCGGTCGGCGATCGCCAGGAAGATTGCGTCCAGTCGTGGAATCGAAGTTCGGCCGGAACAGGTCGTCGTTACGCCAGGCGCAAAGCCGATCATGTTCTTCACGATCATGGCCTTGGCGGAACCGGGCGACGAGGTGCTGTACCCGAACCCGGGCTTCCCGATCTACGAATCGATGATCAACTACGTCGGCGCGAAGGCCGTGCCGATGCCATTGCTCGAAGACCGGCGATTTCGTTTCGATGTCGACGCGTTTCGCGCCTCGGTCAATGACCGCACCCGTCTCATCATCATCAATTCGCCGGCGAATCCGACCGGCGGTCTGCTCGAGCAGTCCGATCTCGATGCGATCGCCGAGGTGGCGATCGCGCGGCGCGTCCCGGTGATGACCGACGAGGTCTACTCGGAGATGGTCTACGAGGGCGAGTTCGCCAGCATCGCATCGATTCCCGGGATGCGCGATCTCTCGATTGTTCTCGACGGATTCTCCAAGACCTACGCCATGACCGGCTGGCGGCTCGGATTCGGCGTGTTCCCCGACGAACTGGTGCCGCACGTGACGCGCCTGGTCACCAACAGTGTTTCGTGCACCGCTACGTTCATCCAGAAAGCCGGCGTCGAGGCCATCGAGGGTCCGCAAGATCGTCCGCGTGAGATGATGGCCGAGTTTCGACGCCGTCGGGAGGTCATCGTCGATGGCCTGAACAAGATTCCTGGCATCCGATGCGTGTCACCAGCCGGCGCCTTCTACGCCTTCCCGAACATCACGGGTACCGGTCTCACCTCGCGCGACTTCGCGAATCTGCTGCTCGACAAGTACGGCGTCGCGGCACTCTCCGGAACGTCGTTCGGCGACTACGGCGAGGGGTATCTACGGCTCTCTTACGCCAACTCGGTCGAGAATCTGCGGCGTGCTCTCGAACGAATCGAAGCCGCGGTTCGCGAGAACGCCCGGGAACCAGCGGTCCGCTAGGTCAGTGGTGCGCGTCTGTTCGCGACGGCGCGCAATCGAGTTAGCCTTCGGATTGAGCGCGCTGGCCGCGCTCCAGGCGTGTGCAAGCCCCCGGGTTAGCGCGACAACGACTCCGATGGCCGTCGCGCCCATTGGTGCGAAGCCATCGAGCGTCGCGGCCGATCGGGCGTTCGGTCTGGCGGCGCCGCCAGTCGCGACCACGCAATCCTCGCCAGCGGCGGTCGGTGTCGCTCCGGTGGCGACCATCGCGCCACCGACCGTGACGCCGACGCTGATTCCCCCACGGCCAACCGTGACCCCAACGCCGAGACCACCAGTTCCTACTGCGACACCGAGTGCGCCGCCGCGAGAACTCGAGATACCCAAGATCGGTATTTCGGCAAGCATCAAAGGCCTTGGTACCCGGCAGAACGGCGAAATGGACGTTCCGGACGGACCGCGCGACGTGGGGTGGTTCGTTGGCAGTCCGATGCCGGGCGACCCGGGCAACGCCGTGCTGACCGGCCACCTGGACTGGCGAACCGGCGAGACGGGCGTCTTCTGGCGGCTGAAGGAACTTGGACCCGGCGATCCAATATTCATCCGAAACGAGCGCTCGCGTCTGACCTTTCTGGTCGAGACAACAAGCATTTATCCGCGCGACAACGCGCCGATCGAGCAAATCCTCGGCTTCGCGATTGGCCGGGTCATCACCATCGTGACGTGCGAGGGACAATTCATCCAGGCCGAGCGTGACTACACCCACCGCCGGGTCGTCCGAGCGCGGCTCGCCTGACGGCGAACTTGAGTGCGCCGGCTACGGTCGGCGGCTTCCCTGGGCGTCGTTGAGCCGGTAGACGAACGCGAACACCTCGGCGATGACCGGGTAGAGCTCGGCCGGGATCGTGTCGCCCAGGTCGAGCTTCGCCAATAGCTGAACCAAATCGCGATCCTCGCGGATCGGCACGCCGTGTTCCCGCGCAAGGGCGATGATGCGCTCCGCCAGCGCGCCGGCGCCGGTCGCGACAACCTGTGGCGCGGCCAGTTTCTGCCGATCGTATCCCAGCGCAACGGCGCGGCGCGGCGGCGTGCGGGGACGATCGTCCATCCGTCAGACCCGCGCATCCAGTCGCGTCGCGTGTGGTGCTGCCAGGCGTTCGTCCTGCGTCGCGCGGTCGGCCGTGAGCGGCTCGCATCGGATGGGATCGACCGCGAAGCCGAGGCCAACCAGACCGGCTCGTAACTCGGCCGATCGCTCGGCAAGGAGAGCCGTCACGGCGAGATCGGACGCGCCGATCTGGCACGTCAGCTTCCGGCCGACCACGCGCAAGCTGACTCGGACCGTCCGCAAGTTCTCAAGATCGAACTGGAAAACCAGGTGCGTATTCGCGGGATCGACCCGTGGCGCGTCCCGACCGTCTCCCTCATCGCGCACGCGGATCGTCAGCGACCGTGCCTGGCCGCCGCCCCCGAACGGGACGTGAAACGTGACGTAGCCAGCATCGGGCGTTCCATCGCTTCGCGGCGCCGCGGCGGCCATCTGCTGGAACTCGACGCGCGATAGCAGACCCTCGGCCTGCCGGGCGACCGCGCGGAGGTCATCCGCCAGCGTCGATTGCGCCAGGCGATCGGAGAGCCGCCCGGCCATCGCCGTCGCGTCGCGCGCCAGAGCCCTGAGCGAAACCTTCAAGTCGGCATCGATCAGTCGCGCAAAATCGTCGCGACTCGACAGACCGTCCAAGACGCGCGCCAATTTCGCCTCGGTCGGCGTCGCGTGCTCGGAGAGGACACGGCGCAACTCGGATGCGAGCCCGTCGGCGTCACCGCGCGCCGCCGCGTCGTCAACGCGGGGCAACTGCTCCAGCGTCTCGGCAACGACCTCGACCAGTCGCGCCAGCGATGGTCGGTCGTCGGCCGCTCCCCGGCTCAGTGGCCGGTCGAACCGCGCGCCGAGCTGATTCGTCACGGCCTCGGGATCTCCCGTCGCGGTGCCGTCCATCGTGCCGGTCGGCGCGTCACGCTCGCCACTCGTGTAGCGCGCGGCGTCATCACCTCTTCGAACGGATCCGCCGTCCGACACCGCGACGGGCGATCGGGCGGCCGCGACATCTGCATCCACGACGTCAACGTCATCGGCATTCGTGACCGCGCGACCGGACTCGGCACTCGGAACCCGTCCCGGTCGCGCGAGCATCCGCGAACGCTCCTGACCAGGAAGTTCTGCCAGTGCACGCTCGGTCGTGCCGCCATCGACTGGCCGGTCTGGCCGGTGGTGGGCGTCCGGCGACGTCGAAGTCGCATCAAGATCGCTCCCGTCGGTGCGTTCGTCGCTCGCTCCCGGAGCCGACAGATCTGGCCGATTGGCCGAGTTCGATACCGCCGCTCGCGCCTCGGACGCGCTCGACGGGCGTGCCGTGGACCGACGGCCGACACCATCTGATGCCTGGCTGTCCGTGGCCAGCCGCGATTGACCCTCCGCGCTCCAATGTCCGTTTGGTCGCCGGCCGGGATCGCCCTCGTTGGCCGGCACCTCATCGCCGCCCACAGCCACGGTGCCTCCAGTCGCAGTCCATTCCACGCCGCCGGACTCGACCGCGCCACGTCCTGGCGGGAGTTCGGTGGTCCGAACTCTTACGTCCGGTCCGGCGTCGGGTCCACTGCCGGGGGGCTGGCGTCCGGCGACCAGACGCGACCTGATGGCTCCACCTTCGGCTGACTCGTCATCGCCGAAACCCGCACCCTCTTCCGAGGTCGTCGCGCTAGGTGCGTCATCCGCGGCGCGAGATTGTCCGCGCGCACGACCAGCCGGCACGGATGCGTCGCTCCCGCGCGGTTGGGTCTCGTCGTCGTCCACCGCGATCGGCACGCCGCCGCGCGACCCGGGTGTTACCGCCGCTTCCTCGAACACGCCATCATCAGGCAGCGCGGCAACTCGCGCGTTCAACCCGGCCAGCGAATCACGCAGCCGCGCGATGTCGCCGCCGAGGCTGGTACGAGAGGCCAGCGCGCCGCGGGCGATCGCGATTGCGTCACGGGAAAGGGGAAGCTCCCGCGATTGCAGGAAGGCGATCGCATCCAGATCGGCCGCCGTGGGATCTTCGAGACGGCCAACTGCCGCGCGCGCCATCAGGACATTTCGCGACGTGACCGGGACCCCGCGCGCGATCAAGGCTCGCGCCACCGCCAGCGTATCCGGGCCGGCCTGTACCCCCAAGCGCGCAAGATCAGCGGCGAGATCATCATCGGTCAGGGAGCGAAGAGTCGTCGTTGACGATCCCCGCGCAACCAGGCGCATGACGACTTCGTCCGGATCGAGGGTGTCGACCTGAAGTCTGACCGTCTCACCGGCGCGCAGGCTCGTGCCGGTGGCCCGCGCCGAGACACGATGCTGGCCGATCTGGATGAGGACGATATCGTGATCGACGTCGACAACCTGACCGGTAACTGTCTGATCGGCCGATACGACAAACCCGGCACGTCGATTCGAGCCGGGTATGGCCAGGATTTCCTGGAAGTGGATCGGTGCCACCGA
Organism: Chloroflexota bacterium; assembly: GCA_004297775.1. Lineage (GTDB taxonomy): Bacteria > Chloroflexota > UBA6077 > FW602-bin22 > FW602-bin22 > FW602-bin22. The sequence continues at coordinate 196,614 of SCUE01000012.1, read as the reverse complement.
ACGCACATCCATAGGGCTAAGTCTACGGTCCCACCCGCGCAGAGCGGGACCGCAATCGAGTCACCCTATCGCTTGAGCTGGATCAGTTCCTGGAGCAGTTCGTCCGAGGTCGTGATCATGCGCGAGTTGGCCTGGAAGCCACGCTGCGCTCGGATCATATCCGTGAACTGCTGCGCCAGGTTCGCGTTCGACATCTCCAACGTGCCGCTGTTGACCGTTCCGAGTCCGACATCGCCCGGCGCACCGATGATCGGCAGGCCCGAGTTGACGGACAACTGAAACACGTTGTTGCCAGCGCGAGTCAGACCGCCCGGGTTCTTGAACCGCGCCAGCGCGAGGCGGCCAAGCGTCTGGTTGAAGCCGTTCGAGAAGATACCTTGGATCGATCCATCTGGTGCGACAGTGAAGCTGGTCAAGGCGCCAGCCTCGTGGCCGTCCTGCTCATCGACGTTGACGGTCGACTGCTGGGCAAAACCGGTCATCGAGTCCATTTCGATGTTGATTGCGTTGGCACCGGTCGCCGGCGCGGCACCGTTCGAGAACGTGACCGCAAGCGTTCCTTCGGGAAGGCCCGGCGCCGTCTGCGCAACACCCGCGTCATCGAACGTGATTGTGCCGGCGGTGAGCGGGTTACCGGTCGTGATGTCCGGATCCTGCGTCGTCGCTTGCCAGTCCCACGAGTTGCCAGCCGCCTTCGTGTACGTGATCGTGATGTTGTGCGGCGCGCCAAGTGAATCGAAGATCTTCATCACGGTGGTGATGGTGGTGCCGGCGGCGCTCCGCGAATCGAGATTTCCGGCGATTCCGGCGCTCGATGTCGGGAGCGGCGGGCTCATCCGGCCGAACGGAATGATGATGTCGGTGATCGGCTGACCGGTGTCGACCAGACCAGCCGAGTCGGCCTGCCAGCCCTGGACCTTGAGACCAGTGGCCGGGCTCACGAGCCGGCCGTCGTTGCCGACGTCGAATGAGCCGTCACGCGAGTAGAGGACCTGCAGGCCGTCCGACAACTGGAAGAAACCGTCGCCCTGAATCGCGATGTCGGTCGTGCGACCGGTTGATTGAAGGTCACCCTGCGTGTGGAAGTTGTCGATCGCGGCGATGCCGACACCCAGACCGACCTGGACTGGGTTGATACCGCCACGGGTCGCCGATGGCGCGGTCGCACCGCGCAGCGTCTGATTCAATACGTCCTGGAAATCGATGCGACCGGACTTGAAGCCGGTCGTATTGACGTTGGCGATGTTGTTGGCGACGACGTCCATGAACGTCTGGTGATTGCGGAGCGATTGGACCGCGGCGAACATTGAGCGAATCATTGGCTACTTCGTCTCCTCAGAGTATCGTGCTGGTTCGCGCTGCGCGAGTGCCCGGTTGTCTCATTCGTATCTTGTATGCACTAGGCGGCCGCCGCCAGGGGAATTGTCGGCAGGGTGTCGCCGCTGCTCGCGACGGCCGTTACCTTGTCGAGCGGAACGCTGGTCGACCCGATGTACACCGTCGCCTTCCCCCCGATGACGGCCGCGGCGGTCACGGTCCCGGTGACACGCTTCGCATCCGCATCCAGCGCGCTGATGGTCTTGCCGATTAGCCCGCTTGCCTCGGCCAACTTCTGTGTCTCCAGAAGTGATGTGATGGCCGCGTTCATTGCGCTAATTTGATCGAGTGTCTGGAACTGCGCAACCTGTCCCATGAACGCCTGATCGTCCATCGGCTTCATCGGATCCTGGTTCTGAAGTTGTGTCATCAGAAGCTTCATGAAATCGTCCTTGCCGAGCTCGCCCGGCTTTCCGCCGACCTTCGCCGGCGTCGTCCTGGACGAATAGATCGACGTCCCAACTGGGGCGCTGGTCGAACTGCCACCAACTGCCATCTCAATGAACCTCCCCTTCTCGAACCTACGCCAGCGCGTCGAGCGGCCGTATGGCCGCCGCAAGTGCGCCAACAAATGCCTCATCGTCTTCGCGTCGCCGTGTACCGGTTGACTCTTCAAACCAACCGCGCGATCGCCGCGGATGCTGGTTGCTCTGATCGAACGGCTGTGGAGACACGACGACGTCGAATCGATCCACCCGCATTCCGTGCTCCTGGAACGACTGCCGCAATTGACCCAATCCAGCCTCAATGCTCGACGCCGCCTGGGCGGTCTCGGCAACCAATCGCACCGTCACACTCCCTTCGGACACGCTGAGGCGAACGTGAAGGCGGCCGAGCGCATCTGGCTGCAGCCGCATCTGGAACTCCGACCGCGATTGACTGGCAAAGAGCGATGCCTGGTCCGCGATTTCGGTGGCGAGACGGGCCGCGTCCGGCGCAGGAGCGACGTCGGCCGCGATCGTGGAGGATTGCGTCGCCGTCACTTGCGAGCCGCTCGGCAGACCGGTTGACCGGTTGACTTCCGCCATCGGCGCGTCGGCTATTGCCACGATTTCGTTTGCAGACTCGCCAGATGCCCCGATCCGATCGGAGCTGTCGAAAGCGCGCGCGGCGCGCGCGAGGCCTTCAACGTCCGCGTTCGGCGCCGAACCTGGGCGCGCCTCGCGAAGCCAGGCCGGAAGATCGGGCGTGTCCGATGTCGCGGCCGCGTTCTGGGCCTGCGCATCGGCGCTACGCATCATCGGACGCTCCCCGCCGATTGCGCTGGACCCATTCGCGCGCGGCGTGGATCCGGCGATCCGAAACGCGGTTGTGCCCTCGTCGGTCGCGGCCTCAAAGCCGCCGGCGCCATTGGTCGCGACATCGATCCGATCAACCGAAATCCCAATGTTCTGAAGCGCCCGCCGGATCAAGCCACTGTCGCGTTCGATCGCGCTCGCGGCTTCCTGGCTCGACGCGACGATCGTCGCGGTTACGCCGGTGGCCGTTCGCGCGATGTCGATCGTGACGCGCCCAAGCGTCTCCGGCTCCAGTTGGACGGTCAATCGCGCCGAGCCGCTTGCGGACCGGAGCGCGGCCTTGTCACCGGCATCCGCCAGGGCCGCCAGGACCTGCGCCGCCGTCGCGACCGGTCGCGCGCCGTTCACGGCAGGTTGCGACGCAAACGAAATGATCGGCGCGGACGCGGCGAGCTCGGTCGCGAGTCGGACCGCCAGCGTGGCGACCCGCTCGGTCGCCGCCATCGCGTCGGATTGGTCGCCAGCCTCGGCGCGGTCTTCAACTCGGCCTGCTTCAGCGAACTCGTTTCGAATCTCGACATCGGTGGACTCACCATCGTCGCTCGCCACACCGGTCTGATCGAGCATCCGCCAGGTCAGTACAGTCAGGTCGTCGCTTGAGAGCGCTGTCCCAGAGGCTGAGTCGGCGCCAATGACCGGGGCGTCAGTCTCAGAACCAGATGGATCGATTCCAAGAGCGGCGAACGAGGCCGCCACGTCGCCGGTACGTGCCATGATCGCGACGACCAGCGTGGTCTCCACCCAACCTCGCGGCATCGCATTGGCTCCGCCTTCGATCGCCTTGGCGCCGAACGCCGATGCCGCCGTTCCATCATCGGGCGCGCCGGGGCGTGTGCCAGGTAGTGTGACGGACTCACGCGCGACCAGTGCCAGGAACGTGGCAATGAACTCGGAGAGGAGATCGGCGCGGATCGTCGGCACGTCGGACGCCGCGTCAATCTGCCCGGAGGCATCGATTTCGGCCGATCCGCCCATCAGTTGCCGTGTCCCCACGCCGAGGGCCGACGCGGCCGTGTCGAGAAATTCGCCGAGTGTCGCCAGCGTCTCGCCGATGCGAGCCAAATTGAATGTGCCCGATCCATCCGAGCGACCATCGATGAGCGCGGCCATCGCCGCGACTCGGATATTGGCGGCGGAAATCGTTCCGACGCCGGATAGAGCATCCGTAACGTTCGAGGCGACGATCGGAGGCGCATCGGATCCGGTCGGCGGCGCGATCCGCATCGCGATCGCAATCAGCTCCATCATCGTAGGCAGGCTTGACGCATCGTCGTCTGCACGGAGATCGTCCAGGGGGACTTCGACGCCTCGGTCTCCGAGAGTCTGATTGCCATCGGTCGTGCCAATCGCGAACGCCCGCGCGGCGCGCATTGCATCATCGAGGAGGGACCCGAACAGGCTCGCATCGCCGGTCGGCGCGGTCATAGTGCCCACGTTCGCACCCGTTACAGGCGCCGCAAAGCCTTGGATGGCTATCATCGATCACGCACCCCTGATTCCCCTGACCTGGGAATTCTTATCGGGGTCGCGTCCCGCGCCACTCGCGCAAACGTCGTAGTTTGCACTACGACGGACGGCTAGACCTGCATCCGGCTGATTTCCTGGTACGCCTCGACGAGCTTGTTGCGAACCTGTGTCACGAGCTGGAAGCCGAGGCTCGCCTGCTCGAGACCGATTGTGACGTCGTGGAGGTCGACCGATTCACCCATCGCCAACCGTGCGACGTTCGAGTCGGCCTGCTTCTGAAGCGCGTCCAACTGGGTCAACGAATCCTTCAAGAGCGAGCCGAACGAAGCCGCCGCGGCGCCGGCGCCGCCTGGGTCGCGAGCACTGGCGGGCCGTGGACCGGCCAGATCGATTTCGATCCCGGGAGCACGCGGTGGACGAGGCCCAATCGGTCCAATCGACATCGCCGCTTACCTACCTTCGACCTTCGTTAATCGCCGTGCGCAGCACACCGAATCGATTCGACTGCACCTGCCCGAGTGCGTTGTAAGAAATCTGCGTCTCGGCCAATTTGGTCATCTCACGATCGATATCGACCGTGTTCCCATCATTCCGCCGCGTGCCATCGGCAGTCGGCGCGGCGTCGAAACGCATCTCGCCCGGCCGGTCCACGATTGGTGGAAGCGGAATGTGCCGCGGGTCGGTCGTCTCCAGCCCGAGTCGGAATACGTGACGGGCGCGTCCCGACGCCGTCGCGGTCACTCCGGCCTTCAACTGCGACTCGAAGTCGACGCCCAGGGCCTTGTATCCGGGCGTGTCGACATTCGCAATGTTGTTGGCGATGGCTCGCTGGCGCGCCTGGAGTCCGGTCAAACTGGCGCGGACCACCTTTCCGGCCGGATCGTCGAACAATCCGGGGATCACGTCATCAGTCCTGATTGGTAGCTCTTCTGGTAGTCGAGGACTTTCGACACGTAGGCCTGGGTCTCGCGGTATGGCGGGATACCGCCGTGGGTTGCGACCGCCGTCGGCCCGGCATTGTATGCCGCGAGCGCCAGGTCTGGCGTCCCGAATCGATTCAAGAGCGAGCTAAGGAAACGTGTTCCACCTTCGACGTTCTGTTCCGCATCGAACGGGTTCGATACGCCGAGCGATCGAGCCGTGCCATCCATCAATTGCATTAGGCCCTTCGCGCCGGAGCGCGAGACTGCCATTCGATCGAATCCCGATTCGGCCCGGATTACTGCCGCGATCAGCGTCGGATCGACGCCGTGCCGAGATGATGCCCGGGCGATCAAATCAGCGTATCCACCGAACGATGCGGAATCGCGCGACTCGTTCGCGGCGAGACGATCGTTCGCGAACGAGGCCTTTGGAGCCTCGATGACGCGTGCCGGCAGCTTGCCGCCGCGCGCCGATTCCGCTGGCGCGGGTGGGGTGCCACGCGCCGCCGCCAGCATCCCCGCGAACGGCGCCACCGGCACAGAGCGCCGTTGACGAAAGACCGGCAGATCGCGGATTGCACCGATGCTATCGAGCGCAATGCCTTGACCGGCTTTCACGTGGCCGCTCCGACGGACTGGCCCTTTCGCGCCGCAAAGCGAGCGGTCACGATGTCATCGACGGCGCGCTGCTCGACGCCATCGGCCCACGCCGCGTAGTCCTGGTCGTGTCGCTCGCGCAGCTTATCCATCACCTTGCGGTCTTGCATCGCAGCCACGAGCTCGACTCTCTGCGTCTCTGACCGGGTCTCGGCAGCTCGGACGCTCTCGGTCTGGTGCATGATCGCGCCACCGAGCACGTCGAGGTGCGCGATGAATTCGACGACGACTCCGATGTCGATCGGCCCACCACGCAGTTGGTCGGTCAAACGAGTCACCGCGGTGTCCGCCTGACCGCGCAAGTCATCGAGACGACGTTGCTCGGCCTGTTGCTCGGACAATCGGCGCGCAAACTCAAGCTGCAGCGCATCCTCTCGGCTTTCCCGATACCGCAACACGGAGAGCAGCCGAAATCGGCGATCCACGACTAGGTTCTAACCCCTGTGCCGCCCTGACGGGAATAGGTGTGGCACCTATTCCCACCCACGATACCCGGCTTCATTCGGGACACAGCCCAGAAAGCTGGGTCAGCGTCTCGTCCCAGGCCGACTTCTCGTCCGGTGTTTGGCGCAGAAACCGCGTCACGGCCGGCATGTCGCGTATCGCGGCATCGATCCGCGGATTCGAGCCTCGGACGTAAGCGCCGATGTTGATGAGATCGCGCGCGTTGGCATAGACGGCCATTGTTTCACGCACGTTCCCGGCCCACTGTCGGTGCTCCGGCGACGTGACATCAGTCATCACGCGGCTCACCGAACCGAGCACGTCGATCGCTGGATAGTGGTTCTCGGCCGCGAGATCGCGCGAGAGGACGATGTGTCCATCCAAGATGGACCGCGCGGTGTCGGTGATCGGTTCATTGAGGTCATCGGCCTCGACCAAGACGGTGTAAAAGGCGGTGATCGTGCCCGTGTTGGAGGTTCCGGCCCGCTCCATTAAGCGCGGCAAGAGCGCGAAGACGCTCGGCGTGTAACCCTTCGAGGCCGGCGGCTCACCGACGGCCAGGCCCAGTTCGCGCTGCGCCATCGCGAATCGCGTCACGGAATCCATCATCAGCGTCACGTCTCGACCACGGTCGCGAAAGTACTCGGCGATCGCGGTCGCGACCCAGGCGCCTTTCAGTCGTACCAGCGCCGGCTGGTCGGACGTCGACACGACGACGACTGATTTCTTGAGGCCCTCGAGACCGAGATCGCGCTCGATGAACTCACGCACCTCACGGCCGCGCTCGCCAATCAGACCGATGACGCTGATGTCCGACTCGGTATTGCGGGCGATCATGCCCAGAAGTGTCGATTTGCCGACGCCGGAGCCCGCGAAGATGCCAATGCGCTGGCCGCGGCCGACTGTCAACAGTCCGTCGACCGCCCGAACGCCGGTCGTCAAGACATCCTGGATGCGCGATCGCTGGAGCGGGTGTGGGGAATCCGATGTCGTCGGATATCGTCGCGTGGCCGTAATCGGACCGAGGTCATCGATCGGCCTTCCCAGGCCATCGATCACGCGGCCGAGCAACTCGTCGCCGACCGGGACGCCGAACACGCCGCCGTTCGCGCGCACCGGAGTGCCCGGCCGAATTCCGTCCATCGTGCCGAACGGCATCAATAGGACGCGGCGATCTCGGAATCCGACGACTTCGGCTGGGATCGATCGCGACGACCCTCCGGGGACGATCTCGCAAATCTCTCCGACCCGACTCGAGATACCCTCGGCTTCGATCGTCAATCCGACGACCTGCGTAACGGATCCGGTGCAGCGGATCGGTTCCAGTTGGCGGACGCGGTCGACGCGCGCCGATAGATCGATCCGATGCTCCTCGACAGCTCGGGCGATGCCGCCGTCGACAAGTCGCGTCACCTTAGACGCCCCGCGACGGTGGCGGCTCGCTGTCGAGTAGGTCGCGCGCAACCTCGTCGATCTGCGTCATAAGGCGGGCATCAACGGTTCCGGCGCGCGTTTCGATAATGACGCCACCACGCTCGACCTCGGCGTCCGGCACGAATTCGTACGACCGGTCACCGTCCGCCGAGGCATGCGCCTCGGACCAGTACTCGCTCAGCGGCTCGATGTCGTCCGGGTGGACGCGCAGGCGGATCCCGCCGTTCGCCGAGACGAGGCGCAACGCCGCCTCTGCCACCGAGCGAACGGTGTCGGGTCGAATCGACACCTCGCGGTTCAGGATCCGACGCGCGATTTCGATCGCCAGACGCACGAGATCGGCCTCGGCATGACGAAGGAGCTCGCGTCGATCGAGGGCGGCGGTTGCCGCCAGATCGCTGATGATGCCAACGCGTTCGCGGCTCGTTTCGTCCGCGGCCAATTGGCCTGCCACAAGGCCAGCCTCGCGTCCCTCGGCGAATCCCGTTTCGTAGCCGGATGAACGGCCCGACTCCTCGGCCGCGCGTTGCGCTTCCTCAGTCTCAGTTTCCGCCTTGTCCCGCAAAGCGGCCGCCTCCTCTCGCAACGCGGAAGATCGTGCCTCCGCATCGGAGATCAAGTTCGCCGCGGCGCGTCGGGCGTCACCGAGAACACGCTCCACCTCGGTTTGACTGGCCACGAGCATCGCTTCAGCTTCGGCGAGCCGCCGGTCCGCCTCCTCGATCCGTTCGAAGGCCGCGCGCTCAAGCTCGGCGATCTCCGATGGTCGTTCGTCCTCGCCGAAGGCAGGTTTGACGGATTCGCCGGCTTGCGACCAAACAGGAAGCGCGGTGGGGTTCCACCACGACGCCTCGCGCGAGGTCGCGTCATCCGCGCCCAGCGCTCCATCGAACTCATCTCGCGGCACGCCATCGCCAATGACAACACCTTCGGGATGCACGCGCGCGCCGCGAAGGATTCTTGCCATCACACGAGAGCGTCGCGTTGAGCGAACCGAGACACCGTGACGTCTCCTCCGAGCAATCGACGCGCCAGTGCGACAATCTTATGTTGCGCGTCATCAATCGCGCGAACACGCGCCGGGCCTAGGCGCGCCATTTCGCTCGCGAGCGCATCGCGTGCCCGCTCGGACATATTCGCCTGAAACCGGTCCCGCATCGCCGGCGACGCGCCGCGGAGGGCCACCGCCAGGTCGCCGAGCGGCACCGATCGCGCCAGCTTCTCGACTAACCGATCGGCTAGATTCCCGATGTCGTCGAATGTGAACGAGCGTTCACGAAGCTCGCGGGCAAGACCGGGGTCAGCCGTCTCAGCCGCCGCCATTACCACGCGTTCGGTCTCGGAGTCCGAGACCGCCAGGACTCGACTGAGGTACTCGACGCCATTCGTTCGTCGCACCGCAAACTCGATGGCCGGCGCCAACGACGAGCGCATCGCCTCCACAATTCTCTCGACGAACCGTGGTTCGACCGGACTGAGACGTGACAGACGTTGCGCGATGTCCACCTGGGCGCCGATCGGCAAACGCGAGAGGACGCGGCCAGCCAGTTCGCGGGGCATGTGCGCCAGCGCAATCGTCGCGGTCTGAGGATGTTCGTTCTCGAAGAACGCCCCGATCGCGGCCGGATCAACTCGTGACAGAAAGTCGAACGCGCCGTCTTCGTCGCGCCCCAGGCGGGCCACGACCGCGACTGCGCGGGCCGCGCCGAGGGTCCGGGTCAGGAGCTCGCGTGCATAGTCGGTTGCGACGGACGCGTTCGATGATCCGTTCGCGGTCGATACACAGGAGGTGAGCGCCGCGGTGCGTTCCTGCTCGGACACGTCGTCCAGGCGAACGATCTCAGCCGTGATCGCTTCGATCGCATCGTCCGGAAGGTCGCGCAGGATCGCGGCCGCGGAATCGCCGCCGAGCATCGTAAGCAAAATGGCCGCGCGTCGAGTGCCAGCGCGGCTCGGCATTCGAGCGGCGCGCGACATCTAGACCCGTGCCTCCTCTTCCTCTTCGAGCCACGTCTTGATGAGATCGGCCAGCGCCTCCGGGTTGTTGCGGGCAAGATTGAAGACTTGCTCTTCGAGTGCCTGACGGCGCTCCTGCGCTTCGCGCAGGCGCTCTTCCATCTCGCGGATCCGCTCTTCTTCGGGCGAAGCGATTTCGGGGATTTCGATCGGCGCTTCGAGCTCTTCCAGCATTTCCGGCGCCGGCAGCTCGTCTTCGATCGACTCTTCCTCTTCCTCCTCTTCGAACTCCTCGTCGTAGTATTCGCCCGCGCCAAGAGCCTCGTCTCCGCCAGCACCGGGCACACCCGGCATCGTCCCGGGGAGTAGCTGCGGCCCGAGCACGGTCGAGGTGACGCTTGGCCGCGCCAACATCGATCGAAGGAAAAGCAAGACGAAGAGCGAGATCAGCACCGCTGCGCCAACCTTCGCCATGTTGAAGTAGAACTCGAGTTGCGCTGATTCCTGCATCTGTCGCCTCTGCTGTTCCTGTAGCGAACGATCGAACGGCATCGAAGCCACGGTCACGACATCCCCGCGTTCCGGCTTGATCCCGGCCGCGGCCGCGACGGTGCGCTCAATTGCCTGAACTTGGATCTCTTCCATCGGTCCATCGAGCATGACCGCGACGGTCATGCGCTCGATGGCGCCGGGAGCCTTCGTCAACTTCTCGACGGTCTTCGAGATTTCATGATTCTTGATCGTGTCGGTGCGCTCGTATGCGACGGGCGCACCCGGAATCGTCATGCTCTGAGCGGCCTGCGCGCCCGGTCCCACGTTCGACGGCACGCCTGGCGCGCCTCCCGGCAGCGCCACCGGTGGTCCGGCGAATTTCTCGGTTACGGACTGCTCACTTCGGACGACATTGGGGCGCGCGTCGGGCACCGTCGAAGGCGGGACGAAGAACTCGCTGTCCTGCGTCACCTGGTCCCAATTCAGATTGGCATTGACGCGCACGACCGCGCGGTTCGGGCCAATCGCTTGTTCGAGCATCGCCTGAATCTGGCGGGCGAGATTCATCTCGATGTCGCGCTGGAAGTCACGTTGCCGCTCGGTCATCCTTGGGTTCTGCGTCTCCAGATCCGACGTGCGAATCTTGTCGGTCAGATCGACGCCGTTGTTGTCGACGATCGTGACGTTGTCGATCTTCAATCCCTCGACCGAACGCGAGAGTAACTGCCGAATCGCGCGCACCTGCTCGGGCGACATTTCCTTGATGGGTTCGAGGCCGCGCTGTTTCATCTTGACGATGACAGCCGCCGTCGCGTCCTTCTGCCGATCCGTGAGCAGCGTCTGCTGCGGCAAAACGATCCGCACCTGTGCGTTTTCGATGTTGTCGAATCGCATGATCGTGCGACTCAGCTCACCCTCGAGCGCGCGCTGAAGGTTCAGTCGCTGGCTGAACTCGGTCATTCCGAGGGCGGCGATGCCACTCTGGTTGAACAACTCGTACCCGATCGTTCCGCCCTGGAGCAATCCGGCGCCGGCCATCTCGAGGCGGATGTCGTTCGCCTTCGCGGCGGGGACGAGGATCGTCGTGCCGCTGTCCGATAGCGCATAGACGGTCTTCGACGCGCCCAGGCGTTGAACGATCTGGGCGGCCTCGGCGGCCGGGACGTTGCGAAACACGGGCACGAGATCCGGCTGCTGGGCTATGAATCCCAGGATTCCCAGCGCGGCGATGGCCGCAATCGACGACCCGACGATGGCGAAGCGCTGCGTACGACCCAGCCCTGACCACAGGGCCAGCAGCGATGAGAAGAGCGCGCCCAAACGATCCACGTCTCAGGCGCCTAGCGAGCCAGATCGATTGCGCGTTGAGCCATCGCCTTCGCTGCATTGAAAACCGTGACGTTTGCCTCGTACGACCGTGTCGCCGACATCATGTCGGTCATCTCGGTGACCATGTTCACATTCGGGTACTCGACGAACCCGTCCGGACCCGAGTCGGGATGGCTTGGGTCATACACCCGGCGCGAGGGAGTCGGATCGTCGACGATACCGATCGGCTGAATACCTTCGATGCGCGGCGCCAGTGCCTCAGTTCGGCGAACATCGCCACGCAGGAGACTGAAGAACGGCACCCGACCGGTGTAGCGTGGGCTGAACAGCACCTGTTGACGGCGGAACGCGCCACCCTCGGGCGTGCGCGTCGTCTCCGCATTGGCGATGTTATTCGTGATGACGTCCATTCGGAGACGCTGCGCGTTCAGTCCACTGGCGCTGATCCGAAGTGCCGCGAAAACGCTCATAGCACTAGCTCCCGGCTCTGGTAGGGCAACCTCATCCTATCGACCGGGTCATGCCGTGGAACAGTGGGGGAATCCCTAACCCGCGGTCAGGGACTCCCTGATGGAACCGCGGTCAACGAAACTCCGGCAGGCTTGCCGAGGCGGGACTGGACGGCGCGACCGCCTGAGTGCGCGCGTAGGCCGCCACCGCCTGGCGGCCCAGATTGAGCCCGGTGAGTTCACCGCGCGCCTGCTCGATCCGCGACATCAGGACTCGCTCGGTCGCCTGATCGAGCCGCATGATCGCGGTCAGCGTCTCGGTGGCCCGTGCGCGGTCGACGGGATCGAGTTCTTGATCGATCTGATCGACCTTGTCCAATAGGCGTTCCCGGGCCTCGAACAATCGATAGAAGCTGTCGAGATCATCGGCCTCAACGACGGCGCGCTGCGCCTCGGCCGTACGACGAATAGCCTCGAAGAGGCCGAGACGAAATGCCGTGGGTCGCGGCGCGGCGTCGCTCACTTTGTGCTCCGTCGTTCGTTGTCAGGTCAGATATCGGCGGTTCTGACGATATCTTTACGCGAACGAGGCTGGCCGCGCCAGGTTTCTAATATCAGGCCGTCGCGTACCGAATGTCGGCGATGGTTGGGACGCGGGCACCCTGGCCGCGTGTATCGGCCGCGATCGCTTGCTCCCATGCTGGGAGCAGTTCGCGTAGCAAAGTCGCGACCTCATCGATCATCTTCGCGTCCTTGCTGACGTTGGCCCGAACGAGATGCCGATGCATGAATTCGTACAGATCGAAGAGATTCTGGGCAACCGGGCCGACGCCGACGTCGACGCTGACCATTAGCTCCAGGATGATCTCCTGCGCGCGAACGAGATTGCGGTGTCCGGATTCGATGTCGCCGGTCTCGATTCTCTGACGAGCCATCGTCAGGAATCGGATCGCGCCACCGTACATCATGACGATCAGTTCGCCGGGAGACGCGGTCTGCGTCCGCGTGCGTTGGTAGTTCGTGTATGCCTGAATCGCCATCGTATGCCCCTATAAAAGCAAGTGTCGGTCAACCGCACCAGCGCCTCGACCGCGGACTACCCCAGCTTGGCCAATTGCGCGTTGAGCCGAGCCGCCTGCGACTGCAACTGCGCCACGGCGCCTTCCATACGGGCAAACTGAGCCTCCAGGCGCGCCCGCCTCTGCTCCATCCGGCTCTCGACCGATTTCACGCGCGCTCCGATGTCGGTCTGCGTCGTCGTCGAAGCGTCGGTGATCGACGTCAGCACGCCGCCCGGCAGTGTCGCCGAGTTGATAGTCGATCGCATGCGATCGAAGATGCCCTGACTGCCAACGACTGCGCTGTTCAGAACGTCTTGGACCGCCGAGGGATTGGCAGCCAACTTGTCCTTGAACTTCGCCTCGTCGAGCACGAGCTTGTTCGTCGTTCCAACTGCTGAACCGACGGCACCAAACGTCAGGCCAAGATCGCCCAGGGTCGAATAGGGACCCGTGAGACCACCAACTTGCGCCAACGCGATCGAGCGAAGCGAATCGCCGATCATTCGGACGCCCGATTCGCTCTGCAAGATCCCGGACTTCCCGTTCGGATCGGGCTTGGTGTTCGCCCGGATGTAGTCGAACGCGTCGTTGAACGCCGCAACGAATTCTTTCATGGCCGCGAGCGGCTTGTCGACATCCGATCCGACGGTCACAGTCACGGGAGTGGCGGCATTCTGCTGTTTCAGCGTGAGGGTCACTCCCGGGACGACGCCGGTGATCGTGTTCGATGTGCTCGATTGCTGCGCCCCACCGGCGACCGCGTCGACGCGATAGAGCGCGTTCAGGCCGAGCGTCTCAGCCGCACCGGCGGCGTTGGTCGCGCCTAACGCGGCCATCAGGTTGCCGGTCGTGTCGGAAACCGAGATCGACTGAGCGCCGGTGCTCTTCGACGAGAGGATGATCCGATTGGAAACGCCGTCATAGCTTGCGTTGACGTTTGCAGCCGATGAACTGATCTGAGCCATGACCGAGTTAACGGAATCGACGGCCGAGTCCCACGAGAAGCTCACGCCGTTGATCGAGAAAGTGCCGGTTGCCTGGCTGAGCGCGGTCGACATCCGGGCCGTGGCCAACGTATTCGCGCCGACGATCCGGCCAAGCGTCGACGTACTCGCAAGTGTCTCGCCGGCCTGTGTCGCGACATCGAGCTTCGCCGCCGTCAAGAAGTTGCTGGTATCACCCGCGCTGCCAACGCTGATCGCCACGCCCGGCGCTTGCGTCCCGTCGTTATCGAGCCGAATGCCGACTTTGTTTCCGCCGCCATCGAGAACATAGCTCGCTACGACATGATGCGACGCAGTCGAGGCATTGATCGCGTCGACGAAGTCCTGGATCTTGGTCGGCGCCGCGACTGTGATCTGCGTGCCGTTGATCGTGAATCTACCGGCAGTCGGCGTCAGAGCGAGGCCGGACGACGCCAGCGCGCCGAGTTCGTCGAACGACGGGTTGCCCACACCGCTCGCACCGTCGCGGCGAGTCGTCGTCGCCAGCTGATCGACCGTCACCTTGAACGATCCCACCGCGGCGCTGCTATCAGCGGTGGCGGAGACGGCATCGGCGAGCGATGACGAAATTGAGCGCGTCATGATCTGGCTCTGGAACCGGAGCGCATCCAGCTTACTGAGCAGGGTGCTCAGCTTCGAACGAACGTTGCCGACCGACGAGATGCGCGAGCCGAGCTGAGCTTGCTTCGCCTTGAGAGCATCGACACGGCCCTTGTCCACGCTCAGCATTGCATCGATCAGTTGGTTTGAGTTGAGGCCAGAAGCGAGGCCGGAAAACGCGATCGGCGATGCCATGCCTCGTCTACCTCCTCAACACCTTGCTTGGAAAGCCCGATCGACGAGCCGACCCGAGCCTGTCACTCGACAGAACCAGTATCGGCACGCCGTTGTCGCTTCTGTAGGGCCTAGACCGCCGAATCCAAGAGTATTCCCTGGGATGCGCGATAACGCTGCGCCATTTGCCGTAGTTCGTTGTTCGGAATCGAACGGAGAACCTCCTGGCTCTCCGTGTCAACGATGTCCACGGACACCTCGTGCGTCTCCTGGTCGACCCGGAATCGCGCGAAGGTTGACCGTGCGCCGGCACCGACGTCTGACGCGGCTTGCCGCGCCAGGAACTGCGCATCGGTGTCGGTGCGTGGCCTCGCCGTGAGCAAATCCGGCGGCGCGGGCGGAGGAACGGACGGAGCCTGACCCGCCCGGCCCACCGACGCGGGTGGAGCGCCTTCGACGACGCCCACGCCCGCCAGGGACTGAACCGTACTCTTCTCCATTGTCAAACCTCCACGAACCTAGCCGCTCTACCTCGCCCCTCTTACCGGAGGAGCTGGAGAACGGTCTGCGGCGCCACATTCGCCTGCGCCAGGACGGCGGTGCCGGCCTGCTGCAGGATCTGGAGCTTCGTGAAGTTCACTGTCTCGGTCGCGACATCGAGATCGCGAACGCGGGATTCCGCGGCTGCCTGATTCTCACTCGCGACGTTGAGGCTCGTGATGACGTGCTCGAGCATGTTTTGGCGCGCGCCGATCAGAGCGCGGAAGGTCGAAACCTGGTCGATCGCCGCGTCAATCGTAATCAAGTTCTGGTTCGCCTCGGTCGCGCCGGCGATATTCGTCGCGCCACCGGCGGTCGTGAAAGTTCCCAGATTCAGCGCTGCCATTTGCATGTCCTGCATCGCCAGCGTTGTGGTGTACAGCTGGGGCGGCGCGTCACCGTTCGGTCCGATCTGCAGCGTCAAGGTCCCGAAGTTGCCATCGAGCAAGATCAGGTTGTTGAACTGCGTCGTGGTGGCGATCCGATCGATCGCATCTCCAAGCTCGATGGCCTCGTTTCCGATAGATGTGCGGTCATTGGCCGAGACCGTGCCGTTGGCGGCTTGGACATTCAGCTCACGGATGCGCTGGAGCATCGAATGCACTTCGTCCAACGCGCCTTCCGCGGTCTGGATCAGGCTGATGCCATCCTGCGTGTTGCGGACCGCCTGATTGTTGCCGCGGACCTGGGCCCGCAACCGCTCGCTGATCGCGAGACCGGCCGCGTCGTCTGCCGCCGTGTTGATCCGGAGACCGGACGACAACCGCTGGATCGACCGACTGAGACCGGCCGATGTGATACCGAGGTGTCGGTCGGCATTCATCGCGTCAATGTTGGTGTAAATGCGAACGCCCATAGAAAAAAGCCTCCACTGCTTCTCTTGGTCGGGAAATCCGTTTCCCGCCGGTCTTTGCGGCCCCCGGCCGCCGATCGACCATTCTCCGCCGATCTCTCGGCGACTCACCTCCTGTCAACTCGTGACGGGGCGATTATCGGCAGTGCAGTCCGGCCCTTTAGGGACACGATCTACGCCGTTTGTGGGACGACGCGGCCGGGGTCGATCTCCTTACATGACCCGGAATCGGCACGATCAGGTGTCGTCCTTCGCTCAAGTTGAACGCCGCGGCAACCGAAGATCATCACGGTGGGCTCAGGAGGGATTCGCAATGTCGGAATCGGGTCGAGCACGTGCTGACAAGCCCCTCATCAGCTTGACGATGATCGTCAAGAACGAGGAGGCGAATATCGGACGGGCGCTTGATAGCGCGCGCGGCATCGCTGACGAGATGATCGTCGTCGATACCGGGTCGACCGATCGCACCGTCGAGATCGCACGCGGCCGTGGCGCCCGTGTGATCCCGTTCACCTGGGTCGATGACTTCTCGGCGGCGCGGAACTTCGCGCTCGATCACGCCACCGGCGAGTGGATCCTGATCCTCGACGGCGACGATGTCGCGGTCGAGGAAAGTATTGGCGCTTTGCGGGCCGAGATTGTGGCCCAGCCGGCCGGCATCCAGATTCTCCGCGTTCCGGTGCGAAGCCGTCGCGCCGACGGCCTCGGCTTCACCGTATCGGGAGGCCGACGCCTGTTCAGGAACAGTCCGGAGATTCGTTGGATTTACCCGATCCACGAGAACATCGTGCACTGTCGCGAGGATCCGGACATGGAAGGCGGCTCGGCTGCATTGGTGGTCGAGCACAGCGGTTACGCCGACACGACCGGGCGCGAAGCGGCCGGAAAGCACAAACGAAATCTGCGCCTGCTTCGGCGTGAATTGCGCCAGCGTCCGGACGCCCCTGAACTCTACTACTACCTTGCGGTTCAGCACGCCGAGATGGGGCACCACGTGACCGCGCTGCGGCACGCGCGCGCCGCTCTGCGCCGCTTCGCCGGCCGCATTCGGCCCGACTTTGCCGGGCTTATCCGCGTCGTCGCCATGCGCTCGGCAATGCAACTGGGCCAGGCCGTCTTGGCAGTCCGAATCGGCGAACTCGGGGTGCGCGACTATGCGTACTCCGATCTCTGCTTCACGCTCGGCTGCGCCCACGGCCAAACTGGGAACCTCGTCCAGGCAGAGCGCTTTCTGAATCTGGCCATGGCGTTACGCGATCGCGCCACCGAGTTTCAGGTCGATGCCGGCAGCGGAAGCTGGAAGGCTTTGGTCGAGCTCGGCACGGTCGCGTGGAGCAAGGGCAACTTCGAGTTGGCGATCGAGCGATGGCGGCGAGCCTACGACTGGATGCCGAACGAGGCTGTTACCAATCTCGCACTGGGTCGCGGCCTTCTGGCGAACGACGAAGCCGGGGAGGCCCTTGACTACCTCCGTCGGGCAGCGGAGGCGGCGCCGCGTCTCGTCGAGACACACACGCGCTACTGCCAGGCGCTCGTCGCGACCGGCCAGAATCAAGCTGCCTATGACTACCTTGATGATCTGACGCGCCGCAATCCGGACGTCAGCGCCTACTGGCTTCTACTCGGCGACCTTCTTCATCGACTCGGCGAACACGAGGAGTGCGCGCGCGTGCTTGGGGGCGCGATCGACCGACATCAGACTGAACCCAAGATCTACATCTTGCTGGGGTCGGCGTTGCGATTCCTGGAGCGCCATCACGATTCGCTGAATGCGTTCGTGCTGGCGGCGCGCCTCGACCCCGGATCGATCGTCGCACGCAACGGTATGCGAGCGGCCGCTGAATCGGTCGAACGAATCCATGCCGAGCTTCTGACGGCTTGAGCCGAATCGGACGCGCGACGATTCACATTCGAGACAGTAGGGAGGACGAACGATGGTCCGCATCCATACGAATATCTCCGCGCTAACGGCAAACCGAAGCCTCGGCATCGTGTCTGACAATTTGGCCCTCTCAACACAACGGCTCTCGTCCGGTCTTCGCATAAACGCGTCGAAAGACGACGCGGCCGGCTTCGTTATTAGCGAGAAGCTGCGATCACAGATTCGCGCGACTGAGCAGGCATCTCGCAACGCGCTTGATGGCGTATCGATGATTCAGACTTCCGAGGGTGCGTTAGACAACATGCATGCGTCGCTACAGCGCTTGCGCGAACTTGCTGTTCAGGCCTCGAATGGCACGATCAACATAGCGCAGCGCGCGGCGATCACAACTGAGGCAAACCAGATTCTCGACAACGTCGATCGCATCGCGACGACGACCCGGTACGGACAGTTCACGCTGTTCGACAGCGCGGTCAGCGGCTCGTCCTCGAAGGTGGTGAACCTCCAGGTCGGGGGCAACGCCGGCGAGCGGTTGCGCGTCGAGTTCTTCGACATGCAGGCGTCGTCGCTCGGCATCGTCGGGCTGAATCTCGATACGCCCGAGGATGCCAACGCGGCCATCTCGCTGCTCGATGATGCGATCGACCAGGTGAGCAGCCAGCGAGCCACCCTCGGCGGAGCGCAGAACGCGCTCGAGGCCGTGGTAGGGACGTTGAACTCCGCGGCCGAAAACCTGCACGCGTCTGAATCGCGTATCCGCGATCTTGATGTCGCCAATGAAACCGTTACCTTCACGCGTGGCCAGATCCTCCTTCAGTCGGCTACGGCGGTCCTCGCACAAGCCAACGTCATCCCGCAAAACGTGCTTCAACTCCTGAGGCAATAGGCGCGATCCAGCGGCCTGGCAAGCGCGATCAGCCCGGCGCGGTACTTTGGAGCGGGCCGCGGGCTACGGAATGAGCGCCGCGCTGCCCTGGCGCGCGGCGAACCAGCGCCAATCGAGATCCGGGAAGGGATTGTCGGACCGCTCGATCTCGGCAAGGTAGGCCAGCATACCGGCGTCCCGCGCGCCGGTACGAGCCGCGTCAGCAAGACGGTCGAACCTTTCGACGTGGGACCGGAATCGCTCGGCGGCATATTCGCCGGCCTGACCGGTCGAAATCAGGAATGGCCAGTCACTGGATTCGAGAAGAAGCAGTTCCCGGCCGAGCTGCCGCAGCACGGCATCACAATCGGATGAGCCCGCGCTAGCGAGCGCCACGCATTCCTCCATCACACGCTCAGCGCGATGGATCTCCGGCCACATCCAGGCCGTCTCATCGTTGATCCACGTCGAATGATCACCGCCGGTGCCCCAGGAGATTTCGGGCAGGTCGATCGCTTCCTCAGCCGGGTACGACGCCAGGTACTCGGCCGTCGTCATCATCGCGACGTCCGGATGTGATGCCAGGAGACGCGCCACTTCACCCAGCCATGACACGCCCTCGAACCACCAGTGACCGAAGAGCTCGGTGTCGTATGCCGAGACGATCAGGCCGGGCCGACCGTGCGTCGCATAGTGCTCCGCGAGAGTCTCAGCAACAACGCCGACGAAATGGCGCGCGTGCGCCCGCACTCGCGCGGCGGCGACCGCTGGGTCATAGAGCGCCTTTGCGCCGAGATCGACACCACTTCCGGTCACGCGCCAATACTGGAGTCCCGACGCGACGTCCTTGCGATGGAACTCCCGATAGGAGAAGTCACCCGGATAGCCCTGATTCGCCGACCAGACGAGCAGGCCGGTGCGCGGATCGCGGGCGAAAACCGAGACCGCGGCGTCACGAACACCATACGGCCGCAGCACCGTTCGGTCGCGCTGAGCCGCGCTGCCCGCCCACTCGACAACACGTCGGCGCGGCGCGCCATATGGCCCGACCACGTCGCCAGTAACCTTGCCCGAGCGAACGCCCGAAACGACGTGCGTCTCTGTGAAGAAGTGGTCCAACCCGCGCGCGGCGAGGAAGTCCTCAATGCCAGGCCGTACTAGTCCCGTGTCGGCGACGTAGCCTGGCCGATAGGCGCACTCGGGCAGCCAGATGCCGGTCGCATCCCGCCCCATGTGCCGCCGAGTCGTCGCACGGCCGGCCGCAAGCTGCGCATTGATCGACGAATCACGCGATAGAAGCGGCAGATAACCGTGCGTCGCGCCGCTGGTAAGGACCTCGATCTGACCGATCTCGAACGCGTGCCGAAACGCTCCGACGATGTCACCACCCAACTCGTCGTTGAACGTCGCGAGCAAACCCTCGTAGAACGCCGCGTAGTACTCCGAGAGCGCGACCATCGCCGCGTCGCGACTGGGATCGGCGGCATCGCGACGGGCCGCGACGACCTCAGTCCGAGCGTACTCGACGAACGATCGCAGGACATCGTCGTCGGCCAGTTGCTCGAGAAGGATCGGCGTCAGTCCGATCGTGAAGCGCGCCGGAACATTCTCAAGCTCAAGGCGACGCAATTCCCGTATCAGGGGGATGTACGTTTCGGCGATCGCCTCGTGGATCATCTCTTCGCCGTGCGGCCACACCCCCGCGCGACGGACATATGGCAAATGGCTATGCAGGACGAACGAAAAAAAGCCAGTGCCCGGCACGGCGGTGATTCTACCGGGTGTCGAGGCTACCGCTTGCCTTTCTCGCCGCGGCCGAGGTCATCGAGATCGAGCGTATTGATGAAATCGCGAAACGCGTTCGGAATGTGCTCCGGCTGCGCCTCGGTCTTGCCTTCGCTTGACGCGCCAGTCTCGCTCGACGCACCCTCTTCGGTCTCTTGCTCGAGCTCTACCGATGCTTTGTCGAGCACCGATTCATCGACATAGATCGGCACCTGGAGGCGGATCGCGACGGCGATCGCATCGCTTGGTCGGGCATCGATCTCGTGATGCCGCCCGCCGAACTCGACGTTGATGCGCGCGTAGAACACGTCGTTCGAGAGGTCGCTCACGACGACGTGGCTGACGCGTGCGCCAATCTCTGACAGAATCGCCTTGATCAAGTCGTGAGTCAGGGGACGCGGGATCTCGAGCTTCTGGAGACCCATCACAATTGCGTCCGCCTCGGCGTTACCAATCCAGATCGGCAACAACCGATCGGTTGTCTTGTCTTTCAGCATTACGACGCGCTGATAGCTTTGCAGGTTCACCCTGACGCTATCGACGACCACCTCAACCAGCATGGCCTTCTTTCCGCGTACGCAACCTCCTTGGCAGTATAGGTACGCCCCATGGGAGTGTCAACGCGAGTGGCCGCGCCGGCCAATCGGGCGATGACCTATGACGAATTCGTCCGCTATCTGGACGAGACGTGGGTCAAGCACTCGGTTGCCGACACCATTCGCGGCTATCCGTTCGATGAACTGATCGATCTCCTTCAACGACGGGGCAACCCCGAGCGTGGCCTTTCATTCGTTCACGTCACCGGGTCGAAGGGCAAGGGCTCGACCGCCACACTCATCGGCGCGATTCTCACCGCCCACGGTTTGGCCGCCGGTACCTTCACATCGCCCCATCTCGTCCGCGTCGAAGAACGGATCCGCGTCAACGGCGTGCCGGTCGATGGCGAGCGTTTGGCGACGACGATGACGAGTCTGATCGATCTGAGCCGCGCCCTTCACCATGAGCCGCGTCAGATCTGGCGATTGTTTCTCATAGCCGCGCTGGAGATGTTTTGCCAGGATGCCATTCGGGTCGGCGCGATCGAGGTCGGCGCGGGCGGACGATTCGATGCGACAAATGCCCTGGACGCTCCGGTGGCGTGTCTGACACCGGTGACGCTGGAGCACGCGCCGCGACTCGGGACAACGCCGTCCGAAATCGCGGCCCAGAAGGTCGCGATCGTCAAACGCGGCGCTATCTGCGTAACCGCGCGACAGACGCCAGCCGTCGCGGCCGTCATCGAGGCCGGCGTCGCCCTCGCCGGCGGGCGACTGATCCAGATGGGGCGCGACGCGGGGTTCGCCCTGCGCGCGTCCCATCCTGGCGGGACGCAGTTCGATGCGTGGTCGCCCTGGTCGCGTTTCGAGGGAATGGATCTCGGCTTGCTCGGGGCGCACCAGGTCGAAAACGCTGGGATGGCGCTGACGGCGGTCGAATGCCTGCTGCAACGGTTAGGTCAGCGCCTCAACTCGGACGCGTGTCGACGCGCGCTTGCCCAGGCGCGCTGGCCTGGACGGCTGGAACGTCTGCGACAGTCGCCACCGCTCGTCTACGATGGCGCTCACACTCCCGAGTCCGCGCGCGCACTCGCCGACGGTCTGCGGGTGCATTTTGGAGATCGGCGATGGACAGTCATCGTCGGGCTGGTCGGCCGACGCGACCCGCGGGCATTCCTCGAGCCACTTTCCGGTCTGGCTGAACGCGTCATCGCCGTTCCGGTGCCAAGATTCGAGCAGGCTGCGCCGTCGGATATCGTGCGCGCGGCGCGTTCGCTCGGCCTGCCAGCCGACACCGCTGATAGCGCGGCCGAAGCCGTCGCGACCAGCGATGGCCCCACGTGCGTGACCGGAACCCTGTACGTCTACGACCAGATAGTCCGGTACACTGAGGCCACTCCACGATGAGGTAGGCGCATGTCACGTCGAGTCAAGATCGGTCTTGCCGGGCTCGGATCCGTCTCGCAACGCGGAATCCTTCCGCACCTCGCCGTACCGGACGCACAGGAACGCATCGAACTGGCGGCCGTCTGCGACATCGTGGCCGAGCGATCGGCCGAGACCGCGTCGCGGTACCAGGTTCCATCGCACTACTCCGATTACGACGAGATGCTCAAGTCGGCCGACATCGAGGCGGTCGCAATCGCTGGTCCGATCCCGGTCCATTACGACCAAGTGATGAAGGCGTTGCGCGCCGGAAAGCACGTGTACGTGCAGAAGGCCATGACGGTCAATCTCCAGCAGGCGAACGACATCGTCGAACTGCGCACCAAGACTGGGTTGAAGCTCGTCGCGTCGCCGGGCCAGATGCTGAACCGAACCCAGGCGCGCATCCGCGACCTCATTCGTGATGGCGCACTCGGCAAGGTGTACTGGGCGTTCACCTCGAACGTCGGCGGAGGCCACGAGGGCGAGGCGTTTCGCACCGGCGGAGACGTCCTGTCGAACGTCGACCCGACCTGGTACTACAAGAAGGGTGGCGGACCCATGTATGACATGGCCGTCTACAACCTGCACTCGCTCACGGGCATCCTCGGATCTGTGAAGCGGGTTTCGGCGATGTCTGGTATCGGCACGCCAGTCCGCTTCTTCAAGGGCAACCCGATCCAGGTCGAGATGGACGACAACACTTTGATCCTGCTCGACTTCGGGGACAACACGTTCGCGGTCGCGACCGGTCAGAACTGCGCCGGCGCGCCCACGATCGGCTTCGGACGTATGACATTCTTCGGCACGGAGGGCACGATCGACATGGGGATGGCCATCGGCGGCGTCGAAGTGAACGCCCCCAAGCGATTACAGGGCACCCTCGGCTTCCCGGGTGGAACGCTGAAATACAACGCGGCCGGCCCCGACATCCCCTACGTCACCGGCGGCCACGCCCGTATCCAGGAGCCGCACGTCTACGCCGACATCGCCCACCTGGCCGAGTGCATCGTCGAGAACACCGATCCGGTGCCCTCGGCCGAGCACGCCCGACACGTCGTCGAGATCATCGAGAAGGGGTACATCGCCGCCCAGACCGGCAAGACGCTGGAACTGACCTCGAGTCTGTAGGCAACGCCAGCTAGCGCCCGGCGATGCGCCGGGCGCACCGTCCTCGACGCAGAGTGCTAGACGCGCTGGTTATGTCGTGTTCGGGTGTGTGCTTCTGGTCAAACGCGATCGCGGCATCGGTCGGCGAAACCGCCCGCACCTCTTCGGCGTTCTTGGGCGCATCGCGGAGGCGGTCGGTCACGTGCATGAGCCCATCCTCGGCTTCATCCGGCCACAGCCAGAAGACCTTCAGAAGAGTGCCGCACGAGCATCGGGTGACGGCCACTGACAAATCCTCAGGTGGCGAGTAGCCGTCGTAGTCTCTCGGCGTGCCACGGCATCGCGACATCGGGCTCGGGGATCTCCGGATGCCACTTCTTCTCCCATTCGACCGCCAACCAGCCGTGCCACCCGCGAGCACGGAGAACACGTATGAATTCGGCAATTGGCAACTCGCCTTCGTCCATGAGCACGAGCTGCCAGCCATCGCTAACGCGCCGGGCATCCTTGACATGCGTGGCGATCGTGCGAGCGCCGATGAGGTCGTAGGTCTCGCTTGGGCTCTCGCCCGATCGGATCGGATGGTGAACATCCCAAAGCGCGCCGACGGAGTGGCTCGGCACGCGCGCGAGGACGTCGGCGACCGCGCGGCTGGCGGACAGGGAATCGTGCGTCTCCAGCGCGATGCCGATTCCGAGAGTCTCGGCCCGAGGCGACAGGAGGTTCAGTGAATCGACGATTCGATCGCGTGCCGCCGCCTCGTTGTCGCCCTCGGCCAGTCGTCCGCCGAACACGCGAATCAGCGGCGCAGTCAGATCAGCCGCCATTTCCAAATACCGAACCGCGTCGGCGCGCATCCTTGCGCGGACCGCGTCGTCCGGGCTCGTGAATGTACAGGACGTGTCGATTGACGCCAATGAGAGGTCCCCGAGCGCGGCGCGAACCCGCTCGCGTCCGTCACGATTGAGAGTCGCCGGGACGATCTCTCCATCGAGCAAACGCAGCGTAATGCCATCGTAGCCGTGGCGCCGCGCCGCCTGGCACGCCTGCTCGACCGTCCAGTCCGGGCACCCGAGGGTGGAGAACGCAATCCTGATACTCACGCTTCGACGACCTCCAAACCGCCTGACCCTGGGATGACTTCGCCAATCGGCGCCGCCGCAAGCGTTCCCGCGGCCGTCAATGCTTGTCGTAGCGCCTCGGCTCGATCGCCACTGACCGCGATCAGAAGGCCGCCCGACGTCTGCGCGTCCGCCAGCAGCAGTCGATCCACCTCGTTCAGCCGGCGATCCCACGTCACAGTGTCGCCGAGCGACGCCAGATTTCGGCGTGTTCCGTCCGGCACGATGTCCTGTTCGCACAGGGCGCGCGCGCCATCCAGGAACGGCACGCGCGTCGCGTAGACGCGCGCATCCAGGTTCGATCCGGCCACCATCTCGGCACAGTGTCCGAGCAGGCCGAAGCCGGTGATGTCCGTCACCGCGCTCGGCTCGAACTGCGCCATCACGTCCGCCGCGGCGCGGTTCAAGGTCGCCATCACCTCGGTAGCGCGGGCGATCATCGCCGAGTCTGCCAGGCCGCGCTTGATGGCAGTCGCGATGATTCCCGTCCCAATCGGCTTGGTCAAGATGAGGTGATCGCCGACACGGGCGCCGACGTTCCGGTAGATGTGCCCGGAGTCGATGAGACCGGTGACGGCCAGACCGTATTTCGGCTCGGCATCGTCGATCGTGTGTCCACCGACGATCGCGATACCGGCCTCGGCCGCCTTGTCGACGCCCCCGCGAAGGATCCGTTCGAGCACACCTTCGGCGAGACGATCGCGCGGGAACCCACAGATCGCGAGCGCGAAGAGCGGCTTGCCGCCCATCGCGTACACATCCGACAGGGCATTCGCCGCCGCGATCGCACCGAAATCGTACGGATCATCGACGATCGGCGTGAAGTAGTCGACCGTCGCCACCAGCGCCTGCGTATCGGACAAGCGGAACGCTGCCGCGTCGTCGTTCGTGTTGTTCCCGACGATGACACGCGGATCGCTGATCGGCGGCATGTGGCGCAGCACCTGCGCCAGCTCGGACGGTCCGAGCTTACACGCTCACCCAGCCCCGTGGGATAGCTGGGTGAGACGGAACGCCTCTCCCACCGTCGCTAGATGCGCACGAACCGTGCGACGTCGAGGACGAATACGTTCCCAGATGCCAGCGACGTCCCAGATTCCCTCGATGCCGGACGGGTATTCTCACGAACGATACGGACGACATCCGGAACGCGCTCGTCCTCGACGCCGACCAGGATCGTGGCGTTGCCGCGCTTCAGGAAGCCGCCGCTCGTATTGATGCGGGTCGAGCGGAACTCGGCCGCAACCAAGGCGTCGATAACCGCGCCGGCGTCATGATCTTGCACGATGGCGACGACGAGCTTCATCGGTCACGCTCAGTCTAGCACGCGGCCGGACCGCCGCCGTTCGCAATACCGAGCCCGCAGCAGAGCGCGACAATCCCTCGACGCGTCATGCCTTCGCCAGCGGCCAGACTCGGTAGGGCGGGGTGGGACGGGCCGAGTGCCTGAGCGGCAGCACGTAATTGCCGCGCCAAATCGAGAATCTTGGCGAAAGTCATCATTACGTCGCCTTCCGAGAGGCTGGTTCCGTTCAAGATCTCGTCGAACGAAACGCCCGAGCACCAGGCGTGCGCGATTCCCGAGAAACTGGATGAGAAACCCGGCGTCAGCGACAGCGCACTATCGTTCTCAGTCCGCAGGACGCGATCCTGAATACGCTCCAACCGTTCGCGAATCAGCCAAGCATCGTGCGGGATACGGAATCGGTTGTAGAACGCTTTGTCGCGGTCGAAGCAGAACCAACTGACGGCCTCGATGATGTCGGCCGAGCCGGCGCGATCGAAGACGCCGGATGCCAATCCCTCGACCAGGATCAGCCCGTTCGCGTCGAACATCTCGCGAAGAGCGGCCGCCTTGGGCGCGGGACGGCCGTCGATGAGGTAGCCAAGTATCTCCAGCGTCTGTTCGAGCGATCGCAGCA
The DNA here is from genome assembly GCA_004297775.1 of Chloroflexota bacterium. Taxonomy (GTDB): domain Bacteria; phylum Chloroflexota; class UBA6077; order FW602-bin22; family FW602-bin22; genus FW602-bin22. The sequence goes on along the minus strand of SCUE01000012.1, from coordinate 169,910 downwards.
ACCGTCGCGCGCGGACGCGCTTGCCTTGCCGCGCACGCAGCAATCGCTGTTCGACTTCGGCGAGAAGGTCCGTCAACAAATCCCGGTGGGTGTACTGCCCGGCGTAGCGCGCGCCGCGCAGACGGCGCGCGTCGCGGCCGTGGGCTGGCTGGTTCAACTCCTCGCGGGGCAGCGTTCGCAACTCGTTCTGGATGCCGTGCACCTCGTCCTGAATCGCTTTGACCTCGCCGTCGAGTTGAAACTCGCGCAGAGAGTGGGCAAACAGTCGGCTGAGTCGCTCGGTCGGGTTCGGTCCGGCATCCCACAGGTTGAGCACCGTGTTGTACCGGGCCGAGAAGGAGCTTTCGATCGGTAACAGGTCGCCAGTTCCGATCGCGATGACGTCTTCGACCGGCACCCACGGTGAGTACGGCACGATCGCCGTGCCGTGCGCGTCGATGCCACGACGGCCGGCGCGGCCGGTCATTTGCCGATATTCGTTCGGCGTCAAGGGCCGGCGCGATTCGCCGTCGAACTTCGTCAGTTCGCCGATGATGACGGCGCGGGCCGGCATGTTGATGCCGAGCGACAGCGTGTCGGTGGCGAAGACGACTTGGAGCAGGCCCTGGTTGAACAGCTCCTCGACGATGACTTTCAGGATCGGCAAGAGTCCGGCGTGATGAAATCCGACTCCCCGCGGGAGGAGTCGCTCCAGTAGCCGAACCTGGCCAAGCTCGCGATCGGCCGGTTCCAGGTTGGCCAGGCGTGCTGTGATGTGTGCGCGAATCGACGCGGCCGCCTCGGATGTCGTGAGCCCGATTCTTCCGGCAGCCTCAGCTGCCTCCTCGCAATCGCGGCGACTGAAGAAGAAGTAGATCGCCGGTAGCAACTCATCGACCCGTAGGCGCGCAATGATGTCGTTCGGCGAGGACTCCGGCCGCGATGGTCCGCGCCGTTCGCGGGGCCATTCCCCACCGCGCACGCGGATGCCGCGATGACGCTCGCCGCCGATGCCGCGCAAAGATCGTGACGCCTTCCCGTGCGCGTCGATCAGTGGGACAAGCTCGCCGTCGAGGTAATAGAAGTGTTCCAGCGGCACGGCCCGCTGGCGATGCGTGATCAACCGGATCGGCCGGTGGACCTCCGAGATCCAATCGGCAACCTGGCCCGCGTTCGAGACGGTGGCCGAGAGGCAGACGAGTTGAGCGGTCGTCGGCGCGCAGATGATCGCTTCTTCCCAGGTCGTCCCGCGCGCGGGATCCGACAGGTAGTGCACCTCATCGAAAATCACGCAGTCGACGTCGGAGAACGCGGCCGGCCGCTGGATCAGCATGTTGCGGACGACCTCGGTCGTCATGACCAGGATCTGACCGGATGGGTTCTCGACGATATCGCCGGTCATGAGGCCGACCGCGTCGCCATAGCGAGCGCGAAAGTCGCGGTATTTCTGATTCGAGAGCGCCTTGATCGGCGTCGTGTAGAAGGCGCGTCGGCCACGCTCGCGCGCACGGTAGACCGCGTACTCGGCGACAACGGTCTTCCCGGTACCGGTCGGCGCCGCGACCATGACCGACACACCACCAGCCAGCGTCTCGATGGCGTCGCGCTGGAAATCATCGAGCGCGAAAGGGTAGGTCGCCGCGAAGGCGGCGACTGACTCGTCAGACACACCCGAGTATAGGTCGAATCATGTTGCCCATATAGAACATTTGATCTATTCTGGGTGCGTGATAGAGAGCCCACGGACACGGTCGGCTGAAGCCGCCACGCCCGATCGCGCGCGTCGCGATCGGGCTGCGGCGGCAGTCGCCGATATCCAGCGCCGATGGGGGTTCACCAGCCTGACGCGTCTCGGCAGCGTCGCGCCGGCCGGGCAGAGCGAATCGACACGTCAGGACCGGACCCAGCCAGTCGATGCCCCGCCGTGGTGGCCGCGGCCGCGCGGCGCCAGGCCGCGTCTGGTCGAAATCGTCGCGCCAGCGTCATCCGGTGGACTCAGCCTCGCCCTGCTCTGGGGCGCGGCGTGCAGTGGCAATGAACTGGCCGCGATCATAGATCCACCGGTCGAGCGGCCAGCCGGCCGCTTCTATCCGCCGGCGGCAGCGCTCTGTGGTCTATCGCTGGATCGGCTCGTCATCGTGTCGCCGCCCAGCGTCGATGATGCGATCGAGGCGGCGATGCTCCTCACCCGATGCGAGGGCTTCGGATTCGTCCTCCTGCGCTTGCCAGCGACGGCCGTGCGCGCCATTCCATCGGTCAAGGCGGGAAAACTCGCCCTCCTCGCCGCGCGCGCCGGGACGACGCTGCTCTGCCTCATCCAGACCAACACCGCGGCCGAGGCGGACATCAGCGCGCTGGGCGGCTTCGTCGACTACCGGCTCCACGTCCAGCGAGGCGGATGGATCTGGGAAGACGGTGAATTGGTGGGCACACGCTTGAACGTCATCGTCGACCGGGCCCGTGCCGCTGGCGATGACATCGCGCACGAACTCACGGTGCGTTTCGACGGAGGAAGGCTGGATGGCAACACGTCGAGTCGCCTGCGTCTGGCTGCCGCGCTTCTCATTGGCGAACGCGCGAGCGAGGCTGACCAACGACGGCGCCTACTCTCTCGCGCTCTACAATCCCGACTCGCGCTCGCGTGAGATCGTCGTCGCCGATCCGGACGTTCTCGCGCGGGGGGTTCAACCCGGTCTGCCATTGACCGCGGCCGAGGCGCGCTGCCCCGACGTCCTCTATCGCACCATCGATCCCGCGCTCGACGATGCAACGTTCGCCTCGATCGCCGACATCCTCGACACGTTCAGCCCGGTCGTCGAGGTGAAGGGCGCCGGTATCGCCTTCCTCGACATCGATGGCCTCGAACTCCTGTATGGGCCAGAGGATGTCCTGGCTCAGCGACTCCGCCGAGCCATTCCCGAGCCTTTCGGCGCGACGACGCGCATCGGAATCGCCGATGGGCGCACCGTCGCCGAGATCGCGTCACGCCACGGCATCGTGCCGAATGACCCCGGCATCACGATCGTCCCCGCGGGTGCGAACGCGCGCTTTCTGGCGCCCTTGCCGATCGAAGCGCTGCCGATCTCCTTCGACGCGGCCGAGCGGTTACGCATGCTCGGCATACGCGCGATCGGCGATATCGGGGCACGTCTCCCCAGAAACGCGCTGGTCCATCGCCTGGACCATCTCGGCGAAACGATATGGCGGCTTTCGCGCGGGGAGACGATCGACGAGCCACTCTCGCCTCGTCCGCGGCCGCTCGTCACGCGGGATGAAATCGAACTCGAATGGGCGGAGGAGAGCAACGATCGTTTGATCTTCCTTCTAAAAGGCCTGGCCGATCGTCTGGCGCGACGCCTCGACGCGCACGGTCTGGCAGCGCACCGCCTCCGCGTCACCTGGCGATTCGACACGCGGCCAGCGCTCGCGAGCGGAATTGAGGGAGCTACGCCACCCGACGCGGCGATCCACCAGCGAGATCTCTTTCCGGCCGAGGGCAGCGCGAGTGGCGCGTCGATCCACGAGATCCTGCGATGGCATCTCGAAGGCGCCCACTTGCGAGCGCCGGTGATCGGGATCGCGATCGAGGCGATGGATCTCGCACCGCCGCGTGGGCGGCAACTCCGACTCCTCGGCGGCCAACTCGGACGCCCAGCATCGTTCGATCGCCAGCGCAACGCGCGGCACGCCATTGCTCGTCTACGCGCTCGGTGGCATCCCGACGCGGTGCGCCGCGCCCGCGCGCAACCGAGCCGCCGACCGGAAGACGCGTTCCAGTGGCTTCGGCCCGAGGCGTCCGACGAAGCGTTCGAGGATGTCGACGATGTCTCGCCGGGGAAGAAACCACCTGGCCGGTCCGGGCCGGCACGGCCACGCCCGGCGAAGGTCCCGCGTCCGACACCGCAACCATCGGCGCTCCTCGGCCAGCCTCCGGTCTGGATCATCGATCCACCCGAGCCGATCACCCTGCGCGTGCCAGGATCTAGCAAGAGCCCCATCATCACATTCCGACAGCGACAGATTCCGCTGATCGAATGGGCGGGACCGTTCCGCGTCAGCGATCTTCCGTGGCGCGACAACCGTGCCGAACGCGACTACTACCAGGCGATCGACGCCGATGGCCGAGCCTACTGGCTCTACCACGACCGCATCGACGATCGATGGCTCTGCCACGGAATCTTCGATTGACCGCCGAGTACGCCGAACTCCACTGCCATACGAACTACTCATTCCTGGACGGGGCCTCGTTCCCCGAGGAACTCGTCGATCGGGCGCGCGAGATCGGTCTGCGCGCCCTCGCCATCACCGATCACGAAGGCATCTACGGCATCGTTCGCTTCGCCCTCGCGTGCAAAGAGAAGGGCGTCAAACCGATCTTCGGCGCCGAGGTCACGCTCGCCGACGACGCTCATCTCATCCTCCTGGCGCCCGACCTCGATGGCTACCAATCGCTCTGCCGCGTCCTGAACCACGCGCACATGACCAACGAGAAGGACATGCCCGCGTTGCCGTTCTCGTTCCTGGCCGACCACGCGGCCGGCCTCATCGCGCTCTCGGCCTGCGAACGCGGCGAACTGCACGCCGCGCTCGCCTCGGCCGGCGAGGCGGCCGCGCGCGGCGTCGCCCATCGCTACCGCGACGTCTTCGGCACCGAGAACTATTATGTCGAACTACACAATCACCTTCGTCAGGCCGACGGTCCGCGCAACGCGGCCCTCGCGCGGATCGCGCGCGCGGTCGGAGTCGGCATCGTCGCAACGAACAACGCCCACTACGCGACCACGCGACGCGCGCTGCTCCATCACGTCGTCACCGCGATCCGCCATCGCACCACGCTCGACGACGCTGGCGATCTCCTGCGGCCGAACGACGAGTATTACCTGAAGACACCGGCCCAGATGCGGCGCCTCTTTACCCTCTACCCTGAAGCGATCGCGAACACCGTCGCGATCGCCGACCGATGCGAGTTCGCCCTGCGCGACGCGCAGTACGAATTCCCGTCGCCCGAAGTTCCGCCGAATCACACGCCGCAAAGCTGGCTCGAAACGCTGATCGAGGTCGGGCAGGCGCGCTACTACCCGAACGCCGACGACACGGTACGCGCGCGGATCGCCTACGAGCTATCGATCGTTCGCCAACTGCGTCTGGCCGGCTACCTGCTGGTCTTTCGCGACATCGTCGATTTCTGCCACCGCGAGGGCATTCTCGTCAGCATCCGGGGATCTGCCCCTGCTTCGGCGTTGCTCCACTGCCTGGGCCTTTGCCCGATCGATCCCGTGCGCCACAACCTCGTCTTCGAACGCTTCGCGTCGCTCGAACGTGAGGAATTGCCCGACATCGATCTCGACATTGCGCATGAGGATCGCGAGCGAGTCATCCAATACGTCTACGGAAAGTACGGCCGGGAGCGCGCGGCGATGGTCTGCGAGGTGAACACCTATCGGTGGAAGAGCGCGGTCCGCGACGTGGCAAAGGCGCTCGGCGTTCCGCGAGAGCAGGCGATCATCCTCTCCAAGGCGACCGACGAGCGCGAGCTGAAGGAACTGGACGTCGACGGTGGCGGCCCGCTGGGATGGGGACAGCATCCCCGCCAGAGCACGGTCGCGGTCGCGCGCGCGGCGATGACGGCCGTCGTCACGACGCTCGCCGGCGAGGAGCCCGCGTCGCCCACGGAACGATCGGTGCGCGCCCCGGACTCGCGTCTCATCACACTCGTCCCCCAATTGCTGAATACGCCGCGCCACCTGTCGATTCACGTCGGGGGATTCGTCATATCAGCACGACCGCTGAGCGACATCCTGCCGATCGAGCCGGCGCGCATGATCGATCGATCGATCATTCCGTGGGACAAAGATGATCTGACGACCCTGGCTGAGGAGTTCGGGATCAATCTGATCAAGCTCGATCTCCTCGGGCTCGGCATGCTGTCGCTCGTCTCACGCTGCTTTCGCGCCATCCAGGCGCGGTCCGGCGACAGTCTGGCGCTGCACGGCTTCGAGTACGACCCGGGTGTGTTCGATTCCATCTGTCGGGCCGACACCGTCGGCCTCTTCCAGATCGAGTCGCGCGCGCAGATGGCCTTTCTGCCCCGGCTGCAACCGAGGAATCTGCGCGACGTGGCGATCTCGGTCGGCGCGATCCGGCCGGGTCCTGGCGCCTACCAGGCTGGTAGTCACATCGCCCGGCGCCGAGCCGGACTCGAACGCATCGACTATCTCACCCCAGAACTGCGTCCAGTTCTCGAAGAGACGCTCGGCATCGTCCTCTGGCAAGAGCAAGTCATGCAGGTGGCGATGATCATGGCTGGCTACTCCGGCGGCGAGGCCGATCAACTACGCCGGGCAATGAGCAGCAAGCGGTCGACCGAGCAGATGGAGACCGCCTCGCGCGATCTCGTCGAGCGCATCGTCGCGCGGGGGCATCTACCGGCACTTGCTCAAGAGATCAAGAAGATGGTCGCTGGGTTCGCCGGCTACGGCTTTCCACGCGCTCATGCCTATCCGTTCGCACACCTCGCCCTGATCTCGGCAACCCTGAAGTTGCGCTACCCGGCCGAGTTCTACGTCGCGCTGCTGAACTGCCAGCCGATGGGGTTCTACGCGCCGCACACGCTGATCTGGGACGCGTACCGTCACGGCATCCGGGTTCTTTCGGTCGATATCCAGCAAAGCGAGTGGGAGACCACGGTTGTCGACGAGCGAACGATCCGCCTGGGGTTGAAGGTCGTCGACGGCCTCGGCAGTCACGCTCAAGACGCGATCGAGCGCGCCCGCGCCGACGGGCCATTTCGGTCGGTCGCCGATGTCGTCGCGCGAACCGGTCTCGCCCGGGACGACCTCGAGGCCCTGGCCGGAGTTGGCGCACTCCTCGCATTCGGCAGTCGCCGCGACGCGCTCTGGCAAGTCGGCGAGTTGGCCGGACTGAGCGGTCCCCGATTCTTGCCTGGTTTGGCCGAGGCGCTGGCCGAAACGGCGACCCTCGAACCGATGACGCCGTTCGAGGAGACGCAGTCGGACTATCGCGGCCTCGGACTGTCCGTGGGGCATCACGTCATCGAGTACTTTCGCCCAGCCCTGCGCGTCCGGCGTGTCTACGCCGCAAACGAACTGCCTGGGCTGCCACGCAACCTGATCGTGCGTGTCGGAGGTCTAGTCATCACGCGCCAGCGCCCCGAAACGGCCCGCGACTTCACATTCATGACGATCGAAGACGAGACAGGGCTCGTCAATGCGATCGTCGCGCCGGCGGTCTACCGCGCCCATCGCGCCTGCATACGCGGCGAGCCGCTGGTCATCCTCGAAGGACGCCTGCAGCGCGATGAAGGATGGGGAGGCGCGATCAACCTGCTCGTGAAGCGCTGCTGGCCGATCGACACCAGCGCCGTGGAAACGATCGACCCACCACGGTCACACGATTTCCGGTAGGTGTATCCGTGCCCGTCGACCCCGGCAAAGGCGACCTATAATCGCTCCTTGGAGAACGCGGCGTGGGGTGGGGATGCACGATCAGGCCAACTACCGACGCCCCAAGAACGTCATCGAATGGAAACGCACCACCGGCCAGTTCGTCGCGATTCTCGAACCGATCGACCAGTTTGACCCGAAATCGATCCGAGAGTTGAAGAAGAAAGGGCACGAGACGCTCCTCGTCGGTCGACTGAAAAGCACCGGCGAGGAGGAGTGGTACGCCTTGGCGTACAGCCGCGTGGATCTCGAGTTCGATGAGGCGCGCACCCTGGCGCGTGCCACTCTGGAGCGGTGGCGAGACGGACAGGTCAGCTAGACCGTGTTCTCACTGATCAATCGCATCCTCGGCGCGTTCTCGCACGACATCGGCATCGACCTGGGAACGGCGAATACCCTCGTCATGATTCCCGGGCGTGGCATCGTCATCAACGAGCCGTCGGTCGTCGCTATCAACAAGAAGACTAAGAAAGTCCTCGCCATCGGCCTGGAAGCAAAGCGTATGGTCGGCAAGACACCGGCCAATATCGTGGCCATCCGGCCGCTGAAAGACGGTGTCATCAGCGACTTCGACGTGACCGAGCAGATGCTGAAGTACTTCATCGGCAAAGTACACGATAAGTTCGGCAATTTACCGAAGCCGCGTGTCGTCGTCGGCATTCCGAGCGGCGTGACCGAAGTCGAAAAGATGGCCGTGCGCGATGCCGCGCGCAACGCTGGGGCACGGATCTGCCACCTGATCGAAGAACCAATGGCGGCCGCGATCGGCGCCGGTCTGCCCGTCACCGAGGCGACCGGCTCGATGATCGTCGACATCGGCGGCGGCACCACCGAGGTCGCCGTCATCTCGCTGGGCGGCATCGTCGTGTCACGCTCGATTCGCATTGCCGGCGACGAGATGGACGAAGAGATCGTCCAGTATGCGCGCCAGAAGCACAACCTCTTGATCGGCGAACGGATGGCCGAGGACGTGAAGATCGAAGCTGGGTCGGCCTGGCCATTACCGGAAGAACGAATGGTCGAACTGCGAGGCCGCGATCTCGTGAGTGGTCTGCCGAAGGCGATCGACATCTCGAGCGTCGAGGTACGTGACGCGATCGCCGGATCCGTCGCCTCAATCGTCGATGCCGTCAAGACAACAATCGAGGAGACGCCGCCGGAACTCGTGGCCGATCTCATGGCGCACGGCATCGCGCTGGCCGGTGGTGGCGCCCTGCTGGCCGGGCTCGCGCAACGCCTCAGTCACGAGACCAAGATGCGCGTCTATGTCGCGGAGGATCCACTGACGTGCGTCGTCCGCGGCACGGCCGAAGCCTTGTCCGAGCTTGAGTTGATCCGTAAGGTCGAGGTCCCGGAGCAGTACGCGCGCCCGATCAAGCGGTAGCCCCGGCAGCGACAGCCGTATGATCGGACGACTTGCGCCGTTCGCGGTCGTCGCGCTGATCGTGATCGCGCTCATCGTCGCTAGCCGCACACCCGCGCTCGGGGTCGCCCAGAGCATCGCACTCGATGTCGTCGGCCCGATCGAGACGCTTATCTCGGGCCCAGCCCGCGCCGCGCGCGCCGTGACCACGATCGACGAACTCATCCGCGATAACCAGACAATGCGGGCCGAACTGGACCGCCTGCGCGTCGAGGCAGCGCGAGCGCCCGAACTCACGCGCGAGATCGAGCGCCTCGCGGCACTGCTCGAGATCCGGCGCTCCGGCAGCGATTGGCGCTGGATCGAGGCGACCGTCGTCGCGTTCGACGCGTCGAATCTGTCGCGCTCGATCACGATCGATCGCGGAGAGCAGGACGGAATCGCAAACCGGATGACAGTCGTGACGGCCGCCGGACTGGTTGGCCGCGTCTCGCAACTCGGACAGCACTCGGCGCGCGTCCTCCTCATCGCCGACGGGACATCACTCGTCAACGCACTCGACCAGCGATCACGCGCGCGTGGCGTCGTCCACGGCTACCGCGGCCCGTCCGGGCCCGCGCAACTCTTGCTGCGATCGATCCCACAGGGCGAGGACGTCAAGGCCGGCGACCCGGTGATCACCTCGGGTCTGGGTGGCGTCTTCCCGGCCGGAGTGCCGATCGGCAAGATCGTCGAGGTTCGCCAGCGCGAGACCGACATGTTTCAGGAGGCTGTCCTCACACCGGCGGTCGATCCCGATCGACTCGAGACCGTCTACGTAATCGCCAGTCACGTTCCCGTTCGGCTCGACTAGATGAGCGCGTACGTCGGCCTCGCCATCGCCGCCGTGGGTGGACTCCTCCAATCGACGATCCTGCACCACCTCGGCTTCTCCGGCGTGCACATCGACATCGTCCTGCTATCAGTGATCGTCTGGGGTGCGCTGCGCCGGTGGAGTGAGGGATTGACTTGGGCGCTGTTTGGCGGCCTGTCGCTCGATCTCTTGACGGCTGGGCCGTTCGGCGCGGCAACGGCCGGGATCCTGGTGGCCGCGACGGTCGGCAACGCGATCGGGCGGCACCTTCGGCCAACGCATCCGTTCTTCACCGTGGTCGCGATTCCGTTCGCCGTCACCGCCTTCTACGGAATCGGCGCGGCCTTCTCATGGCAGAGCGGCGCTGAATCCCTGGGACCGCTCTCGGCAAACGTCATTTTCCCGGCGATCGTGGTCAACTCGGTCGTCGGCGTCCCATTGATGGTGCCACTCATCTGGCTCGATCGACTTCTCACCCGGTCGATCTGGGGCACAACCTAGAATCGAGCGATCGTGTTCGACTCACTGTCCGAGCGGCTCCAGGACGTCTTCGAGCGCCTGCGCGGCCGCGGCCGGCTCTCGGAAAGCGATGTCGATGAAGCCCTAAAGGAAGTCCGGCGCGCGCTTCTGGCCGCCGACGTGAATTTCGCGGTGACCCGCCGGTTCGTCGATCGGATCCGCGAACGATCGGTCGGCGAAGACATCTTACATGGCCTGAACCCGGCTCAGCAGGTCATCAAAATCGTCCACGAAGAGTTGATCGCCGTCCTGGGCGCCCCCGGGCGCCTGGACCTGGACGCCTCTCCGGCAATCATCATGCTCGTCGGGCTTCAGGGCACCGGTAAGACGACGCTGGCCGGAAAGCTGGCGATGCACCTGCGCAAGACGGGCTCGCGACCGCTGCTGGTCGCGGCCGACCTTCAGCGTCCGGCTGCGATCGAGCAACTTCAGACTCTGGGCCGACAGATCGACGTCCCGGTCTATTCGGAGCCGACCGGCGATCCGGCCACGATCTGCCAGCGTGGCGTCGCGCACGGTCGTCAGAACGGCCACACTGTCGTCATTCTCGACACCGCCGGCCGACTGCACGTGGACGAACCGCTCATGGGCGAACTCGCCAGGATCAGGGACACTTCCCGACCCGGCGAGGTCCTTCTCGTGGTTGACGCGATGACTGGACAGGAAGCCGTCCGTGTCGCCGAGGAGTTCCACAAGGGGATCTCACTGACCGGCCTAGTCCTAACCAAGGTGGATGGCGACGCCCGCGGTGGCGCGGCGCTGTCGATCCGCGAGGTCACCGGCGTTCCGATCAAGTTCCTCGGTACCGGTGAGAAGCTCGACGCGATCGAGCAGTTTCACCCCGAACGGCTGGCGTCACGCGTGCTCGGGATGGGCGACGTCCTCACGTTGATCGAGCGCGCGCAGGAAACGTTTGATCAAAGCCAGACCGAGCAACTCCAGAAGAAGATCCAACGGGCGACATTTGATCTCGACGACTTCTTGAAGCAGTTGCAGCAATTACGGAAAATGGGGCCGTTGTCGCAGATCCTGGGCATGATCCCCGGGTTCAACCAGGCGACGAAAGGGTTGCCGAAAGAGGCGCTCGAAGGCGATCAGATGAAGCGCGTCGAGGCAATCATCCAGTCGATGACGTCGCGCGAACGCACCGATCCGTCGATCATCGATGGCAGTCGCCGACGGCGTATCGCCCGCGGGTCCGGCACGACGCCGCAGGACGTGAACCAGCTCCTGAATCAGTTTCAGCAGGCGCGCACGATGATGAAGCAATTCACCAGCGGCCACGGCCCTCTTGGCCGTATGGCCGGCGCGATGCCCGTCGCGGCTGGCGCGGGACGGCTCGTGCCGACACCGGCTCGCAAGAAGGATCGGAAGAAGAAGCACCGCCGCCATTGACGGCCGGCGCACTCATCACGCCCGCGATGGCGCTTCAGCCCATTCGCGCCGCATCGATCGTTCGTCGCGGGCGCAAGCGAGCCGGCCCTACGGCTTCATCTGGCCAAGCGGTCCGCGCGAGGGGACGAAGGCGCTGAACTCGCCGAGCGTCACGTGGTCGCCGCCGTGGTTCGCGACGAAACGAACGAGCAACCATCGAGCGTCGCGCAGTTGGTCGAGCTCGAACTTCTGGGGTTCGAGCGTCTGTGTCAGTTCGAAGCGACCGATGAACTGCCACGGACCGTCTGACGAGGCGGTCGCCGCGTACACGTCGATGACGCGCGCGTAATCCGCCAGCGCCTCGCCCGGCTGCTGCCGGACGATCACCTTGTCGATCTTGGTGGGTTGCCCGGTCTCGGCGAACACGTCGACCGGTAGAGATGTCGCCGGAGCGCGAAACCCGCCGTATCCGTCGCCGGCATACTCGTCGATCAGCCGCTTCGCCTCGTGACCGGGCTCTTGAGCGCTGGCCCAGTAAACCGATGCGCCGAGCACGGTGGACAGCGCGTTCACGCCATCAGGCGTCTCGAACGTCCCGGCCGCCGCGTAGCGGAAACGCGCGAATTCCTCGGGCGTCAGCGGCGAATCGACGAGGGATCGCATCGACAGGGCGATTGGCGTCGCCACGGCGATCAGGATCGCGACGAACAGGAACGCCGAGCGGACCGAAAGACCGAACCGTCGGATTCGCTCGCGTGCGGGGACGTTCTGGATTCGATCGAGTTCGGCCAGCTCGGACGCGCACGGTTCGCACAATCCATCGACGTCGAGCTTGACCGCGCACTCTTCGCACATCGGACGATGACACCGCGCGCACCGGCGCGTGGCACGACGGTGAGGGTGATCGCTGCACCGAAGACGCGCTTCCGCGGCGGCGTGAATCATCGGTCAGCCATGTCCTCTATCCCGAGATTGTAGGCACGGTGCGCGATCGGTAGCATTCCAGGCGTGTCCAACCGAAGATCGCGGCGCCGATTTCTGTCCTCGGCGTCGCTTGCCGTGGTCGGCCTGCTGACCGCCTGCGAACCCGCATCGTCGCCAACGACGGAACGTTCCTCCGACGCCACGCAGGACGAATCGGCGATCGCCGAGAAGATGCGCAACCCGCCAGCCGCGGCGCTCGAGCCGGCCGAATCCAGTTTTCCGATCCCCAATCCAATCTTCGTGCCACCGCAATCGCTCATTCGCCGCTGGCGCGTCAACACCGTCGAGCGCGATACGCGCGTGGACATGGCGCTCTGGCGGCTGTCGATCGGGGGTCTCGTTGGCCGACCGGAGGCGTTCGGGTACGACGACCTGCCGCGGCTTCCACGTCACGAGCAATTTTCGGACCTGCACTGTGTCGAGGGTTGGGGCTTCTACGACATCCGCTGGGAGGGAATCCTCCTCTCGACGCTTCTCGATCGCGCTGAGATGTCGCCGGAGGCGACCCACGTAAACTTCTTCACCTTCCCGAACGTCTACTCCGACAGCCTGACGATCGAGCAGGCGCGCCTTCCCGATACGATGGTCGCCTTCCGGGCCAACGGTGAACCGCTCAAGGAGCAACACGGCTTTCCGCTGCGCCTGGTCGTGCCCTCGATGTTCGGGTACAAGAGCGTCAAGTGGCTGGACCGCATCGAGCCCGCGCGTGGGCGTCACCTCGGCTACTGGGAGCAACGAGGTTGGCGACCCGATCCGTGGATTCGATAGCATCGAATTCGCGCGCGAGTGGCGGAATGGCAGACGCATCAGACTTAGGATCTGATGCCCGTAAGGGCGTGGGGGTTCGACTCCCTTCTCGCGCACCAATGATCGAGACGACAACGGTCCTGCTCGTGCGCCATGCCGACGTGGAGAATCCACGCCTCATGTTCTATGGGCGGCTGCCGCGATTCCCCCTCAGCGAGCTCGGGAACTGCCAGGCTGAGTTCCTGGCCGACCGCCTGGCGGCCGAGCCGATCACGATCTTCTACACGAGCCCAATGCTTCGGGCTCGGCAGACTGCCGCGATCCTTGCGAGGCGTCATCCCGCTGTGCCGATTCGGCGCGCGCGTCCGCTGATCGAGGTACGGACCGGCTGGATGGGCGCGCTCCCCGAACAGTTACCACCACGCATCAATCTTTACGAACCACCCCACTCGAGCGACGACGAGACGATCGGGGACGTCTGGAATCGCGTGGCTCAGTTCCTGAACGTGGTCGGGAGGCGGCACGTCGGGGAGACGATCTGCTGCGTCAGCCACGGCGATCCGGTCGTGATTGCGCACGCGGGGGCACGTGGTCTGCCGCTCACACTCGAGTCGATACGAGGCGACTTCTACCCGAAGAAGTGTTCCGTCACCCGGCTGACGATTGCGAACGGCAAGTCAATCGCGGTCGCGTATCAGGATGTGATCGGCGAACTAGCGCCGGAACTCGTCGCTCCGCACTAGCCCGCCAATCACGCTCGTCGGCGTATGACCCTACGAATGGCTCGCCAGGAAAACGCGCTCGGGCGTTGCCGGGAAGACATAGATGCGCTTGCCGATCGCATTCGAGATCGCGTTCCCAAGCGCCGCGCCCGGTGGCACGATCGGCGGCTCGCCGACGATTCGGGCGCCGTACGGTCCAGCCTCGGCCGGCACGTTCACGAGGATAGCCTCAATCTCCGGGACATCGGCACACGTCAGGATTCGATAGTCGAGCAGGCCGGGATTCGCGACGCGCCCGTCCTGGTTGTAGATGATCTCCTCCGTCAGGGCCATTCCCAGCCCCTGCACCGTGCCACCTTGAATTTGACCTTCTACCGCCATCGGATTGATCGCGACGCCGACATCTTGTGCCGTCACGACCCGTTTCAGGGTCGTCTGCCCGGTGTCGGGATCGACGTGTACGATCGCGCCGGTCGCCGCGAAGCCTGGGAACGGTCGCCCCGGTCGGTGCGCACCGTGCCCGACGATCGGACCCGGTCCCTGGTTCGCCTCGTCGGATAGACGACGATACGTAACAGTCTTGCCATCCGGTCCTCGAATGACGCCGTCGACGATCGCGACCTTGGCGCGATCGACGCCGAAACGGCGGGCGGCCAGATCGAGCATCTGCTCACGACAGTCCTTCGCCGCCAACGAGACGGCGTGGCCCATCGTGTAGGTGATCTGGCTGCCGCCCGACGCCGGCGATGGTGGTGCGTCGCTCGTGTCGGCCGTCACGATCGTCACCAGCGAAAGCGGGACTCCGAGCTCCTCGGCTGCGATCTGCGCCAGCGCTGTCAGCGATCCGGTCAGGTTGTTCGTGCCGGTGATGATCTGGAACGTACCGTCGGGATTGGATCGGCAGTAAGCGCTCGCCGCGCCAGCGCCACCCGGCCAACCGCCGATCGCGTAGCCGCGACCCTCGTTCGGTCCGAGCTTCTGACTCGAAATCGGATGCGCCTTCAGCGCTTCGAGAACCTGTCGTGCGCCAACGGCCGGAAGCGCGTTGCCGTTCGGCCACTTGTCGCCTTCCTCGATGACGTTCTTCAGGCGAAACTCGAGCGGCGACATCCCGATTTTCTCAGCCAGCATGTCGACCGCGCCTTCGACACCGAAAGCGACGTTCGGCGCACCGGGCGCGCGGTAGGCGCCGACGCTCGCCTTGTTCGTCAGGACCTCGTAGCCATCGAGCTCGAAGTTCTCGATGTCGTAGGAACCAGCCAACAGGATCGTCCCGATTGACATCGGCGCACCGGGGAAGGAGCCGGTGTCCATCACGACACGCGCCTTCATCGCCGTGATTCGGCCATCGCGCGTTGCGCCGAGCTTGACTTCCGTCACCGTGTACGGCGCCGGCGTCGCGCCAACCATCTCCTCGGACCGGGTCAGGATGTGCTTGACCGGTCGACCGGCCTTGCGCGCCAACAGGACAGCCAGCGGAGCCAGCGCGCCGAACTTGGCGCCGAATCCACCGCCGACCTCGGAGCTGATCACGCGGACCTTCGAGATCGGGATGTGTAGCATCCGCGCCATCGAATCGCGAATGTGGAACTGGCCCTGGGTCGACGTCCAGATCGTCAGGTTCCCGGCCGCGTCCCACGCCGCCAGGGTGCCATTCGGCTCCATGTACGACTGATGGACCGAGTTGCTGATCCACTGACCCTCGACGACCGCGTCGGCCTCCTTGAAGCCCTTTTCGATATCGCCGCGCTTGAAGTGGACCTGCGACGAGACGTTATTGACCTCGGTGGTCTCGTCTTCTTCGGCCAGAGCGCCCGCGCCGCCGGCGTGGATTTTCTCCTCGGACCGATCGATATGAACGCCGGCCTCCGAGCCTTCGTGGACGATCGTGAACGAGCCCTTCTTGATCGATTCGAGTGGATCGAGCAGCGGCGGGAGTACGTCGTACTCGACGTCGATTAGCGCCAGCGCCTCATCGGAGATCTCGCGCGTCGTCGCCGCGACAGCCGCGACCGGCTGTCCGGCAAAGAGCACCTGCGTCTTCGCCACGACGTTCTGGCTGCGCGACGTCGGCTCGCATTCCACGTCCGCGATATCAGCGGCCGTTAGCACGGCCACGACGCCCGGATACGCCTCGGCCTTGGACACGTCGAGACGCTTGATGCGCGCGTGCGCGTGCGGGCTTCGCAGCGCCCTCGCAATCAGCATGCCCGGCAGGCTGAAGTCGGCCACGAACTTGGCCGAGCCGGTCACCTTCTCGGGGCCGTCGACGCGAGGCAAGGACTTGCCAATGACCGCGTACTTGGTAGCGCCGCGGACCGATGGACGGTCGAGTACTTCAGACACGTTCTTCTCCTCCCCTGACTCTGACTACTCGCCCTCTGGTTCGGGCGGCAACGGAATTGATGTCAGCGCACCCGGCTTCGTCAGCGCGAGTTCCTTCTTGTCAATCACCGCGTACAGGGACTTGACGATCTTGTCATAGCCTGTGCAGCGGCAGAGGTTTCCGGCAATGCCCATCCGAAGGTCGTCCTCGGTCGGGTTCGGATGATCGCGCAGGTATGCGGTCGCCATCATCACGATGCCAGGAATGCAAAAGCCGCACTGGGACCCGCCGTACTCGACGAGCGCGGCCTGTATCGGGCTCAAGACGCCGCCAGAACTAATCCCCTCGATCGTCGTAACCGAGGAGCCCTCGGCCTCGACCGCCAGCGTCAGGCACGAGTGCATTGGCTGGCCGTCAATGTGGACCGTGCACGCGCCGCAATCGCCGGTGCCGCATCCTTCCTTGGTGCCCGTGAGCCCGAGCTCCTCGCGCACGAAGTCCAGGAGCAGCTTGGCCGGTTCGACATCGGCGGCGACTGGCCGACCGTTGACGCGCAGTTCGATGTGATGAGTTGGCACTCGTTCTCTCCTAGCCAGCGTTCGAGCGCGCACGCTCGTAGGCAAGTTGGGCAACGCGACGGGTGTACACCTTGAGTAGTTCGCGCCGGTAATCGGCCGATGATCGCACGTCGCTGATCGGACGCGCGTCCGCCGCGGCGCCATCGCCGGCACGCGCGAGCGCCTCGGCGCCGAGGGCTGAGCCAATGAGCGCCTTCTCGGCGACGGCCGATCGAATCGGCGTCGGCGCGACCGCCGACAGGACAACCCGGGCATCTTGCACCGTACGGCCGTCGCTGGCCAGCTTCAATTGCACGGCCACGCCGACGACCGCGATGTCCATCTCACGGCGCGGCACATGGCGCACGTATGCACCGCCGGTACCGGCGCCGGGACGCGCCGCCGAAATGCGCGCCAGGATCTCGCCTTTGGCGAGCACCGTTTGGCCGGGACCGCGGAAGAACTGGTCGAGCGGCACCGATCGCTCGCCGAACGGGCCGACGATATGGGCCGTCGCGCCCAGCGCGATGAGAGACGGCGATACGTCCGCCGACGGCGCGGCGTTGCAGAGGTTTCCAGCGATCGTCGCGCGATTGCGGACCTGGATTGATCCGACCAGATCGGCGCTGTCGGTCAGGATCGGCCAGCCGGAATGGACCGCCTTCGACCAGGCAACTTCGCCGCACGTCACCATCGCGCCGATGTCGAGCGAGCCATTCGCAGTCAGCGCGCGCAACTCAGGAATCCGGCGAAGCGCGACGACGCGCGGCACGCGCCGTCCTCGCTCCTTCATCTGGATCAGCAAGTCGGTGCCGCCCGCGAGCGGCCGCGAATCCGGCGCGGCTGCGAGAATTTCGCCGGCCTCGCGCAGACTCATTGGCGCCGAGTAATCAAATCGCCTCAAAGAACAACCCTCCAACCACGCTTACAGAATCTTGCCAACGGCCATTTCGAGTAACCGCTCGTCGAGTGCACCGAGCTGCGCCGCCCGGATGACTCCCCCACGGTCGAGGAAGAATGTAGCCGGAAGACCACGCACGCGGAACAATTTGGTGACCTCGCCGGTCTCGTCGATCACGGACGGCAGCGACACTTTCAACTCGTCGAGAAATCGACGAACGTCGGCCGCTTCCTCCTGAAGGTCGATCAGTAAGAATCGAAGGCCACGGTCAGCGTATCGCGTCGCGATCTCTTGAAACGCTGGTAGTTCGAACCGGCAGGGACCGCACCACGTGGCGTAGAAGTTCAGAACGAGCGGCGATCCGAGAAGCGAACGCAGGGTAACCGGTCGCCCGTCCAGATCGGGCAATGTGAATTCTGGCGCGCGCCGACCGACGACCGGCGCTGGCTCGTCCTCCGGTCGAGGACCACAAGCGGCCAAGAGCGGCACGAGAAACAGGCCGAGGGCGCCGCGCCGGCTCACCATCACCACAACGCGCGATTCTAGCGGCGCTCTCGCGCTGACCTGACTAGGCTACGGTTTATCGCCAACAGCCTCGTTGACATGCCGCGCGCCGATCGTAAAATCGGCGTGTTGCGCAAACGGGCGCCTTCGGAAGGATGCGGTGCTGAAAACGGGCGCTGAAACCACCGGCCCGCGAATCGATTCAATCCTCGATCACTGGGCGCGACACGTGCGCATCGCCAATGGCGGCGCCACGCGTCACGGCCTGACCCTCCGGCGATCGAAGGCGAGCATGCGGCCGGTCCTGAGCCACATTCTGGCCGCTCTCGAAGGGCACTCGATCGCCAAGGCGTTCGACGCCGATGGAACGGCCAGCCAGGCGGCGCGCCACTACGGCGAGTTGCGCCACGAACAGGGGTTCACGATTGGCGATCTCTTGCGGGATTTTCGGCAGTTGCGCCGGGAGGTTGGCCTCCATCTCGTCGAGGCGAGCGGCAACATCCGCGATACGATCGATGCCGTCCGCAATATCGACGACGCGATCGATCGTGCGCAGGCGATCGCGGTCGAGACGTTCCACGTCATCGACGTCGAGACGCTGACCGAGTTGGTCGCTCAGGATCCGTTGACCGGCCTGTTCGACTACGGATACCTCTGGGAGAGGCTCGAGCAGGAGATTCAACGGGCGCGACGCCACGATCGACCGCTGTCAGTCGTGATGGTCGATGTCGATTGGTTCAAGCGATACAACGACGCGTTCGGCCACCTTTGGGGTGATGTCGCGTTGAAGCAGATTGCGGCGATCCTGCAAGAGAACGCGCGTCGGTCCGATGTCGTCGCGCGGTACGGCGGTGACGAGTTCGTCATGATCCTGCCGGAGACGGCGATTCCGGGCGCGCGCACGATCGGCGAGCGGATTCGGCAGGCCGTGACGGCATTCCCCTTTAAGTCGCGAACCGACGAGGCGGTGTCGATCTCGGCATCGATCGGCTGCGCAACGGTGGGCGACGAACTGACGACCGCGCGCGATCTGATCGGCCGGGCCGATGGCGCGCTCTACGCCGCCAAGGGCGACGGCCGCAACCGCGTGATTGTCTACGAGGACGGCATGCCGTGCCTGGCGCCGTGAACGGGCTCATGATTGAAGCGATGGCCCGTTGGTCGCCCGCGCGGGTGGGGGCACCTTAACGTGGCTCGACGTCGGCCTCCGCCGCGCGGTCGAGGTGGCGCTGGAGGGCGCGGCCGGGCCGACGAACCAGCCGCGCCGCCACCGCCGAAGCCGCGCCCCTTCTGGGAGCGCGTCATCCTCAGCCGAGGATTCCGCGTCGTCGTCGGCGTGACGCTCGCGTCGGCCGCGATCGCGATCGCGATCCTCGTCGTCGGTCCAGCCACGATTGGCGGCGCGACCGGTGCTGCGCTCGCGTTCGTCGCCAGCCAGACCGGTCGCCTGGGACAGTTGTCGTCGGTCGCGATCGCCTCGGCGATCCAGGATGAAGGGCGGAAGTTGTGGGCCGAAACCGCCACACCGTTGCCGTCACCGACGCCCAGGAACACGCCGCTACCGACATCCACGCCGTTCCCGACGCCGCCACCACCGCGGCGACAGTTGACGACGCCGGTCGCTCAGGCGCCGGAGAAGCCCGCCTCGGCCGGTGGGCCGGCCGTAAAAGCGCCGGTGCTGCAATTGCCGATCGAGGACGCCGTCAGCGCGACACGCGAATACTTCCAGATCCTCGGCGGAGGCGAAGTTCGAAGGGCGATGCAGTACTGGGCACCGGACGCGGCGCCCGAGGCGCGCTCGGCGCTCGATGCCTCGGTCGACCGGGGCGAGCGGTACGAGGTCCGCAAGGTGACGCCGCGCCAGCTACCGGGCCTGTCGGCCGTCGACATGATCGTCGAAGTGGAAATCACCGAGAAGGATGGCAAGAAGACCGTGACGGAACAGCGGTACCAGTGGCGCCTCGTGGAAGGCCAGTGGTATATCACGAGCCGTCTCCAGTGAGCGATCTGGCCAACCTCTGGGCGCTCCAGACACTCGACAGCGAGATCGACGCTGCCGAGTCACGGGTCGCCAAGGCGCGCGCGCAGCGCATCGTCACCCCCGAGGTGAAGGTGGCGCGGCTCGCGGCGGCGCGCGCGACCGAGGCCGTCGCGGCCGCCGAGAAGGCGCAGCGCGATCTCGATTGGAACGTGGCCGACCGGACGGCCAAGATTCAGGAGCTTGACAAGAAGCTCTACTCCGGGACAATCAAGAGTCCAAAAGACCTGTCGGGCCTCCAGATCGAGATACAGCACATGCGCGGGGCGCTGGAGAAGACCGAGCAGTCGCTGCTGGAGGCGATGGTCGCGGCCGAGGACTTGCGCGCGGCGAACGAGGCGCGGAAGAGCGAGCTCGCGACGACCGAACGGCAGTGGAAAGCCGACATTCGTGGCCTGGACGCCGCGATCGCCGAAGCGACTGCCGCGATTGCCACCGCGCGACCGAAGCGGGACGCCGCCGCCGCGACGATCCCGGCCGCGCTACTCGCCCGCTACGAGGACTTGCGCAAGCGCCACCATGGCGTCGCCGTCGCCCATCTCGATCGCGGCACCTGCCTCGGCTGCCGCACCGACGTACCAACTGCCCACGTCCAATCGGCTCGAACCGGCCATATCGTCGCCTGTTCGGCCTGCGGACGGATCTTGCACGCCGGGGGATAGGGCGCCGCGACCATAGACGGCTTCGAATCCACTATCCCGAAGTAACCGTGAGAACGAATCGCTGCGCCGTGCCTACCTCGGCCACGGAAAGCGCGAACACAAGGAAAGGGGCGCCTCATCGGCGCCCCTCGCGATTTTCAGGACTAGACCCTCGGGTGGCACCTCACAGGCCACAAGTGATCGGCGCGGCCACGATCGAACCAACCGCCGTCTTGAACTCTCCGGGTCCTCGCCTGATGTTGCGCATGCCCCACTTCCCAAATGGGGCCTTACCAGTCGACCTGCCACACTCCGTACACTGAGAGCGGTTTCTTCCAAGACAACATGCGCTTGGCGTCCCTCCTCCAGCCCCGTGATGGCGGTTCACCCGACCGGTGCCGCACTTCCACAGTACCGCGCGCCCTTGTGGCTGTCAATACTCGGCGCCTGACCCAATGGTCCTACCGGCGCGGCGCACGGACGAGCATCCGTCAGCGCGTATTCACGCGACGCAAGCGCCCGAGTTCAAGATCCCACTCGGAGAAGTTTGCGAAGATTGAGTTCAGCGGACCCCAATGCCGCCGCTCGACGTTCCATTCGTGGTTTTCTTCATCGTAGGCCCGATCGGACGCCGGAATGACGTTGCGAAAATCCTGAAGCGTCAGTCGATCGAACGAGAAGTTCAGGATGTAACGTCGCCCGTCGGCTGAAAGCCGCACGTCGGCCAGCCACGGACGCGCATCATTCGCGGCCCGGGCGCGCTCCGCCATCGCGGACTTGAGCGCGATATTGCAGCGCGGATCAGACCGCAGGGTCGCGTTGTCGCACCCGTTGTGCCGACAGATCGGCTGTCCGACAACCGGACAGAACGTTTTCGGATGCTCGCGAAACCACTTCTTGATCGCCTGGCGCGCGGTCGGCATTACGGTGGCTGATCGTAGGCGCGATGGTAGAATCGCGCACGCCCCGGGGAGGACCATTCGTGACCGCATTGACCGCCGTCGACCAGCTTCAGCGCACGGTCCAGTCGATCGAGCGCGAAGTCGCCAAGGTTATGGTTGGCCAGAGCCAAGTCGTTCGCGGCGTCGTCATCGCCCTCCTCGTCGCGCGCGGTCACTGTCTTCTCGAAGGCGTGCCCGGTCTGGGCAAGACGCTCCTCGTTCGCGTCCTGGCCGAAGTGCTCGATCTCACGTTCAGCCGGATTCAGTTCACGCCCGACCTCATGCCAGCCGACATCGTCGGCACCAACATCATCGCCGAGGACGCCAACGGCGAGAAGTTCTTCCGTTTCGAACCGGGACCGATTTTCGCGAATCTGGTCCTGGCCGACGAAATCAACCGGGCCACCCCGAAGACGCAATCGGCCCTGCTCGAAGCGATGCAGGAACAGACCGTCAGCGTCGCCAAGACAATCCACCAGTTGCCGCGGCCATTCTTTGTCCTCGCGACCCAGAACCCGATGGAGATGGAGGGGACCTATCCCCTTCCAGAAGCGCAGCTGGACCGCTTCTTCTTCAAACTGCAGGTCAACTACCCCACACCGGAAGAGCTCAACGAGATCCTCATCCGAACGACCGGGAACGTCGCGCCGCGCGTCGAAAAGGTTATCGATGGCCCGGCGCTAATTCAGACCGGCGAACTCGCGCGCGAACTGCCCGTGCATCAGAACGTTCTCGATTACGCCAGCCGACTGGTTCTGGCGACGCACCCGGGCCGAAAGGGCGTCCCAAAGATCTCCGACGACTACATTCGATACGGATCGAGCCCGCGTGGCGGCCAGACGCTCATCCTGGCAGCGAAGATTCGGGCTCTCCTCGAAGGGCGCTACAACGTCACGCACGACGACATCCGCGCGGTCGCGTACCCGGCGCTACGCCACCGCATCATCTTGAACCTTCAGGCGGACATGGAAGGCGTGACGGCCGACCGCATCCTCGACGAAATCATCCAACATGTCCCGGACTAGCGGCGCGTCGAGCGATAGAGCGGCGATCGGTGAATCTCATCACATCGGAGCGCCGAATGTCCCTGCTAGACTGGATTTCCGTTCTCGCGACCTTCGCCCGCGGTCGCGAAGCCTTCCACGACACTGGAGTCCGCGTGTGATCATTTCGAGGGCGCCACTGCGCATTCCACTTGGCGGTGGCGGCACCGACCTGGCGTCCTACTACTCCGAGTACGGCGGATTCATCCTGAGCGCCGCGATCAACGCATACGTGGTCATCACGATCAATCAGCCACGCGTCGATGACTCGATCAGGCTGAAATACGCCGAATCGGAGATCGTCGAGTCGGTCGATTCGATCCGCCATCCGCTCTTCCGCGAGGCGTTGCGACATCTCGACATTCATCGCAATGTCGAGATTGCCTCGTTGGCCGATGTACCGGCCGGAACCGGACTGGGCTCTTCCGGAAGTTTCCTCGTCGCGCTGCTCAACGCCCTGCACGCGATGAAACGGCACCATCTTCCGCCAGCCGCATTAGCCGAAGAGGCGTGCCTCATCGAAATCGATCGGGCCGGGCAACCGGTCGGTAAGCACGACCAATACATTGCCGCGTTCGGTGGACTGACCTGTCTGGACATCGACCGGGATGGCACCGTCCAGGTGACGCCGCTTTCGATCTCGGAGCATGCGGTCGAAGAACTGCGCAGTAATTGTCTGGTGTTCTTCACCGGCGTTATTCGGCGCAGTTTCGACATCCTTGCCCAGCAGAATCTATCGACCGCGTCGCGAGATTCGGCGGTCGTCGAAAGCCTTCACACGACGAAACAGATCGGCCTCGACATCAAGAAGGCGCTCGAGGGCGACGACCTCGACCAGTTCGGCCACCTTCTCGACGCGCATTGGCAGAACAAGAAACGACGGTCGGCGAAAATCTCCGACCCGGGCCTGGACGCGATTTACGATGCCGCGATGAGCGCCGGTGCATTCGGCGGGAAGTTGATGGGCGCGGGCGGCGGTGGCTTTTTCCTCTTCTACTGCCCCGGCAAGACGAAGTTCCCGGTCCGAAGTGCGATGCGCACTCTTGGCTTGAAGGAGTTTTTCTTCGACTTCGACAACAACGGGGCCAGGATACTGCTCAATGTATAGAGGTTTCGTTGCGGCAGATCCGCACGTCGACGAGTTCGCCATCCATGGCCGGCGCCGCGCGATATTCGTCGACCGCGACGGAACCATCAACGCGATGTTCCGGAACGCCGCGACCGGAACGATCGATTCGCCGATGGGTCCCGAGGAGTTCGAATTGCTGCCCGGCGCGGTCCAGGCGCTCCGCGCGTTCAACGACCTCGGATTCTCAGTGATCGTCGTATCGAACCAGCCGGTCGTCGCGAAGGGAAAGACCACGATCGAACGCGTCGAAGCGACCACGCGCAAACTACTTGAAGCGGCATCGTCGTATGGCGCGCGGATCGATGACGTCTTCTACTGTCTCCATCATCCACAGTCGATCCTGCCCGAATTGCGGCTCGCGTGCGTGTGCCGAAAGCCGCGAGCGGGCTTGCTGCGACAGGCCGCCGCCAAGCACGAGATCGACCTGGCATCGTCCTATATGGTTGGCGACTCTTTGACCGATGTTCAGGCCGGTCACGCCGCGGCATGCCGGACCGTCTGGCTCACCCCGCACGACGCAGTCGTCCCGATGGACGAGCACCTGAACGCGTCGCCGCACCACCGGGCCGCCGCGTTGATTGACGCCGCTCGGATCATCGCCGACGTCGAGCAACGGAGGCAGATTTCCGCTGCGCGCATCGATTTCGGATCGCGATCTGGCGGGTCCGCTCGTTGAAAGTCGTCATTCTGGCTGGAGGGCTGGGAACGCGCCTTCAGGAAGAGACAGCGTACCGTCCAAAGCCGATGGTGGAAATCGGCGGCTGGCCGATCTTGTGGCACATCATGAAGATCTACTCGGCGCACGGGTTCAATGAGTTCGTCGTCGCCCTCGGGTACAAAGGCGCGATGATCAAAGACTATTTCCTGAACTATCGATACCGCCGCAATGACTTGACGATCAATCTGGCCGATGGCGTCGTTACGCCGCACGATGGTCATCCCGAGCAATGGAAACTTCAGTTGATCGACACCGGCGAATCGACTGAGACCGGCGGCCGCATTCGCCGCATATCGCACCTCATTGGCGACGAGCCGTTTCTGATGACGTACGGCGATGGCGTCGGCAACATCGATGTCCGATCCGCGGTCGCGTTTCATCGGCAGCAGGGGCGCCTTGCCACGGTCACGGCCGTCCGGCCGCCGGCCCGCTTCGGAACGCTGACGATCGACGATAACGCGGTGACGGAATTCACCGAGAAGCCTCTGGCCGGTGAGGGCTGGATCAATGGTGGATTCTTCGTGCTGGAACCCAGGGTCATCGACTACATCGACGGTGATCACACCGCATTTGAGCGCGCCCCTTTGGCCCGGCTCGCACGCGAGGGTCAGCTTTCGGCCTATCGACATCCCGGCTTCTGGCACCCGATGGATACGGTTCGAGACATGGTGCTGCTTGAGCGCCTGTGGTCCGAGCCTTCGCCGCCGTGGCGCATCTGGTCGTGACCGACGGCGCAAGGTGGCGCGGTCGCACCGTATTCCTGACTGGCGCGACTGGACTGGTCGGCAGTTGGACGGCTCGTCTGCTCCTCGAACAGGGCGCGCGCGTGGTGGCGCTCGTTCGCGATCTCGATCCGCGCTGCGAACTGGCCCGCTCGGGCGACCTCCAGCGCGTCACGGTCGTCAACGGGGAACTTGAGAACTACGCGCTACTCGAGCGCGCCCTCGGCGACCACGAGATCGACACGGTGATTCATCTCGGCGCGCAGACGATCGTCGGAACCGCGAACCACTCACCGATGGGTACCTTCGAGTCGAACATCCGCGGCACCTACAACCTCCTGGAAGCGTGTCGCGTCCACCGAAATCGCGTCGCGCGCATCGCGGTCGCTTCGAGCGACAAGGCGTACGGCGATCAGCCCATCCTGCCGTACGACGAAACGATGCCGGTCGCTGGTCGGCACCCGTACGATGTGTCGAAGAGTTGCACCGATCTCATCGCGCGCGCCTACTACGAGACGTATCGACTGCCCATCGTCGTCGCGCGCTGCGGCAACATCTTCGGCGGCGGCGACCTGAACTGGAGTCGGATCGTGCCGGGCACGATCCGCTCCCTCCTGCGCGACGAGGACATCGTGCTGCGAGGCGACGGCCAGCACATACGCGACTACATCTACGTCAAGGATGTCGCGCACGCATACGCCCTGATCGCCGATCGCGCTGGGGAGTCTGGCGTCAGCGGCGAGGCGTTCAACTTCAGCACCGAGATTCCGCTATCGGTTCTCGATATGGTGCGGGCGATTCAGGACGCGCACGGGCCATCGCGCTCCGAACTCCGCATCGAGAATCGCGCGACCGGGGAGATTCGACATCAGCACCTCAGCGCGGCCAAGGCGCGCGCGAGCTTCGCGTGGTCGCCGACGTTCGGCCTCGACGACGCGCTTCGCGAAACGATCGCCTGGTATCGCGACTACTTCGAGGGAAGCGCCCTGAGCGCTTGAGGGTAAGATGAAGATCACACGCGTTGAAACGCTACCGACCCTGATCGGTCGTCGCATCTTCGTCTATGTCAGGATTCACACCGATGACGGAATCGTTGGCATCGGCGAGTCCGCCTGCTCGGGCAAAGAGAAGGCGTTACTCGGCGCGATCGACGAACTCTCGAAGTATCTCGTCGGCGCCAACCCGTTCGAGATCGAAAAACTATGGTCGCTCATGTACCGTCACGCCTTCTGGCGCGGCGGCCCGGTGCTGTGCGGGGCGCTGTCGGGCGTCGAGCAGGCTCTCTGGGACATCAAGGGCAAGGCCCTGAATGTGCCGGTCTACGAACTCCTCGGCGGCATGTATCGCCACAAAGTCAAGGTCTATACGTGGATCCACGGTGACACACCCGAGGCGTGCGCCGAGGCTGCCCTGAAGTTGAAGGCGAACGGCTATCGCGCGCTCAAGTTCTGCCCATTCGATGGTTGCGGTCAATTGTTCGATGTCGCGCATGGCAAGAAGGTCGAGGCGAAGGTGAAGGCTGTGCGCGAGGCGGTCGGCGACGACTTCGGTATCGCCGTCGACGGTCACGGCCGCCTCAATCCGGTCAATGCGATGGAGATGTCCAAGCGCGTCGAGCCATACGGGATCATGTTCTTCGAGGAGCCGGTTCTGCCCGAGTACCCCGAGACGATGGCGGAGATGAAGCGAGTCGCGCGGATCCCGATCGCAACCGGCGAGCGCCTGTTCACGCGCTACCCGTTCCGCGATCTGCTGACCCGTGGCGCGGTCGACGTGGTGCAGCCGGATGTCTGCACCGTTGGCGGCATTCTCGAGACGTACAAGATCGCGACGATGGCAGAGGCGTTCATGGTCTCGATCGCGCCGCACAATCCGCTGTCACCGCTTTCGACGGTCGTGTGCCTGCACCTCGATACCGTCGTGCCCAATTTCGCGATTCAGGAAGTCGCCAAGTTTCCCGGCCGCGAACAGCTCCTGACCACCGATCCCGAAACGGTCACCGACGGATACATGACCGTGCCGTCCGGGCCGGGATGGGGCGTCGACCTGAATGAAGATTTCCTACGCGCCCACCCGATGGCCGAGGCTGATTTCTTTCAGATGCGATTTGCCGAGGACGGCTCGATCGTCGATATGTAGCCTCGAAAGGCCCTTGGGGTCCGCGGGGCGCGCGGCCGGGGTCGACACAGGTCGTTTCGGTCGTTCCTCGCCGGCCAAACTCGGGTCACGTCACAAGCGTATAGAAATCACGCCGCCCGCTTTCGATGATCGGCTGTACGCGCGCGAACCACTTACCGAATGCCGTGCCCGTCACGAGCTCGGACTGGATCTGCTCGAAGACCGCCAGACTCGGGACCTGGAACTCGGATTCAACGGTGAAGGCGGGGCCGCTGATGTCCGTCAGGATGCGGACCGCGGCAATACGTTTGTCTTTCGCGAGAAGCCCGAACATCTCCTTGGTCAGTTGGACCAGTTGGTCGCCCATCCCGTACCGGGCCCGATTGGTGTGCCGGACAACGATCATCGAAAACACTCCTCCCTCGGACGGGATCGTACGCCAGCCGAGCCGCGACTGGAGAGCCCAGTTGCGCCCGCGTCGCGCGTGAGTCGGGCCATCCAGAGACGGGGCCGGGGTTCCGGTCGTCGTGATCCCGCGCCGCGCGCGCTTGGGCATCCGCGCGCGGTCGAGCGGTGGGATAGTATGGCGCCGCTGGCTGCCGATGCCGCGGGAGTGGGAATGAAGATCACCGATGTACGCGTCCGATCGTGGGATTTCGGACCGGCCGAGCGGCGTTTCTGGGATTCGACCATCGCGAGCGGTCCCCGGCGCGGCTTCGCGATCGTCGAGGTGGAAACGGACCAGGGAATCGTCGGACAGTGCCCCTCGGGCGCAAACCAGGCGAATGTCGCGGCGTTTAAGGCGCTGCTCGTCGGCGAAGACCCGACGATGATCGAACACTGCTGGCGCCGGATGTTCGAGTCACGCCACACCACCATCGGCGGCGACTTCTGGTTCGCGCTCAGTCGCATCGACATCGCGCTCTGGGATCTGGCGGGGAAGGCGCTCGGCCAGCCGGTCTGGAAACTGCTCGGCGGGCATCGCCGCCACCTTGAGGTGTACTCGGGGGCCGGCTTCTACAGCGATGGCAAGGACCTGGCCGCCCTCGTGGCGGAGACTGAGTCGTACCTGGCGATGGGCTACCGTGCCATCAAGATGAAGGTCGGCTGGCGCGGCACGACGCTCGCCCACGACGCCGAGCGGGTTCGAGTCGTGCGCGAGACGATCGGACCGCACATGAAACTGATGGTCGACGGCAACCATGTTTGGAACGCCTACGAGGCGATCAAGTTCGGCCGGATGATCGAGAAGTACGACATTTATTGGCTCGAGGAGCCGGTTCAGCACACCGACTTGCAGGGCGGCGCGGATGTCTGCCGGGCGCTCGACATTCCGGTCGCGACCGGCGAGATGGAAGTCTCGCGGTGGGGTTTCCGCGATATGTTCGCCGCGCGGTCACTTGATATCTGCCAGGCCGACCCCGTGAACTGCGGCGGACTGACCGAGTGGAAGAAGATCGCCGGGATGGCCACGGCCTACCACATGCCCCTGGCTCCGCACGGAACCGAGTTCATCGGGATGCATTGCGTCGGCGCGCTGCCGGAGACACTCATCGTCGAGACCTATCCCGGGCCGTACAACGTCGGCTGGCTACTCGGGCCGCTCGATATCAAAGATGGATTCATCGACCTGCCAGATACGCCGGGACTGGGGCTTGATATCGACATACCGAGGTTCGACGCGCTGGCGGCCTCCGCGCGGTAGAGATTGGCGGCGGCCAGAATCCACCTCAACGCGACAGTGAGCCTTGCCGGCGGATAGCGGCCAAGATGCCGAGGGCGACTGGCAGGTCGTCGAGCGTCTCAGCGCCATCAGGACACGACGGCAAAGGAATCGCGCCGTCCGCTTCCGACGATCGGCTGTATTCGCGCGAACCACTTGGCGGAAGCGCCGCCCGTTGCCGGTTCGGAATGGACCTGCGCGAAGGAGGCCAGGCTCTGAACCTGAAACCGGGCCCGATTGGTGTGACGGACAACGATTATGTGGGACGTCCCTCCTGCAGCTGGATCGTACGGCAATCAGGCAATGATTCGCACCGCGGACGGGTCGGACACCGCGATCAGACATCAGAACGTCGCGCGGCCGCGACCCGCTCGTCGCGCGATCGAACACGTGGAATCGCGAATGATCCGGACTGCGACGCCAAGCCAGGTGACCGTCGTACTGCTGTACCGGGAACTCGCTGTTTGCGTCGTCGTGAAAGAGCGACATCCTGGTGCGCCCGCGTTACAGCTCCGGCACCGACGCTTCCTCGACTTCCTCGATCGAACCGTCGTCCAGTCCGACGGACGCGGCCTCGTCGATCCCGTAGGCGTGATCGGCACGCGCGGTGTGAACGGCGAGGTCGGCCAACCGACAGGCATAGCCCCATTCGTTGTCGTACCAGGCGACGACCTTGACGATCCGGCTCGCGAGCACGATTGTTGAGGGCAGGTCAACGATGGCCGAACGCTCGTCGCCCTTGAAATCCATCGACACCAACGGTCGATCGCTAACTCCGAGAATCCCTTTCAGCGGTCCATCCTCTGACGCGGCACGGAAAGCCGCAATCACGTCATCGCGATGAACCGGACGGGCCGTCTCGCAGACGAAATCGACCGCCGAGACAGTCGGAGTTGGAACTCGAAAGGCCATTCCGTCGAATCGACCTTGCAACGCCGGGATGACTCGCCCCAGCGCCCGAGCGGCGCCAGTGTCCGTCGGGATGATGTTCAGCGCCCCGGCGCGCGACATTCGCGGATCGCTCATGGCACGGTCGTGAATGTTTTGCGAGTTGGTGTAGGAATGGATGGTCGAGAGCATGCCCCATTTGATTCCGAAGCGCTGTTCGAGCACCAGCGCGACCGGCGCAAGGCAATTTGTGGTGCACGATCCGTTCGACACAATCGCGTGGGCGCCAGGTCGGTAGTCGCCGTGGTTCACCCCCATTACCAGTGTGGCATCGTCGCCGCGCGCTGGCGCCGAAATGATCACCAGACGGGCGCCGGCATTGAGATGCGCTTGGGCGCGCTCACGCGTCGTGCCTGCGCCGGAGCATTCGAGCACCGTGTGTACGCCGAGGCTCGCCCAGTTCAGACGCGTCCAGTCGCGCTCGTGCAGGACCCTGATCCGAGTGTCGTCGACCTGTATATGTCCCTGATGGCTTTGGATCGTGGCTGGAAAACGCCCATAGTTTGAATCGAATTCGAGTAACAGTGCATCTGTCTTGGCCCCAGTCGGATCATTGATCGCCACGACCTCAATTTCATCAGGGCGCTTCACCCACAGGGCCCGAAACGTCAGCCGACCGATCCGTCCGAATCCGTTGATCGCGGTACGTCGCGCCATTTGCCTGGCCTCCTGGTGCGGAGTGACTCGCGAGGATCGTCCTCTTCGGCGTCGATCAGGATACCTGCGCGAGCGAAGGCGCGTACGGACGTGCGTCGCAGGTTTTGTCCCCGGTAGTCGGCGTTGACAGCGTGGACCGCGCAACCGATCGGCCGCTCCTGTGCGCCAGGCACGTCGGAAGGCGCCATATGCCACTCGGATCGCGTAGGATGCGCCAAATGCCGACTCTGTCGAACCGAAACGAAACGCGGGATTCGCCTTTTCGCCGGAGACTCCGCGCACTAGCGCGACTTCGACAGTGCCGAGATCAGAATGACGAATGTCGTCACTACACAGGAATCAGACGGCTGGTTTGGCGGGTCAGGCGGAGGCGGGCGCGGGCTGAGTGCGCAGGATGCGTGGGAGGTCCGAGAGGCTGAGGGCTCGCAGGATTGCGGCGGCCTGGTGGTTGGGGCGGGTCATCTGCGTGACGGTGGTGTCACCCCAGCGGTGCTCGACGGCCTGCACGGTCCGCACCGTCGTCCGCGGTGCCCGTCCCGGTCCTGCCTGCGCCACGAAGCGCCGCAATGTCGTGTAGCTGACTGTGACGCCATCGTGGACCAGCAGTTCCTGCACCCGCGTCAGGCGCAGGTGGTCGTTCCCCAGCCAGCGACCGATGCGCTCGCGGTGCGCGTGCAGCGTCGCCGCCGCCACTATTCCCCTGGCTCGCGCCGGTCCCGGTCGCCGTCCACCCACCAACGCCGCAATCTGCGTCTCGCTCGGCGCCGCGCCGTCCGCTTCAACGCCCACCGCCTCCGCCGCGCGTACATACGCGGCAACCGTGTTCCGCGCCAGCCCCATCGACCGCGCGATCCCGTGACCGCTTTCGCCGCCCTGCCACCGGTGGATCACGTCCACAGTTTCCATCCGACTGATCTCCTCGTACCCCATCCCTACTTCCACGGTGGCGATGGTCGTGATTTCGATCCGTCGGGCCGGCTCAATGATTCCGGCGCTCCGCCGGCTCAATGATTCCGGCTATGTCTCCAGTTACTGGCTCAATGTCTCTGGCGATCTACACGTGATCATCGGCGACTTCAAGCTGCCGAGCGCCTCGCTTGTGACTCCAATTGGATCGATCCGACCCTGATCTTCCCGAACAACACAGGCGGACCGATCGATCCGGCCAGGATTACGGATAGTCTCCGTCGCGCCTTGACCGCCGCAAGCATTCCGCTGGTCCGGGTCCACGACCTCCGTCACACCTGCGCGACACTGCTCTTCGCCCGAAACGTCCATCCGAAACTCGTTCAAGAGATGCTCGGACACTCGACAATAACAATCACGCTGGATCTTTACAGCCACGTGATCCCGACGATGCGCGGCGAAGCTGCCTCGCAAATGGAGCGGCTCTTCGCGTCGGAAACGGCGGTCGAATTGGCTCGCTAACGCCGGGTTGCTGTCACGGTTGCTGTTAAATCCAGGATACCGCCCTATGTGCGACGCCGTTGATTTGCCAAATACCTTCCGGTACGGGCCGATTCTGAGATCAGAAATATGGCGGGGGCGTATGGGAGTCGAACCCACCCACCGACGGATCACGCCGGCGCAACGGTTTTGAAGACCGCGAGGACCACCGGGCCCCATTCGCCCCCAATCGGGCCGGACGATTATACGGGGGCCTTCACTCCGAGACCGTTCGCGCGCCCGCCAACGCTCGGCAACGGTGTCCGCCTGGTAACGGCCCCTACGCCGCCGCGACCTCGCCGACCAGGTCGTACGCCATCGCTTCGGTGATGCGCACCGGCACGATCGTGCCCGGCTCCGAGTGCTGCCGCACGAAGACCATTCCGTCGATCTCCGGCGCGTCGCGATACGTCCGCCCGACGACCGCGAATCCGGTCTCGGACGGATTCTCGACGACGCCTTCCACGAGCACATCCAGCGTCCGCCCGATCTGCTGCGCGTTCCGTTCGATCGAGATCGCCTGCAACGTCTCCATCGCGCGGCGGTAGCGGCGCTCTTTGACGCGCGTCGATACCTGCTGATCCATCTTCGCCGCCAGAGTGCCGTCTTCCGGCGAGTACTGAAACACCCCGACCCGATCCAATTGAGCCTCGCCGAAGAACGCGAGCAGGCGGCCAAACTCTTCCTCGGTCTCGCCGGGAAAGCCGACGATGAACGTGCTGCGCATTGCGATATCGGGCATCGCCTCCCGAAAGCGTCGGATCACGTCGAGCGGATCCTGCCGTGGCCGACGCATGCGCGCCAGAGCGTCGCGATCGGCGTGCTGAAGCGGCATATCCACGTACTTCACGATCCGCGGATGTCGAGCGAATGTCTCGACCAGACGATCTGTGATCGTCCCCGGGTAGACATACATGACCCGAATCCACGGCACATCCGGCACTTCCTCGACGAGGCGATCGAGCATCGTCGCCAGACCATCACGCAGTCCGAAGTCCTTGCCGTAACCACTCGAATCCTGCGACACCAGCACAATCTCACGAACGCCACGCGCAACCAACTGGCGTGCCTCGCGCACGATCATCTCGATCGGCTTCGACCGGTGCTTGCCCTTGATGAGCGGGATCGCGCAGAAAGCGCACGTGTGGTCACACCCGTCGGCGATCTTCAAATAGGCGCTCGGACCACGGGCCACGCGTGGTGGCGCGAGGGCGATTTCTTCAGGACCGATCCAGGTCGGCCGAATGCCGGAGCGCACCGCGTCCAGCAGGCGGTCGATCTCCGACCAGCGCATCGCGCCAAGCAGGCCATCCACGCCCGGCACAGCCGCGCCGAGTCGATCGCCCCATCGCTGGGCGAGACACCCGGCCGCGATGAGCTTCTGGCTCTTCCGCTTATCGGTGCCGAGGGTTCGCAACGCCTGGAGGGACTCTTCCTCGGCCGCCTTGATGAAGCCGCACGTGTTCACGATTAGCGTGTCGGCCTGCTTCGGGTCATCGACCTCGACGTACCCACGCTGCCGAAGGATCTCGGCCATATTTTCGCCATCGACGACGTTCTTCGGGCAACCAAGCTGACGGAGGTAAAACGTTGGTTGGCCGGGGGTGCGGATCACGATCCAGTTAGTATCGTTTTGCTAGCGAGAAGACGTCCACTCGAGCCGCACGACTTCGTCGGCTGGTCCGGCCGGGCCGATGTTCTGCCCGTTGTAGTTCAGCTCGACGAGCGCCCCGTTTCCGACGTGAAGCACCAGTCGCCGCTCGGCTCGCCAGACTCGCCGTTCCGAAGGCTGCAGGATCCCCGAGAAGACGACCTGCCCGTCTTCCTCGACCTGTGACCAAACCCGACCAAGGACGCGCGCCTCGATCGTCACGCCGCGGACATTCGCGGCGGCGGTCGCGGTTGCCCCGGCCGACGCGGAAAGCGTCGGTGTCGGCTCCGGCGTCGGGCTCGGTCGCGGTGTCGCGGTCGACGTCGGCGGCGCGACAGGAGTCGGGCTCAAGGCGACCGAAACGGTCGGCGACGCGAGCGCACTAACCGTGGCCGTGGGGCTCGCCGTCGCGGCCGCGAACATCCGCTGGTATCGCGGCACAATCGCGTACAGAGCCGCGCCGATCAGGGCGCCGAAGACAAGCACGACCGCCACACGGGTGAGCTGAATTGTCCGGGTCGCGAATCGTGGCGGTTCGAGGACGGCGGGTCGCACGCCGCCCTCATCGCGACGCGCATCTCCGGCACTAAGGAGACGCTCGGCTTCGTGGACGTCCGCGCCCAGGAATAGCGCATACGATCGAACCAACCCGCGCGTGAAGACCGGAGCCGGAAGCTCAGCGAAGAGCTCCGCCTCGAGCGCCTCCAAGTGATGCCGAGGTATGCGCGTCTGCTGTTCGACCTGACCAATCGTGAGCCCACGAGCCTCGCGACCGACCCGGAGGAAACTGCCCAACCCCGGCGAACGTGATTCGGGCGTCAATGCCCCTCCCGGGTTCGCCGGCGCTCACTCTACACATCGACCTACCACGCCGCAACTCACTCGCATTGTATTTGTTTGCATCTATTGTTCTTTCGAGCGGACGCGCTCCGCGACCAGTAGATGAGACAATCCGAGTTGGGCCAACGGCGTCGCCTCGGCCGCGTAGAAGACCGTGCGCAGGACGCGCCCGACGAGGCGATTCCGCGCCGCGAAGTTATCGAATCCGGGGTAGATGCAGCGGTGCGCGACGATCGACAGCGGTAGACCGGCGCACAGGCGCTCGATGCCGTCGTGCGTGTACGCGCGCACATGCGGCGCGAGGCGGTCCCGCAGCGCGTCGGGGAGATAGCCAACCCCGGGGATGTTCCCGAAGACGAACTTCCGACCCACGTAAACGCCGTGCGTTTCAAAGAAATAGTGGCGGTTCGGCGCGAAAATCACGACGCGACCACCGGGACGAAGCACACGCGCAGCCTCGGCAATCGTTCGCCGATCGTCCTGCACGTGCTCGATCACCTCGTGCAAGAGGACGACGTCGAAACGTCCGTCGGGATACGGCAGGCACTCGCTCGGCGCGACCAGAATATTCGGCAGCGTCGCGCTCGCCTTCTCGACGCGTTCGGCGTCCACGTCGACGCCGTGGACATCGTCGCTGAACTGGCGAAACTCGCGGACGTAGGCGCCGATACCACAACCGACATCGAGAATGGACTTTCCCTCGACCGGCGCATACTGTCGAATGAGCCCGAGACGGCGATCCTGGCCAAATCGCCAGACGTAGCTCGGGTGGCCCAGTTGGATCCAACTCGGCTCAGTTGACATATTCACCGATCGTACTCTCGATGCGTTGACTTGACAACCACGCGCGGATATGATCCCGAAGGCTAATCTATACGTTACGAGGTGGAGCCTAATTAGCGTCCGGGACCTGCGAATCAACGACAAAATACGCGTCAGGGACGTTCGCCTCATTGGAGATGAGGGTGAACAGCTAGGCATTGTTGCAACGATCGAAGCCATGAGGATGGCGGTGGAGCGGGGCATCGATCTGGTCGAGGTTGCGCCAACCGCGGTTCCACCAGTCTGTCGACTGATGGACTATGGTCGGTTCAAGTACGAGCAGACCAAGCGCGAGCGTGAGGCGAAGAAGAACCAGAAGGTCGTCGAACTGAAAGAAGTTCGAATGACGCCGCGCACGGACGAACACGACGTCATGGCCAAGGTCAAGACGATCCAGCGATTCTTAGACGAAGGCGACAAGGTCAAGGTGACGATTCGCTTTCGAGGTCGCGAACTGGCCCACCCCCAACTGGGTCGCCAGGTGCTCGATCAGGTCGCCGAACAACTCAAGACGACATCGACCATCGAGCGGCCGCCGTTGATGGAAGGGCGCGCGATGTTCATGATTATGGCCGCTCCGGGCGCCCGGAGCGTTGCCGCACAGCCGGCGAGGCCTCCTGGCATGGCGGAACCTGTTCGACCGCCCGCCGTGGCCGTCCCGACAGGTCCAGGTGGACCGCCCGGACCGGTACCGAACGGGCCAGTCGCACCGCGCATTCCGCCGGGGAACGGAGCGATTGCCGCGCGGCCCGCCCCGCGTATGGCGCCAAGTGATCCGGCGGCGCCACCGCGGCCAGCCGATCCGCGTCGCGCCTAAACCCATCGCGAACACGAAGAGGGCCACGACTTCCGTCGTGGCCCTCTTCAGTTTCCCGTTCCGCTAGAGCAGCTAGGCTGGCTCGCGCTCCCGGTCGCGTCCGTGCTCGACCGGCGCGATGCCGTGATTCGCCAGGATTTGATCCGCTCTCTTCCCGACCCCGAGGGCGCGGCAGTCGCAATACGCCGTGAAGAGACTCGACTGTACGAGACGTTCGCCAATTTCGTTCAGCTGCCCGGCATACGTTCGCTGCAATTCGGCAAACCGCGACAGGCGTTCGACGGCCAGTTCGATCTGCGCTCGCTGCGTGATGACGCTCATTCGATGACGATTGATCTCTCGATTCGTTGACATATGCCCGACCCCCGCATTGGCTTTCGCATGGGAATGAAACTCCCGCACCCGTAAGAATGGGAGTTGGAAAGGATCGAGGGACGTTAAAGCGCGTCTCCCGCGACGCTGTCGTCGAAAGCGCCTGATCAGCGCTCCGGCACGAACCGCCCGTACACTGAAACCTCGTGACATTCGCAATCTCAGTAGCAATCGACCTCCACTTCGCGTCGATCGACGCGTTTCTGCTCCAGCAGCGCGAGATAGTCGCCGAGATTCGACGCGTCTACGAACGCGACGCCGATCTGACATGGGAATCGCTCGATTTCGCAAGCCGGCAGCGCTTCGCGAGCAATATCGAAGATCTGCTTGTATCGCTGGGCGGGGCGCAGGGCGCTTGGCGGCGCGCGTGGTGGCTACACGCGATCGGCAGCTCACCGAGAGCGCCTTTCGAAACTGCGACGCGCCCCGAACACGCGGCGAGACTGGTGACTGCGCTGCGGCAGCCGTACGCGCCGGGCCAACCACCGGGTGATCGTCCGGCCGCTTTGGACGCCTGGTGGTCGGACATGACGACCCGATTCCGCGCTTATATCGCCCGGCACACCTCGCTGCGCGTGGCGGCGGCGCGACACCGTCTGGCAACCGAGGGCCTGATGGACGTGGCACACGCGACGCCGCCGCCCTCCCGCGCGATGGTCCACCAGAACCGGCGCTCGCGACGCGGCGCGACCGATCGCCAACGCATCCGCGAGGCGGAGTCAGAATGCGTCGCAACGCATCAGACGCTCGATCGGGCTTTCGCCCCGCTTGGTCCTGTGTGTGGAGCCTGCACCGCCGAGACCGGCGGCTGCTGCAGCTTGACGGTGCCTCTCATCTGGCGCGAAGTCGACTTTCGCTTGCTCGCGATGGACGATCGACCGTTGCCGGAGCCATCGACCGAGATTCCGACGGCCTGCCCATTCCTTGGTGAGACTGGGTGTCGCCTGCCGTCGGATCGCCGACCACACATCTGCCGGGTCTTCCTCTGCGACAAGGCCGAAAACGCCCTGTCCGATCGCCTACCCCCAATTCGCCAGTCGATCGACCGCCTCACGAAGGCACGCAGCCGTCTCGGCTAGTCCACCCGACGCGCGATTGCCTGAAGTGAAACGCCCAAGGGCAGACGTCTAAGCCGCAGGACTCGCCGCTCGATCGCCAGCGCTGCCCGACATACGGCATCGACGAAGCCGGGCGTCGGCGCGAGATCATCGCCGACCGCGCCGGTCAGCCGCTCGACGGCGCGCTTGAGGACGACCACCGGCAGCAGAAGCGCGTTGACGTGCGTCACATCCACCAGCTGGAAACCGGCCTGGTCGAGTTTGGTCGCCAATCCCGCCGCCGTGTATCGGCGCTCGGTATGCACCGCTCGATCGTGCGCGCCGCGCAGCCACTCGAACGCCGGGAGTCTCAAGAGAACGTAGCCGCCCGGACGTAAGGCTCTTCGAAACTCCCGCAGCGCGGCGACGTCGTCCCGAACCGCGCGGTGGTAGAGGACCTCGAATGACGTCACGAGATCGAACGAACGATCGAAGAGCGGTAGTTGCTCGACGCTGGCGCGCACGAACCAACGACGATGCGCCGATGCGCTATCCGTCACCACACGCGCGGCCGCGAGGTCGAGCGCGAGCCCGCTCACGTCGATTCCGACCACACTGCCGAATCGGCACAGCATCGCGAGGTTCCCGGCCGTGCCACAACCGGCGTCGAGAATGCGCGAGCCCGGCGGTAGTGCCAATCGCCCGATCGCGTCGGCCGCGATGGCGCGCGTGCCGACGTACCACCAGTGCGTGTCCTCCGCCTCGCGCATGCGAGCGTACTGCTCGGCGTTCACCGATCGATGGCTCCGCCGGCGACGATTCAGGCCCGAGCGGCGATGCGCGTCACCGCGTCCGCAACCCGACGAACGTCGGCGTCGGAGAGCTCGGGGTACAACGGCAGAGACAGAATCTCGTCGGCCGCCCGCTCGGTGACGGCTAGGAATGGCGCCTGATCGATGTGCTCGACATAGGCGGCCTGACGATGAACCGGGATCGGATAGTGGATAAGCGTACCAATGCCCTCGTCTCGCAACGCGGCCTGAAGCGCGTCGCGCCGCGCCGCGCGGATGACGTAAAGATGAAAGACGTGGTCTCTCTCGGACGCGCGCGTCGGAAGCGTCACTCCGTGAAGGTGGCGGTCGTACAGCGCGGCGATCTCGCGTCGCCGCGTGTTTGCTGATGACAGGCGCGGCAGCTTCGCCCTCAGGAACGCCGCCTGGATCTCATCAAGCCGACTGTTGATGCCCTTCTCCACGTGGACGTAGCGGCTGCTCTGGCCGTAGGCGCGAAGGCGTCGCAGCCGCGCCGCGACAGCGGCGTCGTTGGTCGTGACCATGCCAGCGTCACCGAGCGCGCCCAGATTCTTGGTCGGATAGAAGCTCCAGGCGCAGGCGTCGCCCAGCGCACCAACCGGCCGGCCCTTGAATCGCGCACCGTGCGCCTGCGCGGCATCCTCAAGGATCGGGATTCCGCGGCGACGTGCCAGATCGATGATTGGATCCATATCGACTGCCTGACCGAAGAGGTGCACTGGCACGATCGCGCGCGTCCGCGGCGTGATGCGC
Source organism: Chloroflexota bacterium (assembly GCA_004297775.1). Taxonomy (GTDB): domain Bacteria; phylum Chloroflexota; class UBA6077; order FW602-bin22; family FW602-bin22; genus FW602-bin22. The sequence continues at coordinate 130,390 of SCUE01000012.1, read as the reverse complement.
GGGGCGACTTTCGTGGCGTCCATCAGCAGAGTCTCAGGATCGACATCGGCAAAGACCGGTTGCGCCCCGGCGGCCGTGATTGCGCTGACGGTCGGAACGGCCGTATTCGCCACGGTCACGACATCGTCGCCCGGTCCGACGCCGAGCGCGGTGAGCGCGAGTTGGATCGCTTCCGTTCCCGAGGAGACGCCGACGCCGTGCGCGCAGTCGACCGACTCGGCGAACTCGCGCTCGAAGGCCTCCAGTTCGGGGCCAAAGATGTACCAGCCCGACGCGATGACGCGGCGCGCAACCGCTTCCAACTCCGCCCGCGCCGACTCGTCCCGCGGCGTCAGATCGTTGAATGGGATCGCGCCCCGGCTCTCGATCACGACCAGTAGTGCTGGCGGTGGACGCGATAGTACGCGACCATTCGCTCGATCCCTTCCTCGAGGTCGATCGTCGGTGACCAGTCAAGCGCGGCTTTGACACGCGCGTAGTCGGAGTAGACAGACCCGACGTCGATCGCCTTCTTCTCCTCCGGCCACGGAGCCAGATCGACCGAGCCGCGTCCAACGATGCGCACGATCGTCTCCGCGATGTCGCGCAATGCGTACGGCCGCGGACCGCCGAGATTGAAAACCTGCCCGTCAGCGGCCGGGGATGCGCCGGCCCGCAGGAACGCGTCGACCGCGTCGTCCACATAGGTGAGATCGCGTTGCTGGCCGCCATCGCCATAGAGCTGGATTGGCAATCCATCCATGGCTCGGCGAACGAACCACGGCAGGAACCCCTGCCGCCCGTGTGCCATCAGCATTCGCGGACCGTACGTGTTCGTCAAGCGCAGCGCGCTCGCCCGGACGCCATGCACGTCGTTGTACAGGAGATGGTACTGCTCGCCAGCCAACTTGTTGATCCCATTGACATCGGTCGGTTTCGTCGGATGGTCCTCGTCCAGCGGCAGATACCGCGGCCGACCGTAGATCTGCCGCGTCGAGGCGTAGACGACCCGGATACGAGGATTCTCGTGCCGACACGCCTCCAGCAGCGTCAACTGGGCGCGGCAGTTGATCTCCAGATCGGTTCGGGGATCGGTCATGCTGTCGATGTGGCTGACCTGTCCGGCCAGATTGAAGAGCACGTCGTGGTCCCGAACGAGATACCGCATCGACCACTCGGTCCTCACGTCGGCGATGTTCACCCGGACGCGATCCCGAATATCGGCGATATTATGCAGGTTTCCGCCGTACTCCGGCGCGAGCACGTCAACCAGGAGCACCTGAGCTCCGAGTTCAACCAGGCGGCGAGCCAGATTCGACCCGATGAAACCGCAGCCGCCGGTGATCATCACGCGGCAGCCGGCGTAGGCTGACTCATGCGCGGTCACGACTCCGGATTTGCGGCGCGTGGCGCCAGGCGACTCTCCGAACGCAGGACGACGAGCCGCCACCAGAGCCGGCCTAACTGGGCGAACGTCTGCAACAGACGCTTCGGGCGGAAGAACTGCGAGGAACCAAACGGTCGGTCGTAGTGGTTGACACCAACTTCAGCGAAACGCGCGCCTCGGTCCTGTAGTTTTCGGATCAACTCGACACAGATCGTGCCGCTGGTGGATTCGAGGCGGATGTCGGCCAGCATCGACCGGCGAATCAAGCGAAAGTCGCAGTCGACGTCGCGAATCCTCAGCCCGAAGAGCGTGGAGACGATACCGTGGTAGATACGGCCGACCAGAGCGCGGACGGGACCGTCACCGCGAAACAGCTTGTAGCCATTCACGACATCCACGTCCGGTCCAAGCACCGCCATCAATCTGGCCAACTCGCGCGGGTCATACTGGGCGTCACCATCGGTGTAGAAAACGAGGTCCTTCGTCGCGGTCGCGAAACCGCTGCGCAGGGCGCCGCCGTAGCCGCGATTACGCTCGTGCGTAACCACGCGCAGACGCGGATAGTGCGCCGTGAGTTCATCGAGCACTTCGCCACAGTGATCCGGCGAGGCATCGTCGATGACGATGATTTCCCAGTCGTCCGTCAGTGAGCGGAGCGTTCGTTCGGCTAGAACGACCATGCTCGCGATCGTCCCGGCATCGCCGTACGCCGGAAAAAATGCGCTGATACCGCTCATCGAGCGGACGCTAGCATACCACCGGTATGGTTCAACGTCCGGCCGATCGACGGTAAGAATGTCCGTACAACCTCGCGTCCGCATCCTGGTCGTCGATGACGATCCACGGATCGTCGCGATGCTGCGCCGTGGTCTGACGTTCGAGGGATACGAGGTCGACACGGCGGCAGATGGCGCCGAGGCGCTCACACGGGTGCGGGAAGCCGCGCCGGATCTCATCGTCCTCGATCTGATGATGCCGCGGGTGGACGGAATCGAGGTCTGCCGTCGTCTGCGGGCGGCCGACGAATCCGTCCTGGTACTGATGCTGACCGCGCGCGATATGCCCGGCGATCGCGTTCACGGCCTCGACGCGGGCGCGGACGACTACGTCGTCAAACCGTTCGAGTTCGACGAACTGCTGGCACGGGTGCGCGCGCTCCTTCGGCGATCGCATCCTGCCGGTGGTACCACCGGCCGAGAAAAGCTGCGCTTCGGCGATATCGAGATGCACATCGGCGGACGCGAGACGACCCGAGGCGAGCGCGTCATTCCGCTCACCGCGCGCGAATTCGATCTGCTTGAGTTCTTTCTGCGCAATCCACGGATCGTGTTGACACGCGACACGATCTTCGAACGCGTTTGGGGATCGGACTTCCTCGGCGAGACAAACGTCATCGATGTCCACGTGAAGGCGCTCCGAGATAAGTTGGAGGCGACCGGCGGGCCCCGGGTCATTCAGACGGTGCGTGGCGTGGGGTACGCCTTGCGCGAGTCGTAGCGTGCCGATTCGGCTGCGCGTCACACTTCTCTCGACCTGGCTGCTCGCCGTTGCGCTGGCGGTCTTCGGAGTTACGTTTTATGTCGTGCTCGTCACCAGTCTGCGCGACGAGATCGACCGACGACTCGAAACGCGCTCCGACGCCGTTCACGCCTATTTGCAGGCACGCGCGGCCGCGGCGCAGAACGCGGTCGGCGGCGCAATGATGATCATCCCGCTCTCGGATCTCGAAGGCGCCCCGATCGACGAGGTCCGAGAGCCGGGCGTCTTCGTGCAACTGGTCGATCCGCGGGGCGCGATACTCACCGGGTCCCGGAATCTCTGGGGAACATCATTGCCAATCGACCCGGCGTGGACCGCTCGCGTCGCCGCGGGCGCCCGCGGCCCCACGACCGTGACGTCGCGGAACGCGTTGCCGATGCGCGCGTTCTACGAGCGGCTCGAACTCGGTGGCTCGACGGCCGGCGTCATCCAGGTAGCGGAATCACTCGGTCCTCTCATTCTCACCGCCATCCGGGTCGAGCGTATCCTCCTGGCCGGCGGGTTCATCACGCTCTCCGTGGCCGCGCTCGTCAGTTGGGTCGCGGTTGGGCGCGCCCTCGAACCAATCGCACAGGTCACGCGCACGGCGCGTCAGATCCGCGCGACCGGCGATCTCGCCCGGCGTGTGCCCGGCGCCAACTCCGACGACGAGGTCGCATTGCTGGCCGACACCTTGAACGAGATGCTGGCGAGCATCGAAGCCACGGTCGCGCGCCAGCGAGAGTTCCTGGCCGATTCATCTCACGAACTGCGCACGCCGCTCACGGTCGTTCGTGGCAATCTCGATCTCGCGCTCCGCGCGCCCGATGACGAAAGCCGCGCCGACTGCCTTCGCGATGCCCAGGCCGAGGCGGCGCGAATGGGGCGAATCGTCGACGACCTGTTGCTACTCGCGCGGAACGATACGGGAATGACCTTCACGCGGGCGACGTTCAATCTGACCGACCTCCTGCATGACATCGCCCGCCGGGCGCGAATCGTCTCGCGCCGCGTCACGATCGAGGTTGAGGCGCCTCCGACGGTGCAGATCAACGCCGACGCCGAGAGGCTTCGTCAGGCGGTCGGCAACCTGGTGGACAACGCAACGCGCCACACGCCGGCGGGCGGCTCAGTGACGATCGTTGGACGCACGACCGGCGACGGCACGGCGATCGATGTACGCGACACCGGCATCGGGATCGCGTCCGACCATCTGACTCGCGTGTTCGATCGCTTCTACCGGGTAGATCGAGATCGCTCGCGCGCCGGCGGCGGTAGCGGCCTGGGATTGGCGATCGTGAAATACATCGCCGAAGCCCATGGCGGCCACGTCACGGCCGCCAGTTCGCCCGGGCGTGGCAGCGTTTTCACGATCACAGTGCCGACCAAGGGCGGCGCCAGCGACGAATCGATGCCGGCCTAATCCTCGCGCGATCGGCCGACTGGCCAGGCCGCGACCAGCGGTGCGGCCGAAATCGCCAGACGGGCCTCGGTTCCCAGCCTCGCCTTGGTGCCGGCCGCCGGCTGCTGGTGGATGACACGTCCGATCCCGAATCGCCGGACCTGAGAGGCGTCAGCCAGATCAGATGCGCGCTGGTGGATGACGCCCACAAGCTTGAGGCCGAGATCCTCCACGATCTTCTCCGCGTCAGGCGCGCGCACACCGGTGAGCGACGGGACAGTCACCCATCCGTCGGGCGCGGCGGGGGCACGGTACAGCTCCTTCATCGCGCCGAGTGAGCCGTCGATGGCCTTGCCGTTCTCGGTAAGGCCGAAAATGCGGTCCGATGGCTCTGGACCATCGACACTCCAGACGTACGGCGCAACCCCGAGGATCATCTCGGGCCGCGAGCGAATCATCGACCACATACGACGGTATCCGGTCGGCCGATCGACGCGGCCAAAGCCAGCCGGCGCGAATTCCGAAACCACGATCGGTGCATCGAAGGCGCGCTTTGGCCACTCCTCGATCGCTTCGCGCATCCGGAACGTATAGAAGTTCATGCCGACGATGAATCCGGCCGGCGGTCCGCCGCGGGCCCGCCACGGTTCCTGTATCCAGCGTATGTAGACATCCTCAGCTTCGCGCGCCATGACCGGGTGATCGGGGTCGAACGCGCGAACCGTATCGACGAGATCGGTGTAGAACTCGCCAAATGCCCGCGCCCGGGCGGTCTGGCGCAGATGAAGAAGTGTTTCGTTCCCCAGCCCCCAGACATGGACTGCCGGGTGGCGACGGTAACGCGTCACCCAGGCCAGAACGTCTGATTTGACACGGTTCCTCACCGCTCGATCGGCGTAGTCGAGTTTTTCGTCGAAATCCCACGGAATGACCACACCGAGTCCGGCGGCCTGGGCGACATCGAGGAGGGTCTCGTCCCATTCGGGCGTGCGCCACCCGACGATGGTGTTGACGCCGGCCTCGCGCATCGCCGCGAAGTCCTCGCGCATGCGCACCGTCCGCTCCTCACGCGGCAGCGTGGCGTGGGTGACGTTGTACCCCATGCCCTTGAACATCGTGGGTTCGCCATTGACGATGTAGCTGTACCGCAGACCCTGGCCCGCGACCGTCACGATACTCGGGCGAAGTCCTGGTGGGGGCACATACCGCCGGGACGGCACGAACGGTGTCGGCGGCGCGACCGTAGCGGGCCCCGATTCGATCGTAAGCGATGGGATGATTTCGATCGCCACTACCGCGGTCATCTCGACTGCGATTTCCTCGGGTTCGACGGCGGCCGGTTCAACGTCGGCGATGGGTTCCCCGATCCAATCTAGGAAACGCGTCGCGGGCGTCGCGATGTCGAGGACCGGCATCGCCGCGACGAGCACCGCGATCAGCACCGTGTCGAATATGCGTCGGCGGCCGGGCGCGCTATCGGGTACTTCGGTCTGCCATCCCCGGGCCGCGAACGGCGCTCTAAGCGCACGTCGAAGGTCGCGAACCCGTATTCGCGCCAGGAGCTGGATTGCGCAGACGATGACGAACGCCGCCACGAGGGCAGTCCCAAGAATCGCGATCTGGTAGGCGGGATCGAGCATCATTCCCAGTCGCTGCGTGAAGCGATCGTACGTTTCGGTCGGCAGACGAAGGAGTTGGTGGAAGACGAATGGCAGTATCCCGATCGTCTCCAGATCGCGCGTGGATCCGAAATCGCGCAAGATACGCGCCGCGACTTCGGCGACCATCGTCCCACCGCCGACGAGAAGCGCGGCCGCGGAGCCGCGGACGCGCGCCAGAGATCGCGTCCCGACCGAACGCGTGGCACGCGTCATGAACACGAGGCCGAGCGCGAGGAGGGCGACATTCGCGATCGCGGCGACCACCGCGCGCGCGAGCAGTGAACTGCCTGGCGCAATGACCGCGCTCAACGGTCCGGTCCCGGAGACGTAACCGGCGTTCTGGAAGAGGCCGGGCAGCGCAGTCGCAAGATAGTCGCCGACATCCCCAGCCACCGCGATGCCAGCCGGCTCGATCTGCCCCGCGAATCGCGCCATCGCGGTCGCGTAAACGTAATTGACCGGCAGCGCGCCGATGATCGGTTCGACGAACGCGGGCGTCAACAATCCGGGCAGTGCCGCCGCAATCGATAGCACGAGGAGTTCGTGCGCCACGACCGCGGCGCACCATGACAGAACAGCCAGACCGAGAAAAGAGGCTACCGACGCGAGGGCTCGCGTGGGACGCGACATCGCGACGGACGCGCTTGGGGCGGTCGCGCTAACCACCGCGGACACCGCGCCTACGCGCCCCCGCACGTCTGGGTACGATGACGTTGCCGACATTGGCGCGCGCACTCTATGTGCGATCAGCAGTCAGTGTCAACGACGTGAAGCATAGAAACGTGTCAAACGGCTTGGCCGGTCGCTTGACTCCACGGCGCGGATAGGGCGGAAATCGCTCCGTTCGGCCAACCGCTCGCCTCGTCCACCAGGGGCATGTCGTCGGCCAGGCGCCGCAACGCGCGACGCGCCACCCGCGCAAACGGCACGTCGCGACCGAGTTCAGCCACCGCCGCCGCCATTGCCGCGTCAATCAGATCCTGGATCTCGGCGCTTTCGGTCAGAAATGCCGCGATTGCGTCGCCGTATCGGATCGACTCGTTCGTCTGGCGCAACGTTCGATAGTGATGGCCAAGGCACAGCACGCGCGGCTGAATGCGACGAATCGTCGCCAGCGATTCGCGATAGGCATCCGGGTAGAAGATGAGCGGCATGCCGCCAACGCGGCTACCGCGGCCGAGCGCCGAATCGCCCGAGATCGCGATCCCCTCCCGCTCCCAGACAAACACGCAGCAACCGAGCGTGTGGCCGGGCGTGTGAACGACCCGGAAAACCACACCCGCGCCGAGGTCCAACTGGTCTCCGTCGCGAAACCGGCGGGTCAGGGGCGCGGCACGTCCAGCGGTCTGCCGATGCTTCAATCGCGCCTCATCGATCCGCGCCGACTGCTCGAGCAGCTTCATGTCGCGCACGAAAAACGTGTCGAACGCGAAATCAGGGTCCTGCGTCAGCGCGGCGTCGTTCTCGTGAATCCAGATTTCGCAGTGTGCCGCGTCGTGTACCGCCCGGTTGCCCCCGGCGTGATCGTGGTGGCCGTGGGTGTTGATGATGACTTCGATCTCGCCGAGGTCGCGCCCGATCGCCGCGAGTGCTGGACGGATGTACTCCTCAGGGGTCTCGCTGACTCCGGTATCGATGATCGCGAGCCGATCGCCCTCGACGAGGTACAACTCGGTGTGTCCGCCGCCACCCCAATAGCACCCGATCTGCGTGATACGCGGGTGGAACTTGAAATCGGTGTGATGGTCGTAATCGCGCCGTGACATCGGACTTCTCCTCCGCTACGCGGGATAGCGTGTGGCGCGCTCAGGCAAGAGCGGGGCGGTGGCGATGCCGCTCCGTCGCGCGCTCGTACGCTGCACCGACGCGCAGTACCGTCGCTTCGTCGAACGGCCGGCCGACGATCTGCAATCCGAGCGGCGTCCCATCATCGCCGAATCCACACGGCAGCGAGAGCGCCGGTTGCCCGCTGACGTTGAACGGCGAGACGAGCCGATTCCACGCCACCGTCGGCTCGCGCGAGATGACCTCACCGAATCGTGGCGCCGTTCGCGGCACGGTCGGGGTGACCATCACGTCGACATCAGCCATCGCGGCGACGATGCGCTGGGCGACGCGGCGATGGAGTCGCTGGGCTCGGGCATAGTCAAGCGCATCGAGCGCGGCGCCTGTTTCCAGGCGGTGACGCACATCCGCGCCGTAGCGCTCGGGATGTGCCGCCAGCCACTCCGCGTGAACGTCCGAGGCTTCGGCACCGATGATCGCCAGGACGATCGGCACGATGTCAGCCGCGATCGAGCAGTCCACCTCGACGATCGTCGCGCCGAGCGATCGGAGCACATCGAGTGCCGCGTCGGTCACACGCTCGACGTCCGGCGCCAGTCGCTCGTAGAAATGCCGTCGCGGCACGCCCACTCGGCATCCCGCGATGCCCGCCTGGAGGTGAGGCACGGTCGGCGCGACGCTCGCGCGAGCGCACCACGGATCGTTGGGATCGTGGCTGACGATCGCGTCGTAGACAAGGGCCGCGTCCTCGACCGACCGTGCCATCGGCCCGACGTGATCGAGCGACCATGAGAGAGGAAAGACGCCGGTCCGTGATACGCGGCCGAACGTCGGCTTGAATCCGACCACGCCGCACACCGCGGCCGGGAGTCGGATCGACGCGCCGGTGTCCGTTCCCAGCGAAATGTGACACAGACCGGCCGCCAGCGCCGCGGCGCTTCCGCCGCTCGATCCGCCGGGCACCCGTTCCCGATCCCAGGGATTGCGAGTCGGTCCAAAATGCGGGTTGTCGCTGGTCAACCCGTAGGCGAACTCGTGCATGTTGAGCTTGCCAAGCAAGATCGCCCCAGCTTGCCGAAGCCGCGTCACCGAGAACGCGTCGCGATCTGGCACGCGATGACGCAGGAAGTCGGAGCCGACGCATGTCGCCATTCCGGCCGTGTCATAGATGTCCTTCAGCGCCATCGGCACGCCGTGCAACGGCCCACGCCAGTTCCCGGCGGAAAGCTCGCGCTCGCTCGTTTCCGCGGCTTCCAGCGCCCGATCGCCGTCGATCGCGACGTAGCAGTTGAGCGCGCCATCGAGGGCGTCGATTCGAGCGAGCAGCGAGCGGACGACCTCGACCGGCGACACGGCGCCATCGCGGATACGTCGGCCGAGCTCAGCCGCGCTGAGCCAGGCGATCTCACTCGAATCCACAGCCCGGGCGGCTCGGTCGGGTCGGGCGGTCCCTGTAGGCGCGGCCGCGGGCGCATTCTCCTCGCGTGGTGGTGTCCACGGCGAATCGCTCGGCTCCAGTAGGGCGCCGGCACGGGCCACTCCATCGTGAATCGCGGCGACCTCGGCCGCGATACGCGTCAGGCGCTCTTCCGGTGGCGCGATTCCACGGCGAGCCAGTCGGGCGCGGACCTCGTCGATCATGCCGCGGATTCTACGCGCGGTCGGAACCGGTCAGAAGGCCCACTCGCCAGCAAGAACGCGTGGTAAGACCGAGTCGAGGATCCGATACGTCGCGCCCCATAGCTTGTGGCCCCGGAGCCAGACAAACGGGATCTCGCGCGGCCCACTCCAATGTGGCAGTTGCCATGTTTCGATCGACCGACGATCGGAAAGGAGCAGGTCGTCGATCGCTTCCTCGTAGATCTCGGCCAACTCCGACTCCTGGAGAATCCAATTCGACGGCAACCGATTGACGCGGGCGAGAAACGGGATGATCCGAAATCCGGTCGACGCGGTTTCAACCGAATCGAGCTCCGCCAGGACGTCGACGCTGTCGGGATCGAGGCCGATCTCCTCCTGCGCCTCGCGCAACGCCGCGGCGCGCGAATCAGGATCGGACGATTCGCGGCGACCGCCGGGAAGTCCGATCTGTCCGCCGTGCGGTCCACCTGGGCCACGAAGCACGAGAATAACCCGGAGCACCCCCGCCGGATCGCGAAACACCGGCACGAGAACGGCCGCCTCGGTCAGCGTGCTCTGAGCGATCTCCTCCGAGGTCGCGACGCTGTCACTCACGGCGAACCGACCCCGCCTCGAGTCGCCAACGCGGAGAGGCTCTCACGATTGCCAGGCTCAGGGAAGGAACGGGAAGAGTCTCGGAATCAGTTCGCCGGTGAGCCGCGATCCGTACTCACAGCCCTCGAACGCCTCGGCGTAGCGAACCCGACCGCCGCGCTCGGCGCCGTAGAAGTGCTTCAGCAGATCGCGGTACTTATTGGCGCGGTCCTCGAAGCGATCGAGATACCGCCTGGCGAGCCACGTCCGACGCGAGGCTTCGTCGGCCGGAACCTCGTGCTCGCGCATCGCGTTGTACGGCAGCCACTCGTACACCTGCGACGTGTGGCAATGCAGCGCATCGAGCTTAGCTTCGATCGCCTCATCGATGTCAACGACCACATCCGGCGCGAACGGATACGGCCTCTGGAAGTTGTCGCCCACGTACGCAATGACCGGATTGATGCGCAGGTAGTCGGTCAACGACACGACGTTCGGCACCGTCACCATGTACGCGGCATCCTGGACCAACTGCGATGTGTAGCGATGGTCCGGGTGGTAGTCGTTCGGGCGCGGCGCCAGGATCAGATCGGGGCGATACTCGCGGATCACCTTGATGATCTGGCGACGATTCGGCAAGGTCGGTTCGAGCTCGCCATCGTGGTTGTCGAGAACCTGGTACTCGACCAGACCGAGCGCGCGAGCGACCGCCTGCGTCTCGGCGTATCGCCGGCGAGCGAGTTCCACGCCACCCATCTCATGATGGCCGGCATCGCCATTCGTCACCGACACGAACTTCACGCGATGCCCGAGGCGTCCGTACAGGTGAGCAACGCCGCCGGCCGAAAAATCCGGATCGTCCGGATGCGCGCCGAAGACAAGGATATTGAGCGGCTGTGTCATAGAGATGCCACCAACCTCATGGTTCGTTCGTAACTCTTCTTCCGATCGTCGCCGACCACCAGCGTCGAAACGATCATTTCGTCCATGCCCGCCGCCGTATAGGCGCGCAGACCATCCGCGACGCGTTCCTCGGAACCGCCGACCACGATCGCGTCGACGATTCCGTCTGATACCGTGCCCTCGCGCGCCTCCGGATAGCCCGCCTGGGCGAACATCTCCTGGTAGAACGGCGCCCGCAGGTAGAATCCGAGCCGCGCCTTCCCCTCGGCGCGCACGGCCGAAAGGTCATCGTGAACCGCCGCGAAGCAGTGACCGATCATCGGCGGCTTCTCACGACCGGCCACCGCCGCGCCAGCCGTCAGGGCGGGCAACGCGTGGTCGCGCAGGTATGGTAGCGGGCAGATCCAGGCGAGCCCGCCGTCGCTGATCTCGCCGGCCAGATGGAACGACGTCGGTCGCAACGCCGAAACCATCACCGGGATGCCCGGCGGATTCGACAACTTCCCTTTTACGGTGAAGCGCTCGCCCGTGAAGTCGAACGGACCGACCTGCAACGCCGAACGCGCGATGCGCGTGTACTCGCGCAGGTGCTGAAGCGGCCGTTCAAACGGAATACCGAACATCGACTCGATGCCCGGCTTGTGGCTCGGACCGATTCCCAGGCGGAATCGACCCGGCGCCAGGGACGCGATCGTGTGTGCCTGCTGAACGACGACCAGCGGATGACGCGGGAACGTCGGCGTGATGCCCGTTCCCATCACGATCTGATGGGTTCGAACCGCGGCCGCCGCGAAGAGCGTCAGGGCATCGGGACCGACGCCGCCGGTCGTCAGCCAGATCGCGCGAACGCCGATCCGATCGGCCGCCTCGATCGCGGCGAGTTGCTCGATAGTGGTCAATTCATGGACGGCGACACCGTACGTTCCGGCGTCAATGCGCGCAACTGGTCCGCCTGACATTTCACACCTCAACGAACCGCCAGCGTCCGTGGTGTGCCGCGCGGCGCGCTACACTCCGCCGACCTCAACCAGGAGCACGAAATGGCGAAGACTCGCATCGGCATTATAGGTACGGGCACAATCGCAAACTCCCACGCGACCGCCTTGCAGAACTATCCCGGCGGTGAGATCGTGGCCGTATTCGACGTCCTGGGCGATCGGGCGCAGGCGTACGCCGAGAAGTGGCACGTCCCGAATGTCTGCACGTCGATCGGGCAATTGCTGGCAATGAAGGAAGTCGACGCCGTCATCGTCAGCACGCCCCCGTTTGCCCACGCCGAGCCGACGATGAAGGCGCTTCAGGCCGGCAAGCACGTCCTCTGCGAGAAGCCGTTTGCGCTCGATCCCAATGAAGCGCAGCGAATGGTCCAGATCGCGGATCGATCCGGCAAGTTCCTGGCCTGCGCGTCGGCGCGCAATCGATGCGACGCGGCTCAGCGCAAGGCCCACGAGATGATGGAGAGCGGCGAACTCGGCGACGTATACCACGTTCGCAGCAGCCGCTGGCGTTTCCGCGGCCGCCCCGGCCACCACATCTTCCCGGATTCCCACTGGTTCCTCGACATGCAGCGCGCCGGCGGAGGCGCGATGATGGATATCGCCGTCTACCAGATCGACACCGTCCTCTGGCTGCTCGGAAATCCGAAGGTCACCTCGGTCATGGCGTCGATGAAGCAGTTCACCGAGGAACCGCCAACTGGCGGCATCAAGCAGGACGTGGAGGACCACGTCGTGATCATGATCGCCGCCGAAGGTGGCAAGAGCGCGATCGTCGAGGCCGCCTGGGTCGCCAATATGAAGGGCGCCGATGGCTTCTACATGTTCGGCACGAAGGCGGGATTGCGCTTCGACCCGCTGACAAAGATCACGGCCGCTCCGGTGACGGCCGCCGACGGCCTCCAGAAGACCTCCTGGATGGGAAGCGAGTCGTTCCGCGCGGTCGAGGAGCAGATTCTGCTGACGCCCGACAACTACAACCAGGACTTCGGCAGCGTCACGCAGCAGTTCGTGGACGCGATCGCGGCCGGTCGTCAGCCGTACACCCCGGGCAAGGATGCGCTGGAGATCACGCGCGTCATCCACGCGGCCTACGAGTCGGTCAAGTCCGGCAAAATGGTCGCGCTGGTCTAGCCGACCCGCGGGAACGCGGCGTACGCGGTTGCATCCAGTCCGCCACAACACTGGCCGATGCGGATGTCGCCGCGTGCGCTGATCGCCATGAACGCGTCGGTCCTCGAAAGACCGTGGAACTCGCCGAGTAGGCGGCAGAGGCGATCGACCGCCTGATTGATCGCGTCCGCGACATTTGGGGCGTGGCCGGTCGCGACAATCTCATTCTCGGTTTCGATCCACGGCCAGCCGTGCGACCCGCGGAACAGGGTCTCGACGCGCGCCTGCACCTCGCCGTTCGTCTCGACACCGGTGCCGGAGATCTCGCCGTCGCCCATGGCCGCGTGAACATCACCGATCGCGAGTAGCGCGCCTTCGACCGCGACCGGCAGATGCACGCGGGATCCGACGCGGATCGCGTTGCAGTCCAGGTTCGATCCCTGCGGCCCGGGATTGGCCGTGTAGACGACTCCGCGCGATGGCGCCGTGCCAATCACGCCGACCATCGGCCGCGCGGGAACACGCAGGCGCCCGGCCAGAACGATCGTGTCGCCATCGATCGGCACGATCATCGCGCGCGGTCCGTCCACATCGGGCACGATTGGCCCTCCCGGCGCGGCGCGAACGTACCACTGATCGGCCAGTCCGATCCGCTCGATTGTCACGACCAGTTCGTCGCCGGAGTGGGCGCCGCGCACGAAGATCGGTCCACCGGCCGGATTCACCTTCCGCATGTCTCGCACCGCCAGATAGCCAGCCAGATCCTCCGCAGCGCGGATGCGACCGGTCGAGGCGTCGTACGTCTCGACGATGAACGATTCGTCTGGTTCGACATGGATGACCGGCGTTGTGTCCGCCGAGAAGCCATACACGTACTGATTGCGCGCGATTCGCTGCATCGTGGCTCGCTCCTTGGCACGCCGGCGGGTGGCAATCCCGCCTTGTGACGGTGATTCTCGCGGATCGTTGGCCTTCGGCTACGTCGCGACCAACGCCGGATAGCCGCCTGATCGCCGGGGACGTCGATGCCTGGCGCCGCAAGGTGGTCGGATGGGCGATGGCCTTTCCGGCTGAGCCTACAGTGATGTATCGTGACATCGTGAGCCACCGTACGCCGGTCGTACTGACCGACGATCTCTACGACACTTTGAAGCACGAGTCGAAACGAACCGGTGCGTCGTTGGCTGAACTCGTGCGTCGAGCAATCGTCGCGACGTATCCCGCGGTCGAAGAAGGCCGGGCCGAGGAAATCCTTCGATCGACGTTCGGCGCCTGGCGTGAGCGGAACATCGATGGCGCCGCGTATGTTGAGGGACTGCGGAAAGGAATGGCTCATCGCCTGGATCGATGACCGTCGTCATCGACACGTCGGTTTTGATCGATCACCTGCGTGGCGATTCGCGAGCGCGTTCACTCCTTGCGTCGGGATTCGCCGAACAGGCGAGGCTCGTGGGATCGGTCCTAACGCGAATGGAGATTCTCGCCGGACTGCGGAACGGCGAGGAAATCGCGACAACGGACCTTCTCGGCCTCATCGAGTGGGTGGCGGCGGATCAGGGAATCGCCGATCGGGCCGGCGAACTCGGTCGGGTCTTTCTCCGATCACATCCCGGCGTCGATCCAGTCGATCTCATCATTGCCGCGACCGTTGAGCGACTCGGCGCCTCTCTCTGGACGCGGAACGTGAAGCATCTTCCGATGTTTCCTGATCTACGAGCGCCATACGCGACGTAGTTCATAGTGAGCACCGCGACAGACACGCCGCGACAGGCACTGAGACTACGAAGACCGTAGACGTCCTGATCGCGCGCGACTCGCTGCACGTTCACGGACTCCCATTCATCATTCGAATCCCGGTTATGGACCCATCGCGTTTGTCAGTGACGTTGAGGACTTTCCGCCCTATGGCAGCGCGGTCTGCCGCGTGGTAGCATAGATGCACCCCCCCTGGAGCTTCGGCGAAGGGGCGCGAAGCCGCTGGCGCGAGTCGGCGGCTTCTGCATTTCCGGTGTGTCGGACACTGCCTACCACGTCGCTGGCTTGGTGATGATCTGTCCCGTCGTCGGGTGATGGATCCGCGGCGGGAGTTGGCATCGCGCAAGAACGCTCGGGCGAACTGTCCGCACGAAGTTCGGCGTGACAGCTTGCGTCAACTCACGACTCGGGTAGCGTTTGCGCGCGCCGGGCCGCCGATCGGGAGCGAGAACGGGGGCGATCAGGCCGACGGTTCGACCCAGTTTGCGAGCTACCTCGATGGGATAGGTGAGATCGGAGTCGTTCGATACGACAACGGCGATGTCGTAGGCCCCCTCGAACCCGTCCACAACCAGGTGCGTGGCCAGATTGACGTCGGATCCTTTCTCCTCGGTCTTCATCACCTCCACGGTCCGCACTGGGCCACCAACGAAACCTGGCCAGCCAGGCACCGTACTCGCCAACGGCATCCTGGTCGGATTGGCCAAGAATCGTCCGTAGTGGATCTCGATATCGGGCAGCGTCTCCAGCGCCGAAAGGTACGTCTCCTGCCGGGTTGCCGCCTGCGGATCGTCTGACCGGGACTGAATCTTCGCCGTGAAGTACTTGACTCGAACAATCTCGTTACGCGGCAGCATCTTGCGGCAAAACGCAACGATATCCAACCACTTCCAAGCCGTGTCCTTGACGAGGCCGTAGTACACGTTGAAGCCGTCGATGTACACAATCGTCCGTCGATGTGGGTCGGGGCTAATCATCAGGGCCTTCCGACGACGCAAACCGGATGCCTAGCGTAGCAGCGCACCGAGACTGGAGCCGCACGGCTGGCATCAATGGTTTCATCGATGGGCAGGGTATGGGTAGGCGCGCCAAATGCCCCAGCACTCGATCGAGGGAGTCATCGACAGCTTCACGTCTCTGAAAGCGTGCCAAGGCGATCGACCACACGGACGCTATCCCAGCCCGATCCCTGACGCTGGATCTCAAGGCACGGGCTCTTTCGCAGATCTTCGACCGTCGCGGTGTAGCGGAAAGGGAAGAGCTCGGGCAGTCTTGGCAGGTCGGGAAATGGGAGCTCTTCGGCCGGGTGGGCGCGAAGGGCGCAAGCGAGCAGCCAGCACTGCAGGCCGACGTCGGCGGTCGCGAACGCGCCACGACGGGGCACGTACACGTAACGGCGGTCGGACACGGACAGTACGTTCCAGTTGCGCAGCGAGTACAGGATGCGCTCGACGGCTATCGCCAGCGAGCCCAGCTGGCCGCGGTCGGCGGCGACGCGCTGCTTGACCAGGGCGGGTGTCACGGTGTCGTGGTGCAGCGCGATCTGCCCGATCGCGGCGGCAGCGTCGCGAACGAACGGGTAGTAGAGGAGCGTGAGACCGTAGTGGAGCCACAGGCGGTCGGAAGGATCGGAGATGGTCTGAAAGCGTTCGACCGCTTCTTCGCGGAGTGCCGGGACGAACTCCCGGCTCTTCAGCCAGATGTTGATGAGGATGTCGATCGCCTTGCGGCGGTTCTCGCGGCTGGCTATCTCCAGCGCGACGATCGGGTCGAGCTTGCAACGCAGCCAAGTCGGGTCGCTCCGCTCGCCCGCAATGGCCGCGGCCGCGTCGAGCCAGGGCAGCAGGATGTTCCGGTTGAAGCCGACATTCCGGTTGACCAAGCTAACCTCTCGAAATCGCGACGAATGGCACGACCACCTCGTCGAGTGTCGCCCCACCGTGCGTGACGACGACCTCATTGTGCGGTGCGAAGGCCTGGCCGTGCGGCGCCATCAGCGCCCAGGTGTCCACCGGCAGCAAGCCGTCCTGCCTCCACAGAATCGTGCTTGGGAACGCCGTCTGGATGGCCCCGGCCAGGCGGCGATCGCGGTAAACGCGAGCCCGGCGGCTTCGTGTCTGCACGAGTAGCCCCTCGTTCGGCTGCCCAATGCCGCGCGCCTCGGTGTGACCGTGATCGCTGACCAGGTAGACGGAGAAGCCGCGCGCGAGCAACGCCGAGATCGCGGCTTCGAGGCGATGCGAGGTCGCATCGAGCCAGAGCCGCAGCGACGAATGCACGTCGGCGGCCCCGAGCGTCGCGCCGTGGACGATGTCGTCCAGGCTGTTCTCGACCAGACAGAGCACGCGGAGTCCCGGCTGTTCGATCGCGAGCGACGCTGCGTCACGGTCGAGCGCGACCGATTCGTAGGCGATGGTGTCCGCGGGAAGCCCCTGGGCGGTCCAGAAGGCGCTCCATAGGGCAGACTCGGCCCGATTGTCCCGGATCGTCGCGGCAAAGTCGATCGGCCGACGTCCTGACACGAGCGCCTGTCGCGAGACGGCGGTGACGGTCGGCAGTTGCGCCAACAACAAATACTCCTCGAAGCGCCAGTCGTCGTGGCGCGCGCGCCATCTGTGTTTGCATCGATGGTCAAGGTAGGGGTTGGCGCCTAGCCGCCGTTGCTCGTGCCGGGCGCGGATACTGCGCCCGGCACGAGAGTTGCCTACTACACGCCGCCGATAACCAAACTCGCCTCGGTGCACTGTCTTGGCGCCACTCGCGCGGACGGCGCATAGAATCAAGCGATGCGCTCCGCTCGAAGCACTCAGCCGCCGCCAGTCATCCCATTCCCCCGGCCAGCCAGCGCACCGGGCCGTAGTCGCCTCCGCCTTCTTCGGGTCGCGGATTACGTCGAGATCGGCGCGCTCGCGCTCTGGATCGGCGGCATCGCCACGATCGCGGCGGTCGCGCCAGTGGTTTTCCAGATCGTTCCATCGCGCGATCTGGCCGGACGCGTCTTCGGCGCGATGCTCGAACGACTCTTTCCGATCCTGTACGTCGCCGTTGCTCTCCTGACCGCTTCAGGCGGCGTTCGATTCGCCGTCACGCGCTCGGGCGGGCCGGCCGAGATCGCGCGGTGGACATTGCTGGGCGGGATGGCCGCGCTGGCCGTCGTGGTCGGCGTTGTGATTTCGGGCGAGATGCGCGCGATTCAGACGGCGTTTCCCGCGCCGATCGAGCAGATTGCGCTCGACGATCGGGCGCGCGTCCGTTTCAACGACCTCCACAAACTTTCGGAGCGCCTGATGGGCGTCGCGGCGCTCCTGGGACTGGTCTTCCTGCCGTTCGCCAAGCGCCGTTGGCAAGGAGTCCGCTGACCGAGGCATCGTGGGATGTCCGCGCGAGAAGGTGTGCCGCGGTTCGCCCGCTCAGCGTTGTCCCGGTCGCCGCGTTCGGACGAGTTCGTTGGCGTCTCGCCCGCTCAGCGTGGTCCCGGTCGCCGCGTTCGGACGAGCTCGTTGGCGTCGTCGTCGCTTAGCTGCTCGGTCGTTCTCTCGAGCAGCAGGGCGGCGAGTTGCATCGGCTCGACGCGCACGCCGCTGCGCTCCCAGACGATGGCCGTGAAGTCGTCGAGCCGCTTGAGAGTTGCCGGCGCCAGTGGGACCAGGCGCCGTTTGGTCCAGCGTGGGTCGGTCGCCCTCCCACCGCCGGCGGGCACGCGAAACCGCGCCTCGACATCCGCCAGGAGTTGAAGCGCTCCGAAGTACCCACCCGACGCGGCGACTCTACCCCTGCGCTCGGCGCGCAATCCCTTGGCGATCTTGTCCATATTGAGAGGCATCGTCATCGCAGACACTCCACTTACTCCTCCACGAAATCGCGGATGGCGAAATACTCGTCGCCGACGATCAAACCGATTTCGCCCTGATGGGCCTCACGCCCCATTGTCCGACAGAATCGGGCGAGTTCGGCCAGATTGCGCGCGTCCTCGATATCGGCCGGGGTTACGTAGCAGTGCACGACGATTAGCTCGTCCCACACCAGGGCGCGACTCCGCTCGTCGTCCCGCCAGATGCCTTTTGCCCTCGGGTAGGCAGTCGCCCCGCCGAAAACGCGTCCGAACATTTCCAGCGCCGCCGCGACCCAGCGATCTTGATCAATCGTGGTCGTACCGTCTCGCTCAAAGCTGGGGACAAACAGCACAACGAGTATGCGCTTGCGTCCCCCGCCAAAGATCTGTCGACCCCGGCCAGCCGGCTCCGTCCGTCCGCTTGCCTTATCGATCAATATAGACCGACTCGAACCGGGGCGCAACCTTGATCGACGGTGAAACCGTCTGAGCGCTATCCTACCGCCTGTGATCACACCCTGCCGTCACGTGACCTTCCGGCCGGACTTCTAGTTCGGAGATGGGCGGAGGAGGCGTGGAAACGGGCGTGATTCGCCAGACGGTCCGCCTCGACGCTTCGCCCGCGATTGTCTACGCCTTGCTGGTCGATCCCGAACGGCACACTGCGTTTACTGACGCGCCGGCGACTGGCGAACCGGTCGTCAACGGTGCATTCACGGCCTGGGCCGAGTACATCGTCGGACGCCACCTGGTTCTGGAACCGGGCCGCCTCATCGTTCAGGAATGGCGAACGAGCGAATGGCCGGAAGGCGCACCGCCATCACGCCTGGAAATCGTTCTCGCCGCCGACGGCGAAGGATGCATCCTGACGATGGTTCACGGCGACGTTCCCGCGTCGCAGATCGACGACTACGCCCAGGGCTGGGAGGACTTCTACTGGGCGCCGATGCGCGCCTATCTCGCGCAGCGGACATGACGGCGCGACCTCCCTCTGCCCCTCTCCCAGGCGGAGCGCGCCGGGGATGACTGACGAGTCCGCCGATGCGCGGCCACGCGGCGTCGCGCGCATCGTGCGATCCGAGGGGCGCCGCGCCCTGGCGGTCGACGGCATCGTTCAGTCGATCGAGGTCATCCCGAACGAACCGACGCCCGGGTACTGGCCACATATGCTGCCCGATCGGCCGGTCGAACGCGGACTGCTGCTCGGATTGGGTGGCGGAACAATCGCGCGCCTATTGCTCGATGCCAACCCCGGCATCAAATTACTGGCGGTCGACGACGACGAGAAGGTCCTCGCGGCGGCGAAGCGCAGCCTACGTCTGAGGATCGACGACCCGCGGCTGACGATTCGGCTGGGCGACGCGTTCGCCACCACCCGCGAACTGGTGACCGAGCGCGCATCGTTCGACTACATCGCGATCGATCTGTATCGCGCCGCCGTGTTCGACCGCGGTGCCATTGCGCGACCGTTCCTTCGGCGCGTACGCGAACTCTGCGCGGCCGACGGTATCGTCGCCTTCAACCTGATTCGCGATGGCACGACCGGCCGACGCCTACGCCGGATCGCGCAGTACTTGCGGATCGTCGAGACGCGACTGATCGGATTGAACTGCGTGCTCCTGACCCGCCCGATCGCGCCGTAGTCCGGCGCTCGTCGAAGATGTCGCGCGCGACATCTTCGACTTCGACGCCGTGTCACGATCATCGGCGAACGACCTCCGTCGCGGTGGCCGGTCGAGTCTTCAAGCGCGACGGCGGATCGAGCGCCCCCGCGACCAGGAACGTCCCCAGCGCGGCCAGAACGAGCGCGATGAGCACATACTTCTCCCAGCTTCGACCACGCATAAACGTATGATACGAGCGTGCTCGACCACCTCTACCTCATCGTCAGCGGAGCCGGAACCGCGCGACGAATCCCTGGGCTAGCCGCGACGCTGGCGACCATCGGTCCGCGCATCATCGTCGTTTCGACGCCGAACGCGGAGCGAGTCATCGCGCCGCGCGACATCGCGCTGGCTCTGCGGCCATGGCCACGTCACCGCGTCGTCGAGAGTTACTTCGATGACGCGATCGTGCCTCGCCCGCCCCGTGGGGTCGTTCTCTTCGCGCCGTGTACGTTTGGATCCCTCAACAAGGTCGCGGCCGGAATCGCCGACAACCTCGCGATCTCGATCGTCTCGGAGGCGGTCGGACGACGAACGCCGGTGATCGTGGCCGTGTCCGTCAACGTACCCCTCTGGACGCATCCGCGCGCGAAGGAATCGGTCGCGACCTTGCTAGGATGGGGCGTCACGGTCCTCGAACCCGTCCCGAACGGCGACGAGATCACGATGGCCGATGATCGCGCCATTCTCGGAGCCGTGACCTCGGCGCTGGCGGGATCCTAGCGCTCCAAGCCAGCCGGAGTCCTCGCAGGTGCGTGCTAAGATGGCCTCCCTTGCCTCCAATTCGTGTGAAATGACAGAATCGATCGCCCGAACAGTCAACACGGCGCAGTGCTCGTTCGCCTATCGCGAATCCGGTCGAGGGCGCGCCGTTCTCCTCATCCACGGCAGTGGCACCAGCGGCCGCGTCTGGAATGACGTCGCGACACGCCTGGCATCGAAAGGCCGGCGCGTGCTCGTGCCGGATCGGCCCGGTTGTGGCGACAGCGGCGTCCCGCGTGAGGGCAACGGTCGCGCGACGCTGGGCCGCGCATTCGTCCTGTTTGCCAAGGCTCTCGGGGAAGAGCGCGTTGCGGTCGTCGGGCACGGCATCGGCGCATTCATCGCGATCGAGATCGCGGCCGCGTCGCCATACGTCGTGGATCGGCTGGTACTCATTTCACCGGTGGTCGGCGGCATGGACGGACCACAGCGTCGCATCACCGCCGACGAGGCGCTCGCGGAGAGCCACCTCTACGCCACCGACGGCGACCTCGCGTCGCACGCGCGACAGGTCGCGACAGGATCCATAGGGTCCGACGCCGCGCGCACGGTCTACGCGCGTGTCGTCGACCAGCGTGACACGCGACGAACCGACACCGATATCTTGACCGAGGCCGGTCGGGTCGACGATGGCCTGCTGTTACGATCGTTGGCCTGTCCGGTTCTGGTGGTACGCGGCGACCACGACCACAACGTATCGGCCGATCGAGCGAACGCAATCGCGCGCGCCTGTCCGAATGCGATGCTCGCGACGATCGAGAACGCCGGTCACTTCGCCCACATCGAGCAACCGGAGTCGGTCTCGACCGTCGTCGCCGACTTCATCGGCCGGTAGGAATCGTGCGCGCCATCATCATCGGCGTCCTGGCCGCGATCGCCGCCGGCGCTGTTCTCTGGTTCCTGACCGACGCCGCCAGCCGATCCGAACTGACGCGTCAGGGGTACGCGGTTGCCGGAAACGGCGCATTCGTCTTCGCGTGCATCGGGATCCCGATCATCACCGCGGTGGGCTGGGCCGGATTCTGGATTCAATTCATTCGCCAGCGCCGCCGCGACTACGCGGTCAGCGCGGTGCCGACGGTCATCGGAATCATCGCCGTACCGATTTCGGCGATTCTTGGCCTGGTTCTGACGAACATCATCTATCCACCATATGCCCGCGACGCGTTCCAGGCTCGAGCCGGACACGCCACCGTCCTGTTGGACAACGGACGCGTTCTTGTCACCGGCGGCACCGGAAATCACGGCGTGTTGCGCACGACGCGCATTCGCGACGCGGATGGGCGCTGGATCAGTGGGCCGATCATGGCAATCGGTCGTTCCGGTCAGGCCGCGACCGCGCTCGGCGACGGGCGCGTCCTGATTTCGGGCGGCTGTTGCGCCGGGACTGGCGCGATCGGACGCGATGAAATTCTCGATTCTGGCGCGACCGCGTTCCAATTGTTGGATAGCGGCGTCGGACGCAAGAGTCATTCCGCGATCCGCTTGGCCGACGGTCGGGTGTTCGCGGTCGGTGGAGAATCGCCGAGCGGGGACGTTGCCGCGGCGCTCTTGTTCGATCCGTCGTCGCGCGCTTGGACGCCGGCTGAGCGAATGCTCGCGCCCCGTGAAAGCGTTGCCGCCGCCCTTCAGGGCGATGGGACGGTGGTCGTCGCGGGCGGATTCTTGCCGAGCGAGCCGCGTGACGCGGAGGTATACGATCCAAAGGCAAGTCGGTGGCGCACGACGTCTGGACCAGGACCGATCACGCCAGGACCGAGTGCCCTTTCGCTGCCCGATGGGCGAACGCTCTGGATCAGTCGGGCCGGTCTTCGCGGCGATGCGCGCGCACAGATTTATGACGGCGGAACCGATCGTTGGAGTGAAGCGCCCTGGCCGGCCGATCTGATCGATGGATTCTCGCTCGCCGGCCTGCGCGACGGACGCGTACTGATCGCGGGCGGCGTTGCCGTCGCAATCGGCGTCGAGACTCCCGACACTCTCCAGCGTACCTGGCTGCTCGATCCGACCACGCTGACGATCGTCGCCGGGCCACCGATGCGGCAACCGCGGTCCCTGCACACGGCGACGACGCTTCGCGACGGCACAGTTCTGGTGGTCGCGGGTTTTCGGAAGTCTGGCTACCTCGACGACGCCGAAATCTACGACCCGGCGTCGAACACCTGGAAGGACGCCGGAAGCCTCACCCTGTCGTAGATGGCGTCGCGGCGGCCTGCATCATCGCCTGCCAGGGCGCGTGAGGGCGGGGGCGGCCGGGAACCTCGTGATGTGCCCGACATCGCGCTTCATACATGTCGGTCGCGCCGACCGCGATGAGCGGGGCGGAGTAGCTCGCCGGCAAGCCGCCGACCAATCGCTGGGTCCGCGTCGCGGTCGGTGCCCCGCAGACAGCGCACACGGCGGTGAGCTTCGTCAACGAATCGGCGCGCGCCATCAGCATCGGCATCGGACCAAACGGCTCGCCGCGGAAATCGAGGTCGAGGCCGGCCGCGATCACGCGGTGCCCACGGTGGGCAAGCTCCTCGCACACGTCGACGAGCGCCGCGTCGAAGAACTGGGCTTCGTCGACCGCGATCACGTCCGCGCCACCGTCGGAACGGTGCCAGGCCTCATCGGCATTCCGCACCGGCAGGGCCGATAGCCGCTGCCCGTCGTGGGAGACGACGTCGACCGCCGAGTAACGATCGTCGATCGCGGCCTTGAACACCTGTACGCGCTGGCGTCCGATCAACGCGCGACGCAGACGGCGAATTAGCTCCTCACTCTTGCCGGAGTACATGCAGCCGGCAATCAGTTCGAGCGAACCGATTCGCTCGTTTCCGGGCGAATCACGCACGGATGCGATGATACCCTAGGGTCCGTGAGCCACCCACTGGCCGAAGTCCGCGTCCTCGAACTGACCAACTTCATCGCCGGGCCGTTCTGCGGCTGCCAGTTGGCCGACCTGGGAGCCGACGTCATCAAGATCGAGACTCCCGGAGCGGGCGATCACGCTCGGCGCAATCCTCCGATCGTGGCCGGCGACGGCGCGGCGTTCTTCGCCCTGAACCGAGGCAAACGCAGCGTCGCGCTTGACCTGAAAGACCGGCGCGGGCGCGCGGCGTTTCTGCGCCTCGTCGAAACGGCCGACGTCTTGATCGAGAATATGCGGCCGGGTGCGATGGCCGATCTCGGCATCGATGCCGAGACCGTCCGTTCGATCAATCCACGCCTGATCTACTGTTCGATTTCGGGATTCGGACAGACGGGACCGTGGTCGAGTCGGGCCGGTTTGGATCTGATTGCCCAAGCGGCGTCGGGAATCATGAGCATCACCGGCGAGCCGGGCGGCGCGCCGGTCAAATGCGGCATTCCGGTGGCCGATCTCGCGACGGCGCTGTACGGCGCATTGGCGATCACGGCCGCGCTGCGCGCTCGCGACGAAACCGGCGTCGGGCAGACGATCGACCTCAGTCTCTTCGAGAGCGCGCTCGCGCTCGGTGTCTGGGAGACGGCGCAGTACTTCGCAACCGGCGAAGTCGCTGAGCCGCTCGGCTCAGGCCATCGATCGAGCGCGCCGTATCAGGCGTTCCGTTGTGTCGACGGCTACATCACGCTCGGCGCAGTCACGCCCGCGAGCTGGCACGGAG
Organism: Chloroflexota bacterium; assembly: GCA_004297775.1. Taxonomy (GTDB): domain Bacteria; phylum Chloroflexota; class UBA6077; order FW602-bin22; family FW602-bin22; genus FW602-bin22. Next base: position 105,791 of record SCUE01000012.1, on the reverse strand, counting down.
TCTGCGTGGCGCTCGGGGAAGAACACCTTGAGAAGGACTCGCGATTCGACACCGTGGTCAAACGAAAGAGTCGAGAGCGCGAGCTCGCCGAAATCCTGGAGGCTGTGACGATCACGATGCCGCGCGATCACTGGCAGACTCGCCTCGGCGAAGCCGGAGTGCCGAGCGGCCCGATCTACCGTTACGACGAGGCGCTTGCGACCGATCACGTCCGCGAACGAGGCATGGTCGCCACGGTCGATCATCCGCGCGCCGGCGAAGTACGAATGGTCGCGAGTCCCATACACTTCGGCGGCACGCCGACCAGACGTCCGGCCGCGGCGCCGATTCTCGGCCAACACGGCCACGAAGTGTTCCAGGAAATCGGTATGTCCGATGGCGACATCGCCGCGCTGGTCAGCGCCGGCGTCCTCGTCGTGCCGGGATAGGCTGAGACGGAAGTGGAGCCCGTCAATCATTGTCTGGCCGACGCGCGTGTCGGTGCCGCGACGCGAGTCGTTCTGGCGCGGCCGCATTTCCGAATCTAGGTCGTGCCGTCGGTGAATCTCGTCTGGGCGATCGCGCTCCGCGAGTTCCGCCGCCGGCAAACCTACCGATCGGCGAATCTGGCCGGGCTCATCACGAACGCGGTCTTCGGGTTCCTGCGAACGGCGGTGTTCCTGTCGCTCTTTCAGTTGCAGCCGGTGGTCGCGGGCTATGACACGCGCGACATTATCACCTACTCGTGGCTCATTCAGGCGTTGATCATGGTCGTGCATCTCTGGGGTTGGTACGACGTGGAGGCGACGATTCGTAGCGGCGATGTCGTGACCGATCTCTTTCGACCGCTCGATTTCTTGTACTACTGGCTCGCGCGTGATGTCGGCCGAGCCGCGTTCTTTGCCCTGTTTCGCGGCTTGCCAATTCTGGCCTTCGGTCAGGTCGTCTTCGGGCTGCGTATGCCGATCGATCCGTTGACGTGGCTGGCGTTCGCCGCCAGCGTTCTCCTCGGCGTCATGGTGTCCTTCTGCTGGCGGTTCGCCATCAACCTAAGCGCGTTCTGGACGACCGACGCCCGCGGCCTCGGTCTCATCGGGACGACCATCATCAGCCTGGCCTGCGGGTTCATCCTGCCCCTCCACTTCTTTCCCGAGCCGATCAGGACCTGGCTACTGTTGTCACCGTTTGCCGGCGTTTCGCAGACACCGGTCGACATCTTCCTCGGACGACTCGCCGGAGCCGACGCGGCGATTGCGATTGCGACGCAATTGGCATGGGCAATCACGCTGCTCGCGGCCACGCGCGCCCTCGTCGCCGTCGCGACACGGCGGGTGATCATCCAAGGTGGATAGCATTCGGCTTTACGCCCGCCTGGCGTGGGCGCACGAGCGTGGCGTCATGCAGTATCGCCTCTCATTCATTCTCATGACGATTGGCGCGGTCGCGATCTCAGCCGCCGAGTTTCTCGGCCTGCGCCTCTACTTCGACCACGTGCCGACAATCGGCGGCTGGACGCTCAACGAGGTGATGATCCTGTTCGGGCTAAGCGGCATGACGTTTGCGATCGCGGAGTCGATGGCAACCGGGTTCGAGCAATTGCCAAACCTGCTCGTTCAGGGGACTTTCGACCGAATCCTGGCGCGGCCGCGCGGCGCGTTCTTCCAGGTCATCGCGACCGGCATCGGAGTGCGGCGATTCAGCCGCGTGACTGGATACTTGCTCGTTCTCATCTACGGATTGACGGCGGCTGGCGTTTCGCCCACCCCGGGGAACGCCGGTATCGCGATCCCGGCCGTCGCCAGCGGTGTCGCGATCTACTTCTCGATCTTCGTGATCGGCTCGGCCTACGCCTTCTGGACCGTTCAGGGAACCGAAGTGGTCAACATCTTCACCAACGGCGGCTCGTTCGTGGCCAGCTACCCGATCGACATCTTTCCGGGCTGGCTGCGTCAGGTCGTCGTGTCGCTCGTCCCGGTCGCGTTCGTGGCGTACTTCCCGACGCTACTCCTGCTCGACCGCGCGATGCCGTTCGGTTGGCCCGACTGGCTGAGATGGACCTCGCCGATCGCCGCCCTGGCCTGCGCCTTGATCGCCCAGTTGGCGTGGCGGGCGGGGACACGACGGTACGCGAGCGCTGGCTCCTGAATGGCACCGGCAATTCGTGCCATGAACCTCGCCAAGACGTACCGCGTCGCCCAACGGCGCGGCGGCCTCCTCGGTCCGATCCGGAACGTCTTCAGCGCCGAGTACCGCGACGTCGTGGCCGTCGCGGGCGTCACGTTTGCGATTCAGCCTGGCGAGATGGTCGGCTATGTCGGTCCCAATGGCGCCGGGAAATCGACGACGATCAAGATGCTGACCGGCATCCTTCTCCCGAGCGCTGGGTCGATCGAGGTGCTCGGGATGAGCCCGGAACGCGAGCGAAAGCGCATCGCTCAACGCATTGGGGTCGTCTTCGGACAGCGCACGCAACTCTGGTGGGACCTGCCGCTGATCGAGTCGTTCGAGCTCCTGCGCCACATGTACAAGGTGACTGAAGTAGCCTATAGGCGCCGCGTCGATCAGCTGGACGCGCTGCTCGGTCTCGGCGAGTTCATGTCTACGCCAGTGCGTCAGCTATCGCTCGGGCAGCGAATGCGCGGCGACCTGGCAGCCGCGCTCCTCCACGAACCGGAAATCCTGTTCCTCGACGAGCCGACGATCGGCCTCGACGTTGTCGCCAAGTACCGCGTGCGTGAGTTCCTGCGCGCGATCAACCGCGATCTCGGCGTGACGATCCTGCTGACGACCCACGACATGACCGACATCGAGCAGCTATGCCGTCGCATGATCATCATCGACCGCGGCGCGCTGCTGTTCGATGGCGCACTCAGCGACATCCTCGACCGCTTCGGCGGCGAGCGCACGCTCGTGGTCGATCTGGCGACCGTTGAATTGGCCGCGCCGCTCGACGTGCCAGGCGCAATCGAGGTACGGCGCGATGGACCGCGCCGCTGGCTCCGCTTTCAACGCGCCGAAACCTCCGCTTCGACTGTCATCTCAGCCGTCGCGGTGCGTTACCCGATCGCCGACCTCACGATCGAGGAGCCGGACATCGAATCGATCGTCCGGCGCATCTACCAGGAGGGAATCGACGGATCGTCACCGATCCGATCGGACTAGGAGTAGCCGAACGCCTTCCCGCGGAGGTCGCGCACGTAGGCACGGACGTTCTCGGCGATCTGCCGGACGTGATCGCGATCGTGGTACGCCCACTGGTAGGCGATCTCGCGCACGGTCATGCGCCCGAGTTCGGGGTGGTTCCCCGCCCGGTCGAGCTCGGCGTCGCGCAAACGGAATACCAGCGCGACTCCGACCGCTCGGAGAACCTGGAATTCCTTGACTAACTCCGGCAGGCGACGTTCGCAGTCGCGACGTTCGGCCGCGACGACATTCTGATCCCAGGGCGTCACGGCCGGCGTATCTGACGCCAGGATCGTACGAATGCGGCCCGTGAACGACCGCGTCTCGGCCTCGATGAGGTGCCCGATGATCTGGCGCGCGCACCACTCACCGGCCGCCGGGTGGAATCCGGCGACGGAATCGGTCATCGCGAGGAGTTCGACGCCGATCGCCTGGCCGCTCGCGCGAATGAGTTCGGAAAGCTCGCCGGACTTCAACGGTGCGTTGCCACTGCTCATGGCGCCGCATTGTAGACTCCGCGGCGAATGACGTTGGATGGGTCGCGAATCGGCGCGGACGTCCTCGTCGAATTGCTGCTCGGTCGCGGAATCTCAGTCATTCCGACGCTGTCCGGCAATCAGATCATGCCGCTCTACGGGCGCATCGAGGCAGCCGGAATACGGCTCATTCACGCGCGGCACGAGGCGGCCGCGATCCACATAGCCGACGCGATCGCGCGCCTGACGGACTCCGTCTCGGTGGCGCTGCTCACCGCCGGACCCGGACACGCCAACGCGATGGGCGCGATCTACAGCGCCCGGATGGCACAATCTCCGGTCGTGACACTGTCCGGTCACGCCGAGCGATCCCGCCTCGGATACGGCGCGTTCCAGGAGATGGATCAAACCGGGATGGCTGCCTGGGTTTGCCAGGGATCGTGGACCGTCGGTGCACCGGAGCGACTCGGCGCGGATTTCGCGCGGGCGTGGCGGTCGGCAATGAGTCCCGTGCCCGGTCCGACGCACCTGAGCCTTCCGGCCGACATCCTGACTGCGCCGATTCCGTCCGAGCGTCGATCGTCGAGCCTTCGCTTCACCACCCGCTGCCGCGCGCCGAACGGCGTCGAGGTCGAACGGGTGCTTGCACTCCTGCACGGCGCGAAGCGCCCTCTCATCGCGGCCGGTCCGGCCTGGGTGCGAGGCGCGAAGGCGGCCGCTCTCGCCGCCTTCACCGAGATCACCGGCTGCTCCGCGCTGGCCTTGGAGAGCCCGCGCGGGGTCAACGATCCGTCGCTCGGCCGCCTCGCCGGAATCGTCGCGCAGGCCGATGTGATCGTCGCGCTTGGCCGTCGATTCGACGTTGGTCTGGGGTTTGGCCGTCCGCCAGCGGTTGCGGCTTCGTGCGTACTCGCGACGGCCGGGCGGTTCGACGAATCGCGACCGGACAGGCCGATCGCGGCGAGCATCGACGGCGAGCCGGCATCAATTCTCGACGCCTTGACGATCGCGGCCAGGAACCTCTCGTGGCCGGACTGGTTGGGCTGGCGTCGCGACATCGCAACCGAGACAGCCGTGATGCCGGACATGCCCTCACGATCGCCCCACGCGATACATCCGGGTCGGCTCGCCGACATCGTCGGACGGGCGATCGGCGAGCGCGACATCCTCGTCGTCGACGGCGGCGAGTTCGGCCAGTGGGCGCAAGCAGTGGTCCGTCGGCGCGAGAGAGTCATCAACGGGCCATCCGGCGCGATCGGCGGCGCGGTACCGTTCGCGATCGGCGCTCGGATCGCTCGGCCGGACACGCGGGTTTTCGCGTTCACCGGCGATGGCGCCCTCGGATATCACCTGGCCGAATTCGAGACGGCCGCGCGCAATCGACTGCCCTTCGTGTGCATCGTCGGCAACGATCGCCGCTGGAATGCCGAGGTCGTCATTCAGCGGCGGTTGGGCGGCCCCTCGCTTCCATCGCTGGATCTCGATCCGGCTCGCTATGATCTCGCCACGGCCGCGCTCGGCGGCCATGGTGAGCGCGTCGAAGACGAGTGCGACCTCGGACCGGCCATCGAACGCGCGATCGCGTCCGGCAAACCTGCGCTGATCGACGTCGCGATCGAAGGCTTGGCTGCGCCTGCCTACAATCGGCGCGGTGGTTCTCACGTTTGACGAACTCAATAAGGGTCTGCCCGAGGGGTTGACGCGCGAACAGGCCGCCCAGTGGCTCAAATCGGCCAACGCGACGGTCGAGGCGGCCGTGGGGATGACGGCGACGCGCGAACAGATGCGCCAGATGTCATCCGAGAATTGGCATCGCCTCAAGGAAGATCCGCACGCGGTCAGCGACGCCGTGCGCCGCGCGCATCAGCAGTATCGGGCGCGATTCGACAACCTGGCGGCCAACTCCGGACCGTAGCGAAGCATTGACAGGCCAGCGAGGTGCGCTTACACGCAACACGTGCTCGCGGTGATCGCAACCGTCGCCCCACCACGGACGCGGATCCGATCTACAGGCGCAGCGACCTCAGCAAATCCTCCACCGCCGCGTCGGCCTTCGCGCGCATCTCGTCATCGGTCGCGTCCTGGATTGGGTGCGGAACGAAGACGCGCCGGGCATCCGGCATGCCGAGCGCATCGGCCTGTACCTCGGCCGCGACGCGAAACGCGCTCGATGCCACGAAGACGGCCGGGATACCATGCGTTTCAAACCAGATCGTGTCGTGCACACTGCACGTCGTGCAGGACCCTCAGTCAGCCAGCGCCTCGATGACGAACTGGCATTCGCGCTGAATCGTCTGCCGAAGGTCTTCGGGGGCTGGTCGCGTGTAGGTCGGCTTTCGGTAGCTGCGCAGAGTGAGCCCCGGGTCGATCTCGGTCAGGCGCTCGCGAACGCGCGCGACAAAGACGTCGCCGCGCGGTTTGGAAATGTCGAGAATACCGACGGTGCCCGCGAGCACGCGCGTGCGTGGCGCCATGACCAGTCGTGGCGGTACCCGTTCGTCGGTCGGATCGAGAATCCTCACGGCATCACCTCTATCGATCGCGTCGTCATGCGGGAGCCACCACCCCAGCCGAGTATGTAGGCGCCGAACTTCCCGGCATCGCCGCCGGACACCACGATCGAAATATCGCGCACCGAGCGAAACTTCTCGATCGGCGTCGCCGAACCGACGCGCTCGACGTCTGACGGAAGCATCCCCTCGTGGCACTCATCGTCGCGGCGCAGGGCGCTGGCCGGTTTTCGGGTCGCCTCCTGAATCGCCGCGCGAACGCTCTCTTTCGGCCAACCGTCGCGCGCAAACGTGTCGACGTGCTCGGGCGGAATGATGACGACGATCTCGCCCAGACCGTACTGCTTGGGGTGCGACGCCGCGGCGAGTGCCAGGCCGTAGCTCCGGGCCAACGACGCGGCCGATCGCGACACCTGGTCGGCAATCGGGACCGGACCAACTCCGGCGAAAGCGGTCACTGTGCTCTGCCTGGCGGCGAATCCGCGTTCGACGTGGAGCGGCGCCCACGAACTGCGCCCCTCGTTCTCGGCGAAGCAGAACGTCAGCTTCCCGGGCTGGCCCAGAGTGGCTCGATCGATCTCACCCGGCCGACCGCCTCCGACGTTGCGTACGAGGAGTTGGACCGCGCGGCCGATCGTCGCGTTCGCGCGGTTGCCTTGCCCGAGCGCATTCACGCCGTAATTCATGCCGATTCGATCGCGCACCGGACCATTGACGATCAGGATCGGTCCGACGAAATGCGTCGTCGCAAGGACTCCGTGAATGTTGAAATCGTCGGAACAGACCGCCTCGACAGCCGCGATCACCACCGGCAGGTACTCGGGACGACACCCGGCCATCACTGCGTTGATCGCCACCTTCTCGACCGTCGCCGTGCCCATACTCGGCGGAACAACCGCGACGATGTCGTCCGGCGCGCGGACGGTCCCGGTCAGCATCGCCCGCACACGCTCAGGGGTCGGCGGAACGACCGGCAATCCGTCGGTGACGCCCATATCGATCAGCGTCTCGAACGGATCGCGTCCCGGCGCGATGTCGATCTTGCGCGACACGAGGTCGGCGTCGCCGATGTCCTCGATCGCGATGTCGACCGACCGCGATCCACACGCCGGTCGGGTTTCTGGCAGAGACGCCCAGTCGATCGGTGGCATTGCCGTCCCGGTCACATTCGCCAGGTCGAGCGCAAGATCACGCCAGGCATGGCGATCGAAACCGACGAAGCGCGTCAGGACGTTCCCGTCGGGATAGGCGTGAACAACGGTTGGCACCACGTCGATGTCGAAGGTACGCGACGCCGCCAGGTCGGTATCGTCGAGCACCGTCAGCGATGATCCGTAGCGCTCGATGACGCGGTCGGGCAGATCGTCCTGCGATATGACGAAGATGTCGGCCGCGCTGCCAACTGCCGCCGCGAGGCGATCGACCAGCGGCAGCGTCATCGCGCAGGTGGGACATTCGGCGTTGACGAAGATCAGGAGCGTTTGGCGACCGGTTGGGAATGCGCGCTCGTGCCCACGCTGGTCGTACAGGCGAAACGGCGGCGCAGCCACGATCGGTAGTCTACCGCGTTACTCGGGCCTCAACGCGACCTGGGCAGCGGGTCACGCTGACTCAGCCGCTCGCGACCGTCAGTACGGGCTTCCGCCACAGCGTGATTCCGTACATCAAATGCAGCGTCGCGACACCGGACCCATCGACCTCGACCCGAAAGCTCTCGACGCCATTCGGTCGGTCGCGGAGTGCGCGCTCGATCAGCGGTCGCGCCGCCGGACCGCCCGACCCGCGATTGAGCCATTCGTCGAACTCGAGCGCGAACGGCACGACCTTCTCGCCTTCGCGCATGAGCCCAGCGCGCTCGGCCATCCCCTGGACCATCGCGAGCGGCAGACACGCCCAGTGCGACGGATCGCGCAGACGTTCGATCGTCTCATGCCAGTCGCCGTCGGCGCGATCGCGCGCGCCAAGGTGGTCGCCGATTGCGACGAAGCCGCCGCTTCGCACGACCCGTGCCATCTCCTCGACGCATCGCTCTGGGAGCGGAATGTGATGCAAACTGAAGCGAGTCACCGCGCCGTCGAACTCGCCGTCTGACCACTTCAACGCCGTGACGTCACCGACGCTGAATCGCGCGTTCGTGATTGCCTCGCGGCGCGCCTCGCTCGTGGCCAGATCGATCATCGCCGACGTTAGGTCGACGCCATCGACCGACCGAACACACGGCGCCAGCGCACGCGCAACCAGACCGGGACCGCAGGCTACGTCCAGCCATCGTTGATCGTCCGCCAATGGTAAGAAGTCAATCAGCCCGGTCAACGCCTCGGCCGACCGCATGAACGGGCTGACGTTGAACGCCGAGGATTGATGGGCGAACTCCCGCCGGATCGTATCCTGATGCACGCGACTTACCGCGCCTCTTCGAGCGCCAGAAGCGCCGCATTGACAATGTGATCGGCATCGACGCCGTATTCGCGATAGAGGTCCGGCATCGACCCCGATTGCCCGAAGGCGTCGACGCCCAGCGGAACGACCCGGGTCCCAATCGCCGACCCAAGGAACGCCAGCGCGTGCGACGAGCCATCGAGAACGGTCACGATCGGCGCACGCCGTTCGTCGGGCGGGATCAGTCGTCCGAGTTGACCGAGATCGGCGCCGCCGCGCCCGGTCCGAATCACCTGCCGCCGCGAACCAGCGTATTCGTCGAACAGACGCCCGGCGCTGGTTAGGTTCAGGACGTTTGTCGGAACTCCCTCGGCTCGCAGCCGTCGCGCGGCCTCAATCGCCTCCGGCACGATCGTCCCCACGGTTGCGATGTGAACGAGATCCGCCGAGTCGAGATCACCCGCGTAGTCACGCCAATCAACGAGTCGGTAGCCGCCAGCCAGAACGTCGGCGCGCAACTGCTCTTCGCCGAGCCGGCGCAACGCCGGCTCGATGAGTGCCTGATCGACCGGCTTGGTCGACAGGCGCAGGTAAGTCGCCAGCCCGTTCTCCCGGTCACAGCAGAGGCGCAGCGCCTCGAGCAGGCACCACTCCAGTTCGCGCGCGAACGCCGGTTCGTACGGCCTCATCCCCGGGAGTTCGATGCCGAGCCCGGGTGTCACAGTTGATTGGTGGGCGCCACCCTCCGGGCTAAGTGTGATGCCCGACGGCGTGGCCACGATGATGAACTTGCTGCCGGAGTACAGCGCGTGGACGATCGCGTCGAGTCCGCGGCAGATGAACGGGTCGTAGACAGTGCCGATCGGCAAGAGGTGCTGACCGATCAGTTCCGCGCTGACTCCGGCCTGTCCGAGCAGCGTGAACAGGTTCATCTCGGAGATCCCGAGTTCGATGTGCTGCCCGGCCGGCCCCGGCTGCCAACGGAGTAGTCGTGGTCCCGGGAGGGGTACCTCCTCCTGCGACGTCGCGTGGAAGACGCCGACCCGGTTCACCCATCCGCCCAGGTTCGTCGAGACGGCCACGTCGGCCGACATCGTCAGGATGCGGTCGCCGACGCCGGCCAGCGGCGCGAGGTCGGTCATGACGCGACCGAACGCCTCCTGGGTCGACATACGATCCTGGAAACGAGTGTTCACCGTCGACGGAATCGCCGTGGCTGGCACGAGCTTTCGCGTGTCAGGCTCATCCTCGGTCAATCGCCCGGCCGCCCGTTGAATCAACTCGGCTTCGGGCGTATCTGGAGCAAATCCAGCCCACAGATCGTCCGCGGGGATCCCGAGCTTCACCCGAAGGTCGTCCATCTGCTGTTGTGTCAACTGAGCCGAGTGATTCATGGGTTCGCCCGCGAACGGCAGACCCCACCCCTTGACGGTGTAGGCGAACAGGACAGTCGGCGACGTGGTGTGGCGCTCCGCCTCGGCAAACTTCCGCGTCAGTTCGCCGAGATCGTGACCGCCGAGATCGCCGACTAGGTCAGCCAGATCGGCGTCCGCGTACGGTCGCAGGAAGCGCGCGACAGCGTCACCGTTCGGGACGTGGGCCAGGCGGTCGCGGATCTCGCCACCGTCGAGTCGAATGAGGGCCTGATACTGCTGGTTACTCATCTCGTCGATCGCGCGGCGAAGGGCGTCGCCACCCGGGCGCGCGAAGGCGGCCTGTAGCTTGCGGCCATACTTCGCTTCGAGGACGTGCCAGTTGTTGGCCCGGAACATTTCCTGCAACTGGCCAGCGCGAATCCCGGGTATGACGCGATCCAGGCTCTGGCGATTGAGATCGACGATCCAGAGAACGTTTCCGAGCGTGCCGATCTGCTCTTCGGCGACGGCCTCCCAGATCGAACCTTCGTCCAACTCCGCGTCACCGACGACCGACACGAATCGGCGACCGCCCGGCGCGCCGAAATGTGCCTCGGAATACTTGCTCAGCAAAGCCGCGAACGCGGGCACAGTCGCACCAAACCCCATCGATCCGAGTGAGAAATGGACCGGCCCCGGGTCCTTCGTCTGGGACGGGTACGACTGAAGGCCGTGGAAATCGCGAAGCCGCGGCAACAATGAACGATCGAGGTTACCGAGCAGGTACTGAATACCGTGAAACGCCGGCGACCCGTGCGGCTTCGGCGCGACGCGGTCGCCTGATCGCAGGTAGGCGAACCAGAGCGCGGTGAAGATCGACACGATCGACGCCGACGACGCCTGGTGGCCGCCAACCTTCAAACCGTCGACATTCGGCCGGACGCTGTTCGCGTGGTGGACCATCTGTGTCGAAAGCCACAGTACGCGCTTCTGAATCGACTCGAGCACGGGGAGCTCCGCCGCGCTGATACCCGTCCACGGATGCGTTTCGAGCGCCGCGGCCGTTCCCGTGCGCGATCTGCGAGCCGCCTCTGCCATGACCGGCCCCCTTCGAAGTCAGGCCATTCTACGCGCGCGCTGGTTAGTCTGGTTGTCCTCGCGCGACCAATGGACAGAGGACCAGGCCACCGAGCGTGACGAGAAGCTTGGCCGAACGACGAGCGCCGGGAAAGCTTCGCGAATCCGCCGTGACGCCGACGGCGTCGGGTGCGAACCAGGGGACCCAGTCGGTCGCGACCTGCACGCAGAGCGAGTAGCCGAGCAACAGGGCGGCGAAGACGAAGCCGCGACGTCGGCGCCCCCAGACTAGCGCGCCGACGGGAATCCACAGTGTCGATACCACCCACTCGACGCCGAGTATCACCGCCGCCGGGACATCGACCAGGGCCGGCTCCGGCGCGGGAATCAGTTGCACGGCCAGCGAGGCCGCCAGGAATCCGACGATCGCGGCCTGGGCGAGGCGGACTCGCGGCGGCGCCGGCGCGCGCGCGACCCAGGCCCGGATCGACGCGCTCTCGGCCGGCAAGCCCATCAATCGAGCGCGATCCGCAATCGCTTGTTCAGTCTTCCCTTCGATTCGTGCCCAACGACCCGAAATGCACCGACGTGACGCGTGTTCGCGACGTGCGTGCCGCCATCGGCTTGCAGATCGAGACCCACGATTTCGACGACACGCACACGGATGATGCCCGGCGGTAAGAGATTGATGCGTGTCCGAATGAGGTCGGGGATCTCGAATGCCTCGTCGCGCGGCAGGTCACGACTCGTCACCACTCGCGATGCCTCGATCTCGGCCAATGCGCGCGCCTCAATGTCACGCGAGAATTCGGCATCCATCCGTTCGAGTTCGAAGTCCATGCGGGCCGCGCCGACCTCCATCTGCGCGCCGGTCACGGATGCTTTGAAATCTCGCCAGATGACGCCACACAGAATGTGCAGCGCCGTGTGGGCGCGCATCAGCGCGTGTCGCCTGGCCCAATCGATCGCGCATTCAACCGATTCGCCGACGGCCGGTCCCGGAACGTCGAGGACGTGAACGGCTCCGGCCGGGCCTCGGCGAATGTCCGTCACACGTGCCTCGGTCTCCCCCCAGCGAATAATGCCACGGTCGCTCGGCTGTCCGCCCCCGCCGGGATAGAAGACCGATCGGTCGAGGATGATGCCGTCATCCCCGCGCGCGACCACGCGCGCCTCGCAGGCGGTGCTGTACGCGTCCTCGTAATACAACGGTACCGTCATGGCCGGTCTATTATCGACCGGGATGCGCGATCCGCTGCGGCTCGGCCGAACACTCGCCTCGGAACAGCGCCAGCCGATTCACGTTCGCGGCCATGGCGCCGGCGCGCTCGCCGATCCGGTGCTCGATGCGCGCGACACGGCCGGACGTATCCGCGACGAAGTCGGACGACAGGTCGTCGCACAGACAGATCTCGTGGAGTGCGTGGTGATCGCCCTCCTCTGCGGCGGGCACTGTCTCGTCGAAGGCACACCCGGCCTCGGCAAAACCCTGCTCGTTCGCACGCTCGGGCGTGCCCTCGGATTGACCTTCAGCCGCATCCAGTTCACGCCCGATCTGATGCCGACCGACATCATCGGGACGAATATCTTCGGCATGGACGGCGACGGCACGCGGTCGCTGCGCTTCGAGACAGGGCCGCTCTTCGCCGGGGTTCTTCTGGCCGACGAGATCAACCGCGCGACTCCGAAGACTCAGTCCGCTCTCCTTGAGGCGATGGAGGAGGGGCAGGCGACGGTCGGAAACCGCGCGATTCCGCTGCCCGACCCGTTCTTCGTCCTCGCGACCCAGAACCCATTGGAAATGGAAGGAACGTACCCTCTACCGGAAGTCCAGCTCGATCGCTTCTTCTTCAAGCTCACCGCGGGCTTCCCCGACCACGACGATCTGATGCGAATCCTCGTCGCGACGACGGCTGGCGCTCAGGTCGAGACGAACTGCGTCGCGAATGCCAACGCGCTCCTGACGGCACGGGCGGTCGTGAGGGAATTGCCGATCGCCTCGTACGTGCGCGACTACGCGGCGCGCCTCGTCCTGGCGACGCAACCGTCGCGAACCTCGCCGCGCATCGTCCGGCAGTTCGTCTCGCACGGCGCGAGCCCGCGCGGCGCGCAGTCGCTCGTCCTGGCGGCGAAGGCGCGCGCCTTGCTCGACGGCCGGTACAACGTATCTTTCGCCGATATTCGAGCGATCGCCGCGCCGTCGCTGCGACACCGAATCAAGCGGAATCTGGCCGGTGAGGTCGCCGGCGTCACGACCGACCAGATTGTCGAGGCAGTGCTGGCGCACACACGCGAGGAGTGAGTTCGCTCATTTCACTGGGCGCGGGGTCGGGATGGGCTTCAGCGTCGAATGACGGTCATCCTTCGAACACTGTCCGAGTAGTCACGAGCGGCCCGCCGTAGGTGAGCCGGCGTCAGCGCGTGAAGATCGACCCGCGCACGTAGTCGGCCGCGTCCGACGCCAGAAACGTCAGAACGTGCGCGACCCCGGCCGGATCACCCAGTTCGACGGCCGCCTGACGACGCGCCGCAACCGGATCCTCGCCGCGCGACCGCGCCATATCCGCCACATTGTCCAGCTTCAACTCGGTCGCGATACTCCCTGGGCAGATCCCGTGGACGCGTATACCGTGCGGCTCAAGTTGCGGCGCCAGCACTAGCGACAAGCCGTGGACACCGCCCTTGCTCGAACCGTAGGCGACCGATGAAGAGCCGCCGCGAACGCCCGCGCCGGACGCGATCAACAGCATCACGCCGCTCTGTCGCGATCGCATGTGAGCCGCGACGTGCTTCGAGCAAAGGAACGCCCCACGCAAGTTGACCGAAATTACCTCGTCGAAGACATCGGTCGGGAGTTCGTCGACCGTGAGCGCGGCGCCTTTCAGGATCCCGGCCGCGTGGACGAGGATATCGATCGAACCCCATCGCTCGATTGCCGACGCGACCATCGCCGCCACGCTCGATTCGTCGGTGACATCCACCGGCACGGAGACGGCTTCGCCTCCGGCGCGCGTGATTTCGGCGACGGTCCTGACCGCGTCCGAGGCGCGGAGGTCGGCGACGACGACGCGCACACCTTCTCGCGCGAGTTCAATTGCGGCCGCGCCACCGATGCCGCGCGCGCCACCCGTGACGATGGCCACCTTGCCGTGCAGTCCCACTTTGACTCCTCTCTTGGCGTCCGCCGACGCGCGGCGCGTTTAGCCGCGAAGGTGCTTCAAGGTCGCCGCAATCACGATCGCCCCACGCTCGCGCCCGACCTCGCTCTTCGGTGATTAGCCGCGAATCTGCTTCAACGCCGCCGCCGCGCCCGTCGTCAAGAAGCCCATGTCGGCCTGGCAGGCCAGGAACTGGAAGCCCTGACCGATGCGCTCGACGACCTCGCCCGGCGACTGACAATGCAGACCGACCGGCGTGCCGACCTTCTTGCCGGCGTCGCGCACCTTAAGGAGCGCCGCCGCATGCGCATCGTTTCGCTGGCCCTTCAGCCCCATCGACCACGACAGGTCGTTCGGGCCAATGAAGCAGCCATCGACGCCCGGCACGCTGAGGATCTCCTCGGCGCACTCGACGCCGGTCTGGTGCTCGATCATGACGATGCAGAGGATCTCCTCGTTCGCGCGCTGAACGAAGTCGGCGCCGTAGGAGTAGCGCCAGCGCCCGCCACCGGCCGACCGAATGCCTTCCGGTGGGTACTTGCACGCCGCGACTGCCGCGCGCGCCTCCTCGGCCGAGCACACCATCGGGACCACCACGCCCATCGCGCCCGCGTCGAGCGTCTGCTTGATGATGGTTGGGTCGTTGGCCGGAATACGCGCCAACGGAACGCAGTCTTGCGAGGCGATCGCGAGGAACATCGTCTGCTGTGACTCGTGATCCATGCAGGCGTGCTCGACATCGAGCGTCAGCCAATCCCAGCCTTGCGTCGCGAGCGCCTCGGCCGAGACGAGGCTAGGAATCGACAGCCACACCCCGACCGCTGGCTTGCCCTGCTTGAGAAGCTTACGGGCCGTGTTCTCCCTGATCATGCTGGCACCTCCGTTTGCGAGGGCTCAGTCTAGCCGAGCGATCCTCGCTCCGGTGCGCTAGCCGTGCGGGCCGTTGCTCCGCAGAACCGGCTGGACGTCGACGATCACGCGCTTGCCGAGCCGTTGCGCCAGCGCATCGGCCAGAACACGCACCGCGCCGATCGTGCGGCCATCGCGTCCGACAAGGCGCCCGATATCGTCTGGCGGCGCGCTCAATTCGATCACGACGAGATTCGGTCCCTCGACGCTGGACACGCGCAGATTCCCCGGATCACCGACGACGAGGCGCGACACGTTCAGACAGAACTGGTCGGCCGCCGGAACAATCGGCGCGCGCGCAAAGCCGCGTGGACGCATCGGCCTAGTCTACGCGACCGGCACCGAGACAGGTTCGGCCGAGGCTCGCACCGGGGCGAACTGCATCTCGATCAACTGCCGATACGCGCCGTCACGCGCAATGAGCTCATGGTGCGAACCGATCTCAAGGAGGCGCCCGTGGTCGAGCACGACGATCTTGTCGGCGTTGCGGATCGTCGAGAGTCGGTGCGCGATGACGAACACGGTTCGACCCTCGATGACGCGATCGAGCGCCGCCTGAATCTGGACTTCGGTCTCCGTATCGACGTCCGAGGTCGCCTCGTCGAGGATCAGGATTCGCGGGTCGCGCAGAATCGCGCGCGCGAGCGCAATGCGCTGCCTCTGACCGCGCGAGAGCCGCGATCCACCTTCGGCGACGTTGAACGAGTATCCATCCGGCAACTTCTCGATGAACTCGTCGGCATTCGCGAGTCTGGCCGCGCGCTCGACTTCGGCGTCGGTCGCATCGAGTCGCCCATAGGCGATATTGGCCCGGATCGTCGACGCAAACAGGAAAGTTTCCTGCAACACGATCGCCATTCTCGATCGCAACGAATGGAGCGTCACATCGCGTAGGTCGTAACCATCGACCGTGACCCGACCAGCGGTCGGATCGTAGAAGCGCCCAACCAGATTGGCGAGACTCGTCTTGCCCGAGCCGGTGTGACCGACCAGGGCAACGACCTCGCCGGACTGAACGTCGAAGTTAATGTCGTGGAGAACCGTCTGTTCGGCCTGATAGCCGAAGGAAACGCCCTCGAAGCGCACGTACCCGCGAATCGGCGGCAGATCGACCGCGCCCGGCTTCTCGGCTTCGATCGGCTGGTCGAGAAACCCGAAGATGCGGTCGGCCGCCGCCAGCGCTTGCGACGCGACGTTGTTGACCTCGCTGAACTGCGCAATCGGCTGATAGAAGGCAATGAGGTACGTCATGAATGCGACGAGTTCGCCAATCGTCGTGTGACTCGTCATCACCTGAGCGGCGCCGTACCACATCACAAGCGCCGTTCCGGCGGCGGCGATCATCTGCATCGTCGGCGTGGCAATCGCCTGAACACGGACCGCCTCCATGTTCGCGCCCATGTTCTGCCGATTCTGGCTTTCGAACCGCTGCAACTCGGTCCGCTCGCGAGCGAACGCCCGCGCGACGCGCACGCCGGCCACGTTCTCCTGAAGCACCGCGTTTACCCGCGCGGCCGACTCCTGCACGCGCCGATACCGCACGCGCAACACGTCGGAAATCACACGGGTCGTGACGATCAGGGCTGGGACCGTCGCCACGATCATCAGCGTGAGCCGCCAGTTCAGATTCGTCAGGATGAACACGTAGATGCACATGTCGATGATGCCGACCGCCGCGTTCACGGTCGGCCCGATCAAGGCCTGCTGAAGCGCGTTGACGTCGTTGACCAGGCGCGACATGGTCACGCCCGATTCCTGGCGCTCGAAGTACCGCATGGGCATGCGTTCGAGGCGCCCGAACATCTCGCGTCCGATCGTCAGGACGACGCGCTGTCCGACAACCGCGATCGCATACCGGTTCACGTAGGTCAGGACCGCGCGTGCGATGTGGACCATCGCCAGGGCGACGCCGATCTGTGCGAGCTTGGTTCCGGCGTTCTCGGAGCGCGGAATGATGTCGTCGATGACGTGTTTCGCCAACCACGGTGGGATCATTGAGAGGCCGGAAACGACCAGGATCGACACCGCCGCTCCGACCAGGGTGGCGCGATGGGCATCCAGGTAGCTCCAGAGGCGAAGCAGCGTGCCGCGAGGATCGGCGATGCGAATCTCGTCGGTAGCGCCGAATGCCCACATGTTCGCCACCGGTCTACCCTCCGGCGGCGACGGGGACGGTTTCGGACTGCGTCGTCGTGGCGGTGGGACGCAGTTGCGTTTCGTAAACCGAACGGTAATGTGGGCTCGAGAGTAGGAGTTCATCGTGCCGCCCGCGCGCGGCGACCCGACCGTCCACTAGCACGAGGATCTCGTCGGCTCGCTGCGCCGTTGTCAGGCGGTGGGCGATGACGAAGGTCGTGCGTCCGCGCATCAGGCGATCGAGCGCTTCCTGAATGAGATAGTCGGTACGCGTGTCGACCGCCGATGTCGCCTCATCGAGAATCAGAATGCGCGGATCGACCACGATCGCACGCGCGATCGCGATGCGCTGACGCTGCCCGCCAGAGAGGCGGACGCCCTTCTCGCCGATCATTGTGTCGTAGCCCTCTGGCATCTCGACAATGAAATCGTGCGCGTTCGCCGCTCGCGCCGCGGCGAACAACTCTTCATCGCTCGCATTGGCGCGGCCGTACTTGATGTTCTCCCGGATCGTCATGTTGAAGAGGAACGTCTCCTGCATGACCATTCCGGTGCGCGACCGAAGTGACTCCAACGTGAGGTCGCGCACATCGTGACCGTCGATCGTGACACGGCCGGCCGTCGCGTCGTAGAACCGCGGAATCAGATTGATGACCGTGCTCTTGCCCGACCCGGACGGTCCAACGATCGCGAGTGTCCGTCCCGGCGCCACTTCGAACGAGATGTCCCGAAGGAGTGGGCCGGCCTTACCGTAGGCGAATGACACGCCCTCGAATCGGACGTGGCCGCGCATGGACGCGAGATCGATCGCGTCCTTCTTCTCGGCGACGTCGAGCGGCGTATCGATGATCTCAAAGATGCGTTCGCCGCCCGCGATCGCCTGCTGGCTCATCATGTTGATGAACCCGAGCTGCTGCGTGGGCATCCAGAGCAACATCGCGTAACTCTGGAAGGCGAAAAGTTGGCCGATCGTGATCGACCCATCGATCACCAGCAGGGCGCCGTAGCAGAGTGCGAGGCCCTGACTCAGCATCGTCGACAGCATCATCGCCTGCATGAAGCCCTGCATCAGTCGGCTCGTCTTGAGCCGCATGTCGCGGACGTCCCGCAGGACCAAATTGAATCGTTCCGCCTCGTGAACCTCGCGCGTGAACGCCTTGACGAGCTTGATCGCGGCGATGTTCTCCTGCAGGATCGTGCTGAGACTCGCCATGCGCTGCTGAATCATCCGCCACATCGGCATCGCACTCGACGCCTGCAATTGGATCAGCACGATCAAGGGTGCGACCGAAACCGTGAGTAGCGTCAGCGAGCCGCTGATCGCCCACATCGCCCAGATGTTGAGCGCGACCATCAGGATGAAGTTCACTGCCTGAATGAGCGCGCCGGTGACGAAGAACTGCACCATGCCGACGTCGTTGGTAACGCGCGACATCAATTGGCCGGTCTGGTTCTCGTCGAAGAAGCTCATCGACTGCGATTGCAGATGCCGGTACACGTCCGATCGCAAATCGAGCAGGATCCTTTGACCCATCATCTGGCCGACATAGGTCTGCCAGGACATCAGCGCATTCAGGATCCCGGCCGAAGCGAACACGGCGACCACCAGAAGAGCCAGTCGCCACCAATCGCTGCCCGGAATGACCTCATCGATGACGATCTGGGTCAAGCGGGCCGGAGCCATCCGCAGCGCGGTGATCGCGCCAAGGAGTGTCGCGACCAGAGCAGCCGCCCACCAGTGCGGTATGAGGTACGAAGTAATTCGGACGAGCGTCCGCACCGGCGGAATCTACCAGCCGGCCCTGTAGTTGCACAAGCTAATCGTTAGGCGCGACCAACGTTTCATTCACATAGGACGCCGCGAAACGCGTCCGGGCGCGGATCGCGCTATTCGATGCTGAGCACCTCGATCAGACCAAGATCGGCGTCGTGGTCACGCTGGTGCGCGTCGACCGAGCCGTCCTCGACCTGATCGAGCGAGACGTAGCCGCTCAGGATCGCCGATTCGCTGACCGCCAGAACGAGCGCGACATCGCGTCGACCGTCGTCCACGCCGACTTCCGGCAACCTGTTCCCCGCGATGACGTCGCCGAACTCGTGTAACACGAGCGCGAGTAGCTTTCGGTCGACCTCGACCGCCGACAGGCTGTAACTCGTCGATCGATCGCGTTCGAACGCACGGGCCGCGACGGAATCGAGACGATAGCTGGGCGCGTACTCGAGGAGCGCGTCGTCGGTGATGCTGCGGCCGCTGAGAAGATCGAGTCTCGGCGCGCGACCGGTCGCGTCCGCCGAGACGACCAGTGAGCCGCGTTCACCGTGAATGATGCGCTGGCGCAACGGCAGCCCGGCCGCGCCGGCGTTGAGACACCATTGGCCGATCGCGCCCGACTTGAATCGGAGGAGCGCCCAGAGCGCGTCGTCGGCCGTGGCGGTGATCTGGCCTCTCGCGCGGCGCCGGCCAAGCTCGCGACCATCGTCTGGTCGGCGTCTCACCGGTCGGAGCAGCCGGGTGATTCCCACCACCGATTCGACGTCGCCGAGGAGATAGCGAAGGATCGACGCCGCGTGAATACCAAGATCGAGGGTCACTCCTCCGCTGAGTCGATCGTGACGCCATGCGGATCCGACGACGCGATCGCCACCGCGAGCCGAAATATCGATGCACATATGCGGAGCGCCGATCGCACCGTCATCGATCAACGCGCGGGCCAGGCGATTCATCGGGTCGCGGCGGAAATTGTCGGCAACGATCAGCGCACGCTCGTTCCGGCGTGCCGCCCGCGCCATGAGCGTCGCCGCGCGCATCGTGATCGCGAGAGGCTTCTCGACCTGGACGTATAGACCCCGATCCAGGCATTCGATCGCCACACGATGGTGGGACTTGATATCGGTCGTTATGTCGATCCCAACGAGGCCGTCGATCGACTCCGCCATGGTCGCGATCGACCGGAACACGCGCGGGCGTGACCCGGTCAGAACGCGCGTCTCCTCCGCCAGCTCCTCGGCCGCGTTTTCGTCCAGGTCGCACAACCCGACGACTTCGATATTGGCGTGCTCGAGCCGGCGCAACTCGGCGTAACCGGCGATGTGACGGCGTCCCATCGCACCGCATCCGACCAGGCCGATTCGCGCTCGTGCCACGAGCGCGCAGACTAATGCGCGCGGCGCGTATTGACAAGACCGAACGTGCGTTCTATTCTTTGCGCATAGCACTTATGTTCTATAGGCGGAGCAATGGATGCGCGGCAGATGACGTTGTTTGACGGCGAGACGGTTCCAGTGACGTCGCGGTCGCACGGGGTGCGCAGACGCGCTCCGGGCGCGAGCCTGGCGGCGCCGGTCGTGATGTCCCGCGGTGCGCGCCTGGAAACCGACATGCGTGTGTCGTTCGCCGCGTTCTGGGCCGGTCTCTCCCCGGAGCGGCGGGCCGAGTTGCGGGCGCGCGTCGCGGCCTGACCTGGCCGGTGCGGCTCCTCCGCTGGTCGTGAATGCTGGGGCGTGCGTAGACGCCGAACGCGCACGCTCCACAGCCTTGCTCAACAGGACCAGGCAGGACGACTCAAGCCGTCGGCGTGGGTGCGTATACGCCGAGCGTACGCAAGCCGGGTGCCACGCCGGCCGGACTATCGGTGAAGACGATATCGACGTTCCGGACATTTGGAACGGGCGTCCCGTAGACGAAACCAAACGCTTGATCGTCCACCGCCGTTCCATTCACGAGCGTGATGCTGGATAGGATCGTCGTTCCGAAGAAATCCCGAAGGTCAATGCGCGCCGCGACTGTTCCGGATGTCGGCAGGGCCAGTCGTACTTGGACGGCCGAAACGGTCCGAGCCTGCTCGAGTGCGACGCGAATCAGTTGGTTGGTCGTGGCACTAGCCGGAGAAGCCGCGAGCCAGAAGGTGGCGGCGTCCTGTCCGGTCTGCCCGCCTCCTAGGAGATCCACCGCATCGCCAGCCGGATGACCGGGTGCAGGTGGCGACAATGCGCTGGCTCCACGACCAGCTGCGACATCTATCCCAGGAGGCGGCGTCGCGGTCGCCGTCGCCGTCGTCGTCGATGTCGGAGAGACCGTTGGCGTGGCGGTTGGCGACGCGGTGACGGTCGCCGACGCCAATGGCGTCGGAGTCGCCGGATTTGCCTTCGTCGCGGCGATTCGTCCGAGCGCGATCAGCGCATCGAGGCCCCCACCGACCGTCGCGGTCACGTCGATCCGCTGGACTGAATCGCGCTCGATGAATAACAGCCGGTAGGCGCCGGTCGTCGCGCCGGACGCGACCGAGATCCACGCCCGGGTCTCCTGGCCGACCGGCTCGATGCCGACCGCCTGCCACGGCAATCCCGGACAGGTGGCCATCTCTTGAGCGACGTAATGTGCGCTGCCGGCGCTGCCGTACGTCGCCACGATGTGCTCTGCCCGCGACACGGTCGCGGTGCTCTCACCGCGCAAGACAGAGCGATACGCCGTCTGAAATCCAAGGCCACGCAGTCGTGCCCGCGACGCGTCCGGGTCCGCGCAGTCGGCGACGAGCACCGCCTCCTCGATTGCGCCGGATACGGTCAGGTCCTGAAAGCCGGCATGCCCGGCGGCCTGTCGGAACTCGAGTGGAGTCAACGCGAGTTGCGCCGCCGCGGACGTGACTATCAACCCCTCTGACGCGCTCCGATAGGCGAGCGGAACGAACAATCGTCGGGGTGCCTGGGCGGAGGCGACCGAGCATCCCACTACTAGCAGCCACGCCACCACCGCCAGCGCGAGAGTCCTCGCCACGATTGGAATTGTGCGCACGCGCTGTTACGTCAACGCTATGGAGTGCGAGTCCGAGCGTGTGAAATGCGTAAACGCATTGGTTCGTGCTGGCCGGCCCGGTCTGACCGCTTCGTCCGCGAGCGGGTATAATCGAATCGAATCACCTGTTGGCGTCGGGACCGCCAAGAAGAGCGATGGCACGCGGGAAGCAAAGAATCCGTACGCGGGGAAGCCGACAGCAGTGGGCTGAGGCGCGTGAAGTCAAAGAGTTCCCTGCCGACGGAGAGTCGGCCGAGGGAGAGATGTCCGAGAGTCAAGCGAACAGCGTTACTCGCTCGGAGGTCGTGGCGAACACACGCTGCGGCCTCTGCCGCACCGTGGTCGAGGTTCGACATCGCGACGGCAAAGTCTTTGTGTCGCGCCCGTACGCGCTCTGTATGAGTTGCGACGCGGTGCGATGCGAGGAGTGCTGGGGCGACCCAGACGACCCATGCGAGGATGCCGACGACCACGAATTCATGAAGGTGCGCGTCGACAGCGGCGGCACGCCGCGGACGGTTAATTTCACAGCCTACATTCGCGAGCAAGCCTCGGCGCAGGAGCGCCAGCGTTCAGGGCCCACCGAGTCTCCGCCGACGTGATTGCGGCGCATTCATTGGCATCGCTGCCGACGCCGCCCACGGCACCGCGGAGCGAGTAAGTCTCGTCGCGTCTGCCCGCGCGGGTGCGCGCGAGCTACCCCGCGACCGGCGCCCCCGTCAGCCCCGGCTCGGTCATTTTGGCGGGATCGAGTATCTCGTCCAGTTCCGCGACCGAGAGCGAGGTCTTCTCCGATGCCACTTCCCGAACGGTCCGCCCGCTCAATGCGGCTTCCTTGGCGATATCGGCCGCGGCGTCGTAGCCGATGATCGGCGCGAGCGACGTGCAGATCGCCAGGCCCCGCTCGACCATGGCCGGACCGTGGGCAGTCGCCTCGATCCCATTGACGCACTGCGTGACGAAGTTGTTCGTCGCTGACGCGAGCAAAGAGATCGACTGCAATAGGTTGTGGGCGGCGACCGGCATCATCACATTCAGTTCGAAGTTGCTCGACGCGCCAGCCATACACACGGTCGTGTCGTTGCCAATCACCTGGGCACACACCATCGTCAGCGCCTCGGCGATCACAGGATTCACCTTGCCCGGCATGATCGAACTGCCCGGCTGAACCTCCGGTAGCTTGAGCTCGCCAATCCCAGCGCGCGGCCCCGACCCCATCCAGCGTATGTCGTTCGCAATCTTCAGAAGGCTGATCGCGACCGTTCGAATCGAACCGCTCGCCTCGACGACAGCATCGAGCGTCGATTGCGCCTGAAAGTGATTCGTCGTCTCGTGGACGCGGATTCCGAGTTGCCGCGACAGCCGCTGGCATACCCGGCCAGCGAACTCGGGATGGGTGTTGATCCCAGTGCCAACGGCTGTTCCGCCAAGCGCAACCTCGGCCAACTCCGACTGCGCGTGCCGAAGCCTCCGAATTCCACGCTCCGCCTGCCCGGCCCAGCCCTGGAACTCCTGCCCGAGGCGAATCGGCGTCGCGTCCTGCAGGTGCGTACGACCGGTCTTGATGATCGGCATGAATTCGGCGGCCTGACGCTCAAGCGCCGTCTGGAGGCGTGCCAGCGCCGGAATCAGCTCGTCCTCGATCGCGGTCAGCGCGGCGATTTGGATCGCGGTCGGGATAACGTCGTTCGATGACTGACCGATATTGACGTGATCGTTCGGGTGAACCGGCTTGCGCGAGCCGAGCGTGCCGCCGAGCATCTCGATCGCCCGATTGGCGATCACCTCATTGGCATTCATGTTCGTCGACGTGCCGGAACCGGTCTGGAAGATGTCGACGACGAACTCACTATCCAGCTTGCCGTCGATGACTTCCTCGGACGCGAGCTGGATCGCCTCGGCCAGGCTGGCGTCGAGCAGACCCAGATCGACGTTCACCGACGCGGCAGCGCCTTTGATCAATCCCATCGCTCGGATGAATCGCCGGGAAAAGCGAAGATCGCTGATCGGGAAGTTACGCACGGCGCGCATCGTCTGCGCGCCGTAGTAGGCGTTGGCGGGTACTGACAGCCCGCCCATCGAGTCGCGTTCGATTCTCTGGTTCGCCATTCGCCGTCTCCGAAAATGCTGTTGTTCGGTAAGTCTAACTTGCCCATCGCGGAATGGCGTGACTAGCATCGACTGACAATGACGTCGACAAGTCCGGCGCGCAAGGGCTCTGGTTGGGCCTGGTTCTGGGGCGGTACGACACTCGCCCTGGCCGTCGCGCTCGGAAGCATCCTGTGGTTGATCAGCGCAAGCGGACTCGCCGTGCCACTGGCGCTGTATACGCGCGGTTCGTTCACGGGTGTCGCAACCAGCGCGCCGCCACGTTTGTCCGACGAAGACTCGCCGAATCCCCCCTCCGAGGCGCCACCGGCGGCATTCGTGCCCGGGGCGCCACGCGATACCGAGCCAGCACCCGCCCGGCTGGCGCCCCGTCCACCTACGCCGACGACTGCCAGCGGCGACATCGCGGCGCGGCGGGGAGAGATCATCGCCGCTCGGCAATGGCGGTTGATGGTCAACGACACGCGGAGCGAGTCGCTCGCCGACGGCGGTCGCCGTGTTTTCGTCGATTTGACGGTCAAGAACGATGGCGATCGCGCCGCGACCCTGATCGTTCCAGCCACGATCGATCCACCACCCCGCTCAAGTCGCGCCACCTGGAATCCCGACCTGACTTCGAACTGGCAACCAATCCAGAGCAGCGATCCACCGACGCTCTCCCTCTACCTGGTCGACGCGGCCGACCGTCAGTACGGCGGCGGTTTCGTCGGCGCCGACGGCGATCCAACCGGTGGCTACAACTTCATTTCCGCGCCGGGAGACGCGATTCGGCTGACGTACGCCTTCGCCCTGCCGACCCGGACCGCCGAGCCGTTCGGACTGATGGCTCTCTTTGGGGCAGACGCCGGCGGCGTGCGCGCGCGCATCCGCCTCGATGAGACGGCGTCACCAGCCGACGTGCTCGCGCCATCGGATCGCTCGCGCGTGAACGGCAAGGAATCGCGCCTGGAAGTGGGCAAGATCTGGTCATTCACGGCGCTCGGCATCACGGTCGGCCAACCGGACCGAAGCGGCCAACGCGTCGTCACCACGAGGATCAGCGCCGAAAACCTCACGGATCGTCCGCTGCCGGTCGGCGCCACGCTCGATGATCCCACCGGAACGAACCGGGACTTCTATGTCGTCGATTCGGTAGGCCGTCTCGCCTACAGCTCGGCCGATTCGATGCCGCGAAACATCATTCCGCCACGGGCGACCCGGACGGTCGACCTTCGCTTGCAGGCGCCGCGTGAGTTCAGCGCGAACGGACTGTTTCGCCTTTCGATCGTCGTCGAGCCACGCAACGACCTCTACGCGGTCTTCCGCTTTTCGTAGGCGCGGTCAGGAAGCGCGGCGAGGATCGAGCGCGTCGCGCAAGCCATCGCCGACGAAGTTGATCGACAGGACGCTCATGAAGATCATCACACCTGGGAAGAGCGCCATCAGCGGATTCAGAGTCATGTAGTTCTGCGCGTCGTTCAGCAGCCGACCCCAGGTCGGGAAATCGGGCGGGAAGCCGAGACCGAGAAACGAGAGGGTCGCCTCGGCGATCATCGCCGACCCGACCGCCAGCGTCGCCGACACGATAATCGGGCTGAGCGTGTTCGGCAGGATATGGCGAAAGATGATTCGCGTGGAGCCGACGCCGAGAACGCGACATGCCTCGACGAACTCCCGTTCGCGTAGCGAGAGGAAACCCGCGCGCACGAGGCGCGCGGTCGGCATCCACGTCAGGCCGCCGATGACCGAGACGATCATGACGAATACGCCGAACTCGGATCCGAGCGCATTCGTGAAGACGGGCCGGAACAAGTAGGTCACGACTAGCAGTAGGGGTAACTGCGGTATCGCCAGGAAGACCTCGATCACGCGCGACAGCAGAACGTCGACCCGGCCGCCAAAGAATCCAGCCAGCGCACCGATCAGTGTACCGGTCGAGATGGACACGAGCATTGCGGCGATGCCCACCGCGATCGACACCCGACCGCCCCAGAGGATGCGCGCCAACGTATCCCGACCGAGATCATCGGTTCCCATCGGATGCGCGGACGTCATGCCACCATTCGCGGCCATGAAGTCGATGTTGTCGATTGGCAGGCGCCAGAGGAAAGGTCCAATGAAGGTGAGCGTCGCGACCAACACATAGATGACGAGGCCGGTTCGCGCGAGGCGGTGACGGCGAAAACGACGCCACGAGTCTTGCCAGAGACTCCGCTCAGCCGCGTCGAGATCGATCTCCTCGGGCGACACTCGCGGGAGCACGACCGCGGCGTGACGGGCCATCAAGAGTACTTCACCCGCGGGTCGAGCCAGCCGTACAGGACGTCCGCGACCAGCGTCATCGCAACGACGAGCACGGAAAAGAGGATGACGATGCCCATCACGACCGGAGTGTCGCCATCCTGAATCGACTTGATCAACAGCGCACCCATACCCGGTACGCGGAAGATTTGCTCGGTGACCACCGCGCCGGTGAACACGTTCGGCAACTGCAACGCGATGAGCGTGACGACTGGAAAGAGCGCGTTGCGAAGAACATGGCGCGTCACGACGATGCGCTCGGCCAATCCCTTGGCACGCGCGGTCCGGGCATAGTCCTGCCCAAGATTGTCGAGCATCGAGGCGCGCACGAATCGCGACAACGTCGCGGCCTGAAACGTTGCTAAGACCAGGACCGGCATGATCATCTGCTTGATCTGAATGATCGGGTCGGTCGTGTTGCCGTCATAGACGAACGGCAGCCAGCCGAGCCGGACGCTGAACACGAGGATCAGGATCAAACCGGTGAAGAAGGTCGGCAGCGAAAATCCGATGAAACTCAGAGTGGTGACGATCTGGTCGAACAGCGAATACTGCCGCGTCGCGGTTGCGACACCGAGCGGAATCGCGATGATGACCGCCAAGACATATGAGGTCCCGATGACAAGCAAAGTTGTCGGAAACCGTTGAAGAATCAGTGTCAGGACGCTGATGCGACTGGCGAATGAATAGCCCCAATCGCCCTGGGTCATCGCAACGGCCCACTTCACATACCGAATGTGCATCGGCTGATCGAGACCGAACTGCCGCCGAACGTTCTCGCGAACCTCCGCCGGAACGTCGGGATTAGCCGCGAACTGGGCGAGCGGATCGCCCGGCGCGAGGGCCAGGATCGAGAACACCACAAGGCTGATGAGAAGTAGTGTCGGGATTGCGATCAGCAGCCGACGCGTGATGTACGTCGCCATGTCGGGAGGCGAGTTAGCGTGACAGCGCGAACGCTGCCACGCCTTACCTCACGCTACGCGACGGTCCAGTCGCCCATGTTCCAGGGATCGGAATCGAACGGCACGAGCATCGGCCCCTTGATCCGCTTCGAATAAGCGTCGACCCGCTTTCGGTCGATCAGCGGAATGCTGACGAACTCGTTCACGACGACGTCATTCGCCTTCGCCCACAGGGCAGCACTCTTCTCGGGATCAAGCTCCTTGATCGCCGCGTCGAACGCCTTGTTGAAGTCGGCGCTGATCCACCGCTGCCGATTATCTCCGGACCACTTGTTCGCCTTCTGTGCGATGTCGCGCGCAACATCGCCCGAATACCAACTCTTCATGTAGCCCTCCGGAGACGGCGATCCGAAGGTCGACGTGAACATCTGCGCGTCCCACGGGAACTGGCCGATCGTATCAGGCTTGCCGGGATCGCTGGCGAAGAAGAC
Source organism: Chloroflexota bacterium (assembly GCA_004297775.1). Lineage (GTDB taxonomy): Bacteria > Chloroflexota > UBA6077 > FW602-bin22 > FW602-bin22 > FW602-bin22. Next base: position 78,052 of record SCUE01000012.1, on the reverse strand, counting down.
GCCGGCGTCGATCGCCTTCAGCTCGGTCTCGACGCCGATCTTCTGCCAGCCGTCCTTGATCAACGCCTGCTCCTTCTGACGAAGGCTGTTGATCGAGGTAGCGAAAACGACCTTCATCTTCACGCCGTCCGGCGTCACGCGGATGCCGTCGGCACCCTTCTTGTAGCCGGCGTCATCGAGGATTTTATTCGCCGCTGCCAGATCGAGCGTGTACTTCGTCGCCTTGGAATTGACCTTCGGCGGCGTCGTCAATACGTTCGGCGTCGCCACGCCGGTCTCACCGTACAACTGCTTCGCCATCGTGTCACGATCGATTGCGAGCGACAATGCCTCGCGCACCTTCTTGTCGGTCAGGAAAGGGTGCTTCGACTTGAGCGACGACTTCTCGCCATCGACTTCCTTGTTCGGATCTGTCATGTTGAAGTGAATCGCCTCGACGCCAATCCCGGGCAGCGTTAGGAGAGTTCCCTTGCCGCCAGTCTTGATCAACTCGTCGAGCACCGCCCACTCGACCTGTAGGTTCCACGCGAAGTCGTACTCCGCGGTCTGGAAGACCGCGCGCGCGGCCGAAACTGCGTCACCGCCGCCCTTCATTTCGACCCGACCGAACGCCGGCTTGGCCGGATCGCGGTAGTTCGGATTCGCCACGTAGATGACTGAGTCGCCCGGCTTGAACGAGTCGACCATGAACGGACCAGTGCCGAAAGACTTCAGGTTGAATGGTGCCTCGCGAGACTTGGCGCCCATGTACTGCTCGAGGGCGTGCTTCGGAATGATCTGTCCGCCCTCTCCGACGAACGGCACGAACCAGCCCGGCGCCGGGGCCTTGAAGGTCAGCTTGACCGTCAATGGATCGACCGCCTCGACCTTGTCCAGTTCGGTGTAGCCTCCGACCTGGGTCGAAGCCGTTTCCTTGTCGATGATGAACTTGTAGGTGAACACGACATCATCGGCCGTGAACGGCTTGCCGTCGGCCCACTTGATGTCCTTCTTCAACTTGTACGTGACGCTCTTCCCGTCTTCGGACAGGCCGCCGTTCGACTTGCTCGGCACTTCCGCGGCCAGAACCGGGACGAAATTCCCGGCGGCGTCGAAGGTCATGAGCGGCTCGCAGACCAGGCGGGACGCGTGAACATCCTTCGTCCCGACCGAGAGAGCCGGGTTCAGGATCGTCGGTCCCTGCCAGTACAGAACCTTGAGGGTCCCGGCGGAGCCACGACCAGTCGCGGCTGGCTTGGCCACCGCGGCGGGCTTGGTTGGCGCGGGCGCGGCCACGGGCTTCGTCGGCTCCGGCTTCGGCGCCTCGGCGGGCCTGGTCGGCGCTGCAGCTGGCGCGGCCACGATCGGCGCGGCCGGCTTCGGCGCCTCGGCTGGCTTGGCCGATACGGGCGTCGCGGTTGGGGCTGGGGCAGCGCACGCAGCCAACAGCGCGGTCGCGCTCAGCGCGAGACCTCCTGCCAGTACGCCTCTGCGCCCTACTCGCTTGATTGCCATCCTGAAAATTCCTCCGTTATGTCGCATAATCTGCCATGGACCATCACCGCGCCCACATTGGCGTGCCGGCATGTGCCGCGTAAGGTATGAGCTACCTCGCGTCGTGTCAAATACCAGGAGGGGCGACGACCAGCGCGAGCGGTACAGACTCACCTCCGCGATGTCAATCGCCGGCAGCGATTCGGCGAGGAGCGGATCATCAACGATCGTTCATTTCGCGATGTGCGACTAATAGAACGCGGACGGCACGAGCATCGAGCTAGCGTGCCGCGCCTCGAACCCTTCGTTCGAGGATCGAGGCAAGCCGCGCGGTCTCTCCCAGGGTCGGCCACGCCTCCTGGCTCAGCATTGAGACGGCCACGATCGCGTTGGCGCGACGCGCCATCACCAGGTAGCCGCGCGCGGCGATGTCGCCGGACACGATCCGAAACCCGACCGATTCGTCGCCGATTTGCGCGATTGTCACTCGATCCGCACGCGCGGCCGGTTCATCGGCGATCCACTGTCGCAACGCGTCGGCCTCCCAGAACGCGCGAGTTCCCTCGATGTCGCGGAACAGGTCGATCTGCCCCATCACGATTGTGTCGCGAGTTCGCGTCCCGCCGGCGACCTCGACGACATAGCCACGCCGGTGACCGGCCGCAAATCCGTTCCGTGACAGTCGCGTTCCTGGCGTCGCGCCGATGGCGCGGTCGTCGATCAGTCGCGCGCCGAGACCAAGGTCGCCCCCCGTCAGGTTCAGTTCGCCCGGATCTATCGCGATCGGCCACGCCACGACCGGTCCAGGCGGGACGGGCGCGACGTCGGCCGGTCCGCCACGCGTCACCGTCCGCGGGATCAAACCCGCTTCGAGCGCGATCGAGCCGCCAAGCGCCAGAGTGACCTCACCGGCCTTGGCCCACGGCACATCCTCTTTCCAGAGTTGGAAGACGGCACGCTGCGTTCGGAGCGCGACGTGGTTTCCAACGTCGACCGCTCGCGACGTCGGCAACCCGTGCATCGCCAGCGGATCGCCCGGTCCCGCGAAATACATCGCCCGGATGGTGGGGTGATCGTCCAGAATGGACTGTCTTTCTCGCACGATCGCCGACCAGGACTTGCCGCCCTCGGTGAAGCGATCCGGCGGCGGGGTCTGGCGAACGGTTCGCAGCCAGTCATCGCTTCCAGAATCGTGCAGCCGATCGAGCACGTTGACCGCCATGGCCTCGCCGCGGTCGGGATGCCACTGCAAGATGACACGCTGCGTCGCCTGGACGACGAAGCCGTCCAACTCGAAACGCTCGGAGATCGGATAACCAAGCACCGGTACGCCGCCCAGTCGCTGGAACTCACTCCAGAATCGAGCCGTCTCGTCGTCCCGCAGCGCGAATCCGAGTTCGCCCGGCCGGGCCGTCTGCGAGTACCAGCGCCCGCCCGCGACATCTCGTTCGATTGCGTCAGCCGCCGACATCGGTTGGGTGAACACGAGTCCCAGAGCGATGACGGCGAGCAGCGGTCGCGTGAAGCGTTTCATGGCGAGGCCCGAGTCTATCCGAGACCGAGGGGCGCTTTTCGACTACGGCGTCGGCTCCCCACGAATCACCGCCCGCACGATCCTCCATGCGGCGGGATCGTGCAGGATCGCGCCGTGGCCGAGGTGCTGTTCCATCAAGTCCGACCCCAGGCGAGGCCGAGACCGAAACGTCCACCGGGCGCGTTCCTCGGCCGACCGGGCGACGATCGAGTCTTCTGGCGTCACGACCACGTCCTCGGCTGCGCCCAACGTCACGACACGGGCGCCCGAAGCCGTCAGGGTCTTGGCCGCGTCGGCGACTCGGGCGCGATGACCCGGATCGGCCGCGCGACGAATCAACTCCCGTCCGGCATCTCCGGCCGCGACCGCGCCGATCTCCTCGACGCCATCGGCGTCGCAGCCGTTGAGGGGACTGCCGAGCGTCACAATCGCGCCAAAACTGCCGTGCCAGGCGCGATCCATCGCCACGAGGCGCGTGGCGGCCTCGAACAGGATGACCCCGCCCAGGCTCCATCCGAGCAGATGAAGCCGCCCCGACACGCCCAGTCGGCGACGGTGGTAGCCGAGAATCGCGGCGGCGTGGCCAACTGACACGTCAAGCGCGGCCGATGTATCGACGCGTTCATACCGCGTCGGGCACCCGTCCGGATCCGATCGGTAGCTGCATTCGATCGCGTCCTCAATCCCGGTTTCGGCAATGAGGTAGCGCGTCAATCCAGCCAGGATGCGGGCGCCGTCGCCGTACTCGCTGGCGGCGCCGACGAGGTACAGGAGGCAGTCGGCCACGCTGCCAGCATAGCAATGGGCTACGGCCATGACGATAATCGGATCGATGAGCAAGACGTTCCGCGCGCAGATCGTCGGCGCCACGGGCTATGGCGGCCTGGGGATGACCGAGCAGCTACTCCGCCACCCCGACATCGAGATCTCGGCACTTCTGGCGAAGACCGATGTCGGCAAGCCGCTGAGCGAGTTCTTCCCGCATCTGCGCGGCTTCTGTGATCGCATCGTCGAAGAAGCCTCGGATGATCGGGTCGGGCAGGACGCCGACATCGTTATCTTTTCGACCCCGGATCGCGTCGCGATGCAGTACGCGCCGCGTCTCCTCGTCGCCGGGGTCAAGGTCATCGACTACTCGGGCGACTTTCGCTTTCGAGAACTCGACGCCTACGGGCGCTACGCCGCCCGCCAGCCATCGGTCGCTGGGAGGCCACACGGGTGCCCGGAGCTTCTGGCGCGTTCCGGATATGGCATCCCAGAGCTATTTCGCGACGAGGTTCGCGGAGCGTCGTTGGTCGGCAATCCGGGCTGCTTCTCGGTCGCGATGGAGTTGGCGCTCGCGCCGGCCCTCAAGGCCGAACTCGTCGAGCCGCGTTCGATCGTCGTCGACGGCAAGACCGGCATCTCCGGCGCGGGCAAGAAGCCGAGTCCGACGTTCCACTTTCCGGAGCGGGTCGAGAACGTCACGCCGTACCGCGTCGCCGCGCATCAGCACGGCGTCGAGGCAGCGGTTCACCTATCGAGATTCTCGGGCAAGGATGTCGGACTGACGTTCGTTCCGCACCTCGTGCCGATCTCGCGCGGGATCGAATGCACCTGCTACGCGACACTGACCGGGTCGCTGACCGCCGCGCAGGCGCGCGACGCCTATCTGAGCACCTACGGCGGCGAGCACTTTATCCGCGTGTTGCCACTCGGCAGCGCGCCCGGTCCGAAGGCGGTTCACGGCAGCAACCTGTGCGACATCTCCTTGTTCGTTGACGAGGAGAACGGGCGGCTAGTCGTCGCGTCGTCGATCGACAATCTCATGAAGGGTCAGGCGAGCATGGCGCTCCAGAACATCAACCTGATGCTCGGCATCGACGAAGCGCGCGGCCTGGACCGCGTTCCGCTCTACCCGTGACCCGACGCATTCACCAATCCGCCGGCGCGATCCTCGTGGTCGGTGTCGTATTCGCCGTGTCGCCCGGCTACTTCGGTTGGCAGACCGGCGACTGCGGGCCGATCAACTGTGGGTTCGTTCAGGTCATCGGGAAACTGCTGGTTTGCGCGGCCCTTCTTCTGTCGATGGGCACGGTCGCGGCGCGCGCAATCCGGGCTCGACAGCCGACGCCGGCGGCTCTGGCCGGTGTGATGATGGTGCCCGCTTTCATTTGGGCGGGGCTGACGATCGATGGATGGCGCGCGACCCTCGCCGGAACAGGCGAGGTCGCTCAGATGGTGACGACCGCCCGGGTCTATGCCGCGAGTTCGCTTGGCGTTCCGCAAGACTCGCTGCGCGGGCTTACCGTCGACGGCAAGCCCGGATGGGCGGTCGTGAAGGTGACCGCCGGCGACAGCCGTTCCGAGTTCGTGATCCTGCGCTTTACGGGCGGCGTCTGGGCGCCGCGCGCGATCGGGCCAGCGTTCTCGCGCGACGATCTGCGCGCACTCGGCGCCCCGGTCGACCTCATGCGCGACGCGCGCTAGCTCTCGGCGCGTCCGTTGCGCCCGAGGCCGAGCACGCCGCGCGCATAGCGAACGCTTGCCTCGAAATCGGCGCGTTGCTGAACCCGGAGCGCCTCGAACAGGTCGGCTGGAGGATCGCCAGCGCGGGGCGCGACGACTTGTCGGCGCGGCCCGATTCCTCGACTCGTCCCGTTTCGGGCCAATCTGACGAAGCGAGCAAAGTCTCGCGCCGGAACATCCGGATTGGCCCGCCAGAACTGACCATCGGCGGCCAGGAACGGCACCGACGATGGAGGCGCGCCGGTGATGATCTCGAGGTCGATCGGACAGTCGGGCGCTTTCGTCGCCAGCGTCGCCAAGCACGCCCGAAGATCGACGTTGCCTTCGCCGAGACCGACCCATTGCGCCATCGCACCGTCGGCGGCTTCCCACACCGCCGTGTCGCGGAAGTGCGTCGTGATCGAGTATTCGGCCATGATCTCGACGCAGAACTCGGGATCCTCACCACCATAGGCCGGGTTGCCGGTGTCCAGACAGGCGCCCACGACATCGAACCCAACATCCTCAATCAGCGTCCGCAGTTCGCGCGCCAACACGTCGACTCCACCGTGATTCTCGACCGCGATCTTGACTCCACGATCGCGGGCGAGGGGGGCGACGGCATGCAAGACGCGACGGCACTCGGCGAGGTGCTCGAAGAACGGCGTCACGCCGTTCCGATCGCGCTGATCGCCGAGGAAGCAGCGGACGACCGGCGAACCGACGCGCGCCGCCGCTTCGATCATGACACCGAGCTGCTCCTCGGCCGTGCCCCGCTCGATCTTGAACGACGCCGCGAATCGGTCGAAGCTCCCCATCCCAAGTTCGATCTCGATGTGGAGACGCTTCGCCTCAGCGGTCAACTCGGCCAGATACCCGGGTTCGAGCGAGGCGAGGTTCGCGCGATCGGAGAACTGGACCGTATCGAGGTTCAGGCCGGCCGAGTAGGTGAGGTATTCGTGCGCGCTCCATCCCTGGAATCGCAAGGAATAGCTGTCAACGCCGAGCTTCTGTCGTATCACGCGGCCGAGTATATTCGCGCCCATGCGAATAACAGACATCCGAGCCGTCTACCGAGATCGTGGTCCCGGCGCGCATCCAAACAGCGATGGCGGCTACGCCAATCAGCGCCGCGTCTTCGGCTACGTCGAAGTCCTGACCGACGAAGGCATCTCCGGGTTCTGTCCCGGCGCCGCCCATCCATCCGTCGTCGAGACCGATCTGAAGCCCACGATTGTGGGAATGGATCCGCGCAACATCGAGGACGTCTGGTCGAAGCTCTGGCAGGGGTGGCGTCACCCGAAGATGGATGACGTGATGGCGCTCAGCAAGGTCGACATCGCAATCTGGGATCTCGTCGGCAAGGCGCTCGGTCAGCCGGTCTGGCGGCTGCTCGGCGGCGCGCGCCAGCGCGTCAAGGCGTACGGCGCCGGCGGCATGTATCAGCCCGGCAAGGGGATCAACGAGCTCGTCGCCGAAATGGCCGACTTCGCGAACCACGGCTTCACGGTCGTGAAGATGAAAGTCGGGCGGCTCAGCTTCGCCGAGGACCTCGCCCGCGTCCGGGCCGTCGGCGCCGCGCTTGGTTCCTCGATCGGCGTCATGATCGACGCCAACCACGCCTGGACTTCGTCAGAAGCGATCCGCTTCACACGCGCGGTCGGTGAGGAGAACATCTTCTGGCTCGAGGAGCCGGTGGACCCGTGGGACTATCGCGGCTGCGCCGAGGTCGCGCGAGCGCTCGATGTGCCGGTCGCGACCGGAGAGAACGTCAGCACGCGCTACGCCTTTCGCGACATGATCGACGCGCGCGGCTGCGACATCGTGCAGGCCGACGCGCTGTACTGTGGTGGCCTGACCGAGTGGCGCAAGATCGCGCACTACGCGGCGGCGCACAGTCTGCCGATGGCTCCCCACGGCAGCGCCCACGTCGGCGCGCACTGCGTCGGCGGCGTCTCGAATGGAATGATCGTCGAGGTAGGCATGTACGCCGGGCGGGTCACTTCGTCGCCATCCGTCGTCGCGCCGCTAGTTGTCACGAACGGCGAAATCGACCTCGGTGAGACGCCGGGCATCGGGTGGCAGATCGATCGCGACGCGATCCGGTGGTACGAGTCGCACGACGATTCGCGATGATCGGCGCGGTGGTCAGTCCGTTTCTCGCGTCGACGGCTTCTGCAAGGCGCCGAGATCGCGCTCGAAGTCCTCGATCGTCTCGCGCAAACGCGTCATAAACGCTGCGACGGTCGCGCGCTCGGCCTGACCAGCGTCGTACATATCCCACGCGACCGCGTGAGCCGTGCGGAGCGTCGTGATGATCTGACGCAAATCGCCTTCGTCGCCGGCGAGGCTTGCGAACAGCGCCCGTGAGACTTCGTGAGCCTTCAGCGCGACGTCGAGCGGCGGCGGCCGCGCCGGATCGCCCGTGTCGAGCGCCGCCGCGCTCAACTCCGCCAGAGTACGCAGCGAATCCCATCCATCGGCGTCGATGTCACCCCACTCGCCGGGCGGCAGCCGGTAGTACGGCGATCCCTCGCCGGTCCGCTGGTTCTCCGTGGCGTCCCTCGCATCGCCGGTGGTCCGGCACGATGGCGGGTCGGCGAATCCGCTCGCAACAATACCCGTGCCCCCTATTATCAAAGCGTGTCACAAGAAGAACAAACACCGGCCACATTCGCCGATCTCGGCCTCGGCGCCGAAGTCATGCGCGCGATCGAAGAACTCGGCTACGAGGCGCCAACCCCGATCCAGAACGCGACGATCGGCCTGCTCCTCGGCGGCCGCGACGTCATCGGCCAGGCCCAGACCGGTACCGGCAAGACCGCCGCGTACGCGATCCCGATCATCGAGCGGCTCGATGGCAAACTGGTCGATGAACGAGGTCGGCCGCGCGTGCAGGCGCTCGTCCTCGCCCCGACCCGCGAACTCGCCGTCCAGATTGCCGAGGCGACCCATCGACTCGGGCGCCATCGTGGCATCTCGATCGTGCCAATTTACGGCGGCCAACCGATCGACCGACAATTTCGCGCCCTGCGCAGCGGCGTTCAGATCGTCGTCGGTACGCCCGGCCGCATCATGGATCACATGCGACGCGGCACGCTCGACCTGAGCACGGTCCGTTTCCTCGTCCTCGACGAGGCGGATGAGATGCTCGACATGGGATTCGTCGAGGACATCGAATGGATCCTGCAGTCGGTTCCCGGCGAGCGCCAGACCGCGCTCTTCTCGGCAACGGTGCCGCCGCGCATCGCCGCGCTGGCGCAGAAGTACATGCGCACGCCCGAGCGCATTCACATTTCAACGGCCACCTCGGTCACAGTCCCTCAGATCGAACAAACCTACGTCGAGGTCGGACGATCAGCCCGACTCGATGCGCTCTGCCGGGTGATCGATCACCAGGATCCCGAGTCGGTGATGATCTTCTGCCGGACGAAGCGCGACGTCGACGACCTTGGCGAAAGCTTGCTCGGCCGCGGATATCCGGCCGAGACCCTGCACGGAGATCTCAGCCAGGCCCAGCGCGATCGGGTCATGAAGCGGTTCCGCGAAGGTCACGTCGAGATTCTCGTCGCCACCGATGTCGCCGCCCGTGGTCTCGACATCGAGAACGTCTCCCACGTCGTGAACTACGACCTTCCGGATGATCCCGACGCGTACGTGCACCGCATCGGACGGACCGGCCGAGCCGGGCGATCCGGCATCGCGATCACATTCGTGACGCCGCGCGAACAGCGCGCCCTGCGAACGATCGAGCGGGTTGTCGGGACTCGCCTCAAGCCGATGCGCCTGCCAACCGCGGCCGACATCGTGACGCGTCAGTTGGATTCGCTCAAGGACCAGGCTCGCCAGGCAATCGCAGCCGGGAATCTCGAAAGCTATCTCACCATGGTCGCCGAATTGGGTGAAGAATTCGATCCCGGCGAAGTAGCGGCGGCGTTCGCGCGTGTCGCCGCCGAAGCAACGCAACCACGATCGCTCGCGTCGGTGGATTCCAAGGCCGAGGAAGCCCCGACGGAAAACGGCATGGCGCGCCTATCGATCGGCATCGGCCGCCGCTCGGGTATCCGTCCGGCGGACCTCGTCGGCGCGATCGCAAACGAGGCCGGATTATCCGGTCGGCAGATCGGGTCGATCGATATTCTGACCGACTACTCGCTGGTCGAAGTGCCGGCCAGTCGTCGCGACGAGATCATCGAGATACTGCGTCGCGCGAACTTCAAAGGCGAGCAAGTTCGCGTCGAAGTCGCCACGCCAGGCCAGGTTGCGGAAGGACTCGAACGAACGCGCCAGCGTGGAATTGAGCGGGGTGGCGACCAACCGCGCGGGCCGTGGATGCGTCCGCGGATGCGCGACGATCGCCGTCACGGCGGGCCGCCAGATTGGCACGCTCGCCCGGCGCCGGGTGACGCCGGCGCATTCCGACGCGGTTTCCGCCGACGCGACGACCGCGTCGAACCCCGTCGCCAACCACGATCCGAAGGACCGCCGAAACTGGCGGACTGACTCCGCGTATGATGATCTCTGCCGTTTGGCAGGGGTGAGGACGTGGCAGGATCGAGCGTTGGCCTGATTGGTCTGGCCGTGATGGGCGAGAACCTCGCCCTCAACATCGCGAACAACGGATTTCAGATTTCGGTCTACAACCGCACGCGGTCGGTCACCGAGAAATACGCCGCGACGAGCGCGGTCGGGAAGCCAGTCACACCAACCTACAGTCTCGTGGAGTTCGTCAGTTCGATCGATCGGCCGCGACGGATCGCGATCATGGTCCAGGCGGGCGCGCCGGTCGACGCGGTTCTGAATCAGTTGCTGCCGCTGCTGGCGCCCGGCGACCTCGTGATGGATTGCGGCAACTCGTATTTCCCGGATACGGCCCGCCGCTCGGCCGCGATCGAGCCAACCGGCATCCACTATTTCGGTGTCGGCGTTTCCGGCGGCGAAGAAGGCGCCTTGAAGGGTCCGGCGATCATGCCGGGCGGTCCCGCCGCCGCCTACCCCCTCATCGAGCCAATCCTCACAAAAATCGCGGCGAAGGTCCCGGATGGCGCGTGCGTCGCCTATATGGGCACCGGTGCGGCCGGTCATTATGTCAAGATGGTCCATAATGGCATCGAGTACGGCGATATGCAGTTGATCGCCGAGGCGTACGACCTGCTGTCTCGCGCCGGCGGCTTCTCCGCCCCCGAGTTGGGCGCGATCTTCGAGGAGTGGAATCAGGGCGAACTCGACTCATACCTGATCGAAATCACCGCGACCGTGCTCAAGTCGATTGATGTCGACACGGGCAAACCGATGGTCGACGTGATCCTCGACCAGGCGGGGCAGAAGGGCACCGGCCGCTGGACTGCCCAGGACGCGCTGGAACTCGGCATTCCGATCCCGACGATCGAGGCCGCGCTGTGGGCTCGCAACATCTCGGCGTTCAAGGACGAGCGCGTCACGGCCGCGAAGTCGCTGCGCGGTCCTTCGGTTCGCCGCCTGCGCGGCGCGGCCGTGGACAAGCTGGTGGCGGCGGTACGGCAGGCCCTCTACGCCTCGAAGGTCGCTTCCTATGCCCAGGGCATGGCGCTCCTTGCGGCAGCATCGGCCGAGCGCTCGTATAACCTGAACCTCGGCGAGATCGCGCGGATCTGGAAAGGCGGCTGCATCATCCGCGCCCGTCTACTGAACGAGATTCAGTCGGCCTACTCGCGAGACGCCGGACTCACCAATCTTCTGCTCGATCGCGACTTCCGCGAGGCGATCGACGAGCGCCAGGCCGGATGGCGCCACGCCGTCCGGACCGCCCGTGCGCTCGGCATTCCGTGCCCGGCCACGAGCGCATCGCTCGACTACTACGACAGCTATCGCACCGCTCGCCTATCGGCGAATCTCCTTCAAGGTCAGCGCGACTACTTCGGCGCCCACACGTACCAGCGGGTCGATCGCCCCGGCACGTTCCACACCGAGTGGCTCGATGAGAAGCGCGGACCGAGACCCGGCACGCGCCTCGTGTCGAGCGATCCGGCCGGGCCAGGATCGGGACATTAGACGCCGCGGATCACGTCCCGAGGACAGCGCAGCCGCCCTGCCCGCCGAATGCCCGTCCGGATGGGCTGGGACCGATACCTCATTGAATGGGGGACCGTCGCGTCGTCACACTGAAGCAATCAGAACGAATATGCGCCGATTCCTCAACGTCCTGGCGAGCGCGGCCCTGCTGCTGACGATCGTGCCAACCCTGCCGGCGGTCGCCTCGGGCGAGGCGCCGGTGCTCGCCAAGTATTACGCCTGGTTCGACGGCAACACCTGGGGAAGCGGTCAATTGACCGACCAGCCGGCCGCACTGTACTCCTCGGCGGACCGCGGCGCGATCGAGCGCCAGGTGGCTCAGGCACAGTCGGCCGGGATCGACGGCTTCACGCTGGACTGGTGGGGGCCGGGCAACCCGACTGATAGCAACCTGCAAGCGCTGCTCTCCGTCGCGAAGGCGAAGGGATTCAAGGTCACGGTCGACGTCGACCTGAACTCGCCCTTCTTGAACAGCAGCGGCGACGTGACTCACGCGCTCTCGTACCTGAAGCGCTACTTCGGCGATCCGGCTTGGTTCAAGTACAACAGGCGGCCGGTCGTGTCGTTCTATGGCATCCGCAAGTACGACGTCGGCACGTGGGCGAGCATCCGCGGCGCGGCTGGCGACGAAGGCGCGCTCTGGATCGGCGAGGGGGACATCTTCACCTACCTCCAGATCTTCGACGGGATGCATCCTTACTCCGTGGCGTGGTCGCCCGACCCGTCGAGCCAGCTGGCCAGCTACGCCAGCCGCACCCGCGCCTACGGCGATAAGCTGTGGGTCGCGACGGTGATGCCGGGCTACAACGACACCCGGCTCGGACGGCCGGACGGTTTCTCCGTCGACCGCCAGGGCGGCGCGTACTACCAGCGCATGTGGCAGGGCGCGATCGCGACCCGCCCGGCGTTCATCTCGATCACGTCGTGGAACGAGTGGCTGGAGGGCAGCCAGATCGAGCCGAGCAAGAGCTACGGCGATCTGTTCCTGCGGCTCACCCGCGAAGGCGCGGCTGCCGTCGGTGTGGCCGGCGATGCGACGACGCCGGCCACGCCGACGGCGAATGTCGCGACCGGCGACGGCGCCTTCTACACCGAGGCGGGCGAGGGCAAGGGCGGCTACGCCGTCACCAACCGCGACGGAGTCGGGCTGTTCTCGTCTTTCCGTGCGCTGGGCGGCGTCGAGGCGCTTGGCTTCCCCGCAACGCAGCGCTTCCAGCGCGGCGGGTTCATCTACCAGGCGATGCAGGGCGCGGTGTTGCAGTGGCGGCCGGAGTACGGCCGGGCCGTGCCTGCGAACACGATGGAGTGGTTCAGCGAGGCCGGCAAAGACGACTGGCTGCTCCAGACGGCCGGTGTGCCACAGCCGATCGACGACGACGGCTCGAGCGGCAACTGGGCCGCCGCGAAGCAGACTCGGTTCGGTTGGATGACCGACGACGCGATTCGGCAACAGTTCCTGTCGTCGGACTCGTTGGATCGGGCGATTGAGATGTACGGCCTGCCGATGTCGCGGCCGGAGCGGCATGGTCCGTTCATCACCCAGCGTTTTCAGCGCATCACCTTCCAGCACTGGGTCGAGGCGGTTCCCGGGATGCCCGCCCCGGGCAGCGTCGTCCGCGTCCTCGCGGGCGATCTGCTCAAGCGGGCTGGGATACTCCCCGCTGAGGCCATTGTCCCCAGCGCCAGCTAAAGCCGGCAGGTTCCAGGGGTGATCTCGATCTCGCTCGGGTCGCGACCGCGCGGGCGACACGCCGAGAGCCGTTTCGCGTCAGAGTAAAGGTCGGTCAATCCGGGTTCGCGATAGCTGCCGCGTCACGCGTGCCGCAATTCGTCCAGGCGCGCGCGGGCGCTGCGCCGAGCATCGACGCTGAAGCGCTCGTGCTCGGCCATCAGCGCGTCGAGCGCTTCCTCATCGGTCATGCCGCCGAGCGCCATCTCGCGTCCACGGGCGCGAACGGCATCGCGATGGCCGTGCGCCAGGGCGCGGTGCAGCGTTCGCACCGCCGCGTTGGTGTCGGCATCACCGAGATCGAGGCCGCGACGGCGCGCATCGCTCAGGTACTCCGCCCAGCGATACGGCAGTTTCTCGATCTCCTTTCGGCGGGCAACGACGTGTTGCCGACCGGCCCGCCGACGCTCCAGCCATCGCGCAATGGCGCGCGCCGATGTCAGGTCGCCCGCCCGCGCGATTCGATCGAGATCGACGACCGACTCGGCCTCGTCCTCCGGAGATAGCCGCAGGAGTTCGTCATCCGCGACTCCCTCACGCGGGGCAAAGATCCCACGGCGTGCCTCGCTCATCTCGCCGTGTATGCCGACCCCCAGGTGGTAATAGCGGCTCGCGGTCTCGGTATCGACGAGGTCGTCGAGCGCATCCTCGATGCGCGCGAGGGCGATCGCGACGCGCCAACCGGGCATCGCCTCGAAAAAACCGTGCGCATCGAACGGCAGATAGACGATGTCATCGTCGCGAATCGGTCGTGAGAGGCGCGCATTCGCGCCCGAGCGCGTGAAGGCCCGATTGAGCGGCCGCTCCGGCGACACGAACGCGCCATCAGCGAAGCGCATCGTTTCCGCCATCGGCAACAGGGCCGCGAGGCGTTCGCCCCCGCGCTCGAATAGGCCCGCCAGCGTATCGGCGGACACTTGATCGTGCTCGGCCGTGTCGACCGAGAACTTCAGATCGAGCGCGCGAAGTGTGATCTCGGAACCGTCCCGCTCCCAGGCGATCGCGTCAGGATTGCGGCCGCCGATCGTGCCAAGCCAGCGCGATAGCGCGCGATCGGACCAGAGCGGCACAACGCGCTCGCCGAACATCTCGGTTAGCGCCGCGCCGCCAATCGCCTCCCAATGGGAGCCGAGCCGCCGTCCACCATCGCCCCACGCCGCAATCTCGCGCAACCGCCACAGATCCCAGTCATCGAGTCCGGGAAGTTCACCCTTACGCAGCCAGCGAATGAACACGTCAGGCTACTAACGATGCGATGAGCCCAATCGCGATCAGCATCCAGGCAACGATAGTGGCCAGACGTGTCGATCGCGGCGGCGCGTCGCCGAGCCCGGCCGTGACGATCGCCTGGCGACGAAGCGCCCACGCGGCGGAGAGCGTCGTCGTGACGACGACCACGACGAGACCTGGATCTGAATTCGGAACCGTGGCCATCGCGGACGCGATCGCGCCGGTCGCGCCGATCGGCAGCAATCCTCCCAGTCCGGCCGACGCGACGACCAGCGCGAACCCTGGCCATGTCGCCAATCGGGTGAGAAGCGACCGGCGGCGCTCGACCCGAGCCTGCGCCATCAGGGCCACACACAGCGCGGCCCACCAGATTGCGCGTTCGACCAGGATCGCCTCAAACGCCGCCACGCCGGCGCTAGCTCCAAGGAGCGCGAACGCAATTGCGACCCGTGACCCGGCGACGCGCTGACCGAGCGCCAGGGGCGTTCCGTCCGCGACGATGAACGCCGCGTTCGCCAGCGCGAGGCCGATTGCGACCGTCGACAGGAATGCGCGCGCGCCGTGCAATCCCAGCACCGTGGCATCGGCATCCAGCATCTCGCGTACCGCTCCACCGATCGCGACGGTCGGCAGGGCCACCAGCACGATCGACCAGATTGGATGCAGCCGCGACACGGTCTCCGACCACACGCCGATCGGCAGAACGCCCAGGCTGAGACAGAGTCCCACCCCGAGCAGAACGACCGGCACGACCGGCGAGGTTGCGCCAAGAGCCGACACCAGGACCGGCGCCACGACGAGCGATCCACCCAGACCGGCGAGAACGCTCGCGACGTCGACGAGCCGTCCGTGGCGTGGCCGTGTTTTGTCGTCACTGCCTTCGTCGGCCAACATCAGCGCCAGTGCGAGTGCTCCGATCGTGGCAATCAGCCCGAGGCGCGTCGGTTCGGCGATGGTCGCGACAGACAGAATCGCAGTCGCCAGGGCGACCCTCGTGCGCGTCGACGGCGCGGTATCGACGACGGACAGCGCCAGCGCCGCGATGGCGACGGCCGAGCCGACAACCACACGAATCGCCAGGTCCGTCGCCGCGGAAGCGCCAAGGATGAGCTCGGCGGCGGCGATCAGCGCAACGCCCCCCGCGACGACGCCACACGCGCCGGTGGCCGCGATCGGCCCGACACCGCCGGCGACTCGCCTGGCAAGTGCGGACAACCAGGGCAGCGATACCGCCAGTGCACCGAGCACGAACAACCCCGCGGCCTCGCCAAACAGTTCCTCGCCACCGAGAATGGCTGCCGCCCGGGCGATCGCCAACGGAATGAGCGCCATCGCCAGGCGCAAGTCGGTGCGCACACCTCGTGCGAGCAGCAAGGTAACCGCGAGGCCGAGCGGGACGACCGCCGAGAACCATCGGTCGGATGGGATTCCGGTGAGTGCGCCCAGTTGTGCCGAGACGACGAGCGAGCCGATCCCGGCGATCGCGGCCGCGATCGCGCGTATCGGCACATCGAACATCGGAGCCTCGGCTGGCTCCTGGTCGCTCGATCTCACCAGCGCGATAGCCAACGCACTCGTGGCAGCCGCGATCGCGGCCGCGGCTCCCCAGCCGTCGTAACGCGCGGCGAGCAATCCCAGCCCCAACCCGAGCCCGCCGAGACCGAGCGCGCGGGTCCGGACGCGAACGCCAACGACGTTCAGACCGATCGAGAACAGGACCAGGGCCGCGATCAGCCAGATTGCCACGCCGTCCGATCCAGTTGGATCTATCAACGCGTCAACCGATCGTCGCCAGCGCCAGGACCGCCGCGACGACGATCGTCACGACGGCGATGTCGGCCGGGCCGCGCTCGGCCAGGAATGACAGAATGTGCGCTGACGGCTCGGCGACGAGCCCGATGCCGATCCGCCACGGGAAGCCGTGCAACGCCAAGTTCCGCGGCGCGGCCCGCCAGGGTCCGCTTCGGCGGCGCCACCGCGTCAAGACGCGGCGAGGTTGAGCCACGTTCTGCCCCAGGTTCAGTCCCGCGCCGGCGATCGCGACACCAATCGCGATCGTAAGCGCGAGGGCTCCAGGAACGTCGAACAGGATGTCGGCGTCGAAACTGAGCGCGGGAGCCGATGGCAGCGCGCGCATCGCTGGCGCGAGATAGCCGCCGATCGCGACGATCGCCGCGACCGGGCCAAGCGCAAGGATCACGGTTGCGGGCGCACCGCGCGCGACCATCCAGATGTCGTGGACTCGATCTCGCTCGCCGGGAACGGCGTCAGCGAGCCGCCGCCAGGCGCTGGCAAAACTCAGCGTGGCCCCGGCCGCCAGCGCCACGACAACGATCCACTGATTCTCCAGCGCGAGGGCGAGGTAGACGAGCCAACGCGTCACGCCTGGGGCGCCTGGGACGACGCCAAGCGCGCTGCCGACGCCGAGCCAGTAGGTCGCGGCCGCGAGGCCGGCCCGTGGCCTGGCCATTCTGGTTGCGGTGCTTTCGTCGGCCTGAGCCGCGATCGCGACTCGGCTGAGCGCGACGAAGACCGTGTGGGCGACGCCGACGACGAGACCGATTGGCGATCCGAGCGCGATCGCCGCGACCGCGTGCGCCAGGTCGTTCGCGCTCAAGATGTCGAACGCGACGCGCAGTCGGCGGGTCAGGATCGCGCCGAATCCGGCCAGAAAAGCCGAGATCGTCGCCAGCGCGAGCGTCGCCGCTCCGAGCGCTGGGAACTGATCCAGAGCGCGCGCGACGAGCGCGATCCCGGCGATCGCGCCGAGCGTTGTCAGCGCCGCGACGGAACCGCCAGCCGCGCCCATATCGCGCGCAAATCCATTGAATGGGAAGAGCCGTGCGCGTAGAAATCCCGACGCGGCGATCGCGATCGGCGCGAACGGTCCGACGCCAATCGTCAGGAGAAACGCGACTGAGTCGAGCGCAACGACCGCCAGCGAGTGCAGCGCAACACCGCGCCCAGCAATACCGACGCGCACGGTCCGTGAAGCCACGACGAGCCACCCAATCGACGTCGCGCCGGCCGCCGCGACGAGCGCCACGGTGACGCTGTCGGCCGCGATCGAGACCATCGCCAGCGAGGCGGCGACGATCGCGATACCGAGTCTACCCGGGCGTCTCGGTCCTGATTCGTCGGCGATGGAGATCAGAATCGCCAATCCGATAAGCGCGGCCGCGCCGATCAGGACGGGCGCCACGATCGAGTACGCCGACACTCCCTATGCTAACCTAGCTTCGATCGCGCGAACGCGTCCGGGGCGCGCCCAGCCTCCCGACGAAGCGGTTCGTCGCGCCAGGAGCAGCGCCCGATGGTTCGACCAGTCTCGACCGATCAACTCGTCGCGACCGACAGCCAGTATCTCCTCCATCCGCTCCATTCGTCGACCCATCGTGCGCGTGTTCTCGTGCGCGGCCAGGGATCGGTCATGTGGGACGTCGACGGCCGCGAGTACATCGACGGATTGTCCGGTCTCTGGAATGTCAACGTCGGCCATGGTCGCGTCGAATTGGCCGACGCGGCTCAGCGCCAGATGAGCACTCTCGCGTTCTGCTCCTCGTACAACGGCCAGTCGAATCTACCCGCCATCGAGCTCGCCGAGCGACTCTCGCGCCTCGCCTACCCGAATCTCAACACGACGTTCTTTACCTCCGGCGGCGCCGAGTCGAACGAATCGGCGTTCAAGACCGCGCGATACGTCTGGAAGCGGCGCGGCAAGCCGGCCAAGGTCAAGATCATTTCGCGCCGCCACGGCTATCACGGTGTGACGATGGCCGCCATGAGCGCAACCGGACTCCCGCCGTACCACACGATGTTCGGTCCGCTTGTGCCGAACTTCATTCAGATCGACGGACCGTACCTGTACCGCTGCCCGAACGGCGTCGATCCGGTGACCTGGGCGCCGGCGACCGGCGAGGCGCTCGAAAAGCAGATCCTGGAGGAGGGCTCCGATACGGTCGCCGCGTTCATCGCCGAGCCAGTCATGGGCGCCGGCGGCGTCGTCGTGCCGACGGCCGGCTACTTCAAACAGATCCGCGCGGTCTGCGATAAGTACGACATCCTGTTCATTGCCGACGAGGTGATCACCGGGTTCGGCCGAACCGGCCGATTCTTCGCCCTCGAACGGTGGGGCGTCCAGCCGGACATCATGTCGTTTGCCAAAGGCATCACCAGCGGCTACATCCCGCTCGGCGGCATCATGGTGTCGGATGAGATCGCCGACCTGATTCGCGGCGGCAGCGGTGGCGCGACCTGGATGCACGCCTACACCTACTCGGCGCACCCGACCGCCTGCGCGGTCGGCCTGGCGAATCTGGACATCGTCGCGCGCGAACGGCTGGTCGAGAAGTCTGCCGATACCGGCGCCTACTTGCTGTCGCGCCTGAAGGACCTGGAGCAGCTACCAAACGTCGACGGCGCGCGCGGACTCGGCATGATGGCCGCGATCGAGATCGTCGACGACAAGGCGACCAAGACCGGCTTCCCGGCCGAGCGCGGCGTCTCGGCGCGCGCGATCGCACTGGCGGCCGAGAAGGGCCTCATCACCCGACAGCGGCACTACGGCGCTGGCGAATCGATCATGCTCGCGCCGCCGCTCACCACGACGCGCGATCAGGTCGACCGTGTCATTTCCATCCTGGCCGACGCGATTCCGGCGGCGGTGAAGGCGACGACCTGAGCCGTCGCCTTCGTCTCGCTACGCTCCGGCGGTCCAGCCCACCGCGTTCGCGAGCATCCGCTGCACGGCCGCGACCTCGAATGTATTCGGTCCGTGGCCGAGCGTCGTGAAGAACACTCGCCCCTTGCCGTACGCGTGCGTCCACGCCATCGGCAGCGCCTGATTGTTCCACGACGCCGAGGCGAGCACCGAAACGCTCGGATCCCAGGCGGACATGTAGATCTCGTCATTGACAATGAAGTCACTGATCCCGGCCATAATCGGGTGGTCCGCCGCGTCCACTTTGACTGTGAACTCGAGCCCGGGCGGATGCCAGTTCGCCGCGCCACCGGTGAGCTTGACGGCCTCGCCGCCGATCCACCAGCCAGTCCCGTGGATGCCAACGAAGCCGATTCCGCCACGCACGGCGCCGTACAGGCCGTCGGCCTGGGCGTCGGACAGCTCGTAGTGCAGCTTGCGTGAACCGTCTGGCAACCGCTCGCGGCGCGTGAAACCGGTGCCGAGGACGATCGTCTGGAAGTCAGCGAGGCCGTCCGCCAGGACGTTCTTGTCATCGGTCAGAGTGCTGCTATGCCCGGCGCGGCCGAGCGCCTCGTGAACGATCGGGGCGCTCTGGTCGAACGAATGGTTCGGCCCGTTCAGGACCAGGACTCGTGCCATCGATACCTCCTGCTCTGGTGACGCGGCGCGATTCTACCCACGTCGCGGCGACGCGTCGGCCAAGCGACCTCACTCACCCGTGCCCGAGGATCGCGGCGGCGTACTGCTCGGCGTCGTCCTCCGGCTTGTAGCCAAGCCGCTCGATCGTCTCCGTGATGTCCCAGTGGCGGCGGCTGTTGCGCGAGATCGCGTAATAGACGCCGTAGCCGATCGGACTCTCGATCGCGCGCCAGACGACCTGGGCGCAGTCGCGCGGACTGAGCCACATCCAGAGCCCGATCTCATCCTTCGGCTCGGTCAGGAACCAGCCGATCCGCAAACAGATGACCGACATTCCGTGCTGATCGTGGTAGAAGCGCCCGAGCGTCTCGCCGAACGCCTTCGAGACGCCGTACAGCGAATCCGGCCGCGGCGGCTGATTCGCATAGATCGGCCACTGGCGGTCGCGGTCATACATGCCCATCACGTGGTTCGTCGACGCGAAGATGACCTTCTGGCATCCGGCGACGCGCGCGGCCTCCAGGACGTTGTAGGCGCCGATGATGTTCTTGTCGCGCACGGTCTCCCAGGTGGCGCGCGTGCTCGGATCGGCCGCCATGTGAACGACCGCGTCCATCCCAACCAGCGCCGGCGCGATCGCGTCGTAATCGGCCACGTCGGCAATGTGCACGTCGTCGACCGGCGGTATCTCAGGCACCGTGTTGTGGTAATGAACGCGTATCGAGTACCGGTCCTTCAAGGCCGAGGCGAGGTGGCTGCCGATACGGCCGGCCGCGCCGGTGATGAGGACGCGCTTCGTCATCGCGGTGCTTCGAGGGCGGCGCACGCGGCGCGCGCCTGGCTCACGATGTCGCGCGCCTGCCCGATGCGCGCGCGATCGGCCTCGGCCATGTGCAGTCGATCGTGGTATTGAGTCAGCCGGGCCACGAGATCGTCAAGCGCGGCGCCGACCGGGCGAAGCAACGCGTCCGCGTTCTGATCGGCGATGTGGTACGGCGTACGTGGCAAAGCGGTGGACACGGCTAACTCTCCTCTACCTTCAGCCGGCCGAGCGCCACCGCGACAACACCGCCCGAATCCGGGCAAGCTGTGTGCCAACCTCCGCGTACTCGTTCGCCGTGCCGTGGAACTCCGCGCTGTAGTAGCCCGTGTACCCAGCATCGCGCAGATTCGCCATCTTCTCTTCCAGCGAGCCATCGGTCGTCGCTTGCGGGAAGTGGGTGTGACACACCCACGGCGCGACGAGCCGATCGGCTTCGTCCTTCTCTTCCTGCGTCCCGGCCCAGCCGCCGATGTGGCACGAAATGCCGAACGCGGGATGATCGACCGCCTCGATCAACTTCTTGAGATGGACCCATGCCTTCTCCGGACCCCAGTGATTCTCGGCGCCCATCTTGAATCCGTGATCGTGCGCGAATGTCGCGTATTCCTTGTATCGCTTGACGATGTGGTCGAACTCGGCGGCCGACCACTCCTCGCGGCGGCTACCGGCGTCGATCCGCACGAAGCGGGCGCCGAGCGTCACCGCCGCGCGGAGATGCGAAAGCGCGTTCTGGTGGTTGCCTTCGCGGATGGCTGCATCGTCATCCCAGACGTGCGCCTTGTCGACGCAGAGATCGGCCAGGACCAACTCGCCTTCATCGAGCGCATCGCGCACCTTGCGCAGGTAGTCATCGTCGGTGCCGACCAGGAAGCCATTCCAGATGTCTGCCGCGCCGAGACCGTATCGATGCTTGCACGACTCGATGTAGCCGAACAGGTCGATCTTTCCGGCTGTGAGCAGGCCGCGAAACGAATAAGACAGAACCGAGACGTTCACGTTGATACCTCCGGCTGGCAGACGGGCCAGACAAACTCATCATGACACAACTCGACCCACACGCCGGCCGGCCGGCGCGCGCCTGACCGCGACGGCGAAACGCCAGATCAGATCGCTCGGAGACTACTCGCCCAGATTGTCGTGCCGCTGCCAGGCCTTGATCGCGCCATCCAGCGTCGTCGCGCACTGGCACAGGGCGTGCCCTTCCTCGGAGCAACAGCACCAGATCCCCGGTCGCGGATGATGGCAGACCAGCGTCACCCCATCGATGACGACTTTCTTCTCCGCGACCGCGTGCGTAGAAGCGTGACCATGTTGCGACATCGCATTCCCTCGGCGGCTCGCTCAAGCCACCGCCTTCAACTACCTATGCTACTCTCCCTGTCAAGTGGCGGGCGAATAGGTCTTGCGCCGCGCGGGTACCGCGCACACCCGTGCCGATCGAGCGCCGTACTGAGGAATTCTGCGCGGAACGGCGCTTAACCGCTTACGCGATGTTCTGAGGGCAGCGATTCCGCGGGCGCTTGCTGACGTCGGTGATCTGACCGGGAACCGGCGTGGGATTACCCCGCTGACGTGGAATGCGGAGACATTGTGAATCGACGAGAAGGGTCGGCGATGGGAAAGCCGGCACATGCCCCACGTCTAGAGTCTGATCCGCGCTCGGCACGGGCGCGAGGGACTACGGTCAAGGAGACGCGATGCGCAGGTCCGAGAAGAGCACTCCCGTGAGCAACCAGCGGCACCGAGCCGGCGCCGCCGCCTTGCTTGCGGTGGGCGCCGCGTACCTGGCCGTGGAGGACCGAATCATGATCGGCCCCCCGTGGCTCGCCCTCGCGGTCGTGGCGGCGCTGCTGGTTCCATCCGGCCTCGCTCGGCTGCGGGGCCATCACGACCTCGCCCGTAGGGTGATGCTCACGGCGACCACGATCGTCACCTTCACGATTCTCGGCAGCGCGGCCATCCTGGTCCGCGCCTTGCCTGGCGGCGGGACGCCAGCGCCGGTGCTCCTGCGCGACGCGGCATTGATCTGGGCGGCGAATGTGGCCGTTTTCGCGGTCTGGTACTGGGAGATCGACGCCGGGGGACTGCGGCGGCGCCATCTCGAAGGCTACTGCGGCCTGGACTTCGTCTTCCCGCAGTGCGCGGCCGGTGCAGCCGCCAGCGACGAGTGGACTCCCCGCTTCGTCGACTACCTGTTTTTGTCCTTCAACACCAGCACCGCCCTTAGCCCGACCGACACGCTTGTGCTCTCGGCGCGGGCCAAGATCTTGATGATGGTGCAGTCGTTGATCTCGTTGGCTGTCCTTGCGGTCCTGGCCGCCCGGGCGATCAACACGCTCTGACTCGGGCCGCCGGCGGGCGGGGCCGAGCGGCGACGGCCTTGCCTTGCCGTTAGCGTTAGCCGATCGACGCCACAGTCGTACTCGCGCGGCTTGCGCGGCGCACCACCCAAAGACCGAAAAGCCCGATGACCAGACCCGGGACGGGCAGGCTCAGTGCGGGGAACGCGAGGTCGACGAAGCGCCAGCGCAACTCGAGACCAGGCAACTGGACACTGATCGGAAGCAGGCCAGCCGTCCAGTCCCACAGGGCGTGCAGGATCACCGCGGTCGCGAACGCGCCGAGCACGGCGCGGTTCACTCGGCGTTCCCGCCACAGGACCCCGACCACGAGGGCAGTCCAGGCCGCGTGCGCCATCGGGGACAGGAGGCCACGTGTCAGCAGCACCTCATCGAGAACGCCGAGGTTGCCGCGCGAAGCAATCAGGAACGTGAAGCCGTAGCCCATCGTCTCGAACGCGGCGAAGCCCATACCTGCGGCCGCGCCAACGAGGAAGCCGTGCCGGGCCGAGATAAAGTCGCGGCGGCGCGCCAGCCACAGCACTCCGAGCGGCTTGGCGATCTCCTCGGAGATCCCTACCCCCAGCATTCCGATGAGCCCGGAGTTCAGAACCAACCGCTGCTCCAGCAACTGAGCGGCGATGATGCCGAGCACGCCGCCGTAGAAGAACGTGAGTGCGAGAGTCAGAACTGGTACATCGTGCAGCGCGTCGACCTCATAGAGGTAAATGACGTAGGTCACCGGCACGACGAAGGCACCCAGTAGGATGACGGTCGGCGCGAAGTTCGGATTGCCGGAGCTGGCCAGGAGCTTCATGGTCGCCCAGTACAGTAGCGCGCCGATCAGCCCGAACCGCCACCAAGTTCGCTGAGCGAAGGGAACGCGTCCAGACCGCGGGCCCAACCAGGGCCGCCCGCACGTCGGACATACCGGAGACGTAATCGGCTCCTCCCCGAGCGAATGTGGCGCGCGACGTTACACTCGGATTCATTCTACAAGGACGGGTGCGCATCATACGGGCGGCCGCCGCTACGCGGCCGTCACCGGTCCACGAGACCGGGGTAACTTCACCTGGTGCGAACAGACGCGTGAACCGCCGCCTACCGCCCAGCGAACGGAATGAGGAACCGTTGCACCGCGCCGGTGAGCGCGAACGCGGTCAGGTGGTCGATCTCGACCCAGGCTCGCTGCAGGAACTGGTCGATCGATGTCAACAGCGGGAACCACGTCCGACGATCGTTCGAGTAGTAGATCTGGAGCGTGCGCTCGGAGAGTCCGGCCGTTCGTAGCTCGATGTCGGTGTAGTTGATCGTCACCCGGATCGGGCGGCTCAGTTGCGTGACTGCCTGACCGCTGGCCGTGCGCATCTCGACCTCGATCGCCTTCATGCCGCGATTGACCGCCGCCGCCTGCCGTGGCGCCGGGAACTCGCGCAATTCGACCTCGACCGCGACCGGCTGCCCGTTCTCGGTCACGACTCCCGCCGGGACGTCGATGCGCGCCGCGCCGTTCCCGGCTTCGACGACCGCCGTGGCATCGGCCGCGATGCTGGTCGCGATCGGCGCAAACGTCGGCGTCGCGCCCGGGAACGACGTGCCCGCCGTGGGCGTGGCCGTCGGCGCCTGCGGGAAGAATCCGCCGCCAATGGGACCACCGCCACCGGACGGCGTCGTCGGCGTGACCGTCGGCGTCTCGGTGTTGGTTGGCCTTGGCGTCGGCGTCGGAGGATCGTCGCCCACGATCTCGAAGTCGGTGAAGTGGGTCGTCTTGGCGCACACTTCACCGTCCCGATCGGGCGTCGCCGCTCGGAAGTAGGTCCGCGTCACGCCCTCGGTCCGCCGGTCGCCGTTGAACGGATCGATCCACACGACTCGGATGCTGGTCTGGCCGGCGCGACCGGCGACATCGCGCCAGCGGAAGGTGGAGCAGAACGATATCGACACGTCGAACTCGTGGATTCGGTCGCCGGTGTCGCCCGTCAGCGCCTTCGCCCGGAACGACCGCAGCGACTGGATACCGTCCCGGTTCTCACCCGGCTCGCCACCCTGGAACTCGAACAGAATCTTGTTCGCCGCGCCGGTGAAGTGCGGCGGAATGTCGACCACCGTGTCACCGTTCGAGGTCCGCATCTGGACGCCGGTTCGCGCATCGATCTCGAGCGAGATCGGCTCGGCCGTCGCCGTCGGTGTGACCGTCTCGGTCGCCGTCTCCGTCACTGTCGGCGTCACTGTTTCGGTCGGTGTCACGCTTGCGGTCGGAGTCACGGTCGGGGTCGACGTCACGGTCTCGGTCTGCATCGGCGTCGCCGTTCCGCCCACCAGCGTCGGGATGACCACCGCAATCGGCGTCGGGGTGACAGTTGCCGTGGGCGTGACCGTGGCCGTCGCCGTGCGCGTCACCGTCGGAGTCCGCGTGACCGTCACCGTGCGCGTCGGCGTCACCGTCGGCGTGAACGGCCGCTCCATCGCGATGTACAGGTTGTACGAGATGTCCTCCCCGTACAGGCTCGCCTCGATGTTCTTGATCTGGATGTACCACGTCGCGCCCGAGAACCGTGCCGCGTCCTGCTGGCCGAACGCGTGCTCGATGCGCGAGCGAGGAACCGCGCTGGTCGGATCCGTGTTGTTGAACCGGATCAGCGTCGACTCAGTCGTCGTATCCAGCCGCATCAACTTGATGATCGTGTCCGTCCGCAGGAAGCTCAGGACCCGTCGAGCGCGATGAGTGGAGACTGCATCGGCAGACCGGTAGTCATGCCCTTTACACTCATCCAAGTCGAGCGGGGCGTCGGGTGGTGATCCCGAGGCACGCGCGGCGAATCATCCCGCTCGGGACGCTCAAGGCGATCCTCGATGGCGCGGGACTCAACGCCGAGGAGCTGCGGGTCTGTTGGGAGGAGTGGGTGATGCGCCGGTACACAGTTGTGCTGGAGTTCGATCGCGAGGCTGGCGCCTATTCCGCGGTCGTCCCCGGTTTGCCTGGATGCACGTCGATGGGCGACACGGTTGATGAAGCGCTCGTCAATATCCGAGACGCGATCGGCCTCTACGTTGGCGCAATGGAAGAGGACGGCGAGACTTTGCCGGACGAAGTGCAGGTAATCGTCGCCACAGTCGCTGCCTAGCGTCGGCCTGTCAGATTCGGGACGGATGAGGAGTGGTGCGTGGACTTGCGCCCAACGAGGGGCCGAACGCTCGCCGGAGCGGGTCCGATTTCCCGCCGCGTTCTGGCGCCAAGCGTCCCCGAAGCGTAAGCCAAAGCGACAGGTTGGGAAAACATCCGAAGGAGGGCGACGATGGCATCCGCGGTTGTCGAAGCCGTGCAAGTGGATGCGGAGGGGCGCGTCACTGTGCCCAAGCACGCTCTACAACATCTGGGGATAGAGCCGGGCGACATCTTGGCCCTTGTCAAAGTGGTGAACGCTTTTGATGTGCTCGCGGTCGAGGCAATTGCCCTCGATTCCCGAGGCGACACGATCAGCGTTAGCGAATTGATCGAGCGGTTGGGGCTCGACCCCGGCGCCGAACCTCTCGAAATCATCGACGACCCCGATTGACACAGGATTCCGGCTGGGAAATCCTCTATACCGCCCAGGCGGAACGCGATCTCCGAGGTCTCAGGCAGCTCGCCCCGCGTGCACGCGCCACGATCGCGCTCTTGTCCGAGAATCCGATGCGAGGGCATCAGTTGACGGGTTCGCTGTTCGGCTGTCGTTCGCTCCACTTTCGAATTCCTGGACAGAAAGCGGAATACCGGGCTGCCTAAGCGCTGAATGGCGAGCGCAAGCGGATCGTCGTTTTCCTAGTCGGCACACGAGAGAACTTCTCTGACGACGAGGCGGAGCGGCGGGCTCGAAACTCGTCGGCGCTTCCAGTGATGTTGGAGGACGACTAAGCGACCCCGTCACGCAGCCGGTGACACCGACCAGAACGGACTGCGCCGCGGTTCTCCGCGCCCAGTCGATAGACTGTCGATTTACGGAGAGTGCGCTAATGAACAAGCCGACCACCCGCGAAACCGTCATCGACGCCGCGACACCGCACGCGCCACCGGCCTGGGCGCTGTTGGAAAGGCAGTTGCTCGAGGCGCAGTCGCGCGCGTGCGAGCACTTCTACGCGCGTTACTTCGACGATCGCGGCTACCTGCTCTGCGTTCCGCGCTGGTCCGGCGACGACGGGCCGGACGACGCGATCGAAAACGTGTTGAACTGGACCGTCCTGCACGCCCTTGGCGGTAGCAACCAGATCCTAGACATGTACAAGAAGGCGTTGGACGGTCATCTCCGGCAGTACACCGAGGCGAAGACGACCGAGGTCGAACTCGGGCGCGACGGCATGTACTACCAGGAGTTCCATGTCTGCTTCGATTGGTTCCACCACGGCGAGGCCTGGTCGGTGATCTTCCTGCAGGGCCTCTCCGATCCGTACGACGACAAGCTGATCCGCCGCATGCGCCGCTGGGTCAGTTGGTACATGGGCGACGACGCGCACATCGCCAACTACGACAAGCGCCACAAAGTGATTCGCAGTTTCTTCAATGGTTCCCGCGGGCCTCTCTTGCGCAAGGCTACGGCTCTGGACTGGGCCGGCGATCCGATCGAGGTCGAAGGGCGCTTCGACACCGCCCACGGCGAGACCAGCTACCAGGAGATGCTCGACCACTTCCGGGACTACACGGACGCGGTCGGCGACAATCACGTGAACCTGGGCGCGACGACGCTCGGACTGGTGGCGTACGCGCTTACGGGCGACCAGCGATACCGCGACTGGATGCTGGAGTACGTCGACGCGTGGGTCGATCGAACGCGGCAAAACGGCGGGCTGATTCCATCGAGCGTCGGGCCGGATGGACGGATCGAGAGCGGCTACGGCTGGTACGGCGGCGTCTACGGCTGGGGATTCTCCGTGATGCAGATTCCCTGGAAGGGAGAGGTCGCGCATCGCGCCTATCACACGCGCACGCCCTTCTCCTTTGCCAACGCGTTGCTGATGACGGGGGATCGCGGCTACGTCGACCTCTTCCGCCAAATGATCGACACGGTGAACTCCAACGCGAAGCAGGTGGACGGGCAGACGCTCTATCCGCACATGTATGGGCGGCTGGATCGGCTCGACCGCGTCCAGAAGGGTGAGGCGATCGAAGATCTACCGGCCGAGGGGCCGACCGGGTGGTACGAATATCGACCCCGCAAGTTCGCGCCGAGCGCCGACGCGCTCTGGTACTGGACGCTCGATCGGTCAAATCTCGAACTGGCGGGAGAGACGCCGCGGTGGGCGCGCTACCTGGATGGGGACGATTCGGCGTACCCCGAAGCGGCGCTGCGCGCGGAGATTGAGAGCCTGCGCGCGAAAGTCGAAGGGATGCGCGCGGACCATCGGTCACCGGACATGTTGATGTCGGATGATATGCATCGCTTCAATCCGGCGACGACCGGCGTCTTGACGCAACTGATGCTCGGCGGCATGCCGACCGGTCGCGATATGCACGTCTTGCACGCACAGGTTCGGTACTTCGACCCCGTGAATCGCCGTGCTGGACTGCCGGCTCAAGTCGGTGCGCTCGTCGAGCAGATAACCGAAAGCGGCGTGACGCTGGGGCTCGTGAATCTTGATCCGGTCGATGAAAGAATCGTGATCGTGCAGGGCGGCGCCTACGCCGAGCATCAGATCCTTCGGGTGCGATCGGAGGCGGTGACGGAAGAGCCGGCGCCCGACTCCGACGGGATGCTGTTGGGACGCTCGCTGGGACACGGACGCCAGGAGATGACACCGGAAACGCCGACCTCGATCGAGGTGTCGGTGGATCACAGCCACTTCACGGTCCGGCTCGCGCCCGGCGCCGGCACGCGGCTGACGATCGCGCTGCGTCGATACGCGAACCAGCCAACGTTCGCATTTCCGTGGGTCTAGCGCCGCGGTCGATCGGCGGGCCGACGCGATCCTCGCCGCGAATCAATGGGCTTCATAACTGAAGCCGTTACGGGAGCCGATGGACGGATTCGAACCCTCGACCTGTTCTTTACGAAAGAACTGCTCTACCCCTGAGCTACATCGGCGCGAATGAAATCTTAGGCAGCGGTCCGACGACCGTCAATGAGTAGTCTCGCGGGTGTTGATGGCGGACGCGCCAGGATCACGCGCCGATCGCGTTTGGATTGCGCGACTACCCGAAGTTGATGGCGGCCGACCTCGGACCGCGAATGATCGGCACAACTGGATCTCGCCAACGGTCCAGGGCAGAAATGACCTCCTCAGGCCACGCCGCCTCGCCCGCGAAGGTCAGGGGATGTCCTGACGCGTCCCGGTGGGCACACCCGTACGTTGTAATCGCGCAACGGTAGGGTCGGTCGCGTTCCGGCGCGTGGATAGCGTGGACATCGACCGACGCGGCGCGGGAGCGATCGCGATGGCTACCAACCCGTCAGATCGCCGTGGCGATCGATTCGCCGAGTCCGCGGTGGACGGCGATGTTCGAGATCCTCCAATCGCCCGGGCGATCTTTCGCGACACGACACGAGCTTGGCTGTGGCTGCCGGTCCGTCTCTACGTCGGAATCATGTGGATGCAACTGGGATTCCGTCAGCTCGCCGACTCCGCCTGGATGCGCGGCGACGACATCCTGGCGTACTGGCGCGCTGTCGTCGCGGCGGTCGACCGCAACGATGTTGGCTTCAGTTGGTATCGCTCGCTCGTCTGGCTCCTGGTCGACGCGAATGCCGAGCAAGTGGCCGCGCGACTCTTCGTCTTCGGCGAACTGGCAGCCGGCGCATTGGTGATTCTCGGCGCATTCGTTGGCCTCAGCGCGTTCGGCGGCGCACTCATGAACTCAAGCGCCTCGCTCACGGGGATCGCCGGCAGTGGTCCGGAGATGCTCGCGCTGGCGCTATGCCTGATGCTCGGCTGGCGCGTCGCCGGATTCGTCGGCCTCGATCGCGTCCTTCTGCCGACCCTCGGCGCGGCGTGGGTCACCACCCCCGGCGCTCGCCTGCCGCCACGCTGACACGGCGAAAAACCTCCAGGAAACGCCAGGGCCGGGGCTCGGCACCGACCCGCCGAACCCCGGCCGGAAAGGAGGGAGTGAGCCCTCTACGCGGGGTGGCCCGAAGGCATCCGCGGCTGCCGACCATTGGCTGTCAGCATTCCCGCGTGCCACGGCGTGCCCAGGAACGGAAGGATCCAACGATCCGCGCCCCAGTATCCGGCCACCTTCCACCCGAGCATCAACGCGACGCCCAGGGCGAACAGGATCGGATTCGTGCTCGCCGATCCCGCCAGCATGAAGCTCATGTTCATCAGCGCGCCGAAGAACGCCGCGAACCCGACCAGACCGCCGACGATCAGACCAATGCCAACCAGGACCTCGCCGTAGGCGATCGCGGGTCCAAACCACGTGTGCGTCTGGCCGTCGATCAGCATCTGGAGGAACGATCGATACCAGTCATACGTGATCGCCGCGCGGGCTGGCGGCGCTGGTACCGCGGTCGCGCGCTGCCAGTACCCGAGAATCGACGCCCCGGTGCTCGTCCAAGCCGGATCGGTCACCTTGTGCAAGCCGGCCTCGAACCATTCGTAGCCGACCCACACGCGCACGACGAGCCACAACAGTGCCGAGTTCTTGCTGTCGAAGAGAAAATGCGCCCAGGCCGGCTGTTCGAAATCGCTGACCTGGATCTTGGGTTGGTTCATGTTTCTCCCTCACATCCGCGCTCGCGCCGGTGGTCGGTCATGCCGGTGACCGGGAACGAGCGACTGCGTTGCGAATGGCCGAGACGCCGCCGACAAGTCCCACGATACCGCTCACGATGACGAGGGCGGTCGATACGACCGCCGCGGCGACGTAGAACAACTGGCCGGTGGCGGCGACGCTCACGGTCCACGTGTCCATGGGCTCGCCTCCTTTCAACAGGAAACGCTAACCACCCTGAGAGATGGCGTCGCCGGCCCTTTCGGGTAGTCTCCGCGTCATGGACGGTCCATCATCGCGCGACCGATAGGTCAGTCCAGTTGACCCGTCAATCGAATCCCGAATCCAGCGGGTCAGGCTGATCCGGCCCGCATTGGCGACCGGCTACGTTAGGGGATCCACCAGCCCGCGCCGAATGCAGTACCGCAGGATCTCCATGCGATCGTGGAGTCCCAGCTTTTGCATCAGGCTCACGCGATGACGGTGGACCGTATTCGGGCTCAAGGTCAACCGCGTCGCGATCTCCGGCGTCGTCATTCCGCCAGCGATCAGGCTCAGCACCTCGCGCTCGCGCGCCGTGAGAGACGAGTACGGGTCCTCCGAGTTCCCGTCCTGGTGCTCCGCGCGCAGGAAGTTTTGCAGGAGGAATCGCGCGACGGAGGGGTGAATGTAGACGCGGCCCTCGGCGGCGCTCCGCACCGCGTCCGCCACATCCGCGGCCGGCGCCGACTTGGGTACGTAACCTTCGGCGCCACACCGAAGCGCCTCCAGGAAGTACTGTTCGCTCTCGTGCATCGTCAGGAAGACGACCGCGGTTTCGGGATGCGTCGCCTTCACCTGCCGTGCCGCGTCCAGGCCGTTCAGTCCACTCATGCTGATGTCCATCAGGACCACGCGCGGCCGCAGCCGTTCGACCTGCTCCACCGCGTCGATCCCGTCGGCTGCCTCACCGATGACACGCACGCCGTCGACCGCGCCGAGTAGGTAACGCAGTCCATCGCGGACGACCGCGTGGTCGTCGACGATCAGGACAGTGGTGTCGCCGTCTCGACCGGCCGATCGTCCCGCCACACGGTGGTTTCCATCGCGATCGATGGCAGCGTTACCCGCAGACATGTCCCCTCCTCCGACGAGTCGATCACCAATTCGCCGCCCAGGAGCTGGACGCGTTCGCGCATCCCGACCAGCCCGAGGCCAGGTCCGTGGCCGTGGCCATCGCGCCGCGCGATCGCGCGCGAATCGAAGCCGCGACCGTCGTCACGCACCGCCAGGCGCAACTCGCCATTTGGCGCATCGATGTCGACCCAGGCGCGTTGCGCACGGGCGTGCTTGGCGACGTTCGTCAGCGCCTCCTGGACGACGCGGAAGAGCGCTGTCTCGGCTTCGGGTGGCAAGCGCGGAATCACCGTGGAGGCTGAGAGATCAATTCGAATTCCATATCGCTCGCCGAACTCATGGATGTAGCCACGGAGCGCCGGCATCAGGCCGAGATCGTCGAGAACCGACGGGCGCAGGTCGCGCGCCAGCGACGCAATCTGGTGAACGGTTTGCGACGACAGGTGGCTCAGTCGATCGACCTCGGCGATGACATCCGAGTCGCGGGCAATGCGGCGAAGGTGTCCAAGGCCGTAGCGCAACGCCGTGAGCGCTTGCGCGGCCTGATCGTGTAGTTCACGGGATACGCGCGCGCGCTCGGCCTCCTGGGCCTGAACGACCTGGCTCATTCGCTGGCGATCTAGCTGCCTCCGTTGCTCCTCGACCCTGACCCGCTCGTCGCGGTGCGCGGCGAGCTCGATCATCACGTTGTTCATGGCGTCAGCCAATTCGGCGAACTCCGATTCGGATGGCCGCGGAACAGGCTCGTCGAATCGCTCGCGCGCGATGCGCGCGGCGCCCTGCCGCAGCACGTTCAGACCTCGGCGAATCGTTTCGGATAGGGTCGAGAAGAGAAGGAGATCGGCCACCGTGATGAGGACGACAACGACGCCGATCGGCCAGCGGGCGACTTCCGCGTCGCGGACGATTTCCTCGCGTAGTGCCACAGTCGCATCGCGCTCCTGCCGTCGCAGGTCGTGGAGACGGTCCGCGAGGCCCTGGAACGCTGGTTGGGATCGCAGGTACTCCCAGACTGCCTCGGTGTGGTCGCCCGCGTCGAACTCAGCGAGGCTCTTCTGGCTCGATCCGAGGTAGTCGCTGTATAGCCGCTCGCTCGCGTAGAGCCCGGCAAACCGGTTTTCGTCGAGCTCTTGGTTGCGATAGAGCGCGACCCAGTGGTCGACATCGCGTTCGATCTCATCCAGTTCGCGGCGAGCCCGGCGTCGAATCCCCGAGTCGAACGTCCAGAGCGTCGATTGGACCAACGTCCGGTGGCGCAGTAGATTCGACTCGATGTTAGAAAGGAGGTCGGCTCGCCCGATCGCGGGCTGTACGAGGAGCGCCGATCGGTCGGTGACGCGCGTCAGGAGGACGATCGCCGCGACACCCTGGGCCGCGACCAGGACGAGCACGATGCCGAGGGCGAGCGCCAGCTTGTGCCGGAGAGTAAGCGCGAAGCGTCGTCGCGCCGCCTCGGGCCACGTACTCAGACCGCGCTCACCGCGTCGGTTGCCATCCATTCTTCTTGATCTCTTCACCGACACGCCGGGCCACGCTGTAGTCGTAGACCTCGCTCGCCGGCCGAATCGTCGTGGCGCCGATAAGCGGCGCGCGGACTCGGGTATCCGCTTCCTGCGCCTCGACCGGCAGCGTGCCATCGGTCGTCATCACGGCGACGAGGCTGTCGTACTCGACTTCGTTCGCCTCGCGCGGCTTATTGTTGTACTTGCCGACAATGTCGAGCGTCTCGTTCTTGAACGTTCGCGCGTACTCACGTCCCTTCAGGGTCGCGCGCATGAAGCGCGCGACGAACTCCGGGCGCTCCTTCAGGATCTTGTCGGACGTCGCGGCGCCATTGAACAGCATGCGGACGTCCTTCGCGACATCCACCAGCATGTTCCCCTTCGCGCCGGCGCGCTTCAATTGCTCGACGTCGGCCAGGCTGAGAACCGCGGCCGCGACCGAGCCGGACTGGATGGCCGCGAGCCGGGCCGCGCCTGGTCCGAGTGCCACGTAGGCCACGCCGTCCGAGTCCTGGCCAGCCTTGGCCAGGGCCAGCCGCGCCGAGATCTCCATCGTGTCGCCGCGCCCGATCACGGCGACCGACTTGCCCTTGAGGTCACCGAGAGTCTTGATAGCGGGGTCGCTCGACCACAACTCGTAATTCGGGCGATCCATGTGCGAGAAGATCACCTTCATCGGCGCATCCTTGAGGATCGCGCTTAGCGCGCTGGCGGGCGAAGTCGTGAACTCGGCATCCCCGGCCAGGATCGCCGCGACGCTCGCGTTGCCGGCCGCGCTGATGATCTCGAGATCGATGCCTTCCTGGGCATAGTAACCCTTCTCGATTGCGACGAAGTACGGCGCGTAATGCACTTCCTTGGCCGCGAACGTCACGCGCGCCTTCTCGACTGGCGGTGGCTGGGCCGGGGCGCACGCCGATGCAAACACGCCGAGCAGCGCAATCGCTCCGAGGAGCCGTCCGAAAAGCCCCATGGTGTTCCCTCCCTACTCCGCGTTAGCCTCGCGCCACGGCGCGAGCCGTCGCTCGATACTTCGAAGAATCGCGTTCGACGCAACTCCGGCGCCGGCGAGCACGATCACGCCGACGAACACGAGCGTCGAGTCGAACGCGGCCGCTCCGTGGAAAATCAGATAGCCGAGACCGACTGTCGAGGCATACATCTCGGCGACGACGACCATGATCAGCGCGCGTCCAATTGCCAGACGCAATCCGGCCAATATCACCGGCAGGGCCGCTGGCAGAATGACCTTTGTGTTGACTTGCCACTCGCTGGCGGTGAATGCCCGCGCCGCCTCGACAAGACGCCGATCGACCCCGGCGACGGCTGCCTCGGAGTTGATGATCAACACCACGACGGTGCCGAGGAAGACGAGCGCGATCTTCGACGAGATGCCGATTCCCAGCCAGAGGATGATCAACGGGAGAAACGCGACCGTTGGCGACGCATACTTCGCCATGACGATCGGCTCGATGGTGAGCCGCACGAACGCGCTCCGGCCCATCACGATGCCGAGCGGAATGCCGACGGCGCAGGCGAGCGCCAGCCCGAGCGAGGCTTCGCTGGCCGTGGCGGCAACGTGCGGCCACAACTGACCGCTCGCGATCATCCCGACGAGCGCGGTCGCGACGCGTCGCGGGCTACTGACGAAGAGAGCGTTCGCCGGTGCCGCGCTGGCGTACGCCTCCCACGTCACCAGCAATCCCACGATCGTCAGGAGACGTGCCGCGAACACCCGTCGCGCCAGCGACATCGGCGCGCTATGCGCCGTCCGCGCGCGTCCCAGGCTTGCCGAGCGCGCGATTACATACAACCTTGCGCCCATCACGCGGCCTCGCGCGACTGCGCCCGTAGGAGCGCCCACAGGAGGCGTCGGATACGCAGGAACTCGTCGCTGCCCCGAACGTCGTCGGTTCCGTCCGCCGACCAGCGCGGTCGCGGTAACCGAACGTCGACCACCCGAAGAATGCGCGATGGCGCCGCGCCCATCACGATGATGCGATCGGACAGGAGGATCGCCTCATCGACGCTGTGCGTTACGAAGAGGACTGTCTTCCGATCCGCCTCCCAGAGGCGCATCAGCTCGATTTGCAGCGACTCGCGCGTCTGCAGGTCGAGCGCGCCGAACGGTTCATCCATCAGCAGGTAGCGCGGTGAAACCGCTAGCGCCCGAGCCAGGCCCAGGCGCTGCTTCATTCCACCGGACAACTGCCGTGGATACTGGTCGCGCGCAGCGTCGAGACCGACGCGCCGCAGAACATCCAGCGCTACCGCGCGGCGGGCCGGCCGAGACATACCGTGTAGCTCGAGGCCAAACTCGGCGTTCTCGATCGTCGTCCGCCACGGCAGTAGATTGAACTCCTGAAACACCATCGCCCGATCGCGCGCTGGGCCGACCACGATCTGACCATCGATGACGACTTGGCCGGAAGTCGGCTGTTCCAGGCCGTGGACCAGCCGGAGCAACGTCGTCTTGCCGCACCCGGTCGGACCAAGAATCGAGACGAACGCGCCGTCCGGAATCGCGACGTCGACATCGTCGAGCACAAGCTGTGCCTGGCTCGGCGCACCGCCGTCGCTGTAGCCGAATCGGACGTGCTCGATCTCGATCACAGATCTACTCGACGATCTCGAACGCCAACCGAACCGCCGGCGTGCGACGCTGCGGATGGTCGTCGCGGTAGGTCAGTTGCGGCACCGAGAACATGCCGCGCGGCATCACGCTTGGATCCTTCTCCTTGTAGATCGTCGGATAGAGGTCGACGATGTGCGTGCCAGGTACGCCGGTGGCCGTCACGGTGAAACGGACGTCGCCGCCCGTGCTGAAGCCGCAGACATAGCCGATGTAGGCGTTGTCATAGGTGACCGTGTACGTGTTGTCGTAGGTTGTCCAGCCGAGACCCTTCAGGTGGATGTCGATCTTCTCGCCCACCCGGAGACGACGCGGAGCCGCCTCGACGAGCGCGGGCACGATCACCACACCGGTCGAAGCCAACACCTGATCGCCGTGAATCACGTCAATCTTGTGTTGACCGCCGAGGTCGTCTGGAATCGTCATGTCGAACGCGAACTGCCCGCGCGCATCGGTGGTCAGAACCCGGCGCATCCTCGCCTCTTCGACCATGCCGACATTCGTGATCCGGTCGCCGACCGTCGTCCACCAGCGCACCGCGACCTCAGTGCTCGGTGGCAAGTGGATCGCATGTAGCGCGATGGCGTCTCCCAGCCGGCCGCGATCGGGGAATACCGAGAGCGAACCGGGGCCTGTCGTCAGACTCGGCCAGGGATGATCGGTCGTCGAGAAGTCCTCGATGCGCTGATCCGGCGGGCCGTCGTCGGATGTGACCGTGAACATAAGCTCGGTCCCCGGACCGGGCATGTCGCGGAACGGCGACGCGTCCCTGGCCAGGTACGGCGTGCTGTTGTAGGCGTTTCTCCAGAGCGCGATAACGTGGCGGCCGAGGGGACCAGCCGCGCGAATGTGCGCCGTGGCGACACCGCGCTGAGTCACCGCCGAGAGGAAGCCGAGGTACTTGTTGTCGTACAGCATGTGCCAGACGCTCGTATTCGGACGCCACTCGACGCCGACGATCGTCACCTCGATCTCAGTTCCAATTGGTCCTTCTGAAGGTGAGAGGGAGATCGTCGGCGTAACGATCAGCCCGGCCTGCGCTACCTCCTGGTCGCCGACGCGAGCGCGCACGTCGTGTGAGCCCCCGAAGTCGCGCGGCACCTCGAACGTGGCATCGATCGCGCCGTCGCGGTCAGCCCTCACGTCGCGGAGCGTCCACGATCGCTCGGAGAACCCCTGCCCAAGATACTCAGTGCCGCGCTCTAGCTCGTAGCGCGCGTCGACCGTATGCCAGATCAACTGGGCGATAACACCCGGCGCGAAACCTTCCCCGCGGACGCGCACCGCCTCGCCCACCCGGGCGTACCCAGGCGTCAGCGACAGGCGCGCCGTCGATCCGATTGCCGGCCCATCGGCCTGCGTATCTGTCCCTTCTGTCCCTCTTGAAATGACTCGGCTCTCAGCAGCCATCGTGCATCCTCCCCCGAGTGCGCGTGTTCCTGGCGCGCCGCGCATCCGCGGCGCGCCCGTGGTGCGTTGTTAGGCCTTGGCCGGCGTGGGCGGCGCGTCCGCGAGCGTCTCCTCGAGGATGGTTGGCAGCGACACGACGGTCGGGAACGGCTCGAACATCCCGACGCGACCGTCGATGGCGGTGGCCTCGACCGAGTACTTCAGGGTCCCGGTCGCGTGATCCTTCGGCACAACATACGAGCCCGTCCAGAACAACTCGTTCGGCGGATCCTTCGGGTGGGGGCCGAACTTCGCGTCCGCCGACTTGCCCGTCGCAAGCTTGATGGCGACGCCCTTGAGCATCTTGTCATCCATCGGGTCGCCGGTCTTGGGATCGTGGACGCGAATGCGCCACACCATCTCCGAATTGCGCGGGAACCGGTTGTTCAACTGGCAGGATCGACTCGCGCGCAGCTCAGTGGGAATGTTCTTCGACCCCTGGACGAGATCGACCATCAGGAAGAGCTTGGTTGCGCCGACCGCGACCGGAGCTGGTGGCGCGGGCGTTGGCGCCGGCGCCTGGCACGCCACCAGCACCGCTGGCAGAGCGGCCAGAGACAGGACAATGTTTCGACGAGTTCGCATCGTCACTTTCTGTACTCCTTAGGTTTGCAGCATTTCATGCCTGACAACGATTCAATTCGCTTGTGGCGTCACCTCCTCGCCCGAGACGGCGCGACGCGCGCGGGCTTCAGTCACTTCCTGGCGCTCGGCCACGGTTGCGGCCGAGCGAATGCCCACCACGGTCGACAGGAATACGCCGAGCAGGGCGGCCCACGTCGCGAAGACGAAGCCGGCCAGAATGAACGGCAGCCATAGGCTGACGAGCACGAATGGCAACGGCTCGGTGTGGAAGGACGAAACTGCCTCCGCGATGTCGAGATCACCGGCAGCGCTTGATCCGGCGAAACCACTGGCGCCCGAGAATCGCGCGACGACTGTCAACTTCCCCGGTTGCGACGGCTGCAGCGCGACCGCCGCCATACCAGTGGAATCGGTCACGACGCTGCCAATTCGGCTGTCACGTGGACCGAAGACCGTCGTCCGTTCGTAAAACTCGATCGGTCGGTCGCCGAGCGACTTGCCGTCGGCGGTCTTCAGCGTCGCGGTCAATGTGTACTGACCTTTCACGCGCGTCGCAGTCGCGCCGCCGATGGTTAGGACCGTCGGCTGCGCGACTGGCGTCGGCGACGCGGTCTGTGCCGAGACGGTCGCGATGCCCAGAGCGAGAGTGATCGCCACGATGGCTGCCAGAC
Source organism: Chloroflexota bacterium (assembly GCA_004297775.1). Lineage (GTDB taxonomy): Bacteria > Chloroflexota > UBA6077 > FW602-bin22 > FW602-bin22 > FW602-bin22. The sequence continues at coordinate 39,406 of SCUE01000012.1, read as the reverse complement.
TGCGCGCGCTTCTGCGAATCATTGGGCCAACTCCTCCATCTCGTCGATCGAGAGGATTGGGACGAACTTGAAGAACAGCATCAGCAAGAGTGGAATCGCCGCCGCCGCGCCGACCGTGATCGCGATCGCGATCCACGTGGCCTCGAACGTTCCCCAGGCTCCGGCAATGAGAGGATGGGCGACCGTTGGAACGATGATCAGCATGCGTTTGAGCCACATACCCAGCACGACGAGCACTGCCGCGACGACGATGCCGGGAATCGTGCGCGTCCGCGGTATCGCGACAAGCAGGAGCGGAACGATCCCCCCGCCGATAGCAAAGAGCCAGAACATAGGAGCGTACTGGCCGATAAGCAAAGATTCGAGAATCGGTGCCGTCTCAACGCTCATCACATACCCCTCGGTCAGGAGCTCGGTGAACGTGAAGTACAGGTACAGCAAATCGAGGCTCAGCATCAGGTAGCCGAGGTATCGGAAATGCTTGATGCCGATGTATTGATGGAGCCTATAGCCGTGCCGGAATCCGGCCACGACCAGGATGACCATCGCGACGCCCGAGTAGAGCGCCGCGACGACGAAATACGGCGCGAGAATCGTACTATTCCAGCCGGGTCGGCCGGTGAGTGCGAACGCCCAGCTCAACACCGAGTGAACGAGAACCGCGATCGGAATGATCATGATCGCGACCGCGTTGATCCCGCGCTCCAGGGCATGCCGCTGCGCCGGGTCGCCGCGCCATCCCAGCGATAGAACCCGGTAGATTCCGGCCAGCCAACCGGCCGACCGATCGGCTTGATCGCGGAGCACCGCCAGATCTGGCACAAGCGGCAGATAGAGGAAGATGCAGGTCGCGACCAGATAGGTCGCGATGACGACGAAGTCCCACACGATCGGCGAACTGACCTGTGGCGTCAGGAACATCTGGAACAACTTGTCCGGGCGCCCGAGATGAACGATCGCAAACAGCATTCCGACAACTAGTGAGAACACGGCCATCGCCTCGGCCAGCCGTGTGATCGGCGCACGCCAGCGCGCCTGCGTCAGCCGCAGGATCGCCGAGACGAGGGCGCCGCCATAGCTAAACGCGATGAATGCGACGAGGTTCGCCTCGTAGATCCCCCAGAACCCGCGATCGGAGTATCCCGCCGCGCCCAGGCCCTCGATGAATTGGATCGCGAACGCAACCAGACCCCAGAGGACTGCCAGTCCCAGGACGAACGCGATACCCCAGAAGGCGCGCCCGCTCGGCGCGAGCGGGCGGAGCGCCGCCTCTCGCATCTCATCCCATCGTGCCGCTTGGTGACCGATCATCGGTTCTCTCCTCGGTGGATTCGACTAGTAATCCAACTTCTGACCGTGACCGGCGATGTACCAGACGCGCGGCCTGGTACCCAGTTCTTCACGGAAGTGAACGGCATCGTTGTCGCGGAGAAACTTTGACAGCTTGACCGTCTCGTGGCCGTTCGTGGCGACATCGGTCGTCATATCCCCGATATAGAGGGCCTCCATCGAGCATGCGTCGACGCACGCCGGAAGCTTCCCCTGGTTGGCGTAGTGCACGCACAGGATGCACTTACCGACCGTGCCTTTCTTCTGGGGCACGGGGAACTCAGGCATCGTTTGCGCAACCGGCTTCAATGGCGTCGGAGGTTCTTTCCAGTTGAAATAGCGCGCCTCGTAGGGACACGCGGCCATGCACGTCCGGCAGCCGATACAGAGGTTCTGATCGACCAGGACCACGCCATCGCGGCCGGCATAGGTCGCGCCGGTCGGGCAGACCCGCAAACAGGGTGGGTTCTCGCACTGCATGCAAAGGCGCGGCATGAAGAACTCGGTACCCGTCGAGTTCTTTATCTTGTAGACGTTGATCCAGCGCTGATCCTTCGCCAACGCGTGGGTCGCCTGGCACGCCTTCGTGCACTCCTCGCAGCCATCGCACTTGCGCAGGTCGATCACAAACGCCCACTGATGGGTTTCGCTATCGGTGGCTGCCGTCGGCGCGGCTCCCACGATACTCTCGACCGCCGAGGCCGCGGCGACTCCGATGCCAGCCGCACCCAGCGTCTTAAGGAATCCTCGTCGGGTCACTTCCCATGGGATCTTGCCGGGTTTTTCATTCATACCCGCTCACCTGACCTTTGCTGGCCTCAGTGGGCCATCTCGTCGAAAGCAACCATGGCTCCGTTGGGCCAGTGCGGAATCGAGAGAAAACCCCTATTTGCTCGATAGCCGTGGCGGTCTCGAACGCCCGTTCCGCTCCGTTATGATGTGTTGGACGTGGAGCTCCGCGAACGGTTGGCCAGGCTCGGTTACGGTCGGGCAACCACTGGAACGTCCAGGGTGATCGAGACTTCCAGTCCGGATCAGGCTTCGCGCGCGGTGCCGCGCGTTCCGGGGCAGCATCGCGCGGTGGCAGGGGAACCGGCGTGCTTCGTCGCGGAGTCGCGCTACGCGGTCGATCACGACCACGGCGAGGTCGTCCTATCCGACCTCCTCACCCATACCGGCGCCGCGTTTCGTCCGCTCGTGCCCGATCCGCGTGTGCTCGAACTCGATTTTTCGCGCGCGGCCTTCGTCGACTGCGAGACGACCGGTCTTGCCGGTGGCACCGGCACGTACGCATTCCTGATCGGCGTCGGGTACTTTGTTGGCGGCAGCTTCCACGTCGATCAATTCTTCATGCGCGATCCGGGCGAAGAAAGGGGCGTGCTGCTCGCTCTGCGCGAGACACTGGGCGAGCGCAACGCGGTTGTCACCTTCAACGGCAAGAGCTTCGACTGGCCTTTGTTGGAGACTCGCCATATCTACCATCGGATCCGGCTTGCGCCGGACGACCCGATTCATCTCGATATGCTGCACCCCAGCCGCCGCCTGTTCAAGCGACGCCTCGGCTCCTGCGCCCTGTCCTCGCTCGAGGTGGGCGTGTTATCGCTGCCGGCGCGGAATGGCGATGTACCAGGATGGCAGATCCCCGGTTTGTACTTCGACTACTTACGGCGTGGCGATGCTGGTCCGCTGACGCCGGTTTTCGAGCACAATCGGCTCGACATCCTGACGCTCGCGGCTCTGACCCTGAAGGTCGCGCGACACGCCACCGATCCGGTCGCCGCGCCCCCGGAGCACGCGCTGGACCTCATGTGCCTCGGCCGCGCGTTTGGGGATGTCGGCGACTTCGAGATCGCGCTGCGGTGCCTCGAACGAGCCCGCGCGATCATGTCCGAGCCCGACGAAGAAATACGCGCGTGTGTCGCGGCGCTGTACAAGCGCATGCGCAACTATGCCACGGCAGCCGATGTCTGGCATGCGCTCGTCGCGGAAGGCGCACTGTCGATCGAGCCGTACGTCGAACTCGCAAAGCACGCCGAGCATCGGCTGCGCGACTACGCGCGCGCGGCTGTTCTGGCCGAACAGGCGCTCGCCGTGTGTTCATCGAGAGCGACCACAGCGCGGGACGGCCGCGTGCGCGCCGAATTGATCCATCGGCTGGCGCGGCTTCGGCGCCGACAAGGTATTGCCTGAATGGCGACCGCGGTCGAGCGTCGCGGACTAATAGAACGTCGAGGCCAGTCGCCAGAGATCGAGATCGACCGTGCGGGTTTTCGCGACGACGTCGCGCAGGCGGACCGGCTTGATGTCGTTGCCTCTCAGCGCCGCCATGTGCCCGAACATGCCCTTCTCGATATACTCGACCGCCTCGGCGCCCGTGCGCGTCGCCAGGACGCGATCGAACGACGAAGGCGAGCCGCCGCGCTGAAGGTGGCCGAGCACCGTCACGCGCGTCTCGAATCCGGTCCGCTTCTCGATCTCACGCGCGGCGACTTCGCCGACGTTCCGGCGATCCAGCCGCACGTGGCCGAACGCGTCGGTCGTCGCATCCGACTGTGCGACCTCGACATCCGGAAGCTTGGCGCCCTCAGACACAACGACGACGCTCGAATCGCGACCACGCAGGCGACGACGGCGAAGGCTATCGCACACTGTCTCAATCGCGACGTCGACTTCCGGGATGAGGATGTAGTCGGCGCCGCCGGCCAGACCGCCCACGGTCGCCACCCATCCGGCATCGCGCCCCATGACTTCGACCACCATCACGCGATGGTGCGAGCTGGCGGTCGTGTGCAGCTTATCGAGCGCATCCACGACGATCTCGACCGCGGAGTTGAACCCGATGCATGCGTCGGTCTCGGAGAGATCGTTGTCCATCGTCTTCGGAACACCGACGGTCTTCAGACCGATGTCGTGCAGCCTGGCCGCGACGGACAGCGTGTCGTCGCCGCCGATCGCGACGAGGGCGTCGATCTGGTGGCGACCGAAATTCGCCGCGACCTGATCCATGTGCTCCTGCTTCTTCATCGGATTCGTGCGCGACGTTCCCAGCATCGTGCCACCGAGCGGCAGAATGCCCGAGACATCGGCCGACGTGAGCGGCCGCGGGTTCCCTTCACCGAGGAGCCCCGCCCAGCCGTTCAGAAATCCGGTTACTTCCCAGCCTTTTTCATCCGCTCGCCGGACCACCGCGCGAATCGCGGCATTCAGGCCGGGGCAGTCTCCGCCGCCGGTCAACACACCTATTCTCATCGTGAAAAAACCCTCAAAAAGAGAACGCGCGGGTCGACCGAAGGTCACCCGCGACCCGCCCGTCTGGGCCGCCAGAGTATATAGATGACCCCATGTGGCGTCAACGGATCGCGAGCCTCGCCGACGAGGCGACGCTGGTGTCCGATGCCGCCCGAGGGAACGTGGCGGCGTTCAACAGCCTGGTCGCCCGATACCAGGAACTCGCCTATTCGATCGCCTATCGGTCGCTCGGCAACGCCGACGCGGCCGCCGACGCGACGCAGGAAGCGTTCATCTCGGCGTTTCGGTCGATCTCGTCGCTGCGAGGCGGCGCGTTCAAACCCTGGTTCCTCCGCATCCTGACGAACGCCTGCCACGATCACGGACGGCGTGTGGCGCGGCATCCGACCGCGTCGCTCGATGCCCCGCGAGCGGACGATGATGATCCGCCATCTGACCACATCGCCGACACGTCCCCGTTGCCGGAGGATCGGGTCCTCAGCGGAGAGATGACCGCGTTCATCGAGGCAGCGCTCCTAAGACTGCCGTTCGACCAGCGCACCGTCGTCGTGATGGCTGACGTCCACGGACTCACCTATGAGGAGATTGCGACCGCCATCGGCGCGAACCTCGGCACGGTCAAGTCACGATTGAATCGCGGTCGACACCGGATTCGCGAGATCCTGCGCGAGAGGCCGGAACTTCTTCACGAGACATATCGTCATGACGGCAGAGCCTGATCGATGGGACCGTTGAATCGTCTGTTCCGTTCGCGCCACGAGCGCCTACGCGATGAACTAGGCGCCTATGTCGATGGCCACCTGACAGGTTCGGCCCGAGAGGCGATCGAACGCCATCTCGCAGCATGCGCTTCCTGCCGTCACAAAGCCGAGGATCTGCGCGTCGCGATCGTGGCTCTTCGGCGGCTGCCCTCGGTTGCGGCGCCACGATCGTTCGCCGTGACCGCTCCGATCGCGGCGGTCCAGGCCGATTTCTGGTCGACCTTTCTACCGTCGTTGCGCCTTGCCAGCGCGTCGCTGGCCGCGCTCGCGATCGTCGCGACGGCGGTCAATCTCGCCGCGCCGCTTCCGGTGCGCGACATGTCGTTGGCAACGCGAGCCGGATCGTTCCAGCCAGCGCCAGCCCGGCCGGCGTCGATACCGCGAGAAGCGGCAGCCGCGCCGGCTCCGTTGGCTGTCGGAGCGGCCGCGCCGGTCAAACCCCCAACGGATTCTCTCCCCGCCGTCCAGGCAGTGGCGCCGAAGCCTGCGTCACTCGGTTACGCTCCGCGTCGCCCGACGCCCACGGCCGTGGGAATCGTCGATCGGGCTGGCCGGACATTCTCCGGCGCGCTGGCTGGCCTGCCCGACGCGCGGATCCCCTGGCCTCTCGTCATCGCCGCGGCCGCGCTCGCCACCGTGGGCCCGATTGGACTCTGGTTCGGTCGCCGCTGATCTATCAGGCGGCCGGCGGAAGCCGCATCATCAACAATTCCAGGGCGAGCCGCGTCTGAACGTTGTCGTTGATCTGGGCGAGCGTCTCATCAATCGCCCTGAGCGCATCTCGCGCATCAGCAATTGAGATCGTTGCCGCGCGCGCGTCCAGGGCCGTAGCGCGATCGACGTTCACGATCAGTTCGCGACAACCGCAGCACGCGAACAACACATCGCGCCACCAGAGGCTGAGCCACCGCAGCCGCTCCTCGGTGCGCGCTCGATCGCGGATGTGGTCGGCCGCGATCTTCTCGGCGGATCTCAGTCGGTCGACCAACGATGCCGCGTCGAGTTCGACCGCCTCGGCGATGCCGCTCGGCGGCGCCTTCGCGCCCGGCCGCCCGGTCGAAAGCGCGAGGGCCATGCCCGGGGCGCCATCGGCCAGCCGGGCAAGTGTCGCGGCTTGATCGAACGCGATTCCGTGCCGAGCGACCAGGAACCGCTCGATGTCATCCACTCGCACCGGGCCAAATCGCGCCATCTGGCATCGCGACACGACCGTCGCCGGCAGCGTCCCCGCGTCAACGCAGACCAAGATGATAATGACCGGGCTGGGTGGCTCTTCCAGGAGCTTCAACAGCGCGTCGGCGCCCGGTCCGGACAGATGGTCCGCCCCATCGATGACGTAGACCTTCCATGGCCCCATGCTCGGGCTCAACGAAGCGTCACGCTGGATGGAACGGACGGCCTCGATCGGAATCTCTTTCGGTGGACGACTGCGCCTTTCATCGGCGCCGAACGAACGGTCGATCAGCCGAATGTCCGGGTGGCCGCCCGAGGCCGCCAAGCGACACGATCGACAGCCGCCGCAGGCCGATCCATCGGCGCGCCGATCCGAGCAATCCAGAGTCCGCGCGAACAGTTCCGCGATGCTGCGCTTGCCAACGGACGCCGGTCCGGAAAACAGGTATGCGTGCGCCGGACCGTGCGTGACCGCGCGCGCCAGGAGATCGAGCGCGCGCGAATGGCCGACGATGTCGGCGAACACGCTATCGCGCGAGCGCGCCGCGCTCCAGAGCCCCGATCTTGTCGACGCGTCGCTGGTGTCGCCCGCCCGCAAATGCCGCTTCGAGCCACGATCCGACGATATCGAGCGCGACGCCGCCGCCAACGACGCGCGCGCCCAGGCAGAGGACATTGGCGTCATTGTGTTCGCGGCTCATCCGGGCCGAGAATGTCTCCGAGCAGAGCGCCGCGCGAATGCCGGCGATCTTGTTCGCCGAAATCGAAACCCCGATTCCCGTGCCGCAGATCAGGATACCGCGATCGGCGACCCCGTCAACGACCAGTCGCCCGACCTTCTCGGCATAGTCCGGGTAGTCGGTCGATGTCTCGTCGAACGTCCCGACATCCTCGACCGCGATGCCGCGGGAGCGCAGGTATTCCGCGATCTCGGCCTTCAACCGCACACCCGCGTGGTCCGCGCCAATCGCAATCATGGCCACACCTCAGGCAGCCAGGATAGCGCGAACGGCCCGGTCGCGACCAAACACATCCTGGAGCAGATCGATCGTGGCGCCCGGCAGGGCACTTCGAAAGACCTCACGCGCCAGCGGACCGCGGTCGTCCGCGACTTCGAGCATCACCATACCGCCAGCCGCCAGGTGGCTCGGCGCCTGGGCGAGTAACCGGCGATGAGGCGACAGCCCGTCGTCGCCACCGTCGAGGGCGATGCGCGGCTCCCAATCGCGTACGCCGCGGTCGAGCGCATCGACCGCCTGGCTCGGGATGTACGGCAGGTTTCCGATCACAGCATCCCAGTCGCCGCCGATCCCGTGAAGCAGGTCGCCGCGCCGAATCGTGACCCGGTCGCCGACGTGGTGTCGCACGACATTCTCCCGGGCGATTTGAACGGCTGCCTCGTCGATTTCGACTGCCGAAATGATGGCGGCCGGTAGCGCGTGGGCAAGCGCGATCGCGACGGCCCCGCTGCCAGTCCCCACTTCGATGATCCTCGGTTGCGCGAGTCCACGTTGGCGCGCGAATGCGATCGTCTCCTCGACGAGCAACTCGGTTTCTGGCCGTGGTATGAGGACACCCGGCCGCACGACGAATGTCAGGCCATAGAACTCGCGCACGCCGAGGATGTAGGCGATCGGCTCACCGTTCGCGTGACGGGCGAGCAGCGCTTCGAACTCCGTCCGGCGCGGCTTCGGAAGGGGATCGGTCAGATGGGCGTAAACACCGGCGCGATCGATCTCGAGGGTCCGCGCGAGCAGTAATTCGACATCGAGGCGCGCCTCGTCGTCACCCTGCCCACGCAACCAGGCGGTCGCGGCACGTAACAGCACACCGACCGTCATATCATCTGCCACGTCGCCATTCATCTGAGTATCGGCAGCGTCGCGTCGAGGTTCAGATGGGTTAGGCCGCTCGGTCGTGGCCGATCTGATCCGAGCCAGCGCGGTCGGCCGCGATCAGCCCCTCAATGAGCATTTCGATCTCGCCTTCCAGGACGCGCGGAACCTGATGCACCTTCAGCCCGATGCGATGGTCCGTGATGCGATCCTCGGGGAAGTTGTAGGTGCGAATCTTCTCGCTGCGATCGCCAGATCCGACCTGGCCGCGGCGCGTATCGCTCATTTCTGTCGCGCGTTTCCGCTGCTCCATGTCGTACAAGCGGGCGCGGAGCACCGCCATCGCCTTGGCGCGGTTCTGCAACTGCGACCGCTCGTCCTGACACTGCACCACAATACCGCTTGGCAAATGCGTCAGCCGCACCGCGGATTCGACTTTGTTCACATTCTGGCCGCCAGCGCCGCCGGCCCGGAAGATGTCGATGCGTAGATCCTCCGAGTTGATCGGGACGTCGATCTCTTCGACCTCGGGTAGAACCGCCACGGTCGCGGTCGAGGTATGGATACGGCCCTGGGCCTCGGTGGCGGGGACCCGCTGAACCCGGTGAACGCCGCTCTCATACTTGAGGCGCGAGAACGCCCCTCGACCACGAATCTCGAAGACGACTTCCTTGATTCCACCGATGCCGATCTCATGGAGATCGACGAGATCGACCGCCCACCCACGCCGTTCGGCGTAGCGAGTGTACATTCGGTAGAGATCGGCCGCGAAGAGCGCCGCCTCGTCACCGCCAGCGGCGGACCGAATCTCGACGACCACATTCTTCTCGTCGTTCGGATCGCGGGGCGCGAGTTCGTCGAGGAGTCGATCCCGCAGGGTTGCCTGTTGCGATTCGAGAGCAGTAATCTCGTCCTTCGCCAGGGCTTCCATCTCGCGATCGCTGCCGCTCTCGGCGAACAGGGTTCGCGCCTCACCAAGCCCTTTGTCGATCTCGAGCCATCGGCGGGCCAGATTCACGACATCTTCGATCGACGCCTGCTCGCGCGCGATCGACTGCAGCCTCGCCAGGTCGTTGATGACTTCGGGTGTCGCCATATCCGCCGTCAGCGCATCATGCCTGACGACGATCGAACGGGCGCGCGCAGTTAGGTCCACGCATTCGATTGTAGGCGACACACCATGTGACATCGGGTTCTAATGATCGTTTTCTGTCAAGTCGCCCGATACTTCCGCCGTGCGATGGGCCGTCGGAGTCGCCTTCCTCGTACTCTGCGTCGCAGTCGGAGGCGTTGCCGCTGGCGGCGCCGCGTTCGGTCGCCTGTATGACAATCGCGTCTACCCTGGCGTCCACATCGGCGGTGTGGACGTCGGCGGACTCAGTCGAGACTCGGCGACGCGCACGCTGTCCGCGGCGTACGATCGATACCTGGCCGCGCCGCTGCGGATCCACCACGGAGGTCGGGAATGGCGCGTCGCGCCGCGCGACCTCGGCGCGCGGGCAGATGTTGGACCATCGCTCGACGCGGCGTTCTCGTTCGGGCGCGGCGCACCCTTCCTCGAACGCATGCAGCGGCAGATCATCAGCCTGCGGGCCGGTGTCGGCGTGCCGGAACCCGTAATCGCGATCGACGATGCGCGCATCCAGCGATGGCTGCGCGCCGCCGCGCCGCTCGTCGAATCGGCCGCCACGCGCGCCGAACTGGCGCTTCAACCGGACGTCGGAGTCGTGATTCTTCCATCCATCCCCGGTCGTCGGCTGGATGTTTCTCGAAGCGCGGCCGCGATCGCCGGGGCGATTCGCGAGATGAGCGCCGAGACGATCGAGTTGGCGATCGAAGAAATACCGGCCGCCCTCGACGAGCGCGATCTCGCGTCGATTCGCGATGAGGCGCGACAGGCGATCGGGTCGAGCGTGGCCATCGAGGCGCCGGTTGGTGGCACGGCTCGTCGTTGGGAGATCTCGCCGACGGAACTCGTCGACCTCGTTCTTCTGCATTCGAGCGGCACGAATCCACCGAACTATCGAGTCGAAATCCACGAGGAACGGCTTCGCGCCCGACTCGAGGCGATCGCACGCGAGATCGACACGGAACCCCGTGAACCCCGCTATCGACGCGATGACACGCGGCTTTCAATCATCGACCCCGGTCGCGACGGTGCGCGCGTCGATGTCGCGGCGTCGATGCGACGCGTCCGAGACGCGATTCGCGGCGACCAGCGCGTGGCGCAACTCACGATCGATAGCGTCACCCGCGCATTCGGCGAGTCGCGCGTGTCGATCGCGACGTTCCCCGATCTGATCGAGGATGTGACGACCACTATCGTCGAATCGACGCCGAATCGAGCGTTCAACGTTGCGCTTGCGGCGTCGCGCTTCGATGGCATCATCGTCGCGCCGGGCGACACGTTCTCGTTCCTCCGCGCCGTCGGCGACATCAGCGAGCGTTCCGGGTACCGGCCGGTGCCGGGCCGTCGGACCGAAGGCGACGGGAACAGCGCGATGCCAACCGATCGTGCCGGCATCAGCCAGGTCGCCACGACGCTCTTTCAGGCGATCTTCTGGTCGGGCTTCGCGATCGCGGAGCGGTCGCCTCACGCCTACTGGATTTCGCGATACGGAACAAAGCCACGCGGACTCAAGGGTCTGGACGCGGCGGTCGATCAGGTTTACGACCGGGAGGGACGCCAGATTGGCGCGGTCGATTTCGCGTGGCGCAATACGTCGGCCGAGCCAGTCCTGATCAGCGTGGTCGCCGACGACACGCGCGTCCGGGTTCGGTTGTGGGGACATCGGCCCGACTGGCAGGTGCGCGTCACCGAACCGCGAATCGAGCGCGTGATCCGAACTGGAACCGAGACGCGCTTCCACGACGATACGACGATCCCCCGTGGCGCCACATTCTGGGTCGAGCGAGCCGAGGACGGCTTCGATGTCGCGCTGACGCGAACGCTCCTTCGCGGCGGGCGTGTCATCGCCGAAACGCGGTTCACCTCGACCTACGCCCCGTCGCGAAACGTCGTCGCTCGTGGAAGTGATCAGTCGACCGCCACCGACGAAGGTATGACGGACGACCGACCAGCGCGCATCGCGGCGCGAGGAACCGCCGATGCGCAGTCCCTGTTGACGCCGATACCCACGCTCGTCGCGACGCCGAAGCCGCCGCCTCGAACCGTCACCGCGACCCGCGTGTCATCACCATTCCCGCGATCGAGCACGACGCCAAGACCACCCGCCACCCGAACCGCGACTGCGCGACCTGCCGTCGCGCGTCCGTAGGAACCCGGAGTTCGAACGGCTATTCGGGCGGCGCGACGGTTGTCACATCGGTCACCGCCGGTTCGCGAGCGCGTCTATCGGAAGAGCGCCCGGCCGGCCGCGTCGGTGAACTGGATGAACGGCGCCGCGACGATGCCGACCAGAATCGTCGCGACCGTCGCGAACCACAACGCGGCCTGGGTCGATCCGGCCGTCGCAATCGGCGCGTCGTTCAGGGGAGCGGCGAAGTACATCGCGCGAATGACCTTGATGTAGTAGTAGGCCGCGATTGCCGTATTGAGCACTGCGATCAACACGAGCCAGACCATTCCCTGCTGGAAGACGGTCAGGAATAGGTAGAACTTGGAGACGAACCCGCCCATCGGCGGCATGCCGATCAGGGAGAGGAAGCAAAGCGTCGTGAAAAGGCTGAGCCACCCAGCCCGACGCGACAGGCCTCGATACGCCGCGAGATCATCGGATCGCACCGCGTTGCCGATTGCGACGATTCCGGCGAACGCGCCGAGATTCGTTAGCACGTAGGCGAGCAGGAAGTACATCAGACCAGACGCCGTCTCGGGTGAAAAAGCCGCCAACGCCATCAAGACGTACCCGGCTTGCCCGATTGACGAGTAGCCGAGCATACGCTTCACGTTCGTCTGACGCAGCGCGGCGACGTTACCAACCGTCATCGTGATGGCCGCGAGGACAGCCAGAAGCGGCGCCCAAACGTCGGTCAGGGACGCAAGGCCCTGTCCGAACACGCGCACGGCCAAAGCAAATCCGGCCGCCTTCGAGGCGACCGACAGAAACGCCGTCGTAGGAGTCGCCGCGCCCTCGTAGACATCAGGGACCCAGAGATGGAACGGCACAACCGCGATCTTGAAACCGATGCCAGCGACGATGAGCGCGATCGCCACCGATGCGAGCGGTCCGCCATCCGCGATCTTGGTCGAAATCTGCGGAAGAATTGTCGTGCCAGTCGCACCGTAGAGAAGCACCATGCCATAGAGGAACGCCGCCGAGGACATCGCGCCCATCAGCAGATATTTCAACGCCGCCTCGGCCGCCCGCTGATCGGTCTTCATGATTCCGACCAGGACGTAGAGCGAGATGCTCGCCATCTCCAGCGACACGTAAGCGGTGATCAGCTCGCGGCTGCTCGCCAGGAACATGAATCCGAACGTGGCGAAGAGCATTGTGGCGTAGTACTCGCCAGGCGCGATACCGCGGTCCCGCACGTAGTCGACCGACAGCAGCAACGTCACGCCGGCCGCCAGAATGAAGAGCGCTTTGAAGAACACCGCCATCGGATCGATGACGTAGGTGCCGTAGTACGAAACCTCGTTCCGACCGACGAGCGGTCCCAGCGCCAGCAACGGCGCGCCGAGCCCGATGATCGCAATGTAGGCCAGGTTCACGCGCGTGTCCCGCCGCCGCGACCAGATGTCACCGATGATGACGATGATGGCCACCGCCAGGACGAGGGTTTCAGGAAGAACGTGGATCAGGTTGATCTGCGGATTCACGAGCCACCCAAACGTGCCGCCAAGGCGGTCGTCCCCGGTTCGATGACGTCGACGAGAAGTGACGGCACGCTGCCGAACAGGATGATCAGACCGACGAGGGCGAAGAGAGGCACCAGTTCGGCGCCGCGCGCGTCACCCAGCGTCAGGTACTTGCCGTCGAGCGGACCGAAGAACACACGCCGGATAGTCCAGAGCATGTAGCCGGCGCTCAGGACGATGCCGAAGACGCACAGTATCGTCAGGACCGGCTGGACCCGGAATGCGCCGGTGAAGGTCACGAACTCGGCGACGAAGCCGCTCATACCCGGTAGTCCGAGCGTCGCCAGACCGGCAATCGAGAATACCGCGGCCAGAATCGGCATTCGGGGCGCCAGCCCGCGCATCTCGGCGACCTGACGCGTGTGAGTCTTCTCGTAGATGGAGCCGACGAGAAAGAACAGTAGTCCTGAAATCAACCCATGGCTGAAGAGCTGAATCGATGCCCCGGTCAGGCTGATCATGTTCAGCCCGGCGTAGCCGAGCAAGACGTACCCCATCTGACTGACGCTGGAGTACGCGACGATCGCCTTGAGATCGCGCTGCGCCAGGACGACCAGCGCCCCGTACAAGACGTTGATTACGGCGAAGACGCCGATCCACGGAGCGTATTCGCGCGCCGCGTCCGGCAAGATCGAGATGCAGAGCCGAAGGATGCCGTAGCCGCCCATCTTCAAGAGCACGCCGGCCAGGAGAACGGACACGGCGGTTGGTGCTTCGACGTGCGCATCCGGAAGCCAAGTGTGGAATGGAACCATTGGCAGCTTGACGGCGAAGCCGAAGAACAGGAAGAGGAACACCGCCGCCTGGAACACGGGCGACCACGTCATCGCGCCGAGCGCGATCATGTCGAACGTGTGCGGAGCTGGCGAATTGAAGTAGAGCGCCAGAATGCCCACCAGCATGAGTGCCGAGCCAGCCAGCGTATAGATGACGAACTTGATCGCGGCATATTCGCGCCGCGCGCCGCCCCAGATCCCGATCAGGAGATACATCGGGATCAACTCGACCTCCCAGAAGAGGAAGAAGAGGAACATATCGAGCGACGAGAAGACGCCCAGGACACCGGTCTCCAGGATCAGCAACAGCGCGAAGTACTCCTTCGGCCGAAGGTCGATGTGGAGTGAAGCGATCACCGCCAGCATCGTCAGGAGCGTCGTCAGGACAACCATCGGCAATGACAGCCCGTCGATGCCGACGAAATACTGGATGCCGAGGCTCGGTATCCACGGCATGCGTTCGCCGAATTGGATGCCGACGTGGTGCCGATCGAAACCGAACCAGAGCGCAAGCGAGACGATAAACGCCAGCGAGGTGAACGCCACCGCCACCTGGCGGATCAGTCGCGCGTTGTCGCGTGGCAACAACGACACGATGAGTGCACCGAGCGCCGGGAGAAAGATCGTCGCCGTCAACATCGCGCCCTTACCTCGCCACCGGCTGACTCAACAGGACGAGCACGATCACGGCGATTCCGCCGAAGACGACCAGCGCGTAATTCGGCACGCGGCCGGTGTGGGCAAGCGTCGCGACATGGCCGACCCTCTGCGTGACCCAACCGACGCCGTTGACAACGCGGTCGATCACATTGCGATCAAACCAGGCCGCGATCGACGCGACGCCGAGAATCGTCAGCCCGATCAGCCAGTTGTAGAACTCGTCGAGGTAGTATCGATGGGCCAACAAACCGTAGATCGGGCCGAGTAGTCCGACGAGCGGCTCACGCACGAACGTCTCCTGACCGTAGAGACGCTTTGCCAGCCAGATGGCGAACAGGGCCAGCGCGGTCGTGCCAGCCGCAAGCGGCAGATTCATCTCGGCCGTGTGTTCGTGCCCTGTAACAAATACCCCAAACGGATTGCCGAAGAACGGCGCGCCGACCAGTCCGATCAGCAAGGCGAAGATCGCTAAAACGACCAGCGGTCCCGTCATCGTCGCGGGCGACTCGTGAGCGTGCGCCGCGCCACGAACGTGCTCGTGGTGTTCGTTGTGGGCGGACGCATCGGCGTGGCTCTCGTGGCCCTGAGCGGCATCGTGGCCGTGATCGCCGTGCCCCTCGACCGCCGGCAGATGCGTCGCCGCATAGTAGGCGATCGGCTCGTACGCGACCCGATCGATCGGATCGGCCGTGAGATGCGTGTCAATCGTGAACTGCGGCGCGTCGACCGCGTGCAACGCATCGGGATCGGTCCAATCGCCGCGCGGACGACCGGAGAACGTCAGGAAGTAAGCGCGGAAGATGTAGAAGGCGGTCATGAAGGCCGTGACGATTCCGATGATCAGCAGCGGCAGGCGGCCACGATTGAGCGCTTCCAGCAGGATTTCGTCCTTGCTCCAGAATCCGGCGAACGGGAAGATCCCCGCCAGCGCGAGCGATCCGAATAAGAATGTCCAGCGCGTCGTCGGCATCTTCGCCGCGAGGCCGCCGAGCCGGAACATGTCCTGCTCGCCCGAACCGTGGATGACCGATCCGGAACCGAGGAACAGGAGCGCCTTGAAGAAGGCGTGCGTCGTCAGATGGAACACGCCGGCGGCCAGACCGCCGATGCCGAGCGCCATCATCATGTACCCGAGTTGCGAAACGGTCGAGTAGGCCAGGACCCGCTTGATGTCGCGCATCACCAGACCCTGAGTCGCCGCGAAGATCGCGGTGAACGCGCCGATCCATGCCACGGTGTCCATCGCGGTCGGCGAGGCCTCGAACATCACGAAGAGGCGTGCCACCATGTAGACACCGGCCGCGACCATCGTCGCGGCGTGAATGAGCGCTGACACCGGCGTCGGACCTTCCATCGCGTCCGGAAGCCAGACGTGGAGCGGGAATTGGGCCGATTTCCCAATCGCGCCGCAGAAGAGCAATACCATCGTCACCGCCAGGATCGGTCCGGCGAACGTGCCCGCCTCGACTGCCTTGGCCACCTCGGTGAACGCGAACGCGCCCGTCACGGTAAAGACGATCAGGATTCCGATGAGGAACCCGAGGTCGCCAAAGCGGGTCGTGATGAACGCCTTCTTGGCGGCCTCAGCCGCTTCCGGCTTGTGGTACCAGAAGCCGACCAGCAGGTAGGAACACAGGCCCACGAGTTCCCAGAAGACGAATAGCTGAACGAAGTTGTTCGCGAGAACTAGCCCCAGCATCGAGAACGTGAACAGGCCGAGGAACGAGAAGAAGCGGCTGAAGCCGGGGTCCATCTCGCCGTGCTCGACCATGTACCCGAGCGAATAGATCTGCACCAGCATCGACACGAACGTCACGACGACGAGCATGACCGCGCCGATCGGATCGACGAAGAACGAGATCTCCAGATGCGTCTTCCCGAGACGCATCCACTCGATCGCGCGCTCGATGTACCAGCCGTGCGCTTCGCGGTTCACCATCGCGGCCGCGGACCCCGCGATTCCCTCGGCCAGAACGAGCATCGAGATCAGGAACGAACCCGCGATCGCCGCGACCCCGACGTATCCAGCCAGCCGCGTCGGCCGTCGCAGGAACGCCGTTATCAGGATGAATGCGGCGAGTGGAAGAGCGGGGATCAGCCAGAGGTAGGGCGCCACGTCACCACTTCAACAAGTTGAGGTCGTCGATGCTAACCGTCTTTCGCAGACGGTAGACCGTCAGGATGATAGCCAGGGCAATCGCCGCCTCCGCGGCCGCGACGGTAATCACAAATAGGGCGAAGACCTGGCCGGTCAGGTCCAGCGGCGCGCCACCCGGTGGCACCGGCGAAAAGCGCGATAGGCCGACAAACGCAATGTTCACCGCGTTGAACATCAACTCGATCGACATCAGAATGATGACGGCGTTCCGTTTGGCGAGCGCGCCGTACAGTCCAATCGTGAAAACGATCCCGCTGAGAACCAGGTAGTGCGTCAAACCAATCGTCGCCACGACTAGTTCTCCTTTGCGATCACGATCGCGCCGATGAGTGCCGCGAGCAGCAGCACCGACGAGATCTCGAAGCTCAGTACCCACTGACCGAGCATCGCCTTGCCCAATTCCGGAATCAGGTCCGTGTTCGGTCCAGGCACATCGGCGGCACGAATCGACAGGAGCGCCGGTAGGAGCGCCGCGAACGTCGCACCCGCGACGATCGCGGCGAGCAGACGCTGGGCGTTGAACGGATTCGATTCCGGCGACTGCGACCGCTGCGTCAACATCACGGCGAAGAGAATCAGGACCGTGATTGCGCCCGCGTAGATAAGGATCTGAGCCGCCGCGACGAACTCCGCGTGCAGCAAAATGAAGATCACGGCGGTCGCGATGAAGAACAGGACCAGCGACAGAGCGGCGTGGATGATCCGCGGCAGGAAGACCACGGCGAGTGCGCCGAGGATCAGGAGCGCCGACGCGCCGTAGAAGATGATCGGCTCGAGATATGCTGGCGCCATATCAGGCCACCGCGCCCTGCCGACCCGTCACGGTCGGCCGCCCAAGCCAGTCCTCGCGCGTGTACACAAGATCGTACCGCTCGAATCGAGACAGCTCGAATTCGTGACTCATCTCGATCGCTCGGAAAGGACACGCCTCGACGCACAGCGCGCAGAACAGGCACCGTGTGATGTGGATGGCGTAGTAGTCGACGAACCGAACTCCGCCCGGTCCGTTCGTCGTCCGCATCTCGATGACGCCCTTGGGACACGCTTGGACGCAGATCCCACATCCAACGCAGCGCGACCGCCCGGTCGAGTTGTCAAAGACCCAACTCGGAGCGCCGCGAAAGCGCGGCGACAACGGTATCTTCTCCTCCGGGTACTGAACCGTCACCTTGGGCTTGAAGAAGTGCTTCAGGGTCGTCTGCATCCCCTGAACGATTCCCTGGCCGTATCCGCCGAGCGCCGACATTTTTCAGAGCACCCCGTTCCAGATCCACATGCCGACGCCCGTCAAGACGATGTTGAGAAGCGCCAGCGGGACCATGCCTTTCCAGGCCAGTCCCATCAACTGATCGACCCGAACGCGCGGCAGCGTCCCACGCAGCCAAACCATCACGAAGAACAACGCGTAGCACTTGAGGATGAACCACACGTACGGCGGCAGAATCGGCCCCTGCCACGCCCCGAAGAACAACGTGACCGCGATCGCCACCGACGCGAACGCGTTCAGGTACTCCGCCAGGAAGAAGAGCGCGAACCGCATGCCGCTGTACTCGATGTGGTAGCCGGCCACGATCTCCGAGTCGGCCTCCATCAAGTCGAACGGGGTCCGATTGAGCTCAGCCAGCGACGAAATGAAGTAGACGACGAAGCCGATCGGCTGAATCAAAATCAGCCAGAACGTGTTGACCTGCCAGCCGATGATGTCGCTGATTCTGAGCGACCCGACGATCATTGCCACGCCGACGAGCGACATGACGATCGGGATCTCGTACGAGATCATCTGCGCCGCCGCGCGCATGGCGCCGAGCAGCGCGTATTTGTTGTTCGATCCCCAACCGGCCATGACAACGGAGATGGTCGTCAGCGATGAAATCGCCAGGACGTACAGGAAGCCGACGTTCAGGTCCGCGATCGACATGCCCGGCGACCACTGAACGACGGCGTAAATCAAGAGGCTCGGGATCACCGCCGCCGGAACCGCCAGCAGGAACGTCGGCTTGTCCGCGTTCGACGGGATGATGTCCTCTTTGATCAGCAGCTTTACGACGTCCGCCAACGTCTGAAGCGAGCCTTCTGGCCCGACGCGATTTGGCCCGAGTCGATCCTGCATGAACGCAATGACACGCCGCTCCATCAGGACGAGGCTCATGACGACGACCGTCATGAACCCGATCAGCAATGTCAGCCCGATCACGATCACGATGATCCCAATCATCCACGCCGGCAAGACGATCCCGAGGATCGAGACGATGAAGTCGCTGATCCACGTGAACGGTTGGCTTTCGAGCGCGAACTGAGGAATTGGGATCACCGGTCAACTTCCCCGAGGACGATGTCGATGGAACCAAGAATGACGATGACGTCAGCGACCTTCCAACCCTTGAGCATACCGGCGAGCGGCCCGATATTAATGAAACTCGGCGCACGGCATTTGCTTCGGTATGGCGCGATGCCGCCATCCGAGACGACGTAGAAGCCGAGCTCGCCGCGCGGCGCTTCGATGCGACTGAAGCCCTCGCCGGGCGGGAGGCGATATGACCACCCAAGTTTGTTCGAGGAAGGCCCTCGCGTCTCGCGCACCTTCTTGAGCGCCTGGCGCGCGATCTTGATCGACTCGCGCATTTCGGCAATGCGCGCGAGATACCGAGCATACGCGTCACCTTGGGTCTGCGTGACGACGTTGAAATCAAACTCCGGATAGGCCGAATAGGGCACGTCGCGACGGAGATCGTACGGAACACCGGACGCTCGGAGGACCGGGCCGCTGACTCCCCATCCGATCGCGTCCTTGGCCGGTAAGACGCCGACGCCCTTCGTCCGCGCCAGAAAGATCTCGTTCTTCGTCAGCAGTTCTTCGTACTCGTCGACCTTGCGCGGCAGGTCGTCGAGCAACCGTTCGCACGCCGGGAAGAACTCCTCCGGCAACTCAAGCGCCGCCCCGCCCGGCCGAATGAACGTGAACGTCATACGCGCGCCACAGGCTAACTCGAACAGATCGAGAATCGCCTCACGCTCGCGGAAAGTGAACAGCAACGGCGTGAAATACGTTCCGACATCCGAGCCGAATGTGCCAACGGCCACGCAGTGACTCGCGTAGCGCTGCAACTCGGCGAACAGGACTCGAATGTACTCGCCGCGCTCCGGAACGGTGATCCCACCGGCGGCCTCGACGGCCATCGAGTAGGCCATGTTGTTCGACATCCCGGCCAGATAGTCGAGTCGATCCGTCAGCGTGACGTTCTGAAGGTAGGTGCCCTCTTCACAGATCTTCTCGGTTCCTCGGTGGAGATATCCCATCACCGACTGCGCGCCCATAATCGTCTCGCCTTCGAGTTCGAGAACGAGGCGGAACACACCATGAGTCGATGGATGCTGCGGCCCGAGATTGATGATGATGCGATCCGCGCCGACCCGTACGGCGCCCGTTTCGAAGTTCGCCTCCGAAGCCGACGCCAGGCTGTTTGGACTCGCGCCGGGGCGTTCGATCGTCATGCCGAAACCCCATCACCATCGAGAGCGCGCGGCCCAGGGACGACCCGGCCGACGATGTTCGCCGCCGCCACCCCACCGGCGCGGAACGCCGCCTCGACTGCCGGCGGCATCGGCGCGGGCAGTGCGTAATCCTTGCGAAGCGGATGCCCGACGAACTCATCCCAGAGGAGAATGCGCCGCAAGTCCGGATGCCCATCAAACGTGATGCCCATAAGGTCGAAGATCTCGCGCTCCTGGAAGTCAGCGCCGCGCCAGACTGACACCAGAGACGGCAGTGTGGCCGAGGCGCGATCGACCCGACTTTTCAGATTGACATCGTGTCGTAGGCCGATCGACCGCAACTGGTAGACGACTTCGAATTGCTCCATGTAGTCGATCGCCGTGAAACTGGCCGGGTAGTCGAACGCCAGATCCGGATCGTCGCGCAAGAACATCGCGACATCGACGAGCGCGGCCGTCGGGACCACGATCGAAGGCACACCGCCTTCGCTAGCGCTTAGCCCCGCCGAGGGAAATCGCGCGACGAGACGCGCGAAGATCTCCGGACCGGTCAAGCCGATTACGCGCCTCGGCCGGACATCATCGCGGCCTGTCCCTTCGTGATCTTGTCCTGAAGCCGCGTCAAGCCATGGAGAAGCGCATCCGGGCGCGGCGGACAACCGGGGACATACACGTCGACCGGCACGATCTGATCCACGCCCATCACGACACAGTATGAGTTCACATACGGCCCACCGGCCGATGCGCAACCACCCATCGCGATGACGTACTTGGGCTCCGGCATCTGTTCGAAAATACGTTTGATCGCCGGGGCCATCTTCTTCGTCACCGTTCCGGCCACGATCATCAGGTCGGCCTGACGCGGGCTGGCGCGGAACACCTCGGAGCCAAATCGCGCCATGTCGTACCGCGCGATTCCGGCCGCCATCATCTCGATCGCGCAGCACGCCAGTCCGAACGTGACCGGCCACAGCGACGACTTTCGTGCCCACGCGAATGCCTCATCGAGGATTGCCAGGCCAACCTTGCCGTGAACGACCGGATAGTCGTCCGGCAGGAGTCCCCAGTCCTCGGGCAGGAATCCCTCGGGCGCCGGCGCGCCGAGGCGCAGGCTCAACGACGGTCCCGGATGCCCGGCTTCTTCGTCGTGGCGGCCCGTTACCACCAGCGGAGCACCTGCTTGCGCAACGCATACACCAGACCGACGACCAGGATTGCGATGAAGACGAGCATCTCAAGGAGGGCGAAAAGCCCGAGCTGACCGTACGCAAGCGCCCACGGATACAGGAAGACAGTCTCCACGTCGAAAATCACGAAAACGAGCGCATAGATGTAGAAGCCGACGTGATACTGAATCCAGGTCGGCCCAATCGTCTCCATGCCGCACTCGTACGTCGCGAGCTTCACCGGATTCGGGCGCGAAGGACGCACGAACCGCGCGATTGTCAAAGGAAGCGCCGCGAAGCCCACAGCCACGGCAACCATGACCCCGATGTATCCGTAAAGCGTGAGAAGAGTGGGTTCCGGCACCGGTACCTCCGGGTGGCCGCGATTATACGAGGAATGTTTGGCCGGTGCTCGGGGTTACCATCGGTCGATATGGCACGCGATCTCCCCGCGCTCTACCGGGTCGATGACCCGAGCGACATCCATCGCGAGCTGGCGCTGCCGGATCCCCCGGCCGGTCGTCCGTACGTCATCGTGAACGTCGTGTCGTCCCTGGATGGTCGGGCCACAGCTCACGATGGCTCAGCCGCGATCGCTTCGCGGGCCGACCGCGCCGTGATGCGCCGGATTCGCTCGCAGGTCGACATCGTGCTCTGTGGCGCCGGAACCTGGCGGCGCGAACGGGTCGGGGCGGGACTGGTGACACCTTCGATCGGCCACGACGGCGCACCGAGGCGCGCGCCGCGATTGGCCGTCGCGGCCGGAACCCAACCGCTGACGCCGCTCGATCCACGCGATACGCCATCGGCGCGCCCGCTCGCGATCGTGGGAGCGGATGCGCCACCGTCCGTCCGCGCGAGCGCCGAGGCGTGGGCCGACGTCGCGGTGGTTCCCGGCGCATTCCCCGACCCCGATGACATCCTCCGCGCGGTCGGCGAGGTTCGGCACGTTCTACTCGAAGGCGGACCGCGCCTCCTCCACGCGTTTCTCGTCCGGGGACTGGTCGACGAGATGTTCGTCACGATCGCGCCACGGATACTGGCCGGCGATGGGCCGCGCATCGCGGCCGGTCTGCCAATTGATACGCGGCTCGTCGCGCGCGCGGTCTACCTGTACCAATCGGAACTGTATGCTCGCTACCGCGTGGAGACCGTGCCCGTTTGAGCGGCGCTAGCGGCGTCGTTGTCCGCTCGCACGGACTCTTCCACGACGTAGACGTCGATGGCGCGCTCGTTCGATGTACCGCGCGCGGGAAACTCAAGCGCAGTCGCGCCGAAACTGGCGGAGTCATCGTCGGGGATCGCGTCGATATCGATATCGAGATCGCCGATCGCGCGGTGGGTGTCATCACCGCGGTTGGCCCGCGCGATCAGACGTTGACGCGACGGGCGGTCATGCGCGGCCAACCCGACCAAATCATCCTCGCGAACGCGACCCACGCCTTGATCGTGTTCTCACTGGTCGATCCCGAGCCACGCCGCCGCATGCTGGATCGCTTCCTCGTACTGGCCGATGCGCAGGAGATGGAACCGATCATCTGCCTGAACAAGCGCGACCTCGATCCGACCGGCGAACGCGCCGCGCGCTTCGACGTCTATCGGCGCATCGGCTATCGCGTCCTGACGTTTTCCGCGCGGACCGGCGAGGGCGTCGACGCTCTGGCCGACGCAATCGCCGGTCGCATCGCGGTCATGGCCGGACCATCCGGAGTTGGCAAGACGACCATGCTCAATCGTCTCGCCGGGACCAATCTCACGACCTCGGAGATCAGCGCCGCGACTGGCAAGGGCGTTCACACGACTCGCGGCGCTCACCTGGTTCGCCTCGGCACCGGCTATTTGGCCGATACCGCCGGTATCCGTGCGCTAGCGCTCGCCCAGGTCGATCGCGAGGACCTCGACCATCACTTCGTCGAGATTCGACCATTTCGCGGTCACTGCCGATTCCCGAACTGCCACCACGTCACCGAGCCGGACTGCGCCGTCATCGCGGCGCACGCGAGGGGCGAGATCGACGCTGAACGGCTCGCGAGCTACCACGCGCTGTACGAGCGCTTCGACGAGGACTAACTCGTCGGCGCCAGCATGGTCGGCAGTATTGATGACAGGACCATCGACAGAATGACGAGCAATGCCAGTATGGCGAACACTCGTTGTGTCATAGGACGCTTGCGACGAGATCGCATAGCCCAAGTGTAGACTGCGCGCTCTCATGCGGATTCTCCACGTCATCAATCGCTACTGGCCGGCCGGCGGCGGCGCGGAACGGCTTCTTCAGGAGTACGCCGAGCGTCAGGCCGCCGAGGGCTTCGACGTCACTGTCTTCACGACCGACGTCGACGATCTCGCCTACCTGTGGGACCGTCGCAAGGCGCGGATCGCCCGCGAATCGGAGATACACAACGGGGTGCGCATCGAGCGATTCCCGATCGTGCACATCCCGCCGAACGGCCTCGGATTCCGCGTCGCGCGTCGCCTGCTCGGCGAACTCGATCGGTTGCCAGGAACGACCGGCCTCCTTCGTCGCATCTGCGGTTTCGCGCCATTCGTGCCCGGACTGAACGGTGCGCTGGCCGAATCGGCTGGCCGGTGGGACGTGGTCCACGGCATGAACATCGCGATCGAGTCGCTCCTGCTTCCCGCCCTGGCGCACGCCCGCGTCGCCGGCGCGCCATTCATCATCTCGCCGCTCACGCACCTCGGCGAGTCGCCCAATAGCGTTGTTCGGCGCTACTACACGATGAAGCACCAGATTGCGCTCGTTCGCGCGGCCGACGCGGTGTTGATTGAGACCGCTTCGGAGGCCGCTTTCTACGCCGCTCGTGGCGTTCCGGAACCGCGGTTCCTGACCGCCGGCGGTGGGGCAGATTCGGACCGCGTGACGGGCGGCGATGCCGCCCGGTTCCGCGAACGCCACGACATCGCCGGACCGATCGTGTTCTTCGTCGGCGCCATGGCGTCCGATAAGGGCGCGTTCGATGTCGTGGCGGCCATGGAGCGTCTCTGGCAGCGCGGTAGTGACGCGACGCTCGTCATGGCCGGCTCGCCGACCGATGCCTTCGATGCGTACTACGGCTTGCGGTCGGAGGCGACGAAACGCCGAACTCGGATCCTCGGATTCGTGACCGCCGAGGAGAAACGTGATCTATTCGCGGCTGGCGACGTGTTCACGATGCCGAGTCGCACTGACTCGTTCGGGATCGTCTTCCTCGAAGCGTGGTTGAACGGAGTCCCGGTTGTCGCGGCGGATGCTGGCGGGGTGCCCGACGTCGTCGAGCACGAGCGATCTGGCTTGATCGTTCCGTTCGGGGCACCGGATTCGCTCGCCGAAGCATTCGCGCGACTGCTGGCGGATCCCGATCTGTGCGCGCGCATGGCCGCGCACGGCGCACGCCGCGTGCGCGAGCGATTCACCTGGGACGCGGTCTACGCGCGCGTTCGCCCGGCGTTCGTGCGCGCCGGACACGAGAAACTCGCGGTCGCCCGCCGAGCCGCGCTCGGCCGATAGACGAACTCAGCATGGATTCTTCGTTCCAGGTCCTCGAGGGAGAGGGGTGATTCACTGGGACGCCCTCACCCTAACCCTCTCCCAGTGGGAGAGGGGATTTCTACGCCGTGAGGGCTATCGCCTCGCGCGCCCGAGGATTACCGGCACTGGAGGACCCCCTCACACTAACCCTCGCCCCGGGGGACAGGAGAGCGAGGACGCTGCCGTCCCGCGGCGACCTCTTCAATGACTCGATCGTACGCCGCATCGACGCGTTCCCACGTGTAGTTTGCCGCCACGTATCGCTGGCCGTTCAAACCCATGCGATGCCGCAGCGATGGGTCGTCGAGCAGCGTGTCGAGCGCGGCCGCGAGATCGACCTTGCCTCGGAAGTAGAGGCCACCCTTGCTCGCCCGAACGTGATCGACCAGCACCTCGGAACCTTGATTGACCAGGACCGGCACGCCGTGCTGCCACGCTTCGAGCGTCGCGATCGATAGGCTCTCGTAGGCGGATGGCATGATGAAGACCGTCGCCGCGCGCAACGATTCGTGCTTCTCGCGGTCGCTGACGATCCCGAGCGGCAGGATCGGCGGAGCCGACCGAGTTCGCATCACGTTCTGGCCCACCAGTGCCAGCGTTACCTCACCGGACCGTGGGTACGCCCGCATCCACTCGACCAACTCCTCGCAGCCCTTTGCCCCCTCGACCCGACCGAGGTAGACGAGGAGATGGCCCGCGATACCGTGCCGCGCGCGAAACTCGTCGCCGGAGACGTCCGGTACTGGTTCGAGGCCCATCGACGCAATCGTGCTCGGGATGTCGTGATTGCCGAACAACTGGTGGACGAATCGACGTTCGGCCGGGGTGAGAAACATGATATGGCGCGGTGCGCGAAACAGCTCGCGGAAGACACTCGCGCGGATCGGCGGCTCATCGTGCGCCGTCGGAATAAGGACGGCGCGCTCGGGCGCAAGTTGCAACCCGATCGCGGTCGGCTCGTACAGATAGGTGACGAAGAACATCGTGTCGAACGTGTCCTTGGTCCGGGCGATCTCATCCAGCAGTTCCGGCGAATGCGGTCCCTGCGCCCGCAGCCAGGCACGCTCGTCGGCGACCGTCGCGTGTCCGCTCAAGACGTGGCCGAGCATCGCGTTGAAGTCGGGCGAACGCGCGTGCTTGGTTGGGAAACGCCGGATACGGACGCCGTTCTCGACCGATTCACCGGCTGGCAGCGCGTTTGCCCACGTCTCGTGGTCGATCGCGCACGTCGTCAGGACTGTGACATCGTGCCGCTGAGCGAGGCGTTCGGCCGCGACCTGGCAGAGGTACTCGGCTCCGCCCCGACCGTACCGATGAATGACGAAGGCGACGCGGCGTCGACTCATGTGTGGCGTCGCTTGAGTTCGTCGACCTCAGTTTGCAGGCGAGCGACCTCGGAGCGGAGAGCGACGATGTCATCGGCCGTTGCCGACGACCGCTCGGCAAGCAGACGCGTCACGGTCGCGAGCGCGGAAACCATCCGATGCGCTCGCCCCAGCGCCAGCTCGGCGTAGTACCGCGCCAACTGATGCAATGGCGCGCGCAGTCGAAGCAGGATTGCCCCGACGATTCCTGGCCCACCGCGGACCGCGCCGCCAACGGTCGGGTTGGCGAGTTCCTCATTGACATGGAGGAGATGCAGCGCGATGTCGCGCTCGGCGCGCAGTGAGGTCGACTCGGCGCCCATCGCGTCAAGCCGCGCGAAGTATCCGGCCAGCGACGACCCGGCCGCGCGCTTCGCCCGCGCCGCGTGCACGATTGCATCCACGTCGATCGCGGGGTCGATGACGTGATAGACGCCATCGGCGTCGGGCGTCGTCGCGACCCGGCCAGTATCGTCCGCGTTATGACCATCCATATACTGATGCCGTGTCCGACATCCTCATCCTAGCAAATGATGTCGTCGGTCCCCGGATGGCCGGACCGGGTGTCCGTTACTGGGAGATCGGTCGGGCGCTCGCGCGAGCGGGCTGTGGCGTCACGATTGCCGCCGCGGCCGGTTCCGCCGCGATCGACGGGGAGCCATCGGTCACCGTGGTCGTCGCCGATCAAGCCAGTGTGATGGAGCGGGCGTCGAGGGTGGTGTCGGTCATCGTGACCGGTGGCGCGTTGCGCGAGCACTCGAGTCTGGCGAGCCTGGACATCCCGATTGTGGTCGATCTGTACGACCCGTTCCTGTTCGAAAACCTGCATCGCTTTGGTTTGACGCCGGACGGCTGGCACTCGCTGGCCGACGGCCGGGACGCGCTCAACGGACTGCTGGCACGCGGCGACTTCTTCCTCTGCGCCTCGGATCGCCAGCGCGACCTGTACCTCGGGATGCTCGTGGCGGCCGGGCGCATCAACCCGGCGACCTATGCCGACAGCCCGACCCTTGAGCGATTGATCGGCATCGTGCCGTTCGGTCTGCCGCCGACCGCGCCCGAACGCATCCCCGAGCTTCGGTCCTCCGTGCCCGGCATCCGCGACGACAGTCGTCTCATCGTCTGGAATGGCGGTCTGTGGGACTGGTTCGACCCGGATACGGCGATTCGCGCCGTCGCGTCATTGGCGCGCGAACGGAACGACGTTCAACTGCTGTTCCTCGGAACGCGCCATCCGAATCCCGCGGTTGGCGAGCCGGAACGAGGTCGTCAGGCGCGCCAGTTGGCGCGCGAGCTCGATCCCGATGGTCGCGCGATCGTATTTCGCGACTGGACGCCATATGACGAGCGCGGCGGGTGGCTGCGCGAGGCAAGCGCCGCGATCGCACTGCACGCCGACGGTATCGAGACGCGCTACGCCTGGCGGACTCGGTTGCTCGACTGTCTCTGGGCTCACGTTCCGGCGATCGTCAGTCAAGGTGACGCGCTCGGCGACGCGATGTCGTCGGCCGGATTGGCCCGTTCGGTGCTGGTCGGCGACGTCGTGGGAACCGCCGAGGCGATCGTGGCCACGATCGCGGAGCGGGACGCCGTCTTCCCCGAACAATGGGACGCGTTCGCGGCGCCGTTCCGCTGGGATCGCGCGGTCGGGCCGTTGGCCGCCTTCCTGCGAAACCCACGGCGCGCGGCCGATCTTCCCGTGGGTGCGATGCCGGATGGAGCGCGGACGCCGCGGGCCGTCGAAAGGACGCGACCGAATCGCCTCGCGCGCGTCCTGTCCGGACTGACACGCGGACGATCATGACCTCGGCCGCGATCATCGTCGTCAATCACAACAGCGGCGGCGACCTCGCCCGCTGCCTCGGATCACTCGCCGTCCAGGACGTGACGCCGGACGCGATCGTCGTTGTCGATAACCGGTCAACCGATGGGTCGCTCGATCGCGCCATCGAGGCGTATCCCGATGTTCGCTTCCTGGCCCGCGATGTCAACGACGGTTTCGGCGCGGCCGCGAACGCGGGCGTTCTCGGTTCGACCGGCGATCCGATCGTCATTCTCAATCCGGATGTCGAGCTCGATCCGGGCTGGGTAGAGCACGCGACGAGATGCTTCGTTGAGCGCTCGGATCTCGGCGTGCTCGGCGGGAAACTCCTCTTTGGCGATCGCGCCACGGTCCAGCACGCCGGCGGCATCGTCCGATGGCCACTCTGCCTGGCCGACCATCGTCGGTATGGACTGCCGGACGATCCGACCGAGACGGAGTACCGCGACGTCGACTACGTCACCGGCGCCGCGATCGCGATTCGTCGGACCACGTTCGAGCAACTCGGCGGCTTCGACGAGCGCTTCTTCCTTTACTTCGAGGAGACCGATCTCTGCGTCCGCGCGCGCGCGGCTGGTTGGGCTGTTGAATACGACCCCGCGCTCGTCGGCGTGCATCGGGAGTCCAGCGCGGCCAGGCGGAACAGCGCGTTCTACTACCGGAACTACCACCGTGGGCGCATCCGCTTCGCGCTTCGCCATCACCGTGTCGTCGACTTCATCACGACCTTCGTCCCGGCCGAGCGCGACCGCGTCACCAGCGTCGTTCCGGCCGACGAGCTGATCGGGTTACGGGCGGCCTACCTCGACGGCGCGGCGTGGCTCGCCGAACCAGCGACCGACGGCCTGGCCGCCGACGCGCCCGAGTTCCGCGCCGCGCTGGCGGCCGATCTGCGCGAGCTAGCCTCAGTCGCACTCGCGACGGTCCCGCCGGAACACGCCGCCGGGCCGGTCCCGAGCCGCCCAATCGCCGATGACCTCGTCGAAACGGTCACAGTCGCGCCAAGAGTCTCACCGCCCGGTCCACCGATCGTCGGACGACTACTGGCGCGGGCGCGCCATTTTTACTGGTGGGCGACCGGCCAGTGGTATCTCTCGACGATCGACCAGCAGAATCGGCATAACGCCCGTGTGCTGGAGGCGATCCATCGGCTCGAAGTCCGGCTACGGGACATTGAAGCGCGACACGACTCCGTGGCCGACCGCCAAGAGAATCGCGACGATCTCCTGACATCGTGGTTGGTCGAGGTCGATCGAGAACTTCAGGACGTTCGTTCGACGCTTGACTTCGGACCCGACCGTGGACCCGATCGACCCTAGGCGCCCGCGCATCCTCCACGTCGGTCCGCTACCGCCGACGCAAACCGGAATCGCCGACTACGCGGCTGAGCTTCTCCCCTGGCTGGCTGAGCAGATGGAGGTCACCGTCGCGATCGACGACGGCGAGCCGCTCCCTCAGATTGACCTACCGGTGATTCGGCGAAGCGAGCTGAGCCTGGACGGCATTCGTCGCGGCCACGACGCCACCCTGTACCAGATCGGAAACCACTCTTTGCATGCCTGGATCGTCGATCTGGCCGATCGCTGCCCGGGCATCGTTGTGCTCCACGATGGCACCCTGCATCATCTGGCGGCCGAGGCGCTCCTGACGGGACGTCGTCGGCCGGCCTCGTACCTGAGGCTTCTTGCCCGGGCGGCCGGATTGCCAGGCGCGCGGACGGCTCTCGCGACGATCGCGGGTGCGCGCCCCGAGTGGTACGGGCACCCGCTCGTCGAACGCGCCGTTCGGCGAGCTCTCGCCCTTGTCGTTCACTCGTCCTCCGTCGCGAACGTCGCGCTCGGCGCCGGCGCCGGCGTCACTCCGGAGATCATCCACCACGGGGTGGGCGCGCCGCCGGAGCGCGCTCTCAGCGCCGACGAGCGCGCGATGGTGCGTCGGGCGCATGGCCTCGACCCGACCGCGTTTGTGATCGGCACGTTCGGCGGCGCAACATCTGAGAAGGCGCCCGAGACACTCGCGCGCGCGTTCGCATCGATGTCGGCGACATATCCATCCGCGGCGCTGGTTGTCGCCGGCGAAGTCGCGCCGGATGTCGCGCCCATCTTCGCCAGCCTCCGCCGCTGCCACGTCCTCGGTCGCCTCGACCTACCGGCGTTCGAGGATGTGATGGCCGCCTGCGATGTTTGCGTTCAGTTGCGCTGGCCGACGGCTGGCGAGGCGTCCGGAGCGACGTTGCGGGCGCTTCGCCTCGGCTGTCCGACGATCGTCAGCGATGTCGGCTGGTTCTCGACGCTTCCGCGCGCCGCGGTCTGTCACGTGACGACGACCGGCGACACCGTCCCCGACGCGCGCCACGTCGAATCGGCGTTGCGTCATCTGTTCGACGATGGCGAGGCGCGCGACCGACTCTCGTCCGCGGCGCAGGACTACGCCCGGACGCACAGTTGGAGCGCCGCCGCCGAAGCCTACGCCGCCCTGATTCGCCGCGTCGCCTCAACGAGGAACGACGCAACCGTCGCCTCGACCCGGGGGTAGGCAAACCGTTCGGCCATCGCGTGGCCGCGCACGATCAACCATCCGCGCAGATCGCCGTCCGAGACGACCGCGTCGATCAATTCCGCGACGACGGCCGGAATCGGACGATCGACCAGGATTGCGGCATCGCCGGCCGTGTCGGGAATCGCCCCGGCCGCGCGCGCGATGATCGGGACGCCAAGTCGCGCCGACTCGATCAACGGCACACAGAACCCCTCGTGCTCGCTCATCGTGAGGTACACGTGCGCGCCGGCGAGGTAGGTCAGATAGCGCGGTCGTGAGACTTTGCCGGTGAACTGGATCGCGTCGCTCAGGCCAAGTTGCTCGACGAGGCGCCGGGCGGCCCGAAAGTACGGCGAACGCGTCTCGTAACTGCCGACGAGGTAGAGGCGCGCCCGCGGATCGATCCGCTGATAGTGCGCGAACGCCGCGATCGTGTGCTCGACCCGCTTGTTCGGCGCGATGCGACCGGTGTAGACGATGTTCGTGCCCGGGCGCGCCATCTCCTCGACGATCGCCGGATCGCGCGGCGTGTCCGCGCGGTCCGGTTCAGTCAGAATCGGCACGACGCTCGGCTCGTTGAATCCGGCCGCCAGGAGTTCACGCGCGCCGAACGGCGCATTCGCGGCCGCGATCGCGCAGTTCGCGACGAGCATCGGCAATCGTTCGCGACCGAGTCGCGTCTCACGCGCCAGAACCTGATCGTAGTGCTCGAAGTATTCGTGCGGAGTCACGTTGTAATAGAGCAACCCGTACGGCAGCCGCCGATTGCGCACCCATTCGGCGACCTCGGACCAGAGCGTGTACTTCAGAACGACGACATCCGAACGGCGATGCCGGTACTCGTCGATATGCGCGGCCGCGCCATCGTGCCCGCTGACCAGTCGTCGCGCGTAGATCGGCGTCTCGATTCCGTGGCGCTGGAGCGCGCGTTGCCAGGCGACGGTGTCGGCGACCGACGCATCGGACGGCGCCATGTCCGAGATCATCTGCACGACGCGGCCGTCGCGGCCGATCAGTTCGCGAAGCTCGCGCCACAACGCGGCGGATTCGCCATCAGCTATCGTCATCGAGGCGGCGCTTCGGGATCGCTGGCTGGCGGCGCATCTGATGGCGACACTCTGGGATCGGTGGCTGATGGCGCGATGGCGTGCACCATCTCGGGATCGCTGACGCGTGGCGTGGCAGTCGGCGACATCCCGTCGGCCGCCGCGCGTCGGAGTGCGTCGATCTCGGCGCGCATCTGACGAAGCTCCTCCCGCAGCGCCGCCACGTCATGCGCGAGCGACACAAGATCACGACCGGCACTCGCGGCACCATCTCTGCCCGTGCCCCCGGTACCGGCTTCTGTTCCACGGCCGATCGTGTCGTCGGACGCGACCGCGGCTAGCGCCGTGGCGACCCACGACGCGATCTCATCCTGGCGCGACGCGAGAGCATCGACGTAGTAGCGCGCGATCGCGTGGAGTGGCCCACGCCCGCGATCCAACAGCGCGCCGAGTGGGGATTCCGAACGGACCATGCGGTCAGAGGGCAGCGGGTTGTCGAGGATCATCCGCAGTTGCACGACCGCGAACCCCACCTCGTCCTGAGCGCTCGCCCCGACCGGCTCGTGAAAGCGCGCCAGCAAGGCGGCCGGATCGGGCGACAGCGGCGGGCGACGAGCCATGCCCGCCTCGACCCGCTGACGCAGCGCCGCCACGTCGACCTCGTCCGAGGCGATGTGGAACGATCCGTCGAGATGCCCGGACATTCGTGGCGATTGTAGACAGCGCGTTGTGGCCGACCTGGACGCGCGGGATCACCTGGCGATCAACGGTCATTCGACGTCCAAGGTCCGGATCAGCGTCAGG
Organism: Chloroflexota bacterium; assembly: GCA_004297775.1. GTDB lineage: Bacteria > Chloroflexota > UBA6077 > FW602-bin22 > FW602-bin22 > FW602-bin22. Next base: position 6,879 of record SCUE01000012.1, on the reverse strand, counting down.
GGTTGAGGGCGGCGGACTCATTCCGGTTACCGCGCTCCTGTCCGAGAATCCCGCAATGACTTGACGCAACCCCGGACCGCCCCTACGCTCCGCCGCGACATGATCGCGCCGCCGGGACTTCTGGCCCTCTTCGGATCCGGCGAGACCTCGCCGAGCGGTCGGCGCGTGCACGAATACCTCTTCGAACGTCTTGGCCGGCCGATCGATGTCGCGATTCTCGACACGCCAGCCGGATTCGAAACCAACTCGACTCAGGTGGTCGCCCGGATCGCGGCATTCCTTGAACACAGCTTGAAGAACTACGCGCCGTCAATCGAGATCGTGCACGCGCCGCGCCGCGACCGTGGCGCCGACGACGCGGCCATCGTCGCGCCACTCCTGCGGGCCAACTACGTTTTCACCGGCCCGGGTAGCCCGAGCTACGCCGTCCGCCACCTGCGCGACACGCTCGCGTTAAGCCACGTCGTCGATCGCTGGCGCGCCGGGGCAACGCTTTCGGCGGCGAGCGCGGCCGCGATCGCCCTCTCACGATGGACGATTCCCGTCTACGAGATCTTCAAGGCCGGGCACGATCCGGCCTGGATCGACGGCCTCGATCTCCTCGGCTCAGTCGGTCTCACGATCGCGATCGTGCCCCACTGGAACAACACCGAGGGTGGCGCCGATTTCGACTCGCGGCGTTGTTTCATGGGACTCGATCGTTTCGAAGCGCTGGTCGCGCAGTTGCCAGACGATACGCCGATTCTCGGCATCGACGAGCAGACCGCCGCGATCCTGGATCTGGGAGATGGAAGCGGGTTTGTCCTCGGCGCTGGGGCGATCACGATCCGACGTGGCGCGGCGACGCACTCGTTTCAGCATGACGAGCACTTCTCGCTCGACCGGTTGCGGTAGGACGCGGTCCCTCTCGGCCGCTACGCGAGCGTCGCAATGAGATAGGCCAATTCGATCGGACGCTGCAACTGGATGTCGTGAATGGTGTCGTTCATCCAGACAGCCTGACCGCGCGATCCCAACGCCGCGAGTGCCTCGCCCACGATCTCGCGGACTGCCTCGACGCGTCGTGGATCGGATGGCGCGTCGGCTGATCCCAGCGCGACCGCGAAGAGCGCCCGGCAGGCGACGACCGGAAACAGTTCGGACGGTCGGTGATGAAACAGGTGGAACGCGATCTTCATGTGATTCTCGATCGATAGATGGCGGCGCAGAATCCCGGACTCATCAACCCAGAAGTTCGCCAGGATCGCGCTCTCCCACGCGGGTGCCCATCGCGGTCCGAGACGATCGCGGATCCGCGCGCGAAACGCGTCGATTGGTATGTCTGTGTTCGGTGGACGCATGCGGACGGCCGCTTCCTCCCAGGTCGATCGCCGGGATGGCTCGATGAAGCCGCCATCGACCATCACCAGGCCTCGCGTGGCATCCGGCGGGGCGGTTGCGACCATGTGGAGGGCAACGTTGCCACCCCACGATTGGCCGACGACCAACGGTCGCTCGACTCCGAGCGCGCGACAGACCGCCCAGGCGTCACCGACGACGCTGTCGAAGTCGTATCCGTCATCGGGCGCGTGGCTTCCGCCGTGACCGCGCTGATTCAACGCGACGACGCGATGGCGACCGGCCAGGAGTGGCGCGACGAGATTCCAGGTGGACGCGCTCGACGCGAGTCCGTGCAGGAACAGGATCGGCGCACCGTCGCCCGGCCACTCGCGGTAGGTCAGAACTCCCGTTGCGCCGCCGATCGGCGCCTCGACCGAGCCGATCAGTGGTTGCGGTGCGCCTCCAGACACGTCACGCCCTCCGCGCCAACGCTGGCGACGTGGAGGATACCAGCCGGCAGGTCGAGCCGGTCACCCGGCGCCAGATCGATGCTTGTGCCGATGTCGACCAGGTCGATCCGAATCGACCCTGCAACGCAAACGAGGATCTTGCTGAACGCATGCCGGTGCGGCGGGTAGGCGTCGCCGGGCGGATTGCCCCACGCGTACGGTGCGAGTCCCTCGCTCGACAGCGCCGCTCGAAGCGCGCGTTCGGAGAGTTCTGTACTGTCGCCTCGACGCGTGAGGCGCGGCTCGCTCATCCGCCGTCGAGCAGCGGTGAGTAGATATATCCCGTCACGTTGCGGAATCGTATCTTGAACCACACGCGATTGCCCGGCTGGATCTCATCGCCCTGGGCCGAGCCGACGACCTCGACCTGCGCGCCGAGCGGGACGCGCACGAGGATTCGCGACTTCGTGTTCGGCTCCGACCGAACCCGCGCCGGCAGGCCGTCGCTGGCGGGGAGGACCTTCATCATCTGACTGGTCGGGTTCGACGTCGGGGTTGCCGCCGCCGCGGTCGCCGTTGGCGCAGCCGGGCGCGGCGAGGGAGTTGGCGCGGCCGGGCGGGGCGTGGCCGTCGCGTGCGCCGGTGGCTCGGGCGGGGCGGGGAGCGGCGTTGCCGTCGCCGGAGGCTCGGTTGCGGCCGCGGGCAGATTCTCGCGTGGCGCCAGCCCGGGCGGTTGATAGAGACCCATCGGCGAAGCGACGAGGGTTGGCTCTCGGACGGCATCACGTGGCGCGCCGGCGGTTGGAGACGCGGCCACGATCGTCGGGACCAGTTCGGAGAGTGGCCGACGGGCCGCGGTCGCTCCATTCGACCCGGGCCGCGAGAGCAGCATCGTTAGCGCGATCAGTCCAAGCACCAGCGCGACGACGCCGAGTGTGACGACCTGCGCGACGGTGAAGACCGTTTCCCGAATCGCGAGCCACACCTCGCGGACCGACGACACGCAGAGCCTCCCGAGAGAGTCAGTGTCCCACCGCCCATTGCGGCGAACGGGCGAAATGTAGGCCGGTCGCCATAAGAGGCTGGTGAAGATGAGTCGCGCGACCGTTATGGCAATCTAGGATCGGGATCCGGCGGCGGCGAAGCCCGGACTCCGCCCTCGCATGCCACATCTCGCTCGTCGCGCCAAGGCCACGGTCGTATCGCCAAGCGCCAGTGAATGCGGCCTGATCGCATCGGGTGATCATGCTGCGACGCGCCGTGAGTTCGACGCGCGAACTGCTACAGGATGCCACGCTGCTTCAGGCTGGTGAACACTGGTACGCCGTCGCGCCGACCGCGTCCGACGATCACGTGATCGAGCACGTCGATATCGAGCAGCTTCCCGGCTCGGGCGACCTCGCGGGTGAGCGCGATGTCCTGGGGCGACGGCTCGGGATCGCCCGACGGATGATTGTGAGCGAGGATGATCGCGCGGGCCGATTCGCGCAACGCGTCGCGGAAGAAATCGGCGACTCGCGCGGTGATGCCGTCGACCGTTCCCCGATGGGTCACACGTGGCGGCCCGATCATCATGTTCTTGGTGTCGAGAACGAGGACGTACATCTCTTCGCGTGACAGCAGAGCCATTTCGACTTCGAGCAGTTGTGCCACGATCTCCGGCCGATTCAGCAGCGGCCGATCCGAGCCCTCGGCCACCAGACGACGGCCAACCTCCAGCGCCGCTTTCAGTTGGGCGATCTTCGCGTCGCCGAGGCCACGTACCTTGCGAAGCTCGTCCATTGGCGCGTCCATCAGGCCGCGCCAACCTTTGAATGTTTCGAGCAGATGGTTGCCGAGCGCGATCGCGTTCATCCCCTCCACGCCGACGCGCAGGAGGATCGCCAGGATCTCGCCATCCGACAGCGAGGTTGGATCGTTCGACCGCAGCAGCCGCTCGCGCGGCCGCTCGTCGATCGGCAGATCGGTGACGAGGTACGTCGCGCCTTCCTCGCGCGCCGCCCGGCCGGGGCGGACACCGCGCTTACTCGTCGACGGCGCGCCGCGTTTGGCCGGCCGGGCGGGCTTCTCGCTGTCGCTCACGCGGCGGATTCTCGCCGATCGCGGCGCCGGGAGGACTTCGTTTCCGAGCACCTGCTCGCTCCACGTGCGTCGCGGGCAGGCAGCGGATGCAATCTCGAAATGACCGAGATGGAGCGGATGGAGCGCGCAAGAAGTGGAGCAGACCTGATCTCAAACTGACCGAGATGGAGCGGATCGCAATCTCGTTTTCGTCGAAAAACGAAACACACGAGGGTCCAGACGATCGCGGCGAACGACAGCCACGGGATCGGGGAAGCCGCTGGCTCGACCGCGACCACGTCCCGAGCCGCCGACCGACGCACCGGAATCTCGCGCACTGTCCGCTCCTTTCGGCATTGCGAAAGGTATAGCACAAGGAGAACGTGTGTTCTATATTCGGCTCGCGGTGAGCGCCTACGACAACGCGCTGGCCGAGTCCTTCCACAGCCTGTACAAGGCCGAGTTGACATCGCGGTCCCTGGCGCGGGCTGGCCGATGTCGAGCACGCGACCATTGACTACGTCGACTGGTTCAACCACCGACGGCTCCACGGCGAGCTGGGGATGATCCCGCCGGCGGAGTTCGAGGCCGCATACTACCATCACGTCGTGCCAGACAGCCTGGCAGCGTCCCAATGACCGGAGTCTCTACAAAAGCCGGGGCGGTTCAGCGATAGCCGCGTGTTCGTAGAGGGGTGACGCCAAGGGGTGGCGACGGCCACCGCTAGCTCCGGACGACGAAGAAGGCGTCGCCGAAACCCTCCGCGAGTGGAGCAACCTCGCCAGTCCGAAGAGGCGAGTGGAAGCCAAGATCTGAAGGCTGGACGCGCGCGCCCTCGTTGTGGCAGGATGCAGAGCGCACTGAGATGCTGGACTCCATGCCGTTGACGATCGTCGCGCCCTGGGTTCTTTTCTTCGGGTTCGTCAACACCCACCAGCGGCACGCCCGCAGTTTCGAAGGTGCGTCACCCTACGTCGAACTCGCCCTGAACATATCGACCGCGCTCGGAGCCCTTGTCGGTCTCGGACTGATGATCTTCTACGGTACCCAGACTGCCTGGTACTGGCCGATTGTGCTGTTCGCCGTGGGTTCGTTCCTTGGCGGCATTGTGTTCGCCCTTTTGGGACACTGGCTCGGAGCCCTTCCGCTCAGCCTGCTTTCCTTCGTCGGATGGCCTGCGTCAGCGGTGTGGCTATTGACCATGATCCGGGACCTCCAGCCGTAGGCGCGCCCATTGGGTTACGGACGCGCGAAGCCGCGATCCACAGTGGAAGCAACGTAGAAGCCGCCGGACCGCTCGATGTTGCCCTAGCGAGTCGACATCATGGCATGCGCACCTTCCCGACTGGATATGATGGCGCGATTGCCCCCCTCCTTAGAGTTGCTCGCGGCGCGCGCAGCGCGGCTTTGGCCGTCAACCACCTGCACACTCGATGCGTAGTCTCGGTACGCGAGCCATTCGACGCTCGTCGAGTCCAATCCGTGTGATCTCGCCGGCCGTGGCACTTGGCATTCTGCTGGTCGCTCATGATCTTGGGAGGCACCTCGTCATGCCTGACACGTGGGTGGTCGCTCTGATTTCCGCGATCGTGGGTGGCATCGCCGGATCTGGCCTGATGATGCTCTGGGATTGGTTCAAGCACGAAACGGAGACTGCGCGGAGCGATAGGGCAGTCCTCGCTGCCATCGAGGAAGACGTCGCGACTAACCTCGATGTCCTCCGGTCGCAGATCGAGTATCTCGAGCAGGAACTCGGGCAAGTCAACGAACGCGTCGCGGACCCAGGCCTGCGGTTGCCGATCACCGAGCTGGTGCCTTGGACCTGGGAGCTGGTCCGACTGCGCCCACCAGCGGCGATCAGCGACGACCCAGAACTCTTGCGGTCGATGTCTCGGGTCGTAGGTCTAACGAGACAGGTTAACGAGCTCGCCAGAACGCACAGCAACTTCAAGATAATGCATCGGCACTTGATCACCGAGTACCCGCAGGAGCTTCGCGCCCTTGATGAAACAATGCTTGCGCCGATCGGCCTATTGCGCGATTCGGTGACCGGACTTGGACAGAGTATTTCACGTATTGCTGGAACCTATCGCACGACGACGCTGGATGTCTAGGATCGAGTCGTGTTCGACCTCTCTTGCTCTCTTGCGTAAAGGAAAGGAATGCACGCTCCGAACGCGGTCGTCCAGTGTGCCGATGCTCCCGGTAGAACTTGCCAATAGCTTTGCGACTGGCCTCGAATCAGTCCTGGTTTCCTCTTTGTTCCTGCGAGTCCGGTGACATTATACGAGCGAATAGGGCCACCATTGGTGGGAAAGCAGGTAGAAGTATGGCCGTAATAGGATACCTTTTGATAGCAATTGGTGTATTTTTGATGTTGAGCCGTCTATTAAATCAAGGAATACAGCTGAGAAATATTAGAGAAGGGCTTGTGCCCGTATGGAGGTATATCCTTGTAGAACTTACCATGGGGTTCGGATTCGGAATATTACTCGTGTATCTAGGTTACAGGATCATTGGTTAGGGGGCCCTTGCCCAGAAGGAGACCCCGTCTCGCACCTCGCACCAGGTGGTAATGGCGAGAAACCCTCTCGAGGAGGACCACCGAGCGCGAGCCCGACGATCGCGTGCCTCACTTCGGGGTAGGCCACGTTCTTCGGTAGCGGGCGCGGTACCAAGCGTTTCTTGAGTATTCATGCCACTCCTGAATTCGATACTTACCCGCTCACGGCCACCGGCCAAATGGACCGCAAGTCAGCGTGCGCGCTCCCCAGTGGCTTATGATCGCGCGACAATCAGGAGCCGGAGCCGTGGAGATTCCTCGCGATCTCTTGTGGACCGTCGTGGGAGTGCTGGTTCTGCAGTTCGTCCTGATCCCCGCCAACAACGTCTTGACCAAGCGGTGTGGGCCCATCCACTTCGTGGCGAATACCCTTCTGAGCCTCGCCGGCGCCTGGGTGGTGATGCGTGTGTGCGGCGTGGATTCGCCCGGCGTCCCCGTCGTCGGCGCTCTCTATATGTGGCGGGCGGGTTGGTCGAGTATCAAGCT